>CAVTHW010000003.1:0-860344 GCA_963734625.1 Bryobacterales bacterium | reverse complement strand
CTTCATCTCCCGCACGGGCGCCGCAGACGCCGGCGCATCGGGCATTTTGTCGAACGCTAGGCCCGCGGCAACCCGCTTGGCGAGGTCTTCTTCGATATGAAGCAAGTGGCCGACCATCGCCTCACGCACGTGTACATGTTCGACCTTCGAAAGCTCAAACACTAACGCCGAGGCGATGTGCGCCTGCTCATACGCGGTTTGGCTGCGATAGAACTGCCGCGCCTGGCTATAGTGGTCCGCGAAGCTCTCGGCACGGATGCGGCCTTTCTCGCCGGTTTCAGTTACCGGAGCGCTATGAAAGCCGTTGGCTGGCGTTTCGCGCGGCGAGTTTTCAGACAAGGAGTTGGGCTCATACGCGACCCGGCCCGCCGGTTGCGCCATCTGCATGTGCCCGTCGCGTTGTTGGTTGGAGAACGGGCACTTGGGCGCGTTGATCGGGATCTGGTGGAAATTGGGCGAACCCAGGCGCAAAAGCTGCGTGTCGTGATAGGACAGCAAGCGGCCCTGCAACAGCGGATCATTCGAGAAATCGATGCCTGGCACCACATGCGAAGGACAGTAAGCTACCTGCTCGGTTTCAGCGAAGAAATTGTTCGGCCAGCGATCCAACACCATGCGGCCGATCACTTTCAAAGGCACCAGTTCTTCCGGGATCAGCTTGGTAGCGTCCAGATGATCGAATGGAAATCTGTCCGCTTCCTCCTCGGTGAAAAGCTGCACCGCGAATTCCCACTCGGGGAAATTACCCGCCTCGATGGCCTCGAACATATCGCGGCGGTGAAAGTCTTGATCGGCGCCGCAAATCTTGACGGTCTCATCCCAGATGGTGGACTGCAAGCCGAGCTTGGGACGCCAGTGGAACTTGACGAAGGTGGATTCGCCGGCCTTGTTAATCAGCCGGAAACTGTGCACACCAAAACCTTCGATCATCCGTAGCGAACGCGGGATCGTGCGATCGGACATGATCCACATCACCATATGCATGGATTCAGGCGTGAGCGAAATGAAATCCCAGAATGTGTCGTGCGCGGTTGCCGATTGCGGAAAGCCGCGGTCGGGTTCCATTTTTACGGCATGGATGAGGTCGGGGAATTTGATGGCGTCCTGGATGAAGAACACCGGGACGTTGTTGCCGACCAGGTCCCAGTTGCCTTCCCTAGTGTAAAACTTGACCGCAAATCCGCGTACGTCACGAGGGGTATCTACCGAACCCGCGCCGCCTGCGACGGTCGATATGCGAGTAAACACTGGTGTCTTCTCGCCCACCTCGGTGAGTATCCTGGCCGTGGTGTATCGTTGCAGCGAGGCGGTCAGCTCGAAGAATCCATGTACGCCCGTCGCTCGCGCGTGAACGATACGCTCGGGAATACGCTCGTGATCGAAATGCGTGATTTTTTCGCGAAGGATGAAATCCTCCAGAAGCGTAGGGCCGCGCGGATTGGCCCTGAGCGAGTTTTGATTATCGGAAAGCGCGACACCCTGGTTCGTGGTCAGCGCGGGGTGCATTCCACCCGCGACCTGGTGCATCTCGCCGCCGGCAGCCAGTCGTGAACCTCCATTGGCAGCCGAGCCCTTTGTCGGTTTACGTTTTCCAGAACTCCTCGTCGTTTTTTTTCTGCCCATGATCGATCTCCTTATTGTGTAACGCCAACCTGTCGCGCAGTCGCCTCTCTATTCCGTCGTCTTGCCGTCGAAGTGCTCGTTGTCGGCCTCTGCTTCGGCGCGCGTATGGTGGACGACTCCGTCCCGATGATTGGGCGGCGAATAGAGCGTATAGAGCTTCAGTGGAACACTGCCGGTATTGATGATGTTGTGGTTCGTCCCAGCTGGGACGACTACCGCGAAGCCCGCCCGGATCGCCGTACGTACGCCATCGAGAACCGCCTCCCCGGTCCCCTCCTCCACGCGGAAGAACTGGTCGAGATTGTGAACTTCCGCCCCGATCTCTTCCTTAGGCTTTAGCGCCATGACGACGAGTTGGCAATGCTTCGCCGTGTAGAGCACCCGGCGAAACTCAACGTTCTTGACGGCGAGACCCTCAATGTTTTTCACAAAGCCTTTCATAACGATTTCTCCTTTATTAGGTTGCCCCGCGGGTGCTCTCTCCATTGCGTCTTGCGAAATGATGCTAATACCTCCCGAACCAGCTTCTCTGTCGGCCTCCCCAGGCTGTTCTGACGGGCGGTTTAACGCCCCTTCGGAGTGCCGCAAAGCAGGGGAGACGGCAAGAACCCTGCGCCAATTCATTTCACGTTGCTTCAGTCACGACCACGCTTCCCTGCCGCCGTCCTCCTTCGGTTGAAGCGCTCAAGGGCACAAACAGCAAAACACCCAAAAGGCCGGTCAGGATCGCTCCTGACGTTGCAGTCTCCAGCATTTGCAAGGCCAATCCACAACTACCTTTTGGTGCCCGAAGTGCGTTTAGGTAGATGCAGCCAGGCTGGTCACAATACATGGGCCCATGACCACGTGTGATCACGGCACGCACCTCCGCCGAGAGCGTCAACGAGAACGACGCGCCGCCGGTAAGCAGAATCTGCAGTGTGCCCAGAAATAGCTGCACCCGGTTCGTGCGCGGCCAGCCGATTATCTCATTCGGCGTGGTCGACGCTCGACCCATAGACGTCATTGCGATACCTAGGAAGAACTTTGGCCCGTCGTGTGCGTAGCTAGTGGCATGAAACGAAGGAACGTCTTGAGTGTCCTAGCGGGTATCGGCATAGCGGCGACGGGCAAGGCCCAGGGGAACGCAATGATCTATCGGAGATTCGGAAGGACCAACGAAAGAGTCTCGGCGATCGGGCTGGGCGGCCATCACATCGGTCGCCCTCAGGACCCGAACGAAGGGATTCGCATCATCCGCGGCGCCATCGACCGCGGTGTCACGTTCATGGACAACTGCTGGGATTACCACAACGGGGAAAGCGAGCGCCGCATGGGGCTGGCGCTTGGTGACGGGTATCGGGAGAAAGTATTCCTGATGACGAAATTCGATGGCCGGACGAAAGACTCCACGGCCCGGCAGGTTGACGAATCGCTGCGAAGATTGCGGACGGATCACGTCGACCTGATTCAGTTTCACGAGAACATCCGGATGGAGGATCCCGACCGGTTCTTCGCTCCTGGCGGGTCGCTCGAAGCCCTGATGGAGGCCAAAAAGGCAGGGAAGATTAGATACATCGGCTTCACAGGGCACAAGGATCCGGCGGTGCACCTGAGAATGCTCGAGGTCGCGGCCGCCCATGGTTTCCATTTCGACTCATGCCAGATGCCGCTGAATCTGATGGACGCTCACTTCCGCAGCTTTGCGCAACAGGTAATACCCAAACTCGTCGAGCAAGGAATTGCCGTGCTCGGCATGAAATCGATGGGGGACGGAAACCTCCTTAAGAGCGGAACGGTCACACCTGCCGAGTGCCTGCATTACGCGCTGAATCTGCCGGTTTCCGTGGTTATCACCGGATGCGAGAGCATGGAACGGCTTGATCAGGCTATGGAAGCCGCGCGCACATTCCGGCCGATGGATACGGCCCGAGTATCAGCTCTGCTCTCGAAGACCAGGGCGGCCGCCATGACCGGAAAGTACGAACCCTTCAAGACCACAGCCAAGTTTGACGGTACCGCCAACAATCCTCAGTGGATGGGTTGACGCCGTGGTCTTGCTGAGGCGCTTAACCTGCGCGCTTCCCGATCCCTTCCCCAAGAAAGTTCACTAGCTCGTGGTTCACTTCGTCCGCGTGGGTCCAGGTGATGCAGTGCGGCCCGTCCTTCACCACCAATAAGCGGGCTCCCTTGATCAGTTTGGCGGTCCGGACTCCCGTGGCACTGATCGGTAGAATTCGGTCCGCATCCCCCTGAATCACCAACGTGGGCACGTCGACACGGGTCAGGTCCTTGCGGAAGTCCTCATACCATGTGGCCACGCAAGCAAGACTGGCCGTAGCAGAGGCGCCGGCTGCGACGTTCCAGCTAGACTGAACGGTCTGTTCGCTGACACGCTTCCCCAGCAGGAGATCCGTGTTATAGAAATTCTTGAAAAACTCGGCGAAGAACGCGTAACGGTCTGCGGCGACGGCTTTCTTAATCCCCTCGAAGACACTGCCGTCCACACCTTCCGGGTTGTCCGGCGTCTTCAGCAGGAAGGGGGGGGCCGACGAGATAAATACCGCCTTGCTCACTCCCTTCGATCCATACTTCCCTATGTAGCGCGCCACCTCGCCGCCTCCCATAGAGAAACCGGCCAGCGCGAAATCACGTAATTCGAGCTGCGTCACGAGCGCATGCAGGTCTTCGGCGAAGGTGTCGTAGTTGTAGCCGGTGGTTGGCTGGCTGGACTTGCCGAATCCTCTGCGATCATAGGTGATGACACGGTGACCCGCGGCCAGAAGCACCACGATCTGCTTCTCCCAGGAAGCACCGCTCAGCGGATATCCGTGGATGAGGACGACTGGCTTACCCGAGCCGTGGTCCTCATAGTAGAGATCGATGTTGCCGGAGTTTTCCTTCCCGACAGTAATGTATGACATTGAGATTCTCCTTTGCGCATTTGTGTGCGCGTTGACGTTGAAGATCCTTGAGGCAGATTTTGCTCTTCGCTGACTTCGGCGACGTCACCTTCTAGCACCTGGTGGGCTTCTGCCGCCAGGAACAGGACCGGTCCAACGCCAATCAAGCTACGGGCGGTCCTGCGCGGCCGCCCGTAACGTCTTCGGAAATGGCATGGCCGGAGATTGCAGATTGCCTGCTATTACTTGGGCACGTAGCCATCGGAGAGGGTACCCAGGAACGCGACGATGGCCTCCTCCTCCGCGTCCGTCAGTCCGAGGTTACCCAGTTCGGCGGTGTTCATGTTTGCGGCCACTTCTGGCAGCGGCCATCCCGCGCCGGGAACGTCCCTGGTGTTGTAGAAGTGAACGACCTCCTCCAGGGACTTGAAGTAGCCGTTGTGGCCGTACGCCTTCACGAAATTCCTGGTTGGCCTCAAGTCCACGTTGCGCAAGGTTGGAACCTTATGCTTGCCCCATTCAGCCATGTAAACCGTCTCAGAATAACCCGCAGCCTTGAGGAAGCCGCCCAGCCCCGTGTCAACCCAGCCCGCGCCAGCCGGGTTCCAGAAAAGCTCATTGTAAAACGGGTTCGCCGGGTTCGGGGGCACGCCCAGGTTATCGTAGGTGAAGTCAGTGAAAAGCGGTCGCTCGCTGCTCCGTCCCGGTGTGACGCTGTGGCAAGCGGCGCATTTTCCTTTGTGCAGGAAGAGCTGGAAGCCGTCTTTCTCTTGTTTGGTCAGCTTGCCCTTGTTGTCGAGGTAGGCGTCGAACTTGGAGCTGAAGGGATTCACCTCCTTCGACCGCTCGTAGGCAGCGATCGAGCGGCCGATGCACTCGTAATAACTGTTGGAGTCGGTGCAGACTTGCAGGAACAGGCCTCTATAGGTGGAGTCCAGGACTTTATCAATCACAGCCTGCGCGCTGGCGTTGTTCTGCTCCAGGGGGTTCAGGAAGGGACCCTGGGCCTGTTCAGCCAGCGGGTCGCCGAGGGTCCAGCCGGTGGCCCGGCCGTCCCAGAACATGCCACCCACCCATGTCGTCCCATCCCAATGTAGGATCGGGCTGTCGCCGGCATAGGCAGCAGAAGGCGGCTTGCGGTTGCCGAAGCGACCCGACATGGCACCTTCATAGACCGCCCCGGCAGCATTGATGGCCGCGTCCGGCCCAGTATAGCCTACCTCCGGGCCGTGGCAGGCGGCGCAGGCTTGCCCGCTCGGGGTAGACAGGTTCGTGTCGAAGAATAGCTCCTTGCCCAGTTCTTCTGTATTTGTGAGCAAGGTTCCCTGTGTGGACGCTCCGGCGACGACCAACAGCAAGAAGGCCGCCACTCCGAGCGCGGGTGCAAAGATACTTTTACTGCGCATACAAATTCCTCCTTTGCCAAAACAGGCATTACGGGGTATACCAGTCGCGGTAGGGATGCCAATCGCTCAGCATCCCCCCGCAGATCCGTACGGGCGCTCATTAGCGCATACGGCTCTTTTCTCAGATATCTCACGGCAAAGCCACGCTCAGGATACGGGTGGAGCACACGCGGCTGAGGAATCCAACGCACCGCCAAGCGGTGCATACAGGTCCAAGGAACTCGGTGCGTCTGGCTGCGGCACAACAGGGTCCGTCGCCAGAGCTGAGTCACCCGTTCCCGAAATAACACCCAGGCTGTCAGGGTTTCCCGGTACCGCGCGGTCCGTCTTCTTTGAGATACCTGTCGCCACTTAGTCTCTTTACTTTGGAACCATTAGTCGTTCTTTTTTTCGGCCGCATCTCCATGTTTGACAATGTCGCCCGGTTGAAAGAGAATGCCTTTCATAATTCCTTGCCACTTTGGCTTACGCCGTAAAAGAAACTCCAAATACATACCGAAGTGCTTGAACTCCTCACCCTGCGCATCGTCCATAATGGATCTAGCTACTTTGTCCCTTTCGACTGCCATCCGTTGTTCGTACCAATTGATGGCATCCGCCTCTTCGCCAAGAGAAACGATTATTCGGGCGAATGTACGCGTCTCCTCGGGTAAGTCGTTTGCGGGCTCATTATACTGTTCGAATCCCATTGGTTGTTTTCTCACTTTGTGCGTTCGCGCTTCATTGTTGTCCCGTTGGCGACTTGCGCCAGGTGGGGATTGACATCCAGGCAGGCAAATCCATCTTTGCCGTCAACCTGCGCCTCGTTTCCACGGTTATTCGCTTGCGGCAGAGGTGCATTGCCGGACAGCACCCTTTTGCGACTGTCTCAAGCTTTTAGGTTCTTGGCGGCGAAGTCCCAGTTGGCCAGCTTCCAGAAGGCCTCGACATACTTGGGCCGCGCGTTGCGGTAGTCGATGTAGTAGGCGTGCTCCCAAACATCGCAGGTCAGCAGGGGCTTGTCCTGGGTCGTCAGCGGGGTGCCGGCGTTGCTGGTCGACCGTAGTTCGAGAGTTCCGTTCGGCATCTGGACGAGCCAGGCCCAGCCGGAGCCGAACAGGCCGACGGCGGTTTCGGTGAACTGTTTCTGGAACTGCTCGAGAGACCCGAAGTGTTGCTCGATGTGTTGGAGCAACGCGCCGGCCGGCCTGCCCGCGGCATTTGGGCTCAGGCAGTTCCAGTAAAAGGTGTGGTTCCAGACCTGGGCGGCGTTGTTGAAGATCTTGCCCTCCGAGGAGCGCACGATATCCTCGAGCGGCAGGTTCTCATACTTGGTGCCGGGAATGAGCTGGTTCAGGTTGTTCACGTAGGCTTGATGATGCTTGCCGTAGTGGTATTCGATGGTCTCGGCTGAGATGTGCGGGCTCAGCGCGCCCTTGGCGAATGGCAGTGCAGGAAGTTGGATCATAAAGGGGCTCCTGTCGAGTGTTACACCCGCTCGTTAGCACGTATCGGGCCAGACCAGCCCTTTGGGCGTTTTAGCCTTTAAGGCCCGAATCGCTTCAACCCCAGAAGGACGGCAGCAGAAAAGCGGGGGTCGTGACGCAAGTGATGCAAGAGTTGCTCGTGAGTGCGGAAGTTGCAGACGCCCCACCCCCGCAACTGCTTGAGAGGTTTCGCTCTTCGCGCGGCAGGTAACCTGCTCAGGGAAAATGGATGCCGGGTGAATATGCGGGACATTTGCGCGCGGACGATCCGCTCCATGCCTATCTGTCGCACCAGGTTCTACCGAACATGGGCGTGACCGGGCGACCGGTGGACTTTCGCGTTTTCTGTCTAAAGGAAACGAAAGTGTACCGCTATGAGGAAAGCAACAGCCGCGCTCAGGTGGTGGGCAAGTTCTTTGTGAATGGGAGCCACCATGGGCCGGTTGCCATGGAGCGCATGCGGCGGGAGTTCTAGAACTTGCATGTGTTGCGCGGGTATGGGCTGGCCGGCTATCCGCACCATGTGGTGCGGCCGCTAAGCACGAATGAGTCGCTGAACAGCGTCCTGGTCGAGGAATACTGCGGAGGGGCGCCCCTAAGCGCCTTTATCGATGCTGCGATCCATCAAGAGCGGCAGCCGCAGCTCTTCGCCAAGCTCACCGCGCTGGCGTATTTTCTGGCGACCCTCCACAACCGAACCGCGAACGGTCACGGTGTGGATTTCCGCGAAGATTGCGCGTACATGGACCGGCTGGTGAAGAACCTGGAAAGCAAGCACATCATAGGAGCCTGGGATGCCGACGAGTTGTATTGGCTGCGAGACCTATGGCGGGAGAAGCCCCGCATGTGGGAGGACCGGCAGGTGTTCGTACATGGCGACGCCACGCCCAGTAATTTCCTGTTCGGTGAAGGCTTGAGCGTCATGGCGATCGACCTGGAACGAATGAGGCGTGCCGACCGCGTCTTTGACCTCGGGCGGATTGCGGGAGAACTACAGCACTTCTACCTGCAGGCGACCGGAAACAAATATGCCGCCGAACCTTTTATCAGCCACTTTCTCTGGGAGTATGCCTGCCACCTCCCGGACCGCGATCGGGCATTCCAGTCCATCATTCGCAGAATACCTTTCCAGATGGGCCTCACGCTGTTGCGGATTGCCCGCAACTCCTGGGTGCACGCGGCGCATCGCCAGCGGCTGATCGCGGAAGCCAAGATCATTCTGCGGACATCGTGATGGATATCCGCGCACTGATCTTCGATATCAACGGGACGCTGATTGACATTGAAACAGATGAGCGGATGGAGCAGGCATACCGCGCCATCGCGCATTTTCTCACGTACCAAGGCATCACGCTCCATCGCTGGGAAGTCCTCAATCTGTATTTCCAGATCATGAAGGAACAGTTCGAGCGGAGTACGGAGAGCTTTCCGGAGTTCGACGTGGTGGCGGTCTGGCGAGAAGTTCTCGAGCGGCAGGGCAGTGATTTTACCCGCTCGCTGCCTCCCCGAAAGTTGCAGCAGCTTCCCTTGTTCCTGGCCGAATTGCAGCGCGGAATCTCGCGCAAACGGCTCATCCTCTTTCCACAAGTGCTGGAGGTCTTGAATCAGTTGACGGAGCACTATCTGCTGGCCGTTGTTTCCGACGCCCAGAGTGCCTGGGCCCTCCCGGAGCTCAGGGCGGTTGGCCTGCATGAGTATTTCGACCCGGTCATCATCTCTGGCGACTATGGGTATCGCAAGCCGGATGCCCGGCTATTCCAGAAGGCTCTGGATCAACTGCAAGTTCTTCCCAGCCAGGCGATCTTCGTCGGAAACGACGGCTACCGCGATATCTTCGGGGCCCGCCAACTGGGGATGAAGACTATCCTGTTGCGTCACACCCAAGACATGACTCGTCCCAACGAGACCGAACCGGACTACATCATTCGCGAATTTGCGGAGCTAACGCGGGCTCTCGAGTTCTTTGAAGCGTCGTAGCCGTTGACATTGAAATCAATGGTTTCCGAGCGGATTCGCGCCGCTTGCGACTTGCGTCGGGATCAGGGACAATGAGCGACGTCTTAACATCACGGCGGGCCGCGCCCATGGCAACCCCCTCCTCCGCCAACCTCAACACCCTCGCGCGCAAAGCGCCGCGGCGCGGAGTGCGCCGCTGGATCCCCGGGGTCGCCATGGTGCGCAACTACCGGCCTGAGTGGCTCGTTAAGGACATCGCCGCGGGCCTCGTGCTCACGGCGCTGCTCGTCCCTGTCGGCATGGCTTACGCCGAAGCAGCCGGACTGCCGGCCATTTGCGGCCTTTACGCCAGCATCGTCCCGCTGATCGCCTACGCCGTCTTCGGGCCGAGTCGAATCCTGGTGCTGGGGCCCGACTCCTCGCTCGCCGCCATCATCGCCGTTACGATTTTGCCGCTGGCCTCCGGCAACGCAGACCGCGCGGTGGCCCTCGCCGGAATGCTCTCCATCCTCTCGGGCCTCTTGTTCGTTCTCGCCGGGATGGCCAGGCTCGGCTTCGTCACCGATTTGCTTTCGAAGCCCATCCGGTACGGCTATCTGAATGGCATTGCGCTCACCGTGCTGGCCGGCCAGTTGCCTAAGGTCTTCGGCTTCTCCGCCGGCGGCGAGAACCTGATCGAGGAGACTGCCGGCTTCGTCCGCGGCATCCTGGCCCAGCAGACAAACTGGTTTGCGCTTGCGATCGGAGGGGCCTGCCTGATCCTGGTCCTCGGCTTGAAGCGCTACCTCCCCGCGGTCCCCGGGGTCTTGATCGCGGTCGCCGCCGCCACCGTCGCCGTAGCGTTGTTCGATCTCGGGGAGCGTACCGGCCTTTCGGTGCTCGGGCCGCTTCCGCGAGGTCTCCCGGGCTTCCGGGTGCCGGCGGTTTCGCTTCACGACATTGGCGCGATGCTTGGCGGTGCTGCTGCCGTCGCGTTGGTTTCCTTCGCCGACATGAGCGTGCTGTCGCGGACCTTCGCGTTGCGCGGCGGCTATGATGTCGACGGCAATCAGGAACTGATCGCTCTGGGAGCGGCGAACGTGGCCGCCGGTCTGTTCCAGGGTTTCCCCATCACGAGCAGCGCGTCGCGCACTCCGGTGGCCGAAGCCGCCGGCGGGAAAACCCAGATCACCGGCGTGGTCGGGCCGTGTGCATCGCCTTGCTGCTCGTCTTTGCGCCAGCGTTGCTGAAGAACTTGCCCAATGCCGCCCTCGGCGCCGTTGTGATCTGCTCCTGCCTCTCCCTGATTGAGATATCAGGCGTGGTGCGCCTGTATCGGTTGCGACGCGGGGAGTTCGCGCTCTCCATGGTCTGCTTCCTCGGCGTGGCCCTGATCGGCGTGATTCAAGGCATCTTCATCGCGGTCGGCGTGGCTCTGCTGGCCTTCATCTGGCGCGCGTGGCGCCCCTACGATGCCGTGCTCGGCCGGGTCGACGGCCTGAAAGGTTATCACGACATCAGCCGCCATCCGGAGGCGAAAGTCATTCCCGGCCTGGTGTTGTTTCGCTGGGATGCACCGCTGTTTTTCGCCAACGCGCGGATCTTTCAGGAACACGTCTGCAAAGCCGTCGCGGACGCGCCGGCACCGGTGAGGTGGGTGGTGGTTGCGGCCGAACCTGTCACCGATGTCGACATCACGGCCGCCGACGCGCTCGCAGAACTCGACGCAATCTTTCACAAATCGGGCATGGAATTGTGCTTTGCGGAAATGAAGGGGCCGGTGAAGGATCACCTGAAACGGTATGGTCTCTTCGGTGAACTCGGCGTCGAGAACTTCTTCCCGACGATCGGACAGGCGGTGGACCACTACCTGGAAGTGCACAATGTCGACTGGCAAGACTGGGAGGATGCGCGAGGCTGATGCGGCTGTGCCGTCGCTCACGAAGTTTCGCCGCTCGTCCTCCTGCCGGTCAGATCTGGTATTCACCCACACCAGCTTCGCTCTGGTCAGCAACGAGGCGGGCGGCACCGACAGGGGGACCGGTTCGGCTTCTTGAGACGTCGCGTTCTTTTGCGCAATTGTGGGCAATGCGTGACGGGAGCCCTGGGAGAAATGGCACTCCTGGCAACGAGGAATCTGCAAGTTGCAGATTCTAGGTGCGTGCCGTGGGCTCGAATCCCACCCTCATCCCGAGAATACGGGCGGGAAGGGTCTGCCCAAACCGCGCGCCACTGCTCGTGGCGGTCTCTAGAATCATACCGATCCGAATGTTCGAATATTTCTCCTTGGCGCAGGCTGGGGCTGCCCCGGAGGATGCCGCAATCCCCGAAACCTAAGACGCGCCGATTGCATAGCGAATATCCACTCCCGGGGCCAGCGTAGGCGACGGTACGATTGCGCCGTCGCCTCCCAACCGCGTCAATGCCCCCAGCAAGCCCGCCGCGAATGACCCGAGGCTGAGCGCTAGACTGAATTCGCTGAGGTTGACGTGCGCGTTTCTCAGGGTCGAAACCGCCTACCTGCGGCCGCGACGCTGTCCCGCACCAGTGCCACCACCCGTGCCGGGCTGGTGGATTGGTCCGGAACCATCTTGCGGCCCAAGTTTCTTGCCGTTGCGCTGCCCTGCACCGGCGCCGCCGCCTGTACCGGGCTCGTGTATCGGTCCGGAGCCGTCCTGCGGCCCGGTTTTCTGGCCATTGCGCTGGCCCCGCTGCTGGCCCGGGCCCTGACCCTGATTCGGATTCTGGTTGCCGTTCTGACCGAAGGCGGGTGGAACAAGCGCGAGGGTTGAACCCGCGCTGAACAGGAACAGTGTTGCGATTGCCAGGTGACTCTTTCTCATGTTGTCGGTCTCCTTTGTGACCTGGCTGTCACAGAGGCAACTTGCATTCCAGGGCCTGAAGCCTGCATTTGCTGCCATTTAAGGGCCGTCCGCAGGCCTGCTGCACGCAAACCCCGCGCAGGACCGCGCAGACGCTGCGCAACGGCGAGAATGGCACGTCACCGGCGTTGGACGAGTGCATCTTCATACTAAGGAGACAATTGTTGCCATGGAACTTCGCCAGATTCTGTGCCCGGTGGATTTCAGCGATCTTTCATCCGCCGCCTTGCGGTATGCTTCACTGCTTGCACGCTGTGGGAATGCCCGGCTGGTCGTGGCATATGCGCAATCGTTCTCGCCGCCTCCGTACTTCACCGAAGGCCAGGTAGGGGAGTTGGAGCACCAGTTCCGCGACGCTTTTCAGGGAGCTGAAGCGGCCTTGCGCCGTTTCGTGGACGCTGAGCTGGGCGTGGAAGCTGGCCCCGGGACCGAGGTGAAGGTGGTGGAGGCGATGCCGGTCGACGGCATCCTCCGAGTAACACGGGACATCAAAGCCGACCTGGTTGTCATGGGCACCCACGGCCGGAGCGGCGTAAACCGGCTGATGCTGGGCTCCGTGGCTGAGAGGGTTCTGAGAGAGAGCGCGGTCCCGGTCCTCACGGTGCGCGGGGACACGACAGCCGCAATGATGCCCCCCAAAACTATTCTTTGCCCTGTGAACAATACACCGGCCGCGCGTGAGGCGCTGTCGATGGCTGCGCATCTGGCGCGCTGTTTTGGCGGCAACATCGTCGCCGTGCACGTCAAAGAGGAGCACACGGGACAAGCGATCGGCGATCTGTGCGCCTGGGTGCCGGCATGAGGTCCGGTCGCACTGCACCATCAGGGAAGTGACACGCGAGGGCGAAGCCGCCGAGGAAATCGTTGCTCTCGCCAGGGAAATGCCGTGCGATCTTCTGGTGATGGGCGCCCGGCACCGGCGATTCTTCGACAGCACCGTCCTGGGCTCCACCACGGCCAGGGTGGTGCGCCACGCCCCTTGCCCGGTGTTGACCGTCTATGCCAAGACGGCCTGAATCAGTCTCTGGACGGGGTGATGCCGTATTCCTTCAGACGGTATTGGAGCGTTCGCAGGCTGATGCCGAGCTGCCTGGCCGTCTTGGTCCGGTTGCCGTCATTGGCACGGAGTGCATCCTCGATCGACTGGCGCTCGATATCCTTGAATAGCACCGGCCGCGCCGGACCGCTACTGGTGACGGGAAGGTCGTCCGGCTCAATCACGTCATCGCACAGGATGGCGACCCGCTCCATGGTGTTCTCGAGTTCGCGCACGTTTCCGGGCCACCCATAGGCCAGCAGAACCTTCTCAGCTTCCGGCGTGAGGGCGAGATGGGGCTTGGCCAGGTTCCGAGCCGCCCTGCCCAAAAAGAAGCGCGCGAGTCTCGGGATGTCCGAAGGCCGGTCCCGCAGCGGCGGAACCTCGATGGGAAACGTGTTCAGGCGATAGTACAGGTCCTCGCGGAACTTGCCGTCCGCCACGCTCTGCTTGAGGTTCCGGTTGGTGGCGGCAATCACCCGGACATCCACGGCGATCTCCCGTGTGCCCCCGACGCGCTCGAAAGTCTTCTCCTGCAGGACTCGCAACAGCTTGGCTTGCAGATTCCCGTCAAGTTCTCCGATTTCGTCCAGGAACAGCGTGCCGCCGTGGGCCCTTTCGAAGCGGCCGAGGTGCTGGCCGGCAGCGCCCGTGAAGGAGCCCTTCTCGTGTCCAAAGAGCTCGCTCTCAATCAGCGAGGGCGCCAGAGCCGCGCAGTTGACCGCAACGAAGATTTTCTGTGAGCGCGGGCTGTTCTTGTGGATGCAGCGCGCGATGAGTTCTTTCCCCGTTCCGCTCTCACCGGTGATGAGCACGGTTGTGATTGTGGGAGCTACCCGCCGGGCCAAATCCAGAACCCGCGCCATTTTCGGGTCGTCCGCGACGAGATCGCCGCAGGAGAATCGAGCGGCGTCTTCCTCGCGGAGCAGTTGGAACTGTTCGGCCAATTGGCGCTGGTCGAGCGCCTTGCGCACCAACAAACGCAGCTCGTCCGGGCTGCTCAGCGGTTTGCCCAGGTAGTCCACCGCTCCCAGTTTCATGGCCTCCACCGCGGATGCGACTGTACCGAACGCCGTGATCATGATGACGGGGGTCTCGGGCATGTTCTCCATCCACCAGCGCAGCACCTCCAAACCATCCCCGTCGGGAAGCTTCAGGTCCGCGACGACCAGGTCGTACTTCCGGCGCGCGCCGGCCCGCAACGCCTCGCCCACCGAACCGGCGTTCTCGACGCCATAGCCCTCGCCCACAAGAATTGTCTCCAACAGGTTCCTGAATCCGGGATCGTCGTCGACAATTAGAATCCGTTCCATACATTCCCTTCTAAGCCGGCTCAACTTCCTTGGCCGCGATGCCGGGGAAGCGGAGGACTGCTTCAGTGCCATGCGGCTTGCCAGGGTTCATCGAAAGCTCGCCGCCCAGCGACTGAACCAGCCTCCGGGTGATCGCCAGTCCCAGGCCCGTCCCGAAGGCCTTGGTGGTGAAGAATGGTTCAAAGAGCCTCGACCTGGCGGCTTCCGACAGGCCCGGGCCATTATCGATGACCGACAGAGTGAGTCCCTTCGGCTCGCGGCGGCGGACTTCAAGCCTCACCTCGCCGCCGGCTGCGTCGCCGATGGCGTCCGCTGCGTTGCGGATGAGGTTCAGCAACGCCTCCTGAAGAAGGTGCGGGTCGGTTTCCCACTCGAGCTCTGGGTTGTCAGGCACGAACCGGATATCGCGAGCTCCGATGATCTGCTGGGCGTGCGCCCGAAGCGGACCCAGCGTCTCTTCCCACTTCGCCATGCGCACCGAAGGCGCAGGGGGCCTGCCATAAAGCAGAAGATCATTGACCAGGCCCTCCAGCCGTCCTGTCTCGCTCAGAATCGGCTGCATGAAGCGCTTGGACAGAGGCGTCCGTTTTCTCGCCGGCGAGCTGGGCGAATCCTTTGATCGTCCCCAGGGGATTGCGAATCTCATGCGCCAGCACGGCAGCCATCTTGCCCATGTGAGCGAGATGTTCCAGTTCCAGTCGCTGCATCTCGAGCAGCGCCGCCCGCCGGGTCGCCCAAATCCCGTACAACGACAGCATCACAAGCACGACTGCGCCCAGGGAAGCGACGATGACGTTGTGACGCGCATGGACCACCAGAAAATCGGCGGCCCTGCCATCCAGATCAATGCGCGCGATTCGCAGTCCCGCACTGGAGTGGAACGGCACGTAGGCCCGGTAAACCGGCCCCTCACCTTCCTGGATGAACCCGGTGCGGAACAACTCCAGCCCATCCCAGATCGGCTGAAGGCGCGGCTCATCTCCCGCCTTTCCGCGCTCGATCAATTCCAGGTCCATCAGGCTGGGCTCGTCCGCACTGAGCTGGTCGAACGCCGCGGCTCCCGCCTCGGACGCCGGCAGGTTCTCCAGGCGGCCCGCCAGCATCGCCACATGATTCCGAAGATACAATGCCTTCTGCTCATCCAGCTCTCGGAGAGTGCGGACCGAACTCAACAAGCAGGACCAGCGGCAGTGCTACGATGACCACCGGTAGCAGCAGACGCGAGAGGATCTTGGTGCTGCGTGGCACGCTACCCATGTTAGATTCAGCCTGAATGGTCATTGTGACATTCTCAGCCGGGGGGAATGGACATCCGATTGCTTGGCAAGACGATGGAGACCGTATGAAACGCGTCCAATTCCTGGTACTGACCGGCCTGGCGGTGGCGAGCGCTGTCCTTGCACAGCCATCGGGCATGCAGGCTCCGATCGCGGGTAGTCCCAAGGTCGAGCTGAAGGGAAAGATAGAAAAGATCCAACTCGCCAGGGGTCAGGGGATGCCCTACCTGGAGGTAAGGACCCCCGACAAGATCGGTCAGGGTAGCGCTGGGATCGATGCGGTACCTGATGGAGCAGGATTTCAATCCGAAGGCGGGCGACGAAGTGGCTGTCACCGGCTACAAGGTGAACGACGGCGTCGTCGCGATCACCGTGACTCTGCCGGCCACGGGCCAGGTCCTTAGGTTGAGGGACGACTCCGGCCGGCCGGTTTGGATGGGCGGACGGCGCGGACCGCCCATGAACAGGTCCACAAAATGATCCGGCGGTATGCCCTCTTCGCGATTCTGCCGGTGCTTCTCAGCGCCAGCGGTTCCCTGGGTGACCAGCGTGCCAGGATTGAAGCCCTCGAAGAGACTTTTCTGGCGCCTTGTTGTTGGGCAGAACCTGTTTCCCGGCACCGCAGTGAGGTTGCCCTGCAAATGAAGGCTGAAATTGCTCGATGGGTGGATGAGGGCAAGTCCGATCGTGAGATCGTTGAAGCCTACAAGCAGCGCTACGGAGCCCGCGTCTTGGTTGAGCCCGAAGGCTCACAGGGGTGGTGGATGCAGGTGGTCCCATGGGCGGTCTTGCTTCTGGGTCTGGCGTTCACCGTTCGGCTGATGCGCCGCATGTCCGCCCGGAAGGGCGCTCCTCAGCCCGCGGGCGCGGCAGACCCGGCCTCTGACCAAGAATGGGACGTCTAGGGATCGCGCAAGTCCTGCATTCTCAGGATTTCCACTGCGCAAGAGTCGCGCACTGCGGCCATGATCCTGTTCCGCATCTTGTGCATTCTAAGAGAAGCCCTGACTTGGCATCGGCATTGCACCGTCCTTGGTGGAGGTTGATTATGAAATCGACACTGTTTGTCCTGGCGGCAGGCGTCATTGTGGCGGGCCTTGCAGCCTTTGGTCAGAATGCGAACCAGTCAGCCCCTCACACGCAGGGCCCGGGCCCCGGTGGCGCACCCAACGCATGGTGTGACCGGAACGGAGACGGCATCTGCGACTTCACGGGTATGCCCGTCGGTCAGGGGCGTGGCCAGATGATGTCTCCTGGCATGCGCGGCCAGCAGGGGCGGGGCATGGGTCGCGGGATGGGCCGCGGGATGGCGGGCGGCATGGGCCGTGGCTTCGCTTGCCCTTATGGGCAGAACGCCGAGTCGACGGCTCCGTCCGCTCAGCCTGCCCCCGCTCCGGCGAAGTAGCGCCAGGACACGGTCCGCCAATTCTGACGTGGGGAGGATCGGATTAGGAGGGCTTATGCCCCGTCCCACTGGTAGCGGTCGAGCGCAACCTTCTGCCAAATAGGCCGCCACAGCCTCTTTGGCGGAAGCGGAAGCGGAGACTAACTGAGAGCACCACTGGCCGCACTACTGCAACTACAATGGTCTGAGACATGCGAGCTCAGTATGCGAGGCTGGCAGGCCGCGTGGCACTGTTGCGCGGGCTCGCTGACGGCGAGAGAGCGTACCTCGGGCCCGCTTACGTGACTGTCGACACGACGCGTCGCTGTAACAACGTCTGCCGGGGCTGCTTCTTCCACTGTGTCCAACCCCGCGAGCTTTCACCGGGAGACCATTCTGTCCAGGACTTGCCGGTCGAAACTGCCCGGCAACTTGCGCGGGGCCTCGCCTCGATGGGTACCCGCGAGGTTCTCCTGTCGGGCGAAGGCGAGCCGCTGCTGCATCCCGGTTTATGCGAGATAACGTCTGCCTTCAAGGACGCCGGTCTGACCGTTGAGTGTTTCACCAACGGTACACTCATCGACGAAGCGATGGCCGAGCGGCTGGTCCGAAGCACGCTCGACGTGCTGAGCATCGCGTTCTGGGCGGTGAACCCGTCCGAGCATGCGGTCTGGCACCCGGGCGTGAGCGCGGACTTCCTTGAACGGAGGAAGAGAGGCATCGAACTGATTCGCCGGGCGAGACTCCTGGCGCGACAACCTCACCCGATCATCAACCTCCAGATGCCTCTGAACCGGGGCAACTACAGAAACATCGGCGAACGCGTGGAGCTGGCGTTGGCAAGCCGCTGTGAAAGGGTCACGTTCGGGGTCTTTCGCGACTATGACGGCCAGTTCGAGAGCGAGTGTCTCTCGGAAGAAGACGTCGAGGTGATGCGGCCAGACCTGCTGGCGGCGAGAGAGCAGCTTGAACGGGCCGGCATCACCCACAATATTGGCGAGTACCTCGATCGGGTCCGGTTCGGCCGCCATGCCTGGCGCGCCTGCCCCTGCTACGCCGGCTGGTTTCAGAGCTACGTCAAAGTGGATGGGACCGTTCTTCCGTGTTGCCGCTGCAAGCAGGCGATGGGGCGGCTGACGGAGCATAGTTTCATCGAGATCTGGGACGGACCCGCGTACCGGGACTTTCGCCGCCGGTCTTCGGACCCGCAACAGCTTGCTCGAATGGACCGAGAGTGCAGTTGTCCGAATTGCTGTTTCTGGCACGACAACCGCAGGGTGTTTCGCGTCTGGCGGTGGATCGCTCCGCTCGTTCCTTCCAGTGCAAAGGTGCCCGCCAGGTGACCCGGAAACCGGCCCAGGTCGTTTCCGCTTTTGCTTCTGGCAGACTCTCCTTCGACGTGGATCTCGTCCCCTTGCACTTCGAAGGTTTGCGGCTGGGCAAGGTGGTCAACTGGTTCCTCACCGAGAGCTCGGTCTATTTCAAGCCGTCCAGGCCATGGGGCCTCCCTACCATCTTGCAGGTGGAGCCCACCAGCCGCTGCAACCTCGAGTGCGCGATTTGTCCGGTCGCAACGGGCCTCGGCCGGGCTGCGGGCGACATGGATCTGGCCATGTTTCGGAAACTCGTGGACGAGCTTCGCGATTCTCTGTTGGCGATCCTGTTCTGGGATTGGGGGGAGCCGTTTCTCAATCCACGCGCCTTCGACATGATTCGTTACGCGCGGCAGGCTGGGATCAAGGTCATATCGAGCACCAACGGCCACGTCTTCGCGGGCGGCGATCTTGCGCCCGAAGTTGTCGAGTCGGGCTTGGACGTCCTGGTGTGCTCGGTGGATGGCATCAGCCAGGAAACCTATCAGCGTTTTCGCCGGAAGGGACGGTTGGACACGGTGCTGGAGGGCATCCGCCGGGTTGTGGCCGAGAAGCGCCGGTCGGGGAGCCGCACTCCCATCGTCAACCTGCGGTTCATCGTCATGCAGCACTGCGAGCACGAGGTCCCGCTGCTCCGGGAGTTCGCACAAAGCCTCGGCGTCGATGTCCTGACGCTCCGCAAGTTCCATTTCGTGCCCGGCACGACAGGAGGCGGCCTGGTTCCAAGCGAGTCGAGGTTTCAGTTGCCGCTGCTGGCGCAGGACACCAGGACACCGGTCCGAGTCTCGCGGAATCCGTGCCGGAACCTGTGGAATTGCCCGACCGTGCACTGGGACGGCACTGTGTGCTCGTGTTTCATGGATTACAACGAGCGACGGCCGCTGGGCTCGCTGCAACAACAGGGATTCCGGGAGATCTGGTACGGCGAGAGCTACAAGAGACTGCGAAGTGAGTTTCGCCGGAGCTGGCAGCAGCTTCCCTTGTGCGGCGAATGTGCGTCGGGCTTTGAGGGGGGCGATGTAGGGCGCGAAGCGAATGCTGAAGCGGTGTTCTTCAGTCAAGGGAGATAGGCGGCTTGGCCAGTCGAGATAACCCCACGATGTCGGTCATAGTGGTGGCCGGAGACTACTCGGAGTGTCTGCGGTGGACGCTGGACCACCTGCGAGCTCAGACCATCGCTAGCGAACTGGAGTGCATCCTCGTCACCCGCTCCAAGAGCGGCGTGACCCCCGCCGAGGATGCGGTGCGTGGGTTGCACTCGCTTCGGGTTGTGGAGGACGGCGCCATGGACGACGCCGGCCAGGCCAAGGCGGCAGGGGTGCGGGCGGCAAAGGCTCCGCTGGTGGCTTTCGTCGAAGATCATTCCTACCCGGATCCCGGCTGGGCAGAGGCTTTGGTCAAGGCATACGCGAGGGCGCCTTTTGCCGCAGTGGGACCCGTGGTATTGAACGCCAACCCAGCCAGCCACGTCAGTTGGGGCTGTTTCCTGGTCTACTACGGCATGTACATGCGGGCTGAGGCCCCGGAACAGATACAGCACCTGCCCGGGAACCAGTCGTCTTATCGCAAGGAAGTGCTCCTCGCATGCGGCCCGCGCCTGCCCGAGATGCTGCAAGCCGAGTTCACACTACATGCGGAGTTGCGGGCAAGAGGAATGGCCCTGCGTCAAGAACCAGAAGCGAAGGTCTTCCACCTGAACTACTCGAGGATCGGTCCTGCCGTGAGAGAGTACTACCTGGCATCACGGGTGTTCGCCGCCCAGCGGTGCCACGGGTGGACCGCGGCCAGACGGCTGGTGTATGGATGTGGTTCGCCTCTGCTCCCGCTGATTCGGGTGAAGCGAATCCTGGCACAGGCGCGCGGGGCGGGTCTGGCCGCTCGAGTGACGGCCGGCGCGCTCGGGCCCGCGATATTGATTCTCTGTGCCGGAGCCGTCGGAGAGTTCCTGGGCTATGCCCTTGGCCCCGGCGCAGCCAAGGCATTGTTGATGAGATTCGAAAGGGAGCATGCCAGCCTGTTCACCCGCCAGGATCTGGAGGTAATATCCGCTCGCGCCCAGGGCCGATCCAATGCTTGATTTCTCCGTAATCACGCCGACCTATGGAAGGGCCGCAAGCCTGGCTCAGCTATTGCACTCCCTCACCCGGCTGGACTACCCCGCCGATAGATTCGAGGTGATCGTGGTGGATGACGGCGGCCCGGTTCTGTTGAACGAGACAGTCTCGGCCTTTCTAAACCAGCCCAAAGTGCGGCTTTTGCGCCAAGAGAACCTGGGTCCTGCGGCGGCACGCAACTACGGGGCACGCGAGGCTGCCGGGCGCTATCTGGCCTTCACCGATGACGACTGCCTGCCGGACGCCGGCTGGCTGCGAGAACTGGATCAAGCGCTACAGAAAGCTCCGGCGGCGGTCTGCGGCGGCCGGACCACCAACCTTTACACCAGAAATCTCCCCGCCCAAGCCACGCAACTTCTGATGGACTTCCTGTACCAGAACTACAGCCCCACCCAAAGGGCTGGAGCGTTCTTCCCCACGAACAACGTGAGCGTGCCCAGGGATGAATTCCTGGCACTGGGCGGGTTCGACGAGCAGTTGCGCTTCGGGGAGGACCGCGAGTTCTGCTACCGCTGGCGCTCGCGTGGCGGTCTTTTCGTGCACGCGCCGCGAGCGGTCGTGCAGCACGCGCGCCGTCTCAGCCTCCGCGAATTCATTCACCTCCATTACCTGTATGGCGGAGGCACCGCTGCTTTCCGCAGGGCGTGTAAGCGGAAGGGGATGAAGACAGCGGACTTCAGCGCCCCCGCGTGGTACCTGCAACTCCTCCTGTATGGGGTAAAGAGAGAACCAGGCTGGCGGGGCGTCGCGCTGAGTCTGCTGCTGGCTGCCAGCCAGGCCGCGACCCTGGCTGGGCTCTTGCGTGGGGCGCTGGCCGGCTCTGGCGTTCCGCCGGGGCGGACGGAAAGCCGTCGTTAACGGAGTCACTCGGTATCCGATTTGACTCCATAAACAGTATGCATTCGGAGTATAAGTGGAGTGAGGATATGTCTCGAAAACATGCAGGCAGGCAATGGCGCTGAAGACCAAAAAGAAACGAATCGAAGCTCCGGCGATCACACCTCGGCGCAAGGCCAAGTTCCAGGCGGACCTTGCGCCAGCGGAAGATCGCTCGGTGCGCTTGCTCAAAGCAGAATTGCAGCTCTCGAGCAACACCGACTTCCTATCCGATGCCCTGGCGCTGTTTCGATGGGCCGTGTCGGAGCGAAAATTGGGGCGCCGGATTGTGAGTGAGGGCGCGAACGGGGAACGCCAGGTTCTGCTTCTTCCGCGGCTGGAACGCGTGGCCCCGGACCTGGTCCTGCCACGGGTCGAAATCAAATGGACCGGGCGCGAACTGGAGAGTCTGGCTGAACTCATATCCACAGGGGAAGCGAACCGCCCTACGGATGCCCTGATTCGGGCTGTGCGGGACTAGATGGCCGTTGTTATCAGCCGCCTCGAAGAACAAGATGACGTTGAGAATTTCGATTGCGGTGACGAGGCGCTCAACAACTACCTGAAACGCCATATCTGGGCCAATCAGGAGAAGAGTTCGATTGGCGTAAGCTATGTAGCTGTCGATGAGGGCGCTCCGCGAACCGTGCTGGGATACTTTACCCTGGCGATGGCCAGCGTACCTCGCGATGCGTTTCCGAAGAATGTCCGCAGGCTGCCCCCTTACGATTTGCCTCTGATTTTACTGGCGAGGCTCGCCGTGGATCGGCGATTCGCAGGCCGGGGACTTGGACACGCACTGATTTCAGAAGCGCTCCGCATCAGCTTGCGAGTCGCCGATGAAGTTGGCTGTCGCTGCATCATCACCGACGCCTATCGGGATCGGGTCAACTGGTATGCAAGGTACGGTTTTGTGTCCATCCAGGGTGCGGCAGCGACGGGACCACCGAGGATGTTTCTCGACATGCGGACAGTCCACGCGGCCCTTCGTCGCTGAAGCTGACCAACCGGCCTTCCCCGGATGCAAGTTCCACTCCGTGACGGGTGTCAGTGCAGCTTTGCCGTCAGAACGATTGGATTGCACCGTCCGCGCTCCACGCCTATAATTGCGCTTTATGCCAGGATCGAGCCTGACCACCATTCGCAGCTACAAGTGGTGGGTCGTCGCGATGCTCTGGTGCATCTGCTTCTTCAACTACGCAGACCGCCAGGCGATCTTCTCGGTGTTCCCGCTGTTGAAGTCGGAAATGGGGTTGAGCGACGTCCAACTCGGCGTCGTCGGTGCGGCGTTCATGTGGGTATACGCGCTGGGCGGGCCGCTGGCCGGTTTGATCGGCGACCGGGTCAACCGCAAAGCGCTGATCCTGGGCGGTCTGATCTTTTGGTCTCTAATCACGATTGCCACCGCGCTGTCGCGCACCTACTGGCACCTGGTGGTTTTTCGGGCGCTCGAGGGTCTCGGTGAGACGTTCTACTTTCCGGCCTCGATGTCGCTGCTGAGCGACTACCACGGGCGTGACACGCGCTCGCGCGCGATGGGGATTCACCAGTCCAGCGTCTACGCTGGCACTATTGCCGGTGGCGCGGTGGCGGGCTTCATGGGCCAGCACCTTGGGTGGCGATCCAGCTTCTTTCTGTTCGGCTCGCTCGGCGCGCTACTCGGTCTGGTGCTTCTCGGGCTCTTGCGGGAGCCCGTCCGGGGCCAGGGCGAGCGGGACAAAGAAGGGATGCGGCCAGAAGCCCTCCCGGCAGCGGGCGGCTTGCGCGCGTCGCTGGCCGAAGTGTTCCAGAGCCGCATGGTCCCAGTCCTCATGCTGGTCTTCATCGGAGCGAATTTCGTGGCAATGGTCTTCCTCACCTGGATGCCTTCGTTCCTCTACCGCAAGTTCGGCATGAGCCTTACGATGGCCGGCCTGAACGGGACGGCGTACCTGCAGATTGCTTCGGTTCTGGGGGTGGTGTCGGGAGGGGTGCTGGCCGACCGCTTGGCGAGACGCTTCAGCGGAGGGCGCATGATGGTGCAAGCGCTGGGGCTGTTCTGCGGCGTGCCGTTCCTGTTTCTCACCGGCTGGACCATGTCGGTCCCGGCGCTGGTCTTGGCGATGATCGGTTTCGGCTACTTCAAGGGGCTCTACGACGCCAACATCTGGGCATCACTCTACGACGTCGTCAGGACCGAAAGGCGGGCGACTGCGCTGGGGCTGATGAACTCGCTGGGCTGGCTGGGCGGCGGCACGGCCCCGATCGCCATCGCGATCGCGTCCCAACGCTACGGCATGAGCGCCTGCATCAGCGCCACTTCGGCGATCTACCTCTCCCTCGGCCTGCTGCTCGCCTGGGGCATCAGGACCTACATGCGGGCGAGGTAGTCACCCTTCCTGCGAGGACCCACTTTCGAGCACGGAATCTTCAAATCCTGTATACTCTCCCCCCAGGGGAGGCGCTGGCATGACGCTGAACGCAACGGCTCTGGCGCTTTCGACCGGCGAAAGGAGCTTCGGAAAAACATGCGTTCCCTAACCAGGCGGCATTTTCTCTATTCCGCGGGCATCTCTATGACGGCTGCTCAGGCGAACCGGGTCATGGGTGCCAACGACCGCATTCAGGTTGGCATCATCGGGCTCGGCGGGAGAGGCCGGGACCACCTCGGCATGTATGGCTCGATTGCGGATTGCGACATCGCTGCCCTGTGCGACGTGGATCAGGCTGCCCGCGAACGAGCAGTGGCAACGGTGGCGAAAACCTCGAAGAAAGAGCCCAAAGCCTACAACGACATGCGCGACATGTTCGCGGACAAGAACATCGATGCCGTGTCGATGCCCCTGCCCAACCACTGGCACGCGCTGTCGACCATCTGGGCCTGCCAAGCCGGCAAAGATGTCTATGTCGAGAAGCCGGCCTGCCACAACATCTTTGAGGGTCTGAAAATGGTGGAAGCTGCGCGGAAATACAAGCGGATCGTGCAGGTGGGCTCGCAAGGCCGGAGTACGCCTTACAAGATCAAGGCGATGCAACTGCTCCGCGACGGGATCATCGGCAAACTATACCTGGCCAAAGGGCTCTGCTACAAGCGGCGAGTATCGATCGGGCACACTCCCGACGAACCGGTTCCGCTCGGCGTCGATTGGGACAAGTTTCTGGGGCCGGCGCCGATGCGCCCGTTCAGCAGGAACCGGTTCAGGTACAACTGGCACTGGTTCTGGGACACGGGCAACGGCGACATCGGCAACCAAGGCATTCACGAAATGGATTTGGCGCGGTGGGGCCTGGGCAAAGAGGGTCTGCCCAAGTCCGTCGTATCGACGGGCGGCAAGTACGCCTACACCGACGACCAGGAGACGCCGAACACCCAGACTGCTGCATTCGACTACGGCGATTCGCAGATCGTGTTCGAAGTCCGCGGGTTGCTCACGGGAAGCGAAGGCGGGATCACGCCCGGCGGCGGCGGGAACGCTATCGGAGACCTTTTCTACGGTTCCGAAGGGTGGATGGCCATCGACGGACGGGGCTTTCAGGTTTACAAGGGCGAGAAGAACGAGATGGTTCTGGACGAGAAACAGAGCGCCGCAGAGGCGAAGGGGCACATGGAGAACTTCCTCAAGGCGGTACGCAGCCGCAAGCCGGAAGAACTGACGGCGGATATCGAGGTCGGCGTGATTTCCGCGTCGCTCGTCCATCTCGCCAACGCCAGTTACCGGACGGGCAGGAAGTTAGCGGTGGACGCCCAGGCCATGAAGTTTCTTGGGGACGCGGAGGCGAACGGACTGTTGACGCGCGTGTACCGCGCCCCATACGTCGTTCCAGAGAAGGTCTAGTAGAGCCCTACCTCTTCGCCGGTGCGGTTAGCGCGCCTCGGCCGGTGAAGATCGAGGCGTCGATGGCGTCGGCCATGGCCTGGTAGCCGGCATCGTTGGGGTGCAGGTGGTCACCGGGATCGAATTCGGCCCGAATGCGCCGCGGGCTGGCCGGATCGCGTGCGGCGGCGTCAAAGTCCGCGACTGCATCGTAGGCCCCGCTAGACCGGATCCAGGCATTCAGCGCCTGCCGGATCGCTTCGCCTTCCTCCCGAAAATAAGCTGCTCCCTCATAGGGAGTCAGCGTGGCCCCGATCACCTTGATGCCGTGCGCATGTGCATGCTCGATGATCTGCTTGTGCGCAAAGATAAGATCCTCGGTCGTGACCGCTTCGGGCGTTGCCGAGGCTCCCCTGCCGATGTCATTGATCCCCTCCATCACCACCAGCCATTTCACGCCGGACTGGCTGAGGACGTCGCGGTCAAAGCGCGCCAGAGCACTGGCTCCAGAGATGTCCCGGAGCAGACGGTTGCCGCCGATCCCCATGTTGGCAACCGCAAGGTTCGCGGTGTCCTTCCGCGCGGCCAACCTGGCGGCCAATAGCGCCGGCCAACTATGATCGGTGTCCGGCGTGGATCGTGCTCCATCCGTGATCGAGTCACCCAGAGCGACGATGAGCGACGCTTCGGCCGGCGCCAGCACCTCAATGCCGGCCAGGAAGTAGTAGGACTGAGTCGTAATCGCATCGGCTATCGCCGCCTGTCCCGTGACATCTCCCGCCTTAGAGGTGTAGGTTGTGTGCAAACCGGTGGCGTGGGTGGTCGGCGGGCCGGTCCAACCCGGAAAGTAGAGGCTCACCGCCAGATCGGCGAGCGCCGGGAAACCCAATTCCACAGGGTCGCTCAGAATCACCATCCCCGGTCCCAGAGTGCAGCCCGGTTTGCCGCCGAACGTGACCGCCCGGTCCGATCCGGGGACGATCTCGGGCCCCTTGCTGCGCAGCGCCACATGCGCCGAACCGAGCCCCACGGGCGCGCTTCCAAAGGCGTTGGTGAGTTTCAGGCGGAGCCGTTTGCCGCCGATGCTCGTGCGCGTGATCATGCGCACGGTCTGGTTACTGAAGCCTCCAGTGCCGATCGATTGGGCGGAGGATGCGGGCGGTGCTGCCGGCGCCTGAGGCTGAGCGGGACGCGTCAACTGTTGCGCCGTGGTCCAGGTGGCCACCCAGTGTTCCGCGCCTGTCTGTTGAGCCTGTACGAGCGCTATCAGACCGATCTGAGCAAGCACTAGAAACAACGCTGTTCGCCTTCTCATGCGACCATCTCCTCCTCTTCGAAGAATCTTATGCTACCGCACTCGCCCCTGCCGTAAAGCGACTGGTTCAAGTGGTCCGAATCTGGTGCTGGTACGGGAGAGTCGCTCGGGATGGAAAGTACAATAGAAGCGGCTCCAATCGAGGCGGTTGGACGTAGAATGGATGCTAGCCAGGATGGGAAATCCTGGTTTACTATGACTAAACCGCCCGGCACTCCTCGCAGAGCTTTTCTCCAGCGCGCTGCACTCGCCGCTGGCGCCGCCGCGCAGGCGCCAGTCTCGTCCGCTCCCCCGCCTCAGACCGCCGCCCCGGTGGCGCAGCCGCCTGATATCGCCTACCCCCGCGTTTTCGAGGGCCGTCAACTCGCCATGATCGCCTTCCCGCTCGGCGGAATCGCCGCGGGCGCCGTCAGCCTTGGCGGGCGCGGCCAGCTCCGCGATTGGGAGATTTTTAACCGCCCCAACAAAGGCTACCGGCCTTCTTACGCCTTCCCCGCCATCTGGGCGCAAGCCGGCAAGGCTAAACCTGTCGCGCGCGTCTTGGAGTCCCGCATCCTTCCGCCTTATGAAGGCGAGTCCGGTCTCGGTGCCGACAACGTACCCGGCCTCCCGCGCCTGGCGGCCGCCAGGTTCATCGCCGAGTATCCCCTCGCGCGCATCGACTTCACCGACCGCACCCTGCCCGTCACCGTCTCCCTGGAAGCCTTCTCGCCGTTCATCCCGCACGAGCCCGACGATTCCGGCCTCCCGGTGACCGTGCTCCGCTACCGCGTTGCCAACCCGGGCCGCGCCGAAGCCCGCGTCTCGATCGCCTGGTCGCTCCAGAACCCCATCATTGCCAGCTCACGCACTGCCGGGGCCGACCAGCGTCGCAACGAATTTCGCGACACCCCGTCCCTCACCGGCCTGCTCATGAGCAACCCGGGGCTGACCCCCGAGCACCCCATGCGCGGCACTCTGGCCCTGTGCCTGCTCGATGCCCGCGGCGGCAAGGTGAACGCCTGGCGCGGCTGGCAGCGGGGCCGCTGGTGGAACGCTCCCATGCTCTTCTGGGACGACTTCTCCAAGGACGGTGAACTCGACCCCGAAACCGGACCGCGCAACGAGGTGGGCTCGCTGTGCCTTCTGCGCACCATCGCGCCCGGCGCTTCGGCCAGCTTCACCTTTCTGCTCGCCTGGCATTTTCCCAACCGCACCCCCGAGTGGTGCGGCTGGTCGGCTCCCAAGGGCGACGAGGCCACCATCATCGGGAACTACTACGCCACGCGCTTCGCCGGCGCCTGGGAGGCGGCCGAGTACGCCGCCGCCAACCTCGAACGGCTCGAGAGCGAAGACCCGCCAGTTCGCCGCCGCCCTGCGCGAAAGCACCCTGCCCGGCGCGGTCAAGGACGCCGCCTCCGCCAACCTCTCCACGCTGGCCACGACCACCTGTTTCCGCACCGCCGACGGCGAATTCCACGGCTTCGAAGGCGTGAACAACACGCGCGGCTGCTGCTTCGGCAACTGCGCCCACGTCTGGAACTACGAGACCGCGACGGCTCATCTCTTCCCCACGTTCGCGCGCTCCCTGCGCAAGGCATCCTTCGGCTACTCCCTGGATGACGCCGGCGCCATGCACTTCCGCCAGTTGCTGCCGGACGGCAAACAGCGCTCCGGCTTCGCCGCCGCCGACGGCCAGATGGGCCAGATCATCCACGCCTACCTCGACTGGATTCTCTCCGGCGACGACGCCTGGCTGCGCCAGATCTGGCCGCGCGTCAAGAAGGCCCTCGAGTTCGCCTGGGTCCCCGGCGGCTGGGATGCCGACCGCGACGGCGTCATGGAAGGCGTCCAGCACAACACCTACGACGTCGAGTTCTACGGGCCCAATCCCGCAGTGCGGCATCTACTACCTGGCCGCCCTGCGCGCCGGCGAGGAGATGGCCCGCGGCGTGGGTGACGCAGCCTCGGCCGCCGAGTACCGCCGACTGTTCGAGAGGGGCAGTAAGTGGATCGACGCCAACCTGTTCAACGGCGAGTATTACATCCAGAAGGTCCGCGGGTTATCCGCGCGACAGCATCGCGGCCTCGCTGCGCAGCAGCATGGGCTCGGAAGACACTGAGAACCCCGAATACCAGGTCGGCGAGGGCTGCCTGGTGGATCAGCTGATCGGCCAGTACCTGGCGGAAGTGGCCGGACTCGGGCCGCTGCTCGATCCCCGGAACATCCGCACCGCGCTGGAGTCCATCCACCGCTACAACTCCCGGCCGAGCCTGGTCGCGCATGAGTGCGTTGAGCGGACCTACGCGCTCAACGACGAAAGCGCCCTGATCGTCTGCGACTACACCAAGCCCCAGCGCCCGCGCATTCCGTTCCCGTACTACGCCGAGGCCTGGACCGGCCTGGAGTATCCTGCCGCCGCCCACATGCTTTACGCCGGCATGATCCGCGAAGGCTTGGAATGCGTCCGCAACTCCCGCGCCCGTTACGACGGCGAAAAGCGCAACCCCTGGGACGAGGCCGAGTGCGGCCACCATTACGCGCGCGCCATGTCCGCCTGGTCCGTGCTGCTGGCCGCTCAGCGGCTTTCGATACGACGGCCGAACTGCCTCGGTGGTGGCTGTTCCCCGCCTCGGCGGCGGCCAGTTCCGATGCTTCTGGTCGACCGGGACCGGCTGGGGCACTTTTTCCTCCTCCCGGACCGCGGCCGGCGCGTCGTTAACGCTCAGCGTTCTGGGCGGTGAATTGCCATGCCGGTCCTGTGAGATCGACGGCGCCGGCCTCAAGACCTCCGCATTGTTGAACGGGAAACCTCTGGAGCATAAGGTGGAGCGCTCCGGGCGGCGCCCCGTCTTCCGCTTCGCCGATCTAAGATTGACGGAGGGGAACGAATTTCGTGTGGAGGTGCGCGCATGAGCAAACTCGAAACCGCGATCGCTTTTATCCTCTTCACCTCGACTGCCATGGCTCAGACAATTGAAAAAACAACCTACGCCGGCTGGCCGAACTGCTATCGGATAACCAACGGCACCGTGGAATTGATCGTCACCGCCGATGTGGGCCCGCGGATCATCCGTTATGGCTTCGTCGGCGGACAGAATCTGTTCAAGGAGTTCAAGGAGAGCCTGGGGAAGAGCAAGGAGCCGAACTGGCAATCCAGGGGCGGTCACCGTCTCTGGGTGGCGCCCGAGGTGGCCGAGAACGTTTCGCCCATCACTTATGCGGTTGACAACTTCCCGGTCCAGCTCGAGGTGCGCGGCAATCGCCTGATCGCCACGCCCCCAGTGGAGGTGGCTGTCGGACTTCAGAAACAGATCGAGGTACGGCTGGCCGCGTCCGGCACTGGGGTGGAGGTGATTCATCGCATCACTAACCGGAACGTCTGGGCCGTCGAGCTTGCGCCCTGGGCGCTGACCGTGATGTCCGCGGGCGGCGTGGGCATTACCGGGCTGCCTCCCCGGGGAACTCACCCCGAAGTTCTGGCGCCGACCAACCCGCTGATCATTTGGGCTTTCACCAACCTGGGCGATCCGCGCTGGGTTTTCACCAGGAAGTACATCGCCTTGCGGCAGGATCCGAAGAACGCCAGTCCGATGAAGATCGGGCTCTTCAACCAGGACACCTGGGGGGCTTACCATCTCCACGGCGAGCTGTTCCTGAAGCGCTACGCCGCGGACCCCGCCAAGACCTATCCGGACTTTGGCGCGTCCTACGAGACCTTCACCAACGCGGAGATGCTGGAACTGGAAACGCTCGGGCCCATGACCAAACTCCAGCCCGGCCAGACGCTTGAGCACGTCGAGACGTGGAGCTTGCACCGCAACGTCGAGATCCGCCGCTACGACGACGCCACCCTGGACAAAGTCATCCTCCCCCTCCTGAAATAGAACTATGCGAAAGTTGGCCATATTCCTTGCACTGGTTGCGGTCTCGTGTCTGACGCAGCCGGGCCCGCCGCCTCAGCAGACCTATCCGGATTGGGCCAAAGCCGAGACGAACATCCCCTACGACAAGTACAAAGACACCGTCCTGGACATAGCGCACCCCAAGGAAAGCTTCAAGGGAAAGCGCCCTGGTGTCGTCGTCCTGCACGGCGGCGGCTGGATCCAGAGCAATAAGGAATCGGCTATCCGCACGCTGTGCTTGCCCTACCTGGAGCGCGGATTCGTCGTGGCGAACGTCGAATACCGGACAGCCAAGGTTGCTACCGCCCCTGGCGCCGTGACCGACACGCTGATGGCCATCGAGTGGTTCCGGAAGAACGCTGGCCGGTACAACGTGGACCCCAAGAGGATCGTCGTGACCGGCGCGTCCGCCGGCGGACATCTCGCGCTGATTGCCGGCATGGCCCCGAAGTCGGCAAAACTGGGGCCTGTCCCCAAGGTCGCCGCTGTCATCAATTGCTACGGGATCCCGGATGTGACCGATGTTTTGGACGGGCCGCACCGGCAGGATTGGGCTGTGCAGTGGGTGCCGGAGCAGCCGAGCCGCATGGAACTAGCCCGCCGCGTCTCGCCGGTGACGTATGTTCGCAAGAACGTCCCGCCGATCCTTACATTGCATGGCGAGGCGGACACCACCGCGCCCTACGAGCAGGCCGTCAAGTTGACCAAGGTCTTGAAAGCGGCGGGGGCGGATGTCGAATTGATCAGCGTTCCCAAGGCCGGCCACGGCTTCTCTCAGGCAGCGTGGGTCGGGCTGAACGAGCAGATCTTCGCGTTTCTGAAGGCCCGGGGGGTACTACGTTGACTAAACGGCAGCGCGTGGAAGCGGTCTATGGAATGCGGAAGGCAGACCGCATCCCATTCGTTCCGGCGATCTACGAGCACAAGGGCGCACTGGTGGGCAAGTCGCCGTCCGAGATCTGCCGGGATGCCGAATCCCTCTACCGGGGATTGAAGCGCGAGTTGGAGGTCTACGATCCCGACATGCTGGTCGTGGGGATCGATGTCTACAACGTCGAGGCCGAGGCGCTAGGCTGCAAGGTCGTCTATTTCGACGACTCCAACGATGTGCCCGCCATCGTGGAGCCCCTGATCGACAGCCCGGCCGGCATCGAGAGACTCGACGTCCCGGATCCCGAGCGCGACGGCCGCATGCCCCTGTTCCTGGAAGTAGCCGGGCTGCTGCAGCGCGAACTCGGCAGCGAGATGATCGTGCGCGGAGCGGTTACAGGACCGTACTCGATGGCCGCGACACTCCTCGGCGCGGAGGGCTTCATCATACTCACCGTCGAAGACCCGGATGCCGCGCGCCGGCTCCTTGAGTTCTGCGGGCGCGTGACGGTGGAGTTCGGCAAGGCATTCCTGCGGCGTGGCGTGGAGCCGATCACTTTCGACTCGCGCGCCACTCCGACGCTGGCTTCACCGCGCGTCGTGAGGCAGCTTGTGACTCCGGTCTATCGCGACTACGTGATGCCCGAGTGGAAGGCCGCGGGCGGGCGCTTTCTTCCGCTGATCATCGGCGGAAACACGACGTCCGTGATCGACGACTTCATCGCCACCGGCGCCACGCAGTTCCTGTCGGACGCGCCCGCCAATCTGAGAAAGTGGTGTGATCAGGCCCTTGCCGCCGGAGTGCCCATACGCGCGAATGTGGATGCACTGCTGGTGAACCAGGGGCCTGTCTCTGAGATCCGTCGCGAGACGCGGCGGATCCTGCAGGAGTATCATGATCACCCGGGGTTCCTGCTCGGGTGCGGGATTGTCGCATACGACGGCAAACCGGAACACGTCATCGCCATCCGTGAGGTTATCTCCGAGTTTGAGTGACATGACACGAAGACACTTTCTCACTACGGCTGCCGCACTCCCGCTGGCGGCCCAACCCCCTCGGGAAACCGAGGCAATGGAACGTTTCAGCGGCGCTCGCAAAGACGCGGCGAATTCCTGGTTCACCGCTGCCGGCTTCGGCCTGTTCCTCCATTGGGGCATTTGTACGGTGCGCGAGGTGGAACTCGGTTGGGGATTCTACGGCGACGTGGGAGGCAGCCACGGCGCCTGGCCGGTCGAGAACTACATCGCCCAGGCGGATGTGTTCAATCCGAAGTCCTACGACCCGGATCTCTGGCTGGCGGCCGCGGCCAAGGCCGGCTTTCGCTACGCGGCCATGACCACCCGGCACCATGATGGCTACGCGCTCTGGCCCAGCGCTTACGGAAGCTTCAGCACCAAAGAGTACATGGGCGGACGCGATCTGGTGCGGCCGTTCGTCGAGGCCTGCCGCCGCCACGGGTTGAAGGTCGGGCTCTACTACTCGCCCGAGAACTGGCTGTTCAACCCTCCGGGCTGGCCGTACCTTGGCTACCCGCTGCGGAAAACCGACTTCCGCTATCGGAGGCCGGAGCGCAATCTGGGCACGCCGCGCTACGCCGACGCATCGCGCGACGAGCTCCAGAAGTACTTTGAACTCCTTTACGCCTACGTGCGAGGGCAGGTGGGCGAGCTTCTAACCAATTACGGCAAGATCGATCTGCTCTGGTGGGACGGTTACGATTGGCCGGTCGGGACGAATATCCATGGACCCGAAACCGACGCCTGGGTGCGCCAACTCCAGCCCGGCCTGGTGACGAACGATCGCTACCGGCTTTGGGCCGAGCGGCCCACCCTCGGCGATTTCTCAACCGAGTTCGAGAACCGCAGTCCGGAGAAGCGGCCCGATGGCGCCTGGGAGCAGTGCGAGGCGGTCTGCGGCTCTTGGGCTTATACCGGGGCCGCTTGCAGGAGCGCCGCCTATGTCGTGGAGCGGCTGGTTCGCAATCGCGCCTGGGCCGGCAACTACCTGGCCGATTTCGGACCGCGCTCGGATGGGACCCTGCCGCCCGACTATTACCGCATCTGCGGCGATCTGGCCGGCTGGATGCGGCACAGCGGTGAGTCACTCGACGGCGCCGTTCCCATCTCGGATTCCCAGCAGTGCGACGCACCGGTCACGATGAAGGGCGACACCTGGTACGTGCACCTGTTAGGCTACCAACGCCGGGCAACCATCCTCCGGCGCCCAGAGCCGAAGTCGGCCACCCTGCTCCGCACCGGCGAGCCTGCCCGAATCGAACACGCTGCCGGGCGAACCCTCGTCACCATGCCAGTCGGCTTGCGGACGGACATGGACGATGTGCTCGCCGTGCGTTACTGAGGCGGCGGCGCCATCTCGAATTACCAGGTCCTAAGGGCCTGTATCCGTACGCCTCGCAGTGCATCTATACAATATGAGTTCGATGCTACCCGCCATGATGATTCTATTCGCCGTAGTGAGCCCGGCCGCGCAGGAAGTAGTTCCCGCGGTTGATCTGAAGCGCTATGCCGGCAGGTGGCATGAAATCGCCCGACTTCCCAACCGTTTCCAGCGTGACTGCGCGGGTGATGTCTCTGCCACCTACACTCTGCGCCCCGATGGCAAGATCGCGGTGCTCAACGAGTGCCGGGCGGTCGACGGGCGCACCAAGTCTGCCCGGGGCACCGCTCGGACAGCGAGCAAAGAGGGCCCCAACACTAAGTTGAAGGTCTCGTTCTTTTGGCCCTTCTCCGGGGATTACTGGATTATTGGCCTTGACCCGGACTATCGCTGGGCACTGGTGGGCGGCCCCGGCCGCGACTACCTTTGGATTCTCAGCCGCGAACCGAGCATGGACGAAGACCTATACAGCCGGATCGTGGACCTCGCCAAAAGTCGCGGCTACGATGTCAGCCGGCTCCTAAAGACATCCCGGGGCTGACGCGTACGCTTTAGGGGCAGTCAGGGGTATAATTCCACTGAGACCGGGAGCGGGAATCCATGAAAGCCAGTCGTCGTAGATTCGTCTCAACCGCCGTTGGCGGAGGCCTAGCCTCCTTGCCGTTATCCTCGTCTCCCGGCCGCCCGGTAATCTCAGAGTCCGCGCCGCTGAATTCCCGCTATGGCAGACTCGACGACATACTGAAACAACCGGTGCTGAAGAAGCAGTTGTTTGCCGTACCGGTGATCATCGAAACGCTCGAATTGCTTCGCCTGAACAACAGTTTCCTGTGCAGGGTGCGTTCTCGTGACGGAGCCGAAGGCATCTCCGTCGGTCACAGCGGCATGACCACGCTGTTTCCCATTTTTATCCAAAACCTGCAGCCTTTCTTCCTCGGAAAGGACGCACGCGAGCTGGATCTGATCCTGGAGAAGGTCTACATCTACAACTTCAACTTCCGATATAACGGCATGGCGCTCGGCCTGCCCCTGGCCACGATCGAGTTTGCCATTCTCGACATGCTGGGCCGCATCGCCCAGAAGCCGGTGGGCCAGTTGATCGGAGAAATCCACAATCCCGAAGTTGGCGTGTACGTAGCCACGGAATGGCGCGAGAGGCCGGTAGAGGAATCGATCGAGCTCATCAAGAAGGCCGTCGCCGAGTATCCGGACGCGCACGCGCTCAAGATTAAGGTCGGAGGGCTCATGTTTATGACCAGGGACATGTATGCCGCCGGCCCTCCCGGCAGGACTGAGAAGATGATTCCGCTCGTCCGCAAGACGTTTGGCGACGACATGGCGCTTTATGCCGACTCGAACAGTTTCTATTCGGTGCCGGAAGCCATCCGCGTCGGCAGGCTGCTGGAAGAGTATAAGTACAGATACTTCGAAGAGCCCGTGATGTTCGACCACATCGAAGAGATCAAACAGGTCGCCGACGTGCTCACCCTGCCGATTGCCAATGGCGAGCAGGATAACAGTTTTTATGGGTTTCGCTGGCTTATAGCCAACGATGGCATCGAAATTGTGCAGCCCGACAACTACTACTTCGGGGGATTGATCCGCTCGATGAAGGTTGCGCGCATGGCGGCGGCGTTTGGAAAGAGCATTGTCCCGCACATGTCCGGCGGGGGGCTGGGATACCTCTACAACATTCAGTTCGTGTCCGCTGTCCCGAACGCCGGCGCCCATCACGAATTCAAAGGGCTGCAAACGAACGTACGGTTCGAATGCAAGACATCCCCCTTGCAGGTAGTTAACGGGAAGATCAAGGTTCCTACCGGTCCGGGATTCGGGGTCGACATCGACCCGGAATGGGTCAAGAAGCACCAGGTGGTTAAATTGTGACCTGTTTTCTCGCGGCGGCTGCCTATTCTGCTCAGGAGATTCAATGTGTTTGAACCAAGAATCGTGAAGCTGAAGGATAACCAGGAGGTGCTCATCCGCCCCATGAAGAGGGAGGATCTAGATGGATCCCTGGCATTCTTCCACGCGCTCTCCGAGGAGGACCGTCTCAGTCTTCGAAGAGACTCGACCACTCGCGAGGTCATCGAAGAACGCATTCGCGAGATGGAAAAGGGGGCCGTGAACAGGCTGGTCGCGGTTGCGGATAAGACGATAGTGGCCGATGGGTCGCTCGGGCTCTCCCGCTTCGGATGGGAAAGGCACTTAGCCGAGCTGAGATTGATTGTTGCGACTCCTTATCAGCGCAAGGGGCTCGGCATGTTGATGGCAGGCGCCCTCTACGATCTTGCGGCGTCCGCCGGCATAGAAGAGATTGTCGTAAGGATGATGGCTTCTCAAACTGCCGCCCTTCGAATCTTCCACAAGTTGGGATTCCACGACGAAGTTGTGCTTCGCGACTACGTCAAAGACATGAAGGGAGCCAGGAAGGACCTGGTCCTGATGCGCTGCCGGCTAGAGGACCTCTGGCAGAAGTATGAAGATTTTGTCCATGAGACAGACAGGCGCTCCTTCGAAATGGAATGAACCGGAATTCGGACAGCGAAACCGCCTCACTGCATCTCTACTATTTTTGATCCTGAGGCCCTCGGCAGATCGACAATCGACTCCTTGCCATTCACCGTTACGCGGTGCTTGCCATAAAATGCGCGCACGACAGCCAGGCCGTCCGCGTTAGCGGTGCCGGTCCAGCGCGTCCACCACTGCTTAAGGACAAGATCCTCGTAAGCCTGCGCCGCCGGCAGCGGCGTCCAGTCCCGCTTGAACATAGAGGACTGCGGAATCCAGTTCGCGCCTTCCCAGAAGCCCCACATCATGATGCCGGCGACCGACGGGTGCGCAAAGCAGATGCGGTAGTACTGCTTGATTGCGTCAGCCTTCGCGAGCTCTTCCTCGGGGGTCATCCGCGCTTTGCGGTCGCCAGCGTAGAACTTGGAGCGCTGGCCGGGGATGTTGAACTCGGTCACCCGGATGGGGAGGTTGAACTTCGCCAACTCGTCGAGCGCATTCTTCAGCGCTGCCGGATCGAAGCTGTCGCCGTGCAGGTGCCCTTGCACCCCAATGCCCGCGATGGGAACGCCCATGTCCAGCAGTCTGCGGATGTCCTTCACATAGTCGGCGAGTCTGTTCCCGGTCAGAATGTCATAGTCGTTGACGAACAACCTGGCGTTCGGATCCCCATCCTTGACCGCCGACGCCATCTGCTTCGTGATAGCCGGCCCCAGACGCTGCTCGTAGTAGTTGGCGTGGATCATCTCGTTATTGAGATCGAACTCGGCGAAGCGGTCCCGAAACCGCGCGGCGACTTCCCTGCCACGCTGCATGAGGACCATCCTCAATTCATCGTCCCCCATCGTTTTGAGCCATTCCTGAACGCGATTCGGTATGCCCCAATAAATGCAATGGCCGCGCAGCGGAATGCCCTCCTTATCCGCCCAGGCGAGCATGGCGTCGACGGGCGCATAGTTGACCAGCCCGCGCTGCCGCTCCATCTCGGGCCACTTGAAGGAGTTCTCGATGACACCGGCATTGAAGTACTTGACGAAGATCTCCTTGAACCTGGCGATGTCCTCGGGCTTGCTGGTTCCAGTGAAGATGCCCGTGGGGAGCGTTGCGCCAAACCAAAACTCGTGGCGCACCTGCTCCACACTTACTTTCGCTCCCGGCGCCGCCCGAATTACGAGAACCCCCATGCGGTTCTTCGCTATAGCCGCATCCAGATCGGCATCGGCCGCGTGCAGAGCAGTGACGAATACGGTGCCCAGCAAGGGAAGCATGATCCTTCGAACTCTCATGGCGTACCAATCTAACACGATCCGCAGACTGCGAATTAGCGACCTGTAGGCGAGGCGGTCCTGCCGGGTGTATCCTGTCAACTACGAGGAGGCCCGGAGGGCTTATGAAACCTTATCTGATCGTCACCGGCATCATGCTCGCGCTGGGAACCGGCGCGGCAACGGCACAGGACACCAAAATCCGCGTGATCGCCTTTGGCGCCCACCCGGATGATTCTGAAATCAAGGCAGGCGGGGTCGCCGCCAAATTCGCTGCCAAGGGTCACCTGGTTAAGTTCGTTTCGGTGACGAACGGCGACGCCGGACACTGCGAACAGGGCGGCGGCACGCTAGCCAAACGCCGGCGAGCCGAGGCTCAGGAGGCGGCGCGGCGGCTGGGGATCGCTGAGTACGACGTACTTGATAACCACGACGGCGAATTGATGCCCACGCTCGAGGTCCGCAAGCAAATCATACGGCTGATCCGCGAGTGGAACGCCGATGTCGTGCTTTCGCCGCGGCCTTACGACTATCATCCCGACCATCGCTACACCAGCATCCTGGTCCAGGATGCCGCGTTCATGGTTCAGATACCGATGGTTGTGACGGACGTGGCTCCGCTCAAGAGGAACCCTGTCTTCCTGTATTACGAGGACGGCTTCCAGAAGCCGTTGCCGTTCAGCCCCGATCTCGCCGTTAGCGTGGACGACGTATGGGAGAAGAAACTGGATGCCTTTGAAGCGGAGCCTTCGCAGTTCTACGAGGCTCAGCCCAAGTGCTGGGGCGGCGGAATTGAGGTGCCCACCGGCGCCGCCGAACGCCGCAAGTGGCTGGAGGCCAGGCGGAGCGGCCCACCTACGCCTGCGATCCAGAAAGCCCTGGAGAAATGGTACGGGCCATCGAGGGCCAAGAGCATTCGTCACGCCGAGGCATTTGAGGTGTGTGAGTACGGCCGCCGCCCGACCGAGGCCGAACTGCGGAAGTTGTTCCCATTCTTCGAGTGAGCCGTCGCCAGCGGAGGTTGGCTGGCGTTTCGTTAGACTGGGCGCATATGCGCGGCGAGGCTGGCCGTTGGAGCGATGCCGGCGACGCTCAGCCGGCGAATTTGTCCGTCGCCGCGACCAGAGCCCGGCTGTTCGGGGGGTCGAAGGCGCTGTGGCCGCTGTCGGGGGTGATGATCAGGTCGGCTTCGGGCCACGCACGGTGGAGCGCCCACGCGCTTTCCATGGGGCAAACCACGTCGTAACGGCCCTCCACGATCACCCCGGGGATGTGGCGGATTCGCGAAACGTTGCGCAGCAATTGGTCGTCGGTTTCGAAGAAAGCCTTGTTGAAGAAGTAGTGGACCTCAATCCGCGCGAAGGCCAGCGCGAACTCATCCTCTTCGTAGTGGCCGGAGAAGGCAGCATCGGGCATGAGCTTGGAGGTCGCGCCCTCCCATCCGCTCCAGATCTTCGCAGCCGCGAGTCGCACGGCCGGATCGTCGCTGGTCAAGCGGCGGTGGTAGGCGGAGAGCAGATCGCCGCGCTCGGCCTGCGGGATGTGGGCCAGGTACGGTTCCCACGCGTCGGGATAGAGGACCGACGCGCCACGCTGGTAGAACCAGTCGATTTCCTGCTTGCGCAGGAGGAAGATGCCGCGGAGGACCAGTTCGGTGACGCGCTCGGGATGAGTTTGGGAATAGGCGAGGGCGAGCGTCGAGCCCCAGGATCCGCCGAACACCTGCCAGCGCTCAATGCCCAGGTGCTCGCGGACCTTCTCGATGTCGGCGACCAGGTCCCAGGTGGTGTTGGCTTCCAGCGACGCGTAGGGCGTGCTCTTGCCGCAGCCGCGCTGGTCGAAGTTCACGAGCCGGTACTTTTCAGGGTGGAAGAAGCGGCGCTGTTTGGGATCGGAACCGCCGCCGGGACCGCCATGCAGAAAGACCACCGGCTTGCCGGAGGGGTTGCCGCATTCCTCGAAATAGATCTCGTGGACCGGTGAAACCTGGAGCCGACCCGTGTTGTAGGGCTCGATGGGAGGGTAAAGCCAGGTGACGGGATCCTTCATGGCTGGCAGTATACCTTCTTGTCTCCGGCACGCGCCACGCTTTCCATTCGTGTCGCCTCAACTTCCAGCTACTTCCTTCACCAATCCGAAAAACCGCCGCCCGCAGCCGGGAAGCCAAAAAGGAAATCCCGGCTTGAGGGAGGATCTGTGGTGCGCACAATGCCGGCGTTCAAGTTTGCGTCGCCAACAAAACTGGCCGCTAGGGCAAATCGGCCTCCGGAGCAGTCTGCTCGCTGGACGTCAACCCGGGCGGCAACTCCATGATCCGAATGTTGCGAAAGTAGATCTTCGCGCCCTCGGACTCCATGCAGATATACCCTTTCTTCTGCGTCGCCCGGCTGATGCCATTGACGACTTTGCCGTTCACCGCGAGTTTGATAACGCCATCGACGGCGACCACGTCGTAGGTGTTCCACTCGCCCTTGCCCTTGCAGCGGTTTTCGATCGACATGCTGCGCACGCCCCGCGGGTTGTCGGGGATCGTTTTGACCTTACCGACACCGAACAGTTCGCCGTGCACGTAAGCGACCGGCGGAGTTATTCCATCCTTTTTGTGCAGGTTGGGCCATTCCAGCTCCAGCATCTGCACTTCGACGCCGTCGGGAAACGGACTACCCGGATTCGCACGCGGTCCGCTCCACAGAAACATGCCCGAGTTTCCGCCCGGTTCGGTGTGCATCCACTCCACGTGCAGCACGAAGTTCTCGTACTGCCTGGCGGTTCGCATCACGCCGATAGGCAGTCCGGAGCAGACCAGCATGCCGTTCTCCACCTTCCAGGTGTCCGTAGCGGTATTGACATTCACCCACCCGGTCAGGTCCTTGCCGTTGAACAAATCCCGGAATACGGGAACATCGGCCGCCCGGATACCGCCGGCAGCCAGCACTAGCCAGGCCATCAGGATTAGGCCAAGGAATCGTGTCATTGGTGGTTCGACCTCCTGGAACCATGGCTAATTCTATCGCGATGGGAGTAGAATGACGTATTCAAGGAGGCAAGACTGATGGTAAACCGAAGAATGTTTCTTCTCGGCTCGGCAGTAGCGGCGGCATCCGGTCAAACGCCTGAGCAGCGGATTGGCACCGCCTCGATCGGCATCGGCGGCCGCGGCTCGTATCTGCTGCAAGGCGTGCTCGGGCAACCGAACACCAAAGTCCTGGCGCTCTGCGATATCAAGCCCGATCGCCTGGACAAAGCGGCCACGGTTGCTGCCAAGGATAACCCGGCCACATACTCGGACTGGCGAAGGATCATCGACCGGAAGGACGTGGATGCGGTCTTCATCGCGTCGCCGCCCGATCTACACTCCGAGATGGCGGTGGCGGCGCTCGGGGCAGGCAAGACACGTGTACTGCGAGAAGCCGATCGGAGTCACTCCGGCGCAAGTACGCGCGGTTGTCGAGGCCGTGAAGAAGTCGAACAAGGTATTCGTGCCGGGCCAGCAACTGCGTTCGATGAAAGAATATATCGAAGCTGTCCGCAAGATCCGGGAAGGCATTATCGGCGATGTCATCATGATCAAGGCCCAGCGGCACGCCACGTCCGACCTTCCGCACGACGGCACCTCGGCCGACTGGTACTTCGACGTGAACCGGTCGGGCGGATACCTCATCGAGCAATCGGTGCATAATCTGGACCTCTGCAACTGGGCGATCGGGGCGCATCCGACCCGCGCCTGCGGATTCGGCGGGATCCTGCTCTACAAGAACAACCCGCCCGGACGGACAATCTTCGACTGCGGGACGATCAGCTACGACTATCCCGGTGGGGTGATGATGTCATTCACCCAGAATGTATTTCACCCGCGCGGCATGCCGAACGGCAACCAGTACATTTACGTCTACGGCACAAAAGGCGCCGTGAACTTGATGGGCACGCCTACCATGTACGCACTGTCCGGCGAGAGCAAACCGGTGGTCCTCGACCGAGAAGGCGCAGCAGGACGATCAGTACGCGCATATCGTGGCGTTCTACAACTCGGTAGTGAACGGAGCGAAACTGCCAGCGGACATTATGATCGGCGCGACTGCGGCACTGACCGCGATTCTGGGCCACCAGGCCATGACCCGGCAGCAGGTCGTTGACTGGAATGGTCTGGGAGTGGAGTTGTAGACGGGGCCGGGGGCCGGCGCGGCCTACCTTTTGATGAGCAGGTCCCTACCATGCAGTGCGAAGGGGCAACCCGAGAGTCCATCAGCCGAAGGCGATTGCTTGGCAGCATGACCGCCCTCGGCGCGGAGACGGCACTGCGCGCGGCTCAGTCGCGCAAGCCGAACATCCTGGTTGTGCTCGCGGATGATTTGGGATACGGGGACTTGTCCGCCTGGGGTGGCCGCGACCTGAGGACTCCCAATATAGACGCGCTGGCGGCGTCGGGAGTCCGCTTCGATCACTTCTACGCCAACTCGCCGGTATGCTCGCCGACGCGCGCCGCGCTCTTGAGCGGCTGCTATCCGGACACTGTTGGCGTGCCAGGGGTGATTCGAACGGACCCCAGGAACAGTTGGGGCTACCTCGCAGCGAATGCCCAACTCCTGCCCGGTTGCCTGCGCGGGGCGGGCTATCACTCGGCGATTGTCGGAAAGTGGCATCTCGGGCTTGAGGCGCCGAATCTGCCGCTGCTACGCGGGTTCGACCGTTTTCATGGCTTCCTTGGCGACATGATGGACGACTACTACCATCATCGCCGCCACGACCGGAACTACATGCGGCTGAACGACCGCGAAATCGATCCGAAGGGCCACGCCACGGAACTGTTCACCGACTGGGCCATCGACTATCTCAGAAGCCGAAAAGGGCAGGCCCAGCCCTTCTTCCTCTACCTGGCATACAACGCGCCGCACGCCCCCATCCAGCCTCCCGAGGAGTGGCTGGAAGCCGTGAAGAGACGCGAGCCTGGTATCGGAGAGAAGCGCGCGAAGCTCGTCGCTCTGATCGAGCACATGGACGCCGGCATAGGCCGCGTCCTGAGCGAGCTGAGGGCCAGCGGGCAATTCGAGAACACGCTCATCTTCTTTGTAAGCGATAACGGTGGCGATCTGGCGACCGGTGCTAGCTGCGGGTCCCTCCATGGAGGAAAAGGCCAGATGTACGAAGGTGGAATCCGCGTGCCTATGTGCGCCGCCTGGCCCGGCCACGTTGCGCCGGGATCGAAAAGCGAGCGCGTGGGGCTGACGATGGACCTGTTTGCCACCGTCTGCGAAGCGGCGGGCGCCAGGCCCAACGCTGGCATCGACGGCGTGTCGCTATTGCCCGAAATGACTGGAACAGCGCAGCGGGCCAACCAGCGCGACTTGGTCTGGGTGCGGCGCGAGGGTGGTCTGGGATATGCCGGGCGCGAATTCTACGCCTTGCGGCGGGGCGATTGGAAACTGCTGCAAGACACGGCGTTCCAACCGTACGAGTTGTATGACCTCGCCAACGACCCGGGAGAGACCCGCAACCTCGCCAAGGCGGAGCCGAAGACGTATCGCGACCTGGTTGCCGCCCTGGCGCTGCACGTGCAGCGCGCGGGCCGTGTCCCATGGCAGCAGCCTGCCGCCAGCGCCGGAAGTGGTAGTATGATTCGCCGGTAGGCTATGAACCTCAGCCGAAGAGATTTCCTCACGCTGGCAGGCGCGCTGCCCCCTCTGGCATCCGGAGCCGCCGGCGCGGACAGCCGCTCCCCAGACCAGCCCAGGCGTCCAAACATCATTCTGATTCTCGCCGATGACATGGGCTTCTCCGACATCGGCTGCTACGGCTCGGAGATCGCCACGCCCAACATTGATAGCCTGGCGCGCGGTGGCGTGCGCTTCACCCAGTACTACAACACTGCCCGCTGCTGCCCCACCCGCGCGGCTTTGCTCACTGGCCTTTACAACCACCAGGCCGGCATCGGACACATGGTGAACGACCGCGGCTATCCCTCCTACCAGGGCTACCTCAACGACCGCTGTGTAACCATCGCCGAGGCGCTCCGCCCAGCCGGATACCACACGCTTATGTCCGGCAAGTGGCACGTCGGTGAGCGGCGACCGCACTGGCCCACCGACCGCGGCTTCGAACGCTACTTCGGCCTCATCAGCGGTGCATCCAACTACTTCCGTCTCGACAAGAACCGCCAGATGGCGCTCGAGGACCAGCCGTTTGCTCCGGAACCCGGCAGTTTCTACATGACCGACGCCTTCACCGATTTCGCCGTTCGCATGATCGGCGAATACGCGCCCAAGGCCGAGCCGTATTTCCTCTATCTCGCCTACACCGCGCCACACTGGCCGCTACACGCCTGGCCCGAGGACATCGCCAGGTACCGCGGCAAGTACAGCCAGGGCTGGGATGCACTGCGCGCCGAGCGGCACGCCCGGCAGATTGGCTTGGGCCTGGTCCAGCGCAAGTGGGCTCTTACGCCGAGAGACCCGCGAGCGCCGGCATGGGGAACTGTCTCCCGGAAAGACGACCTAGACCTGCGCATGGCGGTCTACGCGGCCCAGGTGGACCGCATGGATCAGGGCATCGGACGCGTGCTCGCCGCGGTGCGGGAGTCCGGACAGGATCAGAACACCCTGGTGATGTTCCAGTCCGACAACGGCGGCTGCGCCGAGGAGCGCATCGCCGGGGAAAACAACGTCCCGCCGGGTCCAGCCGATTCGTTCACCAGCTACGGACTGCCGTGGGCTAACGCGAGCAACACGCCGTTCCGGCTGTACAAGCACTGGGTGCACGAGGGAGGGATAGCCTCTCCGCTGGTTGCCTGCTGGCCGGCGATCAATCGGCGCGGTGGCACGCTGGCGCACCAACCAGCCCATATCACCGACATCATGGCCACCTGTCTGGACGTGGCCGGAGCGGTGTACCCCAAGACGTACCGGGGGCGTGAGATCACGCCGCTCGAAGGAACTAGTCTGCTCCCCGTGTTCGAGGGCCGGCAGTGGAAGAGGCGCGGCGCCCTGTTCTGGGAGCACGAAGGCAACCGCGCGGTTCGCGAGGGTCCCTGGAAGATTGTTTCCCGGTACCCGGACCGGTGGGAACTCTACAACATGGAGGACGACCGCACGGAGATGCGCAACCTCGCGGAAGCCGACCCGCGGCGTGCCCGCCGGATGGCGGAGATGTATGAGGTGTGGGCGCGGCGTTGCGGCGTGGTCCCATGGGCCGAATTGCAAAAAACGGGCTGAAGCCAGCGGCACAGTCAACTCAGGCCGCGCGAGCCTTCCGGTGCCGGTCAAACCAGTGTGCCCATAGCAGGAACAGCACGAAGGCCACGCCGACCCAGGCAAAGGCATCCGCGTTCGGCGCGGGAGGGCCCAATACCATCGACAAGTACAACCCGACCATTACCGCTACGAAAGCCCAGAGGTTGTATCGGCCGATTCGGTCGCGCGGTGTCGTCGCCGAGGCGTAGATCCAGACGCCCGCGGCCAGCATAAGCAGCTCGACCGCCACGGTACCCCCGACTGAGTACCACAAGCCCAATCCCAGCCTGGGAGACTGGCCGGGATGAAGCGGCAGGTCCGGCCGATGTGAGATGAGGTCGAGCACCCAGTGGCTGAGTACCGCCAGCGCGACCACCACGGCGCCGGAGCGGCGGCGTGCTATCAGCCAGTACACCAACGCGCCCACGACAGCCCAAACCAGTGTCAAGAGGAGGCTATGCGACAGGGGGTAGTGAAACTCGGGCGTAAGGAATGGGTTGTCGCCCGGAACAACGCGAACTTTCTCCCACCCGGCCAGTACAAAAGCCGGGAATAGCAGATCCAGGAATTCGGCGGCGCCGAGCAACACCCCCAAAGAAGTCTTCGGCGCCAGCCGTTTGGCTGCGAAACCGACAGCGAGATGTCCTAGAAACATGCCAGCATGCCTTCCTGTCAATTCTACGGAACTGCAGTGGACGTTGACTGCTCCGGGTCTATTACTGGCCGGCGACCACCGGCAGCACGATCGCGCTCGGCGTCCGGGAGTTGCGATAGATGCGCTGGGTCGCTTTCACGTAATCCGCGGCCCGCGCCTCGAAAATGTTGGGCACGAATTTCTGGGGATTGCGATCATAGACCGGGAACCAGGTGCTTTGCACCTGCACCATGATGCGATGCCCCTTCAGGAACGAGTGGGCATTGGTGTGGAGATCGATTTCGTACTTTAGCGCTTGATTCGCGGATACGGGTTCCGGCCGCTCCATGCTGTTGCGGAAGCGTGACCGATAGATCTCATCGGCTATGATCAGTTGAAAGCCGCCCATCTTCGTGTTGGTGTTCGGATCGTCGGCGGCGTCTTCCGGGTACACATCGATCAGTTTCACCACCCAGTCGCTGTCGGTGCCGGAGGTAGAGGCGAACAGCTCCGCCACAATGTCGCCAGCCACGCGGAGATCTTCGCTGAGCGGCTCGGTCTGCCACGAAAGCACGTCCGGGCGATGATCCACAAAACGCTGGTCCTGGACCAGCCAAACGGGCCATTCCCGACCCGGATACGTCGGAGTCACAGGGCGGGGCCTGTAAGGAACCGGGTTGGCGGGATCGCTCAAGTACTCGTCGAACTCCTTGCCCGCGCCTGGCGCCTCGAAGAGTAGCCGGCTTCCTTCGCGGAAATAGAGCCGACGGGCCTGGATGCCGCGCTTCGGCGGCCAGGCTTCGTAACGCTTCCATTCATTCGTACCCGTCTCGAACGTGGTGGCCTCGGCCAGATGCGGCTCCCCTTGCCCGCGCAGCCAGTAATCGAACCAGGGCTGGAAGATGTTCTCGAGATAATACTGCGATGTGTCCGAGCCGAAATCGATGGCCCCGAGCCGGCGGCCGTCCCGGTTCCACTGGCCGTGGTTCCATGGCCCGGCGACGAAGTAGTTGCGCTGCTCCGTATCGTGCGGCTCCAGGCTCTCGTAAATCTTCTGCGGGCCGTAGAAGTCCTCCTGGTCCCACCAGCCGGCCACGTGCATGATCGGGACTTTGACCGCGGAGAGGTACGGAGCAAAGGCCTGCCGCTTCCAGAATTCGTCATAGTTCGGATGCCGTATGAAATCCTCCCAGGTTGGGATCTTGCCGTGAAAATAGCGCTGGTTGGCGTTCGAGAGCGGGCCTAACGCGAGATACCAGGAGTATGTGTCCGTGCGATCGAACTTGAAGGCATAGTTCTCGGCCGCGGTGGTTTCGAGCATCGCCGAATACTCGAAGCCGTAGCTTAGCCGGAACGCGCCGTTGTGGTGGAAGTCGTCGCCCAAAAACTGATCGGCCGGCGAAGCCTGCTCGATCACCGCTTTCAGCGCGGGGTGCGGACCGAGCGCCGCCATGACGGCCGTCCATCCGTCGTAGGATGTTCCGGCCATGCCTGCGCGCCCGTTGTTGTTCGGAATGTTCTTGATCAGCCAGTCCACCGTATCCCAGGCGTCCGTGGTCTCATCCACGCCTCTTGGGTCACCGGGATCGTGCGGCGGCCGGAACATGACGAACTGCCCTTCGGACTTGAACCGCCCGCGAATGTTCTGCCGCACCACGAAGTAGTCTTCGTATTGGGCGCGCGCCGATGCCGGCATCCCTGTCTCGGTGTCCTCCTTCGAAGGCACGCCGTAAGGAGTGCGGTCGATCAAGAACGGCAGCGGCCCCTTTGGATTTACCGGCGAAAGGATCACTGTCTGCAAGCGGACGCCGTCGCGCATCGGGATCATGACTTCCCGATAGTTGACCGGGACCCTTGTGTCCTGCGGCTGGCCGGCCAGCAGGAACGCGAATACCAGCGCGCCATACCTGAGAACTCGGAACATAACGCACCCCCCTTCGCTCAGAAGAAGCCCATAATCCGGGATTCTCGCTTTAGCCTCCTCGCACGAGTGATTATACGTCCATCCGCGTTCATGGGAACTTCGACTTGGCGCCGCCCGTACTGATTAATACAGCCCAGGAGGCAGCTGCATGTCGGCACTCATCCATGATCTTCGTTACGGCTTGCGTACGCTGGCCAAGAACCCGGGGTTCGCGGCGGTGGCCGTGATCGTCCTGGCGCTGGGGATTGGCGCCAACACGGCCATCTTCAGCGTGGTCAACGGCGTGCTGCTACAGCCGCTGCCCTACCGCGATCCCGGCCACCTCATGCGGCTCAGCGAGACGTCGCCCGACTTCGGAACGATGGCCGTCGCCTATCCAAACTTCGTGGACTGGAAAGACCAGAACCGCAGCTTTGCAGGCCTGGCGGCGTTCCGCTGGGAGGACTACGACATCACCGGAGGAGGGCCGCCCGAGCACCTGACCGGCAAGATGGTCTCAGTCGATTTCTTCCGCGTCCTAGGAATCAACCCGGTGCTGGGCCGCGACTTCGACCCCCGGACAGACCGGCTCGGCGCCTCGCCCGTAGTCCTGATCAGTGGCGGCTTGTGGAGCCGGCGGTTCGGCTCAAGCCCGGCCGTGCTCGGCAGCCAGCTCATGCTCAACGGCCGGAGCTATAGCGTCGCGGGCATCGTTCCCGCCGATTTTCAATTCGAAGACAAAGCCGACGTCTACACGCTCCTGGAACAGTGGGACGAAATCCTGGCCAGGTCGCGCGAGATGCATCCCGGCATGTACGTAGTGGGGCGGCTGAAGCCCGGCGTGACGCGAACCCAGGCGGCATCGGAAATGACCGCCATCGCGGCCCGTCTGGCTGAGGCCTATCCAAAATCGAATTCCAAGCACGGCGTCAACGTCGCGCCGCTGGCGGGCGTGATCGTCGGAAACGTGCGTCCCACCCTGCTGGTTCTGCTGGGCGCGGTGGGCTTCGTGCTGCTCATCGCTTGCGCCAACGTGGCGAACCTGCTGCTGGCCCGCTCTACCGGACGCCAGAAGGAGATTGCCATCCGCTCGGCTATCGGCGCCGGACGCGGCCGCGTGGTCCGGCAACTGCTTACCGAGAGCGTGGTGCTGGCGCTGGCCGGGGGTATCGCCGGGCTGGCCATTGCCCGCTGGGGCACGCAAGCGGTACTGGCGGCTGTGCCGGGCGGCCTGCCCCGCATGGAGAACATCGGCGTGGACGGCTGGGTGCTCGCCTTCACTCTGGGCGTCTCGCTCCTCACCGGCATCGTTTTCGGGCTGGCTCCGGCGCTGCAAGTCTCCTTCACCGATCTGCACGAGACGTTGAAAGAGGGCAGCCGCGGTTCCTCGGCCGGGCACCGCCGCTTGCGCAACCTGCTGGTGGTCTCCGAAGTAGCCGCCGCGCTGGTGCTGCTGGCGGGAGCCGGCTTGATGCTGCGCACCGTCTGGAGCCTCGGCCGGGTCAATCCCGGATTCGACCCCCGCCAGGTGGTGACCTTTTCAGTGGGCCTGTCCCCGGCCAACACCAGCAGCAGCAGCCGGATCCTCCAGACCTTCGAGCAGACCGTGGATAGCATCAACAACGTGCCGGGAGTCAGGAGCGCGGCGGTGTCCTCGCTTATTCCCTTGAGCGGCAGCGACAGCGAGATCCCCTTCTACGTGAACGGACGGCCTCGCCCCACCTCACAGGGCGACATGTCGTGGGCGCTGTTGTACGCTACCAGCCCCGGCTATCTCAAGGCCATGGACATTCCGCTCTTGCGCGGCCGCTACATCGAGCCCCAGGACATGCACCGTGGCTCCCACGTGGTGGTGATCGACGAGGTCATGGCGCGCACGGTCTTCCCCAACGAAGACCCGCTGGGCAAGAGCCTCGTGGTTGCCGACTTGAGCGGCGCTCTCGGCCCCGAGGTTTCCGTGCCGATGGAGATCGTTGGCATCGTGGGCCACGTCAGCCATTGGGGGCTGGATAGCGACGCGACCGCCCGGGTCCGCAGCGAGCTTTACCTGCCCCTGTCTCAGATCCCGGATCAGTTCATGCAGGGCATGGCCGGCTCCAGCAGCTTCGTGGTGCGCACCGGAGCCGATCCGCTCGGCATGCTCCCGGCGCTGCGCGGCGCGGTGCTCCAGGCCGGCAATGACCAGCCCGTCTACGGAGTGCGGACCATGGATGCAGATCGTCTCGGCGTCCATCGCGGACCGGCGCTTCTCCATGCTGCTCCTGGGCATCTTCGCTGGGCTGGCGCTGTTGCTGGCCGCGGTCGGGATCTACGGGGTGATCTCCTACACTGTCGCGCAGCGCACCCGCGAGATTGGCATCCGCATGGTGCTCGGGGCCGGTCAGGCCGATGTGCTGAAGGTTGTCGTCACCCAGGCCATGCTTCCCGTTTTGGCCGGCCTGGCCATCGGGCTGGCCGCCTCCTTCGGGCTCACCCGCCTCATGACCGGCATGCTCTACGGGGTCAACGCCGGCGACCCGTTGACCTTCATCGGCGTGGCGCTGGTGCTGGCCGCCGTGGCGCTCGTCGCCACCCTGGTTCCGGCCCGCCGCGCCGCCAGGGTCGCCCCCGTGGTGGCCTTGCGCTACGAATAGGGCGCGTAGACGCCGGTTTACCCGGCAAAGAACGGCTTGCCGGTGAGGCGCTCCAGGATCCGGACCGCCTTCTCAATGGGGCAGCGAGGCATCAGGAGGGAGTCCGTCACGGCTGACACCAGTTCTTCGAGGCTGTGCAATTCGGTTTCACTGTGGATCCCGCTCCGGTAACTCGTCAAGCGCGGGCCCTTCAACTCCACCACGCCGTCCTCGAAGAAACGCGTGACGCGCAATGAACTCGTGAACATTCTGCCGGCGACATAGGAGTCCAGGATGATCGGCCGAAAGAAATCCAGCGTCCGCGGCGGCCCGTGGACCACGTACCCGTGCACCTTCTCTTCACGGCAAAACACCGTCATCGAATGACACTCGCCGTTGCTGCGCCGTTCCAATACGTAGCGCGTGTCGCCATGGACGATTTGGTGCGGGAGTTGATCCAGCCGCATCGGTTGTCGCAAGGGCGCGGCATAACCGACATCGACGTGATATGCCACCGAACCGAGCCGGACCCGGACGCACGTGTGGACATTCGGCTGATCCATGTCCGCACCCAACAGATCCGCGTCATAGCCCAGAGCAAGCAACAACTCGGCTAGAAATGGGTTGCTGGTGTAACAGGTGCCGCCGAGGTCCATGTGCTCGATCCCGTGGAGGAACTCCGGCAGCGCGGTGGTCCGACCGGCGCCCTCCGCTTCCAGCAGAAGGAGTTTCGACACATTCTCAAACGGCACCCTCAACAGGTGCTGGTGTACGATTCGCCTCAGGCCTTCCAGGCCTGCCGGGAGGCCGTCGACCTCCAGCAGCCGCAAGTAGCGTTGGTATGGTGCTGAAAGGCTCATCGTCGGAACTGAATGAACCAGCGCCATTGTCCATCGCCGTCAGGGCCTTGACCCGTCTACCGCTTCCGCGCCGACACTTTGGAGCCTAGCCAGTCATCAACAATTCGATGACGTACATCTCGAGCCGCTCGTAGTCGCGGGCGTCCACGCATTGCTTCTGGAACTCGTAATCGAAGCGGCGCGCCTTGGCCTCCAGCAACCGGAAGATCCCTATGCTGTTCTCCAGGTGCCGATAGGAGTCCTCAACCTTCTGGGTGCGCATCGCCTTGACATCCAGCCCGATGTACTCGCCGTTGTTTCCGTACCCGTTCTCGACCAACACCTTTACCTGGTTGAACGCCTGTCGCAGGTTCTCGACTCCAAAAGCCTTGTCCTGGTCGTACTTCAGACCGTTCTGGTCATTGAGGTGCACACCCCACAGCTTGCCCAGCGCCAGCCCGAACGCGATCTCGTTGGCCGGATCCAAGCCGGCCAGTGTCGCGTGCGCGCTCTCCAGCAGTCCACCGACGCGGTTCGGAGCAATTGTCCGCTCCGCCAGCGCCATCACGTGCCCCAGCGTGGGGCAGAAGCTGCGGTCGATGGGCTCATTCGGCTTGGGCTCGATCAGCACCAGAATCTCTTTGTCATAAGCCAGAATCTTGTCCAGGGCCTCGATCAGCCACCGGACACCCTGAATCGGATTCTTGGACTCGTAGCAGAGGGTGCCCTCCCGAGCCAGCCACAAGACAATCTTGTTGCAGCCCAGTTCCCGCGCTATGTCCACCGAGCGCAGGGCGCGCCAGATGGCGAATTCGCGATGGCCGGGATCGTTGGAGGTGAAGGCGCCGTCGACGGTTCGGGGATCCTCCCACAGGCGCGGCGCCACGAATTCGGCCAGCATTCCTTGGTCGTCGAGAATCGTCTTGACCTGCCGCGCCCGTTGGCGGATTTCGGCCTCGGACAGATCGTTCATATCCGGCACGGCGTCATCATCGTGAAACTGGACGGCGGAGAATCCGATCTCCCTGAACTTCTTCACCTTCTCGACGAAAGGGATGGTCGAACGAACCTCCGGACCAAAAGCGTCCCGGCCTTCATGCACATTCCACGGGCCGGCCGAAAATCGGAATTGGCTCATCTATGTCTCCTTGTAGACGCTCTTGAGAAAGCGCAGGCCCTCGGTGGCAAGTTGCTCCCCTGAATCCGCCATCTTGCGCCAAATGCAGCACAGCTTTGCGGCGCCTTCGGTATTGGGATCGAAAGACTCGATAGTGACGCAGTCGTCATAGCCTATCTGCCGGAGAGCGCCGAAGAACTCGCGCCACGGCACCAGACCCGAACCGGGGATTCCGCGCTGGTTTTCGCATGCGTGTATGTATCCAAGGTGGCCGTCAACCGCGCGCACGGCTCCGGCGAAGTTGTCTTCTTCGCGAATCATGTGGAAGGTATCGAGATGAACCTTCACGTTGGGCAGCCCGATCTCCTCGATGAACTTTACGGCGTCGGCCGCGGTGTTGATGAAGTGCGACTCGAAGCGGTTCAGGGGTTCAATCCCCAGAATCAAATCGGAGGTGCTTCGGGCGTATTCGGCGATGGCGCGATAGTTGTCCACACCCCATTTCCACTCGTCGGCCGTCCGCATCTTGCCCGTGAGATAGCCCCATCCGCAATAAATGGCGCCGCCGAAAACCTTCGCGCCCGCCTCGTTGCTCAGGTCGACCAGACGTTTGGAAAACTCGAAGCCCGCCTTCCGCACGGCCGGGTCGGGCGAAATGACGTTGTACTGCTCCGGCATGCCATAGCCAGTATTGATGGTTAGACCGAGGCCGGCGGCCGCCGCCTTCACCTTGGCAGCGGGAAAATGGTCGGGATCGAACGGGATGATCTCAACCGCGTCGAATCCCATCTTCTTGCACTTGTCGAGAAGAGGCAGGTCCTTCTCAATGAAAGTCTCCCGAAACAACATCGAGTGAATGCCGAATATCATAGTTCCGTCTCCAGCCGCGCTAGATGATTCTAGCATCGGCGCCGAGGCGAATCAATCACTCTGACTTACATCTTTCCATAATGCATTTATAGATTTTGGTACACTCAAAGCGGGTTGCTCAACGAATCCATGTCGTCCGGCGTGCGCCACGTCGCCCTGATCTACGATGCCACGCGGGCGTACGACTTGAAGGTGATGGCTGGCGTCGCGGCATACCTGCGGCAAGGTGCTCCGTGGAGCGTCTATCTCGAGGAGACCGCGCTCAAAGACCAGCGGCTTCCCAAGCTGGCCGCATGGCCGGGCGACGGCATCATCGCCAATTTTGACGATCCCCGGGTGGTGCGCGCGGTGTTGGCTGCAAGTTTGCCCACGGTGGCTTTTGGCAGCGGCTACGGGTGGTACGATCCAGCGTTCCACATTCCGTACTTCTTCACCAACAACCGGGCGATCGCTCGCTTGGCGGCGGATCACCTGCTCGACCGCGGATTCGGCCACTTCGCGTTTTATGGCGGTATCCGGACTCGCATCAACGGGTGGTCGGTGGAACGAGAGCATGCGTTCTCCAAGCGCGTCAAAGAGAAAGGACATCGCTGCCAGCCATACCGCGATAGGCGCGAGGCTGTCCAGAATTGGGAGACTCTGGAAGACGCTCTCGGCGCGTGGCTGCTTTCGCTCCCCAAGCCGGTGGGGCTGATGGCCGACAACGATCAACGCGCCCGCCTGGTCCTGGAAGTCTGCCGCACCACCGGGCTGCAAGTGCCGGGTGAAGTGGCGGTGATCGGTGTCGACAACGACGAACTTCTCTGCCAGCTCAGTTCCCCGCTGCTCAGCAGCATCGAACAAGGTTCACGACGAATCGGATACGAGGCCGCCGCGCTGCTGGACAGGCTCATGTCGGGTCGCAAGCCCCGCCGGATGAAAGTGGTCGTCGATCCGACGGGCACAGTCGCGCGCAGGTCTACGGACGTTCTCGCCGTTGAAGATCGAAGCGTCGCTGAAGCCATGCGCTATGTCTGGGAACACTGCTGTGACGGGATTCAGGCGCAAGATGTGGCCAAGGCGGTGGGAAGATCCCGCTCCGGGCTCGATAGCCACTTCAAGAGCGCATTGGGCCGGACCATTCGCGCGGCAATCCGGGGAGCGCAGTTGGAGCGGGCCATGCGGCTGATTCCAGATACGGCTCTGTCCCTCAAGGAAATCGCCGTCAAGACGGGTTTCAAATCGGTGCAGCACTTGACCACGGTGTTCAGCGGGGCCTTCGGAAGTCCGCCTGCCAAATACCGGCGGGCAATGCTCCGCCTGCGGGACTTCTGACTCCGTCAGCCGTTCAATGTCCAGCCCTGGCGGTACGTGCGCTTGAGCCAGTCGTTGGCTTCGGGCATGTTGGTCACGCGGCCGGTAGCCGGATCGTAGACCAGTCTCTTGCCCGCGCGGTGCGCCACCAGACCCAGCAGCATCTGCTCCATCATCGTGCCGGAGTAATCGAAGTCGCAGTGAGTCTTCGAGCTGGTGCCATGCACGACGCCGCTGTTCTTGCCCATGCAAGCGTCGAACCACTCCTGCTGGAAGACGTCCTGACTACCGCCGCCGCCGCCGCGACCGGCCTGAGCCTGTCGAAGTCCTGGATTGGGAAGACCCAATGCGGGCGGAATGCCCCCCTCAAGAAGCGTTATCACTGGGAAACCGTCGGGACCCATTTGTCCCCCCATACCACCACCACCGCCACGGCCGGCTTGTGCGCCGCCAGCGCCGCCGCGAGCGCCCGCCGCCGCGCCACCAGGAGCGCCGGCAGCGCCCCCGCGAGCGCCGGCTGCCGCGCCACCGCGAGCACCGACTGCAGCGCCACCGCGAGCACCGCTGCCGCGCCGCCGCGAGCACCGCCGCCGCCCGTTCCGCCGGAGACTTGCCCCGTGCCGCCGACCAGCGGGAGAAGCTGTTCCTTGGTGCGCCGCCGGTAATAGGTCATGTCTCCATCGTCGTTGTTGGGAATGATCAACCGGCTGTTGAAATCGCAGACGATGGAACCCTTGGTGCCTTCAAAAATCGCTCCGTTCCCGACTCTCGTCACATCAACGTAGCTCCGGGGCGGATTCGGCTTCAGGCCACCCTGGTACCAAACCACCTTGACCGGCCCGCGCCAGCTATTCTTTGGATGCTCGAAAGTCACCTTCAGCTTGACCGGGTTGATGTTGGGGTCGTACTTGTCGCTGACCTCCTGATCCACCTCGATGGCCGTCGGAGCGCCCGCATCGATTGCGTTCCAAAGCAGATCCATCGTATGGGCGCCCATGTCGCCCATCTGGCCCACGCCGAAGTCCCTGTACATGTTCCACGACAGGCAATTCATCCCGTTGGTGCCCCCGAAGTACTGCGGACTGTAGGGATGGAAGGGCGATGGCCCGATCCACTGGTCGTAATGAAAGAATGACGGCGGCGCTGTTTCGCCGGCCGGGTAACCGGGCCTGGGGAGCTGGCGGGCTGTCCCAGCCGGATATGGTCTGCAGTTCGCCAATCGCTCCGTCCAGGATCAGCTCACGTACGCGCTCGAAGTTCGGAAAGGCGTGACGCTGGGTGCCGTGCTGCGTGGCCACCTTGGCTCTCTGCTTGAGATAGTTCGCGCGCACTGTGCGCACTTCGTCGACACAGATTCCCAGCGGCTTCTCGCAATAGACGTGCATGCCGCGATTCAATGCCCAGTTGGCGATCAAGGCGTGGTGGTGATCCGCGGTGCAGATGATCACGCCTTCAACGTCCTTCTGATCAAGCAACGGGCGCCAATCCCAGTAGGTCTTGGCGCCCGGGAAAATCTGGACGCCCTCTTTCAGGCGGTTCTCGTTCACGTCGCAAATCGCCACCACGTTCTGGGTCTTGAGGATGTCTGTAGTGCGCGGTTCCTCGCCCCCAAACGCCGATGAGAGCGACATTCAGCTTGTTGCTGGGCGCGTTCTGCCCAAAAAGCGTGCCGCTGGGCAGGATGGTCAACCCGCCTGCGACCGATTTCACGAAATCACGTCGTTGCATAATCCTGCACTCCCTTTCCTCTATCTATCTCTCGCTGCCCTCGCGTCAGGATGTCCCTGATCATAGCACCCGTGGGGCGGTTATTCTTTGCGAAACCCGAGATGCCCTCCGTATCTCTTACCACTGAAGCCGCACCAGATCAATCAGTTTGGTTTACATTGCCGGAAGAGCGCGGCAGGAGCCGGTACTCGAGTTTACGTAAGCCCGCGGTGGTCCAGTACGACGCCAATCCAAAAGGCGCGGACAATTTGATCTCGCCAAACCGCAGATTGATCCGGTGTCCTGCCAAGGGGAGATTGATCTCCTCTACGTTGTCGATCCAGGCCTGGATTCGCTCATCGGTCACCCGTAGCCGAATTGCATACCACCGGCCGGTCTCGTACTCCCGCCACTGGTAGGTCTGGTTGTCCGATGCGGCCCAGCCGTCCACGTTGGACAATCCCACTACCCCGCCGCCCCAGCCGCCGACAATTAGAGTGCAGAACGACTCCCCCACCGGGAACGTCAGGCCGGCAAAAAAATCGCCGCCTTGCAATCTCGCGGCTTCGAAACGAACTTCGAAATTGGACTTCGGAAACCCGCCAGTCCAGGTGATCCCCGTCATTTCGCCGGCGCCCAGGATGATCGTTCCATTCTCAACGCGCACCGGCCCGCGATCGGTGAACGGCGTCTCCCGCCAGCCCGCCAGAGATTTGCCGTCGAACAGCGACCGCCATTCAGCGGCCGGCGGCTGCGCGGCGGCTTCACCGACTAGAGCAGCGGACAGGAATGCGGCCAAAAGCGGCAGGTGGAGCAACAGCTTTCTGGCTGGTCTCGTCATCACTAGAAGCATACACCCACGCCTCAACACGGCGATCAGAGATCGATCGCCGCCACCTCGTTATCGACGATGGAAGTAGCCGTGAGGTTCAACCTGCCCGCTGACCAGTAGCCGCACGCCGCGCGCCGTTGTGCTCTGCGGAACCCGGATGCTCACCCGCTGGGCGCCAATTGGAATCGCCTCCCGGTACGCGGATCTCAGCATGAACGGGTTGGTGCAGTTGACCATGTGCACCGTCATCGCAGCGGCTTGCCGCCAACAGGTCACATCCATAATGCCGGGCCCGCTCACCGCGACCCGGGCAAGGGGCCCCACGTTGCGCATGTATTTCTCGCCGTGCCAGAGCCGTTCATAGCGTGCTTCCGGCTATCACAAGGAGCGGCTTCTTGCGCCGTCGGCGCGAGCTCGTTCAGATTCTCGACGGATCAAGGCGCACCTTGGTCCACACCGCGTAGCGAATGGCCGCCGGATCATGTTGGTTCGTGCCCCGTGGCAGAACCAGACCGCTGTAGGCGCGAAACAGGCGCTGGCAGGCGATGCACCTGGGTCATGAAGTCGAGATTGTAAGGGCCCAACGGGCACGTTGTTAACCGCGTTTCCGGCATATTCATGTGCCTGCGCGGTTTGCCGTTCTCATCGATATTCAGCCATTCAGGATGCGCGGCGGCCGCATCATCGAGGCACGAGTGCGAATCCGTTCTCGCCGTGATGGTCATGCCAAGCTTGCGGCAACCCGCGACCAGGCGGTGAAACTGGTCACTCTGGCGCCCTTCCAACGAACCTCTCGGGGGTGCCGGACTTCAGGCGGCGCTCGCATCCCCTGAAGGACGAATCAAGCGGTGGAAGTATGCCCGGGAGATCTGCAGACTGCGCGCCGCGAGGGTCTTGTTGCCGTTGCACTTGGCCAGCGCGCGGTTGGCGAGTTCGAGCTTGTACTCCCACAGTTGATCCTCGAACGACAGCTCTTCCGTTTCACTGGCCGCGCGCGGGACGGTCTGTTGAAGGCTGCGGGGCAGGTCCTCGGGTTGGATGGTGTCATCCTTCGCCAGGATGATGGCCGACTGCACCACGTTCTCGAGTTCGCGGACATTGCCCGGCCAGTCATACGCCGCCAGCAGGTCCATCGCCGCCGGGGTGATCTCCCGCATCGGTTTCTGAAAAGCGGCGCTGGACTCCGTCAGGAAGTGCTGGGCGAGTAAGGGGATGTCGTCGGGCCGCTCGCGCAACGGGGGGGCCTCGATGGTCATGACATTCAGGCGAAACAACAGATCCATCCGAAACGTGCCGGCCTCGACCATCTTCTCCAGCCCGCGGTGGGTCGCCGTGACCACTCTCGCCCGCAGCGGGATGAGCTTGCAGCTTCCCAGCCGGCAGAACTCCCTCTCCTGCAGCACGCGGAGGAGCTTCACTTGGGTTTGAGGGCTGAGCTCGCCGATTTCGTCCAGGAACAGCGTGCCCTCTCCGGCTTGCTGCATATAGCCCTCGCGGGCGCCCGCGGTGCCGGTGAAGGCTCCCTTCTCGTGACCGAACAACTCGGCATCTATCAGGGTCTCGGGGAACGCGCCGCACGGCACCGCGACAAACGGGTGCTTAGCCCGGTTGCCCAGGTTGTGGATGGCGCGGGCGATCAGTTCCTTGCCCGTGCCGCTCTCGCCTCGGATGAGCACCGGAGCGTTCAGATTCGTCACCCGGCGAATCAGACTGTAGACCGTCTGGGCTGGAGCGCTGGACCCCACCATGCCGTCGCAGGAAGACGCCTCATGGAGTCTGCGTTTGGTCTTGTCCAGCTCTCGCTTTAAGGCGATCCGCTCGTAGGCGCGGCCCAGTACGACTCGCAGTTCGGTCATGGAGGGAGGCTTCCGGAAGTAATCGTAAGCGCCCCGCTGAATCAAATCCAATGTCGCTGAGCGGCGGGCATCGTCGGTCATCACAACCACCGGAATGCCGGAGTCCGCGATCGAGTCAAATAACTGCAGGCCGTCTTCGACGGAGCCGCAGTTAGAATCGAAGTCCAGGATTAAGACGTCCGATTGCCCTTCAGCCACAAGCTGCTTTACTTGGGCCTGATCCGAATCCACCTTCAGCGCATAGCCCGGTCCCAGGGCGGGCCCCAACAGGAGTTGAAGCTTCAGGTCGTTCGAGTAACACAGTACACGGATCATCGCCACCCACCGCCCAGCCATAGGTCCGGAAGGACCGTCATGCCACCGGCATCGATCCCATCAGCCGTGGGGGTTCGTGCAGCGCGTTGGCCATGGTCCATTGCACCTCGTCGCGGTAGAACGGCTTAGACAGCACGTCATACGCGCCCAGATCGAGTGCATCCAGCCAGAACCGGGTGTCGGCCAGTTCGTTGGCCACAATCACGGCCGGACCGTGCCCGGCTTGTCCGGCCAGCCGGACCACGTCTAGCCAGGTTCCGTCCTCCAGGTGGACGTCCGTGAGCACAGCCCCAAAGGTCCCGGCTTCGAGCTTCTGGCGGGCCGTGCTCAAGGTCGGCACGCGTTCGCATGAGCTGGCTATACCCACCAGCATCCGAGATACGGCGTTGGCGTCGTCGGCCGAAGATGAGATAAATAGAACACTTTTCCGCATCGCCCCAATTCCTCCAGCTCTTACACTTGCAAGCCGTCTACGTGGGCGGGCCGCGCTTATCCGATGTCCTGGCGTCTCCTAATTAATTCTGTCCGAATGTCTGGGAGTTTGGAACTGGGAAAACTACTGGAATTCAACCAAGATTTCCAGCGTGGCTACCTGGTCGGAAACCAGAATGAGCCCACCATCGAAGGTGGCGCGTACTACTGTACTGCGTCGCAAATGACTTTCCGCAAGCCTGTAAACGCGCCGTGCTGGGGATCGTGGTACCCCTTCCAGGAGGCGGTTTTCGTGCTGCACGCCTCTCAGAAGAAGTCGAAGAGAGGCATCGCCTGGGCTTTCCCAATCCCGAACGCGAGCAGGTCAAGGCGCGCCTCACGCTGCAAATCTACCGGCTTATCAGAAGCCGCGGACTCACCCAGGCGGCGGCTGGGGAGATACTCGGCATCAGACAACCTCACGTTTCGGGTCTGATGCGCGGGCAGTCGGGCAACTTCTCCGTGGAGCGTCTGTTGTCCCTCATCCCCGCATGAGTTTGGCTGGTCGGGCCGCCGAGATTTGAACTCGGGACCTCTTGCACCCCAAGCAAGCGCGCTAGCCAGGCTGCGCCACGGCCCGATTTATATTGATTCTACCGCACTTCACTTGTTCTTCGCGGCGTCCACTCGGGCCTGCGCTCGCTCCAAGGCTTTCAGCGCCCGGGCCACGTCGAGATCCTGCTTCGGGCTGCTCAGCCGGTCCAGCGCCCGCTGCCGCGACGCCTCGGCGCGCGCCAGGTCGATATCGTCGGCCCTCTCGGCAGAGTCGACCAGCACGCGCACATGACCCCAGGTAACTTCCACGAAGCCGCCGGCCACGGCCATGTGACGCCGCCGCCCTTCGGCCGAGTAGGACAGATCGCCGGCGCCCACCTCGCCCAGCAGCGGCGCGTGCCGCGGCAGCACCCCGATGTAGCCGTTGGTCAAAGGAATCTCGGCCTCTTCCACCGGCTCACGCACCAGCAGCCGCTCGGGAGTCGCTATTTCGAGCTCGAATGTCTCCGCCATACCGCCTTAAGCCGCCGTGTTCTTCAACTGCTCGGCCGCCTCCAGCACGTCCTCGATGGCTCCCTGCATGTAGAAAGCCTGCTCGGGAATCTCATCGTGCTTGCCTTCGACGATCTCTTTGAAGCCGCGGACCGTATCGGCCACCTTCACGTACTTTCCCTTGCGTCCGGTAAAGGCCTCGGCCACGTTGAACGGCTGCGAGAGGAATTTCTGGATCTTGCGCGCCCTGGAAACCGTCAGCTTGTCGTCGTCGGAAAGCTCGTCTATACCCAGAATGGCGATGATGTCCTGCAAATCCTTGTACCGCTGCAGAATCTGCTTCACCGCCTGCGCCGTCTGGTAATGCTCTTCGCCCACCACCAGGGGGTCGAGAATGCGCGATGTCGATGCCAGCGGATCCACCGCCGGGTAAATTCCCAGCTCCACGATCGAGCGGGAGAGGTTCGTCGTCGCGTCCAGGTGAGCAAAGGTCGTGGCCGGCGCGGGGTCGGTATAATCGTCGGCCGGCACGTAGATGGCTTGCACCGAAGTGATGGAGCCCTTCTTCGTGGACGTGATCCGCTCCTGCAACTCGCCCATCTCGGTGGCCAGGTTGGGCTGGTAGCCCACGGCCGAAGGCATGCGCCCGAGCAGCGCGGACACCTCGGAGCCCGCTTGAGTGAAGCGGAAAATGTTGTCGATGAACAGCAGCACGTCCTGGCCTTCCTCGTCGCGGAAGTACTCGGCGGCGGTCAGGCCCGTCAGCCCCACGCGCAGGCGCGCTCCGGGGGGCTCGGTCATCTGGCCGTAGATCAAGGCGCACTTGGATTTCCGCCAGTCCTTCGGGTCGATGACGCCGGACTCCTGCATCTCGAGCCACAGGTCGTTGCCCTCGCGAGTGCGCTCGCCCACGCCGGCGAAGACCGATACACCGCCGTGGTGCAGGGCGATGTTGTGGATCAACTCCATGATGATGACGGTCTTGCCCACGCCCGCGCCGCCGAACAGGCCGATCTTGCCGCCCTTCAAGTACGGCTCCAGCAGGTCCACCACCTTGATGCCCGTCTCGAACATCTTCAACTCGGTAGACTGGTCCTCGAAGCTCGGCGCCGGCCGGTGGATCGAGTAGAACTGGTGCGCATCGACGGGACCCATGCGGTCCACCGGCTCGCCGATGACGTTCAGCACGCGCCCCAGCGTCTCCTTGCCAACCGGCACCGTGACGGGGCGTCCCAGGCTCTCGGCCTTCATGCCGCGCACCATGCCGTCGGTCGGCTTGAGCGCGATGGTGCGCACGCGGCCTTCGCCGATGTGCTGCGCCACTTCGACGATGACGTCGATGGGCTCGGGGACGTTAAAGCCCTCGCTCGTGATCCGGATCGCCGTGTAGATCACGGGAATCTTCCCTTCCGGGAACTGAATGTCCACGGCCGGACCGGCTATCTGAATGACCTTGCCAAAAACGTGGTTCGTTGTTTCGGTTTGCATCTACTCCACTCCTGCTGCGCCGCTGACAACTTCTATGATTTCTCTGGTAATGCTGGCCTGCCGGACGCGATTCATGTAGAGCGTCAAGTCGCCGATCATCTCGGACGCGTTCGACGTGGCGGCGTCCATGGCCGTCATCCGCGCAGCCTGCTGCGCGGCCCCGGATTCGAGCAGGGCCTGATAGATCGCGATCTCCACGTAGCGTGGGAGCAGCTTCGCCAGCAGTTCGGCCGGCGGCTGCTCGTAGATATACTCGATCGCTTCGGCCTCGGGGGGCAGCGCGACCGGCAGAATCCGGTCCACCACCAGCCGCTGCGCCATGACGCTCTTGAACTCGTTGTAGAGCAGGCAGACCGCGTCGATTTCGCCCGCCGAGAAGCGCTCGATTACCCGCTTGGCGATCTCCGCCACGTATGGGTAGGTCACCTTCTCGGTCAGGCCCACATGCTCGCCGCTGATGGCGGCCTGGCGCTTGCGGAAAAAGTCGCGGCCTTTGCGCCCGATGATTTCCATCTCCACCGGCTGGCTGGCGTGATCCCCCAGGAACTGCTGCGCGGCCTTGATGAGATTCGAATTGAACGCACCGGCCAGACCGCGGTCCGCGGTGATGACGATCAACTGGACGCGCTGCTCCTCGCGCTCGGCCAGCAGCGGGTGGACCAGGCGCTCGTCGGTTTGCGCGGCCCGCGCCACGTCGGCCAGCAGCCTCGCCAGCATGGCCGAATAAGGGCGGGCGGACAACACGCGGTCCTGCGCCCGCCGCAGTTTCGCCGCCGAAACCAGTTTCATGGCGCGGGTGATCTGCTGCGTGCTCTTCACCGAGCGGATGCGGCGCCGAATGTCGATAAGACTGGGCATCTGTCAATTTGGGGCGGTCAGCTCTTCTTGTGCTCGGAAACGAACCGCTCCTTGAACTCCTTCAGGAGCGACTGGACCTCGGCGCGCAGCGCATCGTCCAGCACCTTCTTCTCCGCGATCTGGGTGAGCACCTTTGGCCGCGAGTTCTCCGTGAACCGGTACAATTCTTCTTCAAACTCCCGGCATTGCTCCAGCGGGAGATCGTCGAGCAGCCCGCTGGTGCCGGCGAAGATGATGAGAATCTGTTTTTCCACTGGCAGCGGGTGGTGCTGGCCCTGCTTCAGAATCTCCACCAGGCGGCGGCCCCGGTTCAATTGCGCCAGCGAGGACTTGTCGAGATCCGAGCCGAACTGGGCGAAAGCGGCCAGCTCGCGGAACTGGGCCAGGTCCAGGCGCAGGCTGCCCGCCACCTGGCGCATGGCCTTCACCTGGGCGTTGCCGCCCACGCGGCTGACCGATACGCCGACGTTGATGGCCGGCCGCACGTTCGAGTTGAACATGTCGGTCTCGAGGAAGATCTGCCCGTCAGTGATCGAGATGACGTTGGTCGGGATGTAGGCCGAGAGGTCGCCGGCCTGGGTCTCGATGACCGGCAGCGCCGTCAGCGAACCGCCACCCAGCGGGTCGGAGAGCTTCGACGCGCGCTCGAGCAACCGGCTGTGAAGATAAAAGACGTCGCCGGGGAAAGCTTCACGTCCCGGCGGCCGGCGCAGCAGCAGCGAGATCTCGCGGTAGGCGGCCGCGTGCTTGGACAGATCGTCGTAGAAGCACACTGCGTGACGCTTGCTGTCGCGGAAGAACTCGCCCATCGCGCACCCGGAAAAGGGCGCAATGTACTGCATCGGCGCCGGATCGGAAGCCGTGGCGGCCACTACGATGGTGTAGTCCATGGCGCCGTTGTCTTCCAGCGTCTTGACCACTTGCGCCACGGTGGAGCGCTTTTGCCCGATGGCGACGTAGATGCAAATGACGTCGCGGCCTTTCTGATTGAGGATCGTGTCGAGAATGATGGCGGTTTTGCCGGTCTGGCGGTCGCCGATGATCAGTTCGCGCTGGCCGCGCCCGATGGGGATCATGGCGTCGATGGCCTTGATGCCGGTCTGCAGCGGCTCCCGAACGGGCTGCCGGTCCACGACGCCCGGCGCCAGCCTCTCGATGGGCATGAACTTGTCGGTGTCGATCGGGTCCTTGCCGTCGATCGGCTGGCCCAGCGAGTCCACCACGCGGCCCACCAGCGCTTCACCCACGGGAACCGACATAATGCGGCCGGTGCGCCGCGCCTCGTCGCCTTCCTTGATCTCCTGCCACTCGCCGAGCAGCACGATGCCCACCTGGTCTTCTTCCAGGTTCAGCGCGATGCCCGATACGCCGTGCGGGAACTCGATCAGCTCGCCCGCCATGGCCAGTTCCAGGCCGTGGACCCGGGCGATGCCGTCGCCGACCGAGATGACATAGCCGGTCTCGGACACGCTGACGGCCTTCTCGTAATTGTCAATCTCATCGCGCAGCACCCGCGCGATTTCGTCTGCTCGAATCTGAGACATAACCTTATTATTCCGTCAATCTCCGGCGCAGTGTCTCCAACTGACCCCGCACCGAACCGTCATAAATCGTCGAGCCGATCCGCGCGGTCATGCCGCCGATCAGATCTTCGTCCATAGAGAACGCGCAGCGCACGCGCTTTCCCGTCAGCCGCCCCAACCCGCCGGCGATCCTGGCGCGCTGCTCGCCGTTCAATTCGCGGGCGGCCACGATCCCGGCCCCGACCGCGCCGGTCCGCTCATCGATGACCGAGCGGAACGCCTCCAGAATTTCGTCCAGCATCGCCGTGCGCCGGTGGTCGATCAGGACGTAGAGAAAGTTCTTTACCAGCCGCGACAGCCCGGCTGGGGTGGCCAGGCGCTCGACGACCGCCCGCTTGCGGGAGGGCTGAACCGCGGGTGAAAGCAGCACGGCGCGAAGATCCGCCGAGCCGCTCAGGGCCTGCTCGAAAACCGCCAACTCGGCGACCACGGCCTCCGGGTCAAGTCCACGCGCGGGATCGAGCGTCAGATCCGCCAGCGCCCGCGCATATCGGGAAGCCGCCAGTGCCATACGCTAGTTCAACTCCGTCGCGGGCTTGCCGCCGGGAACTTTCTCGATATCATTCAGAAACGCCAGGATCAGACGTTCATCCGCTTGAGCGGTCAGGCCGGCCCGGATCTTGCCCGCCGCCAGGCCGATGGCCAGATCCGCGGCGTAAGTCTTCACCTCGTGCCGGGCCGCTTTGGCGGCGCTCAAGATCTCTTGCGCGGACTGCTCGCGAATCTTCCGGAGCCCGTCGGCGGTCTCCTGGCGCAGGCGCTCGCTCTCGGCCGCCATCTCCCCGCGCGCGCTCTGTCGAAGCCCTTCGATCTCGGCGTCGAGGTTCTTTAGCCGGGCCTCGATTTCGGCAAAGCGCTGATCGGCCTCGCGGCGCTGCCGGCCGGCTTCGTCGATGTCCTTCCGGATGGCTTGGGTGCGGGAAATGAAGAAGGCGCCGGCCTTCTTGCGGATGAAATAACCCAGCAGTCCGGCCAGAATGAGGAAGTTGACCGACTTCCAAATCAGCTCGGTCGAAGCCTTCCCCTCTTCGGCCTCGCCTTCCGCCGGCGTCGAATGTTGAGCCAGAAGCAAGCCCGCCGCCAGAGCCGCCAGCAGAAACCAGCGCGTGAAACGGAGCCGTCTCAATTTCGCGTCCCCTTCAGAATGGATTCGGCGATTGCGCCCGCCAGTTGCTCGCTCTGGCCCGCGAGCGATTCTTTGGCGAGGGCGACCTCGGCGGCCAAATCCACGCGCGCCTGCCGGGCCAATTCCATGGTTTCGCGCCGCACCGCTTCGAGCGCGCCGGCTTGTTCCATCCGCTGCTTGCTCCGGGCAGCCTCCTGCTCTTTGTAGATCTCGCCGCGAGCGGCGCGGATGGCGGCCTCGTATTCGGCGGCTTTCTCGGATGCTTGCTGGAGACTCGCCTGGGCCGCGCTTCGCGCGCCTTCCGTAGCCTGCCGGCGCTGTTCAAGGACCCGATCCAAAGGGGCGAAGAACATGCCCTTCAAATAGAAGTGCAGTGCGATCAGCAGGACGAAGGTCGGGATGGCGCTCAGCAAGAGCCCACCCAGGTCGTTTAAGAGTGCATCCATCGAATATTCGGCTTAAGTAAAAAGACTTCCGGATCTGCTAATAGGAAAAAGCCCAAAGCGACAAGCTATCACAGCAGGCGCGTGCGGTCAACCGCCCGCGCGTAGCGCAAGCTTCACCTTGGTGCGCTTAAGCCCGGCATCCGGCCTGGGTAGGCACTCTCCGCGCCGTTAGTGGGAATTAGCGGCGACCGCCGCGGGAACTGCCACCACCTCCGCGAAAGCCGCCACCGCCAGAGCCCCCTCCGTAAGAAGGAGCGGAGCGAAACCCGCCACCGCCATACGACGGGCTGGGTCGATAACTGGGTACGCTGCGGTTTCCGCCGACGCTGCCACCGTAGGAAGGAGCCGAGCGGTACCCACTGCCGCCGCCATAGGTCGGGCTGGGGCGATAAGCCGGCTGCGAACCGGAACTTCCAAAACGGCCCCGCTGGCTGGCGCCGCTGCCTGCGGCGGCGCCTGAATTCGGGGTCTGCCGGGTTGCGGGAGCGCTGCGCTGACCCTGGATGGTCCCCGCTCGAGGCCCGCTGAAGCGCTGCCAGTTGCCGGCTGGCTCGCGATTGCCCTGGGGCGCCAGGGATCGGACACCCGGTTGAGATTGCGGAGATTGGACACGGTTCGCCCCACCGGCGAATCCTACACTGGCACCGCCGTAACGGGTGGCAAGTCCCCGGTTGGGGTATGCCACACCCAACCGGTGCTCCGGATCATGTTCCCAGATCCCACGGCGGTCGTCACGATCGCCGCCATAAACGCCATGAAAACCATAGTGGTTGAAGAAGTAGTCGTTCTGAAAGATCGTGCGGTTGAACCAGTTCGGTCCCCAGCCCCAACCGCCCCATCCCAGACCGTTGAAGAAGCCTCCGATGTAAATCCCCGAGCCGAATCCAAAACCAAAACCGTAGTCCGGGTAGTACAACGGCGGATAGAAGCCATAGACGGTCGGCCCCCAGATGTACTCGGGGTTGTAGACCGGCACGTAAACGACTTCCGGGTTCGCCGGTTGAATGTCGATGACAGACTGGTCCCCTTGCGTTTCGGTTGTGACAGTCTCCTGAGCGTTCGAATTCAGTTTCCCCGCCGCGCTGGCCTGGGCGCGCAGCCTCTGTACCGCATTCATGACGTCAGCCTGTTGGGCCAGAAACGCGTTGCCCAGATCGGTAGTCCAGCGAACGTCCGAACTCAGCCGGTTGACGACATCCGGAAAGACCACCAGCGCCTGGATACTCGGGTCCCAATTCTGCTGGAGCGCGGCATCAGTCAGTTGCTGGCCCTGCAGGTTTCGGTTATGTTGCAGCCACTGTGACGCTTCAACCACCTCAAGCGGATATGTGGCTGCCACCAGCACCTGGCTGAGCAGCGCGTCGGGATAGAGCGCAACGGGCGCGACCAGGGTGTCCAACTGATCTGGCGAGAGCGCTTGTACAGAAGGCGAAGGTGGCGCGGGCTGCTGGGACTCCTGTGCAAATAGCACGCCGGTCGGGAACACGAGCAAGAGAAAGGCGCAAGCGATCCCCAGCGTCTGCCGAACAACCATGTTAAGCCGCGTATCCTTCATTCTTCTACCTCCCTTACCGCGGCGCTTATGTCCCAGACACTCGCCTCGCTTTTCATCTCGGTCGCACCCAATTATTAGACGCGGCGCCTTCATTCAATGGGTTCAGCTGGCGAGTACCCCCTGGACTCCGTTACAGATGTAACAGGGATTAATTTGCCGGTTTGATGCCCGCGGCGCACGCCCGCTTGGAGCCAGCTTCCCCTCAATAAATCTTTACGAGATCTACGCGGCGGTTCTTCTGCCGGCCCGCTTCGTCCTTGTTTTCCGCGACCGGGCGGGTATCGCCAAAACCGGCCGGCACGAGGCGCGCTCCAGCGACGCCATGAGTCGACAGCCATGAGATCACCGACTGAGCGCGCTCCCGCGACAGCGCGAGGTTCGCTGCCTGGGCGCCTACGTTGTCGGTGTGGCCCGCCACCATCATGGCCCATGACGTATTCGCCTGAAGAAGCTTGACCAACTCATTCAGCGCGAGCTCCGAGTCGGGGCGGATGGTGGATTTGCCCGTGTCGAAGTTGATTCCGTACACGCTCACTCGCCCGGACTGGTTGATCTGTTGGGTCCACCCGTCGGCGTCGGCGGTCATCACCTGCTCCATTTGCTTCTGCTTGACTGTGGTCAACTCGTAAGCGTCCGAGACAACGTAGAGCTTCACCCACTGGCTGCCTTTCTGAGCCGTCATCCAGAATCGGGCGCCGCCCGAATAAACGTCGGTGTACAGGATATTGAAGCCCGCATTCTTCAACGCAGCCTCCGTGTTTCTACCCAGCTCCAGAGGCGACTTGCCGCTCGGACAGCGGTACACCGTAGCCTCGAATTCCCCTTCCACCTGGTGGCCTCTCTCAGACGCTTTCCGGGGCATTTCGGCCGTGCTGAAATCCTTGGAGTCGCAGCGCATAATGAAACACCCGGGCATCCGGGTAACGACCTTGTTTTCGGAACAACCCTTGGCATCGGGCGGGGTAGGCGCTTGCGCCCACACGCTGCACGAGCACACCAGGAAGCATAGAAGTATGGATCTCATTTTAGGCACATCCCAGCATATACCTCCCAGATCGCAAACCGTCTATTCCTCTCGTAGCGCCGCCATCGGATCGAGCCGCGCCGCCCGCCTCGCCGGCAGGTAGGCTGCAACAGCGGTGGCAACGGCCAGTATCAGGGCCGCCCCAGCCAACGGTGCTGGAGCATTTGACTGCACCCCGTATAGCAAGCTGGTCACCAGCCGGCCCGCAGCCAGCGATGCGACCCAGCCCAGAAGCATCCCAGTTGCCAACAGGATGGCGACGTCCCTCAGCATCAGCCAGATCACGGATCGCCGCTGCGCACCCAACGCAATTCGGATCCCGATCTCGCTCTTGCGCCGCGCGACCGAGTAGGTGGTGATGCCGTAGAGTCCCACCGTGGCCAGCAGCAGCGCGAGCGCTCCGAAAATGGATGAGAGAACGGCGACCAGGCGCGGCCGAAGCAGAGACTCGTTCACCTGAGCCTCCAGCGTCCTGAACTCCAAAGAGACGTCATGATTCGCTCCGGAGACGGCGGAACGGATGGAAGGGATTAGAGCGTCCGCGTCCCTCTCGCAGCGAATCGCATACCGAAGGCCGGTCCCCGGCGCCGGGTCTTGCTCTCCCGCCAGGTAAGCGATTCTGCGAGGCTGCTCATCGATCCGATTGTATTTGGCGTCCTTCACCACCCCGATCACCTGGTAAGTCTCCCGCACTCTTCTCTTGCCTGGCTTATTGAGGCCGATGGTTTTGCCGATCGGATTCTCGTTGCCGAAGAAAGCGCGCGCGGTCGATGCGTTGATGAGGATGACCCGCGGCGAGTTGAGCGTATCGTGGTCGCTGAATTCGCGCCCCATCAGCAGGGGCGTCCGCATGGTTCGAAAATAGCCCTCCGAAACCCGATTGAAGAATACGACCGTCTCTTTCGGCGACTTGGGCGCGAACCCTTCCGGATAGGTGAGCTGGTTCCAGCCCGCGGGATCGATTGGCGTCAGAACCGAGCTCGCCGCCGCCACCACCCCCGGTACTGTACGGAGACGGTTGAGGATTTCGCGGTAGGTCTCGATACGTTGCTGCGCGGTGGTGCTCTGCGGCAGATCGGCGCTCATCAGCAGGACGCTGCGCCGGTCGAAGCCCGGGTCCACCGTCAGCAAGTTTTGAAGCGTCCCCAAAAACAGGCCCGCTCCCACCAGCAGGACCATCGAAAGCGCGATTTGGCCGGCGACCAGCACCCTCCCGAAGGTGACCCTGGTAGTCCCCGTGAGCGTGCCCCGGCTGTTCTCTCTGAGAACATCATTCAGCCCGATCCGAGTGGCGCGAAACGCCGGAGCGAGCCCGAATAGAAGTGCGGTGAGCGCCGCAACCACAGTCGTGAAGGCAAACAGGCGGAAGTCGGGGTTGATGCCGAGGTCCAGGGGGTTGCGCGCGGTGGAAAGAAGTCTCACTGCCATTCTGCCCCCCCACATCGCTACCAGAAAGCCGCCGGCCGCCCCGAGCATGGCGAGGAGCAGGCTTTCGGTCATCAGTTGGCGAATCACGCGGGCGCGGCTGGCGCCGATCGCCATCCGCACCGACAGTTCCCTTTGGCGGGCGGCGCCGCGGGCCAACAGCAAATTCGCGATGTTTGCGCACGCGATCAGAAGAACCATTCCGACAATGGCCATCAGTGCGAACAACGCCGTCCGGTATTGAACTCTGGTTTGTGAAAAGCCCAGACCTGCCGGCCGCAGGAGGAATTCCGACTTAAGGTATGCAGCCTGATCGCGGGCGCTCTGTCCCGGCGGGAGGGTGTCCCGAAAAATCTCGGGCGCGATCGCCTCCATCCGCTGCTGCGCCAGCTTCGGACTATCTCCCGGAGCGGTACGCCCCAGTATCCGCAACCACCAATGATGAATCTCGTCGGATTGGCTGGCCCCAGGTCGGAGGATTGGTTGGCAGCCGATCGGAATCGCCACATCATAACCGCGATCCGCGTCCAGGCCCCTGAACCAGGGCGGAGTCACGCCCACAATGACGAAGCTTTGGCGATTCAATCGTATTGTCTTCCCAATCACGCCGATATCGCCGTTGAGGCCGCTCTTCCAGAAATCGTGACTGATCACCGCCACCGCACCGTCGGGGCCGCCGCCCCATTGGTCGTCCGCCGGCGTGAGTGTGCGTCCCATCACGGCCGGAACCTTCAGGACGCGGAAGAAGCCACCGCTCACCCACATTCCCTGGGCGGGTCGTTTCTCGCCGGCCTCAGCCAGGTCGAACCGATCCGAGGAGTAAGCCAGAACCCCCGAAAAAGCCCGTTGCTTGTCCCGGATCTGCTCCCAGAGCGGAGTGTTCAGTTCGTCGCCGCCGCCGCCCGCGCCGAGTTGGATTTGAACCAGCGCCTGTGGATCTTCCACTGGCAACGATCGCAGCATGACCGCGTTGATGATGCTGAAAATCGCAGTGTCCGCACCGATGCCAAGCGCCAGGGAGACCACCGCGGTGGCGGTGAAACCGGGCTGGGCCGCGAGGGCGCGAACACCGTAGCGAATATCCTGCCGCAGCCTGTCGAGGAACGTCCAACCCCACGCGTCCCTGCTCATCTCACGAAGACGAGCGGTGTTGCCGAACTGTCGCCGGGCCCCAGCTGCCGCGTCTTCGGTAGACAGGCCCTGCGCTTGCCGGTCTGACGTCCGCAGTTCGATGTGCAACCGCATCTCTTCGGCAAGATCCTTATCGAATCGCGCTCCGCGAATTCGGAAATGCAATCGGCGTAGGAATTCACGAACCCAGGTCATGCAAGTTCTCATCCAGTTGCGTGCAGCACCTTATGGATGGCCAGACTGACACGCTGGTATTGCTCCATTTCGGAACGGAGCTGTCTCTGGCCGAGGTTCGTCAGCTGATAGTATCTGGCGCGCCGGTTGCCGGCCGTCACGCCCCACTTGGCGGTGACCCACCCCTTCAACAGCATGCGCTGCAGTGCGGGATAGAGCGAACCCTCTTCAACCTGCAAAACCTCGTCAGATACCTGCTGAATGCAATTGGCGATCTCGTAGCCGTGCAACTCGCCGTGGCGAGCGAGCATCCTCAGGATCAGCATGTAGAGGGTGCCCGGCGGGATCTCATCGCGCCTCGGTTGTTCTGGCATAGTTAGACTATGCCAAGTATCGCCTGACCTTGCAGCGCCTGTCAAATACCGCCAAAAAAGCGCGAGTTGCGCCGTTTCCCAGGGGCGTCATTGACTCTTCGTTCCATACAAAGTACTTGTCATCATAAAGGACTTGATGTAGACTGGAGGCGGCTCGTGGAGATTCTCATGTATCCATATCTCGTGTTCCTGCTGGTCTTTTTCGGGGCGCCCACGCTCCTGCTCGCATGGCGCATGCGTCGTGAAATCGTGCGGTACCGTCACACCGCTCTGTGGCTTCTGTTTTTTGTGTTTACCGCTGGATGGTTCTGGGATTGGCTGTCCTGGCGCACGGGCCTGTGGCGATACGATACTGCGCCCACACTGGGCTGGTGGATCACAGGCCTGCCGGTAGAGGAGTTCCTGGGATTCTACGTGCTGGGCACGGCGTTCATGTTTCTGGTTGTTCTGGCGGTGCTTCGGAGGACGAGGCATGTTTGAACACTACACCTATCTTGGCTACACGCTGGTGTTCTGCCTGCCGCCAATCATTCTCCTTTGGGTTCGCGCGGAGTTTGCCCGAACGTTGCGGAAAGATCTCGCGGGCATTCTGATCGCTACGGCGGTCATTGCGGCGTACGGCAGCGCAATTTGGCCGGTTGCGATCCGGTGGGGGTGCTGGAGCTATCGAGAAACCAGGATTCTGAACCGCAAGCTGTTCGACTTCGTCTTCATCGAAGATGTGGTCTGGTGGGTGCTAGTGAGCTTTCTCTTCGCGTCCTTCGTGTCGCTGTCCACGCGGTGGGAAGAGTCAGGCCGGGATGTAGTCGTTAGGGAACTGCTGGGCCTGTCGAGGGCCTTCCGCGACGCGTTGGCGGGGTTCCGTATGGCCGGCCTGGAAAGGAACATGACGATTCACACTGCCGCTGCGGCCACGACACTGGTGGCAGCATGGCTGTTTCGCTTGCCGCGAGCGGAGTGGCTGTTTGTAGTTCTGGCGATTGCGGGTGTGATTGCGGCGGAACTCATGAACTGCGCGGTGGAAAGGCTCGCGCCGGGCCGTGACCAACAGTTGAGCAGTGAAGTGCGCCTGCTGAAGGATGCCGCGGCGGCGGGCGTTCTGATCACCTCCGTGGCGGCGGCGGTCATCGGAGCCGTGATCTTCCTTCCGCGGGGCCTGGCAGCCTTCCGATGACCAGCATGAGCGCGTGCTCGGGGCATGTTACAATTCTCCGCGTGCCCCTGGAGCCGGCCAAGCAGATCTTTACCCGAGCCGAAGTCCGGCGAGTGCTCGGGCTCTCCGAGAGAAAGCTTCGAAGTTGGGAAAAGCAGGAGCTCGCGCCGCGCCTGGCCAGTTACACTTTCTCCGACCTGGTAGTTCTGCGGACGCTAGCCACTCTGCGTGAAAGTGGAGTTTCCGCCGCCAAGATCCGCCGTGCCGTCGAGGCCCTGCGAAGGAAGCTCGACTCGGTGTCGGATCCCCTGAAGGAGCTGAAGATCTTCCTGGACGGCAGGAAGATTACGGTGCGCGTGGGCGGAACCCAAATGGAGCCGATCTCGGGCCAGCTCCTGTTGGATTTCGACTCGACCGAGTTCTACAAGTTGCTGTCTTTCCCAGAGGAGCCGGTGGGCGGCTCCGCCACGGCGAACCAAGCCTCGCGGCGCGCGGAGGCAGCCCTCCATTTTGAAGCGGCTCTTCAGATGGAGCAGCGGGGCACGCCGCCGGCTGACGTGATCCGCGCCTACGAGCGGGCGGTTGAACTGGATCCGGCCTCGGCAGGCGCCATGGTGAACCTCGGGACGATCTATTATCATCTGCGGAAATGGGACGAAGCCGAACGCCACTACCGCCGCGCTTTGGAGGCCGATCCGAAATACGCGCTGGCCCATTTCGACCTGGGCAACCTCTACGACGAAAGGGGCGACCGGGCCCAGGCCATGCTTCAGTACCTCATGGCGATACGCCTGGACCCGGACTACGCCGACGCGCACTACAACCTGGCTCTTCTGTACCAGGCGAGCGGGCAGCTCATGCGGGCCGTGCGGCACTGGAAGATCTACCTGCGGATCGACGTTTCCGGCCCCTGGGCGGCCATCGCCCGCCAGGAATTGGATAAGTTGAAACGCGCCACTCTGATCCAGGGCGCGGGAGGCGGCACTGCCGCGCACGATGGACGAAGGTGATCTTGTACGGCGAATCCGAGCGAAGGCCCAGCGTCGCGGCTCCCGGGATCTGGTCATGGGGATCGGCGATGATTGCGCTGTCTTTCATCCCGCGGGTGCATCCGAAGACTGGCTTCTGACCACCGACCTGGTAATCGAGGACGTGCATTTCCGCCGCGACTGGCATTCGGCGGCCGACGTAGGCTATCGGGTGCTGGCCCGCGGATTGAGCGACATTGCAGCCATGGGAGGCCAGCCCCGCTACTGCCTGCTCTCGCTGGCGCTGGCGCCCTGGACCGATTCGCGGTGGGTGGATGCCTTCTTCCGGGGCCTTCTTGACCTCGCCCGCCACTACCAGACCGTGCTCGCTGGCGGCGACCTGGCGCGGGCCGCGAAGCTGACCTGCGACATCGTCATTTGCGGCGCCGCTCCGCGGGGCTGCGCTCTGCGGCGCGACGGCGCCCGGCCGGGCGACCACATCTACGTTTCCGGCGCTCTGGGGGGCTCCTCGCTAGGGTTGCGGACCCGCCGCGGCAAGGCCTGGAAGTTCCACCTGCGTCCCGAACCCAGGCTGGCGCTGGGCCGATACCTCGCGAAAACTCTTAAGGCCACCGCCGCCATGGACTTGAGCGACGGACTGTCGCTGGATCTACGACGTCTTTGTCTCGCCTCCGGAGTCGCCGCTTCCCTGGACCGCGAACCCCCGGTCTTCCCGGGCGCTACTGTTGCCGATGCGCTGGACGGCGGCGAGGACTACGAGTTGCTTTTCACGCTGCCCCCGCGCGCCAAGCCGCCTGCCTGCTTCCAAGGCGTCTCACTTACCCGCATTGGAGTGATTCGCAAGGGCAAGCCGGGAGCCGTCGAACTCCTGGGCCGGCCGCTTGAGCCGCGCGGCTGGGACCACTTTCGGGCCAAGTAAGGGCCATTCAGTCAGGGCAGAGGCCGTTTCAGCTTCGCCCGCCGGCGCTCGGCCAGGCGCACGCGATGCTCGTCCATGCCGAAGTAGTGGGCGACCTCGTGCCATACTGTATCTCTTAGGATCTTTTCGAGGTCAAGGCGGTCCCGGGCGAGCCGCTCGTGCGGTCCCTGGAAGATCGTGATGCGGTCCGGCATGGTGAAGCTGTCGCCGACGCTGCGGTGGGGCAGCGGACGGCCCTCATAGAGCCCGAGCAGGCCGGGCCGGGAGGGTTCCCGCTCCACGACGAAGGCGACGTTCTCCAGCCGCCGGCGAAAGCGCGGCGGGATGGCCAGGATGGCTTTCTCCACCAGCTTGTCGAATTCGACCGGGGACATCTGAGGACTATTGTAGATGGAGAAGCGAATCGTGGTGGCCATCGACGGGCCCGCCGGGGCGGGCAAGAGCACGGTGGCCCGCCGCCTGGCGGAGAAGCTCGGAATCCTGTACATCGACAGCGGCGCCATGTATCGTGCCGTCGGTTTGTGGGCCCTGCGCGCCGGCGTCGGCCTCGACGACGCCCAGCGGCTGGAGCAACTGGCGCGCGAGGCGCGCATCGAACTCGGGCCGGGCGATGCGCGGGTGACGCTGAACGGCGAGGACGTCACCGAGGCCATCCGCACGCCCGAAGTCTCGCAGGCGGCATCCAAGGTCTCGACCTTCGGCGGCGTGCGCCGGGCGATGGTCGAGGGACAGCGCCGTATGGGCGCGCGGGCTAGCGTGGTGATGGAAGGGCGGGACATCGGAACCGTGGTTTTCCCGGAGGCGGATATCAAGATTTTCCTGGACGCCGACAGCGGCATCCGCGCCGAGCGGCGCGTGCTGGAAGCCGCCCAGCGCGGCGAATCGGTCGGCGCCGAGGAGGTGACGCGCCAGATCGCGGAGCGAGATACCCGCGACCGAACCCGCAGTGAAGCTCCGCTGACGCAGGCGCCGGACGCGGCCTACCTGGACACGACCGGCCTGTCCATCGATCAGGTGGTGGATCGAATCCTGAAACTGATCCGCGAGCGCAAGTCCAACGGTAAGGAGTATACGAATTGAATAACCTGCTTGCCATGAAGTTCGGCGGAACCAGCCTGGGTTCGGCCGAGCGGATTCGTGTGGCGGCGGAGATTGCCGCCGGCCAACGCCGCGAGCGCCCTGTCCTGGTGGTGGTCTCGGCCATGTCCAAGGTGACCGACCTGTTGCTCGACACGCTGCGGCACGCCGAGGCGGGCGATCAGGCGGGCATAAAGTCCAATCTCGAGAAGTTGGCGGTGCGGCACGTGGAGACCTGCCGCGAGCTGCTCCCGCCGGATAAGCAGGAGAAGACGCTAGGCGCCATCCGGGGCTTGCTTGCGGATTTCGAACGGATTGCCGGCGGCATCAGCATGCTGGGGGAACGGCCGCCCAGATCGGTCGACGAAGGCATGGCGATCGGCGAACAGCTCTCGGCCCTGCTGATGACCGCTTATCTGGAGGCGCGGGGCGTCCGCGCCCGGGCCGTGAACGCCAAGGAGATCATCGTCACCGATGCGGTCTTCGGCAATGCGAATCCGTTGATGGATCCGACGCGGGAGCGAACCCGCCGCCTGCTTATCCCCATGATCAAGGACGGAGTGCTGCCAGTTGTCACGGGGTTCAACGGCGCCACGGCCGACGGCCGGACAACCACGTTGGGGCGCGGGGGCTCGGATTTCTCGGCTTCCATTCTGGCCTTTGTGCTGGACGCCTCCGAACTCTGGATCTGGACCGACGTGGACGGCATCATGTCGGCCGATCCGCGGCTGGTCCCGGACGCCGCGGTCCTCGACGAGGTCAGCTATGCCGAGGCGGCCGAGCTGGCTTACAACGGGGCCAAGGTGCTGCACCCGCGGACGCTGGCGCCGCTGGCTGAAAAGAAGATCCCGGTCTGGAGCAAGAACAGCTTTGCTCCCGACAAGCCCGGCACCCGGATCGTTCCCAAGATTGAAGTCCAGGGCGGCGCGCGCGCGGTCACCTCGATGGCCAACGTGGCGCTGGTCTCGATTGAACCAGCCGATTCGGCTCTGAACGTCACTCAATTGATCGGGCGCACGCTGGACGCGCTGGCCCGGACCAACTCCGAGGTGCTGGTGCTTTCCAGTTCCAGCTACCGGCAGAACTTCTGCTTCCTGCTTCGAAAGGAGGAACTGGCGCCGGCTCTGGCGGCCATGGAAGCCGGGCTGGCGCTGGAGTTGGGGCATGGCTACCTGCGCCCTATCGAAGTGGACGAGAACGTGGGCCTGCTGGCCGTGGTGGGGGAAGGAATGCGCGGCACGCCGGGCCTGGCGGGGCGCATTTTCACGGCGATTTCACGCGAGCGGATCAACATCATCGCTATTGCCCAGGGTTCGAGCGAGCTGACGATAGCGATCGTGGTACGGCGCGACGGGCTGGAGAAAGCGGTCCGGGCCGTGCACGACGAGTGCCGCATGGGAGAACAGGGCAAACGGGCCACGCCGGCCGGCTGAAGACCGCCTCCGGTGGTGGGCTATACTGGATATTCCCCGACTTAGGAGATATTCACGCATGTTTGACCTTTTTCGCAGCCGGGCCACGGCTGTGCGGATTCTGTTGGGCGGCCTGATGTTGCTGGTGGCCCTTTCGATGATTACGTATCTTATCCCCGGCGCCGGGTTGGGCGGCGGCGGCGGCGAGTCCCAGATTGTGGCGGAAGTCGGCGGCCAGACCGTGACGCTGAGTGACCTCCAGCAGTCCATTCAGGCACAAATGCGGAACCAGCAGTTGCCGAACGATCTGGTGGCGGCCATCATCCCGCAAGTAGCCGAATCCCTGGTCACGCAGTACGCCGTGGCCTACGAGGCCGAGCGCTTGGGGTTCCGCGTGTCGGAGGCCGACCTGGTCGCCGAAATCAAGAAGATGCTGCCCCAACTGTTCAATGGGGACAACTATGCGGGCGACCAGGCATACGCCGCCGCTCTGGCCCAGTTGAACATGACCATCCCGCAGTTCGAGGCCGCGCTGAAGCAGCAGATCCTGATGAGCGATTTGCAGGGACTGGCGGCGGAGGGCGTCGTGGTGACCCAGTCGGAACTGGAGGCCGCCTTCCGCCGCGCGAACGACAAGGTCAAGATCGAGTTTGTGGGCGTCTCCGCCGCGCAAGTGGCTTCTCAGATCTCAATCAAGCCCGAGGAGGTCAAGGAATACTACGACAAGAACCGCGCTTCGTTCCAGATTCCCGAGAAGCGATCTATGGAGGTCTTGATCATCGACCAGGCCAAAGTCTCCCAGTCGATTGCGGTCTCCGACGAGGAATTGCGCCTCCTGTATGACCAGAATAAGGACAGCTTCCGGGTGCCAGACCGCGTAAACGTCCGCCACATCCTGATTGAAGACAACGGATAAGTCCAAGGAAGAAGTCGCCAAGCTCAAGACCAAGGCGGAGGGTTTGCTCCAGCAACTCAGGCAGGGTGCGGACTTCGCCGACCTCGCCAAGAAGAATTCCGAGGATCCCGGCTCGGCCGTCAAGGGCGGCGAATTGGGCTGGATCGTGCGCGGGCAGACCGTCAAGGCCTTCGAAGACGCCGCGTTTTCTTTGAAGCCCAAGGAACTCAGCAACGTCATCACCACCGAGTACGGCTTCCACATCATCCAAGTGATGGAGAAAGAACAAGCGCACCTTAAGCCGTTTGAGGAAGTCAAGACGCAACTGGCCGACGAGCGCAAGAGACAGGCTGTGTTCGATCGCATGCAGCAGCTTTCGGACCAGGCGCGCGCGGCTCTCGCCAAAGATCCCAAAGGCGCGGCCAAGATTGCGGCTGACCTGGGCCTTCAGTTGGTCAAGGCAGACAGAGTGGGAAGCGAGGACTTCATTCCCGAGATCGGCGCGAGCAGCGAATTCCAGAGCGCCGTTTCCGGGCTTCGCAAGGGAGAGGTCTCATCGGTGGTGGTTAGCCCGACCAGGATGGCGGTGGTGCTGGTTACGGAGGTGTTCCCCACTCATCAAGGCGAACTGGCCGAGGCCGATAAACAGATCCGTGAGAAGCTGGGCACACTGAAGCTCGGCCAGCTCATCGATGCCCGGGTCAACGAGGTACTCGAGAAGGCGAAATCGCTAAACGGAGATCTTAAGAAGGCTGCCCAGCAAGCTGGGTTGGAACTCAAGACACCTCCAGAATTCATCCGCGGCGGAGCGGTGGAGGGTTTGGGCGGAGCCAGCTATGTCGATGAGGCGTTCGCGCTGCCGGTCGGTCAGCTCTTCCTTTCGCAGAAACTGAACGAGCGGAGATTCATCTGCAAGGTTGTCGCGCGGACTCCGGCGGACATGAGCCAGTTCGCGGCACAGCGGGACGCGCTGCTGCAGCAGGCCAAGAACACCAAGGCGCGCGAGCGCCTGGAACTCCTGCAGGAAGGCATCCGCGACCAGTTGATCAAGGAGGGGAAGATCAAGATCCACCAGGATGTTATCAACCGCCTGATCACGAGTTACCGCGGCTCCTGACGCCGGGACATGATCAACGCCCTGCTGGAGTTTTTGCGCACCCTGACGAACCCGGAGCGCCTGATTCAGTTGCTAACGACGGTGCTGACGGGATGGCTGGGGTACGGGATGCTCGCGGGCATCATCTTCGCCGAGACGGGCTTACTGACGGGCTTTTTCCTGCCGGGCGATTCGCTGCTGTTCACCGTGGGCGTGGTGGTGGGCGCGGGAAAGCTGAATCTGTGGGCGGTCAACCTGTCCCTGATAGCGGCGGTTCTCGCCGGCGATACGCTTGGGTATTTTCTGGGGCGCCGCACTGGAGACATCGTCTTCAAGCGCCCGGATACGCGCTTCTTCAAGAAGAAGTACGTGCTGCGCACGCAGGCGTTCTACTCGAAGTACGGCGGCAAGACCATGATTTACGCGAAGTTCGTTCCCATCGTCCGGACCTTCGCGCCGTTCATGGCCGGCGTGGGTAAGATGAACTACCTGCGCTTCATCTCCTACGACGTTTGCGGCGGTGTGATCTGGGTCGTGTCCATGACCACGATCGGGTACTACCTCGGCAGCGTGCCCCTGGTGCGGCGGAATTTCGAGAAGGCGATCTTCCTGATTATCTTCCTGTCGCTGATCCCGGTGCTGCGCGAAGCCTGGAACGCGCGAACGAAGCGAGCGGACGCAAGCTGAAGCTTACGCTACACGCGCAATCAATGTTTTGTGACTGACTTTCACCACGGACTCCTAGGCCGGAGTGATCCTTCCGAGCACCACGGCGCGCCGGGCGCCGGTGGCGGAGGGCAGGTTCGAGGGGCGGCCGCGCCAAGTCTCGTAACCCAGCAGCGCAAACGCGATCGCCTCTTTAGCGTCCGGATCGATCCCAAACTCCGAGGACGTGGCAATCGCCGCTTCCGGCAGGAAGGCGGCCAGATACTTCACAATCACCGGGTTCTTAGCGCCCCCGCCGGAGACGATCAGATCGTCCACCGGGGCGGAAACGAAACGGCGAATCCCCAGAGCCACGCTGGCCGCCGTCAGCACCGTTGCGGTGGCGATCAGATCCTCTATCGGCAGCCCGGTCCCGAGCAGCCGTTCGACGAACTCGCGCCCGTACTGCTCGCGGCCGGCGCTCTTCGGCGGCCGTCGGCGGAAATACGGTTCCGCGAGAAGCTCGTCCAGGAGCGCTTGGTTGAGGCGGCCTCGCGCCGCCAGGCGGCCGTTCTCGTCATAGGTCCGCTCCCCGCCGGTCGCTTTCGCCACCAGCGCATCAATGACCATGTTGCCCGGCCCGGTGTCGAAGGCGATCACCTGCTCCGGCTTCGCTTTGGGTGGAATGGCCGTGATGTTGGCGATCCCGCCGATGTTCAGCGCCACCCGGCAGCGGCGCGGGTGGCGAAACAACATGTAATCGACATACGGGACCAGCGGCGCGCCGCTTCCTCCCGCCGCAATGTCCCGCGGGCGAAAGTCGGATACGACCGGAACAGCGGTCCGTTCGGCGATGACCGCCGCCTCGCCGATCTGCATCGTGCTGGCGATCTTGCGGCCCAGGAACCCGACGGGCGCCCCTTCGTGGTGGATCGTCTGCCCGTGACAGGCAATCAGATACGGCTGGAGGCCGCAGGCGCTGACAGCCGACTGCACGGCTTTGGCATACAGTTCACCGAGGAGAAAGTTCAACCGCGCAACGTCCGCCACTGTCGAGACGGCCAGCAGAGCCTCTCGCACCCTGGCTGGGTAGGGCGTGGTACGAAACGCTTTGACCGAAAAGCCGTGGTCCCCGATGTCCACGATCGCCACGTCGATGCCGTCGAGGGACGTGCCGCTCATTATGCCGGCGACGATCATGACCGCTTCAGCTCCTGCTGCAATTCGTTCAAGAGCTGCAGGGCCTCGATGGGCCGCAGCTCATCCAACTTCAAGTTCCGGATGCGTCCGGCGATCTCGTAGTTGACGGGCTCGAACAACTGGATCTGCACTGGGGCGTGCTTGCGCGGGGTCAACTCCTCGGTCACTTCGTGCTCGGTCTTCTCGTGCAAGGAGAGGATGTCCCGCGCCCTCTCGATCACCCCGGCCGGCAACCCGGCCAGCCGCGCCACCTCGATTCCGTAACTGCGATCCGCGCTTCCCGGCTCCACTTTGCGCAGAAAGACAATCTGCTCGCCCGACTCCCTCACCGAAACGTGCAGGTTGCGCACGCCCTCCAACTGCTCGGCCAACTCGGTCAGCTCGTGGTAATGCGTCGCAAACAAGGTCCGTGCTCGGATTCTCTCGTGGATGTGCTCGATCACACTCCAGGCCAGCGCCAGTCCGTCATAGGTCGCCGTCCCGCGTCCGATCTCGTCCAGCACGACCAGGCTGTTCGCCGTGGCCGTATTCAGGATGACGGCGGTCTCGGTCATTTCGACCATGAAGGTGGAGCGCCCCCGGGCCAGATTGTCGGATGCGCCGATGCGCGTGAAGACGCGGTCGATGACCGGCAGCTCGGCCGATCCAGCAGGCACGAAAGATCCCATCTGAGCCAGGATGACGATCAGCGCCGCCTGCCGCAGGTAGGTGGACTTGCCGCCCATGTTGGGTCCGGTGATGAGCGCGATGAAGCTCGACTCGGCGTCGAGGAACAGGTCGTTCGGAATGAAGCGAACCGCCTCGCGCTCGGTCAGCCGCTCGACGACCGGGTGCCGGCCCTCGACGATCTTCATCTCGCCCGAGTCGGAAAACCGGGGACGCGTGTAACGGTTGCCGGCGGCCATATGCGCGAGAGCAGTGACCACGTCCAGTTCGCCGACCGCTTGGGCCGAGGCGCGAATGCGTTCGGCGTGGCTAGCGGCAAAAGCGCGAAGCTCGGCGAAGATCCCGCGCTCGAGTTCCAGGATCTTCTCTTCGGCCTCGAGAATCTTGCGCTCCAGTTCCTTCAGCTCCGGCGTGGTAAAACGTTCGGCGTTCACCAGCGTCTGTTTGCGCTCGTAATCCGCCGGGGCCAGGTGCTGATTGGCCTTGGAGATCTCGATGTAGTAGCCGAATATGTTGTTGAAGCGAACCTTGAGCGACTGAATGCCGGTGCGCGCGCGTTCCCGCGTCTCGATGGCCGCGATGTATTCGCGGCTGTGCTGCCGGATGTCGCGCAACTGGTCGAGTTCGGCGTGGAAGCCGTCGCGGATGGTGCCGCCGTCGGCCAGATTCACCGGCGGCTCGTCCGAAACGGCGGCGAGCACGCGATCGCGAACCTCGGCGACATCGTCCAGCCCGTCGCGGATTTCCAGCATGCGCCGCGACGAGAGGACCGGCGCCGCCGCGCTTTTGAGCGACGGAGCCTTCGCCAGCGAGCGGGCCAGCGCCAGTAACTCGCGTGGACCGGCCGAACCCATGGTCACCTTGGCGAGCAGCCGTTCCAGATCCTGAATCTCACCCAGGATCTTGCGGACTTCCGTCCTGGGGATAGTGGCGCGCACCAGCTCTTCGACGGCGTCCAGGCGAGCCTCGATCTCGGCGCGATCGATCGATGGCCGCAGCAACCGCCGCCTCAAGAGGCGGCCGCCCATACCGGTCAGCGTCTGGTCTATCACGCCGACGAGCGTCGAAGCCGTTCCATCGGCGTCGGCGGTGAAAATCGGCTCGACCAGTTCCAGGTTGCGGACGGTCACGGCGTCGAGGACCATGGCATCGCTGCGCTCAAAGTAGGAAGGCCGCTCGAGATGATTGAGCGCCGCCCGCTGCGTGTCTTTGAGGTAGTGCAGAATCGCGCCCGCCGCCGACACGGCCAGATTGCGCCCCGCCAACCCGCAGCCGTCCAGGGTGAGAAGGTTGAAGTGCTCGCGCAGAGTGCGTTCGGCGTGATCGAAGCTGAAGGTCCAGGCCTCGACTTCAGTTCGCAAGGCCCTGGGGCAGGCAATCCCGGCGGCGCCCTCCACCACCAGCACCTCGCGCGCTCCCAACTGCTCCACCGCCGCCTGCGCCTCGTCGAAAGCCGCCTCCGTCGCGCGGAATTCGCCCGTGGAGACGTCCACGTACGCCAGGCCAGTTCGTGCACCGCCCTGGGCCAGCGCGGCGAGGTAGTTGTTCTCGCGGGAATTGAGGAGGGCGGAATCGGTCGCGGTGCCAGGGGTCACGATCCGCGTGATTTCACGTCTCACCAGCTTCTTGGCCAGGCGCGGGTCTTCCATCTGGTCGCAGATCGCAATCCGGTAGCCCTTCTGGATCAAGCGCGCGACGTAGCCCTGGGCCGCGTGGTAGGGCACGCCGCACATGGGAATGGGCTGGCCCTTCTCCTTGTTGCGCGAGGTGAGCGTGATCTCAAGTTCGCGCGCCGCCGTGACCGCGTCTTCGTAGAACAGTTCATAGAAGTCCCCCAGCCGGAACATCAGGAGGGCGCCCGGGACCTGTTGCTTGATCGCGTGATATTGCCGCATGAGCGGCGTGGAAGGCTCCTGACTCATGCGTAGATGCCGCGCAGTTTGACGGCGAAGGCCACCCGGTCGATCGCCAGCATGTAGGCCGCGATCCGGTTATTGACGGAGTGCTTCTCGGCGTATGAGACCACCTGGTCGAAGTTGGTGACCATCAACTCCTCCAGCCGCGTGTTCACCATCTCCTCATTCCAGAAATAGCCCTGGCGGTCCTGCACCCATTCAAAATAGGAAACCGTCACTCCGCCGGCATTGGCCAAGATGTCCGGAATCACGAAAACGCCGTTCGCCGCCAGTATGGCGTCGGCGGCCGGAGTAGTTGGACCGTTGGCTCCTTCGCACAGAATTCTGGCCTTGACCAGGTGCGCGTTGCGGGAGGTAATCACGTTCTCTCTCGCCGCCGGGAGGAGCACATCGCAAGCGAGGAACAGGGCTTCATCCCGGCTCAGGTTGCCGGCTCCGGGGAAATCGAGAATCGAGCCGGACTCCTTGCGGTGCCGCATCAGGGCCGGGATGTCCAGGCCGTTGGCGTTGTGGACGGCCCCCTCCAATTCGACCACCGAGATGATCTTGAATCCCCGTTCGTGCATGAGCTTGGCCGCCATGCCGCCGACGTTGCCGAGTCCCTGGATGACGACGCGGGTGGAAGACGGCTCGAGCCCGAAGCGCTTCAGGGCCTGGAGCGTGACGAACATGCAGCCGCGGCCCGTAGCTTCGGGGCGTCCCAGCGAACCGCCCAGGTTCAGGGGCTTGCCGGTCACCACCGCCGTGACCGTATGGCGCACGTGCATCGAGTAGGTGTCCATCATCCAGGCCATGGTCTGCTCGTTGGTGTTCATGTCCGGCGCCGGAACGTCCTTTTCGGGACCGATGAAGTCGAGGATCTCGGCGGTGTAGCGCCGCGTGATGCGCTCCAGTTCGCCTTGCGACAGCACGTTCGGATCGCAAATGACCCCGCCTTTAGCTCCTCCGAACGGAATGTTGACCACGGCGCACTTCCAGGTCATCCACGCCGCCAGGGCGCGGATCTCATCCAGCGTCACGTCCGGCGCGAAGCGGACGCCGCCCTTCCCCGGCCCGCGCGCTATCGAGTGCTGCACACGGTAACCGGTGAAGACCTCCAGGCGCCCGTCGTCGAGCTGCACCGGGATGTTAACCGCGATCTCCTTCGAGGGCAGCCGCAACACCTTGCACATTCCGTCGTCCAGGCCCAGCCTGGCGGCGGCTTCGTCGAAGCGCGCCTCAGCGGCCAGCCAGGTGTTCAATTCTTGTTCGAATGAGAGCGTAGTTTCCACGGGCGCCGCACCTCCGACCTCATTATGGCAGCGGGCAGGGTACGCTGGCGAGCCTCGGCGTGGGCCTCCAAGCGTCAGGGCGATCCGGGCTACTACTCATCCTGCTGACCGGAGCCAGCGCCGCCGGACGGCAGCACGCCGGCCAGCATGGTTTCGGGAGCGGCAGTGGCGGATTTCATCAGCGCGAGCCAATGACCGCGCTTGGCATCGAACTCCGCCATCCGCTGCGCGCTGATGCTCGTGGCGGGCGGCAATCTCAGACGCTCGAAGTCCACGTAGCTGCCGTTCCGGCTAAAGCGGAAGTCCAGATGCGGTCCTGTGGCGAGACCCGTGGCTCCGACAAGTCCGATCCGCTGGCCCTGCCCCACCCGCTGCCCAGCCCTCACCAGGATTCGAGACAGATGCAGATACCGGGTTTCGTAACCGTTGGCGTGCCGGATCTTGATCATGTTCCCGGAACCACCTGAACGCGCCGCGAAGGTTACGGTTCCCGCCCCGACCGCCTGAACCGCCGTGCCGCTGGGCGCGGCATAGTCGGTTCCCAGGTGCGGACGAACGATCTTCAGGATAGGGTGGCGGCGCGCCGAAGAGAAATGGGAACTGACCCTCGCCTCGAATCTCATCGGAGAGCGCAGGAAGGCCGATCGAAGCGACCGGCCGTCGCGCGAGTAGTACGTCGCCGTTCCGCCCTCGTCCGAAAACAAATAGGCGTCGTAGACCGTGCCGGCGTTGTTATACGTCGCTGCGAGGATCCTCTGGTACGTCGCCGGCTGGCCGTTGGCGTATTCCTTCTTCTCGACGAGCGCACAGAATTCATCATCCTCGCGAGGGTCCGTGTTGAAGTCCAGTTGCCACCCGAAGATGTCGGCGATGCGGAGCGTCAGTTCGGGGCGCTCGCCAACCCGCTCAATGCTCTCGAACAGCGATCCTTCGACCGTTCCGCAGACCGAAGTCGCACGGATCGTTCCCGGAACGTCGGCGATGGAGGCCCGGAAGTCTTCGCCGTCTCGCGAGAGTTGGAGGCTGTGATCGGGGTCGATTATGTACTCCAGTCCTTCCATGCTGCCCGTCTCGGAGCGAGTGAGCACCAGGTTCGAACCGGCGCGGAATTTCTTGACATCGAAAGCGGCTCTGACCGCGGCGACCGCTTGCACCCTGATAGCGACATCCAGACCGGCCCGCCGCAGCAGGTCCTCCAGAGTGTCTCCGCGCTGGAAGACGAGGCTTTCCGTGCTCAGTTGGGGGGCCGGCGCCAGCTCCGCAATTTCAATGGTGGGGGGAGCCGGGTTGCCGGGGGTGAGCCACATGAAGCAAGCCATCACCGCCAGACCGACCGCGCCCGCGGCCAGTATCCAGAGCACTACCCTCCGTTTGGACGCCATTTCGTCTACTCTAGTCGATATACTCCTGGATGGTCAACCGGGATTACTATTTGGTCAAAAGACTCGTCGAATCAATCAGGCCCGGCCCCCTCCAGTTCGCCTTGCGACAACACGTTCGGATCGCAAATGACCCCGCCTTTAGCTCCTCCGAACGTAATGGTGACCACGGCGCATTTCCAGGGCATCCACGCCGCCAAGGGTAAGCACCACGTCCGGCGCAAAGCGGATGCCTGCCTTCCCCGGTCCGCGCGCTATTGAGCCGTTCGCCACGTCAGGCTATGGCCGGACATTCATGCGCGGCGCCGGGGCGAACTGGTGGGAGATAGGCGGAGGAGTTAACCTCTGGTTCAACGAGAAGCTGGGGTTTACGTTCGAGCTCCGCGACTACATCCACCGCCAGGACAAGAGCGGCTGGTGGCAGTACTTGGCGCCCCGCTTCGGAATCACCTGGAGAGACTGACCTGCTATGTTGGCTGCGGCTGATTCCTACATGAACCAGTGCTGTCTGTTGTGAACGGCGTCGCCGAAGTCCTGCATGAACCGCATGTCATCGTCCGAAAGCGAACCCTGGCGAGTGGCTCTCAGGTTCTCTTCGAGTTGCTTTAGGTTCCTCGGCGCCATGAGGCAGACGTCCACGTGAGGATTGGAGAGCACGAAACGGTAACACATCGGGGCGGTGGGAATGCGGCCGTCTTTGGGCCAGCCGTGCGGCCTGCGGAGCAAGTACGACCAGCGGGTTGCCGTGTAGCTCACGACGCCCGGATGGTGAGCCTCAAGGTGCGGGAAGATATCACTCTCAGCCCCCCGGTGGGCGGCGTTATAACGAAGCATAAGGACGTCGAGTTCGCCCCGCGCGGCCAGCCCGCCGGCGAACTTACGGTCGTGGCAGGATATGGCTACGGCGCGCACCCGCCCATCTTCCTTCAAGCGCCGGAGCTCCTCGCGTACCGGTTCTGGAAACTCCCGCGGCTTCATTACGCCCATGAAATGAAAGACGTCGATGTAATCGGTGCGCAACTGGCGCAAGCGCTTCTCCAGGGTGCGCCGCAGATCCTGCCGGGTCCAGATCAGATTGTAAGCGCCGGTCGCCACCAGGTACTTCTCCCGGTTGGCGGGCATGACCTCCCGCAACACATCGATCATCTGCCCATCGAAGCCGTAGCAGAAGAGGTAATTGACGCCCTCATCGAGGGCCCGGCGGATGGTGTTCTTTCCAGGGCGATAACTCGCGGAAAGCCCCAGCCGGAATACCTTTGAGCCCAGCTTTCCTAGAGTAGCGTGAGCGAAGTCTTCAATCATGAGGACACCCTCCGTCTTTAGAGCTTGGTCTGAGCCGCGGCGCCGCGTCAAGTTTGACACCTCCTGGCCGCCTTGGTAGGCTGGCTCTTTCATGGCAGGAAACCCCGCGCTCAAGATTACTCCGCTTAACGCCGTTCACCGCCGGCTGGGCGCGAGAATGGTCGATTTCGGCGGCTGGGAAATGCCCGTGCAGTACTCGGGCATCCTCGAAGAGCACCACGCCGTGCGCCGGAAAGCCGGCGTCTTCGACGTCAGCCACATGGGCGAAATCGAGATCCGCGGCCCCGAAGCCGCCGCGTTGGTGGATTATGTCACCACCGCCGCCGTCGCCCGGCTGAAGGACGGGCAGATCCAGTACGCCGGCCTGCTTTACGACAACGGCGGATTCGTGGACGACATCCTGGTCCACCGCGTGGCCGCGGACGACTACTTCCTCTGTGTGAACGCCTCCAATCAAGAGAAGGACTTCGAGCACATCCGCGCGGCCAATCGCTCGAGCGCCTCGGTCGAGTTCGCTTCCCCGCGCTACGCGCAGATTGCCATCCAGGGCCCGTTGGCCCTGGCGACGCTTCAGAAACTCACGTCCGCCGAACTGGCCTCCATCGGCTACTACCACTTCGTTGACGGCGAGGTGTGCGGGGTGCCCGCGCGCATCGCGCGTAGCGGCTACACCGGCGAGGACGGCTTCGAGATCTACCTAGTCCCGCAGGTGGCCGCGCAACTCTGGGACCGGATTTTCGACGCAGGTCAGGAGTTCGGCATTCTTCCCTGCGGCCTCGGAGCCCGCAACACGCTGCGCCTGGAGGCCGCGATGACCCTCTACGGCCACGAGATCGACGCCTCGACCACGCCAGCGGAGGCGGGCCTGGCGTGGATCGTCAAGCCCGGCAAGGGCGATTTTTTGGGGCGCGCCGCCATCGAGCGCCAACAGCGGGAGGGCGTGCGGCGCAAACTCACTGGCTTCAAGATGCTGGGCCGCGGTATCGCGCGCGATGGCTACGAGGTGCTGGTGGACGGCCGGATAGCCGGCCGGGTCACCAGCGGCGGGCCGTCCCCCACACTGGGAGTGAACATCGGGTTATGCTATCTACCGGCGGAGTTGGCTTCGGCCGGGCGGTCCATTGCAGTTCTGATACGCGGTCAGGCGGTCGAGGCCGTGACAGTTGCGACACCATTCTACAAGCGAGCGAGGTAGCGAATGTATCCGGACAACTACCGTTATACGAAGGATCATGAGTGGCTGCGGGTGGTAGGAGACGCCGGCACGGTCGGGATCACCATCCATGCGCAGAAAGAGTTGGGGGATATCGTCTACGTCGATCTGCCCAAGGCCGGCGCGATGGTGGAGAAGGGCGCCTCTTTCGGGTCGGTCGAATCCGTGAAAGCCGTCTCGGAGGTCTATTCGCCGGTCTCCGGAGAGGTGCTCGCCGTCAACGAACTGCTGGCCACGGCGCCGGAGAAGGTTAACGAGGATGCGCACGGTGAAGGCTGGCTGATCACGCTGAAACTGCGCGACGCCGGCGAGATCAAGGATCTGATGACCGCGGCCGAGTATGCAAGTTATGTAGAAGCGGAGAGCTAGCTTGCGCTACCTCCCGAACTCAGACCCGGAACGCCGCCAGATGCTGGCCGACTGCGGCCTGGAATCGCTGGAAGATCTCTTTTCGCATCTGCCGCCGGAAGTGCGCCTGCGCCGGCCGCTCGACCTTCCGCCGGGCAAGTCGGAGTACGAAATCCTGGATTACTTCCGCGCCCGAGGCGCCGAAAACGCCAACGGGTACGCGTCCTTTCTGGGCGCGGGGGTGTACTCGCACTACCGGCCAGTCCTGGTGGACGCAGTGGTTTCGCGCGGCGAGTTTCTTACGAGCTACACGCCATATCAGGCGGAGATCTCGCAGGGTATCCTCACCTCGATATTCGAATTCCAGACGATGATCTGCCAGTTGACGGGCATGGATGCGGCCAACGCTTCGATGTACTGCGGCTCCACCGCCGCCGCCGAAGCGGCCCTGATGGCGGCGCGCATCACTGGCCGGAGCCGGATTGTGGTCGGGCGCACGCTGCATCCGGAGTACCGGGAAGTGCTGCACACCTACACCCGGAATCGGGACATGCCGGTCGAGGAGTCGGCCTACGATCGGGACTCCGGCGAACTGGACCTCGCGGATCTCGAGCGTAAGCTGGACGACCGGACTGCCGCCGTCATCGTCCAGTCGCCGAATTTCTTCGGGGTCATAGACCAGGTCGACGCGGCCGGCGAGTTGGCGCACCGGCGGGGCGCGCTGCTGGTGCATGTCTTCACCGAGGCGGTCTCGCTCGGCGTTCTGGAGCCCGCGAAGGAAGCGGACATTGTGGCCGGGGAGCTTCAGTCCTTCGCCACGCCGCCCAGCTACGGCGGCCCCTACGCCGGCGTGATCGCCGCCAGGGAGAAGTTCATTCGCCAGATGCCGGGCCGTCTGGCGGGCGAAACCAAGGACTCTCGCGGCAACCGGGCTTACTGCTTGACGCTCGCCACGAGGGAACAGCACATCCGGCGCGAGAAGGCGACCTCGAACATTTGCACCAACCAGGCGCTAGTCGCACTGATGGCGACGGTCTTTATGACGGTCTACGGCAAGCAGGGGCTGCGCGAACTGGCCCGGCAGAATCTCTCTAAAGCTCGATACTTGGGCTCGCGGGTTCCGCCCCGGTTTTCGGGCGCGTTCTTCAACGAGTTCGTGACGGAGCTGAAGCACGCGACGCCGGAAGCCGCCAACCAATCGCTGTTGGAGCGGGAGCGAATCATCGGCGGGCTGCCTTTGGGGCGGTTCTATCCGGAACTCGCCGGATGCATGCTCTTGTGCGCCACAGAAATGAACACACGGGCGCAAATGGACGCGGTGGCGGAGGCGCTCGCATGATCCGCAAGGTCCGGCCCCACCCCACGCAGAACGAGCCGTTGCTGTTCGAAATCAGCTCGCCCGGGAAGAGCGCCTATCAGCTTCCGGATCTCGACGTTCCCGACGTGGACCCCGCCGCGGCCCTCGGCGCAGGGAATGTGCGCGCGGAGATCGAGGGTTTTCCCGAAGTCAGCGAAGTGGAGGCGATCCGTCACTTCACGCGGCTCTCCACCTGGAACTACGCCATCGATCTGGGCCTCTATCCGCTCGGCTCCTGCACCATGAAGTACAACCCGCGCGTCAACGAGCAGGCGGCGCGCGTGGAGGGCCTCGCCTGGGCGCATCCCTATCAGCCGGAGTCCCTCTCGCAAGGCGCCATGGAGATCATGGCGATGCTGGAGCGGGCGCTCATGGAGATCACCGGCATGGATGCGGTGACGCTCCAGCCGGCCGCCGGAGCCCACGGCGAGCTGACGGGAATCCTGCTCATCCGGGCGTTGCTCGAATCCCAGGGCAACCCGCGGAAGAAGATCCTGGTTCCGGATTCGGCTCACGGCACCAATCCGGCGACGGCGGCCACCGCGGGCTACACGGTGGAAAACATCAAGTCCTGCCGGCGCGGCATGGTGGATGTCGCGACGCTGGCGGCGGCGGTGAACGAGGATGTCGCCGCGCTGATGATTACCAACCCCAACACGCTGGGCGTCTTCGAAGCGGACATTGTGCGGGTGGCCGAAATTCTGCACGCCAAGGGCGCGCAACTGTACATGGACGGCGCGAACATGAACGCGCTGGTGGGTGTGGCGCGGCCGGGGGACTTCGGCGTCGACGTCATGCATCTGAATCTGCACAAGACGTTCTCCACGCCGCACGGAGGCGGAGGTCCGGGCAGCGGGCCGGTGGCCGTAAAGAAGCACCTGGAACCATTCCTCCCGGTCCCGCGCCTGGCGCGAGCGGGTGAGCGGTGGACATTCGACTACAATCGTCCGCGATCGATCGGACGCGTCAAAGCCTTCTATGGGAACTTCGGCGTCATCGTGCGGGCCCTGGCTTACGTCATGGCCCACGGAGGCGAGGGTCTTCTGAACGCGACCATGGACGCCGTGCTCAACGCGAATTACATCCGCAAGAAACTCGAGCCCTGCTACGACCTGCCGCAACCCGAACCCTGCATGCACGAGGTGGTCTTCAGCGACGCGCGCCAGGCCAGCCGCGGCGTCCGTACCACGGACATCGCCAAGCGGCTGATCGACTATGGCTTCCACCCCTACACGGTCAGCTTCCCTCTCATTGTTCACGGGGCGATGATGATCGAGCCCACCGAGACCGAGAGCAAGCGCGAACTGGACCTCTTCATCGACGCCATGATCTCCATCGCTCGCGAGGCGGAGCAGGACCCCGATCTGGTCCTCAAGGCGCCCCATGGCACGCGCACCAGCCGGGTGGACGAGGTCGCCGCGGCCCGCAAACCGGTTCTGCGCTGGCGTCCGGAGACGAAGTGAATTGAAACCCCGCGTGCAGCTCCTCCTGCTGCTGGCGGTGGGGGTGTGCCTGCGGCTGGCCTTCATCAACCAGGCGTTCCAGCTTGACGACTATAACTACCTAGCCGGCGCGAGATACGTCCAGGCCGACCCGTGGCACCCTGCCAATGCGAGCTTCGTCTTTTTGGGCGAGCGAGTGAACATGCGCGGCCACCCGCACCCGCCCATCGATTCGTGGTTCCTGGGGCTGGCGTTGAAGCTGACCGGCGGCGAGAGCGAAGCGCCGCTGCACGCGGTCTATATTCTGTTCACGCTTATGTCCGTAGCCGCGATGTATGCGCTCGCGCACCGGTTCACCTCGCGGCCCGTGTTCGCCACGCTTTTGTTCATGGTTACGCCCGCCTTCGTCGTTCACGGCAACGGCCTGGAATCGGACCTGCCTTTGCTGGCGCTGTGGCTGGTCTCCGCCGCGGCGTTCATTTACGCCGTGGATCGCGATAGCAAGCCGTTGCTGGCGCTGGCGTGCGTGTCGCTCGCGCTGGCATCGCTAGCCGCCTACCAGGCGGTATTGCTGGGGCCCGTGCTGGCGGTCTATGCCTGGATGCGGAAGCGCGACTGGCGGGCGGCGGCCGCCGCTTGCGCCGTGCCGGTGATCGTCATCGGCGGCTACCAGCTTTACGAGGCTGTTTCGGGAGGCGCGCTCCCCATGCGAGCGCTCATGGACAACTTGAAGCAGGGTAACTACCAGAGCGCGGCCAATAAATGGAAGAACGCTCTGGCGCTGACCGCGCACCTGGGCTGGATCGTGTGCCCGCTGGCAGCGTTCGCGGCTTTCGGACGGTTCAGCCGCGGGCTATGGGTCGTCGTCGCGATCGCGGCCGGCCTGGGCGCGGTGGCTGACGGGAGCCCGCTGTTCTGGGTGTCGATCGGCGCCGGCGTAACGGTCGTGCTCGCCTGCGCCGCGGGATTGCGGGATTCGGATCGCGACTCGGTCTTCCTGCGGGTCTGGACACTTCTGTTCTTCTGTGGCGCGCTCGTGATCTTTTTTGCCGGCGCGGCCCGCTATCTGCTGCCTCTGGCCGCCGCCCTGGCGCTGCTGACGGCCCGGGCGCTGCAACATCGCCCGCGCTGGCTCGCCGCCGCTTTCCTGCTCCAGGTGCCCATCAGCCTTGCTTTGGCGGTTTCGCACTACGAGCAGTCCGGCGCTTATCGCGACTTCATGCGCGAACTGGCGCCGCGGATTTCCGCGCAGCGCACGTTCATCAACGGCGAGTGGGGTTTCCAGTACTACGGACAGAAGTACGGCGGGCAGCCGCTGCTCCGCGACACGGAGTTGAAGCCGGGCGATCTGCTGCTCACCAGCCAGCTTGGCTTCCCGGTTCCCCCGCGCCTCGCTCCGGGCGCGACGCGCAAGTTGGTGAAGGAGGTCCGCGTGGTCCCGGCAGTCCCCTTCCGGGTCATTGCGGTCACCGGACACTCGGCGTTCAGCTCGATCGCGTTCGGGGTTCGGCCCTTCGATGTAAGCCGTGGCCCGTCGGACATCCTCACGGTGGAGGAGATATTCCGGCTGGAGCCCGCTCTCGCTTATCTGCCCATGCAGGCGCCGGAGGCCGCCGACCAGATCGTGAGCGGGATCTACGGCCTGGAGGATGGCCGCTGGCGTTGGATGTCCGGCCGCGCGGTGATCCTGTTGAAGCGTCCCGAGGGAGCGCCGGTCTTCGAGTTGGATCTCACCATTCCGCCCTCGGCGCCCGCCCGCCGGGTAACGGTTGCCATCGGCGGTGTTGAGATCCTGCAAAAGACCCTGGCCGCGCCGGGCCCCTACACGCTGACATCCGGAGCCGTGCCCGCGCCGACTGGACCGGCAATCGTTACCATTACCGTCGACAAGACCTTCTTCGCCCCCGGTGACAACCGCGAGCTCGGCGTCATCCTCAACGGCGCCGGCTTCAAGCCAGCGCCCTAAACATCACGCATCATCACAGGTGATGTTTGATGCGATACAGTCGAAGCGTGCGAACGACTCTTGAAATCGACGACGACCTGGTCGAAGTCGCCAAGCAACTCGCCCGGCAGCGCGACATGACCATTGGGCAAGTCATCTCCGAACTGGCGCGCGCAGCGCTCGAACCGAAGACTCGCTCGACCGTTCGCAACGGCGTGCCTCTTTTTGCGCCAAAGCCTGGGGCCAGGAAGCCGCATCTCGCTTTGGTGAACCGGCTTAGGGATGAAGCATGAGAGTGGTGCTGGCGGCACGACGCCAGGCTCGCCACGTTTGACCGGTCCACCCTGTTGTTTGCCGTTGTCGGAGCCGAGCCCGCGGCGTGCTAATCTGTCGGGTTGCGGAGGCATCCACACTTTAAGGCCTACCTGGCGCTGATTGCGGTCTGCTTTTTCTGGGGCACAACCTATCTGGGAATCCGGATCGCTCTGGAATCTTTTTCGCCGTCGGTTCTGGTGAGCACGCGGTTTATCATGTCGGGCACGCTGATGCTGGCCGGAGCTTTGGTGGCCAGGGCGCGCCTGCCCAGAGGCCGTGAACTGTTCCAAACCGCCCTCAACGGCGTTATTATTCTGGGAATCTCCAACACCGGACTGTCGTTTGCGGAGCTTTGGATTCCCAGCGGCATGGCGGCGCTCATCATCACGACCGCGCCCTTGTGGATGGTCGGCATTGATACTTTGGTTCCCGGCGGCGACCGGCTGAATCCCGCCACCATCGCGGGGATTCTGGTGGGAGGGCTGGGCGCGGTGCTGTTGGTAGCTCCGTCGGCCTTGGGTCAAGCCGGTGGACTGCGCTTGTGGGGCGTCTTTCTGTTGCTGCAATTCACCAATTTCACCTGGTCGTTCGGTTCCATCCGGCAGAGGCGGCTGCAATGCAAGGCGCACCCAATCGTGGGCGGGGCGGTGCAGCAGTTGGCCGCGGGACTGGCCTGTCTGCCGTTCGCCCTGTTTCAGGGGGGCCTGCCATCCCACTGGCACATGCGTTCGGGGCTGGCGCTGCTTTACCTGATGGTATTCGGTTCCATCGTGGGCTACAGCGCCTATGTCTACGTGCTGGACACGCTGCCCGTGGCGCTGGCGTCGATCTATACCTACGTCAATCCGGTGGTCGCCGTACTGCTCGGCTGGGTGTTCTACCGCGAACACTTCGGCTGGTTGGAGGCGGGGGGGATGGCGGTGGTGTTCCTGGGAGTGGCCATGGTGAAGCGCTCCAGTACGGCCTCGACGGCCGTCGAAATCGACTAATTAGGCGTCCGCCACGGTTCTGCGGTATAGCCTCACCAAAAACGCGACCCAGAAACAGACTGCAACGACGGCAGTTGCGATAAATCCGGCGGCGACACAGTGAAAGACGCGTCGGACACAATCCTTCCGAAGGCCAGGCAGGTGAAGACCAGAGCGAGCTGCATGAGCCAAATTGGACCGGCCAACCAGCGTTTGATCCGCGCCCGTGTGTTGAGCTCAGGGTTTGGCGGCAGGGGTGGTGTATCGTGGCTGAGTTTCCGCGCACACTCAGGGTCTTCGCGCAGATCTGGCCTTACCGCAATTCGTTGTCCACCGAAAGCACCAGAACCTGTGGACTAATTCTTATTGAAGAATCTGGCGCCGAGCGCGCCGCCGACGGCGGGGATAACGGTCGAGGTCACGAAGAGCGAGACCAGCATCAGCAGAATCTGGGCCGGGTTCTTGAACAGGTCGAGCGCCTCCTGGACTTTGTCCGGGGACATGCCCATCGCGCCGAGTTGCTGGCGATACACCGCGATCATTCCGGCGTCGCGCGTCAGGAAAGCCATGGCGGCAAAACTGATGGTGAAGAGCACCGTAAAGATCACGAAACAGAACAGGCCGGTGATCCAGCCCATCTTGACTCCGCTTCGGATTTCCACTGGATGCCCGCTGCGGCGGCGATATAGAAATACCGAGAAGGCGCCCGCGCCCAGCAGCAGGAAGAAGCGCAGCACGACAGGGAATGGCAAAGAACTTGCCATAAAGGCCAGGCTGCCGGCCAGAAAGCCGACCCGGACGGCCAGGGAGTTGTGGAAGTCGATCGTCGGCGGCAGAGCTACGGTTGGTGGCGGCAGGCGCGGCTCGACGAGTGCTGGCGGAGCCGTCTCTTCCTCGACAAGTTGCACTTCCTCCCGTTGCGGCTTGCCGCACTTGTGGCAGAAGCGAGCGTCGGGCGGAAGCTCCACTCCGCAGGTGCAAAACTCAGGCACAGCCCCAGTGTCCTCCAAGCCCGGCTGGGGAAGCAAGTCGCCCGCAGGCAAGAATAGCAATGCTTGCAGTATCATGCAGGTAGTGCTCCGGTCCGGCTCTCGTATCTGTAAGGTATGTACCCTGACGCTCTGCCTCGCAGCCGGGATACTGTCGGCGGCGGTCGCGGACTATGAGGGGAAGACGGTCGGGTCCGTCGCTTTTGAGCCCGCACAGCAGCCGCTGACGGCGGTTGAGCTGGAAAAGATTGTGGTCTTGAGGACCGGCGCGCCGTTGAAGCTGACCGAGGTGCGGGAGTCGATCAGCCGGCTTTTCGCGACGGGCCGCTACTCGGATATCGCCGTGGAAGCCGAGTCGAAAGGCGGCGAGGTGGTGGTCCGCTTCCTGACCAAGGGCGCCTGGTTCGTGAACGCCGTCTCGGTTACCGGCGTACCGTCTCCGCCCGGGTCGGGCGAACTGGTGAACTCCACTGGCCTCACCCTGGGAAGCCCGCTCGATAGCGACGGGGTCACCCGGGCCGTTGAGCAACTTCAGCGCGTGCTGACGGCCAACGGATTCTACCAGGCCAAGATCGAGCCGCGCTTCAGTTTCGGGGACAGTCAAACCCAGCAAGAGGACGTGGAATTTGTTGTGACGCCGGGCGCCCGCGCACGCTACGGAGCGCCAGTAGTGCAAGGGAATCTCACGCGCCCGACGGCCAAAATCATCGGCGACACGGGATGGAAAGGCTGGTTTGGGTGGCAGCCCGTAAACGAGACCCGCACCCAACGGGGCATCGAGAGCATCCTTCAGGCGTACCGCAAGCAAGACTATCTGATGGCCAAGGTCACGCTCGTCAGAATCGACCATAACCCGGCTACCGGCCGCGCCATCCCCGTGCTGGAGATCGCCGAAGGGAGCCCGGTGGTCATCGAAACCTCGGGAGCGAAAGTGTCGAAGTCGCGTTTGCGGCGCCTGGTGCCCGTCTTCGAAGAGCAGTCGGTTGACCTCGACCTGCTGCTCGAGGGGGTACGCAACCTGACGGACTACTTCCAGATGCAGGGCTACTTCGACGCGAAAATCGACGCCCCATCGCAGACTGTGGACAGCGGCGTGCTCAGGATACGCTACGTGATCGAGCGCGGCGACCGGCACAAGCTCGCCCAGATTGAGGTGCAGGGAAACCGCTACTTCAACACCACCACCATCCGGGAGCGGATGTTCGTGACACCAGCTTCGACGCAGGTTCGCCGCGGGCGTTTTAGCGCCAGCATGCTTCAGAACGACGTAGACGCCGTCAAAGGATTGTACCTGACCAACGGATTCCGCGACGTGAAGGTAAGTTCCGAAGTGCAGTCCGATTTCGGCGGCAACGCAGGGGACATCGCCGTCGCAATTAAGATCGAAGAGGGCAGCCAGTGGTTCGTCTCCGGGGTCGAGTTCACTGGCGCCAGCGCGGAAAGCGAAAAAGCGATCCGGTCCATGCTTCAGGCCGGATCGGGACAGCCGTTCAGCGAGGCGAACGTCGCTTCGGATCGCGACAACATCCTGGCCTACTACTTCGAAAAAGGTTACTCCGAAGTTTCTTTCGATTGGAGTTACGCCGACTCCGGCAAACCGAACCGGGTGAACCTGCGCTACATGATTGTGGAGGGCCAGAGGCACTTCGTGCGGACGATCTTCGTGAACGGCCTCAAGACCACGCGGCCGAGCCTGGTCGAGCCGCGGATTGCGCTCAAGGCCGGCGATCCGGTTTCTCAGACGCAGATGCTCGCCACCGAGCGGCGATTGTACGATCTGGGGATCTTCGCCAAGGTAGACATGGCGGTGCAGAACCCCGACGGCGAGGAACCGGACCGAAACCTGGTCCTGCAGTTGGAGGAATCCAGAAAGTACTCGATGTCGGCCGGCTTCGGCTTGGAGATTGCCCGAATCGGCGGCGGCCAGACCAGCCTGGCGTCGCCCGCCGGTCAGGCCGGATTCAGCCCACGCGTGTCCCTGGGCCTGAGCCGGCTCAATTTTCTGGGCTTGGCGCACACGGTCAGCCTCCGCGGAAGGGCGTCGAGCTTGCAGCAGCGGGCGGAGGTCACGTACCTGGCGCCCCAGATCCGCAGCTGGCAGAGCGTGGATCTCTCCTTCACGGCGCTGTTCGACACTTCCCGCGATGTGCGCACGTTCTCGGTCCGGCGCTGGGAAGTGTCGGCGCAGATCGCGCAGCGATGGACGCGGTCGCGGACCGTCTTTTACCGGATGGCCTACCGCCGCGTGGGCGTCAGCTCCGTGAAGATCAACGAACTATTGATTCCGCTCCTGTCCCAATCGGTCCGCGTCGGCATGCCCAGCGTCGCTTACGTCGATGACCGGCGCGACGATCCCGTGGATTCGCACCGGGGGACCTACAATTCTGTCGATGTGGGCGTCGCCGACAAGTACTTCGGCTCGCAGACGGACTTCTCCAGGCTGCTGGCGCGCAACTCCACATATCATCCGATCGGCCCCAAGCTGGTACTGGCTCGGAATATTTCCTTTGGCTGGATACAGCCGCTGCGGATCCCTCCCGGAGTGGCGTCGGAATTCCACGCGATTCCGCTCGCCGAGCGGTTCTTCGCCGGCGGCGCGTCGAGCCATCGCGGTTTCCCGGACAACCAGGCAGGCCCGCGAGACACGGCTACGGGCTTCCCGCTGGGAGGCAACGCTCTGCTGATGTTCAACACCGAGCTTCGCTTCCCCCTGTTCGGCGCTAACCTCGGGGGTGTGTTGTTCTACGACATGGGCAACGTCTACTCCCGGGTGCAGGAAATCTCCTTTCGCGTGCGCCAGCGCGGCCTCCAGGACTTCAACTACATGGTTCACAGTCCGGGCATAGGCATCCGGTACCGCACGCCGATAGGGCCCGTCCGCATCGATCTGGCTTATGTGCCGAACTCGCCGCGCTTTTTCGGGTGCAGCGGAACGCTCGACCAACTCGTGGCTTGCAGCGACCCTGCCAACGGGTTGCAGACGAACCAGCGCATCAGCCGGTTCCAATTCCACTTCTCCCTGGGGCAGACATTCTGATGCTAATCTCCGCTCCCTCACGGTCGCGGCTCTGTTACGGAGCCGCGCGCGTAAGCAAGCGGTCAAGCTACTTCAGTGTCACCATGCTCGTTTTGGTGTTGCTGCTTGCGGCCGCCGGCCGGGCGGAGATCATCGACCGGATCGCCGTCACCGTGGGCAAGCGCGTGATCGCCGCGAGCGACGTAGAGCTTGAGATCCGGCTGAGCGCCTTCATGAACCAGGCCAAGCCGGACTTTTCGCCCGAGTCCAAGAGGAAGACCGCTGATCGTCTAGTGGAACGCGCTTTGATTCAGGAAGAGGCGGAGCTCAGCCGGTACCCCTCTCCAGAGGCCTCGGAAGCCGCGCCGGAGCTCGCTTCCTTAAAGAAGGAACAGTTCTCCGGCGACGCCGCATACCGCGAGGCGCTCTCTTCCTACGGCATCACGGAAGAAGAGCTGAAACGCTATCTGCTGGAGCAGACAGCGGTCTCGAGGTTCGTCGACATTCGCTTTGGCCCCGCTGTCCAATTCCTGGAGGATGATCTCCGCGCCTACTATTCCGAACGGTTCGTGCCGCAGTGGAAGAATAGAAGCCAGGGGCCGGCTCCAGCGTTCGATGAGGTCCGCGATCAGGTTGCGGATGCGCTGCGGGCCGAGCGTGTGAACCGTTTGCTGGACGAGTGGCTCAAGGAGGCGAAGGGCCGCGCCCGAATCGTGTACAAGCCGGAGGCCTTCCAGTGACCAGACCAGTGGCCATTCTTCTTCGGGCCCTCGCGGTGGGGGCCGGATTGTGTCTGCTGCTGACGGTGTCGGCGGTCCTCATCATACGGTCTGACTGGTTCGCCGACCAGGTGAAGCGGCGGATCGTGGCCGAGGTGGAGAAAGTCACTGGCGGCAAGGCCGAGATCGGGGCGTTCAGCTTCGACTGGTGGCGTCTCCAGGCTGAAGTCAAGCCCTTCGTGCTACGGGGACGAGAGCGCTCCGGGGAGCCGCCGCTGTTCCAGGCGGCTTCGATCCGGGTGGGCCTGCGAGTGATCTCCGCGCTTCGCCGGGACATCAATATCGCGTCCCTGATTGTCTCCCAACCGCGGGTGCGGGTCCTGGTCTATCCGGACGGCACTACCAATCTCCCGCAGCCGGAGGTGGCACGGATTGGCCGGCATCCCGTGGAGGAACTGCTCTCTCTCGCCATTGGGGACTTCCGCGTGGAGGGCGGCCGCATTGAAGTTGCCGAACGGCGGATACCTCTGGACACCCGCTGCGAAGATTTGAGCGTGCACCTGGTGTACGAATCGGCCGCGCCGCGCTACAGCGGCGAGGTCTCCTTCCGCGAGCTGCAATTGGGTTCCACGGCGGTAGCCCCATTGGCTATCGCAGCGAGCGTTTCGCTCGCCATCGAAACCAATCGGGTGCTGATCCGCTCCTCCCGTTTGAGCACTGAGAAATCCAGCGTTGAGGCGAACGGCACAATCGACAACCTGCTGTCGCCGCGGGCCAGCCTCTCTTTCGACGCCAAGCTCAGCCTGGCGGAATTGCAGGCTGCCGCGAAGTTGCCGGCAACGGTGCAAGGCGTCATGAGCCTGACAGGCAAGCTCGCCTATGCCGGCCCCTCGGATTACGAAGTGATTTCGCGGGTCTCGGGGTCCGGACTTTCCTTGCGCGTCCCAGGCGGAACCGCGAGGAACATTCGCATTGCCTCCCGGCTGGAAGCCAGACCGGGGCGCGCGGAACTTCTCGATCTCAACCTCAGTGCGCTTGGCGGTTCGTTCTCCGGCCAGGCTGATTGGCGAGAGTCCGGCGGCTTTCACCTGTCGGGGAATCTCAAGGAGGCTTCTCTAGTCGAGGTGGCGCGGTTGCGTGGGATCGAAGGAGCGGCTTGGAGCGGGTCGGTTTCCGGTCCCTTGGAAGTGGCAGGAGTCTTGCGCGGTTCGGGCGTTTCCGGGGTCAAGGCCGGCGCCAAATTGTCGGTGGTGGCGGCGGCGGGTGGGCAGCCTGTAAGCGGGCTGGTGGACGCATCATTCGATCAAGCCGCCGGAACCCTGGATCTGGGCGACTCGTATCTGGCGACGCCGACTTCCCGTGTGCGCTTCAAGGGGGCGCTGGAAAGAAATCTCCAGGTCGAGGCGGAGTCCACGGATCTGAACGACGTCCTGCGCATCGCCTCGCTCTTCAGCGCGGGCCTTCCGCACTCGATCCCCTTCGCGTTGAAGGGGGGCAGCGCGAAGTTCAGCGGAGCGATCCAGGGAAAGCTGGACGATCCCCGGGCTTCCGGCCACTTGACGGTTTCCAGGGTTGTGTACCAGGGGCGGCTGATCGACCGGCTGGAGAGTGACATTACTGTCGGCAGGTCGAGCCTCCAGGCAAGCAATTTTGCCGTGGATCAGGGACCGGCGCGGCTTCGGGGAAATGTGCGGGTTCAACTGAGCGACTGGAAGCCAATTGAGACCGGCCGGCTCGAAGGCGCCATCAGTTTGGGCGGTTTGTCGGTCGAAGAGGAGCTGGCTCGGACGGGTGAGAAGGTTCCAGTGCGGGGTGTGTTGTCCGGCTCATTCCAGCTTGCCGGTACGATCGGGTCGCCTGTAGTGACGGGCAAAGCGGCGCTGGCGCAGGCCGAGGTGCTGGGAAGGCGCGTGGACCAGGCCGTGGCGCAGGTCCGCTACGGGGACAGGTCTTTCTCTCTGGAATCGCTGCAACTTGCTTCCGGCGCCGCGCGGCTTCAAGGCAACGCCGCCTATTCCTATCATCTGAACGACGTGCGCAGCGGCGACGTGCGCTTCGAGGTCTCGAGCACTGCGATCCCGCTGGAGGATCTAAAGGGGGTTGCGGGCGTGCCGGAGGCTGTAGATGGGACGCTCGCGCTTCAATTGCGCGGAACGCTGGCGGTCAGCAACTCCAAGCCACTCCTGACCGGTCTTTCCGGCAACGTATCCCTTCGCGGACTGGCCGTTGGAAAAAGGCCCATGGGGAATTTGAAGCTGGCGATCGAAACCCAGAACGGCGCAGTAACGCTCGCGCTGAACGGTGCGATGGCTGGCTCCCAGCTCAGCGGCAAGCTCACTTGCAGCCTCAAAGAGAACAACCCCATGCAGGGCGAGATCGGTTTCAAGGGACTGAGCCTCTCCGCGGTCTGGCCCTGGCTGACCCCGCTCACGAAGGGAGCGCGGCGGCCGCTGGAGGCCACCGCCGAGGGCAAGGTCACGTTTGGCGGCGCCGCTTTGATGCCGGCGGCCTGGAATGCCCGGATCGAGATGTCCACGCTGGAGATCTTGCCGCTGCAGGAATTGAAGGCGCAGGGTTTGGGGCTACGCAGCGTTGGCCCGGTGGTCGTTACGGTATCTCAGAAGGAGATCCGCTTCGAATCCGTACGGTTTGCGGGGCCGGAAACGAGCATCGAGGCCTCGGGCCGGATCGGCCTGGCGGCTGGCAACAACATGTACGATCTGCGCATACAGGGGGGGCTAAACCTGGCGGTGTTGCAGATATTCGAGCCGAATCTCACCTCGGCGGGCGAATCGACGCTGGACGCCAACATTCGCGGGTCTCTGGCTAATCCGGAGCTTTATGGGCGCCTGGAACTAAAGAACGGGTCCTTCTATCTGAGCGGCGTTCCCAACGGAATCAACAATGCCAACGGCGTCATTTCGCTGTCGCGGGACCGGGCCACGATAAACAATGTCACCGCCGAGACCGGGGGCGGCAAGCTTACCCTGAACGGTTTCGCCGGTTTCGGCGGGGGCCGGCCGACGTACGGGCTTCAAGCCGTGGCCCAACAGGTTCGAGTGCGGTACCCGGCGGGGGTCAGCACGACGCTGGACGCCACGCTCCTCCTTAGCGGCACGGCGGGCCGTAGCGTGCTTTCCGGCAAGGTCACGCTGCTGCGTTCCGCTCTTACTCAGGAGGTCCTTGCCACCTTGACGGCGCACTCCTCGCAGCCCCTCGCGTCTCCCGCAGCCGAAAACGAACTGCTGCGCGGCATGCAGCTCAACATCCGGGTGGAAAGCAGCCCCAACGCCCGGTTTGAAACGTCGCTCACCCGCGACATCCAGGCCGAAGCCGACCTTCAACTCAGGGGTACTCCGTACAAACCGATCCTGCTCGGACGTTTCACCATCAACCACGGAGAGACCGAGTTGTTCGGCACACGCTACACAATTACCCGCGGAGAGATCTCTTTTCTGAACCCCATCCGCTTGGAGCCGGTGCTTAACCTCGACATGCAAACACGGGTCAGAGGCATCGACGTAACCATGAATTACTCGGGCCCCTGGACGGCGGCTAAAGGCGACCTATCGCTCGGACCCTCCGCTCCAGCCCAGCGAAATCGTCGCGCTTCTAGCGGTGGGAGATACCCCCACGTCCGGCACGTCGCAGCTAGCCGTGCAGTCGGGACAGCTTCTGAATTCGCCCACGATGGGGGTGAGCAACATCATCGGGCAGGCGCTGGCGGAGCCGTTCACGGGCAGGCTTCAGCGGCTCTTTGGGGTCAGCCGTATCCAGATCAATCCCAGGATCTCCGGCCTGGGAAGCAACCCCGAGGCCCAGCTCACTATCGAGCAGCGCATTTCCGGTAACATCACCTTGACCTATGTGACCAGCCTCGCGCAGGAGCAGCAGTTGGTGAGGCTGGAGTGGAACGTCAGCCGCCAGTGGTCGGTGCTGGCGGTGAGAGAAGCGAACGGGCTGTTTGGAATCGAGTTCCAATTCAAGAAGCAGTTCAAGTGAGCCAACCTCAGGAAGCCTCCGATTGGACTAGCCGACGCCGGGAAATGGTGGAGCGGCAACTCCGTCCCAGGGGCATCCGCGACCCGCGTGTGCTTCAGGCGATGCTCGATATTCCGCGCGAGGAATTCGTCCCTCTGGAAAACCGTTCGTCGAGCTATGCGGATGAGCCGGTGTCGATCGGCTTCGTCCAGACCATCTCGCAGCCCTACATGACCGCGCTGATGAGCCAGTGCCTGGAGCTGACGGGCGTCGAGACCGTGCTGGATGTCGGGGCGGGTTCCGGTTACCACGCCGCCGTGCTGGGCGCACTGGCGGCCCGGGTGATTTCGGTCGAAATCATTCCCGAACTGGCGGAGATCGCGCGGCTCAACCTGGAACGGACGGGCCGCGCCGGCAATGTCAGCGTGGTGTGTGGAGACGGTTCATCAGGCTGGCCCGAGTACGCGCCCTACGACGCCATTTGCGTCGCCGCCGCCGCGCCCGATGTGCCCTCCGGTCTGCTGGACCAGCTTCGGGACCCGGGCCGGCTAGTGATCCCCGTCGGCTCCATGTGGGACCAGGAACTGCGCGTCATCACCAAGAGCCAGGGCGCGCTCCACACCCGCACCGCGACGCTCTGCCGCTTCGTTCCCTTGCGCGGGGCCGCCGGCTGGGAGCGATAAAACGCCGCCTTCAGCTTGCGAGGCCTGCCGGGCTCAGCCGTTCAGGGTCCAGCCGGGGCGGTATTCGCGCGTCAGCCACGCATTGGCTTCGGGAGCGTTGGTCACCCTGCCGGCAACCGGATCGTATTCAATTCGCTTGCCGGCCCGATGCGCCACCAGGCCCAGCAGCATGGTTTCTATCATGGTGCCGGCGTAATCGAAGTCGCAGTGAGTCTTGCGGTTGTTCTTCCCCTTGCAGGCGTCGAGCCATTCCTGCTGGAAGATCGTCCCGCCCCCGGAAGCGGGCTTGACGGGACCGGTGAAGGAACTCGGCGTGCCGATTGCGGGCGGGATATCCCCGGGAAGCAGCGTGACAATGGGGAATCCATCCGGCCCGACGCCGCCGCGGGCCTGGGCAGTAGGCGGTGCAGCCGCGCGGCCCGCCTGAGGTGCGCCGCGGCCCGCCTGAGGTGCGCTGCTACCCGCTGGAGTTGCGCCACGCCCGCCTTGTGCCGTGGCAGTGGGGCCCCGGCGCGCGCCGCCGCCCGCCGGCGCCGAAAGCTGCCCCAAGCCGCCGACCAGCGGGAGCAGCTCTTCCTTACTCCGCCGCCGGTAATAGGTCATGTCCCCGTCGTCATTGTTCGGGAGGATGGTGCGGGAGGTGAAATCGGCGAGGATGACGCCCTTGGTGCCCTCGAAAATCGCTCCGTTACCAATTCTCGTCACGTCCATATAGCTCCTCGGAGTGGGCGGCTTCAATCCGCCCTGATACCAGACCGAGGTGATCGGCCCGCGCCAGGCATTCTTGGGATGCTCAAAAGTCACCTTCAACTTGACCGGGGTGATGTTGGGGTCGTACTGGTCGCTGACGTTCATGTCGGGCTCGATGCCGACCGGAGCCCCCGCATCGATGCAGTTCCAGACCAGGTCCATGGTGTGCGCGCCCATGTCGCCCATCTGGCCGACGCCGAAGTCCCGGTACATATTCCACGAAAGGCAGTTGTTGCCCGGGCCTGGCGCGGCGAAGTACTGCGGGCTGTAAGGATGGAACGGGGATGGGCCGATCCACTGATCGTAGTGCAACGAAGCCGGAGGCTCGCTCTCGCCGGTGGGATAGCCGGGCCGCGGGAGCTGGCGGGCGTCCCAGGAGGAGACTCTTATGAGATCCCCGATCGCGCCATCCAGTATCAGTTCGCGCACGCGTTCGAAGTTGGGGTAGGCATGGCGCTGGGTGCCGTGCTGGGTGGCAACCCGGCTGCGATTCTTCAGATAGTTGGCGCGCACGGTGCGCGTCTCATTTACACAAATGCCCAGCGGCTTCTCGCAGTACACGTTCATGCCGCGGTTCAGCGCCCAGTTGGCTATGAATGCGTGCTGGTGATCCGCGGTGCAAATCACCACCGCGTCCAGCCCCTTCTGGTCGAGACACTTGCGCCAGTCCCAGTAAGTCTGGGCTTTAGGGAAAACCCTCAAGGCTTCCGTCAGCCGCAGCTCGTTCACATCGCACAGCGCTGCCACGTTCTCGTTGGAAAGTACGCCGAAGTGCGCCGTGCCGCGTCCCCACGCGCCGATCAGAGCGATATTCAGCTTGTTGGACGGGGCGTTCTGCCCCAGAAGAGTGCCGCTCGGTAGAATGGTCAGCCCCGCGACCGCTGATTTCATGAACTCACGCCGTTCCATTATGCCCCCCTGTATCAAAAACTTTCCGCAACGGGCAGTATACTACGCCCGAAGGGGGCGCGAGGGCCCGGTGAGGGGAGATCCATTTTAAGGAGTTCCATCGCCAATCCCGTCTCTACTTCTTAGCTGCGGCAGGATTGGCGACGCTCTTGGAGCCGAGATATAAGCTGGTCATCGGCGGTTGGTCGTAGCCCATGGCTTTGAAGGCCACATCTTTGCGATAGATCGGATCCTGCATCAGAGTGGGACGGCGGTCGGTTGCCGGGAGGATCGTAGTGTAGACCCGGACCTCGCCTTTCTGATAGGTGATGATTTCCTCGCGCCAATCGCCAATGATGTCCGCCCAAACCTGGACCTGGCCTTCAATGCCCTTGGTGAGCTCAGGGCCATTCCACTTGAAGACCGTGCCCCTGCTCTGAAGCTCGCGCACCAGATCGCCATCCCACCACACTAGTCCGTCCTGCGGCGGGACCTTGGGGCCCAGGCTCTTGCCGCTGGCGGCGAAGAAGAACTTGTCTCCCCACCACTCCATTCCAGGGCTGGTCGGATCGATGTCCGCGACCAGCGCGCGGCCCACCTGGTTGTCGTTGGTCTCCTCCTGGGCTCCGGCGATGTAATAGCCGGTGCGGGCATCGTACATGGAGAGGCCGTCTTTAGGGGCCGGGTCTTCGAAGCAGTAGACCGACTCCAGGCCCGGACGCTCGGGAATGATGTCCGTGACAAAGAACCGGTCTGCATGCCCCATCCCGATACCGTAGATGATGCGTCCGTCCTGGTCGACCGCGATCGTGCCATTGAGGATCTCATCGAAGCCGTCGTTGTCGATATCGGCCACGTGGATGGTGTGCGCCCCTTGCCCCTGATACTTGAAGCCGGACGTCTCGTTGGACCACCGCCACGCTTTCTCGAGTTTGTCGCCCTGGAGCAGCCACAGATCCATCAGCATGAGTCCATATTGGCCGCGGTGTACCAACAGGGCGGGCGTCTTGCCGTCAAGGTAGGCGACGCCGATCATCTCGCGGTTCATGCGGTTGCCGTAGTTGTCGCCCCAATCCTCCGGCTTTCGCCGCTCGATCCAGCTTTCCCGGGCGATGGTCTTGCCGGTTTGGCCGTCCCATACCGACACGTACTCCGGTCCGGTCAAAACTTGCCCGTTGGGCCCGCGAGGGTCCCCTTCGCCGGTCTTCAAGGCGACTTCGGCCCTGCCATCACCATTGAAGTCCCAAACAATCATTGGCGAATACCAGACGCCGAGTTCGATGGACCAACCCAGATCATTGCGCCACAGGAAAGTGCCGTCCCGCTTGTAGCCCTCAATCTTGAAAGTGTCGGGGCTCCTGCGTATGGTGCCCGGATCCACCCCGCCTCCGGGGCGCTTGATAACGAAATCGTACTCGCCGTCGCCGTCCAGATCGCCCATTCCGATCTTGTTGACAGAGTTAACTGGGATGTCATCTCTGACCTTGAATGAAATGTATTGCTGCACGGGCGGATTCGCCGGCAGCGCAGCCCGGCCGGAGGGTTCCTGTTCCTGGCCGCTTAACACCGGCCTCACGAACCAGGCGTTTTCGCGGTCGAGGGGCGGTTTAGCGTCCACAAAGTCCGTGGTCTTCACGATGGGAGCGGCGTTCAGCTTCACCGGTGTGCCGCCGGCGGTCGAGCGGTAGACGTTGAAGCCCAGGGTCGCTGAGTCGCTCTTCAGAAATCGCCAGCTCAGGTATACCTTGCCCTGGTCCACCGCCAGGGCCACCAGGCCTCGGCCCAGCTTCTCCTCAATCACCTTGTCGGACCACCCCAGCTTCTTGGGAGAACCGTCGTACTCCGGGTTGAGGGTGTAATAGTCGTAGTTCGGCGGGGTTCCCGTGTTCTTCGGCAGCTTTCTCTGCGCGAGTGCAGTGATAACGCAGGCGCCGATGAACAGGACGGCAAAAAGGCTTCGCTTCGACATTGGCTTGACCTCCCGCTGGAAGGATCAAGTATATACACATTCAAGCGATTTCTCACATCGCCGGTCCTATCCTCAACCCTGGCTGCCGAAATAAGGATAGCGGTCCCAGCGGTCGTCCTCGCTCACCGCGCGCGGGTCCTTGGTCTCCTTCATCCATCGGTCCAGTTCAGTGCGCAGCTTCCTCTTGGCGGATGCATACCCGGGCCTGTCCGCCACGTTGTTCAGTTCGTCCGGGTCCTTCAAGAGGTCATACAACTCCTCGGCCGGGCGCTTGTCGAATGCCAGCCGGAAGGACTTCGACATGGCCGGCTCATCGCGGTGATTCAGGATTGTGTCCTTGGTTGGTGAACCGTCAACGTCGCCGAACGGACCGACCGCAAAGTACTTCTCAGGATCGCCGGCCGGCCACCGTTCGGGCCGCAGGTTGCGCAGGTAGAGGAACTCCCGGGTCCGCACGGCGCGGCACGGGTAGCCAAGGTCGCCTCGTCGCACGTTGGCGTGGCGTTCCCGTTCCAGGAAGACTTTGTCCCGATGGCGGGACGTGTTGCCGGTGAGCAGTCCCAGCAGACTGAGTCCGGTCATTTCGGACAGGGGCTTCAATCCAGCGGCATCGAGGAAGGTTGGAGCGAAATCCGTGAAGCTGACGAACTCGTTCACCACCCGGTTGCCTTTGACCCGGGCGGGCCAGCGGATGGCCAGCGGCTGGTGCGTGCCAAGACCATAAAGGTTGGCCTTCGCCCGTGGAAATGGCATGCCGTTGTCGCCGGTCATCACGACCAACGTGTTATCGAGTTCGCCGACGGACTCAATCTGCTTGAGAATTCCGGCTGTCTCCCGGTCGAAGCGCTGAACCTCGAAGTAGTAGTCGAGTATGTCGCCGCGGATCTCCGGAGTGTCGGGCAAAGATGGGGGCACCCGCACGTCGCGCGGGTTCATTCCCGAAGCGGCGCCTGAACCTGTTTCGTAAGGGCGATGCGGATCGGTGCTCCCGAACCAGTAGCAGAAGGGCTTCCCAGCGGGCCGCTCCCCGAGAAATGTCTCGAAGTTCTTGAATTGCGGGCCCGCGGGGTTCCGTGCGCGCCCACTTCCCTGGAGCGAGCCGGGGCCCCAACCCTTCCGCTCGAACCCCACATGGTAGCCGGCCTTTTCGAGCAAGTCCGGGTACACGGGGAACTTCGCGGGAAGAAAACCCCACAGATTGCCGCCTTCCTCGAGCCGGTGTGGCGTCTGGCCGGTTAGGATGGCGGCTCGCGATGGCGTGCACGATGGCGTAGCGCAATACGCCTGGGTGAATAGCACCCCCTCCCGTGCGAGTCGCTCGAACGTGGGTGTCTTGACGACCCTATCGCCGTAAAGCGGCGAGTGCGGCCATCCCCAGTCGTCCCCGAGGGCGAGAAGAACGTTGGGACGCTTGGGTGCAGGGGCTGCGTGACCGGGCGTGAACCGCGACAGCGAGTACGCCGCGGCGCCGCCGGCCGTCCGAAGGAATCTCTGGCGGCTTACCTTTTCCACAACTCGACCTCCTTCAGCCTGGCGGCTAACGCGTTACCCGCCGAAGTATCGTGGGCGCCGGAGCCTGAGCCCCGCCGCGGCCGCCTCCGACGCCTGCGCCAAACGATGGGTCGGAGCCTTGAGGCGCCGGACCGATGGCCGGGCGCGGTCCCGCCGCGGCTGGAGCGGCTGGCGCCCCGGCGCCGCCGCCGCGTCCGCCCCGCCCGGCAGGGGCGCTCCTGCGAAGTTCGATGCGCTCGCCGTTGACCGTGCCCGTGTAAGTAGTGGTCCCGGTCCGGAACGAGATATTGGAACCATCAACCTTACCGTCTTCAATGCTTCCGCCCGCGGCGCCTCCGCCTCCGCCGAATCCGCCTCCGCCGCCCGACGATTCCATCGAGCCGGTCAGTGCATTCCCGTCCTGGCGAAAGGTGTAGACCGTGTCCGCGGCGCCGGCGGCGAGGGCCATCGGGTTACCCGTTTGCGCGTCCGCGACGGCAACCGTCGGCCTCCACAGCCCCGTGATGCCCGGCCCCTTGGGAACCTCGCGCTCCCAGACCGCAACCTGCGGCCGCAGTCTCACTGCCTTCGTGGCGATGGTCGCCGTCGCCGCCGTCAACCCCGGCGAGGTCGCCTCGACTCTGACCGTTCCTGCGGACTTATTCGACTGAACCATGGCCATGCACATTCCGGCAAACGCCTTCCGTGTCGAACCGGGGTCCGGCTCGTGGTTGGTGGGGTCGCCGTTTCCGGTTGCGATCACTTCGCCCGGACCCGTCACCTTGAAGCTGATTTCGTTCTCTGTAATCGGCACGATCCGCCCTTGGGCGTCCTGAACCTCGGCCGTGACTACAGCAACGTCTTCGCCATCGGCTGAGATCTCCTGCCGGTCAACTCGCAGCACCACCTTGGCCGCCGGACCTGTGGTTTCGCGCTTGGCGGTCATCACCTGCCGCCCATCCTTGAAGCCGCGCGCCTCGATCGTACCCGGAGCGTATTTCACATTCCACGCCAGGTGCTGATCCTTCTGCATATCCTTGGCGCCCAGGCTCTGGCCGTTAAGGAACAGTTCCACCCTGTCCATGTTCGAGTGGACCCAGACCGCGATCTCCTGCCCTTCCAGATCCGGCCAGTTCCAGTGCGGGAACACGTGCAGCACCGGCTTCGATGGTCCACCACGACTGGTAGTAGAAGAACGTGTCCTTCGGGAATCCGCAGGTGTCGATTACGCCGTACTGCGAGCTGATGTTCGGCCACTGGTAAGGCGATGGTTCGCCGCGGTAGTCGAAACCCGGTCCACACGAAGCCGCCTGAGATATAGGGCCTCGCGCTGACGAAACGCCACCAGCCTTCGGCCGAGGCGCGGCCGGTCGTCGTATACGGGTCATACGAGGCGACCGTGCCTTTGGTCCGGTCGGTAACGTACGCGCCGCGCGTGCCGACCGCGCTGACGTTCTCCGTCCCCATGATGGGAATCTTGGGATTGGCCTTGTGGTACGCTTCCGCCTGCGGGTCTGCATAGTTGTAGCCCATCACATCGCAGACCACGAGCCCGCCCCTGCCCGGTTCTTGCATGGGCGGCGGCGCGATCGATATGGGCCGCGATCCGTCGAGCTTGACCCCGACGCGCTTCATCGAAGTCAGGATCTTCAAGCCGGTCTCAGTGGTCGAGACGCTCTCCTCATTCCCCATCGACCACACAAAGACGCTCGGATGGTTCCGGTCGCTGCCGGACCATGTTTTCGAACTGCGCCAGACCGTCCGGGTTCGACGACAGCATGCGTGTCTCGCTGAGCACCAGCATCCCGAGTTCATCGCAGGCATTCAGCAGCTCCGGAGTCGGAGGGTTGTGAGAGGTCCGGATGCCGTTGCAGCCCATCTCCTGTAGCTTCCGGACACGGAAATACTGGACCGCGTCGGGCAGCGCAGCGCCCACGCCCGCATGGTCCTGGTGGTTGCAGGTGCCCTTTACCTTCACGGACTTGCCATTGAGCAGAAAACCCTGGTCCGCGATCGAATTTCAGGTCGCGAATCCCGAAGCGAGTTTCGTAGCGGTCCGTGATCGTCCCCCCGGATTCCACCTCGGTCACCACCTTATACAGATTTCGCTCTTCCAGCGACCACAGAGCCGGCTGCTTCACGACGACCTGCTGATCGTAAGTGCGTTCTCCAAACTCCGCGATGGATGCCGGCGTGGTGGCTGCCTTTCCGACTTCCTTGCCGGTGGGGTCCAGCAAGGTCGAGACCACGCGCACGTTTTGCGCGCCCTTGCCCTGGTTCTCCACCTCCGTCTTGATGGACACGGTCGCCGCGCCCGGCTGAATTTTGGCGCTGGCGAGCGTTCCCCACTTCTTCACGTGGACCGGAGCGGTCTTCACCAGCCAGACGTGCCGGTAGATGCCCGCGCCTTCATAGAACCAGCCGTCGCTGAGGGTGGCGTCCACCCGGACCAGGAGCACGTTGCGTCCGCCGAAGCTCGCGAAATCCGTCAGGTCGTAGCTGAAAGGATCGTAGCCGCCGCTGTGCCGGCCGATGTAGTAGCCGTTGAACACCACCATGGTGTCCCGGTAAGAGCCGTCGAACTCCACCGAGATACGCCTGCCGGCGTCCGAGGCCGGGAGTTCAAAGACCCGGCGGTACCAGCCCACGCTGGTTTCCGGATAGTCGCGTCCCAGCGGGTAGAACCCCTTGCTGGAGAGCGCCGAGTCGTTCTTGAAGGGGAGTCCGATGGCCCAGTCATGCGGTAAGTCAACCGGCGTCCAGTCGTTGTCATCGAAGGTCAGGTTGCTGGGGGAGAGGAAGCCCCCGGTTCGCTGGAACCCGCCAGATCGGCCGCTGCCGAACCCGAAGTCTCTCGTGGCGTCATTGGCGTGGCCGAAGTGGAATCGCCAGCCGAAATCCAGCAGGGCGCGCTCGCGCAACGACGGCGCTCCGGCGGAAGTCGGCGCCGGTCCGGACTGAGTTGCCGCCGGCCTTACGGGCGTTCCCAAAGCGGTTGCGGCCTGGACCGCCATGCTGCTCTTCAATACGTCGCGGCGCGACCAACCTCTCACCTGAGCCTCCTTGTTATTAGTTTGCTTCATTTCGCCGTCTACGCCTTACCTTTGTTGCTCATGGCGGCCTTCAGCAGCGCGTTGATGTAACCGATGCTGTAGGCCAGGCCGGGACTTGGCCGGAACTGCCCCGCGCCGCTCCCCCCGCGTGCCGCCGCCTGCGCCCCCGCGGGTGGATTCCCCAGCCCCGGGATATGATCGGGGATCACAATTCCATCGAAGTTGACGTCTACCATGGCCTTCATCACCTTGTACATGTCGTAGTAGCCGTCGTCCATCAAGGACTCGGTGAAATGCGGCAGCGGCGCACTGACGTTCCGGAAGTGGACCTTGAAGAGCTTTTTCTGACCGCCGAAGTACTTGATGGTCTCAGCGACGTCCTTGCCCATCAACGGCCCGCCCTCGAGCCAGCACCCCACGCACAGGCACATGCCCACATTGGGACTATTGGCGATCTCCAAGGCCTTCTTGTAGCCGTCGAAGCTGCTGAAGATGCATCGTGGCACTCCTGCCAGCACCGGCTGCGGCGGGTCGTCAGGGTGAATGCCGATCCGGACACCGGCTTCTTCGGCGACCGGAACCACCTTCTTGATGAAATAGGTGTAGTTGTCCCAGATCTCCTCCTTCGTGAACACGCGGCCGTGGGAGAGAGGCTCAGAATACGTCGTCCCGGACCAACTCCCGCGCCTGGCGGGGCTCGCCATGTCCATGTCTCTGGCATCGTACCCGCGGGGCGTCGTCGCCCGGCCGCTCGACCAAATGCCGTTGCCCATGTGCGCGTAAGTTGTGTAGGGGATCCCGGCTTTGCCCAGATAGCGAAGGTAATTCAGATACTCTTCGATCTTCTGGTCGCGTCCGGGAAGATTCAGCGTGACCTCTGGCATGTTGTGGAGGCTGCCGCTTGGGCCCACGCCGCTTCCGATGTTATACACGCTCAAGCCGCCGGCCTCCCACTGCTGCCGCATCTTGGTGAACCCCTCGGCTGTGGCTGTCGCGGGAGCCGCCCCGAGGCTGACCCAGGTCACCCCGAGTTGCTTGAGGTATCTTATGTTCTCGTCGGTAGGCTGCCTACCGCCCGTCCCGACCTTGATCCCCGGCGGAACGGGACGAAGCGTGTTCGAGCGGGCGCCGGCGGAAGCCACGAAGGCGGCTCCTCCCAGGCTGCCGCCCAAAGCCATCTTGGCGAACTCCCTTCTATCAGGACTTCTCATTAGCCGGTCTCCTTTGCACTTTGGCCGCCTGGCCGTACTCGATTCTACACCCAGTCCCTCACTCATATTCAAGGCAGCGCGGCATAGAACGCCTCCAGGCGCTCTCGATACCGCGCGCCGGCCGTCTCGAGGATATCGTTGTGCCCCGAGCCTTCCACGGCCCAGAACCACTTGGGCTGGCCGGCCGCCTCGAACAACGTTCGCCCCAAGTCGAAAGGGATCACCTCGTCGCGGGCCCCGTGGATGACCAGGACCGGTGCTCGGACCTTGGCGATCGCCCGCTTCGAGTCCCAGCCCCAGGTCAGAATCGGGCCGAGCACGGGGAGTGCCCGCGCCGCGACGTCCCGAGCCGAGGTGAACGGAGCCTCCAGCACCAATCCGCCACAACTCCTGCGGGCGGCCAGAGCAACGGCCACCGCCGTGCCCAGTGACTCCCCGTGCAGGACGATCCGCTCGGGCTTGTTCCCGGCTTCCAGCAGGTACTGATATCCGGCCTCCGCGTCTCTGTAAAGCCCCTGCTCGCTCGGGCGGCCTTCGCTCCTCCCGTAGCCGCGGTAGTCGATCACCAAAATGGACGATCCGGCCGCTGTTATCTGCCGGATGTGATTCACCCGGTGCGTGAGGTTCCCCGCGTTCCCATGGAGGAAGAGGGTCGTGACTCGGGCCTCCTGCGGAGCAACCAACCATCCGTGGATGCGCACTCCGTCGGAGGCGCGCATCCAGATGTCGGATGCTCCTGCTTGTGTTTGGAGATCCCAGAGCCCTTGCGGATACTTCATGGGGTAGTAGATCGACCGGTTGAGCAGAAAGCACAGCAAACCGTAGCCGGAAGCGGCCACGAGCGGCCATCCGATGTAGCTTGGTATCCGCACCAGGGCTGCTCGCCAATGTAGCACAGGGACGGCACATCGCCGTGACGGCCCGGAGTCCGCGCGCCTGGCGGCGGCTGCAATAATCGCATGGCGTCAATTATGCCGGCCGGCAGCGAGTCTCCCAAAGACGAACTGTGGAAGACCCTCAAAACGCGCCGCAGTCGCGGTCGGCGTCCGCTTGCAGAATCAGCCCTTCTGGCGCTCGTTCAATGCTTCTTTGAAAGCGGCCTCATCCGTGTTCGTGAGGTGGACTTCGGCAAACTGCCTGCTGTTGCCGTAGATCGTGCGGCAACAGCAACTGGCCAAGGAGGTCGTGTTCCGTGCGGACGCGGCGGGTAGTTGCCGAGGGACGGCGGAGAAGTGGATAAGCAATCCGTCAAGATGACCCGATTGTCCTGCCATCGCTTCCGGTCTAACGAGGTATGGTGCGGCGGATCGAACGATTGCCGGTGCCGGTGGGCCGAAGCGCGCTGGCGGCAGAGGACAATCTGCCGAGGGAAGGAGACGGCCATGGGGAGCTGTCAGCAGAACCGGCCGGGAAGGCCGGGACAAGGCGCCGGTGGCATACTGGGGCCTGATCGCGAGGCCAATAAGACAATAGTGGCCTATATTATGAATGAGAGGCATTTTCGGGGGAGGCCTCGTCCGATGAGAAAAATGCTTATCCTTACTGTACTCTCGATGTTTTTATCCGTCTATGCTGGATCTACTTTTGAGATCAAGCAACTACAGGGGGCGTGGTGGTCCGATCTTCACAATCCGACAGCCGACTTCGCGATAGACGGGAATGAGGTATGGCTTGATTTTGATGCTAAGTATCATCCGTGCAAAATTGAGGGAGATATTCTTATCTTTGATTTAGGCGATGGCGGACTTGTAAGAAATAGAATTGTCAGTATCAATGGGGATCGTCTCGTTCTGGAAACCCCGCCAGGCAAAGGAAGGCGCATCCTGAGCCGTGTAAGGTAACAGACCCGATTGACGTTAGATCGAATCGGTTCCGACCTCGTGATCAAGAGTCGGCGGCCTGGGATACGCTCATCGGTGACTGCAAGCTAAAATGGAAATCCCGGCTCATGCGGGTACTCGTGTGCCCGAGGAAGGCATCAACGCAATGTCAGCAGACAAGTTCTGGAGCTACTTCTACGAGATCTACGAGGCCATACCCCGCCAGGGGCCTGGCGACCGGGAGAGCACCGAGCGGGCCCTGCGCCTGTTGCCTCCCCTGACGCGCAGCCAGCGCATCCTCGACATCGGCTGCGGAGCGGGGGCACAGACCATCGACATCGCGCGGGCAACCGAGGCACAAATCGTCGCGGTCGACAACCACGCTCCCTTTGTCTCCCAGCTCGCCAGGCGAGCCGCCGAGCTCGGCCTCGCAGACCGGATCGCGGCGCAGGTCGGTGACATGAACGACCTGCACTTCCCGGACGGATCGTTCGACGTCATCTGGTCCGAAGGAGCCATCTTTATCATCGGCTTTGCGAAGGGGCTCACCTCATGGCGTCGCTTGCTCGCGCCTGGCGGGCAAATGGTCGTGTCCGAGTTCTGCTGGCTCCGCGCCAACCCGCCGGCCGAGCTGAAGGAGCTGTTTACGGACGGATGCACTGATGTCGGGGACGTGGAGGCCAGGCGGGAAGCCATCGCCGCAAACGGGTACCGACTGCTCGATGACTTCGTGCTGCCCGCCGTCGGCTGGTGGGACAACTACTACGTGCCCCTCGCCGACTGCTTGAAGCGCTTCCGCGCCGCACACGCAGCAGACCCCGAGGCCCTGGCCGTCGCGGCCAGGAGCCAGCGCGAGATCGAGCTCTATCGCAAGTACCCCGAGCACTTCGGCTACGTGTTCTTCGTCATGACGCCGTGATTGTCAATAGCAGAATGAAGCCGCCTCCCGGGTCAGTGCAATAATTGGGAGCATGGAAACCTACTCACGCCACGCTGTGTGGATTGCCACCGTCATCCTGGCGAGCTTGCCTTTCTCCAGCCAGGCGGCGGAGCCTGGGCTGCTGAACTCCGAGTTCATCTACCTGACGGCGCCGTACCCCTCCTGCCATGCTTCGACCATTGCCGAAGCGCGAAACGGCCTGGTCGCGGCCTGGTTCGGCGGCACGCGCGAGCGCGATCCCGACGTCGCCATCTGGCTTTCACGCTTCGAAAGCGGCAAGTGGACCGTGCCGGTCGCGGTCGCCAACGGCGTGGTCTCGCCCGAGCAGCGCTTTCCAACCTGGAATCCCGTCTTGTTCCAACCCAAGGACGGCCCGCTGATGTTGTTCTACAAAGTGGGTCCGAGCCCGAGCCAGTGGTGGGGCATGGTGATGACCTCCAAGGACTCGGGTCGAAGCTGGTCCCAGCCGCAACGGTTGCCCGACGGCATCATCGGTCCGGTCAAGAACAAACCGGTTCAGCTCGCCAGTGGTGACATCCTCTCCCCTTCAAGCACGGAGAACGACGGATGGCGCGTGCACTTCGAACGCTCAACCGACGGCGGCAAGACCTGGGTCGCCACGCCCCCGCTCAACGATCCCAAGACCATTGGCGCCATTCAGCCGTCCATCCTCATTCACGGTGGCGGCCGCTTGCAGGCCATTGGCCGGACGCGTTCAAGCGGCGTCTTCCAAATTTGGTCCGCCGACGACGGCAAAACGTGGGGCGCCATGACTCCTCTCGGGTTGCCCAATCCCAGCTCCGGCACTGACGCCGTCACCTTGCGCGACGGCAGGCACCTGCTGGTCTACAACCACAGCAGCAAGGGCCGCAGTCCGCTCAATGTCGCCGTGTCGGCGGATGGTAAGAATTGGCAGGCGGCGCTGGTGCTCGAAGACGACCCGAAAGCTCCCAACGGCTTCCCCTACCCGGCCGTCATTCAGACCGCTGACGGACTGGTCCACATCACCTATACCTGGAAGCGCGAGCGCATCAAGCACGCCGTCGTGGACCCCAGCAAGCTCGTCTTGAAGCCCATCGTCAACGGAGAATGGCCCAAGTGACGTAGCCCCCGCCACGCCAATTTGAGCGCTTCTCGACTCTGGCTGCCGGCGCTAGCATGAGGATGTGGAGCCCTCACCCGCCCGCGTCAACGTCCGTTTCTACGGCGAGCTGAACGACCATCTTCCCCGGGACCGGCGATACAGGACTCTGGAGAAGTCGTTCTTCGTGCCCGGCCTGGTGAAAGACACGATTGAGAGTTTCGGCGTGCCGCACACCGAGGTCGAGCTGATCATCGCGAACGGTGAGTCTGTTCCGTTCTCTTACGTAGTCCGCGATGGCGATCGAATCGCTGTGTATCCCATGTTCGAATCGTTCGACGTCACGCCGGAGTTGAAGGTCCGCCGTTCGGCTTTGCGCGAGCCGAGGTTTGTACTGGACGTGCATCTGGGCAGGCTCGCGGCTTATCTGCGTATGCTCGGCTTCGACACCGTTTACGGGAACTGCTCCGGCGACTCGGAACTGGCCCAGGTCTCTTCCGAACAACAGCGCATCCTGCTCACCCGAGATCGCGGGCTGCTCAAGCGCAGCGCCGTCACTCACGGGTACCTGGTGCGGCAGACCGGCAGCCGCCACCAGCTTGCCGAGATTCTGGAACGCTTCGATCTCGCGCATTCGGTCCGGCCATTCACGCGCTGCATGGCATGCAACGGCGTCCTGGCACAGGTTCCAAGAGAACAACTGCTGCCCCTGCTCCCGCCTCGCGCCGCTGCGTCATTCGTGGAGTTTCGCCAATGCCCGCAGTGCGGAAGAGCCTACTGGAAGGGCTCGCACTATCGCCGCATGCGGCGATTGGTGAGTGAATTGACCGCGGACCCCGGTCCCGCTAACCTTTAATGACAGCCGCCGGCCTATGGGGCGATCGGGCCCATGAACTCAATGTACACGCCCCAGGGATCCTGGACCATGGTGTAACCGCGAGCGCCACCTCCCACCTTCGTTATCGGCTCCCAGGCAATCCCCATCCCCGTCAGCCGCTTGCAGAAATCGTCCACGTTGGCGGAGGTAAAAGCGATGTGGTCGAGCGCCCGCCCTTTGGTCGGAGCGGCGGCCTGAGCTTCGGAGATCTGGAGCACAACCCCGGGAATGACCCACCCCGGTCCCGCCGGGTTCGGAACCGCCCCGAGGGTCTTGGCATACCACCTCTGCGCCTCGACCGCGGAGCGAGACGCCAGGTGGACGTGGTCCTGAATTATGGGCGAGGTCAAAGAGGCGTCCTCAATGAGTTCCACTTTCACCCCTTCCGGCGCGGTTACGAAGGTGGAGTTGGGCGCCGCGGACGACGCTTTGCCGCCGGCCGCTTCAACCCTCGCCAGCGTCTCTTTCAGGCTCTTGACCCGGAACGCCACGTGATCGATAGCCGTTCCGTCGCTGCCCCCGTTCGACTCACCCTGCTGGATAGACACCGAAGCGCCGCCGACACGCAGTCCGCGCCCCCCGGCGGGCGGGGTCTCGCCCATCAGAGCCACCCAGAAGCTTCGCTGGGCATCCGTATTCCGAACGATCAGATGAATGTGCAGGAACGACATGCCCGCGGCGTTGGGCTGCACGGGCTGCGCGGTCTGCGAAAGCCCCGGCGCGGCTGCCGCCAGGAGCATAAGCAAGAAGGTTCGCCATGGCATAGTGCTCATTAGAATACCAACGGAGCCGGATGGATGTACAATCGACAACAGCTAGGAGACTGACCCACCGTGACTACCTCATACCTGACCACATTGATAATGTTCGCGGCGCTGGGTTATGCCCAGCAAGCCGGAGTGAACTACGACGAAGCGAAGGTCCCCAAGTACGCCCTGCCGGACCCGCTGATACTTCAGAGCGGCGCGCCGGTTCGGGACGCCGCGACGTGGTTCGGCAAACGCCGGCCCGAGATTCTCGAACTGTTCCGGAGCCAGGTGTATGGACGCAGCCCAGGACGGCCCGCGGGGATGACCTTCAATCTCGCGTCGATCGACAAACAAGCCCTGGAAGGGAAGGCGATTCGCAAGGAGGTCTTGGTCAAGTTCTCGGGCGACAAGGACGGGCCCGCGATGAACCTCCTCATTTACCTGCCTGCCGCGGCGAAGAATCCCGTTCCGGTTTTCCTGGGGTGGAACTTCACCGGCAACCTCACGGTTAGTCGCGATCCGGGCATCCGCCTGGGAGAGGTCTGGAGCAAGCAAGAGAAGCGGCCGGCAACGGAAGATTCCCGAGGCTCCTCCATCAGCCGCTGGCCGGTGGAAATGATCCTGGAGCGTGGATACGGAGTGGCGACGGCCTACTACTACGACATCGAACCGGATTTCAACGGTGGGATTAAGTACGGCATTCGGCCGCTTTTCTTCAAGCCGGGGCAGACGGCTCCCGCTGCTGACGACTGGGCTGCCATCGGCGCCTGGGCCTGGGCCCTGAGCCGCGCCATGGATTACCTGGAAACCGACAAGAGCGTGGATCCCAAGCGAGTCATTGTCCATGGACACTCCCGCCTCGGGAAGGCCGCCCTATGGGCCGGAGCGCAGGACGAGCGCTTCGCCATGGTCATCTCCAACGACTCCGGCGAAGGCGGGGCCGCGCTCAGCCGGCGCCGCTTCGGCGAGACCATCGCCGACTTGAACCGGAGTTTCCCGCACTGGTTCTGCGCCAACTACAAGAACTACAGCGGCCGCGAGGACGATCTTCCCGTGGATCACCACATGCTCCTGGCGCTGATCGCCCCGCGTCCGCTCTACGTAGCCAGCGCCGAGGAGGACTTGTGGGCCGACCCGCGCGGCGAATTCCTGTCCGCGGTGGCGGCAGGTCCGGTCTACAGGCTGCTCGGCAAACAGGATCTCGGTACCGACCGGATGCCGGCGGTCGGCCAGCCCATTCAGAACACCGTGGCCTACCACGTCCGCCTCGGCAAGCACGACATCACCGTGTACGACTGGGAGCAGTATCTGAACTTTGCCGACAAACACCTCAAATAAGTTAGAGTGAGAGGATGCACATGACGCGACGAACTTTTCTACCATTAGCGGCAGCCGTGCCCGCGCTTGGGCAGACGGCGCAGCCGGTAGCCCGCAAAGGCCGCCTGAAGCAGGGTGTTACGAGGGGCTGTTTCGGGAGGGGGATGACCCTGGACGACATGTGCCGGGAGGCGGCGCGGCTGGGGTTGAAGGGCATTGACCTGGTCGGACAGAAGGAGTGGCCCACACTCCAGAAGTATGGGCTGCTTTCGACCATGGTCTCGGGCCCCTCCGGCATCAACAGCGGAATCAACCGCACCGAGAATCACGACAAGTATGAGAAGCCTTTCCGCGACATCATCGAGTGGGCGGCCAGCATTAAAGCTCCCAACGTGATCGTCCTGGCCGGGAATCGCAAGGACCTGACCGACGAGCAGGGCATCGATAACAGCGTGGCGTTCCTGAACCGCATCAAGTCCGTCGCCGAGGACAAGGGGGTAACGCTGTGCATTGAGCTGCTCAACAGCAAGGTGGATCATCCGGGCTACCAGTGCGATCACACCTGGTGGGGCGTCGAGGTTGCCAAGCGCGTCAACTCGCCGAGGGTGAAGCTGCTGTACGACATCTACCACATGCAGATCATGGAAGGGGACGTGATTCGCACCATCCGGGCGAACATACAGTGGCTCGGCCACTTCCACACCGCGGGCAACCCGGGCCGCCATGAACCGGACGAGACGCAGGAGCTTAACTACCGCCCCATCGCTCAGGCGATCGTGGACGCGGGCTTCACCGGGTACCTGTCCCACGAGTACGGCCCGACGAAAGACCCGCTGACGTCGCTCGACAAGGCGATCAGCCTCTGCGACGTGTGATTGCACTAGACCCGCTACCGGATGAGGGCCATTGTCCGCTTCATCGCGTCGGCGACCGTGGCCAGGGCCTGTTCGGGGGGCAGCGTACGCACGCTGGAACCCAAGGGCTCGGCGGCGATCGGCCCATCATAGCCGGCCTGATTTAAGGCGTTGACAAAACCGGCCATGTCGATCACGCCAGTGGCCAGCGGGATCTCGCGCTGGCCGTCCTTCAACTGATCGCGCGGGACGTCCTTGGGTGCGTCGTTGGCGTGGACGGCAACAATGTCGCTGTTCTTCAGGGTCAGGATATCCGCGGACGTCTCACCGGAGTTATGCCAGTGCCAGCTGTCTAGCAGAAAGCCGAGGTTGGGTTTGCCCGCCTCCGCGATCAGCTCTTTCATGCTCTCCATGGTGTGGATGAACGGATACTTGCCGCTGGCCCAGGAGGTTCTGGGTCCGACGTATTCGAGTCCGAAACGGACACCGTGGTCGCCGAGAAGAGTGGCCACGTCGCGGATCCTGCGGCTATGCAGTTGGAAGTTCTGCAAGTAAGTGAGCCGGTTGTCGGAGGGGGAGATCCAGGTGCAGAAGCGGGTCATGCGAGCCCGCTCGAGCGTCCTCGCCCATCCGGTCAGGTTGGTCTTCATCCACTCCGCGAACTTGTCGTCCGGCTGCGTTATCGGAACCGACTGGGCCAGAGAACCGAAGACCAGCTTCTTGGCCGCCAGGTCATCGAGCAACTGGCTCAGGGCGGAGTCCGAGAGCGCGGCCAGTTCGTTGATGCTGGGGTCCACGGCTTCGAAGCCATAGCTGGCCGCGTACTCGATCTGCTGCCGGAGGTTCGCCTTGACGCCGATGTTGCCGGTGTTCAGGCAGACCTTCATACCTCGTGTGGCGGCCCGGGCGGCGCCCAGCGCTCCCGCCGCGCCGAGGAGGAATTGGCGCCGGTCTTGATCCATCAGGTTTTGGCCTCCTTGGCCTGATCATCCCAGTAGTACGTCTTGCCGTAGCGCACAGCGAGCACTCCCATCAGCAGAGGCAGCGTGGAGTAGAAGCCCGTTTCCACATCGGTAATAGGCGTTCCGCGCGATTTGATGCAGTCCAGCCAATTACGGATATGGGCCGAGTCGGAAGGCTTGCCGACATAGGGGAACTTCGTGTTGAAGGCTTCAAACGGAGGCGCCGGGGCTCTCGAGGGGAGCGGCCTGTAGGTGTAGCTCTGGCGGTTTACATGCAGCACGCCGCGGTTCCCATAGAAGTAATCGCCCTGATCGGCGGGGTAGTCCAATTGCGGCATATAGGCGTTGGTGAACGACATCACGAAGTTGTCGTACTGCCAGGCGATCATGAAGGAATCCGGCGGGCACTCCGGATTGGGAGGCTGCACACTCACGTACTGCGCCGCGGCGCAGGCGCTCTTAGGCGCCTTCGCATTAAGATACCAATGCACGACATCCGCCACGTGCACGCCTTGGTCGGTGATGATGCCCCCGCCGTAGTCGTAGTAACTGCGCCAGCTCCTTTGCCGCGATGGCGAGTAGGATTTCCGCGGCGCGGGACCCTGGAACAGCTCCCAGTCCAAGCCCTCCGGAGGATCCGAGGGCTGTTCCGCGGGGCGGGCGTAGCTTCCCAGCCAGTGCAAGGCCGCGTGGGAGATGGTTCCAAACATGCCGCTCCGCACCAGCTCGCAGCATTTCTGGAAGTGGTCCCAACTGCGCTGCTGAAGGCCGATCTGCACCACTCGCTTGTATCTTCGGGCGGCGTCCACGGCCTTCCAGGCCGCTTCGATATTGTTCGACAGCGGCTTCTCGCAGTAGACGTCCTTGCCCACCTGAGCGGCCTCAATGATCAATTGCGAGTGCCAGTGGTCGGGCGCGGCGATGTAGACGGCGTCGAGGTCCTTGCGCTCCAGAACACGGCGGTAATCCGAGTAGCTGTCCGGCTTGCTGACCTTCAAGCCGGCCACCGCTTTTTCCAGAGCCGGCTTGTAGACGTCGCACATGGCGAGGATTTGGCAGTCCTCGAACTCTTCGGCGACGCTCGCCATGTAAGCGCCGCGAGTACCGGCGCCGATGAAGCCCACGCGGATTCTGTCATTCGCGCCAACCGCGGACCGCGATGCGGCGGACGTTAGCGCGGAACCAATCAGGAATGATCGCCTGGTTGACATCTAATTCGCCTCCCTGGCCCCAAACTTCCGGGTCCGTTTCCACCATCAATGAAGCATACTCCCATCCGGGCTTTTTTTAAAGGGGAATCAGCGGAATTGTATACTTCACAAACCCACACGCTGAACATGCTGACAGCCGATGGAGAAGTTCCCGGTCCTCGGACTTGCCTCAGGGATGAGTAGTGGGCGACTGTCCGTTTCTAAGGGTTGCGCTGGTTCATCCAGCGGAGTCGTTCTTAGGTAACGGCCGCGGTGGCGTGTCGAAAATGCGGGGCTGTCGCGACGGCGGCATTTGCACCCAAGTGCCCTCATTCTGTCTCAAGCTGATCCACATCAACTGCGTGCGCTCGTTGTCCAACACCCAGGCCACGTCCACTTCCTTGGTACCCTTTACAAATCCAGCCGTCCCTCTGACACACACTATGACCTCGGACGGTCCCCCGCCGCATCTCTGCGCCGAGGAAGCACTAAAAGTCTGCCATGATCCTAACGTGTCTCTAAACTCTCTGCATTGGCTCATCCACGCCCCTAGCGGCTGAGCACGAAAGAGTGCACCAGCTTGCTCGTAAATGGACTGGCACGAGCCGGAGTTAAGCGCATTGCGCAACCTATTGACCGCGTCAACCGCCAGTGTCCGCTGCCCTTCAGGAACAGGTATGTCGAAAAAGTCTTTTCCTGCGCGGTCATGGCTGTTGCACGCGACTATAAACAGGATGGCGATAGAGATGATCGCACCAGCAATTCTCGGTTGGGCCATAGGGCCTATACTCCCGTGTCAAATCATACTGCCGATTCACGCGCCACTCGCCGTCACCGACGCTCCTTAGAGGGAATTAGGGCGGTGCTTCGCCTTCAACTGGCGGCCTTCCAGCGAAATCGGAAGCGACCCGAGTGGGGCCCTCGGACCGAGAAGGCGATCTTGTTCTTAGAACATTTGTCGACGATAACCTGCTGGCCCGTCGGTAGTTCTCTGATTCTCGTAGCTCAGCTTGCTCGTCGTTGCCGTACAATTGATGCTATCCGAGTGGACGTCCGACCACTGATGAGCTGAAAGGGGTGACATGCGCGATAGTTTTCTGAGGGCCTCGACAGTGTTGATTCTCGCGGCCGTGTGCCTCGCGTCCTCTCTGGGTGCCGCGGATCCGTTTTTCCTGCGGCGGTCGATAACAGACATCCAGCCGCGGCCCGACGACCTGACCCTAAATGCGAAAAGAGCTTCCTACAAACCCCTGTTCGGCATTGGCGACAAGGACGCGGACAAGCTTGTCGGGGTCGCCCGCTACGGTGAACTCACCGTAGGCCCGGGCGGTGCGAGTGCCGCGGTCAGCTATCCTGCGGAGGAGCAGATCTACTACGTTCTCGAAGGCAGCGGGACGTTGATCTACGGCGGCCGGCAGGTTCCCATCAAGCAGGACGACTTCATGTACCTGCCCATCAACCTGAAGCACGGGATCGCAAACAGCACCAGCGCGCCCGTGCGGGTGATTGTAATGGGCTACAAGATTCCACCAGGCAGGCAGGTGGCTCCCACACCCCAGCTGATGCTCTCAACCGCCACCAACGTGGAGCTTCAGGTGCTGAGTGGCCATGGGCCGACCACCAAGTTCAAGCTGCTGATGGGCACGACCCAAAGCCAGCGCGACCGCTTGGCGGCGGCGAGCGAGATGACCAGCCTCTTCATCATGGAGTTCCTGCCGGGCGGCACGAATAATCCACACAGCCATCCCCGGGAAGAGGAGATCTACATTCTGATGCGCGGCAGCGGGGATATGGTCGCTGGCAAGACCGCTGACGGGCAGGATGCCCGGCACCCGGCCAGGCAGGGTGATGCATTCTTCTTCGGTCCGGGCACACGGGTTGGATACTACAGCAACGCGAAAGAGGGACAGCCACCCGACCTCATCCTGGCCGTTCGCTCGAATCTGCCAGGCGCCGGAGGTGCGCCGCCGGCGGTCCCAAAGTAGGATTGAAGGAACATAAGGAGAGGGTCATCATGCCGAAATCTGACCTCACGCGGCGCAAGCTGCTCGAGCGGACCCTGGGCGCGGCGGCGCTGGGCTCTGCTTTCAAGTTCGTCGATCGTCCAGCCAACGGCCAGCCGGTTCAGGCGGGGGGCGTGAACCGGAACTCCGCGCCCAGCCAACTGAAGATCACCGACATGCGGGCGATCCGGATTGCCTCGAACTACGACTACCCGATCATCCGCATCGACACCAACCAGGGAGTCTACGGGCTGGGAGAAGTGCGCGACGCCGGCCACGAGGGCATGGCACTCATTCTGAAGCCCCACATCATGGGCCGTAACCCGCTCCAGATCGAGCCCATCCTGGACAGTGTCCGTAACTTCACCAACCAGCGGCGTTTCGGGGGTGGTTACAGCGCTCTGGATATCGCCTTGCACGACATCGCCGGCAAGGTCTACGGCGTGCCCTGCTGGCGCCTGATCGGGTCCCAATACCGCAACCGCATACGGATCTACTGCGACACCGACCAGACCCAGGATGTGAAAGTATTCGTCGACCGATTGGTGCGCCGCAAGAAGATGGGCTTCACGTTCTTCAAGATGGACCTGGGAACCTCCTTGATCGCCAAGATCCCAGGTGCCGTGAATACTCGGAACGTCGCTACCGAGAAAGGGCTGAAGCTGCTCTGCGAGTACCTCGCCGCGGTGAAGGACGGCATCGGCTGGGACCAGCCCCTGGCATCGGACCATTACGGACCGCTCGACGTGAACGACTGCATCCGGTACGCCCGCGCCTTCGAGCCGTACGATCTGGCCTGGATGGAGGATCCGCTTCAGGTCGGCACCCTGGGCAGAGGAGACTCTCCCAAGAACTGGCAGGCCTACAAGGAGATCAAAGAGGCTACCACGACGACCATCAACACCGGTGAGAGCCTCTTCGGACTGGAAGAGGGTTTCCGGCCGTTCATTGAAAACCGGGCCTTGGACCTGATCCACCCCGATCCGCTGACCTCTGGCGCGATACGGGAGACCAAGCGGATTGCGGACTACGCGTCGCTGTTCGGCATCCCGACGGCGGTCCACTTTGCCGGTTCGCCGGTAGGCTGCATGGCGTCCGTTCACATGATCGCTACCATCAAGGACTTCGTAGCGATGGAGAACCACGCCGTGGATATCCCCTGGTGGGGCGACCTGGTGACTGGCGTACCGAAACCGATCGTGAACAACGGCTACATCACCGTGCCCGATAGCCCGGGTCTGGGTGTGGAATTGAACGAAGAAGTTTGCAAGCAACATCTGCGTATCCCGGGGCCGGGCTGGTTCGAGCCGACCAGGCAATACGACGACTACATCGTCGACGAATTCCGCCGGGGCGGTCCCTACCCGCATCTCGACGCCGAAGGCAAGCCGGTTGTGAGTAACTGAAGAAGTGCGAGCTGGCACTCGCGCTGTAGTATGCTCATTGTCTAGCCATGAGCCAAATATCTGAGACCCATCGCCGTGGATTCCTCAAGCAGGCGGCCGCCGCCGGCATTGCGGCCCCCTTCTTCGTTCGCAACCTGATTTCGGCGCCACCCGCCGGCAAGCTGCGCCTGGCCAGTTTCGGCGCCGACGGTATGGCCTATTCGACGTTGTCCGCCATAGCCCGCCATCCCAACGTTACGCTGGTTGGCGCGGCGGAGGTGGATTCGACCCGGCTGCGATCGTTGAAAAAAGAGTATCCAGACGCCAAAGTGTATACCGACTGGCGCCGCATGCTCGAGCGCGAGCGGCGGAACCTGGACATCGTCTGCGTAGGCACGCCCGATCACATGCACGCGCCCATGGCCATGAGCGCCATGCAACTGGGCCTGCACGCTTATGTCCAGAAGCCTCTGACCCACGATATCTACGAGGCGCGCAAATTGACCGAGATGGCGCGGAAGAAGAACCTGGTGACCCAGATGGGTATCCAGCAGCACTCCTGTGCTGAGTACCGCACGGCGGTGCAACTGGTGCAGTCCGCCGCGGTCGGCAAGGTCCGGGAAGTCCACGCCTGGAGCAACAAGAAGTGGGGCGACCCCGACCCGCTGCCCTCTTCCTCGGACCCGGTGCCGGAGACGCTGGACTGGGATCAGTGGCTGGGTGTGGCCGCGGTGCGTCCCTATATCCGCGACTACTACCATCCCGCCAACTGGCGTAAGCGGATCGATTTCGGCACGGCGACATTCGGCGACATGGGCTGCCACATATACGACCCCGTGTTCGCCGCGCTCGAACTCACCGCGCCGGTGACGGTGCGCTCGGAAGGTCCCGCGCCTAACCAGCACAACTGGGCCGTCAACACGATCATCCACTACGTCTTCCCGGGGACCAGGTTTTGCGACGGCAAGACGGTCAATGTCACCTGGTACGACGGCGACGAACGGCCGCCCCAGGAAGTTCAGGCGTTGATCGGCCCCCGAAGGCTGCCCGCCCAGGGATCGATCTTCATCGGAACCAAGGGGATCATGCTGCTGCCGCACACGGCCATGCCCGTGCTCCTGCCGGCTGAGCAGTTTAAGGACTTTCCGATTCCCAAGCAGGAGCCCCTCAACCACTACTTCCAGTTCGTGGACGCCGTGCTGGGCAAGGTGAAGGCGACCACCGCCTTCGAATACTCCGGCCCCCTCACGGAGTCCGTGCTGCTGGGCCCGGCGGCCAGTTTCTTCCCCAAGACAACCCTGGAATGGAACGCGGCCAAGCTGAGATTCCCCAATTCGAAGGAAGCGACCCGGCGCGTCCGCAGGACCTACCGTTCCGGCTGGAAAGTGAAGGGTCTGTAAATCGTCCGCGCGGCCGTATCCTCAGGACTAGTGCCGTGACCAGGTGATGCGGTGCTTTGCCGCTCCCTTCCGGTCGCGGTTCGGCGCGGAATGTACGGCACAGAACCGCGCGCGTCAGCAAGCGGTGTGGAACGAATTCACGCGGTCATGGCGCTAGACGAGATCCTCCTCGATCACTTTGAAGCCCATCAGGTTTCCCAAACGCTTGATGGCCCGCACGTGGTCGCCGTAGAACACCGCCCGGTGCAGCATGGGCATCGCGCCGACGTATAGCGAGAGGTCGCCGGGGCGGCCGAGTGGGGAAATGGCGCCGGCCCCCCAGTTCAGGAACAGGTGCCGGGCGTCGCGGACGGTCTGGGTAAACTGCGTGCGGCAGGCCAGCGGGCTGGTGCCGGTCTCGATGATCTTGCCCGGGACAACCAGCATCGTGTCAAGGTTGACCAGCTTCGCCATCGTAACCGGCTCCCCTACCTGCCACTGCACCTGCAGCGCGACCCCGCCGCCGCTGTCGGTCTGGTTGCGGATGAGAAACGGCATGCGGCTGCCGTCAGCCCTCTGCGTAAACGAGGTGCAATGGAAGTGGACCATGGCATTCTTCGCCTCGTTGATTACCGGATCGGTAATGAATCCAGGCACGCGGAACGCATGGGCGAAAAGCAGCATGGTGAGGGTCGAATCGATGTCCCCTTCGCAGGCGCCGACCAGGCCGAGATCGTTGAGCTTGCTGAAGGTCAGGCAGCCCCGCGGATCGCCCATGCAGGCGGCACTGCAAATCCCCTGGGCTTTAGCCTGGATCATGATCTGCTTGACCGCCAGGTAGAACCTGGCCGAATCGATAATCTCCTGCCGCGTGGGCTCAAGAATTCCTATGGCCGGTTTGATCCAGTACTGCTCGGCCTCGGCTTCGGCGGTTTTGGGATCGATCGACTTGGCGATTTCCAGAATTTCGTCGTTCTTGACGGTCACGAGGTCGGCGCCCAGCTTCTTCTTGACCTCCTCGGGCGAACACGCGGCCTTCGTGCCACGCGGGCCGTTCACGGCCAGGATCCGCGTCTGCTGCATCAAGGCCGGCACCCGCAGCAGGCTGACAGCCTCGTCGAGCTCGCCCCAGTCGCTGGTGGAGAGCAGCAAAACCCTCCTGTCCTTCCATTGCTGGTGCCACATCCACCCGTGCCCGCTGAATGGCTGAAAGAAGGAGACCGCCGGCTTATCCAGGCCGAAGCTGAGCTTCTCCAGCGTGGCGTAGTCTCCGCCATGTCCGGAGAGCCAGATCAGCAGCATTCCGTCCGCCGACGCGGCCTTGGCCGCTACCTCGGCCACGTCCGTCGGCGGGATCGTGTCCCCTCCGACGAAAGTCACATCCCCGAGCTTCATCTCGAGGTCTTTAAGGTGGTTGTCCAGTTTTGCGATTTCCTCATTGGACCAAGTCAGGTATTGGACGCCTCTGGCATCCACCCCGGACCGGCCGATGTAGAGCTTGTAGATTGTCGCCGGGCGCAGTCTGGTCCACTCACCTCTTTCGGCGGCGACCGCGGAACTGGCTGCCGCAGCTTGTGAGGCCAGCATGAAGCCGCTCCCCGCGGCGGTCCCCAGAAACTCCCTGCGGTTTACTGAATTAAAATGACTCATGGCATTCCTCCACACACCACATCCATATTACAGATCTATAGCTACCACTTCGTGCAACTCGATGGGCGGAGTCGTGGTTTCGATCCACGCTCCGCTCTGACGCCACTGCGCCTTGGCCCCGCTGACCAGGAACTTGACAGCGCGGGCCTTGACGCCCTCAGGCAATCTCACGCGCACCTTCTGGGGGCCGATTGGCAGAATCTCGCGGAAAGGCCCTTTCATCATCATGGGGTTGGAGAAGTTGACCAGATGGGCGGTGATGGAGGACTGCTGTTTCCACAGCGACACATCGAGCACGCCGGGCCCTTGGACCCGCAGAGGCTGCTCCTCGTTCGCGGCCCAGCGGACGGCGTTGGCCAGAACCATTCCGTGATCCTGGCTCATCACTTCCCAGAACGTCCGGTCGATGTCCCACGGGAAGTAGACCACACGGCCCGCACCAGCGGAGCGGACCATCACCCCGGGAATGTCCGTTTTCGTCTCACGCTGGTATACCTCCTCCATCGGCAGATCGGGGTAGGTGGGGACGGTCATGAGCGGCGCGCGCAAGCCCGGCGCCGTGCGAATCTCGACGCGCATCACGCCGTGGATCATGCGGCCCACATCCCCCATGCCGTCCAGCAGGGGATGGGTGCGGTCTTCAAGATTCAGGTAGGCGTTCTGCTGGCGCTCGATCACGTTGCCGGCAAACGACGCGCCGAAAAGACCGGCCAGGCCGAAGTCGTCGCGGCGCCTGCCACGCTCATCGTTGAGCGAGGTCTCGTGAGTGGCGACGAGCCCGCCGCCCTGTTCGACGAACGTCTTCAACTGCGCGCACTGCGCGTCGGACAAGTTGACGACATTGGGCAGGGCCAGGACTTTGAGTTGCTGCACTCGCTCTGCGTCGAATTGGCTATCGGGGACAATCTCGAAAGGAATTCGGGCTTCCACCAGGGCGTGGTAGAAGCCTGAGACGTGGTCCGCCGCGGCCCGCTGCGCCGACACCAGCCCGACCCGGGCCAGCGGGCGCTCATTCCGCATGTACTTCTCGTTCTTCCAGTGCCAGACGAAGAGGTCCTCGACGGGCTTGAACCAGCGCCGGTCGAGCGGCTTGGCATTGAACTTGATGACCCACGGCCGGAAGCCCTGGGCGATGCCATCCACGGCCCAGACCCGGATCTCATTGGGGTTCTGAACGGAGTCCTTCCAGCGGTAAGGCGCCTCCAACCCCACGCTGAACAACCCCACGATGGGCTTCATGCCGAAGGTCGCGCGGGACTCCTTTGCATTTCGGCCGTTGGCCCAAGGCATGGTGTAGGCCGGAGCGAGCCTGCCGGTCCGCAAAGAGAATCGGGACCGAAACGCCGTCCCGTATCTGGTCGAATCCGTTGGGGAAGAACGCGGCATCCGGGTTGCGCTTCCTGATCTCGGCGTCCCAGAGGGTATACAACTCGAAGAGGCGTTTCCTCTGCCAGGCGGTGTACTGAGTGCGCGCTTCGCCCGCTCCGGTGGCCAGGGGCAGTTCCAAGCCGCTGAACTCCTTGAAATTCCGCTGGCAGTGCTGGCAGTAGCACATGCCCGACCCGTTCCAGCGGTTCGCGAAGATGCCGTCCACCTTGTAGAGGGTCATGATCTCGCGGATCACGTCGGTCATGAACTCGAAGTTGTAGGGGCCTAGCGCGCAGGTCACCCATGAGGTCGGCATCGCCCAATGGCGGCGAGGCTGGCCGTTGGCTTCCACGGCAATCCAGTCCGGATGAGCGTCGTAGACGTCCTGATGCGCGGCATGGGGATCCACGCGGGCGATCACGTTCATGCCGAGCTTGCGGCAGCCGGCCAGCATCTCGCCGAACGTGTCGCCGTTGCCCAGGAACTTACTGCGGTAGTGCAGCGGCACCTTGGTCGGATAAAACGCCACGCATCCGCCCGCGCTGAGGCAGGCTGCGTCGGCATGAATCCGCGTGAAGTAGTCGAGCCAGAAGGCGGGGTCGTAGCGGCCCGGGTCATCCTCCACGAAAGCCAGTTGCGCCCAGCGCATCGGCCGGTCGTACCAGCCGTTGGCCGGGGCTGTCTGACCGAAGACCGTGCCGGCCGCCGCCAGCGCGCCGGTCTGCGCCATCCACTCACGTCGATTGATTTCCATAGATTGATACTCCCGGCAATAAGTGATAATAGCCCTGAAGAGCCTTCTTGGCAATGGCGGATATGGGGGTTGCGGGCGATGGGTCAATTTAGAGCTTTCATCCTGGCACTGGCATGTGCTTTGGCGTTGCTTTCGCAATCGCCGGGCGACGGGGCCGCTGCCATGCGCGGGTTTTCTCCTGAATCGGCGCGCATACAGGCCGGCTGGGAGGTCAAGTACCGCGCGATGCCGGATGCGGCCCGGCTGCGGGCTTATGTAGAGCGCCTCTCGGCTCGCCCGAACCAACTCGGCTCGGACTATGACAAGGTTAACGCGGAGTGGATTCTGGCCCAGTTCAAATCCTGGGGGCTGGACGCCCGGATCGAGACCTTCGAGGTCCTGTTCCCGACGCCGCAGGAGCGACTGGTGGAGATGGTTTCGCCCACAAAATTCACGGCCAGGCTCGAAGAGCCGGTGCCAGGCGCGGACCCCAGCTCCGGTGTGGATCGCTCCGTGCAGTTGCCCACCTACAACGCCTATTCCATCGACGGCGACGTCACCGGCCCCCTGGTCTACGTCAACTACGGAGTTCCGGCCGACTATGAGCAGTTGGAGCGGCTGGGCATCTCGGTGAAGGGGGCGGTTGTGATCGCGCGCTATGGCGGAGCCTGGCGCGGCACCAAGCCCAAAGTCGCGGCGGAACACGGCGCGGTGGGCTGCATCATCTATTCCGATCCCCGCGACGATGGCTACTTCGAAGGCGACGTTTTCCCCAGCGGTGCCTTTCGTCCCCGCGACGGCGTGCAGCGCGGCAGCGTGATGGACATGCCCGTGTACCCTGGAGACCCGCTGACGCCCGGCGTTGGCGCTACCAAAGACGCCCAACGCCTGAAGCTCGACGAAGTCAAAACCCTCACCAAGATCCCCGTCCTGCCCATGTCGTACGGCGACGCCGAGCCGCTGCTGGCGGCGCTTCGCGGGTCGGTCGCGCCGGAGAACTGGCGCGGCGCCCTGGCGATCACGTACCACGTGGGACCGGGGCCGGCCACGGTGCACCTGAAGGTGAAGTCCGACTGGGGGATGAAGACGGTCTACGACGTCATCGCCCGCATCCCTGGCGCGCAGTACCCGGATGAGTGGGTGATCCGTGGGAACCACCACGATGCCTGGGTCTACGGCTCCAACGACCCGTCTTCGGCCATGGCCAGCGTGCTGGAAGAAGCGCGCGGCTTTGGCGAACTGCTGAAGGCCGGCTGGAAGCCGAAGCGGACCATCATTATATGCAGCTGGGACGGCGAGGAACAGGGGCTGCTGGGCTCGACCGAATGGGCCGAGGCGCACGCCGATGAGCTGAGACAGAAGGCCGTGGCATACATCAATTCGGACGCCGTTGGGCGCGGCTACTGGGACGCTGGGGGCTCGCACTCGCTGGAGACGTTCATCAATGAAGTAGCCCGCCCCATTCAGGACCCGGAGAAGAACATCAGCATCTGGAAGCGCAGCCAGTTAAAGCGCATCGCCGACCAGCCTGCGGACCGCAAGGAACTGCGGTCGCGTCCGGATCTGCGGATCGACGCGCTCGGCTCCGGCTCGGACTACACGGCTTTCCTCGACCACTTGGGCATCGCCTCGCTTAACCTGGGCTTCGGCGGCGAAGATGATGGCGGCGTCTACCATTCCATCTACGACAATTTCTACTGGTACACCCATTTCTCCGATACGGATTTCGTCTATGGGCGCGCGCTGGCGCAGACGGCCGGCACGGCGGTGATGCGCCTGGCCAGCGCGGACCTGCTGCCCTACGGTTTCACCAATCTTGCCGACACCGTGACGCGCTACGCGGATGAGATCGAGAAGTTGTGGCGAGATAAGCGAGACGAATTCGAGGAGCGGAACAAGCAGATCGAGGAAGGCGTTTTTACGGCCACGGCTGACCCGAGAAAGACACTGGTTCCACCGCCGGCCGAAGTGCTCCCACTGTACTTGAATTTCGCGCCGCTCCGTAACGGCTTGCAGGCGCTCGCCAAGGCCGGGGAGAGCTATGAGGCGGCGCTGCGCAAGGCTCCCCTGAGCGGTTCCCTGGCGGAGGTCGACCGGACGCTGATCAAGACCGAGCGCGCGCTCACCAGCCCGGACGGGCTGCCCGGCCGTCCTTGGTTCCAGCACTTGATTTACGCGCCCGGCGTCTACACCGGCTATGGGGTAAAGACGATCCCCGGCGTGCGCGAGGCGATCGAACAGAAGAAGTGGGAGGAGGCCGATCGCGAGATCGTCAGGGCGGGCCGGGCTCTGGAGCAGGCTGCGGGCCTGATCGACGCAGCCCGAAAGCTACTCGAGGGTGCGAAGTAGGCGGGACCCAGGCGCACCGTCAGCGCCGGCCGCGATTGAAGCCGCGCCCGAACGAGAACCCTCCTCTGTAAAAGAACCGCGGTCCATAATAGAACCCAATCCCGGGTCCGTAGTAGTAAGGAGACCAGGGACCACCGTAGTAATAGGGTGGCGGCGGGCAGCCGTAGGGTCCACAGCCCGCGCGAACCGGCTCCGGCCGGGGTTGGAGTTCATTCGGCCGATCGTAATCTTCACGCTCGACCCAACGGAATACCTGCGGCGCCCGCTCAGTGGAGATCGTCACCGGCGCCTCAAGGCGGAAGGTCAGAAGCGCTTCCGGAAAGATCACGGTTTCGCGGCCTCGCGTCAGCAGCACACCGACCACGCCCGCGGCAGCGCCGACCCCGGCGCCAATGGCCGCTCCCCGGCCCCAGTCCGCCGCTGCGCCGATGGCCGCCCCCGCTACTGTCGTGCTGGCAATGGCGCTCGCATCACGGCCTTCCGAAGTCGGGCCGGACCGGCTGACGAGCTGGGTCTGGATGGGCAGACGCTGACCATCGACCAAACCGAGGTCCGTTAACTGTACGGCGAGCCTGGAAACACCTTGAACCCGCCCCGCCTTTTGCGCTTCCACGACACGGCCGCCTAGGGACTGACCACGCTCAGCGACCACCACGCCATCGACCACCACCGGCCGAGCCAGAGTCGCGGAAAATGTATCTCCCTGCTGGTTCCGATCCGAAGACAGAGGCTGATCGATCCGTACCGTCACGAAGGCGCCCGGTTTGAGCGTCAACTGCGGGCGAATCGCCATCTGGGCCGGCGGCGGTTCATCGACACTCCGCCACCCCCCGTCGGCCGTCGAACTCTGGGGCTGTGGAGGGTCACCGGTTTGGCCCTGCGCGAACAAGAATCCGGGCACTGCCAGTAACGCCAGCCCGGCCAAACGAACACGTGCCGGCCTACCAGATCGGTCCGTCATATGGAACTCCCCTCCCTGCATCACCACTAGACAATGCACATCGGTAGCCACGCCAAAAGCAGGGCTAAGCTATTGAAAAGAAGTGATCAGTCTACATCAGTAGTGGCTGCTGTCCACCACCGCTGGTGCTTTTCGGCCAGGGCCCTGGCCCAGGCATACCGGGGGTTTCACCCTGCGGACGTGATTCAGCAGCGAAGTCAGGCAAGCCCGGCATGGCTATGCCGTACTGGTCTTCCTCTGGACGGCGCGCGCCAGCGTGGCCGCCAGGATGAGCGAGCCACCGAGGAGGGCAAACCCACCCGGCCGCTCCCCGTGGACTAGTGCCGCCCAGATCGGGTTGAGCGCCGGTTCGGCCAACAATAGCAGGGCGGATTCCAGCGCGGGCACGCTGCGCATCGCCCTGGTAAGGAGCACGTAAGCCAGGCCGATCTGGACTGTGCCCAGATAGCCGATCACCAGTGCGTCTTGGAGCGAGAAGGCCGCCGGTAGCGCCATCGGCAGACAAAGGATACATGCCAGCGCATTTCCGGCCGCCACTGTCGCCAGAAGAGGCTGTCCGGAGCGTTCCCGGCTCCCCACCCAGCGCAAGCCCGCCAGGGTGAGAGCCCAACTTATTCCGGAGACCAGGGCCAGGACGTTGCCCAGCGCAGGGTCCGGCGCAGTACGTACGGGAGTCTGCCGATCCAGGAAGAACATGGACATGCCCAGGCCGAGCACGCCCATCAGTATCAGGTCGGCACGACGAGTCCGCTCCTTCAGCAGCCAGGGCCCAAGCAGCAGGAGGTAAAGCGGTGCAGTGGACTGCAAGAAGATAGCGTTGGCCGCGGTCGTCAGCTTGTTGGAGAGGACGAAGAGGATCAGGCAGGACGCGTAGGCCAGGCCCACCAGCAGGACGCGCCAACTCCGCACGCGCCGCGACTCCGGCAGGAACAGCAGCATGGCGGCGGCAGCCACACCCGAGCGGAAGCTGGCTACTTGCCACCCGTTCAGCGTCGCGGCCTTGATCGCAGCGCCACCCGTGGAGAAAAGAAACGCCGCTCCCAACAACTGTAAACGGCTTACCAACGAGGGCGAATGGTAGGAATCGTCCAAGAGTCCATTATTGAGGATTTCCATTCTCGCTTCCTGGCCGCCCCGGATTATACATCCGACCGCCTTCGTTGGATGTACAATTTGTGGTGGCCAGAAAGCCAAAGTGGAAATCCTGGCGCATGAGGATTGGAGTTCAAAGTCAATGGAGAGACGCCCTGTTTCTGCCCTCGCGGCTGTCGTACTTTCGGTTCTGCTCTCGGCCCCGCTGAACGCACAAAGACTGATGGAGAATCTGGGCCGAGGTGTGGTTGCCGTCCGGTCCACTGCGACGGAAGTATACGTCGGGTGGCGCATGTTGGGAACCGATTCCGCCGGCATCGCGTTCAACCTGTACCGCTCCACGGCCGGAGGTCAGGCCGCCCGGCTGAACAGTGCGCCTCTGGTCAAGACCACGGATTTCGTTGATCGTTCCGCCGACACGGCGAGGTCCAACGCCTACTTCGTGCGGCCTTTGAACAACGGGCGCGAAGAGGCCGCCAGCGCCGCGTTCACCCTGCCTGCCAACGCTCCCGTGCGGCAATACCTTGAGGTGCCTTTGCAGGTCCCGGCCCCTGTCAAGCTTCGCGACGGGCGCACGGCCAACTACAACTCGAATGACGCGAGCGCCGCGGACCTGGATGGCGACGGCGAGTACGAAATCGTCCTCAAGTGGGAAGCCGCGCCTCGAGACACCGCCAGCGGCGGATACACCGGCGACGTTCTTTTCGACGCCTACAAGCTGGACGGCGTACGGATGTGGCGGATCAACCTGGGGAAGAACATCCGCTCCGGCGCGCACTACACGCAATTCATGGTCTACGACCTGGATGGTGATGGCAGGGCCGAGCTCGCCGTCAAGACCGCCGACGGAACCGTAGACGGAAAGGGCAAAGTGATCGGCGACCCTGACAAGGACTGGGTGAACAAGGAGGGGCCTACGGCCGGCAAGATCTTGAACGGTCCGGAATACTTCACTATTTTCGACGGCCTGACCGGCGCGGAGCTGGCCACAGCCGACTATGTTCCGTCCAGAGGCCCGGATGGGCGCGCCTGGGGCGGGGTCGGCGGCAGTTGCGGCGGTGATAACAACGGCAACAGAGTGGATCGGATGCTGGCTGGCGTGGGCTACCTGGACGGGCAACTGGCGAGCGTGATCTCGGCCCGAGGCTATTACGGGCGGTCCGTGCTGGCTGCGTGGGATTGGAGAAACGGCAAGCTGACCCAACGCTGGGTGTTCGACTCCGCCTCCGATCCCGGCCTCGCTCACTACTCCGGCCAGGGGAATCACAGTCTGTCCATCGCGGACGTGGATGGCGATGGCAAGGATGAGATCGTGTACGGCTCCATGGTGGTGGACGACAATGGGCGCGGGCTGTTCTCCACCGGATTCCGCCACGGAGACGCCTTGCACGTCGGCGATTTCGTCCCCAGCAGGCCAGGCCTCGAAGTGTTCGGTATTCATGAGAACGAGAAGGCGGAATGTCCCAAATCACCTGGCATGTCTTTGTATGACGCCAAGAACGGAGACATCCTTTTCCATACCGAACTCGGCCAGGATGTGGGCCGGGGCGTGGCGGCTGATATCGATCCCCGCCATCCTGGCGCCGAGTATTGGGGCGGCACCACCCAGAGCGGTACTCGCATGCTGCTCGAAGAGACGGGCAAGCCCATCGGCCCCGCTCCCCCGTCCATGAATTTCCTGATCTGGTGGGACGCCGATCCCTTGCGCGAGATCCTGGACCGGAACTTCATCGCCAAGTGGGATTGGGAGAAGGGGGCTCTTACCACGCTGCTCACGGCCGAGGGCGCCACGTCCAACAACGGGTCCAAAGCCACTCCGGCGCTGAGTGCGGATCTTCTGGGAGACTGGCGGGAAGAGGTTATCTTCAGGACCACCGACGACAAGTTCCTGCGCATCTACACGACTACCATCCCGGCTGCCAATCGCATGTACACCTTGATGCACGACCCCCAGTACAAACTGGCCATCGCCTGGCAGAACGTCGGTTACAATCAGCCGCCGCACCCGAGCTTCTTCCTCGGGAACGGCATGAGCGACCCACCCACGCCGAACATCATAACCAAGCCTCCCGCCGCCCCACGCTGAACCGGGTAGCGTTGCAAAGGGCCGGGAGTAGAATAGCTGGAGAACCAAACTGGTCATTAGGGTGAATTCGTGCGCATCGCTGAACTCTTTGAACCCGGCAGATTCAGGCTCGTGGAGGGCTCCATTCCCGCGCCGGGACCGGGTGAGGTCCAGGTCCGTGTTCAGGCGGTGGGGATCTGCGGCTCCGACGCGCACCAGTTCTCGGAGGGCCGCATCGGAGACGCGGCCACCACTTACCCCATGGTCCTGGGCCACGAGCCGGCGGGTGTAGTCGTCGGAATCGGACCGGGGGTGACCGGATGGGCTGCCGGCGACCGCGCCGCTCTGGAGCCCGCGGTCTACTGCTACCATTGCGAATTCTGTCTCTCCGGCCGCCACAACATCTGTTCCCGCATCCGGTTCCTCAGCAACTCACCCGATCCCGGCTTCTTCCGCGAGTTGGTGAACCTTCCTGCCGTCAACCTCCTGCCGCTGCCCGCCGGGCTGAGCTTCGCCGAGGGCACGCTCTTCGAACCCCTAGCCGTAGTCCTGCATTCCATGCAGTTCGTGGCGCTACGGCCGATGGAAACCGCGGCCGTCTTCGGCGCTGGTCCTGTCGGCCTGATGACCATCATCTTGCTCAAGATGTCCGGCGCCGCGCGGGTCTGGGCGGTGGAGCCCGTGCCACACCGCCGGGAGATGGCGAAGTTCGCCGGGGCCGATGCGGTCCTGGATCCTCGCGGCGTGGACGCCGCTGCCGAGATCCTGCACGACACCGGCCGGCGCGGCGTCGATGTCACCATCGACTGCGCGGCCCGGGAAGGCTCTCTGAACCAGTGCATCGAAGTCACCCGCAACGGTGGCCGGGTCGTGCTCACGGGCATTCCAATTGAGATCGAGACGCCGTTGCGGTTCCATGTCGCCCGGCGCAAGGAGCTGGCGTTTTACAACGTCAGGCGCTCCAGCGGCGAGTCTCTAGCGGCGTTGGAGCTCCTGAGCCGGGCGCCCGGCCGCTTCCAGCCGGTCCTCACCCATACCTTCCCCCTCGAACGGGTGCAGGACGCCTTCGACATGCTCAAGAACTACTCGGACGGCGCCGGCAAGGTCGTAATCTGTACTTAGTGCCTTGGGCCGTTGCGGCCCCTCCATGCCGGTTCTACAGAAACTCTGGCTTACGTTTTCACCCCCAGTTGAATACAATAGATGGTCGCATCGACCCGATCCTGGGTCTCGCGGACGGATTTAACTAGGGATGAACATGTTTGGCGCAATCGAAGCGGGTGGGACGAAATTCATCTGCGGGAACGGAACCGGACCCGACGATCTGGCGACTCTCCAGCTGCCCACCACTTCGCCTGAGGCGACCGTCGAGAGTGCCATTGCTTTCCTCCGAGGCCGGCGTCTGCGGGCGGTCGGTATCGGTTCCTTCGGGCCCGTGGACCTCCACCCCCCTTCGCCTACCTACGGCTACATCACGTCTACCCCGAAACTCGCTTGGGCGAACTTTGACCTGGCGGGGGCCGTGCGGAAAGCCCTCGATGTTCCGGTAGGGTTTGACACCGACGTGAACGCTGCAGCGCTCGGCGAGGCACGCTGGGGCGCCGCTCAGGGGCTTTCAGATTTCCTGTATCTGACTGTGGGCACCGGCATCGGCGGCGGCGCCATCGTCCATGGCCGCGTACTGCATGGCCTGCTTCATCCGGAAATGGGCCATATCCGAATTCCACATGACGCCGCCCAGGACCCCTACCCTGGCTGCTGTCCCTACCATGGCGATTGCCTGGAGGGCTTGGCTTCGGGGCCCGCGATGGAAGCCCGGTGGGGAATGCCGGCCCGGGCACTGCCTCCAGGCCACCCCGGCTGGGCGCTCGAAGCGCACTACCTCGCGCTCGGGCTGGCTACCTGGGTGTGTACGCTGTCCCCGCAGCGCATAATCCTCGGCGGCGGAGTCATGCAGCAACCACACCTGTTCGACCTCATAAGACAAGAACTGCAGCGGCTCCTGAACGGCTACATCCAGACCGACGAGGTGACTCGTGGTCTGGATCGGTTCGTCATTCCGCCGCGGCTCGGGTCGCGCGCCGGCGTGCTGGGCGCGCTGGTCCTGGCCGAGCAAGCCTGTAGATCCCAAGGTGAGAACGAATGAAGCTCAATTCCTGCCTCGTAAAGAGCACGGTGGTCGCCGCGTTGGGTGGACTGTTGTTCGGCTTCGATACGGCCGTCATCGCCGGGGCCACCCAAGCGCTCACCAAGACCTTTGATCTATCTCCCAATGGTCTGGGGTTGACTGTGGCCAGCGCCCTCATGGGCACTATTTTGGGCTCCATGCTGGCCGGCATCCCCGGCGATTGCTGGGGCCGCCGCGACAGCCTGCGCCTCATGGCCGTCCTTTACATCGTTTCCGCACTGGGGTGCGCCTTCGCCTGGAACTGGTCTTCGCTGGTGCTGTCCCGTTTCGTGGGCGGGCTGGGAATCGGCGGGTCTTCGGTGTTGGGGCCCATGTACATCGCGGAAATCGCCCCGGCCAAGTGGCGGGGCCGCCTGGTGGGCTTGTTTCAATTCAATGTGGTCGCGGGGATCTTGCTGGCCTACCTGTCCAATTATCTGATCGGCCTCGCGGGCTTCGGAAGTGCCGAGTGGCGCTGGAAACTGGGTGTTTCCGGCTTCCCCGCGGTGCTGTTCTTCCTGGCGTTGTTCGCGATTCCCCGCAGCCCGCGGTGGTTGGCAAAGAAGGGGAGGGTGGCCGAGGCGCGTGCCGTGCTAGAGCAAACCGGAGCGGAGAATATCGAGGCCGAACTGCGCGACATAACCGCGTCGTTCAGCCTGGAACGGGGCATGGCACAGGAGCCTTTGTTTAGCTGGAAGTACCGCTTACCCATCTTCCTGGCCGTCTCCATCGGCATGTTCAACCAGTTATCCGGGATCAACGCCATCCTGTATTACCTCAATGACATCTTTGCGCGCGCCGGATTCAGCAAGGTGAGCGGTGATCTTCAGTCAGTTGCCATCGGTTCGACGAACCTTCTGTTCACGGTGATTGCCATGTCCGTGATCGACCGCGTCGGGCGTAAGACCATGCTGCTGGTCGGCGCACTGGGGACCGCGGCGTGCCTGGCTGGCGTGGCGGCGGTCTTCTTTTCGGGCAGTCACGAGGACCTGCTGGTGTGGCTGCTGGTGGGCTTCATCGCGTTCTTTGCGTTTTCGCAGGGCGCGGTGATCTGGGTCTATCTCAGCGAAGTTTTTCCCACCAGTGTTCGGGCCAAGGGACAAAGCCTGGGCAGCTTCTCTCACTGGGCAATGAATGCGCTGATTTCGTGGACGTTTCCGATCATCGCCGCCCGCTCAAAGGCCGCTCCGTTTGTGTTCTTCTCGGCGATGATGGTGCTGCAATTCGTGGTGGTAGGTTTGTTCTATCCGGAGACCAAGGGCGTGTCTCTGGAAGAGATGCAGAACAAGCTGGCCTCCCGGCGGGCGCGCTGACCCGCTGTCGCTGTTTCGTTTGGCGCCTTCCCACTTAGTGAACCAGCCTTGGTCGAAAACCAGCGGCATGGTGGTATTGGGCCACCGGGGGCGGCATTGTGGGGGGTTGCAAAACCTCGATTATCAACGGGTTAGCGTCTGGCGGAACAAGTGCATATAGAGGTGCCGAGTCCAGTTGGGACGGAACGGAGGCTGGCAATGAAGAGATTTCTCGGTATCGTCATATTCGCTCTGGCGCTCTCCACGATGGTGGGGTGTGCGGCGCGAGGCTACGGCCGCTTCGGCCCGCCGCGAGCAGCTATGGTGGAGCGCTCCCACCCGGGGCGCGTCTGGGTTCCCGGCTATGACCGGTGGACCGGAAACCGCTACAGGTGGGTGGACGGACGCTGGATGACGCCGCCTCGCCACGGCCAGGTCTGGGTGCCGGGCTACCGGGCGCCCCGCCGGGGTGGATACGTGTGGGTGGAGGGGTACTGGCGTTAAGGTGATGGCGTGAATAGGGTCGGAGGATCGTGATGCGAATGCTATTTCTCAGTCTGACAGCGGGCTTAATGGCACTGGTGCTCGTCGGTTTCGCCGCTGAGAAACCACCTGAGAAGCTCGTCTTCGAATCGAAGATGGGGAGTGTCACCTTCCAGCACGTCAAGCATATCGAAAGAGCGAAAAACGACTGCAAGGTTTGCCACGAGAAGTTGTTCCCTCAGTCAAGGGCTCCTATCAACTTCAAAGCTGGGATGCACAAGACGGCTGAAGCGGCTAAGACGGCCTGCGCGTCTTGTCACGTGGCCGGGGGAACTGCGTTTGCCACCGCCGGCAATTGCGGCAACTCCAAGTGCCACGTCAAGGGCTGAGGCCCGCCGCGGCTCGCTAGGGACCTCGCCAACTCGAGGTCCCTACGTGTAGTCCGGGCAGCGCGAGTCGTGATCAGGCCGCGTACCGAATCAGTCGCTCCGCACGATACCAATGCTCCTCGGCCCTGCCAGGTGGTCGGCCGGCCTCCTCCCAGAGCTGGTACGCAAGGCTCTCCACCCTCGATCTCTGATCCGACTCTCTCCCGCCGCTCTGCGGCTTGTTGCCGGTGACCGCCATCTGCGCTGGCGTGTGGTGTCTGGTCGCGGCAGCGCCGGCTTCACCGTGGAGTAGCATGAACTGCGCCAACAGGCCCCGACTCTCGCGGTAGGCGTCATGCGCCTGCTCAACGAGACGTTTCGCCTCCTCGACGGCCCTCCCGTCCGGCGTCTCCTGGCTCGCTAGCGATTGCAGCAGGTGGACTTTCAGGGAGAACCCCCGGAAGGCATCTTCGTAGGCTTCTCGGAGCGACACAAATTGGGACTCTCTTTCCGACGCTTCGGCTCCCATGCTTTAGTAGACGTACGAAGTCCTGAAAAGTTCACAATGACTGGTGGAGAAAGCGAAATCCGACGGTACCAGTCACCCCGCCGAGGTGGATACTTGTGGGTGGAGGGGCCCCGCCTTGAATGACCCTTACAACCTGCAACGTTTCGTAGACGCTCAGAGTCCTGTTTTCGAACGGGTGCTCTCAGAACTGCGGCAGGGACGCAAGAGCGGGCATTGGATGTGGTTCATCTTCCCTCAGATCAACGGCCTGGGCCACAGCGAGACGGCGGCCAGGTTTGCGATTTCATCGCGGCGGGAAGCCGAGGCGTATCTGAATCACCCGATTCTTGGGCCGAGGTTGCGGGAGTGTGCCCGGCTGGTGACGCTGATCGAGGGAAGCTCTATCCAACAGATCCTAGGCTATCCCGATGATCTGAAGTTCCGGTCGTCGCTGACCCTGTTCGCCCGCGTCACGCCCGACAACCAGATCTTCCAGGACGCTCTGGACAAGTTCTATGACGGAGAATACGACGCCATGACCCTCGAACGACTCTGAGCGTTAGAGCGGCCCTCGACCCAGGGCTATGATCGTGGGTATGGAGAAGAATCCCACTTTCGATCCTGGGCTCACCCAGCAGTTCACAGCGCCGTTGCGGCGGGTCATCAACAAGGATGGCAGTTTCAATGTAGTCCGCCGGGGAACGACCTGGCGCGACCTTCATCCGTATATGCACCTGAACAACGCTGGGTGGCCCTGGTTCCTGGCGTTCTTGTTCCTCTCCTTCGTGACCGTGAACGCGCTCTTCGCTCTGGCCTACTTCTCGCTGGGTCCCGGGCAACTGGCGGGCGGCGACGCCCCCACCTCGGCCGGCCGCTTCCTGAACGCGTTCTTCTTCAGCGCGCACACCCTGTCGACGGTGGGCTACGGCAATATAGCGCCCAAGACCATGGCCTCCAACTTCCTCTCCGCCTTCGAAGCCATGGTCGGGCTAATGGGCTTTGCCGTGGCCACCGGCCTGCTCTACGGCCGCTTCTCCCGGCCGTCGGCCCGCATCGGTTTCAGCCCGGACATGCTGGTGGCTCCCTATCGCGGCGGCACGAGCTTACAATTCCGCATCCTCAACCAACGCGCCAACCTGCTGATGGAGGTCGAGGCCAAGGTGCTTCTGATGACGGTGGAAGGCCCGCAGGGCGACCTCAAGCGGACCTATCACCCACTGACGCTAGAGCGGGACGGCGTTCAATTCCTGCCGCTGACCTGGACCGTTGTTCACCCCATCGACAGCCAAAGCCCCCTCGCCGGTAAGACAGCCGCGGATCTGGAGAACCTCCAGGCGGAACTCCTGATCCTCATCAAAGGGTTCGATGACACATTCAGCCAGACCGTCCACACCCGATACTCCTACCGTTACGATGAATTGCTCTGGGGCCAGCTCTTCGCGCCGGCCTTCCATGTCGACCCACGCGGCGACCTGGTGTTGGAAACGGACAAAGTCGGCACCCTGGCCCCTGGCGTATTGTCGTCTCGCCCGGCTTAGCGGGGCGGGCTGCCGGCGTCCCGCACTGTTCGCCACTCGTAGGCTACCGTGCCTCATTCCGCCGGGCCGCTACTTCACCGCGAGAGAGAAGTCGAGGGTCAGAACCACGGCGTCCGAAGTGACACGAACTGACGGAACCTGAAAACGTACTACTTCCTGGCTGTAGCCGGCCCGTTCCTGCTTGCGCTCCAGGATCAGCTTCGCGTCGTCGAGAAGCCGGTAGGTGAACTGCGTGCGGAGGCTCTCGGCCAGCGCTGAACAGACCCGGCGGATGTAGAAACCGTCGCGGCCTTTGCCCATGACTTGGACGTCCTTGAGCCTGAGTCCTCCGTCCTGGTAATAGGGCAGAGCAGTGATCGATGCCTCAAATGAGTCGCCCAGCCCTATGCACTTGCCGAACACGTCCAGGGCCGAACGGCCGCTGAAGCGAGCATTCACTCTCAGCATCCCGCTGTCGCCGCTGATCTGAGGGTCCTCCAGATAGGCGTAATTGCACTTGACGGTTGGGGCGCCGCGAAGGTACTTCTTGCCGTCCTGGGTGAAAACCAACTGGACCAGGACCTTGCGGATGGCGGTGAAGTGGATTGCCAGTTCGGCAGCCGTGGCTGGGCCCTGCAAGATCAGGCCACACAAGATGAAGCTGAACGTCTTCAGAGTAGCCATGCTAGCACGGCTACCCGACGCGCTCGAGCATAGTTCGGAAACTATTCTCAGAGGTTCGTCACCGTGGGCCCAGCGCCTCGGGATTATGAGCTGAAAAGATGCCGAGAGTCCCGGACCCGTTTCGGTTCGCGCTCATCGCCGTCGATTGACCGCCAAGGCCAATAAGGAATCCTGCCTGGAGCGGATGATCCTGCTCGGAGAGGGGTCGCTGCGGACAGCCATTCACAACTTCGTCGCTCACTACCACGCCGAGCGCAATCACCAGGGCCTGGCCAACCGGATTACCAGCACGGAACCCTGCCATCTCGGCAAAGCAGGCGTGATTTGGCGGCGCCAGCGCCTGGGCGGCATGCTGAACTACTACTCCCGCGCCGCCGCCTGAGGGTGTGCTGTTTCTGCCGGTGCTGCCAAGCGATGACAGCCCACGCTCAAGTACCCACCGCCCATGGCTCACACATCGTATGACCCTGTATGCGGATCAGAGGCCGCTGCATTCTTCCCTCTTTCTCCCTCGTATGCAGCCCTTCGCTGGACCCTGCGATTAGCCGTGAGCACGAACATTTCATTTTCTGACCTTACGGGGTCCGTCCTCCCGGGCATCCGCGCCGTGCATTCGCTTTGGTAAACGCCGATGAACATGTACCAACTTGACAGCGCCGAGATGCTCCGGTTTGTGCTTCGGGGAGAACTGATTGGGGACCAAGTGCGGGACTTGGGGCATGCTTGGAATACTGCGAAATCCATTCTCGCCGGAAAAGAGCTTGTCGTCGAAATCTCTGGCGTAACCGGTGCGGACCGTCCAGGTGTTGACTTGCTGTTTCGCATGCGGGAGTCGGGGGCCCGCTTGACAGCGGCGCTGTCTCCGGACTCCGCGCAGTTCGTTCGATCGATCGGGATCCCGGTGGCAACGTCAGACCCATGCGGTGTCTTCGGTCTCTGCTAGGGGGCAGCTATGCTCAAGGGTTTGTCTGTATTTGTAATTCTGCCGGCTATGTGCCGCTCAGCTTTCGCGGTCGAGCAACGTCACGGCATTCTGGTGGGAACGGTTCTGAAGATGGACACCGGCGCTAAGACGGTCGTCGTCAAGCTGGCCGATGGAACCGAACACACGTTTCACTTCGTAAGCGGGACCACGGTCCACGGCGCCCAAGACACTGCCGCGGGCGCTAAGGATGCTTTCCGTGGTCTGAAAGAGGGTACCGAGGTCGCCGTTCATTATATGGCAAAAGGCGCCGTAGAAGCGGCCGAAGAGGTCGACAGGGTCGGCAAGGATGGCCCGAAGTCGACGGAGGCCACCATCACCCGCATGGACAGAGGTGCGAAGACACTCACGGTCAAGACCGCCGGGGGCGCCGAAGAGACATACCGACTGGCCGACAGAGCCGCCCAGGATGCTGGAACGGATATTGCGAAGGGCGCCGAGAAGTCCGCGAGGGTGACTGTCTACTACACTGAGGAAGCTGGCCACAAAGCCGCGCACTTCTTCAAACGAGCTGTTTAGCAGCTGGACGGTTCGGGATGAGGCGAAATTCTCAATGCAGAAAGAACCGAGTGCGGGAACCAGGCGGCGTCAGAGCCGCAAAAAGGTGGAGCCATCCGAAGTCCCGATGACCGTTTGCCCGGAGACGGCAGGCGCGATGTTGGGTGTGACCCATGACAATATCGCGCGCCTGGCTTACTGCTATTGGGAGGCTGGGGGCCGCCAGGGCGGTTCGACGGAGGAGGATTGGCTGCGGGCTGAGCAGGAGTTGAAAAGCCGCCAGGAAGCGCCGCCGCAACAACGAGTCCTCAGAAAGAAAGCGGCCGCTGGTAGCGCGGAATGATCGGCCGCCCTCCACCTCACACCTGCAAGGTGTCACGGTCCCTGGCCGCCAGGGTGTAAAGTACCGCCGTGAGAAAAACCGAGAGCCGCAGACCGGAAATCATGATGCTCGGGTGGAGGGCTGGATCACGGCTCTCTCCTTCCCTGGAGCGGTGCTGCGAGGTAACGGGGGAAGTCCTGCGAACGGTTCTCAACAAGCTTTATACGCAACGGGGACGCTGGAGTGTGAACCTGAAGCCCAACATGGCGCTTCCGGGATTGGCCTGCCCCAAGCAAGAAGCGGTGAAAGAGGTGGCCGACGCCACGTTCAGGTGTCTGTTGCGAGCTGTCCCCGCTGCCGTTCTGGGGATTGCGTTCTTGTCGGGCGGCTAACCTGCTGAACTGGCATCGGCCCGCTTGAATCCCATGCATGTTAGATTCAGGTCGCCAGGGCCGTGGGCGTTGGCGTTTTCGTTTGCCCGCGCCATCCAGCAACCGGCTTTAGAGATTTGGCGAGGCGAGGAGGCCGACGTGTTGGCTGCCCAGCAAATCCTGTATCATCGAGCCAGGCGCAACCGGGCTGCGCGCCATGGCGAATACAATGCTTAGATGCAGAGGTCATGCGCATGACAACATGGATTCCCATGGCTAGTCCACCGGCTGACCTACCGCCGGACCAACCACAGCCCCCACTCCTTCGGCTGCAAGGAAGAGGGCATGTCACCACGCCCTTTGACATGACTGCGCTGAGCGATCTGGATCGCTTCCACCTCGTGCTAGACGGCAAACCTGCGTAAACCAGGCAGGCAAAAGGGTTCTCACTATGCGAACGCCCCCAGATAAATCCGAAGTCGAGCCGGCGCCCTCGAAGCCAGCAAACGCCGAGCCCCCTGACATCGCCTCCGCGTCGGTTCCCGACACGCTCGCGGCGCTCCATGTCAACCCCGACACCGGGCTCACGCACGCCGAGGTGGAGGTCCGCCGGAAGGAGCACGGCTACAACGAAGTGGCCGAAATAGAAGGGCACCCGATCCTCAAATTCCTCGGGAAATTCTGGGGAATCTCGGCGTGGATGCTCGAACTGATCATAGTTCTGTCGGCCGTGCTCAGAAAATACTCGGACCTCGTCGTGGTGAGCGCGTTGCTGGTTGTCAACGCCGTGTTGAGCTTTATGCAGGAGCGCCGAGCCGCCGGTGTCGTTGAAGCACTGCGGCGACGGTTACAAGTCAGTGCGCGCGTCCGGCGCGATTCGAGCTGGCAGGTCATTCCCGCCCGGGATCTAGTCCCCGGCGACATCGTTCGCGTGCGGCCCGGCGACATCATCCCGGCGGACGTGAAACTCCTCACGGGAGCGTTGACCGTGGACCAGTCGGCGCTCACCGGCGAATCGAAGGACGCGGACAAGACGCCCGGCGAAGTGCTTTCGTCTGGGTCCGTCGTCCGCCGAGGCGAGGGCAACGGCGTGGTCATGCTGACCGGGGCGAAGACCTATTTCGGCCGCACCACGGAGCTCGTACAGCAGGCGCGACCGAAGCTCCACATCGAAGCGGTGGTGACCAAGGTCGTCCGCTGGCTCTTTGTCATCGTCGGCGCGCTGCTGGGCGTGGTGGTCATCCTGTCGCTGATCCGCGGCGCGCCGCTCCTGGAGATGGTTCCCCTCATGCTCGTGCTGCTGATGAGTGCAGTGCCAGTCGCCCTCCCCGTCATGTTCACGATCAGCATGGCTGTCGGGTCGAAGGAGCTAGCCAAACGCGGCGTGCTGGTCACCCGCCTTAGCGCCGCGGAGGATGCCGCGACGATGGACGTGCTCTGCGTGGACAAGACCGGCACGATCACGATGAACCAACTGGCCGTCACCGGCGTGATCCCGCTGGAGCACGCGACGGAAGCCGACGTGCTGTTCGCCGGCGCACTCGCGTCGCAGGAAGCCAACCAGGATCCGATTGACCTTGCGTTCCTGGCCGCGGCAAAGGAGCGGCACATCTTCGACAACCTTCCCAAGGTCGCGCCCGTCTCCTTCGCACCGTTCGATGCGAAAAACCGGCGGACGGAAGCCGTGGTCGAGCAGAACGGGCAGCGGCTTGCGCGTGATGAAAGGCGCCGTGCGCACCATCGCCGAAGCCTGCGGACTCCAACCCCCGGCAGTCGAGGCGTTGGAGGCGCGCGTCAGCGAGTCGGCCGCGAAGGGCTATCGGACGCTGGCGGTGGCGCGCGGCCCCGAGACGGGCACCCCAGCTTTGGTCGGACTGGTGTCGTTGTATGATCCGCTGCGACCGGACGCCAGGCAACTCATCGCCACACTCCACGACCTCGGCGTTCCGGTAAAGATGCTCACCGGTGACGCACTGGCGGTCGCGAGCGAAATCGCGCGCGGCGTGGGGTTGCCCAACATCCGGCGCGTGGCGGACCTGAAGGCCGCGGAGCGCGCAGGCCGGCAACAAGGCGGTTGATCTTTTCGCGGGCGCCGATGGTTTCGCGGAGGTATTTCCGGAGGACAAATATATCGTGGTGAAGCACCTGCAGACCGCGGGGCATGTCACCGGCATGACGGGCGACGGGGTCAACGATGCGCCCGCGCTCCGCCAGGCCGAAGTCGGCATCGCCGTCAGCACCGCGACCGACGTAGCCAAGGGCGCCGCGAGCGTAGTCCTGACCGACCCGGGGTTGACGAACATCGTGGCGCTGGTCGAGCAGGGGCGGACGATCTACCAGCGCATCCTGACGTGGATCATCAACAAAATCAGCCGGACCATCCTGAAGGCGGCCTTCGTGGCCATCGCGTACGTGGTGACCGGCAAGTTCGTCGTCTCCGCCTTTGCGATGCTGCTGCTGACCTTTATGACGGACTTCGCCAAGATCGCTCTGGCCACCGACCACGTGCGGTCGTCCAGGAAGCCAGAGACGTGGAACATCGGGGGCTTCATCATGGTGTCCGTGATCCTGGGCGTTGCGATGGTCGCGGAAACGCTCCTCCTCTTGTGGTTCGGCTGGTCGCATTTCGGTTTATCGACCAACGACAATGCCCTCTACACCTTCAGCTTCCTGATGCTGCTCTACTTTGCCGTGTTCTCGGTGGTGTCCGCGCGCGAGCGCCGTGCGTTCTGGTCGACGATGCCCAGCAAGGCCCTCACTGCCGCCCTCATTGCGGATGCGCTCACGGGCACCGTCCTGACGCGCGTGGGTCTTCCAGGACTCATGCCATTGCCTTGGCCGCAGACGCTGACGATTTTCGCTTATGCCCTGGTCTCGTGCCTGGTGGTGAACGACGCCGTGAAGGTCGGGATGATCAAGTGGCGTGTGCCCACGGCCATCGCTTAGCGTACGCACGCCTTGAAAGGCGTCTTCTCCATCGTGAACCGCTACTGGCCGATTCAGGCTTGTCCGAGCCCTCCTGTCGGCAGAGATCATCCCTGCACGTGCGCGATGGGAAACCTGTACCGGTTCGTCGAGCCCGTGCTGCTGTTCTTGTTGCGATAAAGAGGGCGAGCATACGGATACAAACTGGCGGGCGAGCTCCGACAGTACGCGCTGACCGACGCCGAGATAGAGGTGGCGGCGCTTTATCGGACGCTTCGGCAACTCGAAGGGAATGATTGCGTGACCTCGAAATGGGATGTGGAGGGCAGCGGACCCGCCAGAAGGCTGTAGACGCTAACTCGAAGGGGCGAGCAGCAACTTAAAGAGTGGATCTCAGTACTCGATCACTTTTCCCAATCCATGACCCGGTTCGTCGGGGAAGCTCAGGCCAGGTTGAGCCGCGAAAGCGTCAGCAAAGCTAAGCGGAGCCGCATCCGAGATCGAACGGCACACCAGGCTCGAATTCACGGGACTTCGCCATGTTAGCCACAGCCTCTCGTGCGCCGACCGGGGCACTCCGTGTGCAAATCCAGACCGGTTGTATTGTCTGCGGCCGGGACCATCCGCATGGGCTCAGGATCAGGTACGGACTCGCCGAGGAGGGCGTCATTCTCAGTACGGTGCTCGATGAGGCCATGTCGAAAGCCGTTGCGGCTGCAGAGTGCGAAGCACTCACCGGTGAACTCCGGGTCCGGTTCCGGCACTACGTGGCGCCCGGCGAAAAACTTCACGGTTGATCGAGACTGAAGCCTCTCTGAGAGCCGGGGACGGCAAGGAGCGCGCTCACACCTGGCGACCTTCCTGGCATTGCCAAGGCCGCTCACATGATCAGCCTGCCCATCCGGACCAACAGACAGAAGGAGAGGAATCAAATGAGAATCGCAGTACCCACGAATGACGGCAAGCCGATTTCTGAGCACTTTGGCCGAAGTGCCAGTTTCCTTGTGTTCGAAGTCGAGAGTGATCAGGTCAAGAACCGCGAGACGCGGATAAATGAGATGCAGCATTCGCACAAACAAGGAACCTGACATCCCGCTGCCGGCGGCAGCGGACCGCACAGTCAGTCCTCGCTCGTTTCGACCCTGGCCGGCTGCGAAGTCGTTCTTTGCGCTGGTATGGGCCAGCGGGCCGCCGATGCGCTGAGGTCGAGCGGGATCACCCCGGTGCTAGCCCGAAGTTCCATTTAGCATCAGAGACTATCTCTCTGATCTGATTCGGGAAAGCGCAGAATTGGAAGGCGCAGGACTGTAAGGGCGTAGGCTGGGTGAGTTGCTGGAAGGTTGCGCCGCTGGATTCGGCAGGGATGCGGCAGGTGTTGCGGCAGCGCGTGGCGAGGTCTTTGGGGTGATCTTCCCCCCTATCCCGCTCCTGGCGGACCACCCCACATCCGACCCCCGGCTTGAAATGTAGAAACTCTACACGCAAGCTGAAGCTTGCTCTACTTGCGTCTGACGCATCTTCCCCCCACTCCAGCCCGGTGAGTAGCGGGTAAGTCCCTGAGTTGTCTTCGCGAAAGGGGAGGTCGCGCTTGGCTTTGTGTGCCCATGTAAGATGTAGATGTCCATTGCATCATCTGATTGGTTATGATAACATGTGGCCATGTACATCGATACCGTCCCCAATCGCTCCTCGCCCCCCGCCATCCTCCTCCGCCAAAGCCTGCGCCGGGGTAAACGGGTCGTCAAACAAACCCTCGCCAACCTCTCCCAGTGGGACCCCGCCCGCATCGAGGCCCTCCGCCGCGCCCTCCGCGGCGACTTCGACCACCTGGCCGCCGAACCCACCAGCGGCCTCGTTTTCGGCGTTCTGTTCGCGCTGAAACACCTCGCCGACCAACTCGGCCTGTCCGCCGCCCTCGGCAAAACCCGCCTCGCCAAACTGGCGCTGTTCCTAGTGCTCGCCCGCGTTGCCCACCAGGGCTCGCGCTTGTCGGCCACCCGCTGGGCCGCCGATCACGCCGTCGCCGAAGTGCTTGGGCTGGGCTCCTTCGACGAGGACGATCTGTATGCCGCCCTCGACGATCTTTGCGCCCGCCAGGAATCCATCGAACGGAGTCTCTATCGCCAGTACCTGAAACAGCGCGGCGCCCCGCCCACCCTGTTCCTGTACGACGTCACCAGTAGCTACATGGAAGGCCAGCACAACGCCCTGGGCGAGTATGGCTACAACCGGGACGGCAAGCGTGGCAAACTGCAGATCGTCATCGGACTGCTGGCCGACCGCGAAGGCGAACCGCTGGCGGTGCGCGTCTTCGCCGGTAACTCCGGCGATCCCACCACCGTGGTGGAACAGATCCGCATCGTGAAGGAGCAGTTCGGGGTCCAGGAGTTGATCTTTGTGGGCGACCGGGGGATGGTCAAGAGCAAAGGCAAACAGGCGCTCCAAGAGGCCGGTCTGCGCTACATCAGCGCGCTGACCGATCCGCAGATCCGCCGGCTCCTGAGCGCGGGCACGCTGCAGATGGGCCTGTTCCATGAAGAGGTGTGCGAAGTCGAGGCCGACGGGGTGCGTTACCTGCTACGGAAGAACGAAGACACGGCCGCGCGGGAACAGCACCGCTTGGAGGACAAGCTGGCCAAGTTGAGCGGGAAGGTCGAGCAGCGCAACGAACAGGTCGAGAAGTCGCCGCGCTGCCAGCCCGAAGCGGGTCCGCGGAACCTACAGGTTTGGATGGCCCGCCACAAGCTCACCGGCCTGGTGGAACTGCATCTGGAGGGACGGACGATGGTGCTGGAGCGCAACCAGGCGGCCATCGACCGAACCATGGAATTGGCAGGCTGTTACGTGGTGGTAACCGATGTGCCGAAGCAGAACCTCAGCGGGCAGGAAGTGCACGACAGCTACGTGAGCTTAGAGAAGGTGGAGCGGGACTTCCGGCAGATGAAGACCGGTCTGCTGGAAGTGCGGCCGGTGTTTGTGCGCAAGGAAAGCCGCACGCGGGGGCATGTGTTCTGCTGTCTGTTGGCACTGAAGCTCAGCCGCGAGATGGAGCGCCGGCTACAGGCGGCGTTTGGGACCACCGACGCCAACCCGCACGCCATCACCTTGGCCGATGCCATGGCCGCACTGAGCCGTCTGTGCCTGCTGGAATACCGGGTTGATGAAAAGACCAACGTGACGCAGTTGCCCCAGCCGGATGCTCGGCAGCAACAGATTCTGGCGGCGCTGGGTGTGCCGCTGCCCAAGAGATAACGTGTAGACAGGACTCCTTCCGCGCCGCGAAGCGGGAACCTGATTCCCCTCAGGTGGTTACCAGGCAAACTCCGCTCATCAGCAAGAGGAAGATCCGTCCGACTTTCACCACGGGCCGGTAACTCACTCGGTGGGCGGGGGCAGCGTGCTCGGCGGCCGGGAGACCTGCCCGCTGACGGCCTCGTCCATCTGAATGCCGTTCGATTCCAGGAGCCGGCCCGTGGCCTGGTCCAATGCGATCTTGGCCTTGGTATAGCCGCTCCTGGAGGCGACTTCGCTCGACTGCGCGGAGGCCAGATCCCGCTGGGCTTGGATCACCAGAAAGCTGGTGGATGCGCCCAGCCTGAACTTCTCCTGCTCGGCGGCCAGCGTCTGCTCCTGAAGGATGCGGGCCTGGACTGACGCGTCGTGGGCGGCGCGCGCCTGTTGAACGGCGATCACCGCATTGGTGACGTCCAGCCGGACCTGGTTGATCTGCTGCTGCTGCTGGAGTTCCTGCTGCCGAAGCTGCACCTGGGAAGTGATCATGTTGGCCTGGGCCACCCGGTTGCGTAAGGGGATGTTAAGTTGCAGGCCAATCGAATAGTTCGGAAAATTGCGACGCATCATCTGCCCGAGCGCCGTGCCATAGCCGCCCAGGAAGTAGGGATTGATTGTGCTTGTTCCGGGCAGTGTCAGAGTGCTAAGCTGCCCGGCCAGCCCGCTGTTCTGAAGCGTGCCCACGGCGTCCAGCGTGGGCTTCAGCGCCGACTTCGTGCCCTCCAAACCGATCTTGCTGTTCTCCACCTGAAGAGACGTCTGCGCCAGTTCCGGCCGGCTCGCAAAGGCCTTGGCGAACAGATCCTGGATCGGCTCGACGGGCTCTGCCGCGGGGAATCTGATCTCGTCCGTAGGGATTACCTTCGCGTTGGCGACAGCCGGGCTGGCCACGCCGGTCCGGCTCAGGGCGTTCTTAATAATCGCCTCCTGCTGCAAGACGCGGGTCTGCGAGAGCACCAGGTCCTGCCGGCTGCTGGCGAGCTGAGCTTCGGCGCGGACAACCTCAATCGGGGCCAGGCTGCCGATCTCGACCTGCTGCTGATTGTCTCCCCGCAGTTGTTGCGCCAGCGCCACCGCCTGGAGCTTCACTTTCACGTCCTCGTTGAAACTCACCAGGTCCCAATAGAGGTTCATGACGGAGGCGACCGTAGCGATCACCTGCTGTTTGAAGGCCAGGTCCGACACTTTGCGGCCGTTCTGGGCGATGCGGATATTGCGCCGGTTGGTCGCCATTCCAAAGCCCTGCAGAAGGTGCTGGGTGACCTGCAGGCTGAGATTGGCGCTGGTGGAAGGATTGAAATCACTGCGGGTGGAATTGTTCTTCGAAAACGTGTTGTTCCAGCCTAGCGTGGCGGAAGTGCCGGTGACGAAGCCCTGTGAGATGGCGAAATTCGAGAGCGTGCTGGTGTTGACCAGGGAACTCGTGCCCGAGACGAACGAACTGGTCTGCGGCATGGTTTGGTGCGCCCAATTCAGGTTGTATGTGGCGGTAGGATCCAGACTGGGAACGCCGCCCCCGCCGGCCTTGGCGCTTAGCAGGGCGGCATCCGCCAACCGGGGCGCGTAACGCTGTATCGCGATGTCGAGGTTGTTCTCCAGCGCTAACGCGATGGCATCCTGAAGAGAGAGGTAGAGATTGCCCCCGCGCAGCAGCGAATCCAGACGGCCGGAGTTGGCGAGACTGGCGGGCGGTTCCAGCCGGAATTGGTAGCGCTGCCAAAGGCCGGTCGCGGGCTGCACGGGTTGGATGCCCGCCGACTGGGCGAAGCCTGTCATGGGGAGCATCATCAGAAGAACACCAAGCACGGTGATCGAGGATAGTCTGGATATCATATTGTTCCCTTCCACTCTCTTACTCATACCGCAAGGCGTCCACTGGATCGAGACGGGATGCCTTCATCGCCGGCCAAACTCCGAAAAACAGGCCCACGGCCATGGATGTCGTAAATCCGGCGGCAACGGCCCATACCGGCACTCCCGCCGCCAGCGACGGGACTAACTTGGATACGGCAAATGTGATCACGGCCGAAACCAGAATGCCCAGCAGGCCGCCGGCGCCCGTGAGCGCCACGGCTTCGATCAGGAATTGGCCGATGATGTCTTGACGGCGCGCGCCGAGGGCCTTACGAACGCCGATCTCGCGGGTGCGTTCCGTTACGCTGACCAGCATGACGTTCATGACGCCGATCCCGCCCACCAGCAGACCCAGGGCGGAAATGGCAATCGCCACCACGCCGACCACACCGGTGATGCTGTTGAACTGCTGTATGATCTGGTCCGCCGTGGTGATCTCAAAATCGTTTTCTTCTCCCGTTGGCAACTGGCGAATGCGCCGCATCGCCGCCCCGACTTCCTGCAAGGCGTCTTCCCGCTTTCCCGGCCTGGCATTGGCCACGATCGAAAACTCCGTCAATTGCGGATACCGAAAGCGCAAGGTCTTGATTGGTATTACGATGTTATTGTCCATTTGGTTCTCGCCCATGAAGCCGCCTTTGGCTTTGGCGAAAACTCCGACAATAGTGTACTCGGCACCGTCCACCAGCATGGCACTCCCCACGGGGCTGCCTCCTGGAAAGAGCGCCTCGGCCACGTTGGCCCCGATGACGGCTGCCCGCAGCGTCTGCTGCTCCTCGTTGGCGGAAAAGAACCGGCCGGATTGCAGTTCACGGGGAGAGATGACGCTGAAGTTGGCTGTCTGCCCAACCAGGCTGAAACTGTCCGATTCGTATCCCGGGACTTTGGCGATGGTGGCGCCTCCGGACATCGGCGAGAGCGTTACCTGCAGCCCCACCTCCGCGACCGTCGCCGTGCACCAGCGCTTGATGGTCTCGGCGTATTCCGGCTTGAACGGGCGTCGGCGGCGTTCCTTCTCGTTCCCGCCGGGGCCACCCCGGGGCCCCGAGGCCCTGGCGATGTAGATGTTGTCGGGACCGAATTCGGAGAAAGCTGATAGAATACCCTCCCGGACCCCGGAAAGCAGGGACGCTACGGTTACCACGGTGGTAATCCCGATCACGATTCCAAGGATGGTGAGGAACGAGCGAAATCGGTGTACCCGGACGGTTTGTACCGCCATCACGATGTTTTCCGAAGGACTGATGTTCATCTCTTACTCTGCGCGCAGCGCGACCACTGGATCCAGTTTCGCAGCCCGATTCGCCGGATACCATCCGGAGAGGACGCCCACGGCGCTCGACACTCCGATCGCCAGGACAACGTAGCCTGGCGTGATGACGAGCGGCACTCCCAGAATGCGGGAGGCCATACCCGTCACAAAAGCCGCGAGCGCCAACCCCAACACACCACCCGCCACGGAGAGGGCGACGGCTTCAATCAGCACTTGCAGCATGATGTCCGACTGACGCGCGCCGAGCGCCTTGCGGATACCGATTTCGCGGGTCCGCTCCGTCACGCTGACCAGCATGATGTTCATGATGACCACACCCCCCACGACGAGGGAGATGCTGGTGATGGGAATGACCGCCGCGCTGATAATCCCGAGAATGCTGTCGATGAAGCCGCGGGTGGCCTCCGGAGTCTGGGAATCGAAGTTGTCCGGCTTACCGATGGGCGTGTGGAGCCGGGTGCGCAAAGCCACGCGGGTCTCGTCCAGCGCCTGGTCCAGAGACAGGCCGCTCGCCGGTCTGGCCCGTCCATAGAGTTGCAAGCCCGTGCCCGATCCGTACATGCGATTGAATGTGGTGATCGGGATATAGGCGGCCTTGTCCTGGCTCCGGCCGAACGCCGAGCCCAGTTTTTCCAGCACGCCGATGACGGTGAATTCGGCCCCGTCGATCCTAAGCGCCCTGCCGAGCGGCGAAGAACTCCCTGGAAAGAGGGTGGTTCGAACGTCCTCGCCGATGACGGCCACGTGCAGCCCCGCCCGCTCTTCCTGCTCGGTGAAGAATCGCCCCTGCGCGACGCCGATATCGCGAATTTCCTGCATGGCCGCGGCCACGCCGGTGATCGTCGCCTCCTCGCACACCAGATCCAGGTGCTTCAGCACGGAGCCTCCCCGTTGGCGGGAAGGGCTGAAGTACACCTGGTCGCCGGCGACGGCCTGAACGAAGCGGGCGTCCTCGCTGCGAATGGGCTTATTGCGCTTCATCTTCTCCCTGAAGTCGCGCCGGCTCATGTTCCCGGTCATTGCGAACTGCGCCACCAGAAAGGAGTTCGTCCCGAACGCTTTGGAAGTGCTCTGTTCGGCGTAGGCTCCCAAGCCTTCGATGGCCGCACCTACGATGACCACGCTCGCCACGCCGATCACAACTCCCAACAGGGTGAGAAAGCTCCTCAGCTTGTGCGAGCGGACGGTGTCGATCGCCAGCCGGAAGGCGGTCTGAACCTGGTACGTGATACGAACTGCCGATTCCCCCACGAGCTCCCCTACTTGCTTTCGCTTGCCGCCACCACCACCTGGTTATCCACCTTGAGGCGGGCCCCGTTGCGCAAGGTGCGGATGACCCTGTAGCTGCCCGTAACGATCTCGTCGCCTTCCTTCAGCCCGTTCAGCACTTCCGTGTCGGTGGACCCGGTGATGCCGGTGTCCACTTTCCGGAACTCCGCTTTGCCGCCCGCCACCACGAACACTCCCGTCAACTCTTCCTTCTTCGCCTTCTCCGCCGCCGGATTGGTTGCCGCGGCCGCGGCCTTCTGCACGCCCGCCTTCGTCACCGGCTCCAGGTCGCCCTTCTGCCGCACCGTCAGCGCCTGAATCGGGATCGTCAGCGCCTTGCCCCGCGTCGCCGTGGTGATCTTCACGCTGCAGCTCAGCCCCGGCCGGATCTCTTCCGGCGGATTGTCCAGCGCGATCACCACCTTGAAGTCCTTGGCCTCCTGGCTGGAAACCGCGCTTTGCGACGCCGCCAGCCCCGAACTGCGCAGTATGGCCGTGTTGCCGATCTCTATCACCTTCCCCTTAAACGTCTTGTTGGGGATCGCGTCAATCGTGATCTCGGCCGCCTGGTTCAACTGCACGTTCACTATGTCGGTCTCGTCCACCCGCACCTCGGACGTGATCAAGGACATGTCCGCGATGGTCATAATCAGGCTGGCCGAGGAGTTCTGGATGCCCGGCACCACCGTCTCGCCCAGCCGCACCGGCAGGTTGGTGACAATTCCATCCAGCGGCGCGAAGCTCTGGTACTTGTCCAGGACGTCGGTCACCCGCACCACCATCGCCTCGCTCTGCGCCACCCGCCGCTTGCTGCTCTCCACCTGGGCCGCCGTCTGCGCCCGCTGCGCCCGCGCCTGCGCCAGTTGCGCCTGGGCCTGCCGCAGCGCCGCCTGGGCCGAAATGTAGGCCGCGTTGCGCTGGTCGTAGTCCTGCTTGGCGATCAGCTTCTTCTCCAGCAACTGGGTGCCCCGGTCGAAGTCCAGCTTGGCCTTGTCGGCGTCCGCCCGGGCCCGGTCCACGCTGGCCTGCGACGTCTTCAGGCTCTCGTCGAAGGCTTGCAGCGCGGCCTGCGAGGCCACCGCGTCGGACTGCACCGAACTGAGCGCCGCCTTCTGCGAGTTCAAATCGGCCGTGGCCTGCACCGCCTCCAGCCTGGCCAGAAGCTGCCCCTTCTTCACCCGGTCGCCTTCCTTCACCAGGATCTCCGTCAGCCGGCCCATGGCGTTGGCGCCGATGTTGATGTAGTTACGAGGCTTGATCTCGCCCGAAGCGGTCACCGTCGAGGCCAGGTCCTGCCGCGCCACCTTGCCGGTCTGCACCGTCACGATCTCGGCCTGGCTCTTACGCACCCCGTAGTACACGCCCCCGGCCAGCCCCAGCACCACTATCACCGCCAGCCAGATCTTCCACTTGGTCTTCATATAGAATTACGCCTCTACCTTTCGTGCAGCTCACTTCATATACGCAGCAGCCGGTGGATTGTTTCGTACATCGGCACAATTGTTGGAAAATTGCTGAAACTGAAATATGCGAAAGTGAAAATTAATCGTCAAAGGCTTCGTTCACCGGGATTGTGGCGCCGGTTTGGCCGCTGGGACATCGGTCTGTTTCGCGATCTTGGCTATGAGTTCCAGAAAGATCTCGCGCTCTCCGTCACTGAGCGCCGTCAGCATGTAACGGATCATGGCCAGTCGGTGATCCTGAAAGAGACGGTTCCGCCGCTTGCCTTCCTCGCTCAGTTCCACCTCGACCACACGTCTGTCCGTCTCCGAATGCGCCCGTTCAACCAGCCCACTTTTCACCAGTTTGTTGACAGTGTGGGTGGCCGTGCTGAGCGGCATGCCCAGCGCTTCGGCCAGGGCGCTCATGATCATGCGGCCGCGGAATCCGAGCAGGCCGAGCGCCTTCAGCCCCTGTATCGAAAGCTCCTCGGTCGCCTCGGCGGGAAGTGGACGACGGTTCATCATGCGGCCGGCCAGGGTATCAAAGGAAGCCGCCAGTTGGCGGGCCTGCCGGTCCACCGCGGAAAGGGTCTCGGGGGCTGGCTCTTCAGTTGGTGGCATATTTCACTCCTGCAATACTTTGATATTAGAAGTACTGGATGGGTTTGTCAAGCCCCGGCTGTCGCGGGATGGGGAAGAGCCTAGTTCGATGCCGCGGGCGGAAGCGGGCTGGGCGGCTGGGAGACTCGCCCGCTGACAGCTTCCTCGATCCGGATGTTGTTGCTGCTCAGGATCCGGCCCGTGGATTGGTCGAGCGAGATGGCGGCCTTGGTGTAGTTGCTGCGCGCGGCTACCTCGATCGACTGCGCCGCGGCAAGATCGCGTTGGGATTGGATCACCAGGAAGTTGGTCGAGGCGCCGAGCTCGTACTTCTTCTGCTCGGCGGCGAGGGTTTGCTCCTGCAAGATGCGGGCCTTGACCGCGCGTCTCGTAGGCGGCTCGCGCCTGCTGGACGGCGATCAATGCGTTGGTGACGTCGACGCGGACCTGGTTAACCTGCATTTGCTGGCGGATCTCCTGCTGGCGGAGGGTGAGCTGGTCGCGGATCATGTCGGCCTGGGCGGTCTTGTTCCCGAGGGGTATCGAGAGTTGCACGCCAATCGAATAGTTCGGGAAGTTGCGCCGGAATAGTTGAGACGGCCGCCGTGTCATAACTGCCGAGGAAGTAAGGACTCACAGCCCCGCGCACGGCTCCGGGCGGCGGCGGCAAGGCATTGAGCTGGCCGGCCAGAGCGTTATTCTGGAGGGTGCCCACCAGATCGAGCGACGGCAGCATCTCGCTCTTGGTTCCCTTGAGCCCGATCTTGGCGTTCTCCAACTGGATCGCGGTTTGGGCCACGTCAGGACGGTTGGCCATGGCTTGTTTCATCAGGTCCTGGATGGGTTCGACCCGTTCGGTGGCGGGGATGTTGATCTGGTCGGTAGGAACGATGCGAGCATCTGCAATCACGGGGCTGCCAACGCCGGTGCGGCTCAAGGCGTTCTTGATAATTGTCTCCTGCTGAAACACCCGAGTCCGCGAAACCACCAGGTCCTGCTGGCTGCTGGCGAGCTGGGCTTCGGCGCGCACCACCTCAATCGGGGCCAGGGTTCCGATTTCGACCTGCTTCTTGTTATCTCCGAGAAGCTTCTCCGCCAGCGCCACCGCCTGAAGCTTCACCTTCACGTCCTCGTTGAAGCTGACCAAATCCCAGTAGAGATTCATTACGGCAGCGACGGTCGCAATCACCTGCTGCTGGAAGAACAGGTCCGAGACCTTGCGCGAGTTCTGCGCAATGCGGATGTAACGATTATTGAACGCCCGCCCGAAGCCCTCCAGCAGGTGCTGCGTCACCTGAAGGCTCAAGTTGGCCGTGGTGGACGGATTGAAATCGTTGCGTCCGGAGTTGTTCTTTGTGAACGTGTTGTTCCATCCCAGAGCGGCGTTCGTGCCGGTCAGGAAGCCCTTCTGGATGGAGAAATTGGACAGCGTGTTGGTGGTGATCAGCGAGCTCGTGCCGGTGACAAACGAACTGCTCTGCGGCGCGGTCAAGTGGGCCCAACTGGTGCTGTAGGAAACCGTCGGCTCCAGCGAGTACCCGCCCAGCCCCCCGGAGCCGGTATTGGCCGAAGGCACATTTGTGTTGCCTATCGAGCTGCCGGAAGTCGGGGTCGAGAGCGACGAGATGGCTGTGGTGACGCCGGACGGTCGCCCGCCCGATTTCGCGCGGACGATGTCGGTGTCCGCGATGCGGGGAGTATAGCGCTGCAAGGCGATGTCGAGGTTGTTCTCCAGGGCCAGCGCGATCGCATCCTGGAGAGACAGGTAGAGATTGCCGCCGCGCACCAGCGAATCCAGCCGGCTGGAATTCCCCAAGGGGATGGGAGCTTCCTCCCGATACGTAAAGGGCTGCCAGAGCCCACCCACCGGCCTCAGGGGTTGAGTCGAGGACACGCCTTGCTGCGCCACGCCCGGCACGGGCGCGAGCACCAGCAGAATGCATAGGATTGCGGTGACGGAATGTTTGGCTGTCATGTGGTTATTTCCTGGAAAATCGTTCGGAGGTGCGGCGAATCGGGAGCAACACGGGAACGGGCACTCCGGTTCATTAAACCATCAATGGTATAGTAACGACTTGTGACACCGCAAGAAGACGCAGTTCTGGAACTTTTCCACGCCACCGGCGCTTACCTGAAGGGCCACTTCCGGCTGACCAGCGGCCTGCACAGCCCGGAGTACCTGCAGTGCGCGCTGGTGCTGCAATATCCGAACCATGCCGAACGCCTGGGGCGAGAACTCGCCGGCCGGGTACACGAAACCGCGCGGGGGGCTCGCCTGGATATGGTGGTCTCGCCGGCGCTGGGAGGCTTGATCATCGGGCACGAGGTGGCGCGCGCGCTGGGCGTGCGCTTCATGTTCGCCGAACGGAACGCCGAAGGCAAGATGAGCCTACGGCGGGGTTTCTCGGTGGAGCCGGGCCAAACGGCCGTGGTCATCGAGGACGTGGTGACCACGGGAGGCAGCACGCGCGAGGTCGTGGACCTGCTCACCAATGCCGGCGCCCGGGTGCTGGCGGCGGGTTCCATCGTCGACCGCAGCGGCGGCAAGGCCGAAGTCGGCGTGCCCAGGGTCGCGCTGGCGACGCTTCAGGTGGTGGCCTATCCGCCCGACGACTGTCCCCTCTGCCGCGCCGGGTCGGCCGCGATCAAGCCGGGCTCCCGGCCGGTTTGACGGCTGGATCCATGCGCCGCATCAAGCTCGTTCTGTCCTACGACGGGACCGATTTCCACGGCTGGCAGATCCAACCGGGCCTGCCCACGATTCAAGGCGCGGTGGAGGCGGCTGCCTCCGAGATTGAAGGCGGCGCGGTCAAGGTTTTCGGCTCCGGGCGAACCGACGCCGGCGTGCACGCCCTGGCGCAAGTGGCGGCATTCTCGATCGAAAACCCGATCCCGCTGCCGAACCTGAAGAAGGCCATCAATCGATTGTTGCCGCCCGCCATTCGCGTGCTGAGCGTCGAGGAGGCCGCGCCGGATTTCCATCCGCGGTATCACGCGGTTGCCAAGACCTACGAATACCGGGTGGCGAGAGCCGAGATTGTTCTCCCATTCGAACGCCTGTATGCTCACCACTATCCGTATCCCCTGGACGAAGCCCGGTTTATCGAACTGGCGCCGCTGCTGGAAGGGGAGCACGATTTCTCGGCTTTCGCCGCTTCGGACGACAAAGATGAATTGGGCGGCTCAAAAGTCCGCACCGTCTTCTCCTCGCGGGCCGAAGTCGAGGCCGGTAATCTGATCTACCGCGTGCGGGGAAGCGGTTTTCTCAAGCACATGGTCCGGAACCTTGCCGGAACGCTGCTGGAGGCGGGTAAGGGAAACCTGGGAGCCGAAGAGATCCGGGCCTTGCTGACGCCGGGATGCGGAAAGAAGGCGGGACCGACCCTGCCGGCGCGCGGCCTGTTCCTGATGTCAGTAGAGTACTGACGTGGGCGAATCCGACTGGTTAAGGCGGTAGCGGCGAATCGAGGCGGCGCGCCCGGTGGACTCATCCACCTCGATGATGACCGCGTGCAATTGAACGTCATTCTTGGCCGCCTCCATCCGCACGGGCAGGGAAGTCAGAAAGCGCCGGAGAATGATCTCCTTCTGGACGCCGATCACGGAATCGTAGGGGCCCGTCATCCCCGCGTCGGTCAGGTAGGCCGTGCCGCGGGGCAGAATGCGCTCGTCGGCGGTGGCGATATGGGTGTGAGTCCCAATCACCGCCGAGGTTCTTCCGTCCAGATACCAGCCCATGGCGATCTTCTCGCTGGTGACTTCGGCGTGGAAGTCGACGATGCGGACCTTGACGGCGGGGTCGAGCGCGGCTAGAATCTGGTCCGCCTTCCGGAAGGGGCACTCGGTCAGAGGCATGTGCGTGCGGCCCTGAAGGCTGATGACCGCGCAGGAGAGCCCGCCCGAAGTGGTGGCCACAACTACGCCGGCGCCGGGCAGATCGCCGGAGTAATTGGCGGGCCGCAGCAGCCTCGGCTGGTGGGGCAGGTAATCGTGGATCTCGCGCTTGTCCCAGATATGATTGCCGCTGGTGAGCGCATCCAGGCCGAAGGACAGGAGTTCCTCGGCCACCAGCGGCGTGATGCCGAAGCCTCCGGCCGCGTTCTCGGCGTTGGCGATCGCCAGGTCGATTTGCTCCGAGGACACGATTCGCGCCAGGTTCTCCGACACGATCCGGCGGCCCGCCGAAGCGAAAATGTCGCCGATGAATAGGATTCTCATGCTGCTGCAGCGGGCCTCACCGTGAAGTTCCCAGTATCACATCTGTTGAGCTGCCGTAATATAGGCCATTGAATAGGAGCTTGAATGTCCCGTGCGGCTGAGCGCGGAAGGCGACTTCCGGGCCCAACAGGAACACTCTACCCTTGCCGACCGATGCGTCCACCACCGCCGTGCCGCCGTCCAGATAAGGCTGTCCCCAAGCCCAGCCACTATCGAGCACCTCTGGGCCGGAGAACCAAGCCACCGGGAGCGCGCCTTTGCGTGCCGCGTCGGGCGCCAGGCGGAACACCGGGCTGCTGCTGAAGAATACATCGGCCTGCCGCGGCATGCCGTAGGCCAGCGGATTGGTGTTGTCGATGTTCACCTTCAGGAGCGAGCCGGGGACGTAGAACTTATCGCGTGAAAGCGCGCGATCCTTGCCTTCGGAATCTTTCTCCGTGAGGTGGTTCTTCACCGGCAAGCCGAACAGTTCCCATACGCTGGTGGAACTGCCGATGGTCACGAGCGAGCCGCCGGCCTCCACGAATCTCTTGATCTCAGGCTCGTCTTCTCGGCGGTGATGCGGCCCAGCCAGCCGCGATATTCCTCGGGAATGCCGGCCGGGTCCGGCCCGCCGCGCTGGGGCGTGCCGCCAACGCGGAAGGTCCCGTCGGTCAGGACCAAAACATCGAACCTGGCGTTCAGGTTCCCGGCATCCAGAGTCTGAGGGTAGACGACCTCGAAGGGAACCTCATACTGCTCGAAGAGCCAGCGCGTCCAGCCGGAGGTCATCGAACCGCCGTACTGATCGAAAAGACCAACCCGGATCGGCTTCAACTTCATGGCCGCCCCAGCCGGCGCCTGGGCCAGCGCCTGGGCGGGCACTCCAAGCTGTTTCGCCGCGCTTTCGATGAGCGGACGCGAGGAGCTGGAAGCAGGCGCCCAGATCGCGCCCGGGCCCAGATCTGGCCCACCGGTCAGCGGCGCGGCCTTCAGCCAATAGACGTCGCAACCGGCCTTCAGGAGCCGGTTCACCAGGATGAACGAATTGTTGATCTGGTGACTGATGAGATAGCCCGCTGGGTTGGCCGGCCCGCTCACTGCAGCCGGCGGTGGAGGCAGCAGGCCGGTAACCTTCGCCAGCGGCCCGTCGAAACCGTCGAGAATCCGGTCAAACTCGATACCCATCTGGAGGGCCAGAGTCCAGCCCGCAATATCGTAGGGCGGATTGGGAGGCCCGCCGGGATAGCGGAAATCATTGGGATGGTCCTGGGGCTCGAACATGTCCAGGATGTGCGGCCGGAAGGCCTGAGCCGTCTTCACGACATAGGAGCCGGCCGGATAGTTCTTGCCGGCCACCTGGAAGTCAGAAGTGGCCCGCAGAACCGTGATTCCTGTCTTGAGCAGAGCGTTGACAAATTCAGTCGCTCTGGCGAAATCCGGCTGGTTCGCCGGGATGACGTAGCCGCGCGGATCGCGCTTGGCCGGATCGTGCAGAACCTTCTCATACAGGGCGGCAGGAAGAGAGCCCGCTGCCGGACCGCGGCCCGCTCCCTGGGAGGAGGTCTTGGCGGCTGCCTGGAGAGCTTCGATTCGCTTGGGCGTGACAGTCCAGCTGTCTTTGCTGCCCTTCTGGATGGAGTTCCGCCCCATCTGGTAGAAGTTGTACAGGAATGTCTCGCGGTAGCGCGAGGCCATATCCAGGATGGCGCGATTGATGCTGATCGAATAGTCGATCGACTGGCGGTAGTGCCACTCCTGCGGCGGGACCGGCAGCGGCCAGTCGCCGCTCGCCAACTGCTTGTCGGCCACCAGAGGAATCAGCATGGGCGTGGGACTGCCGATGATCTCGGTGAGAATGCCGATCATGTTGTGGAAATAGGTGACCGAGCGCAGTCCCCCGTTCCACCAGGTAGAGTAAGTCGCGCCGGTGCGCATGACGGAACCGCCCTTGCCTTCCGCCACCAAACGGCTGTGCATCGCCGTGCCGACTAACTCGACCCCCAGCGGAATGAGCGGGTCGAAGTTGTAGTTGAAGGGGTCACGGAATGGCGGCATGAAGACTACTGTTCCGGCCGGGCCGCTCTGGTGGTGATTGTACACGATCTGAGGAAACCACTCCAAGAAGAGCTGGCGGTTAATGTTGGTGGTCTCCGGCATCGCGGACATGTAGAAGTCGCGGTTGTTGTCGTGGCCGATGTACTTGGCGTAAAGCCGCGGCAGGTCGGCCATGCTGCGTTTGGCAGGTTCCTTCTCGCGCATGTACCAGTTGGCCACCAGTTCCTGGCCGTCGGGATTGGCGGGCACGCACAGCAGGATCACGTCGTTCAGGAAGCGCATGGTCTCGGCGTCGGTGCGGCTGACCATCTGGTAGACCATCTCCATGAGCTGCTGCGAACCGACAGTCTCGGTGGCGTGCAAGCCGCCGTCGATCCAAACCACGGCCTTTCCTTCGCGGGCGAGCGCGCGCGCTTGCTCGTCAGTAAGCCCATCAGCCGCCGCCAGCCGCCGCGAGATCTCTTTGTAGCGCTCGAGGTTCTTCGTGGTTCTCGGGCGAGGTGATGATCGCCATGTACTGGCGCCGGCCCTCGGCGGTCGGGCCGATGTCAACCAGCTTCATGCGGTTGGACTCCGCGGCCAGCTTCTTCCAGAAACTTTCAAGCTGGGAATAGTTCGCCATTTGATAGTCATCGCCAATGTTGAAACCTAACGCCGCTTTGGGCGCGGTTATCTTCGGCGCGGTCTGGGCGCACAGGGTGGCAGCGCACAGAACGGCCACGAGGGTGATCGACAGGTGATGCGCGAGTCTGCGTTTCATCGGTGAGGGCATTATACACCGTTCGCGCCCTGTCCTAAGTGGCCGGTCGCCGCGCGGCAGCTGTTTTCCCCGCCTGTCCTAAGTGCTTCAGTCTATTGGTCGGGAGCGGGGCGGATGTTACCTTGGAACTGGTAACGTCTGTGCAGTAAAGGAAGAGGTAAAGTGATGAAACTTTATATTCGCTGGATAACATCCAGGGGGTTTTGGCGGGATACTCAGGGGCAGGATCTGATCGAGTACGCTCTCATGGCCGGCTTCGTGGCGGTAGCGGCGGGAGCGGTTATGCCTGCGGTCGCGGGCAGCATAACTACCATCTTCGGAAAGATCACCAGCCTTCTGGCGTCCGCCGCCGCCGCCGGTTAGAGCAACCGCCGGCATCTGTCCACGGCCCGGCAACTGTTACCGGGCCGCGAACTTCTCGAGGCTGGACAAATTGCCTTCTGCGTCGAATTCAAATTCGAGCGGGCCGGAATTGATCTCCAGGGCCGGGTTCTTCCGGATCTCAGGCAACAGATTTTCGCTGAAGGCGAACAGGCTCAAATCCATCGAGTTAGCAATCCAGCCGAATGTGACCTGCGCCGGGTCGAGCCTCCCCGTGGTTGGAGCGATTCTTTCCAGGCACTCGCGATCCGAAGGGAAGTGTATGGGCGTCCGAACCGCAGTCGGAGTGCATGCCGTCAGAGAGTTGATGTAGGTCGCGTGCCAGTCCACGCTTCCGAGGAGCCGGTCGGAGGCGATGTCCGTCAATCCCATGCCCACCGCATTGCCGTAACTGTTGTCGCTCAAGCCGCGCAGGAAGACTCTGTCGATCAAAGGCGCGTCGGAGAATGGGTTGCGCTCGCCGAGGATTCCGCGATTAATTACCTTCGTGTCCATCCCGGCCCCGCTGAAGTTCTTGCCCGTCTCGTCCACGATCAGCACGTCCAGAGCTTCGACGGGGATGCGCGCCTTCCAGGACTTAACCAGCGCGAGAAGCTTCTCCTCCTCCTCGATCAAATGGTCGGTCGTGAGGGCGGCCACGCGGGCGGTTAAGTGGTTGGCGTCCTCCAGAATGGCAAGGCCGCCCAGGATCTTGCCGGAGGCCGCGACCTGGCGGTAGACGCTGCGAATCACCGTCTCCAGGCCGATGTGGTGGCCGAAGGCGTGGTACTGACGGGCGCCGGCCAGCTTGCCCACACCGATGGCGGTCATCTTGGCCAGGCCGCTCTCGATGGCGCCCGAGAAATCGGTATGCCACTTCACCCGGCCTACCAACATCACGCCATCGCTATCGTAGGCGTGCTTGTCGAGGAAAGTCTCGATGCCTTCCGGCGTGCGGCCCAGGGGGGCGACGTCGAGCGAACTCACAATGGGGCACCCCATCGCCGCCTCGTGGATGCCGTAGTGGGCCAGGACGCTGGCCTGTCCCTCGGCCGTGGCGGCTCCATGGCTTCCCATGGCCGGAAAGATGAAGGGCTTCGCGCCGTGATCCTTCCAGTAATCGACGACGGCACGCAGAATGACCTCGATGTTGGCGATGCCGCGGCTGCCCGCTCCGATAGCGATTCTGGCGCCGGGCCTGACCCGGGCGGCGAACGCCGCCGTCTCCAGTTGCGCTCGCACCGCGCCGGGAATGTCCGAAAGGCCGCGGTCCGGCAGGTTTTGCTTGACAATATACAGCGGAGAGAATCTCACGTTGAAATTATAGCGCGGCGCGTGGGGCGGCCAATCCCGCTATGAACTGGCGCCGAGCAAGGCTTCGATCCTGGCGTACGCGGCAATGATGGGGTTGTTGCTGCTCTGCAGACGCTCCAGCAGCCAGGCACGCTCCGCAGCGATCTTGCGTTGGAGGAGCGGACCCGGGAAAATAGCCGCTTCAGTTGCGAAAACCACAGATTTCGCTTTCCGTCGGGGGTATAGCGTATCTCCAGGAAGACGAGATAGCGGCGCATCATAGTCTCGCGAAGGATGCCGGGCGGAATGAGGTTCGCTAGCGCGGCGTAGGTGTGCGCCACCATAATCAGATAGTCTTCCGGAGAAGCTTCCTCGGTCTCGCGCCAGCCATCGATCAACTTCCAACGCCTCCAGGCAGCGCACATTCCATTCGAGGCTCTTGCGCTCCTCCAAGGTCCAAGGGAGGACGCTACCGCCCCCGGGGCGCATCCGGTTTCCGTGGTTCAACCACCGCAAAGCCGTCAGCGCCTGCTTGCCTCGGTCCGACCTGCCACGCGTTTGCCCCTCAGCCTTGTGCCGGTCGGCTTCGTCTCGGCGACGAGCTTCAGACTCGTCCTCCGTGATCGGTTTGAACTGGTTTCCGGGCGGGTCCAACTGCTTCACCAGCGAATTGAACTGCGTCACAGACGGCGTCACACGCCCTCGCTTTACGGTGTCGCTGCACCGTGGGGCCGCCCCCTGGCGCACGATGTAGGCGCGCAGCGCCGAAATGAACCCGACGGCCTGAGCGATCTCGGGCGCTGGCTGCGGGACAAGCGCGGCTTCGTACGGGCCGAACACCCGATCGCTCCCGAACCTGTTCGAGCGCAACCGCGAAGGATGTCAGGAGTCTCTTGCGCTGCTCCTGGCTCAACTGCACGTCGAAGATCATCTGCAATACTCTTGAAACGTGTGCGGGGGAACGCATCGAGCCGATCCGCCGCTCCAGGAACCGCAGGTCATCTTCGTTCTCCCGCTGTTTGGCGCTGAAAGAGCGCTCAAAGACCTTCGCCGCCGTGTCGTAGTAGGCTTCGAGCCTGGGGACGGCCGCGTCCTCGCACGTCAGTCTGGGTAGCGCCGGGAATGGGATCTCCTCGAACATCGAGAGCGCCTTCTGCGCATCGAGGATCCAGCATCGCCTCCACTGCGCGGGTCTGTAAGCGCCAGCCCATCGAGTCCGTTGTCCCCGTATTGCTGGTTCACGCGAGCATCCATGGTCACGACCCAGGCAGTCCGCGGAACGGCAATTGCGCCTGTTTGCCCGCGGTGAAAGCTTCTTCGATGAGCTCGCGCTTCCACGCAACCTCCCCAATGACGGGGGAAGCGGCGAGTTTCAGCAGCAGGTCCGCACCGAACTCGGGAGGCAGTCCTCGCGCTTGATCCACCAGGGCCAGGGTATCGAGAGGCCGCTTGGGTTTCTCCTCACCTGCCGGTGGGATTGCCGCTTCCTGGGCTGCCAGGCCCATGCCAATGAGCGAGAACAATGCCAGAAACCGGACTCGGGCCAAAAGCGGCAACGTGGCGATCTCCACTTGTTACCTTGTAGTACTTATCAGCGGGCCTGTCAACAGTACGGACTTAGCTTTCCGCGCCCCATTCCCGTTCCAGCATCCGGGCGTATTCGCCGGAGGCGTACAGTTCGAATTCAAAGCTGTGCGGGTGAGATTTCCCGGCAGGGGGCCAGGTTCATAAGGCAGGCGAACAGGCTGTCGGCATAACGCTGATGATCCCGGACGAAACCCTCGGCGAGCGAGCCGGGTTCCGGTACGGTCGCGAACACGGCGTGCAGGCCGAGCGCGCGCCGGAAGATAGATTGGTGATCCGCAACTCCCCAGGCTTGCAGCTTCTTTAGAACCGTTTCGGGCGGATTGCTCACCAGGAGCTGGGCGAAACTCTCCCGCTCGATGCGGGCTCCACGAAGCTGTTCGTCGCGGGCCACGACCTCCATGCACTGGTCGAGCCACCGCGAGACGTCCTTGCCCAGATAGTAGAGCATTCGGATCTCGTACAGGCGGCCTTCCAGAAACCGGCGGCGCAACTCCTCCACGCTGGAATCCTCGGGCGGCAGCAGGCCGTGGAGGATCAGGCTGGCTCTGGCGCTAAGGGTCAGCTTGTCCGGTGCTCCGGCGTCGGAAAAAGGGTGCAGGATGAGTGGCGGAAGTGCACGGCGCCGGGCAGACGAGAAGAGGAGCGGCTGGTTCTCCACCCCAGCTTGATCGTCAGAAAGGGAGCTTAGGATTAGCGGCGCACGAACTCCGGCCGGCTGGGGGCATCGGTCAAACGCTGGATAATCCCCGCGACGAAGTCGAGCAGGCGGGCCGCGTCGGGGGCGTCGATCTTGTCCCAGGTGTCGCCAGGAGTGTGATAGTCCGGATGCAGGCCGGAAAAAAAGAACAGCACGGGGATCTTCTTCGGCAGGAAGGAAAACTGGTCGCTCGATCCGTAACCGCCGGCATCGGCGTCGGCCAAGTCGAAACCGGCCGCCCGGTTGAGATCCTCGACCAGCTCCTGGAAGCCCGTGCCGGAGTGCATCCCGCCGACGTAGAGCTTGTTGTCGCGCATCCTGCCGATCATGTCCATGTTGATCATGGCCACGGTCTTGGCCAGAGGGAGAGGCGGGTGATTCACGTAAAAACTGGAGCCGAGCAGACCGTATTCCTCGCCGGCGAATGTCACGAACAGAATGCCCCGCCGCTGCTTCGGCTGCCGGGCGAAATAGCGGGCCAGTTCGATCACGCCCGCGGTTCCCGAGGCGTTGTCGTCCGCGCCGGGGTGGACGGAGCCGCGTTTGGTGGAGTCCATGGAAAACTGATATCCCAGGCCGATGTGGTCGTAGTGCGCGCCGACGACGATGAGCTCATCAGTCTCGCCCGGCAGGTAAGCCAGGACGTTGTGAACCTCCCGCTGACGTTCGCGGAGGCTGACCTCCAGATCCAGACGCAACGTGGCCGGAACCTGGAAGGATCGGGGTTTCAGATCCTTGTCGATATCGAGGACCAGTTCTTCAATCGAATGTCCCGCCGGGCGCAGCCACTGGTTGGCGACGCTGGTTTGCACCTGCATTACGAGAATCCTGGAGCGGGCCGGGCCGATGGTCTGCAATAGCCTCTCCATTACGTCCGAGTCAACCGGATGGGTCGGCATGTCGTTGACGAAGATGACGGCCAGGGCGCCGTGGACGGCGGCGTTGGCGGTCTTGACGTCGGTCATGGAATGGTTGGTGTAGACCCTGCCGGCGAAAACGCTCTTTTCGTCGAATTCCTGGGGCTCATGCCGGAGCACCAGAACGATCCGGCCCCGGGCATCTATGCCGGCGTAGTCGTCGTAACCGTATTCGGGGGCGGTGATTCCGTAACCCGCAAACACCAGTTCGCCCGAGGCCCGGCCATTGGCCGAGAAGGGCATAGGACGGTACCACTGGTCGACGGTGAGGCTGGTGCGCTTCGCGCCCTCGCTGAATTCGAGGCGGTTGGCTTTTCCAAGCCTGGCATCGCTGGTCACGCGAAAGGCCTGATAGTAATCGTTGCCGGCGGGGGGCCGAAGCCCCATGGAGCGGAACTGCCTGGCGATGTACTCGGCCGCCTTTTCCAGGCCCGGAGTTCCGGTGGCGCGGCCCTGAAGCCGTTCCGAGGCGAGGCTTCGGACATCCTCCAGATAGACGCTCGAATCGATCCCGGCGGCGGCCGACAAGTGCAGCGCGGCTAGGACGAACAGCGCTGAAAGAAAAGGCTTGCGCACTCTCACGATGAGTCCACTACTTGGACAGCGGCGAGGTCAGGGTCACCTTGCAGCAGGCAAGGTCGCCGGCGTTGTTGGCGGTCTTCTGATACTGGATCTCTAGGTCGATGATGCTGCTTAGTTGCGGCCAGGTCAGTTGTGGGGATATGCGCCGGCCGTTGACGAACAATGTTGGGGTGCCGTTCACCTGGAGCGCGTAGCCCTCGGCGACAGATTTGTTAACCTCGGCCTCAGTCTCCTTGTTTTGCAGGCACCGCCCGAGTTGCAGGGGGTCGACCGGTCGGGTCTTGACGAAGTCCGATACTTTGGACTGGAAATTCTGCGCCGTGATCTGAGCCTGCTGCTCGAAAACCCAGTCGTGGTAAAGCCAGAAGGCGTCGGGACTCTGGCGATAGATGCAGCGTCCGGCGATGGCCGCCTGCCTGGCCCAGGGATGAATCTGATCGAGTGGAAACTCCTTGAGGTAGAGGCGCACCTGGGTGGGGTACTTGGCGAGAAGGTTTTGCCGCAGCATCTTCGCCTCATCGCGGCAATAGGGACATTGGAAATCGGTGAAGAGCACCAGCACCACCGGGGCGCCCGCGGTACCCAGGCTCGGAGCCGACTCCATTGTGAGCTTGGACAACTCCGGCCGGAACGGATTGTCGGTCAAATCGTACACCGTGCCCTGGAGGATCTTCTTGCCATCCGAGGAGAGCAACAGCCGCTGCTTAACGCTCGCGCCCCGGCTAGACGCGGTCGCCACGACTTCCCGCAGGCCGGGGACGCTAGATGGCTGGGGGTCATCTATGACCACTTTGACTTCCGGGCCCCAGATGAACAGGTGCCGCACATATGCTTCAAACGCGGCCTTGTCGAAGGTGGTCTTGGGCTTGGCAGGCGCGGTGGCCTTCTGCCCCGGCAAAGGCGGGCAAACAAGACCTAGAAGAAGAACAAGTACGGCGCTGAATCTGTTGACGTGGGTGGACATAATCGAAGGATGCAGGCTACCTCAATAGTATCGTTTCCGTGAGCTGCTCGCCCAAGTGGACATGCAAGTTCGCTCCGCGCGGATGAACCCACAGGCCCGTTCCGTCCGTGGGCACTGGAATCCGCCCCGGCCCACTGACCACCACGAACTTCCCGGTTTCCACCCCAGGAAGCAGCTTGCCGATATGCAAGTGAGGCTGGCACTGGGTGCGCATGCTGTCACTGTTGTAAGCCAAGCCCCACTGGTCGCCCCAGCGCTCCTTGGCTTTCTCGATTGCGGCAGACCAGAGCGCCAGACGCTCTTCGGGCGCCATCTCCCGCAGGGTGTAGACGCCCTTACGGGCGATCCGCGACACGGCCAGCCAGCGATTGGGCTTCCTGGGATTAGTGTCCTGCACAAGAAAGACAAGGGGGCCGGGGGGTTGGGAGATAGCCTCGTTGGTCAGGCTGCACGACTGGGCCCGAAGGGCCTGCGGGCTCGCCGGGTCACATTCGCATCCGGCGATGTCGGCCCATGCCAGCGGGACAGCGAGCAGGAGCAGAAAGACATTCCTTCGCACTGGGGCCATTATACTTGATAGGTGCTATCTTCTAGGCGCAAATGGCTGCTGGCGGCGCCTGCCCTATACCTCCTGTTCTTCTTCGGGTTGACCGCTGCCGGCATTATCGGACCGGACGAGGCGCGTTACGCCAGCATCGGGCGGGAAATGGCGCGTTCCGGCGATTGGATCACGCCCCGGCTGTGGGGCGAGCCCTGGTTTGAGAAGCCCCCGCTGCTCTACTGGATGATTGCTGCGGGCAACCTCGCCGGCTTGGGACCGGAACTTGCGCCGAGGCTGCCCGTGGCGCTTCTGAGCGCTGCTTTCCTGCTGGTGTACTACTACCTGCTCAGGAAAGAGTTCGGCGAGCGCGCAGCGCTTTTTGCGGCTATTATTCTGGCTACTTCCGCCGGGTGGGTGGCGTACAGTTCCGTGGCAGTCACGGACCTGCCCCTTTCGGTGAGCTTCTCGACCGCCATGCTGCTGGGTTTACGCTGGCTCTCTACAAGGGATCGCCGGTTTGCGGCAGGTTCGGCTTTCTTTTTGGGGGTGGCGGTGCTCGCCAAGGGGCTGGTTCCGCTGGTGCTCTTCGTCCCGCTTCTGTGGGTGGGGCGGAAGCGATGGCGAGACTGGGTTCGGCCCTGGCCGCTGGCCGCCTTCTTCTTGACCGCCGCGCCCTGGTACGTGCTGGCGACCGCATGGAACGGCCAGGCGTTTCTTCAGGAGTTCTTCTGGAAGCAGCAATTCACCCGCTTCGCCAGCGGAGTCCAACTGCATCCTCGCCCGTTCTGGTTCTATATTCCTGTTCTGGTGGCCGGCCTGTTTCCCTGGATTCCCCTGTGGCTGCCGGTTTTCCGCCCCAGTCTGTACAGCGACCAGCGTCGCCGGTTTCTTCTGCTTTGGGCTGTGTTTGGGCTGGTGTTCTTCTCGCTTTCGATCGGGAAACTGCCGGGGTATCTGCTGCCACTGTTTCCGGCTGTCGCCGCACTGGCCGGCCTGGCCCTGGACGAGATGCGGGAGGCCCGCTGGACGCTGGCCGCCTGCTGCCTGCTGCTGGCGGTGATCCCGACCGTAAGCGCGAGCCTGCCGGAAGCGATGGCCCTGGGCCTCTCCAAGACCGGAATCACAGGCTGGAATTGGGGCTTCGCGGTCGTCTGCATTCTGATGGCGGCTTTAGTTTGGTGGTTCGAGCAGGCGGGCAAACGCAAGACGGCAATGGTCCTCTTGCTGCTGTCCGTCGTCTCCGGACTCGTTTACGTGAAGGTAACGGCGTTGCCCGGAGTGGACGGGCTCCTATCCGCGCGCCGGGTCTGGCGGGATGTTTCGGGGGATCCGCAACCTGCGTGCGTCGCTGAAATGGGGCGCAACTTAAGGTACAGCCTGAACTACTATTCGGTCCAGCCGCTCCCAGACTGCGGATCCACGCCGAATCCCATACGCCTCCGCAGTCTGGACGGCCTGCCGCCGGTCGTCGACTAGACCAGCGCCTATCTATTGGACGACTGCTGCAGGAGCAGTTTGAGTTTCAGAGCGAGATCCTTGGTCTCCTCGGTCTCCTTCATCGGCTTCAACAGGTCCTGCGCCTTGTTGGCCATAAGTTCCAGACGTTGCGTGTTATCCAAGGCGCCGCGCGAGAATAACTTCGCCATGTTGTACAAGCTGTTGGCCATGGCCAGAAGGAAAGTGTCACGCGGCGTCTGGACGGCGCCCGCCTGGAAGAGGGCCTGAGCTTTGGGCAGGTCCCCCGGAGCGCCGGCAGCGGCGGCAACGGTTTTGGCGATCGCCTGCTCCATCGCCCTGGCTTCCACGGCGGGCATCGTCGCGTCCGAGATAATGGCGCCGTTCGCGATCCGGGTCAACTCCGGAATATCCGTCCCGGTGGCGACGGGGAACGGGAAGTCCAACGTGATGTTCGGATCCTTGTCGGCCTTCTCCCAGTTGAGAAACTCCTGGGCGAATTCCAGCGCCTTACGCCCTCCTAGGTTCCGGTACTCATTCATTTTGCGCCGGGCAGCAAGGGGCATGTCCTTGCCGGCGGATTTGCCACCCGCCTGATAAGCATCCGCAAGAGTGATGTAGGCTTCGGCCGTTCCGGCGGACAGAAGCACTTTCCAAGTTCGGGCTCTGGCCGTGAATTCATTTTCGCTATTGGTGATGTCGGTCAGGTTTTCGGCCGTCTTGGCGTAATCCCGGGCCGTGGAATTCTTCCGGGCCTCTTGCCAGTAGAATGCAGGCGTCCCCGGTTTAGGGCCGCTGGGCCCGCAGGACGCCAAAACGAGAAGAACAGTCAGCCACAAAGAAGCGGATAGGACTCTTTTTTGCAGACCGCGCATGATAATCTCCTAGGGAGTCTTATCACACGGCTCGCCAGAATGCAAGTAGCAGGCGGATCCCGCTCGAGAACTTCGTCAGCCCCGGCGAGAAGACCGGGCAGAGTTCGCACGACCCAGTTCCGCCGCCACACCGGTGGCCGCGACGAAGGGCAGAGTCAATGAAACCCCTGCCATTTGAGCCATGGCCTGGAGGGGCATCCCTTCGGCTTCTTTGCAGAAGACGAACTCGCGCGCGGCTGGATTGTAGTCAACCTGGAGGAGGTCGCCGGTGTGAGCCTGATCGGTGGCGATCAAGTTGGAAAGCGGCTGCACCACCAGGCGCTCGATGGCTCGTTTGAGGTGGCGCGCGCCGTACTTGGCGTCGGTACCTTGTGCCAGCAATTCTTCTTTGGCCGCGGCGGAAGCGTTCAGGACGAAATAGTTGGGCCCCGCCGAATCGAAGATGCGCTGCTGAAGGAGCTGCAGTTCAATGTCGAGAATCTTCCGCAGCTCCGCTTGCCCCAGCGGGCGGAATACAACGGTCTTGTCGAGCCGGTTCATAAACTCCGGCGTAAACCGGCGGCGGGCCGCCTCGACGCCCGCGCGCGCGAGCTTGCCTTCCATATCCGCGCTTAGAACGCCAGCTTCCATGTCCCGGCCCGCTTCCGGGGCGGCGAACCCGAGGTTGGGCCTCAGAAGGGAGTTCATCTCGCTGGTGCCGAGGTTGCTCGTGAGGAATATCAAGGTCTTCGAGAAATCTACCCGGCGATTGTCGCCCAGGGTCAAAGTGGCCTTGTCCAGGATCCCGAGCAGAAGGTTCCAGAGCGCATCGCTGGCCTTCTCAATCTCGTCGAACAGCACGAAACTGACCTTAAGCCGGTCGGTGTGGTGTTGGTTCAAAACCTCTTGGCTGAGCAGGGGATGGGTCTCCCGGTGGCCCAGATAGCCGGGGGGCGAGCCGATCAGCTTGGCGATTTCGTGGCTATGTTGAAACTCCGCACAGTCGATCTTTGTCACCGCGTGCGGACTGCCGAGCAGACATTCGGCCGTGGCCTCGACAATTCGCGTCTTGCCCGAACCGGTAGGGCCGAGGAAGAGGAAACTGCCGATCGGCCGGTCCAGGCTGTTCATCCCGGCCAGATACATCTGAAAAACGTTGACGATCTGCTGGATCGCCTCGTCCTGTCCCACCACCAGCTTGCGCAGCTTCTGTTCGAGCAGCTCCGCTTCGTGCCCCGTTCGCCTGGTGTCCAGCGGTACATTTAACCGGACCATTTTCGTCAGCCTCCTGTCCGCCAAACCGATCATCAACTAATTCTGAGCAATTTGACTGCCAGTCCATCTACCTCTTTGATGCGCGATCCAGGGCCATAGTCGCGAGCAGCTTGCCCTTTGCCCCGGCTCGGGAGCGTCTCATATACTTAGAGAGATACCTTTGGGGCTGGGGGAGCCTCCCGTTTATGCCGGAGATGAGTGCCATTTGGACGCGAGTGGCCGCCGTTTTGTACTCTCTGGGCCTGTTTAACGCAATTCTGACCGTCTTGAGGAGCCGACGCAGGTTGTTCCGTCCGGCGCTGGGCCTTTTCGCGGTAGGCGCCGTGATCCACATGGTGGCGATCGTGGAGGAGATGGTCGGGCTGGGCAGCTTCCCCCTGAACAACTTCTACCAATCCGCCTCGATGTGCGCCTTTTTGATAGCCGCGGTGTTCCTATTGGTGTATTGGCGGTACCGAATCGAGACGCTGGGGGTGTTTCTCTTCCCTCTAGTGTTTCTGCTGACCTTTTTGAGCACGTTGCGGACGCCGGTCGGCGCCTGGAGCAATCCCAACCTGCGCGACGCCTGGCTGGTGGTGCACGTCGCCCTGATCCTGCTGGGCTACTCGGCGTTGCTGGTAATGGCCGCGTCGTCGGTAATCTACCTGGTTCAGGAGCGGCATCTCAAGCACAAGGGGCCGATGGTGCTCTCCGACAAGCTACCTGCGCTGGCCACGCTGGACGAGCTGATCTCATGGTCCATGGCCATCGCCTTCGTGCTGATCACGCTGGCGGTAATTGCGGGCAGCGCCTGGGCTTTCGTGGAATCCGGCACCAAGTGGATCAAGCAGCCGAGGATCGTCGTTTCGCTGCTGACCTGGGGCTTCTATCTGGCCATGGTATTCCTGCGGGTGGAGGCGGGCTGGCGCGGGCGCAAGGCAGCCTATATGGCGATTGTGGTGGTGGGCGCCTCGGCCCTGACCTGGGCCGCTCACACCGGACTGCGCGGCATATTCCTGAAATGAAACTAGCGGTCACAGGCTTGAATCACAAGACCGCGCCGGTGGAGGTGCGGGAACGCCTGGCCTTCGACGAAAGCAGCCTCCCTGACGCTTTTCGAGAGTTGAAGTCGGCGAGCGGGTGCTACGAGGCGATGATCCTTTCCACCTGCAACCGGGTGGAAGTCGCCGTAGCCGCCGAAGACGAGCGCGACTCCCGGGCCGCGGTGCTGAACTTTCTGTGCCGCTCCCGGCAGGTGGAGGCCGCGTCCGTCGAACCGCATCTGTATTATTACGAGGATTGCGAGGCGATTCGCCACATCTTCCGGGTGGCCGCGAGCCTGGATTCCATGGTGGTCGGCGAGACGCAGATCCTGGGCCAGATGAAGGCGGCCTTTGCCCTGGCCAAGGCGCACGGCGCGGCCGGCGGTTTTCTGGAAACCATTTTGACGCGCGCCTTCAGCGTCGCCAAGCGCGTGCGCTCGGAGACGGACATCGGCAAGAGCGCCGTTTCGGTCAGCTTCGTGGCGGTCGAACTGGCGCGGGAGATTTTTGGCTCGCTGGCGGGCCGCAGAGTGCTGGTCGTCGGCGCGGGAAAGATGTCGGAACTGGCGGCCGGCTACTTGCACCGCGCCGGCGCCGACCAGATCTTCGTCACCAACCGCACCCACGACCGGGCGGTGGAAATGGCGCAGGCATTTCGCGGTTCGGTGGTGGAATACAACCGCTTCATCGCCAAGCTGCCGGAAATCGACATAGTGATCGCCTCCAGCGGGGCTCCCCACTACATCCTGACCAAGGAAGAAATGCGGCGCGTCGTCGAGGCCCGCAAGAACCGGCCGATGTTCGTCATCGACATTGCCGTGCCGCGCAACGTCGAACCGGCCGTGAATGATCTGGAGGGCGTCTTCCTGTATGACATCGACGACCTCCAAAAGGTGGTTGACGCCAACCGGCAGGGCCGGCTGAAGCAGGCCGAGCAGGCCGAGGAGATCATCGGCGAGGAAGTCGACCGGATGGTCTCGCGGCTGAAAGCCAGGGAAGTGACGCCGACCATCGTCCGGCTTCAGGAGCAACTCGAACAGTTGCGCCAGGACGAAATGGAAAAGGCGCGCGGCCGGCTCGGGCCGCTGACCCCCGCCCAGGAACAGGCCGTCGAGGCGCTGACCCGGGGGATCATGGCCAAGATCGCTCACGCCCCCATATCCGAATTGCGCAAACGCGCCGGCCAGGCCGACGGGATCGAGACCGTTGAGCTGATCCGCAAGGTCTTCCGGCTGGAAGAATAATGCTCACTATAGGATCGCGCGGCTCCCAACTCGCTCTCTGGCAGGCGCGCTGGATTAAGAATCGGCTGGAGGAGTTGGGCGAGGCCTGCCGCATCGAAGTCATTAAGACTACCGGCGACAAGATCACCGACGTGCCCCTGGCCAACGTCGGCGGCAAGGGTCTGTTTACGAAGGAAATCGAGGAGGCCCTGGCGCGCGGCGACATCGATCTGGCCGTTCACAGCATGAAGGATTTGCCGACGGAGCTGCCCGCGGGTCTGGCGGTAGCCGCGATTCCCGAACGCGAAGATCCCCGCGACGCGTTGATCGGGTGCAAGCTGGCGGAGCTTGCCGCGGGGGACAAGGTTGGGACCAGTTCACTGCGGCGCGCGGCGCAGCTTCGGGCGCTGCGGCCGGAACTTGAAGTGGAGCCGGTCCGGGGGAATCTGGACACCCGCTTGCGCAAACTCGACGAGGGCCGCTACCGCGCCATCGTGCTCGCCTCGGCCGGGTTGAAGCGGATGGGATGGGAAGGCCGGATCGCGGAGATTTTGTCCAGTCGAGACGATGTGCCCGGCGGTGGGGCAGGGAGCGCTGGCGATTGAGACGCGCGCCGATGGCGGGGCCGCGGAGGAGATCTGCCGCCGCCTCGACCATGGGGAGACGCGTACCGCCGTTACCGCTGAGCGCGCTTTGCTGCGCGCGCTGGGCGGAGGCTGCCAGGTGCCGATTGGCGCCCACGCCACCATCCAGGCCGGGCGGCTGCAATTGACCGCGGTCGTTTGCACGCCGGATGGCCGCCGGCTGATCCGGCAAAGTATCTCGGGCGACGCGGGCGAGGCCGAAGCGCTGGGCAGCCGCTTGGGGGAGACGCTTCTGGAAGCGGGCGCGCAGGAGATCCTGGAGGCCGTCTATGGCGGCGGCTAGCCGGCCCTTGGAGGGGGCCAGGGTGGTGATCACGCGGGCGCGGGATCAGGCCGGCGACCTGATCTCCAGACTGGAGGCCCTGGGGGCCGAAGTGATCGAGTTCCCGACCATCGAGATCCGGCCGGCCGAAGATTACCGCGCGCTGGACGCGGCGCTCACCGTTCTCTCTACCTACGATTGGCTGATCTTCACCAGCGCCAACGGTGTCCGGTTCTTTATGGAGCGCCTGGACCTGCGCGGGCGCGACCTCGGCTCCTTCCGGGGGCTGGTCTGCGCCATCGGGCCGGCTACCAGGAAGGCAGTTGAGGGAGTTGGACTGAAGGTCGATCTGGTGCCCGACGAGTACGTCGCCGAGAGCCTGGTCGCCGCGTTCGCGCAGCACGACCTGGCCGGCAAGCGGATACTGCTGCCGCGGGCGGCTGTCGCGCGCGACCTGGTGCCCGCGGAACTGGCCAAGCGCGGGGCGCGCGTCGATGTGGTCGAAGCCTATCGGACGGTGGTTCCGAAAGACACCGCCGAGCGAGTGCGAGAGATCTTCTTCACCGGACGAAGGCCCGACTGGATTACCTTCACCAGCTCTTCGACCGCGACCAATTTCGTGCAGGCGGCCGGAGCGGCAATCCTGGATGGAGTGCGGGTGGCCTCGATCGGTCCGGTGACCTCGGCGACGATTCGCAAGCACGGGATAGAGGTGGCGGTGGAAGCTTCCCCTTACACCATCGGCGGGCTGGTGGAGGCGATGGCGCGGGCCGCGTCAGAAGGCCAATAGCCGGACTCCGACCCGCCGGGCGGCCTGCCGCAGGGCGCTATCCAAGGTCGCAAGCGGAAGGCCCTCCCGCATTGCCAGCCAGAGGTAGGCGGCATCGTAGGCGGACAACTTCACGGATCTTGCCAGGGCGACCAGTTCGTTCACGCCGGCAGACGCGCCCGCCTCGTCAACGCGGATATTCAGTTCCGCCAGCAGGCTCAAGCGGTGAGAGACCTCAGATTCGGTGATCCTTTTGCGCCGTTCGCCGGTCAGCAGGGCGTTGGCGACTTCCAGCGGCCAGATCGTGGGCACGAGAGCCTCGGAAACTGCCATGAGGTCCAGGATTTTATCGGCGCTAATGGAGTGTTCGTCCTCGAAGCACCAGGCCAGCGTGGTGGAGGCGTCCAGCACAAACCGAGTCAATGCCGGCGGCCCTCCTCGATCAACTCTCGGATAGAGACGTCGCGAAGCTTCCTGCCTTTGCGGAGCAGCTTGAGCTCCTCAATCACTGCCGTGGCAGCGCGCCCTTTGGCGGAATTTGCGGGAACCAGCACGGCGACCGGCTGCCCGTGCTTGGTGATAGTGATCCGCTCTCCCTTGGAAACGCGGTCAAGCAAGCTGGGTAGATGCGTCTTGGCCTCGTAGGAACCGACCGTTTGCATACTCAACTCCGTTCGAACTAGTCTGAGACTAGTCTAACAGGGTTTGCGGATGGCAAGTTCCGTTGGAGGTGTTTGGATGTACAATCGAAGGCGGCCAGGAGGCGAAATCGGAGTTGCTGGCTAAGGAGGAAATCGTGCGATTGCGCTGGTTGAAGGCGCTGATTCTTGTGGCACTGATTTCTGTAGCCAGTCTCGCCCTGCTCCTGCTGATAGCCAAGCCGTACATGGTTCCGACGAATTCAATGCGGCCGACGCTGCTTGCAGGCGACCATTTGCTCGTCACCAGGACACCGGGCGCCTTAAGGCGCGGGGACATCGCCTGGTTCCGCTCGCCGGCCACTGAGGGCAGTTTTCGCGGAGTGTTCGTCAAGCGGATCATCGGGCTTCCCGGCGATCGCATCCGCATCGCCGCCGGCGCAGTGTACCGGAACGGGCAGATGCTAGCAGAGCCGAACGCACTGTACGATACGAGCCGCCACAACCCCTCCGCGGAAGACACGGAGACTGTGGTTCCGCCCAACGCCTACTACGTCCTGGGTGACGACCGCGACAACTCGCTGGATAGCCGGAACTTCGGCTGCGTTCCGGCGGAGAACTTCACCGGCAAGCCGCTCTTCCTGTACTGGTCCGTGGATGAGACGGGCAGGACCCGCTGGAGCCGCACGTTGCGCACGGTGCAATAGAGTTGTAGGGGCTTGCCGCCGGCAAGCCCCTACTTCCCCAGGCTCAAGGTCAGCCGCATGAAGGCGCTGTCCTTGACTTCGATCTCCTGCTCGTTCTGCCGATAACCATCCTTGGCGACGGTCACCGTGCATTTGCCGGCTGCGAGCGACAGGGTCGCAGGCGTGGTCTCGGCGCGGGTTTGTCCGTCAATCAGGATGGATGCGCCCGGAGGGTCGGTGATGATCTGCACCTCCCCCGTCATTTTCGACATATACACGAACAGGTTGCCTTCGTCGGGTAGCTGGAAGATCCGCATCGCCGGCCGGTAACCTGGAAACGTCGCTGAGGCCGTATGCCTTCCTGGCGAGAGCGTCACTGAGCACGGCGTCTGGCAGGTCCGCGCCTGGTTGCCGTCGAACACCACGCTGGCCCCCGGAGGCGAGGTCCTCACTTGCACCCTGACGTCCGCCGTGAGCTTGGACTCGCTCCGCGGCGCCATCACAGACGTCGCCGTTTCCGCCCTGGGCTCGGCCGGCGCCACATTCTCCGACTCCGAGGTCTCCGGGGCCGGAGTTGCGGGCTTTTCCTTTCTGGCGATGACTGAACCGGCCGGGCTCGGGCGGCTAGCGGAGGCGTCTTGAATCTCTTGATCCGCGGTGGCCTGGCCGGCGGCCCTGTAATGCCTTCTGGCCACAAACCAGACCCCGGCCAGGCCCAAGATCGCCACGGCCAGCGCCACCCATACCTTCGATTTCACTATCTCGTGTCCTGAGGCAGGCGGATCTTACTGTCCGATCTCTTTATTCTTTTCCCTGGCCACGCCCACGATCAGCATCTCCAACGGCTGGCTGCCCGTGTTCTGGAAGGCGTGCACATCGTTGAGCTGAATCGGAACGGCGTCGCCCGCGCCGATGGGAGCCTTCTCGGCAGCCTGTCCGGTGAAGGAAACCGTCACCGTTCCCGAGCCGCTCATCACGTAGTAGACCTCCGCGACGCCGCGATGCACCTGCTGGCCGACGGAGCTTCCCGGCGGGAGCACCAGGTGGTCCACATAGGCCCACGGAGTCTCGAAAACCGCCGGTCCGATGCGTGCGCCGGTACTGCACCGAGCCGGCGCCCCCGTTCATGGCCTTAATGGGCCGAAGCAGGGCGCGGTCGAAGAGCACGTTCATGAAGACCGGGATCGGATCGAGAGGCACGCCCACGCGCTGGTCGCCGAGATTGAACGCGTCGTTTTCGCCCTTGAGGGAGGACACGCTGATGTTCATCCACTGCACCGGCTTGTCGCTCGCGTTGTATATCGCGTGGGAGTGCCCCATGCGGCAGGGCGCGCCGGCCGGGCCCTTCAGCACCGAGGTTCTGCCATCCACGGTGAACTGCGCCTCTCCATCGAAGATGATGAACATCTCCTCGCAACCGTTGTGGAAGTGATGGCCCAGCCCGCTTTTCGGCTCCATGACGCCGCGGTGCATAAAGTACAGGTTGGTGTCCAGGCTGTGGCTGTCCAGCAGGACCGAGTAGGACAATTGCCCCGGCCCCTCGTGAACCGCCTTGATGGTCTGAAACTTGGCCGGGTCCGTATGTGCGATCCGCTGGGCCAAAGGCTCGCGCGCGCTCAAAGAAAGCGCCGCCAGAAGAATCAAGAAAAGTGATTTCATTCGCTCACCACCGCTCTTTGCATTCTACTGCGAGCCGTCCCTGTCCCGCCTAGCTGGTTCCTGGCAGCGGCTTCGCGGAGGTATAAAAGAGACATGATCAGGACGGCTATTCTCGGCACGATACTCCTGCTATTGGCGCCCGGCCCAGGTCTAGCGCAGACTGGCGCGGGGTCTCCCAAACCCTCGAAATTTCTGGCCGATTTCAGCGCGGCCCTGGAAGATCTCGCCCGGTCCGCCAGCCCGGCTGTGGTCCAGGTCCGGGTGCAGACACTGGCGCCCGTGGGAGAAGGAGCAGCGCAACCCATGGGGTTCGTCTCGGAGCAGGAGGCCACCGGGTCAGGCGTCGTTGTGGACCCCAGCGGGTATATCGTCACCAACGCGCATGTGGTGCGGAGCGCCCGCCGCATCGAGGTCAAGATACTGCGGAGCGACGCAGGCGGGCAGGAGCCGCACGGGCACCTGCTGCCCGCGAAATTGATCGGACTGGACCGGCAGGTAGATATAGCCGTTTTGAAGATCGAGGGACAGAATCTCCCGACGCTTTCTTTCCTGAACTCGGACAATCTCCGGCAGGGGCAGCTAGTTATGGCGCTGGGCAGCCCGCTCGGATTGCAAAACTCCCTGACCCAAGGCGTGGTGAGCGCGACTCTCCGGCAGCTTGAGCCGGGAAGTCCGATGGTCTATATCCAGACCGACGCTCCGATCAATCCCGGTAACAGCGGAGGGCCTTTGCTGGATATCGAGGGGCGCATTGCAGGCATCAACACGCTTATCTTCTCGGAGTCGGGCGGCAACGAAGGGATCGGGTTTGCCATTCCCGCGAACCTGGCAAAAGACGTGTATCAGCGGCTCCGCAAGGACGGACGGGTGCGGCGCGGCGCGATCGGAGTGATTCCCGAGACAATTACACCGAGGCTGGGAACGGCCCTGGGGTTGGGCCGGGAATCGGGCGTCATCCTTTCGGACGTGGCGCCGCACGGTGCGGCGGATGCCGCTGGACTCGAACCGGGAGACGTGGTGCTGTCCGCCGGCGGACAGCCGATACGGGAGGCGCGGGACTTGATTCTAGCGGTGTTCCAGCGGGCGCCCGGAGACGAGTTGAAAATGGAGATCCAGCGCGGCAAAGAGCGGATGTCTGTGACGGTGGCCATTCTGGACCGGACGAACGAGCCCAGCCTGCTTGAGGACCTCGCCAACTACGACACCGCGCTGGTTCGCCAGTTGGGGGTTCTGGCGGTGACCGTGGACGAGAAGGTGACTGCCATTCTGCCGAACCTGAGGCGTCTTTCGGGCGTTGCGGTGGCGGCGGTTCCGGCGGAATACGCCGGGCTGAATCCGGGCCTGGTGGCGGGCGACGTGATCTACTCGCTAAACACCCAGCCCGTTGCGTCCCTCGGCGAATTGCGGGATGCGCTGAAGGCCAAGAACTCCGGCGATCCCATCGCGCTTCTGGTGGAACGGAACGGGCAACTTATCTACGTGACGGCGGCACTGGAATAAGCCAGACCTCGCTAGTCGTATCGCCCGCGCCAGTGGTTCCAGCGGACTCGAAACAGGTCCAGGAACATGTTCAGGCTGTCGCCGAACATGCGGACCTTAGTGCCTTCCGCGTGGCTCCAGTGCACCGGAACCTCGACTGCGCGAAAACCCAGCCGCTGGGCGATGAAGAGCACCTCGACATCGAAGCCGAAACGCTCCAGGCGCTGCCGGGGGAAGACCTGGCGGGCCGCTGCGGCGGTAAATAACTTAAAGCCGCACTGGGTGTCGTGAAAAGGCAGGCCCGTGAGCAGCCGCACGACGAGATTGAAGATGCGGCCCGCGTTCTCGCGGAAGACGGACTGGTGCACGCTGATCAACGACCGGTTGAGCGCGCGGGAGCCGATCGCGATGTCCGCGCCGGTCTGTTCGGCCACCGCCCGCAGGTTGTCCAACTCCTCGATCGGAGTTGAAAGGTCGGCGTCGGTGAACAGAACCCAGTCGCCCTTGGCCTCCCGTATGCCGTGGCGGACCGAGTACCCTTTGCCTCGATTGCCGGGGTTCTTCAGCAGCCGGACGGAAGAGTGGCCGCGGGCGAAGTCCTCAACAACGGCCGCCGTCCCGTCGGCCGATCCATCATCCACCACCAGGATCTCGGCCACGCGCCACTGGCGCTGTTCCAGGTAAGAAACCAGTGCGGAGAGAGTTGCCGGCAGCCGCCGCTCTTCGTTGTAGGCCGGCACGACGATGGTGATCGAATCCAAGGCTCAATTATAATAGGTGGTCTCCCCGAGGCACACCATTGTCAACTGAACAGGAATTACTGGAACAGCGCATCAGACGGATTCGTGAGATTGAGGCCCTGGGCTTCCGGCCCTATGGGAGCCGCTACGATTTCACGCACACCATTCCCCAGATCCTGGCCGAATACGGTCCGAAGACCGCCGAGGAACTGGCGTCGCCCGTCCAGGTTCGCATCTGCGGCCGCCTCCAGACCGTGCGGCGCATGGGCAAGGCGGGCTTCGCCCATCTGCTCCAGAATGGCGAGCGGCTGCAAGTCTACATCAAGAAAGACGCCGTTCCCGAGAACGACTTCGCCTTGTACCAGATCCTGGACATCGGCGACATCGTGGGCGTGGAGGGCTATCTTTTCCGCACCAGGACCGGCGAGCTGAGCGTCCACGTCGAGCGCCTGCATTACCTGGCCAAGACTCTGCTCTCGATGCCCGAGAAATGGCACGGTCTGGAGGACGTGGAGCTGCGCTACCGGCAGCGGTACCTGGACCTGATCGCCAATCCGGAAGTGCGGAAGATCTTCGTTACCCGGAGCCAGATCATCGCGTCCTTCCGCCGCCGCCTGGAAGAGCGGAGCTTCATCGAGGTGGAGACGCCCATGATGCAGCCGCTATACGGCGGCGCCGCGGCGCGCCCCTTCGTCACCCATCACAACACGCTGGACATAGATCTGTACCTGCGGATCGCCCCCGAACTTTATCTCAAGCGCCTGATTGTGGGTGGTCTGGAGCGGGTCTACGAAATCAATCGGAACTTCCGCAACGAAGGCGTTTCCACGCGCCACAACCCGGAATTCACCATGCTCGAGTTCTATCAGGCCTACACCGACTATCGGGGCTTGATGGATCTGTCCGAGGAACTGCTGCGGCAGGTGGCGATGGACGCGACCGGCTCGACCGTGGCCGAATTCGGCGGCCACAAGATCGACTTCGGCAGCTTCCGGCGGCTGAGCCTGCGGGAGGCCGTCATCGAGCACTGGAAGGGCGGCGATCCGCCCACGCTCGAACAACTCAAGGACCCCGAGTGGCTGAAGCCGCGCTCCACCAAGGGGTCCGCCGGTGAGGCCGTGCTGGACCTCTTCGAGCGCTACGCCGAGGCCGAACTGATCCAGCCCACCATCGTCTACGATTTCCCGGTCGAGGCTTCGCCGCTTTCCAAGAACAAGCCGGATGAGCCGGAACTGGTCGAACGCTTTGAGATCTACATCGCGGGCATGGAGATTGCCAACGCATACACCGAGCTGAACGACCCGCTGGAGCAGCGCCGCCGCTTCCAGATGCAGCTCAAGATGCGCGAGAAGGGCGACGAGGAGGCGCACCAGATGGACGAGGACTACCTGCGCGCCATGTGCTACGGCATGCCGCCCACCGGCGGCGAGGGCATCGGAATCGACCGCCTGACCATGCTCCTCACCGGCTGCGACTCGATCCGCGACGTGATCCTGTTCCCGCTGCTGCGCCCGGAAGAACCGATCGGTCTCGCCGAGCGCCTGAAAGCCATCGATGGCCTCTGAACCGCTGAGTCATCGTTTCGAATTCTTCGTCGCGCTGCGCTACCTCAAGGCCAAGCGCAAGCAGGCGGTTATCTCTATCATCACGGTGATCTCGATCATCGGCGTGGCGGCAGGGGTCATGGCGCTGGTGATCGCGCTGGCCATTAACAACGGGATGCGCAACACGCTCGAGCGCAGCCTGCTCGGCGCCACCGCGCACGTGACCATTCTGGAAAAGGAGCCCGGCGGCGGCATCGAGAACTGGCGCGAACTGGCCGCGAGGCTGCGCGGCGTGCCGCACGTGATCTCGGCGTCGGGGAGCCTCTACGAGCCCGTGTATTTGTCTAGCCCGGTCCAATCGGCGGGCGGCTATCTGAAGGGCATCGAGGTCGGCGACGATTTGAAGGCGGGGGGACTGGCGAGCCATATGAAGGAGGGCTCGCTCGCGGGCCTCCGCGGTGCGGCCAAGCCGCCTGGCATCGTGCTCGGCTCGCAGTTCGCCAGCCGGACCGGCCTGCTCACCAAAAGCATCGTCACCGTCCTCATCCCGCAAGGCGAGCTGACGCCCTTCGGCCCGAAGCCCACCATGTTCCAATTTCGGGTGGTGGGCACTTTCGAGACGGGATTTTACGACCTGGATTCGGCTTGGGCCTTCACCTCGCTCACCTCCGCGCAGAGGGCTTTCGGGCTAAGGGACGTGGTGAACGCTGTCGAGCTGAGGATCGATAACATCGACCTCGCGCCCGCAGTAGCCAAGGCGGCGGAGGCCATCGCGGGACCGAAACTCGCCGCGACCACCTGGATGGAACAGAACCGGCCGATCTTCAACGCGCTGAAGGGCGAGAAGGCGGTCACCATCGTGACCGTCGGATTGATCGAACTGATCGCGGCGCTGAACATACTGGTGGCGCTAGTGATGATGGTGATGGAGAAATACCGGGACATCGCCGTGCTGATGTCGATGGGCGCGCGGCGGGAGCAGATTCGCCGGATCTTCGTCTACCAGGGACTGCTCATCGGGACGGTGGGAACGGTCGTCGGCCTCGCCGCCGGGCACCTGCTGTCATTCCTCGCCAACCATTATCGCTGGGTGCGGCTGGACGAATCGGTATACTCTCTGAGCTTCGTCCCCTTCGAGCCGCGCTGGGTGGACAGCGTCTGGATCGCCGCGGCGGCGATCCTCATCGCCTATCTGGCGACCTTGTACCCTTCCCGCAGCGCCACCCGGATCGCTCCAGCCGAAGCGCTGAGGTACGAGTGAGCGGCCTTACCCCTGCGCTTTGCGCGCAACGCAGGTGATGTAGTCCGAGAGACACCAGCGGCGGGCGGCGCGGATGATCCCCGCTGCCACGAGGCCCTGCCGGCCATCCTTCATCTGGTGCGGCCAGGACTCGAAGCGGAAGGGGCGGAGGTCCGCCTGCGCCAGGAGGGTGGTCAGGCTCCGGCGGTCGAAGGCGTAGACGTGCCAGGGAAAACCGAAGTGCTTGAAGTCGCCGCCTCTGAGGCCGAGTCTGGTTAGCCGCGACTTGATCCGGTTGCCGAGTCCGCGATGGTGAGGAACCTGAGCGATCAGCACGCCTCCGGGCTTCAGCAGCTCGGCAGCGCGGCCGACGACCCGCACCGGTTCGTAGAGATGCTCCAGGACATCCCAGATTACGATGGCGTCGAACGGATACGGGGAGCGAAACTGCTCGATCTGGCACTGCGCGACCGGGACCCCGACCACGCGGGCGGCGATATCGGCAAGCATCCGGCTGGGCTCGACGCCTTCGGCCAGGAACCCCTCGGCGCGCGCCTGTCGGACAAAGCCGCCGGTCCCGCAGCCGACATCGAGCACCCGGCTGCCCTCCGGCAGGTATTGCCTCAGCAGCGCGACCTGCTCCACTGCGACGTGGTAGGAACGGCCCCCCTCGGCCCGCCACTTCTCGTAGGACCACCCTTCAAACTCCGTGAGGTCGGTGAAGGCTTGGTTCTCGTAAATAGCCAGCAGCGAAGCCTCCGTGAAACGCGGCGAGGCGTACAACACGTGACATCGGGGGCATAAGTAGACCGAGAAGACCTCGCCCCGATGAACCCGCTTCCCGGAGGCGATCCCTTCCCCGCAGATCATGCATCCAACCGGCTCCAGCTCCCCCTCAAAAGCGCCCCATCTGACGCGTCTCGACGTAGATTCGGGGCTCTCAGGCATGACTGGCGACTCCAGGGTAGCAGTAGAACCGGCCGGATTCAACGAATCCGCACAACGCCATGCTAAACTGGCGGTGTTAGCCGTGAGTAACGCCACCCTCGCCCGGCTTCGCCGGATTTCCCAGATTCTGTTCTTTGTCCTGTTCCTGGTTCTCTTAGTCAAGACCCAGGCCCCGGAATCCCTGCGCGCCGCCAAGGGCGACATACGGCTCCCCTATCCCGTCGGCATTTTCCTGCAAGCCGACCCACTCATCGCCATTGTTACCGCTCTCTCCAGCCGCGCGCTTTATAAAGGTCTCCTGTGGAGCCTGGTCATCATCATCCCGACACTGTTTCTGGGACGGTTTTTCTGCGGCTGGATTTGTCCATTGGGCAGCTTGAACCACTTCTTCGGAAGCTGGAAATCGGAGAAGAAGCGGGGCAAGCAGCTTCTGGAATCGAATCGCTACAAGGGCTGGCAGCGGCTCAAGTTCTACATTCTGATAGCGGTGCTGGTGGCGGCCGTGTTCGGCAGCGCGCTGGCGGGCGTGTTCGATCCTATCCCGCTGACGGTGCGCTCGCTGAGTATCTCGATCCTGCCAGGGCTGAACTACGGCATCAATGCGGCGCTCGACGCCATGTACCGCAGCGACGCCGGCATCATTCGAACCGTCGCCGACGGCTTCAACCTGGCGCTGCGCCAGGTCGTGATGAGTTACAAGCAGCCGTACTTCCGCGAGGGTCTCTTCCTGGGGCTCATTTTCATCACCATCATGGTGCTCAACCTGCGCGTGACCCGCTTCTGGTGCCGCGCGCTGTGCCCGCTGGGCGCGCTGCTGGGGTGGATGTCGCGCTGGTCGGTATTCGGCCTGCAGAAGAACCCGAGCCGTTGCGACGGCTGCAACCGCTGCCTGCTGCACTGCCAGGGCGGCGACGACCCGGTTCCCGGCACTAAGTGGCGCAAGGCCGAGTGCCACCTCTGCCTGAATTGCGTTCACGATTGCCCCACCATCGGCATCGAGTTCAAGTTCTTCCCCTCGACGGGGGAGACAATCGAGATTCCCAACCTGCAGCGGCGCAAGGTGCTGGCGGGCCTGGTGGTGGGCGCCGCGGCGCTGCCCGTCTTGCGCAGCACGGCCGGCTACGCGGTGGAACAGAACGACCTGCTGATCCGGCCGCCGGGAGCGCTGAACGAGGCGAATTTCCTGGACCGTTGCATACGCTGCGGCGAATGCATGAAGGTCTGTCCCAATAACGCTCTGCACCCGACCCTGATGCAGGCCGGCCTGGAAGGCATCTGGACGCCGGTGCTTGTCCCGCGCATCGGTTATTGCGAGCCGAGTTGCAGCCTGTGCAGCCAGACCTGCCCGACGGGCGCCATCTGGGAGTTCAACCTGAATCAAAAAGGATGGGTGGCGGAGACGGCCAAAAAGAACACCAAGCCGATCCGCATCGGCACGGCCTTCTACGATCGCGGACGCTGCCTGCCCTGGGCCATGGCCACCGACTGCATTGTGTGCGAGGAGTGGTGCCCCACCTCGCCCAAGGCCATCTATTTGCGTCCCGCTGAAGTAGTCGATTCGGCGGGCAACGTCAAGCAAGTGCGGCAGCCGTACGTCGATCCCAGCCTGTGCGTGGGCTGCGGCGCCTGCGAGTATTGCTGCCCGATCAAGGACCGGCCGGCCGTACACATCACCAGCATCGGCGAGAGCCGTTCCAAGACGAACCAGATTCTGCTCGGACGCGGAGGAGGAGCCAGACCATGAAACGAAGTCTAGTTGGATTGACGATCGCCGTCCTGCTTGCGGCGGCGGGGTGCGGCAACAAGCCGGCGGCGACGGCGACATCGTTCTTTCCGGAGTCGAATGAGGTCTCCGGCTGGACCAAGGGCGCCGAGACGCGCACCTTCACGGCCGAGAACCTCTGGCAGTACATCGACGGCGACGCCGACCGCTACATCCAGGCCGGCGCGGTGCGCACGCTGACCAACGATTACCGCTACCTGAACTCAACCGACGCCGTAGCGGACGTTTACGTCATGAAGGACGCGGCCGGCGCTACGAAGATCTTCGATGGCGAACCGGCTAAGGACTCCCAGCAAGTTTCGGTAGGCGATGCGGCGCGGCTGTACGGCGGGAGCCTGACCTTCCGCAAGGGGCCCTATTTTGTTCGCCTGGTGGCGTACAAGTCCAGTCCCGAAGTCGCTGTGGCGCTGACCGAATTGGCCCGCGGCATCGCGAAGAAACTACCCTGACCCAGAGCGTGCAGGAGAGGACTATGCAACGCCGTAAATTCATCCAGAGTTCTACCGCTGTCCTGACCGCCGGCATCGCCGGAAGAGCAATGGCGGCCGACGAGATCGCCGACGCCGCGCGCCGGATCGGAAAGCTGCCGCGCCGCAAGCTGGGCTACAGCCAGCGCGATGTCTCCATCCTGATCGGCGGCGGGGATTTTCCGCAAGAAGCGATCGACGCGGCGATTCTCGCCGGCGTCAACTTCTGGCACAAGGCCGACCAGTGGTCGGCGGACAAGACCCCGACGCCGCAGGCCATCCTGAAGAACCGCGAAGCGTTCATTTGCCAGGCTTCCGCCGATCGTGTGAACGGCAACCACGAGACCGGGAAGATCGACGCCGAGCAACATTACCAGTTCGTGAAGGCGGCTTTGAAGCAGACCGGCCTGCGCTACTTCGACGACCTGCAATTTCATTTCGGCTATCACAGCGTGGCCGAGTACAAGCAGAACCGGAGCTTCATCCGCGCCTTCGAACGGATGAAGAAGGAAGGGATGGTCCGCCACCTGGGCCTTTCGCAGCACAGCTACGCGGGCAACGCCAGGGTGCCGGGCGGGCAGAACGCGGCGGAGATCCTGACCGCCGTCGTCGAAGACGGCCTCTTCGAGTACGCCCAGTTCATGTATACCTACGGCGACGGCCCGGCGATGGACAAGTTCCTGGCCTTCGCGCGCCAGAAGAATTTCGGCACAATCGCCATGAAGACAACCATGGGGCTGGGGCGCATGCGGAAGGATGCGGCCTTGATGAAGAAGTTTCCCGCCGGCGTCTCCCCCCACAACGCGCTGGCGCGCTGGCTGACCACTTCGACCGGCCTGACGGCGGCGGTGATCCGGGTCAAGAATGTGGCCGAACTGGCCGACACTTATTCCGGCGCGGGCAAGACCATGCGCGCCGCCGACCGGCAGGCGATGGACCTGATGCTGGCGCACGCGAACGGAGAGGTCTGCCGCCTATGCAACGAGTGCATGCCGAGCTGCCCGCAACAGATTCCGATCTCCGACATCCTGCGTTTCGAGCGCTACGCGCTGGACAACGGCGATTACGGCGTGGCTCGCGGTCTTTACGCCCGGCTCGACCGCCGCGCCGACGCCTGCGAGGCTTGCGGCACCTGCCTGCCCCACTGCCCGCACGGGCTGCAAATACCCGAGAAGCTGGCAGCGACGCACAAACTGCTGGTCTAGAGTTCCCACCCCTTGCGGTAATCGCGCGTGAGGTACTTGTTGGCGTCCGCCACGTTGGTGATGGTCGTGGTTGCCGAATCGTACGTGAGCTTTCGCCCGGCGCGGAGCGCGACGGCGTGCAGGTTCACGCACTCGGTCAGCGCGATCGCGTTCAGGAAATTCCCCGGCGATTGAGGACCGCCTCGCATGCACTTGATCCATGCCGCCAAAGCCGCGGGCCCACCCTGTCCCTGAGCCTGACCGGCAGCCATTTGTGCGCGGCCCGCGGCCGGCGCCCGCCCTTGTGACGGAGCCGAGCCGCGTCCGGCAGCGGCCTGTGCTTGCGCCCCTCCTTGACCGCCGCGCTGCCCGGCAGCTGGCGGTTGCGGTCCGCCATAGGCCTTCATCCTGCTCTCGGGGATGATCCGGCCGTCCAGAATCTTGCCTTTGTCGCCGACAAACATCATCCCGCTGCCGCCCAACGAGCGGTTATCCTCGTCCAGTTCCCGCGGCGTCGGCGGCTTCATCCCGCCGTCATACCAATACAGGTCGATGTCCGGCCAGCTGTCGTGCGCCGGCATCTTGAAACGGACCGCCGAGGCCATGGGGAAGGAAAAGTCGTTCGGTATCCGCCGGCTGACCATGTCCTTCACCTCGTAGTTGAACGAGCCGGTGGATTCCACGGTCACTGGCGAGGGCAGGTTGAAGGCCGCGAATACCGGCCACAGGCTATAGTGCCCCATGTCGGCAAATGAGCCTCCGCCGAATTCGTACCAGCCACGGAAAACCGTGTTCGTGAAGTTGGGGTGATACGGGCGGTCAGGCGCTGGTCCCAGCCACAGATCCCAGTCGAAATCCTTGGGAACCGGCGGCCGGTCCGTGGGGAGGGTCGCGTAGTGGGGCCACATTGGCCGGTTCGTCCAGTTGTGGATCTCGCGGATCGTGCCGATGGCCCCGTCCTTGATCCAGGTCATGATCGGATCCATGTTCGCGCCTTGGCCGTAGGGCCCGAAGTGGGTCGCCACGCCGGTCTGGCGGGCCACGTCGAACACCAGCTTGGCCTCGCGCAGACGGTTGGCGATGGGCTTGTGAACGAAGACGTGCTTGCGCTGCTTCATGGCGGCGAGCAGGACAGTCGCATGCAGGTGGTCCGGGGTCATGACCTTCACCGCGTCGACATCCTTCTCTTTCGCCAGCAGTTCCCGGAAATCGGCATAGGTGTTGACCGCGGAGTATTTCTCCTGCGCGCGGAACTGCGCATAGTAGCTCTCGACGATCTCCTTGGCGACGTCGCGGCCGCCCGGCGCGCCGGGCGCGTTCGCTCGCCAGCCCGGCTTTCCAAGGAAAGCTTGAATAAGCCGCACCACCCCGCCCTTGCCGAACTCCACGTATTCGTTGCTGTCCTTGACCGGGTCGCATACCGCGACCACCTGCACCTCCGGGATGGTGAGCATTGCCACCAACTCCCGGAGCCCTTGCGTGCCACAGCCGACGTATCCGACGGTTATCTTGTCGCTCGGGGCGACGACGTTTAGTCCGCCCAACACGTGCGCGGGCACGATTGTGAATGCCCCAGCCGCGGCCGTCGATCCCAAAAACTTCCTGCGATCCATCTCAGGTTCCATTGCCCCCCCTATAACACGGTCGATTTGCACAGCGGGCAGAATTATACCACGGCTCACTTCGCCTCAAGCCGAATGACCGTGATCTCCGGATGGTTTCCCGTGCGCATCAGCGGGCCCCAGGTGCCCGTGCCGGTGGAGGTGTAGACAGCGAAATCGCCATCCACGTTCAGGCCGTGGTCGTAGCGGCCGTAGATCAGCCGGGTGATGAGCGTGATCGGGAACATCTGCCCGTGGTGGGTGTGTCCCGGAGACTTGCAGATTGACGCCGGCGGACTTCACCTCCGCAATCTGGGTCGGGCTGTGATAGAGGAGCAAGGAGGGCTTGTCGCGATCGAATCCCGGCAATCTTCCGATGATACCGGCAATATCCTTCGAGAAGCCGCGCAGCGGGTAACTGATGCCGATGATTTGGAGCCCTTCGACAGTCTCCATCTCGTCGTTCAGCGCCCGCACCTTGGTCTTGGCCAGGGCCGCCAGCGCGCGGTCCACGCCCAGGTAAGTCTCGTGATTCCCCGTAACGAAGTAAACGCCCCGAGGAGCGCTGAGCGCATTGAGCGGCCCGACGAACCGGTCCAGACTGCGGTCCTCGCCCTCAAACAAATCGCCGGTGATGAGCACGGCGTCCGGGCGCTGCGCGTTGACCTCTCGAACCACGTCACGCAGGAATCCGGAGTTGAGAATCAGTCCCAGGTGAAGATCGGAGATCTGCACCAGCTTCGCGCCTTGCCAGGCGGGCGGAAGGATGCCTCAACCGGACGGTGACGTTCACTACCCTTGGGTGGTAAGCGTTCCAGATGCCGTAGGCCGAGTACACGCTCACCAGCAGGACCACCGCGAATCCGAACCAGACCGGGCTGGGCCGGGGATTTCGAAGCATGGCGAAACCCCAGGCGACCCAGGCCAGCGCGAAGAAGAGGATCAAGGCTAGCCCCACTCCCAGCCAGAGGTCGGCGGCCATGACAAATCCTCGGACCAAGCCGTTCTCGAACCGCCTGGCGAGAAAGAGGCCCGCAAAGAAGCTGGCCGGCAGCAGGACGAACAGCGCTGCAAGCCCCCGTCTTGGCCACTTGTCGGTGACCGCGAAGAAGTACACGGTCGACCGGTAGAGGAAGTAATGCAAGCCGAACAGAACGCCGAGCGCGACTAGCAGGATGGCGACAACCGCGGGACTCCGGGGCATCTTGCTTCATTGTACTCGGAGGGGTCCCCAGTTTGCGTTAAAGTGTGGGATCTTGGTAAAAGCGAGGGCCCATGTTACCCGCTTTCGTCATACCTGAAGCAGTGGTTCAAGAGGAAGGTACGAGTCCGGCGGTCGAGCTCGGCTCGTCACAGGGTAAGCCGCTGTTGCTGACTCTTGGTGTTACCAGGATTATCGAGCAGGAGAGCCTCGACGTCCTGCTGTGGGGCTCCGTCGACGGCGCCGACTGGGGGGCGAAACCTCTGGCCGTGTTTCCCCAGAAGTTTTACTGCGGCACCTATCCGCTAGCGCTCGATCTCGCTGCGCACCCCGAGGTGCGTTGCCTGAAGGCGCAGTGGAAGATCAACCGCTGGGGCCGCGGCGAGCCAGCCCCGCTTTTCGGGTTTTATCTCTTCGTGCAGGAAACGGCGAACGAGATGGCCTCGGCCAGGACCGCCTGACGCGCTCAGGAGGCTGTTGAAGGAGCCCGTTGGCAAGCTGAAGCTTACCCCACGAGGGGCCGTATGTCTTTGGCAGAACGTGTGGGGCAAGCTTCAGCTTGTCCTCTTCGATCGTCTGGAAGGGCTTTTCAGCAGCCAGTTATGCCCGGTTGATCAGGCTCGCCACGTAGCCGGCGCCGAAACCGTTGTCGATGTTGACCACGGTTACGTTGCTGGAGCAACTGTTCAACATAGCCAATAGAGCCGCCAGGCCATTGAAACTGGCGCCGTAGCCGATGCTGGTCGGCACCGCGATAACGGGGCAAGAAACCAGGCCGCCGACGACGCTCGCCAGCGCGCCCTCCATCCCCGCCACCGCAACCACCACGCGAGCTTCGGTCAGGCGCTCCCGGTTGCTCATTAGCCGGTGGATGCCCGCCACGCCGACGTCATAGATGGCATCGACTTCGTTTCCCATCACCTCGGCGGTGATCCGGGCCTCCTCGGCCACGGGGATATCGCTTGTGCCCGCGCATACAACTGCGATCTTGCCCTTGCCGCGAAGGGCCCGATCCCCCCAAACGCGGATGGCTCCGCTCAGTGGGAAATACTCCGCCTTGCGAAATTTTCTCTTGACCACGGCGGCCATCTTCTGGTCCGCTCTGGTTATCAGGAGGTTCTTCGACATCTCTAGCAAGTGAGCGGCGATGGTGACCACCTGCGCCGGGGTCTTGCCCTTGGCGAAGATCACCTCCGGCATGCCGTGGCGCAAAGCGCGATGGTGATCCACTTTGGCAAAGCCGAGGTCCTCAAAAGGCAGGTGGCGCAGACGCTGCAGCGCCTTTTCGACGGGCAGCCCGCCTCCGCGCACCTCTTCAAGCAGTTGACGCAGCAGGTCGGCGGTCATGGTCATTTTGAGGATAACAGAACGCGCGGGGCCTGCCCTGGCCGCTAGAATGGATCTTGGTGCAAACGCTGCTCGGAAGAATTCGCCTGACCCTCGATATGATCCGCTTCGAGCACTCTGTCTTCGCGCTTCCTTTCGCGCTGACCGGGGCGCTGCTCGCCATCCGCGAGGACGGCTTCGCGACGGCGCGGCTGGGCGCGAAGCTCCTGTGGATCGTCGTGGCCATGGTGGGAGCGCGCTCGGCCGCCATGGCGTTTAATCGCATCATGGACGCCGAAATCGACGCCCGGAATCCGCGCACGCGCACGCGCCATATTCCGGCCGGCTTGCTCTCCAAGGGTTTCGCCTGGGTTTTCACGGCCGCCGCCGCGCTGGTCTTCCTGCTGGCCGCGCGGATGCTGAACAACTTGTGTTTCCGGCTGGCGCCCGTGGCCCTGGCCGTGGTTTTCTTCTACTCCTACACCAAGCGGTTTACCACCATGTCCCACCTGGTGCTGGGCTTCGCGCTGGGTATCGCCCCGGCGGCCGCCTGGATTGCTATACGCGGCTCGCTCGATCCCCGTATCCTCTGGCTGACCGCCGCCGTCACGCTCTGGACCGCGGGCTTCGACGTGATTTACGCCTGCCCGGACTACGAATTCGACCGGAGCGAGGGCCTGTTCAGCCTGCCACGCAAGTTCGGGATTGCGGGGGCGCTGCTCATCTCGCGTCTATTCCACGCCGGCATGGTGCTGTCGCTGGCAGCGCTGGTCTACAGCCTGCATCTGGGCGCCTTGAGCATCGCGGGGGTTGCCGCGGTGGCCGCTCTCCTGACCTACGAGCAGAGCCTGGTCAAGCCCAACGATTTGTCCCGGGTCAACGCCGCTTTCTTCACCATGAACGGCTACGTCAGCGTGTTATTCTTCCTGTTCTGGGCCGCCGATATTTTCCTCCTGCGATCGGGAACCTGATAATGCAGCCTGTCTTGGAAGACTCCAGCCTCAACGCCATTCGAGATAAGGTCGAGCTAGGCGTGCGCCTAGACTTAGCCGACGGCGTGGCCCTCTACCGCAGCCATGACCTGCTGGTGCTGGGCTACATGGCCAACCTGGTGCGGGAGAGGCGGCACGGCAACGTCACCTATTTCAACGTCAACCGTCACGTCAATCCTACCGACGTCTGTGTAGCTAATTGCAAGCTTTGCGCGTTCGGCAAGAATGTCAAAGACCCGCGAGCCTACACCATGTCTCTGGAGCAGGCCTGGGAGACTGCCGGCGCTGGCTGGAGCGAGGCCGTAACCGAGTTCCACGTGGTGGGCGGGCTGCACCCCGAACTCACCCTGGACTGGTATTGCGAAATGTTCCGCGGGTTAAAGCAGCGGTTTCCCCGCGTGCATCTGAAGGCCCTGACCATGGTGGAGATCGCCTATCTGGCGCGGCGCACCGGCATCACCGTCCGCGAGACGCTGGAGCGGCTGAAGTCCTCCGGCGTCGATTCGCTCCCCGGCGGCGGCGCTGAGATTTTCGCCGAGCGCGTCCGGCGCCAGATCTGCGATCACAAGATCGACGGAGACGAGTGGCTGGAGGTGGCGCGCACCGCGCATCAGCTTGGTTTGCACTCCAACTGCACCATGCTCTACGGCCACGTCGAGACGGAAGAGGACCGCGTCGATCACCTGCTCAGATTGCGCGCGTTACAGGACGAAACCGGCGGGTTCATGGCCTTCGTTCCGCTCGCTTTCCACCCGGCCAATACCCGCCTGGCGCACCTGGCGGGTCCGACCGGCGTCGACGACCTTAAGAACATCGCAGTTCCGAGGCTGTTGCTGGACAACATCGCCCACATCAAAGCCTACTGGGTTGGGATGACGCCGCGCATCGCCCAGGTGGCGCAGCGCTTCGGGGCGGACGACATGGACGGTACGCTGGTCGAGGAAAAGGTTTTCCACGATGCGGGCGCTACCATCGGCCGCAGCCTGCGGCGCGGCGAGCTGCTGCGGCTGATCCGGGAAGCGGGCCGGGAGCCGGTCGAGCGGGACACACTGTATCAACCAAGAGTCCCCTGAGGTCGGCGGGGCATCTCAAACAGGGCAATTGCCAATGCGCGGCTTGTTGTTTCGACTTCTCGGACGCATGGTAGAGGTCCGCCCTGGGGAGGCGAAGGCGCTCGCCTGGTCCTGGCTGTATTTTTTCGCGGTCCTGTCCGCCTACTACGTCATCCGGCCGATTCGCGACGAAATGGGGGTGGCCGGGGGCGTCGAGAACCTGCCCTGGCTGTTCACGGGGACGCTCGTAGGGATGACCGTTCTGAATCCGCCGTTCGCCGCCCTGGTGGCGCGCCTGGCGCCCGTTCGCTTCATCGCGGTCACTTACCGGTTCTTCATGGCCAATCTGGTGGTGTTTCTGTTCCTCGTGTCGGCGACGAGCGGGGAGCAGAACATCTGGGTAGGCCGCGCCTTCTACATCTGGTCGGCGATCTTCAATCTCTTCGTCGTCTCCGTGTTCTGGGCCTTCCTGGCCGACGTGTTCGACAACGACCAGGGCCGCCGTCTATTCGGGTTCATCGCCGCGGGCGGCACGCTGGGCGGAATCGCCGGCTCGACCCTGACAGCGAGTCTGGTCCGGCACACCGGCAGCGCCATGCTCCTGCTGGTCTCGGCCGCCTTACTGGAGCTGGCGGTGTTCAGTGTGCGGCGTCTGTCGACGATCTCCGCGGGTCTGCGCGAACGTCGCGCCGTGCACGGCCAGGATGTCCCGGTGGGCGGAGGCGTCCTCTCGGGGCTCTCCCACGCCGTGAAGTCGCCCTACCTGCTGAACATCAGCCTCTACATGTTGTTGTTCACTGTGCTCTCGACATTCCTCTATTTCCAGCAGGCGGAGATCGTCAGACAGAACTTCACGGATCGCGCGGCGCGAACGGCGCTTTTCGCCAATATCGATCTGGCCGTGAACATCCTGACGCTCGCCATCCAACTCCTGCTGACGGGGCGCGTCCTGAAGGCGCTCGGAGTAGCGATCACGCTGACGCTGCTGCCCGCCCTCAGCGCCGCCGGATTCCTGCTGCTGGGACTGGCGCCCGGCCTCTGGGTGATTGTGATCTTTCAGGTCCTGCGCCGCGCGGGGAACTTCGCTGTGGCGCGGCCCACCCGCGAGGTCCTCTACACCGTTACCTCGCGAGAAGACCGGTTTAAAGCCAAGAGTTTCATTGACACCTTCGTTTACCGCGCGGGGGACCAGGTCGGCGCGTGGTCCTACGCCTGGATGGGCGCTCTCGGTTTGGGCGTATCCGGAATCGGCTTCGCCGCAGTTCCGGTTTCGATCGTCTGGTTGGTGAACGGTCTGTGGCTGGGCCGCCGGCAGGAGAAGATGAAACTAAGTGCGGGAGCCGGTTGAAACAAGTATAATGTCGTGAACCGCTCAACTTCACCTATTACAAAGGAACTACGACATGAGAACTCGTTTTGTAGGCTGCCTGACACTGCTGTTCCTGACAGGTCACGGCCTATTGCAGGCTCAGAACTTCAGCGGAGATGCGCGCAAAATTGGGCTGGGGGGAATCGGCTACTCCGAGAACATCGCCACGAAGATGGTGGAGGAGGAGCGGCCCTATAGCTCGATTTTGATTCCGCTGGGCCTCATCCAGTTGCTTCAGGATCGCGACCGTTTTGACCCTGACGACGACCGGTTTGACCCGGTGCTCTTGCTGGAGTACGCCGCCAACCCGCTGCATTACGTAGTGGGCCGAAATCCGGGAGGGAATCGCGACCGGTTCGTTCGGGATGTTGTCAATGGAGAACTGAACCGCGATCTCAATGTTTATCGCGGGTTCGTGCCCGTGAGCAGTATTACCGCCGAGGGTCTGGCATCGCCGAACTGGGGCAAGTCGATCAAGCTTCGGCGCCGCAATGACGGCTCCTTCCAGGGCTTCTACGTGGGCGCGGGGCCCTATTTGTCGGCCAAGACGGCGCTGAACATCGATCCGAACCTGATCGGCGTTCTAGCCAGCGCGACTAACGTCTCGATACCCAACCGCATCTTTACGATCGACGACGCCTCCACCGGACAACTGGCGCTGGCAATTACGGGCGGCTACCGCGCCCGTATCGCATGGCCGCGCCGCGGAGGCTCTCCAGGCTCCAATCGGGAAGGGATATACATCGCGGCGAACTACAACCACTTGCTCGGCTTTCGTTATGAGAACCCGGACATTCACGTTCGATTCAACACGGATTCGAGCGGTCTGCTTACGGTGCTGCCGGCCACCGCTCCTCTGGTCGTCAACGAGTGGACTTCGCATTCCGGCCGTGGCTATGCGCTCGATTTCGGCGTAGCGGCCGTGGTCGACCGCTGGGAATTCGGGTTTGGAGCAAACGGCGTGGCTAACAGAATCGACTGGAAGGATCTGACAGGAAAGAGCTACACCATGCTGAGTCTGGTGACGGAGGGCCAACAGGGGGGAGAGTTCGTCAAACAGAGCCTTCCCGCCGGACCCGCCAGCTTGCGGGTGAAACTGCCTGTCAGCTACACCGGCAGCGCCGCCTGTCATCTTGGAAATTGGTTGGTAGTAACCGAATTGACCCAGGGATTTCAGGGCTTCAGTGCGCACAGCGGCCTCGAGCGCCGGCTGGGAAGGGTCGAGTTACGCGGCGGAGGCCGATACTCGCTAGACCGCTGGCATCCGAGCGGAGGGATCGGTCTGGACCTAAGCCGGCGAGTCTCCGTGGATGCGGCCGTCTTTGGAACCACCACCAACATCGAGCGCCAACTTAGGCCGTCGATCGCGGTGTCGCTGCGGATCAACCGGTTGTAGTAAGGGGCGCTACGGCACCTGCCGGACTTTCACTCCGGCCTCTTGAAAGAGCACTTCGACCATGCCGAAATGCTCATCGTAGTATTCGCTCGAATACTGGCTCATGCGCTCGTGCGAGACCACGACCTCGCGGATTCCGGACTGCACGATGGCCCGGGCGCAATCCATGCAAGGCATCAGTTCGATGTAGATGGTGCAGCCTTCCAGGGGCGTGCCGCAGCGGGCCGCGTTGTAGATGGCGTTGCGCTCGGCGTGCTCCATCCACAGGTACTTTGTGGGACGTTCCAGACGCTCCGGCACATCGTCGCGAATGCCCCTGGGCGGCGAGTTGTAGCCGGTGCTGCGGATTTCATGAGCGCGGCCGGCGATGATACAACCGACCTGCGTGTTCGGGTCCTTGCTCCGCTCGGCCACGGCCTTGCAGATGTTCAGGTAATACTCGTCCCAGCTCGGAACTTGTCGCATGTACTCTCCAGCGCCACTCCCCGGCGCTTGTGGTTAGGCTTACTTCTTCGCTTCGCCGGGGCGGCGCAAGGTCGGCGCCTTCTTCTTCGGCTCGGCGCCGGCGTCCTTCCTTTCTTCCTTCTCTGTCCTTCTCTTCCTTGTCCGCCTTGGCCTGCACTTCCTCGGCGCGCGTCTTCAAATCCGCCAGCGAAAGCTCCATGCTATCGCGGGTGGAGTCGACCGCCTGCTCCAGGGAGAACCTGTAAATCGCCAGGTCCGCGGGTTTGCCGGCAGCGACCTTTTCGAGCGCGGCCAGCATCTGCTTCTCCGCGGCCGCCACTTCGGCCATTCCCTTATCGACCTGCATCTTGCGCAGCAGCGCGTCGTCGGTTACGGTGTCGATCGCTTCAATTATGCTGACGTACTCGTCAAGCGTCATCTTGATGAGGGTGCCGCGGCCGGGCTTTTCCTGCGCGACGAATTTCTCGATCATGGCGATCCGAGCCTTAGCGAACTGAAGGTAGACATGCAGCCGGGCGTTGGGCTCCTGCGCCTCCCGCACCTGGTCTACCTCATTGGCCGTCAGAAAATCCGGCGGCTGGGGCGCGCACGGCAGCGCGACGAACAGGCAAAGAACCGCCAGCCACGTCTTCATTTGGCCGTCCCCGCTTTGGTGATCCCCATCACCGCGTTCAACACTTCGTCGTGGATCTGCTGGACATAGGCGGCGACGCTTTCAACGTGCTCGCGTTCATCCACCGCCATCCGCTGGCGGAGATCCTCGAGGTTTTTCAGAAGCTGCCGCGTCTTGATCTCAAGGTTCTTGTAGTCTCCCGAATTACGGGGCTTCCTGTTAGTTTGCCGCAACGACGTGTAGGCCAGTTCTACGGAATCGCGCACTTCCTCGAGCGCCACCACCGCGCTCTTCATGTCGTCATTCTTGCAGGCCGTGGAGGCCACGCGGAACTGGGTGTTGGCGTTATCCAGGGCCAGACGGGCGCGCTTCTCCAGTCCGGGCTCGGCCTTGGCCTTGGAGAGATCGGCCCGCAGGCTCGCCGCGCCGAGCAGCGTCAGCAGTGGAGCGGCGAGGATGATTTGCGCTGTGGTCATTGGCGTTTCAAGCCGTCCTGAAGAATGCGCACCCGCTGCCGGGCTATGAACTCCTCGTTGGGGCTCTTGCCCTGGCTGGCTGCGAGGAACTGCTGGTAACTCTCGATGGCTGGCTTGATTTGGCGGGTCTTATCGAGGATGATAGCGCGCAAGTAATAGTTCCCCGCAATCTCCGCCCCAAGCGTCCGCACGCGGTCCAGGGCGGCGAGCGCCTGAGGATAATCCTCGAGCGAGGTCAGCATAGCCGCCAGTTCGTTCCAGGCTTCAACGGAGCCGGGCGTCATCTGCGTTACGCGCGAAAATTGATCCGCCGCGCCTTGGAAGTTTCTGAGATCGCGTAGCGCACGGCCGTACATCATAATGAGACCCGTGTTTCGCGGCTCATCGGCGGCGGCCTGCCGGAGCAGAGGCGCGGCCTTCGCCAGCGCGCCACTGCGGCGATAAGCCGTGGCCAACGCCAGGCGGTTGGCCGAGGTCGGGGATTTGGCCACGGCCCACTCCAGGTGCGGCACGGCTTCGGCCGGTTTGCCCGCCTCTATCAACAACTCGCCCAGGCGCTCGCGCACCGCCACATTGTCGGGAAACTGCTTGTACAGTCTCGATGGCTTCGGGAGTTCGCCCGCTCTTTTCATAGAGCGTGGCCAGTTCCAGCAGCGCATCCTTGTAATCCGGGTCGAGTTCGGCGGCCTGGCGAAAGTTCGCCGCACCCTCCGCCAGCCGGTCCTGGCGAGCCCTGCTGCGGCCGAGCCCGAGCTGGACCGCGGCCGACTTCGGGTTCAATTCCCCGGCCTTCTTGTATGCCTCTTCCGCTCTACCCGGATTTCCCGCCGCCAGGTAAGCCTCCGCCAGGTAGAAGTTCGGCCGGAATTCCGCGGGCTTCCGCGCTACGGCGTCCAGGAGCTGCCAAATCGCATCCCCCGGCTGCTTCTGCTCAAGGAGCAATATCCCCAGGTTCAGCTCGGCCTCATAGAGGTCCGGCTTGATGACCAGAGTCCGCCGGTACTCTTCGATCGCCTCCGCGTTCTTGTTGAGCAGGCTGTAGGCCAGCCCCAGGTTGAAGTGCGCCGCGTAGTCCTTCGGATCGGCCTCGATCGCCTTGGCGAACAGTTGGGCGGCCGCCTCGTAGTTCTTGCCGTCCAGCGCCTTCAGGCCTTCGGAAGCGTAGTCCGGGGCCTGCCAGAGCGCGAAAACCAACACGGCGGCCAGATGCCACATACGCCTAATCTCAGTGTATCGTCAAGAGCCGCTCCACGATTCCCACGAGATCGCGCCCACCGTCCACTTCCAGGCCGATCTCGAGCCAGCACAGGCGCAGCGGAGCGACGTGCTTGCCGGCCTCGCCGCACAGATTCATGGCGTCTTTCTCCGTGGTGAGCAGGACCTCCGCTCCGAGGCGGCGGGCGTCAGCCGAAATGCGATGCAGCTCGAGCGGAAGGTAACGATGGTGATCGCTGAATCCCCAGCGAGCCACGGGCCGGCAGCCCAGCCCATCGAGCGTGGCCCAAAACGAGCCTGGGTTCGCCAAGCCGCAAAACGCGGCGACCCGGCAGCCCGGCAGTTCAGCGACGGCGAATTGCTCGCGCGAGTCGTATTCCACGCAGCACTCCGGAACGACCCTCGCAGTGAAGATCGGCGCCTCGGGATTGTGTGCGCGCAAAGCCGTTTCGACGCCGGCGTAAACGCGGCCCCGCTCAGCGCGCGTGATCACGAATACTCCGGCGCGCGACAGGGCCGAGGGCGCCTCCCGCAGCTTCCCGAGAGGAAACAAGGCTCCCCCGCCGAGCGGGTCGAGCGCATCTACCAGCACGATATCCAGATCCCGCGCGAGGCGGTGGTGCTGAAAGCCGTCGTCCAGAATGAACAAGTCCGGCTGAAAGCGTACCTCGAGCGCCCGGCCGGCGGCCGCACGGTCCGCGCCGATGCCCAACGGAGCGACCCCGGAGCGAACGAAGATCTGCGCTTCATCCCCCGTCCGTGCAACCGGCGCACCAACCCCGGCGTCGAGGATCGTGACTGCCTCCGGCGAACGCCGGCGGTAGCCGCGGGTGAGGATCGCGGGCTTTAGGCCGTCCTCCCGGCACCAGGCGGCCAGCCAGAGAACGAAGGGCGTCTTACCGCTGCCGCCCATGCTCAGACTGCCGACGCTCACGACAGGGGTGCTCAGGTGCTGGAGGCGGGCCTGATCCAGGCGGCGTTTCCACCCGGCGCCGGCCAGCCACAAACGCGAGAGCAGCCACAGCAACGGCCACAGAGGGAACACCGGCAGAAATCGGGGCAGGGCGCGCGCGTGCAAATCGGCGATCACCGAGGCCGCGCGTTCCGTCGCGCCCCTCCTGGCCTCGGCCAGCCGCCGCGCCGCCAGGCCCATCTGAGCCGTGAAGCCGGTTTCGCGCAATAGTCGGTCGACGGCGGAGGCGAGTTGCTCCGGCCCTTCGATGCTCAGGCAGCCGCCTCCGGCCTGAAACTCCGCGGCGATCTCCGGGAAGTTCTGCATGTGCGGCCCGACGATGACGGGCCGGCCGAAGAACGCCGGTTCGAGGATATTGTGGCCGCCGCGGCGCGCCAGCGAGCCTCCCATGAACACCACGCTGTCGAGCGCGAACAAGCTGCCGAGCTCGCCGATCGTGTCCACCAAAAGGACGCCGGGCAGCGCCGGCAGGTCCGTTCCAGCGCCAAGCCTGGAGCGCCTGACGAACGCCAGACCGCTCGCCCGCAGCTTCTCTGCTACGGTGTCGAACCGCTCCGGCTTCCTGGGCGCCAGGACCAGCAACAATCCCGCATGAGCCGGAGCCAGGGCGCGGAATGCGTCGATCACCGCGTCGTCCTCGTCCACGTCGCCGGCCGCGGCCGGAGGCATGGTGCTGGCCGCGATCCAGATCTCCCGCGGGCGCGTGCGCTCCACAAACGCCGCGATCTCGGCCGGGATCGCGTTCTCGCCGGGCTGGAAGTCGTACTTCAGGTTGCCCGCGTTCACGACGTTCCGCGCCGGCGCGCCGAGCGCCAGGTAACGCCGGCGGCTGACCTCGCTTTGCGCCAGGATCGCATCCGGGTGCTCGAGCACGCACCGGAAGAACCAGGCCAGCCGCCGGTAGCGGGGTTCAGCGTTGTCCGAAATCCGGCCGTTGACGATTACCAGATTGCAGCCGCCGCGCTTGGCCTCCCGGTACAGGTTCGGCCAGATCTCGGTCTCGGCCACCACCACCACACCGGGGCGCAGCGTGCGCAAGACCCGGCGCACCGCGAAACAATAGTCGATCGGCGCCCAGAAGACCCCGTCGGCCAGGCCCTGAAGCTTCTCCTCGGCCAGCGCGCGCCCCGCCAGCGTGGCGGTCGAAACGAATAGCCGCGTGGACGGCAGCCGCGCGCGGAGGAGGCGCAGCAAACCGATTGTGGAGAGCACCTCGCCAACCGAAACCGCGTGGAGCCAGATGGCGCCCGCCAGCGGCTGATTGAACTCGCGGGGAAGGAAACCGAGGCGCTCCTGGAATCGTTTCAAATAACGGCGGTCCCGCAGGATGCGGAAGGCGAAGTACAGTACGATGAAGGGAGAAGCGGCCCACTCGATGGTCCGGTAGAGGAAGAAAATGAGCCTGGCATTCAAGTCGTTCGTTCTCCTCCTGAGTATAGTAGCGGCGTCGGGGGCGGACAAGGAGAAACCGTTCAAGGCCAAGCCGGCGGCCTCTTACGCCTATCGTCAGACCAGCGAGAAGGTCACCATCGCAGCCGAGCCCTTCGACAAAGAAGAGAAGACCCGCGAGGCGTTCGGCTCGCTGAACCCGAACCAGTACGGAATCCTTCCCGTGCTGGTGGTGATTCAAAACGACGGTCCGGTCGCGCTGTCTCTGGAGAGCATGCGGGCCGAGTACATAACGATGTCGCGCCAGAAAGTGGAAGCTACGCCGGCGGGGGATGTCCCGCGAACGCTAGGAGCGAAGAATCCGGGCCCGAATCCCGACCGGTTCCCTTCGCCCTTGCCGCGCATCGGCAAGTCAAAGAACCCGCTAACGGCCTGGGAGATTGGCGGGCGGGCGTTTGCGGCGAAGATGCTGCCGCCGGGCGAATCGGCGAGCGGCTTCTTGTATTTCCAGGCCCCCAGCCGTCCGGGAGCGAGGCTCTACATCACCGGCCTTCAGGAAGCCCCCACCCGCCGCGAACTGTTCTACTTCGAAATCCCGCTAGGGCCGTAACGGGCTGCTCACTTCTTCGCGGCTGGAGGCGCGGGCATCGGGCCTACGCGCTCGAGCACCACGCGCCTGATCACCACCGGGGTCCGCGGTTTGTCGTTGGCGTTGCGCGGAACGTTGGCGATCTTGGTGACGATGCTCTGTCCTTCGACCACCTGCCCGAAGATGGTGTGTACGTTGTTGAGGCTCGGCGTGGGCCCGTCGGTAATGAAGAACTGGCAGTCGCCGGTATTCTTCCGTCCTATGTTGGCCATCGCCAGCCGGCCTGCGCGGTCGAATTTAAGCGAGGGGCTGAACTCGTCCGGAATCGTGAAGCCCGCGTCGTAAGCGCCAGTCCCGGTCGGGTCGCCGCCCTGGATCATGAAGCCGGGGATGACACGATGGAACGTGACGCCGTCGTAGAGGGGCCGGGTGACCTTCTGGCCCGTCTTCGGATCGATAAAAGGCTTCTTGCCCTGGACCAGGGCCACGAAGTTCTGGACGGTGACGGGCGTTTCGGTGTCATACAACCTGACCGTGATATTGCCCAGGCTCGTCTCGAAGCGGGCGTAGAGCCCGGGATCGCGCGGCGCCGTCACCGGCGTAGGAGCGGGAAGCTGCGCAGCGGTCTGCGCCGCCAAAGCGAGCCCCGCAAGACATAGAAGAATGGAAACACGACGTAGGATGCTCATCACCTGCGGATTATACAACACGGCCCGTGTCTTGATTCTTCGTGCGCGCACAAGGGCCATTTGGCGCGGTGTTGCGCGGTGTCCGGGTCAGTCGGCGCCTCTCCCATTTCGGCAGAAGTATTCTGTCTGCGAGGGTGCCATGACTCAGGCAGGACGCTGCGTTGACCCCGGCCAGCACGCTGCAAGCTCTCACAAATGGCGCGGGCTGAGCGGGGTTGTAAGGCTGAGAAGGCTATGCTGTTCCGGGGAGATTTGCTCGGGCGCATAACGTCATTTGTTTGAATCACATGCCGTCTCTCGGGTTCGGATAGCGCCACTCTGCTGCTCAAGCTCGTCGGCGACCGCGGCTAGGTCACCGTCCCATAGCGAGCACGAATTGCTGCGCTGTAGCGGCGATCTCGCCCCACGTTGTGAGACCCGGCGCATCGATGATCTGATCGGGACCAACATAGGTCAACGGAGCCCAACTCAGGAGGCTCCAAGCTTCGCTCTGGTCCGTTGCGATCAGCTTTGGTGTCGTCGATTCGGACTCTATCGTGTACTCCCGGAAGTACGGGCAGTAATCTGTTTTAAAGGGAGGACAATCCATCATGAGAGACCCGAGCTGCCCCTTGAAGCCGAAGACCGTCACCGTCCTGCACCCAGCAACCGCCCGCCATGGTCAGTTCATATCCTCGCCAATAGCCAACGAAGAGGAAGGTCCCCCCATCAATGAGGTAAAGCGCGACACGGGCGTCACCGCCAACGCCACCGGCAAACCGAATGAGCTTCATGTAGGTTCCGTGGGGGAGATGAATCATAAGTCCTCCACAGCAGGATAGGCGTTATTGCCTTGTGACTCGCGCAGTCACGTCTTTGCGGTCCTCGTTACATACTCGCTGCGCATTTCGTCGATCTTTCGCAAATTGCCCGTCTTCGGATCTCGGAATGACCAGAATTCCCAGCCGTTCACTTTGTGCTTCTCGTAGCTCTGGGGTTTGGTATGAAGCGGCTGCTGAGCCATGCTCGCTGCCCTCGAAACCGACGAATACGCCCTATCCCCTACCTTCACCGAACCGTCGCGCTGAATCGTGGCTTTCAGCCGAAAGTGTTCCTGGTTGGGTTGTTCTCGTCCGGCGTGTAGTCCGCTTCAAGGTCCATCGGGGGTGTGATCAGGCCGGAATAAATCAGATCAGAAAGCCCGACTTGCTGCCTCCGCCGCTGGAGAGCCTGCGACTCCCTTGAGAATTCCGCCCACCAATCGTCGAAATCGTCCAATTCCTTATCAGGCATCGCTGTGGTTGCGTGGACATTGCTGTTATCTGCCATTGGGTTCAGCTCCTCTTCATCCGTTTTGAGCGGTGGCCGACCGTAATTGTGGTTCCGTCGCGGCTGTCCTCTACCTTGTATACGCCGAAGTACTCGGACATCTTAGCCACGGGGCGACGGCCGAATGACTGTTCCATACGCCGGACGCTCCGTCGGGTGAGGAAGACTCCGAATGGCGCCTCGCCCGTCATAAAGACGCTCGCCGAACTCGTCAAGGAGGAACTCGACGAATGGCGGGATTGCACGCTGGCGTGGCACGGCCGCCGCATGTTGAGTGGGAGTGATCATTCGATCGATTACTTCCTTTCGTCTTCCGGCTTCGGATCGCCGGGATCTCCGTTTGTGATTTCACCCAGGATTTCCTCCTAGCCCTTCAATGGACGCGCTTTGACGCAGGGGAGTCTGGGATCTGCAACTCGTCAGGCATGTAGCAGTTCAGCGCGATGACGTCTGCTCAGGAGGTCTATTGCGAGAACATTCTCTGGCATGATCGGGCAGGCGTGAAGCAGTTCGACGGATTCGTCCCCCCGCTTCCCGGACGGTCGTCGATGATGTTGCCGCAGCGCCCAAAATGGGCGGATCGGACCTGACGATCTCCGAAACTGCACGCAAGCTCCCGCCCCAAAGAGGAGCGTAGATGAAGTCACGGTCGTGACCGGCAAGGAAGTCGGGGAGATCTCTCCGAAGCTCAATGCTGGTGATGGCTTCGCCTGTGTTCATGTCCGCGACCAGGAGGAACAGCACACGGTTAATAAAGCAGTCTCGAACGACGTTCAGTTCCTCACAGACGCGGTTGACCGAATCAATGGTGGTGGGAGAAAGAGAGAAGTTGACGGAAACACGGTCGAGCTTTTCGAGTTCGTTCTGCAGGTAAGTGCGGGCGGCTGGAGAGTTGCGGCAGGGGATTTCCTGCTTGAGTGCCTTGGCTTCGTGGGCGAAGACGTGATCGAGGTAGGCGTCGCGTCGGAGGCATGCGCGCTCGATCGTGCGACTGAACCCCCTAAACAGTGGCTGCCAGACCTTCGCCAGAAACTGTCGATTACCGTCTGCCATAACTAAAATCTATCACAGAAAAGCTATGTTGTCAACCTAGAAAACTTAGTATTCAAAATGGCTGATCCAATATATGGCACAACTCACCTGGAATGAATTACTTGCGTCCGGAACTCGAAAACTCGCGAATCCTCTGGCAGAGGCCACCGCCAAACAGCGTTGAATCAGGAACTTCGCGAGTGAGCGCAATCAAAGCCAGCAAGATCTCGGCGGACCACGCGAACTGAGCATGACCGACGGTTATACTGGAAACTAATCGCGTGCGCACCCGCCGCTTCATCATTGCGTGTCTGGTTCTCGCCTGCGCGCTGCGCGCCGAGAGCGTTACGGTCACGCTGCTGGCCACCACCGACCTGCACGGCTATATCTACCCCTATGACTACTACACCGGCAAGCCGGCCGAGCGCGGCCTGGCCAAGATCGCGACCCTGATCCGCCAGGCGCGGTCCGAGAACCCGAACACCCTGCTGATCGACTGCGGCGACACCATCCAGGGTTCGCCGCTGGAGTCCGTTTACCAGGACAGCCTGCGCGACGGCAAGGCTCGCCAGGACCCCATGATGCTGGCCATGGACGAACTGGGCTACGCGGCCATGGTGCTCGGGAACCATGAATTCGACTTCGGCCTGAAGAATCTGGAGAGCGCCCGCGCCGATGCGCGGTTTCCCTGGCTTTCGGCGAACGTGATTCCCGGCCCCGGCGCCGGGCTCAAACGGTTCGATGCCTACGTGGTGAAGACCGTCGGCGGTGTCAGGGTGGCGATCGTCGGCATCACGACGCCCTCGGTTTGCGCCGTCGCGGCGGAAGCAGGCGACGGCGCTTTGCGCTGTCTGGCCGGAGTGGAGGCGGCCGAAGCCGCGGTGCGGGAAGTCCGCCAGCGGCAGCGTCCGGACCTGGTCGTGGTCGCGATCCATGCGGGACTCGGGCATGGCGGCGACAACATGGTCACCGCCGTCGCCGAACGCGTGCCGGGAATCGATGCCATCGTCTACGGCCATAGTCATCAGCAGCAGGCCGGGCTGCGCGTGGGAAGCGTCCTGCTGGTACAGCCCAAGAACTGGGGCGCGTCTCTGGCTCGTCTCGATTTCGTTCTGGAGAAGACGGCGGCGGGCTGGAAGCTGACCGATAAGCGCAGCAGCCTCATCCCGGCGGGCAAGCAGGTAGCGGCCGACCCGGAGGTCCTCAGCCTGGCCCAGCCGTACCACGATTCGGCGGAGCGCTATCTGAAGACACCGCTATTCGAGTCGGCTGCCGATTTATCCGGCGCCCTGGGACGCGTGCGGGACAACGCGCTGGTGGACGCGATTCACGAGGTGCAGTTGCACTATGCCCAGGCCGATGTGTCTTTCGCGTCGATGTTCGATCTCGGAGTCCGCATCCGCAAGGGTCCGGTTGACGGTCCGAGAGATCGCCGCGCTCTACCCTTACGAAAACGAGTTATACGCCGTCGAGGGCGATGGACGGATGGTCAAGGCCGCTCTCGAGAACTCGGCGCGTTACTACTTGTCCTGCCGGGACGCGCTCTGCGCGCAGGGCCCGCTCATCAACCGCGGCGTGGCTGGCTTCTATTACGATACGGCTCAGGGCGTGACTTACGAAATCGACCTGACCCGGCGCGCCGGTGAGCGCATTCAGAACCTCCGCTGGCGGGGACGTCCGCTGCTTCCCAGCCCAGAAACTGCGCATCGCCATCAACAACTATCGCGCCAGCGGGCGCGGCGGCTACGACGTGTTCCGCAAAGCCAGGGTGCTTTGGCAGTCGAATGAAGACGTGCGGGATCTCATCGTCAGGTACTTCACCGAGCGCCGCGGCCTGCCCCTGAAGCCCGACGACAATTGGCGGGTGACGCCGGAAGGCGCCCGGCGCACTCTCCAGGCGGAGGTTGAGAAGAGGTGATGCTGCGGACTACTTCTTCCGGCCGGTGTCCTTGACCGGCGGGTCCCGGCGGCTGAGGATGGTCCTGACCGCGTAGATGCGCCGGCCCTGGCTCTCGAAGTACGTCCGCATCAGGACTTCGCCGAGCAAGCCGGTGGTGAACATCATGAGGCCCGACAGCAGCAGCAGGGCGCCGGCCATCATCAAGGGGCCGTGCTCGACCAGGATCTCCCGGCCGGCCAGTTTCAAGATCGCCAGGTAGCCCAGAATGAGCGTGCCGGCGGCAGTCCCGGCCAGCCCCAGTTTCCCGAAGAAATGCATCGGCCGGGTGAGGTAGTTGAGCAGGAACTTGATGGTCAGGATATCGAACAGGACATGAAAGGTGCGGCCCAGCCCGTAATGCGAGCCGCCGACGCTGCGCACGCTGTTGCGGATCGGCACCTCGACGATCCTGGCGCCGTAGAAACTGGCCAGCGCCGGGATGAATCGATGCAGTTCGCCGTACAGGTTAATATCCTTGAGAATCTCCGCCCGGTAGGCTTTGAAGGTAGTGCCGAAATCGTGGAGATCGACGCCCGAGGCCTTGGACATCATCCAGTTCGCGACCCGCGATGGCAGTTTGCGGGTCAGTGCGTTATCCACCCGGTGTTGACGCCATCCGCTGGCGATGTCGTAGCCCTCTTCGATCTTGGCCACCAGCGCCGGCATGTCCTCCGGGTCGTGCTGCAAATCGCCGTCCATCGAGATCACGATCTCGCCCTTCGCTTCGTGGAATCCCGCGGCCAGCGCGGCCGTCTGCCCGAAGTTTCGCCGGAGCTGGATCACCTTCATGCGGCTGTCGGTCTCCACCAGGTTGGAGAGCAGCTCGAAACTCCGGTCGCTGGAGGCGTCGTCGACGAAGATGATTTCGTAGGGCTTGCGAAGCGACTGCAGGACGGACGTCAGCCGGTCGTACAGAGGCAGGATCGACGGCTCCTCGTTATGAACCGGGATGACGATCGACAGCATGTGACTGCCTACAGTTTAGCAGGACGCGCGACCCGCTCAGTTCCGCCCGGCCACGCCCTCGGTGCGGCCGGCCAGGGGCTTCACCACCGGGCCGCCGCAAATGGCCACGCCATTCTGCGTTAGAGCCACAAAGAAGCTGGCGAGCACGGCGTATACCAGTTCGTCGGTAACCTGCTGCCGGCCGGGCAGCCGGAAGCCCACGGGCAGTTCCTTGGAGATCTGGAGCCGGATGGCGTTGGCGACGGGACGGCCGTCGCGGCCGGCGGCATTGGCCAGAATAAACGGGCTTTGCAGGACTGCGCCGGTATTGCCGTCAACGTAGAACTGGCAGCGCGAAAACCAGCCCAGGTTGGCGGGGTCGGCGGCGTCGAACAACAACAGCGGACCTTCGCGTCCCTCGGCCAGTAACTCCAGAACCCAGCCTCGGCCGCTGTCGGTGACCTTGGCCGCGAATCCGGCCTGCTTGGCGATCCCCGAGATCAATTCGGGGTCCAATTCCAACAAAATGAGCTGGCGGTCTCCCGCCTGAAGAACCTGCATCTCAAGCCTATTGTATGGCGTTGGCGCGGCCGTTGGTGGCCGCCATTAGCGTTTCGGCTTGCCCGGCTCGACGCAGGCAAAATTCAGCGCGTCGTCGGTGCTGCCCGTACCCTTATACTGCGCCAACTTCGGGTAGGCGCAGAGCGGGCGCGTGCGAGCTGCTGGACTGGCGGCGCTCTTGTCCTTCGTGGCGATGATCTCCTCCGGCGCGATGCCTTGCTCCACCCAGCGCTCCAGCGCGGCGGAGATATTGCTGCGCGCGTCGCCTTGCGCGACACCGCTCTGTCCGAACGCGTTCGGGCCCGCGCCTCCGCCGCAGTGCTCCATGCCCGGCACCATGAAGAGGCGGACGAATTCGGCCGTTCTCTTTGCGCCCATCTTCTTCGTGACGCTTTGGTAGTAATCGATAACCGCCCGCGCGGGGATGGCCGGGTCGCACCAGCCGTGGTAGAGGATCAGCCTTCCGCCGCGCGCCTTGAACCGCTGCAGGTCGGGGTCTGTAGCGTTCAGGACGCCCGCCGTCTTGGCCACCGCGGTCCTTAGATCGGCGTCCACATTGAACTTCTTGTAGTCCCACGCCGGATCGCCGAAGACCATGTTTTTGTAGAAGCCCGCGCCGAACGCGAACATGGCGCTCTTCTCCGGCCCCGGCCCCGTGATCCACGGTCCCCAGCCGCCCGGGTCTGCTTCGCCGCTCATGGCGTAGCCCGGATACAGCAACTTGCCTTTCGAGTCGCGCAGTCCGTCGTAGAGCTTCCTCAACGCCTTCACCTGCGGTTCGGTCAGGCACTTGTCGTTTACGGCGCCCCTGCACAGCAGCGTCGCCGGATCGAAGCGGCACGCGGCCGGGTTATCGACGACGCCGTCTTCAATACCATCGAGTTTGTCGCAGGCCGCCAGCGCGGAGGCTTGAATCCCCGGCAGCTTCGCCGGCGGGATGTAGGCCTCCGCGTTGCCCGCGGTTGCCTGCATATTCGCGACAGCCAGCCCCAATAGATGGGTCCAATTGTTGGCCGGCGCGCCTGCGATGATGCCGTCGTAATCCTCGGGGTAGCGCTGCGCCTCCATCAGCGCTTGTCGCCCGCCGTTGGAACAGGAGTTGAAATACGACCGCTTCGGCTTAGAACCGTAAAACGCTTCGGTGATCGCCTTACCCTTGACGGTCGTCTCGTGAATGCCGCGGTGTCCGAAATCGACAACCTTCTCAGGATGCCCAAGCGCCCATGTCGCGTCCGTGCTGCCGCCTCGATGGCCGGTGTCTGTAGATGCGGCCGCGTATCCATAGCGGACTGCATCTGCCAGTCCGCTATAACTGATCGAACCTGCAAATCCGCCGTTCCCGACACCCTGGAACTTGGAGTTCCACTTCATCGCCGGCATCCACACTTCAAAGCGGATGTCCGAATCGCTCGACGGCTTGATGACGCCCGCTACGCGGCAAAAAGCGGGCAGGCCTCTCAATGCCTGCCCGCCGGGCGGTTGGAGAGTGCCCGCCGTCACCTCTTCGGCGCTAGTGATTGTCGTCGCCGGCAGGCTGAGCTTCGCCAGTCCCGCGCAATCTCCGGCCAGCGCAGGCGCAACGAACGACACAACCGCCAAAAGTATCCTTCGTGTCATTTCACTTACCGGGCTGGAAGTGCATATCCATGAAGTTCAGATAGGTGTCCCAGTCGGTCGGGACCATTCCGTGTCCACCCTGATGCATGAGATAGCCGATGGTATGCAGGACCGGCTGTCCGGCTGCCGGCATTTGATCCGTCGTGAGGCCCAGGCCTTGCTTACCCAAGAGTTTGTATACCGGCTCCGCCGCCACCGCGGCGAGAAATTCGCCCTTTGGATCCGACCAGTTGTCCGTGCTGCCGGTCTGCAACAAGATCGGCCGCGGCGCCATCAGCGCTATCAGCATGTGCGAATCGATCGGGAATTTATCGACGTTCTGAGCGTACTTCGCGTAGTTGGCGCAGAACTGATACGGGTATCTTGACGGCGCGACCAGGTGCGCGATGGTTTCCCCGTAATTGCGGCGGCTCAATGCGGCGCCTCCCTCGCCGCCGCAACTGGCGATTACCATTCCGAAACGAGCATCATGGGCGCCCGCCCATAACACCGTCTTCCCGAGCCGGGATACACCCGTGATCGCCACCTTCTTTGCATCCACGCCCTTGTCGGTCTCCAGGTAATCCAGGCAACGGCTCAGACCCCAGGCCCAGGCCGAGATCGCGCCCCATTCGTCCGGGGCGGGCTCGGTCTGCCCGGGCTTCAAGAATATGGACCGCACGCCCAACTTCACGCCTCCCAGGAAGTCCGGGTCGATGTCGCCGTAATAAACCGAGGCCACACCATAGCCTCGCGCTAGGATAGCCTCAACCCTCAGCCCCCCGCCCATACCTCTGCCCCTGGTCTGGGGGACCCTCGCTCCACCGCGGCCCCACATCTCCCCCAGCCGGATCTCGGGATCCTGAATCGAACTCGCATTCGGGGAGAAACTGATGTTCAGCAGCACGGGCACCGGCTTTCGCGCGTTGGCGGGCAAGTAGAGCACCAGATCCTCCTTCGGCCCTTTCTTGTCCTTGGAGAAGTAGATCGTAATCTGCCGCCGGATCGCCGCTCCATTGAACGCCGGCGTCCCCTTGTCGAAAACCTCGAAACTCATGTCCTTCGGACGTCCGGGCGTGCGCCCGTACTCGTTTTCCTCGGCCAGCTTCAGGATCTCCGGCCGGCGTTCATTAGTCCAGGTCTTGGCGTCCTTTACCGTCTTCCCGTCCAACATCACGAGGGGGTCGGGGAGGGTGTAGGTTCCTACTTTAGATTCGTCGTAATTGACCGGAATGCCCGCTATCACGTCGCTCACTTTGGCGGCGGCGGGTGGCTTTGCGGCCGGCGGAGTCGCTACCTGGCCACTCGCGGCAGCGAATGAGATGATCGCCGCGGCAGCCAACAACAAGACACAGATTCGGCTTCTAAATGACATGAGGACATTCTATCCGACATTTCCGCCCTTGGGCGCTTGGCCTTCCGCTCTACTCGGTGCCGCTCCAACCGAAGGCAGCCATCATGATGCGGAACAGTTCAGTGTTGGGAATGAATCCGCGCACCCGTTCGGCGCCAGGACCCTTCGCCGCCGCGAGAACCTCCTCACCGGTGTGCGAGCCGCTGACCCGGATGTTCGGCCGGGCGACCGGAGTAGGAGTAGGGGCGCATCCGGTGGGTACGCACCGCCAACTGCTCCGCCTGGAAGCCGCGGCGGAGGGGGCCGTCTCGCCAGGTTCCGGTAGAATCGGTTGCCCCGGCCGTCCTGCCACCAGGCGCAGGTCGAACGAGTGGTCGGCGGCGAAGATGATGAGCGTATCGTCCCCCACCGACTCCGAGGTCTTGCGGATGACCTCATCCAGAGCGATGACGTGCTCCAGTCCGGGCCTCAGATTGTCAGTGTGCGTGTCCCACTCGACCATGAGGAAATAACCCTTCGGGTTCTGCCCCAGGATGCGGCGCGCCTTATCGACGGCTTCCTCGACACTGAATTCGCCGCTCTTCAAGAGCGCGACGGCTCTACGGTCGCCAGGGGAAATAGCCTGGAGAGAATCGTAAACCGAGTAGCCTTTTTCGCGCAGTGCTGGTTCGATCTTGAGCCCGAGCGCTTCCGTCGCCTTGAGAATCGTATCGCGTCCGGCTCCAATGACCACGTCGACGCCATCTCCGAACTGCGGAGTGAGAATCTGGCGGAAGATCGTCCCGGTTGTGCCCCGATCGTTTGAGTGGGCGTAGCAGGCCGCCGGTGTCGCGTCGGTGATCGCCATGTTGGACAGCACCCCGGTGGACAATCCACGCTCCTCCGCGTACTCCAGAATCGTCTTCAGCGGTTCGCCGTCTTTCTTGCCGCGAATGACGGCGGCCGACTGAGATATGACCCCGTTATTGGTCTTCTGACCAGTGACAATCGCCGTCATTCCGGCGGCGGAGTCCGTGACCCAGCCATCGGCCGCCGAGGTGTCCATGAACGCGAGGTAGGGCATGGACTGAATGAACAACTTCTGCGGCTGGTTGTACTTGTAAAGGCTGGCTGCATTCAGGGTCGGGATGCCGCCCGCGTCGCCGATAAACAGGATGACATTCTTGGCCCGGGAGTCGGCTGCCAGTGCGATCGAACCCAGGACGGCGAACAATACGGCCAGTCGTTTCATATTCCCGGAATTATAGCCAAGCTGACTGTCTCGCGTCTTGGGTGCGCGTGCATCCCCTCCGGCCGGACTACTATACTGACGGAGGAGGGAATTCGCGATGAAGCTCTTTTGGACCTGCGCTGGCGCGCTGCTGCTCGCCGCGAGTATCGTCTCTGCCCAAAGCCCCGCCGCTACGGAGACCAAGTCCATCGGCGGTAAAACGATCACCATCAAGTACTCCTCTCCTAGGGTCAACAACCGCGCCGGTAAACTGTTTGGCAAGGACGGAAGAATTGGTCAGGACCCGAACTATCCTATCTGGCGGGGGGGAGCCAACGCCGCTACATCCCTCGTCACGGACGCCGACCTGGACGTCGCCGGCCTGGCTGTGCCTAAGGGCAGCTACACGTTGTACATCAATCTGGCTAATCCCGAGAACTGGGAACTGGTCATCAACAAGGAGACCGGTCAGTCGGGCCTCACCTTCAACGCAGCCCAGGACCTGGGCCGCGTGAAGATGCGGATGAGCAAGCCTCCGGCTATGGTCGAGAACTTGAAGTATACGATCGCCGATGCGGGGGCCAACAAAGGCACGCTCACCCTGGAGTGGGAGAACAAGGTCGCATCCGTGCCGTTTACGGTGAAGTAACAGCCCCCCTTAGTGGAGGAGATTACGAACATGAAGAAAGCGATTCTGACAATTTGCATTTTGGCCTTGAGCGCCTGTGCGTTGAGCGCCCAAGCACCCGCGCCTCCGGCCAACCCGCTGGCATCCGAAATCAAGCAGGCCTACGACCGGGTCGCGAACAACCTGCTGGCGATGGCCGTGAAGATGCCGGAGGAGAACTACGGTTTCAAGCGGTACCCGAGATTCGCTCTTTCGCCGGCACCCTGGGCCACACCATCGACTACCAAATGCGCATCTGCGCCATGGCCAATGGCGGGACCGCGCAGGCCACCGCGGCGAACATGACGGCCAAGGCCGAACTGGTGGCTGCGATGAAGGCGGCCATGGCCGAGTGCGACAAGGCCTTCGGCTCGCTCACCGACGCAGCCGCCGTGCAACTGTCGAGTTCGGGGCGTGGCGCCGCGCGGTCCAAGTTGGGCACGCTCTACGGGATGGTAATCCACGATAACGAGGAGTACGGCTACCTGGCCGTCCAACTGCGCCTGAAGGGGATTGTCCCGCCCTCCAGCGAAGGCGGTGGGATGGGCGGAATGCGGAGGCGCCCCCGCTCCCGGGCGCTGATCTCTCTGCGTTCCCGCGACTTCGAGACAGCCGGGAAAGGCCCGGACCGGATGAAATCTGCGTGTTTTCGCCACACGGAACTGCCCGGCGCCACCCGCCTGTTCGCCGATCTGCTTTACGATTTCGGCCGCGTGGCGCGGTTCTATGCGCATGACCCGAGCGACCCCGAGTCGTTGCGCAAAGCCGCGCTGCATATCGATTTCCCGGACGAGCGCCGGGCCGCCCTGGTTCGAGTTCTCCGGGCGCAGAACAGTCCGAGTGCCTCGCTCGATCTCCTCGGCCGCCGCGGCGCCGTCGCCGTCCTGACTGGCCAGCAGGTCGGGTTGTTCACCGGCCCCTGCTACACCATCTACAAGGCGCTCACCGCGGTCAGCCTGGCCCGGCGCCTCCGGGATGCCGGGATCGACGCAGTCCCCGTATTCTGGCTGGCGACGGAAGACCACGACTTCGAAGAGGTGAACCACTGCTGGGTCTTCGGCGCTGGAAATGAGCCGGTGCGGCTGGAGTCAGCCGGCCTGGACTCGCGCGGTGGCCCGGTAGGCTCCGTCCCGGTCGGCCATCCGCCTATCGCCGATCTGCGCCGGGCGCTCGATGGACTGCCGTTTTCGGACGAGGTCGTGGCGGCCGTCGCGGATGCGTATTCGGACGGCGAAACGTTGGGCTCGGGTTTTGCCAAACTCCTGAAGCGGATTCTGGGCTGCGATGAGCTGTTGTTGTTCGATCCGCTGGAGCCGGCCGCGCGCGAATTGGCCGCGCCGCTGCTGGCGAGAGCGGTCTCCGCGTGCCCTATTCTCGCCGAGGCGCTGCTCGGTCGCGGCGCGGAGCTGGAACAAGCTGGTTATCACGCCCAGGTCCGCGTCGATGCCGGCAGCTCGCTCGTCTTTCTCCTGGAGAACGGCCGGAGGATCGCGCTGCGCCGGGAGGGGGATGACTACCTGGGAGACGGGCGCCATTTCTCCGCTCGGGAGCTTGCCGGACGCGCCGCGGCGCTTTCGCCCAACGCTTTGCTGCGGCCGGTGGTCGAGGACTACATGTTTCCAACGGCGGCCTACGTTGGCGGTCCCGCCGAACTGGCCTATTTTGCTCAGAGCCAGGTGCTTTATCGCGAACTGCTCGGCCGTATGCCCGTGGTTCTGCCGCGGGCGAGCGCGACCCTGCTCGACTCGCGCACGGTTCGGCTGCTGGCGCGCAACGGCCTGGGACTGCCGGACCTGCTCCGGGGCGAGAATGCTTTTCGGGACAGGCTCGCCGCGAAACTCACTCCGCCCGAGATTGCCGCGAGCGTCGCCGAAACGCGCCTGAAGGTGGCCGAGTTGGTGGATCGGATCGGGTCTGATGTGGCCGGCCTGGACCCTGGGCTCGCGGCCTGGCTGGCCAAGAGCCGCCGGAAGATCGATTATCAGCTTTCGAGAATCGAAGGCAAAGCCGGCCGGGAAATCCTGCGCCGCAACCAGCGCGCGGACGCCGCCGCGAGCCTCGCCTGCCGGCTCGTGTTTCCCGAAGGACACCTGCAAGAACGGTTCTACTCGATTCTTCCTTTTCTGGCGCAGTACGGCCCCGGCCTCATCTCCAGCCTGGCGGAACAGCTCTCCTCCCCTGGCCTTCAGCATCAGGTCCTCACCGTCTGACCCGCGCGGTCGCGTCCTGGTTTCGCATTGCAATATTCCAGAGGTTTTCAGGACTGCGGCTTTCCATTTTTTGTTTTGCCGGAAAGATGGATGTAAGTCTATTAAGAACAATCGCTTGCGTAGATTTACAGGGCCTCGGACGAGTTGCGCGGTGCGACACTCGGCCGAGCCTAGAGATTGTTACTGGCTAGAGCTCGGGGCAATGCTATACTTGCCCCGCTGAAGGGAAGTCTCGGCAACAACAAGAGTCCTGTAGGAGGGAAGAGAAAGATGAGATATCGTTTATTGTGTGTGTGCCTCTGCCTCGCGATTTGCATGCTGTCAACAATCGCTTGGGGGCAGGAGTCACGCGCAGTCATTAACGGAACCGTGAGCGACCCGCAGAGCGCGGTCATTCCAGGCGCCAAGATCGAGGTCAAGAATGTGGAGACGAACGTCGTCGTCACCGTCGAGACCAATGCTCGGGGCCTGTACACGGTTCCGCCTCTGAATCCGGGGCAGTACGCCATCACGGTGGCTGCCAGCGGCTTCAAGAATACGGTCCAGCCCAACGTCGAACTTCGCGTCGCGGACCGCTTGACACTGGATTTCAAACTTGAGCTGGGAGGCACCACGGAGACCGTGACGGTTACCGCCGAGGCGCCCCTGCTGCAGACATCTAGTGCCACGCAGGGAACCGTGATGAGCAAGGAGTCGGTTGCCAATCTGCCCCTGATTGGGCGCAACGCGATTGCGCTGGCTCAGTACTCCGCCGGCACCTACCATGGCGCTAACAACCTCAGTAGTGAACGGCCGTTCGACAACGGCGGCATGGACTCGTACAACATCAACGGGAGCGGCAGCAACGAGTTCCTGATGGACGGCGCCCCCAATACGGCCAACTCGGATGTGGGTTCCGGCGGTTCAAATTCCCTGGTCTTCGCGCCCCCGCCGGATGCGGTCGCGGAATTCAAGATGGTGACCAACATGTACGACGCCGAGTACGGCCGCGCCGGCGGTGGTGTGATCACTGTCAGCCTGAAGAGCGGCGCCAATGCCTTGCACGGCACTGTGTATTACTTTCTGCGTATGGACACGCTTTCGGTTTTTGGAAAGCGGATCCCGCTGCTCGCCAACACGGTCGCGGCGCGGTTTTCCAATCCGGTCAAGCCGCTCGATGCGTATCGCTGGCGGCAGCCGGGAGCCCAGTTGCAGGGGCCGGTCTATATCCCGGGCGTCTACAACGGCAAGGACAAGACATTCTTCATGTGGAATTGGGAACAGATCAGGAGCAGCACCCCCCACGTTACCTCTTACCAGACTCCCAATTCTTACGAACGGCAGGGCGACTTCTCCCACACCTGGACTAACACAATCGGCGGGACGCCTATCATGATTTACGACCCGACCACCACGCTAGCCACCGCACCGTATACCCGCATAGCCTTCCCCAACTCCAGGGTTCCCTACATCAACCCGATTGCCGCCAACATTCTGAAGGTCTATCCCCAGTGGGACACAACCTTTGCGAATGGTGAGCACGCATGCTGGAGTTAACAATCTGGTCATTGGTCCCAACGCCACCGATGACAAATATGATACGCATACGATCCGCATCGACCAGACCATAACCTCCAACAACAAGTTCTTTGCCAGCTTCTCCCGCGGCAACCGGCACGAGGAAGGCGGACTGGGCGGCGGCCGGCAAGCTTTTATTGCCGAGGGGCACCCGTATGCCGCTCCGACTTACAACCACTGGCGCATCAACCACCTGGCGAATTTCAATTTGTCGTCGATCCTCAGTCCGACTACCGTTTCCACCTTCCGCTTTGGGTGGAACCGGCACCAGGCCGCGATTGTCCAGATGTCCTACGGTTACGACCCGACCCCCCTTGGCTTTTCGCAGTCGCTCGTCGACCAAGCTCAGAACCTGGGGTTCCCCAACGTGACGGTCCAGTAGTTACCCGAGCCTCGGTGGTGGAAATAGCACTCTCAACTTCAGCGATACCTGGTCCATCGGGGAAACCGTGACCAAGGTGATCTCCCGCCACTCCTTGAAGTTCGGCGGCGAGGGCCGCCTCATGTTGAACAATCGGTCGAGCCATGGGGCGTTTGCCAGCCTGGGGTTTAACGGAGACTTCACGCGAAAGGATCCTTTGAAGTCTGACTCCACGTCGGGCAATGCGTTCGCCTCCTTCCTCCTGGGCTATCCAAGCTCGGTGAGCAGTGCGTTCAATAACTATCCGGCCCTGGGGCAGCGTTACTACATGCTGTTCGTGCAGGACGATTGGCGCGTGACGGAGAAGCTTACGGTGAACCTGGGCTTGCGCTGGGATTATGAGTCTCCAATTACCGATCGCTTCGACCACCAGATCGTTGGGTTCGATTCGACGACCCCCCACGCCCTTGGTCCCCTGACCGTCAATGGCGGGCTCATATTCGCGGATAGCAACAATCGAATGGCCTTCAAGCGCGATCTGAACAACTTCCAGCCGCGCCTCGGCCTCACCTATGCACCTTCCCGGAAGCTGGTATTCCGCGGCGGGTGGGGAATCACCGTTCCGTCGGGTTCCTCCGACACCCCGCCGAGTAACGGATTCAGCCGCACAACATCTCCCGACACCGGAGGGAACATATCCTACACGCCGTATATGAGCCCGGGGTGCCTCGTGGGTAATGTCAATCCAACCTGCGGGTTGCTCTCGAATCCCTTCCCGACCGGGATCCTTCAGCCGACGGGCAGTTCCCTGGGATGGCAGACGAGTTTGGGCGGGGGAATCTCGTACTTCTCGCACGATCGTGTGCTGCCCTACGTCCACAGCTTCTCGGCGGGTTTCCAGTATGAATTGCCCTTCAGGACGGTCGTCGATCTTTCCTACGTGGGCAGCCGCACCCGTCAGACCGCTACGAGTGAAAACTACAACACCATTTCGCTGGCCCAGTACCTGACGCTTGGCTCCAAGTTGGGCGAGTCGGTGAGTAATCCGCTCGCTGGACTGGATGTATTGAAGGGCACCGGCCTCTACAGTCCGACGATCTCGAGGGACCAGTCGCTCCGTCCCTATCAGCAGTACACGAGTGTAACCGAGAACTCCCTCAACCTGGGCACGAGCCGGTACGACTCCCTACAGTTACGCCTCGAAAAGCGCTTCTCGGCAGGCCTGGCCGGTCTCTTCAACATCACATATGCGAAGGGCGCGAGCCATAACAGTTACAACAACTCGGACTATGACCCAGTCGGATCGTTCATCACTCGGAACAGCAACGAACGTGTCTACCTGGCGAATCTGGTGCTCACTTATCAGTTGCCGTTCTTCAACAAGACCCCAGGGTTAGTAAAGACACTGTTGGGAGGATGGCAGGTGTCGGGGACTAACATATGGCAGGCCAACCAGTTCCTTGGCAACCCGGGCAGGTCCACCGGAGTCGACCCCCGAATCCCGAACCCCTCGAACGCGCGCAGGTTCAATACCTGTACCTATGACATGGTTAAGCTGGCGCGGCAGAATTGCGCGAGCGCCGATGAGCCCGTAGCCTGGCTCATCCAGCCGCCGTACACGTATAACGAGACGCCTGACTACCAGCTCACTTACTGGCGGTGGAAGCGTCCGATTACTACTAACCTCTCTGTGTTCAAGGCGTTCAGCATTAGGGAAACCTTTAAGGCAGAGATACGGGGTGAAGCTTTCAATGCGTGGAACACACCCATCATGAACGGGCCGAACACCACTGTTAGCAACACCAGCGGCCTTTTCGGCACAATCACTAGCATAAGTCAAAGCAACGACCCCAGAGCAATCCAACTCAGCTTGAGACTGAGCTTCTAGTTTTCCGCTGTCAACAGGGCGCTTCGCTTTGCAAGGGCAAGGCGAAGCGCCCTACTTTCTACCGGAGTTTCCATATGGAACGACGCACGTTCATCAAGACTGCCAGTGGTGTGATGGCGCTGGCGGCTCCCGGCTCAGTTTTCGAATTGTTCGGGCAATCCGGCGCCGCGGCTCTGGAAAAGAGTTTCCAGAATCCGCCCGCCGACGCGGGATTGTCGGTGGTCTACCACTGGACCGGCGGAGTGGCAACCAAAGAAGGCATCACTGCCGACATGGAAGGGATTGCGGCCGCCGGCATCAACACCGTCAACTGGTTCTACTTTGATGGAGGCGGCGTTTCCGACGGCATTCAAACCTTTCGCTGCAAGACTCCGGAGTGGTGGGAACTGGTGGGCCACCTCATGAGCGAGGCCAAGCGCGTGAAGCTGACCATCGCGCCGCACGTCTGCTCTAGCTGGAATCCCGCGGGGACGGAAGAGATCACCCCCGAGCTCTCGCAGCAAGCCTTGGTATGGAGCGAGGCGGAAGCCGAGGGCGGCCGTCCGTTTACGGCAGCGCTAGCCAGACCCCAGCGCCCGGCAGTCGCGGGGCGGGGCGGCGGGGGTATGGGCGCAGCGGCGCCGGCAGCGGGCCGGGCAGGGCAGGCAGGCGCTCCTGGCCGGGGCGGTGCGGCGGCTGGGGGAGCCGCGGGAGTTGCGGCGGCTCGCGGCGGGGGTGGCGGAGGCCGCGGGGGACCGGCGTTCCCCGCGAGCTGGAGCAACTACTACCGCGATCTCTCGGTTCTGGCATTCCCGATCCCCGCCGATTGGGGCGAAACCAGCGTGACGCGCAAGGCCAGGCTAACCACCAACCTGCCCATCACCGACCTCGCCAAGCTTGCGGATCCGGCTAACACCGAGCGCGTCGTCACCACCGAGAATGCCGGCTGGATTCAGTTCGCTTTTGATCAACCGTTCATGCTTCGCGCCGTTACGGTGAACGCCGGCGGAGCCGCTAGCGGCATGATGGGCGGTGGAGGTGGCGGCGGACAGTCAGGCGCGAACCCGTATATCCCGGCGCACAGCCTGGAGGTGCAAGCCAGCGACGACGGGACCAACTTCCGCAAGATCGGCCAGTGCGAACCCATGAACAACGGCTGGCAAACCAGAGGGATTACCGCGCTGACCCACACCGTGACCCAGACCCGGGCGCGTTACTTCCGCCTGGTCCACATCCCGCACCAGCCGATGGGCTACGACGAGGGCATGACCACCGGAACACGGCGGTTCGGCGAAGACTACAGGAAGATGATCGAGCCGCTGGGGCTCGCCAGTCTGGTGCTGTCCAGCACGCCCAGCGTGAATTTGCTGCCAGCCAAGAACTGCACCACGTGGGGCCGCGGCCGGCTGGCCACGGACGAGGAGATTCCGGCCTCCGCTTGCGTGGCGGTGGACAGCATCGTGGATCTTACCGATAAGCTGAAGGACGACGGCACGATCGACGCCTGGACGCCCGGCCCTGGACGCTGGAAAGTAATGCGTTTCGGCCACACTTCGCTGATGACGTCCACGGGAGGCGGCCTGCAATGCGACAAGTTCAGCGCGGACGCCACGCGAATCGTATTCAACGGCTGGTTCGGCCAGTTTTTGCGGCGCATTCCCGACTCCAGGCAAATCATCAAGACCTTGAACATCGATAGCTGGGAGGGCGGGGGCCAGAACTGGTCTCCGGTGCTGCCGTCGGAGTTCCGCGCGCGGCGCGGCTACGACCTGATGAAGTACTTGCCCTGCATGGCTGGGGTGGTGATCCAGAGCGGCGGCGCGACCGAGGGCTTCTTGCTGGATATGCGCCGCACGATGTCGGAGTGCCTCGCCGACAATTTCTATGTGACGATGTACCGCCTGGCCCATGAGAACGGGGCCATCGTCATGTCGGAGGACGTGAACCCGGCCTGCGCCGTCGATGGCATGCAGACCTTCAAGTACACGGACTGGACGGGTGGCGAGTTCTGGGTGAGAGCCGCGCAGAACTGGAAGCCCAACGACATCGGCGACGGCGTGGCGGGAGCGCGCATCTACGGCAAGAAAATCATTTTCGCCGAAGCCTGGACCGGCGGTGGCTGGCAAGACCATCCCTTCGCGCTGAAGGCCATGGGCGACTTCCAGTGGGCCGAGGGCCTGAACCGCATGATGCTGCACGTCTGGAACGAGCAGTATTATCCCAAGCGCGTGCCCGGCCAGCCGGGAGCGGGAACGCCGTTCAACATGCTGAACACCTGGTGGAAGCCGGGCAAGGTGTGGCTGGACTACTTGAAGAAGGCGCAAGCCCTTCTTCAGGAAGGCCAGCCGGTCGAGGACGCGCTGTACTACGCCGGCGAAAACATCCCGTGCCGCTCGATCCTTCCGCCCAAGCTGGACTGGGTCTGGGCCGCCGATCCGGCCATGCCGGATGGCTACAAGCAAAGCACCATCAACCGCGACGGGCTGCTGAATCTGGCGAAGGTTCAGAACGGGCGGATCGTGGTGAGCGGACTGAGCTACCGCCTGTTGGTGCTGCGCGCCGGAGAACCCTATTTGACGCCCGCGGTGGCCGCCAAGCTCAAGGAGTTGGTGGAGGCGGGCGCGGTGCTGGTCGGTCCGAGGCCAACCTGGTCGCCGAGCCTGGAACTGGGCGCGGCGGGCCAGGCGGCGGTCAAGCAGGTGGCCGATCAGCTTTGGGGCAAGATCGACGGCAAGACGGTCACGGAAAACCGGGTCGGCAAGGGCCGGGTGTTCTGGGGCAAGCCGATGCCGGAAGTCATGGCTGCGATCGGGGCCACCCCGGACGTGCTATTCGGCAAGGTCGTCGAGACCGCCACGGGTAAGCCGGTGGTCTTGAATCAGGGCGCGCCGGATGGAGCCAACCCGGTTCTGGTTGGCGCGGACCGGAAGGGATGGGGGATGATGTTCTGCCACCGTCAGGGGCCGGGCTTCGAACTCTACTTCCTTTCCAACCAGGAATACTTCCCGGTCTCTTCGGAGGTTAGCTTCCGGATGACTGGCAGGATCCCCGAACTATGGAACGCGGAGACAGGGGCCATCGAAGAGATCCCCGTCTGGCGGGAGCAGGGCGGGCGCACCATCATTCCCTTGGACTTCGATCCTTCGGGCGCTGTGTTCGTCGTGTTCCGCAAGGCGGCGGCGGGCGCCGATCCGGTGGTGGAAGTGGCCGGATCGAAGGGGCTGCGGTTGCGGAAGACGGCCGCGGGTCTGGAGACCTGGGCCTCGGCATCCGGAACCTGGACGCTCAAGCTGAAGTCGGGCAAGAGCGTGCCGGTGAAGGCGGCGGACATTCCGGCGCCGGTCAACGTCAGCGGCGAGTGGAATGTGAGCTTCCCGGTGAAGGGCTCGACGAAGCAGGTTCAGTTGCAGGCTGGCTCGTGGACCAATCAAAGCGACGAGGACATAAAGTACTTCTCCGGAACGGCGACCTATAGTAAGCAGATCTCGGTCACAGCGGCGCAGAAGGGCGCCGGCAAACGCCTGTATCTGGATCTGGGCGACGTCGAGAATCTGGCGCGAGTCCGGTTGAACGGCAAAGACCTGGGCGTGCTCTGGAAGGCGCCCTACGTGGTGGATATCACGGCGGCGTCGGTGGCGGGACCCAACCGCCTGGAACTAGAAGTCACCAACACCTGGGTGAATCGTCTGGCGGGAGACGCCGGCAAGCCCCAGGATCAGCGGGTCACTTTTGCGGGGTCAGGAGGCAGAGGAGGAGGCGGCGGGGGCGCTGCTGCGGGCGCTGCGCCGCAGTTGCTGCCGGCCGGACTGCTCGGCCCGGTGCGCGTTAAGACAGAGGTCAAGATCACATAAGAAGCGGTTTAAGAGGTCTAAATAATGAAACAGAAAAAATCATCAGTTTCTCGGCGGGGCTTCCTCGGTGCGGCAACAGGCGCACTCGCCGCCGTCCCTGTTTTGGCCCAAGCCCCGGGCGCTCCGGCCGGGCAGGCCCAACCCGGCCAAGCCGCGCCGCCCGGAGGCCAGCCGGCTGTCGGCCCCGTGCGCGTGGGCAACTTCGCCCTCAACGATACGATCATCGTCGGCGGCATCGGGGTTGGCGGGCGCGGTTCCGCCGATCTCAGGCAATTGCTGGGCGACGAGCGCGTCAAGTTCGTTGCCATTGCCGATGTCCAGGAGAGACGCCGTGAGTCCGTCAAGAGCACCGTCGATACCTATTACAAGAACAACAACTGCGTGATGTACCGGGACCCGGAGGAGATACTGGCCCGCAAGGACATCGACGTCCTGCTGGTCACCACCAGCGACCGCTGGCACGGCCCCATGGCCATCTGGGCGGCCCAGTGCGGTAAGGACATGTACTGCGAAAAACCTGCGGCCATGTCCATTATGGAGAGCTACGCCCTGGCCGACAATTGCCGCCGATATGGAACTGTCTACCAGTCCGGATGCCAGCGGCGGAACCAGTACGCCTTCGAATTTGCGGTGGGACTGGTCCGCAGCGGCAAGCTTGGCAGGCTGCTGGCCGTGCACGCCGATACTACCTACGGGCAAGGAGCGGTGGACATCTCCGGACATAGCTGGTGGCCACAGGAGCCGGACCCGAACCCGCTGGTCTTCGATTGGGACAAGTGGCTCGGCCCGTGTCTCTGGCGGCCGTACAATTCCGCGTATCCCATGGGGGAACCGGGACGAGGCGATTTCTGGGACTTTCATGCCGGCCTCCTGGAGTGGGGCTCCCACACCGTATCCATGGCCCAATGGGCTGCCGATATGGAGCACACCCAGCCCCTCGAATATATCCCGGAGGGCAGGAATTTCAGGGGAGACGGCCTGGTTGGACGGTATACGGTTACGTGCAAATATGCCAACGGGGTGCAGCTCATCATCCGCAATCACACTTGGAACGGCATGGGATCCTGCAGCAACCGGTTTGAAGGAACCCAAGGCTGGGTGGAGACGGGTGACAGCGGCCGGATCATCGTTTCCGATAACCTGAAGTCCCTCCTCCCCACCCGTCAGGGGGCCAGATTCGATCCCACCAACGCGCACATTCAGGATTTCCTGCGTTGCGTCCGGGCGCGCGTTCAGCCTCGTGCGAATGCCGACGCCACCGCCAACGCGCACGTCACCTGTCATGCGGCATTTATTGCGACTCAGCTCAATCGCAAGGTCACCTGGGACCCGGCCAAACGGATGTTCCTCAATGACGAGGAAGCCAACCGGATGCGCAGCCGGGCTTATCGGGAACCCTGGCGTTTGGACGCGCTTTCCAACCTCGTATAGGCACAGAGGCTAAGGATTATAGGAGATTATCGATATGCAACAAGTACCTGGACAGATGCAACAACCGGCTCCTGGTGCGGCGGCACAAGCGCCGGGCGGACCGGGTGGACCCGGCGGACCGGGAGGCGCCCCTGGTCAGGGCGGCCGCGGTGCGGGCGGAGGCGGACGCGGCCCTGTCAGGCCGACTGTTCCACCCGAATTTGAGGCCCTGCCGATTTGGAAATTGGACCAGGCCAAGCTCATTGCCATGGTCAAAGACCCCAACGCGACGGTGTTTCAGAAGGGCATTGCCTGCAAGAGACTGGCCTTCATCGGCGGGCGCGAGGCAATCGCGCCGATGGTCCCGCTGTTGAGCCACCCGCAACTGAACGCCTATGCCCGCTTCGGCATGGAGCCGAATCCGGACCCGTCGGTGGATGACGCTTTTCGCGCCGCGCTCGCCCGGCTGAAGGGCCGGCAGTTGATGGGAGTGATTCACTCGATCGGCTTCCGCAAGGACCCCAAGGCGCTGGACGCGGTGGGCAAACTGATAAACAACAGCGACCCCGAGATCGCTCAGGCGGCCTGCTCCACAGTGGGCCTGATCGGCGGACTGAGTGCGGCCAAGTTGCTGCAACCGGTACTGGCAAACCCCAAGCATCAGGCTTTCGGCGTGGCGGCTCGCGCCAGCCTGACCTGCGCTGAAGGGCTGATGGCCACCGCCGCCACCCGGGCTCGGGCGATGGAGTTGTACACCACGCTGAGCGCGGACACAATGCCGCAGCCGGTGATTCTGGCGGCGCTTCGGAACCTGAATACCGCGGGACCGGCGGCGCCGGGTGTCAAGGCATATCCGCCACCGCTCGTCGAACCTCCGGCACGAGGCGGCGGCGGAATGGGCGCTCCGGGCGGACGTGGTGGCGTTCCCGCCGCGCCGGGCGGGGCACCGCCGGCTGCGCCTGGGCGGGGACAGTAGATCCCTTACGATAGAAACCCGCGCCCGGATTCCCCGGGCGCGGGCGCCGCTATGCTCCCGACGCTCCCGCGGTCATTTGCGACAACCCGTCGTTGGGATAGTAGTGATCCACGTTTTCCGGCGTCAGTAGCTTGTGCTTGACGAATACCGCCGGAGGAACCGGCTGGTGCCGCAGGATGTCCAGCGCAAGCTGGACAATGCCCTCTCCGTATTGCTCCGGGAAGTAGGCGACTGACCCCACCATGCGCGTCCCGGACTCCCTTAACTCGGCGCGCCCTTCCGGCGAGGCGTTCTGCCCCATAACCGCGCAATACTCGGCGCGGCCCGCCTCTTGAAACGCCCTCAAAGCCCCCAGCGCACTGGGATCGTTGACCGCGCCGACCAGGATGCAGTGCGGCTTGCTGGTGCGAAGGTATTTGCGCGCCGCGTCAAAACTTGGGCCGAATTGCCCGTCGCCGTCCAGATATGTCACCGGACAGTCTTCCACCTGCGGCAGGATTTCCTTCAATCCGACCAGGAGTCCCGTCAAGCGCATCCTGGGGAGACTCCCGGCACGCGCCAGTTCCATGAGCAGGATCTCGTCCACCCGCGAGTCCCAGTGCTGCTTGGCCCAGCGGCCGAGATAACGCCCGCCAATCAAGCCCGCCTCATAGTTATTGGCGCCGTAGAACGTAGCGCCTGGATGGGGGATCTCGACCGCGATCAGAGGAATATTCGCCGCGCGATACTTGGCCGCCACGATCGCCGCGACGTCCCTGTCTGTCTGATACTCAATCGCGATATCGACTTTCTCTCGCACCAGCACATCCGCGTTCTTTTGCGCGATCTTCGGGTTGTAGCGGTTGTCCACCGAAATCAGCTCGATCTCCGCCGCGGCGGCCGCGCGCTGCAGCCCCAGCGAAACCTCCTTGGAGAACTGGTAGTCGGTCCCCTGAGCGGCGTAGCCCAGCTTGTAGCGCCTCTGCTTCACGGGCCGCAGAGTAGAGCGATACAGGTTTTGCCCCGCCTTCTCCACCATGCCGCACTTTTCGAGCGTATACAGGAGGCGGAACGCCATGCTCTTTGGCAGGCCACTGCGCACCACGATCTCACGGAGCGTCAGCGCTTCTCCAGGGGACTGAAAAGCCCCCAGCAATTGGGAAGAGTGCACCACCGACTTGACTAGATAGCGGTCCCGCCCCGATGCTTCAGGAATCATATCCACCTCCCACGGTCGCGTTACTATGCCAATCTGCGCATCATACCACGTCCGTTCCGCGCAGCGAAACGCGGCTGGGCCAGCGCGCTCGGCGCTCTCCGGCCGGTGCGCCCTATGCCTTTGTAAAGTATTACAGACAAAGCCTCAACATCGCGCGGTCGCTTTGGCGCCGTATTGCACTGCGAGAAATGTGCCTTCGCCACAAAACCGATTGCGAACCCTCGTTCATGGGTGTACACTTGCCTTTCCCGGTGACCTCGGGAGTAGTTCTGCCAATCGAGACCCCATCCAGGAATAGAGAAGAGAGAGGACCATGAAAGAGGCAAGCATTTACTCGGCGTACGAAATCGCCAAAGAGCAGTACGCGGCTCATGGAGTAGACGTTGATGCCGCTTTGCGGCGGTTGGAGACGATTCCGATCTCCATGCACTGCTGGCAAGGCGACGATGTGGGTGGTTTCGAGACGGCCGGCGCGGAGTTGTCCGGCGGGGGAATTCAGACCACCGGCAACTATCCTGGCAAGGCCCGCACCATCGCTGAGCTTCGCGGCGACATTGAACAGGCCCTGAGCCTGATACCGGGCCGCCATCGTCTGAACCTGCACGCCTGCTACCTGGACCACGGCGGCGCCTACGTCGATCGCACCGAGATTCAGCCCAAGCATTTCCAGAGTTGGATCGACTGGGCCAAGCTCAACCACCTGGGAATGGACTTCAATCCAACCTACTTCTCTCATCCGAAGGCGGCCGATGGCTTCACGCTCAGCCACCCGGATAAGGCCATCCGCGACTTCTGGATCGAGCACGGCATCGCCTGCCGCAAGATCGGCGCCGAGATGGGCCGTCAGCTTGGCACGCCGACCGTGACCAATTTCTGGATGCCCGACGGGTACAAGGATATTCCCGCCGATCGTCTCGGTCCCCGCGAGCGCATGGCCGATTCGCTGGATAAGATCTTCGCCAAGCCCATCGACCCCGCCCTTCACCTTGATTCGGTGGAAGCGAAACTCTTCGGCATCGGCGCCGAGAGCTATACGACGGGCTCGCACGAATTCTTTATGGGCTACGCGGTGTCGCGGCAGAAACTGCTCACCCTCGACGCCGGCCACTTCCACCCCACCGAGGTCATTTCCGATAAGGTCAGTTCCGTCCTCATGTTCTGTCCGGGGCTGTTGCTGCACGTCAGCCGCCCGGTTCGCTGGGACAGCGATCATGTGGTCCTGCTGGACGACGAACTCCAGGCCATCGCCAAGGAACTGGTTCGCAGCGGCAAGCTCGACAAGATCCACATTGGCCTCGACTATTTCGACGCCAGCATCAACCGCGTGGCGGCCTGGGTGATCGGCATGCGCAATATGCTGAAGGCGCTGCTGATCGCGCTGCTCGAGCCGTCAAAGCTTCTGGTAAGCCTCGAGCAGAACGGTGACTACACCCAGCGCCTGGCGCTGATGGAGGAACTGAAGGCGCTCCCCTGGGCGGCCGCGTGGGACTACTATTGCCTGCAAAAGGGCGCCCCGGCCGGCATGGACTGGTTCGACGAGGTGAAGCAATACGAGAAGACCGTGCTGTCCAAGCGCGCCGCCGCTGTGAGTTCCATCGCCTGAGGCGATAGGAGGAAGTTATGAATGCACCGCTCGGAATCCTGATCTTCATGCTGGGAGGTTTGGCCGGGGCTGTGTTCTACCTGCCCTTTAAGAAGGTCAAGGCCTGGGCCTGGGAAAGCTATTGGCTCATTTACGCCGTCGCCGGCCTGATTGTGGTGCCGTGGCTCCTTGCCCTCGCGACTTCGCCGAACGTTTTCGACGTTCTCCGCGCCGCCCCGCGCAATGAGATCGTGTACTGCTTTTTGTGCGGCGCGGGCTGGGGATTCGGCGGACTCACCTGGGGATTGATGATTCGTTATCTCGGCGTCGGCCTGGGCCTGGCCATGGGCGCGGGGCTGACCTCCGCGGCGGGCACCTTGATTCCCCCGATGCTAAAGGGGAGCGATGCCATCGCGGCCATTTTCAATACTCCTTCCGGGCAGGTATCCCTGGCGGCCGCTCTGGTCTCCGTAGCGGGGATCGTGTTCGTGGGACTGGCCGGCATGTCCAAGGAAAGCGAGCTCTCCGAGGAGGAAAAGAAGAAGACCGTCGCCGAATTCAACTTTAAGAAGGGCATCACGGTGGCGATCTTCTCCGGACTGATGAGCTCCGCCATGAGCTTTGGCCTGCAAGGCGGGCCGCAGATCCAGAAGCTCGCCGTCGAGATCGCGCCGGTGACCAGCATAACTTGGGCGGGAATGCCCGTCTTGGTGGTCGTGCTCCTGGGCGGTTTTGCGGTGAACGCCACCTGGTGCATTTTCCTGAATCTGAAGAACAAGACGGGGAAAGATTACATCAAGTCCGGTGCGCCAATTCTGCCAAATCTCTTCTTTGCGGGTATGGCGGGCGCGATCTGGTGCTCTCAGTTCATTTGCTTTAAGACCGGCGAGCCCAAGATGGGCGCCACGTCCTACATCGGCTGGGCGGTGCTGATGGCCAGCGCCATCCTGTTCAGCCAGTTGCTGGGGATCATGCTTGGAGAGTGGAAGGGAACCAGCAAAAGGACGATACAGCGTCTCGTGATCGGGCTGGTATTGCTGATCGTTTCATCGGCGCTGGCTGGTTACGGGCCTTCGCTGGGGTGAACCACTAGCAGGATTGGTCGCTCGCCGCAACGAATTCAACTGGCAGCCTGTTGACCAACGCCGTCACCTCGTCCAGCCCGAACGGCTTCACCAGTGTCTCCTCAGCGTTCTTCTCCGGCTGCTTGCGCCGCCGCCTACCTGCGCCTGGAACCGCCCAAACAATCTTCAACCCTGGTACCCGCGAGTCGGTTGTAAGGCAGCCCACAAGTTCCTTACCGCCGTCCGGGATCAGCTCCCGGTCGACCACCACAAACGCCGGCCGGAAGTCGCTGATCACCGCTGACGCCTCGTAGCCGTTGTGGACGAAGCGCAGCGACAGCTCTTCGCTCTCCTCCCCTGCGAAATTCCGGATGAGATCCTCGTCCTGGGATACCACGAGCACGTTGACTTTCAGGCCTTTCACCCGCCGGTAGTATGCGCAGTCCGCGCAGGATACTTGGCAGAACAGCTTGGCGTGCCTAATTTCCGTTCCCAGGCCCAGCATCTCAAAGCACAAAGCCGCTCGAACGCGGTAGACGGCACACTGCATGCAGGCGTCCCGCACGACGCCCTGATCGCTGAAGAATTCCCAACAGCGCATCGTCCGGGTAGTAGTCTCGCTCGCCGGCTGCGCCTCCCCTCCCACCCGGTGTGCCCGCAGGAACGCCTCCAGGTCACGGTACTCAATGCGGTGGTGCCCCCCGGCTGTTGTCACCGACCGCAGCCGGCCCTTCTTGACCCACTTCAACACGGTGTCGGGCTTTACCGAGCAGAGTGCCGCCGCCTGGCCGGTCGTGAGTTGACTTCTTTCATTGGTGATCATCTCAGCGTGTCCGGGATTTATGGAATTCATCTCGTATGTAGATTGTAATACATTGCGGACGACACCTCGGATCAATGCTACAATTGGAGGTTAATGCCCTCAAAGCCTACCTGCGACTGCGGACACGTTGACTCCGCTCACCTATACAATATAGGCCCCTGCACCCATGCGAAGGACGGGGACTACTGCGGTTGCGAGCACTTTTCCCTACTTCGTGTGCGCGTGCCGCTGGTCGGGACAGTGCCCGCCGTGCCGATGAAGAACAGTGCCTTCACGCCCTGGGCGCGCCAGAAGTAGGGGCACGGCGCTGCCGTGCCCGCTAGGGAACCCGCGTGTTTCTGTAGGCCGTGACCCCCAGCGCGCCTGCGGCTGCGAAGTTCACGATGGCGGACGGTTTCTCCAGCTCCTGCTCAGGATTTCGCTTCCTCAGCAGCATTTGCACCAGTATCAACCCGCCCGAAGCCACCGACTTGACCGCGATTGCCCGCCCCGTGCTGAAACGCCCCTGTGAGTTCTGCAATAGCGGATTCGTCTCATAGTGGCCCGCCGACGAATGTGCATCCAGTACGTTGACCGTCACCAGCGCGGCCACTGACGCAATCCACGCCTTCTTCCACCCGCGTCCCGTTTGTCCCTGCGCTGTTCCCGCCGCCAGCAGGCACACCACCAGCGTGTGTGCCGCCAGGCGGCAGCTCCAACTTTGCATGATTCGTCCCTCGCTGGGCTCATCGGCGGGGCAAGACGGACTGAGAGCTGGGACTACCTCATTCGGTGGAGGGATTTCACGTAGCGCACGCGCCTACGCGTCAATTCGTGAGCTGCTGAGTGCGGCTCTCCTCGATGAGCGGCAGGAAACTCCTGTTCCAGGCTTCGTGCGCCGGGAGCTTGGCGAAGCGCTCGGCCGCGGCCAGGTCGTCGAACTCGATGGCGTAAGCGCTCATGAAGTCGCGCGGCTGCAGACGGAGCGGCCGCAGCCAGACGTTGCGCACGCCGGGGAAATCGGCGGCTAGCTTGTCCACACCTTCCAGCGCCGCCCGGCGCTGCTCGGGAGCGGCGTCAGCCGTCCAGCGGATGGTCACCACCTGGACGACGGTCTTGGGTTTCTGATAGGTCCGCGCGCCGGTAACCGCGCTCACGCCGAGGATTACAAGGGCGGCGGCCCAAACCGAGAGCTTCTTCGCGTTCATTGCCCCCCTCCCGCACGAAGGCCGGACCACTCTTCGCGGGATGATCACCAAAGAGAAAGGGACCCGGCAGCGCCGGGCCCCTTTCGCCACGTCGAACAGATTCGACCCTGAGATTGTGCCTAAGCCGTCCCCTTCTCAACGGGGCTTTTACATCCTAGCACAAACCCTCCCTGGGCAGGCGCAATACCTCGTCGGCCGGCAGGGCCTCTCCGATCAAATAACCCTGTAGCCGGTCGCACCCCACCTGGCGTAGGGCGTCTAACTGGCGTTGGCTTTCGACGCCCTCGGCGATAACCGACATCCGCAGGCCGTGCGCCAGCGCCACGATGGCCTGCAACAGGGGCATGGCGCCCGGGTCGGAATCCACCTCGCGGAGGAACATCTGGTCCATCTTCAGAGCGTCGATAGGCAGATCCCGCAGGTAACCCAGGGAGGAGTAGCCAGTGCCGAAATCGTCGATAGCGATGCTCACCCCCAGCGCCCGCAGCCTTTGCATGCGGCTGGCCGACTCTTCCAGGTTGCGCATGACCACGCTCTCGGTGATTTCCAGTTCGAGAAGCGAAGGATCCAGACCGCTCGCCGACAAGGCCCGCGACACCGTCTCAACAAAACCCGTCCTGGCGAATTGCGTCGCCGAGACATTGACCGCCACTTTCACCCTCGGAAAGCCCGCCTCGTGCCAGGCGACGCACTGGCGGCAGGCTTCAGCCAGCGCCCAGGCGCCAATCGGAATAATCAGCCCGCTCTCCTCAGCCACCGGGATGAATTGCCCGGGCGGAATACTGCCCAGCTTGGGGTGGTTCCAGGCCAGGAGCGCCTCCAGTCCCGTCAGCCGCCCATCCATGTCCGCCTGGGGCTGATAGTTGAGTTGCAGCTCCCCGTGCTCCATCGCGCGGCGCAGCGCGTTCTCGATTTCGAGCCGTTCTAACGCGGCGGCGCCGAGTCCCTCGGTGACGAACTCGAAGCAGTTCGCTCCCCGATTCTTGGCGCGATACATGGCACTGTCGGCGTTCCTCTGCAACGTGGCGGCGTCCTTGCCGTCCAGCGGGTACAGACTGATGCCAATGCTGGCGCTCACGTACAGCTCATAGCCTTCCACTTCAAAAGGCGCCTTCAGCGCGTCGAGCAGCTCTTGCGCCACCTTGCGCGCATATGGGTGGTCCGGCGACTGGGTCAGCAGCACCATGAACTCGTCGCCCCCCAGCCGGCCCAGAACGGCGGACGCTTCCAGGCGGTTCGCCAGCCGCCGGGAAACCTGCTGGAGGACTGCGTCGCCCACGGGGTGACCCAGCGTATCGTTGATCTGTTTGAACCGGTCCAGGTCGATGAACAGCACCGCCAGCGGGCGGTCGCCGCCCTGTGCCTCGGCCACCGCCGCCTCAAGCCTCTCCTGCAAATCGAAACGATTCGGCAGGCCGGTGAGCGCGTCGTGCCGGGCCTGGTAGGCGAGTTCGTCGGCGAGGTGCCTCTGCTCGATGGCCACTATAGCCAGCCTCCGCGCCGTTTCCAGAGTCGCCAGCTCGCCCGGCCCTGGTTGGCAGCCAGGCTGATGGATCAGCAGGAACGCCCCCAGCAGCGCGTCGCCCTTCGAGCGTACGAGCGCCAGCCGCTGGACGCCTTCCAGTTCCGTGGGTTCCAGCGCCTGGGCTTGCTCGGGGAGCAGGCTGGGCGCGGCCGCCAGCTCCAGGCGCCCGTCGCGCAACAGAAAAACCGAACAAATCAAGCCCGCTGGGCACTGCCGTTCCAGCAGAACGCACAGCGCCGCGAGCACTCTTTCCAGCGGTTCGTTGCCGGCCACGAGCTCGAGCACGTGGTTGCGGTCCCGCTCGAGCTGCTGCCCCCTCTTGCGCTCCGTGATGTCCCGGGCAATCCCCAGGACCGCAAACGGAAGGCCCCGGCGAAACAGCAGGCGCGTTCCGATCTCCATCGCCACCCGGCAGTTGTCCTTGGTGATGATCGTAACTTCGTAAGCCGGCTGCGCGCCGCCTCCCAGGTGCTGGCGAATCACCTCCAGGGTCCTCTCGCGGGATTCCGGATCCAGCATCTGGAAAATGTTCATCTCCAGGGCTTCTTCGCGGGCGTACCCGGTGATCCGCTCGCCGGCCCTATTGATGGAGATCATTCGGCCTTCGAGGTCGTGCGTGTAGACCACGTCCGCGGCGTTCTCGAACAGCTCGCGGTAGTGGTCATCCTCCACCCGTCGTTCTGGCTTGTGATTGGGCAAAAGGACTTGTCCCGGCGTTTCCTGGGGAGAGGGCACGCTGTGCGTCATGACGTCATCTAGTAGTCTTATCGGCTATGGACTTGGCTTGCAGAAATTGCAGCAGATAATCCGGGCCGCCCGCCTTGGAATCCGTGCCGGACATGTTGAAGCCGCCAAAGGGGTGAGCCCCCACCATTGCACCCGTGCACTTACGGTTGAAATACAGATTGCCTACGTGAAACACCTCACGAGCCCTTCGGAGCTTCGCCGGATTCTGGGTATAAACCGCGCCGGTCAGCCCATAATCGGAATCGTTGGCCAGTTCCAGCGCGTGTTCGAAGCTGCTGGCGGGAGTCACCGCCAGGACCGGGCCGAAGATCTCCTCCTGAAAGATCCGGGCCTTCGGCTCCACGTCGGCGATGACCGTTGGCCGCAGGAAATATCCCTCACCCCCGATACGCCCGCCGCCAGCGACCAGACGCCCCTCTTTACTTCCGATTTCCACGTAGTCCAGGATCGACCGCATCGCTTTCTCGCTGATGACCGGTCCCATGTAATTGCCGGGATCGTCGGCGGGCCCGGTCTTTGAGGCTTCCACCTTCGCCTTAAGGCGTTCAAGGAAGAGGTCGTAGATCTTCCGGTCCACGATGGCGCGGGAGCAGGCGGAACACTTCTGGCCCTGGTAGCCGAAGGCCGAGACAAAGACGCCTTCCACGGCGCGCTCCAGGTCGGCCTCCTCGTCGACGATGATGGCGTCCTTGCCTCCCATTTCGACGATTACCCGCTTGATCCACTTTTGGCCGGGACGCGGCCTGGATGCCAGTTCGTTGATGCGCAGGCCCACGTCGCGAGATCCGGTGAAGCATATGAAGCGGGTCTTAGGATGCTCGACCAGCACGTCTCCGACGCTGGCGCCGCTCCCCGTGACCAGGCAGAAGCTTCGGTCCGGGAAGCCCGCCTCCAGCAGCACCTCGGCGAACTTCGCGGCGATGGTAGGTGTGTCGCTGGACGGCTTGATGACCGCTGTGTTGCCGGCTGCCAGAGCGGCGGCCGTCATGCCCACCAGGATTGCCAGGGGAAAATTCCAGGGAGCGATCACCATCCCCGCCCCCAGTGGGATGTAGACCAGCTCATCCTGCTCGCCGGGAAGCTGCACGATATCCCGCGGGCCGGCCAGGCGGAGCATCTGGCGCGCGTAGTACTCACAGAAGTCGATGGCTTCGGAGACGTCAGCCTCGGCTTCGGGCCAGGTCTTTCCGGCCTCCAAAACCAGCCATGCGTCGAACTCCATCTTGCGGCGCCGGATCAGTTCCCCGGCGCGCAGCAAAAGACCCGCGCGCTCCTCGGCGGGCGTGCGGCTCCACGCGGGGAAGAAAGAGAATGCCGACTCGACGGCCGCGGCCGCCAGCTCGGGAGTTGCCATCTGGTGGACGCCCACCGTTTCCGAGGGCTTGGAAGGATTGAGCGAAGTAAGTTTCGCCGCGGTCTTGTGCTTTGCGCCGCCGATCCACAAATCGTACTCGCGCCCGAACTGTGCCCGAACGCCTTCAAGGGCTTCCAGCATGGCCTTGCGGTTGGCGGGAACCGAGAAATCCGCGTAGGGCTCGTTGCGGAATGCGGACAGGGAATCTGCATCAAAGCGAACAGATGCACTCATGGAATCGCCTCCTGCCGCGTTGTCGCGCGCGGTTCAGCCGGTGACGAGCTTCTTGCCCCGCTCCAGGAGATCGCCGGCGTCCTCGGCGACCTTGAGGCCCTTCTTGTAATAGTCACGGCCGCGCTCCACGATCTCCTTGCCGGCGTCGCTGAGCGTTTCCCGGCCTTTTTCGGCCTTCTTGCCTATGTACTTGCGGGCGTCCCGGCCCGAGGCTGGAGCATATAACAAGGCAACAGCGGCGCCGACTGCGGCGCCAGTCAGGAACCAAAGGATAGAGCTTCCGCTGTCTTCTTTTGCCATGTTCGAAGATTCCTCTCTCTACTGCTATTCTAGCTCGGTTCGGCGGAGCGGCCGGCCGCGGCGCTCACTGCTTCGGCGGATAACCCACCGATTGGGCGTATAGGGGCCGCTGCTCCGCCGTCAACTTCAGCGCGTCCGTCACTCCCTGTGCGTTGACGGTACGGAACCAGGCGTTCAAGCCCTCCGAGGCGGCGAACAAGTAGACGTTCTGGCCGATGAACCCCGTGTCGACTTGGGCCGAGTTGGCTTGTGCGTCGGCAACGTAGATGATCGTAACCGGGGCTTTGGCCGCCGCCTCCGGCCCCGTTTTTACGCGGGCGTCCCCGGTGGAGACGGGCTTCAGACGGTGCGGCTCAGCCTCGTAAAGATACACTCCTTCGGCCAGGATGACGTAGAGCGAAACCTCCTGCTTGTTCATCGCCGAGGGCGCCGTCCTGCCCAACCCGGGCCTGTCCGCCTGGCCCCGGTTCACGCCGAAGGCCGCCCATAGAAGATTCGAAAGCATCTGCGGAGAGAGCTTCTGTTCGTTGAATGCGCGGGTGGTCCTCCGTTCCGCCAACGCCAGCATCAAGGGCTTGCCGCCCTGCTTCTGTGGAGCCGGGAGCGCGACCGGTTGCAGTACCTGTGCCTGTGCCAGAGCCATGCCGGCGATCGCCACGAGAGCGGATAGAGTTTTAACGAGTGTTCTACGTTCCATTTCGATCCTCCGGAGCCACGGGCATACCTCTCCAGGTAGTCTACACTCCCCGCCGGAGCGGCTGCGGTTTCGCGGGACAGGCGCAACTGCATACAATAAATCTGATGCCTCCTAAAGTGCGTAAAGCTGTTTTCCCGGCAGCCGGGCTGGGCACACGCTTCCTGCCGGCGACCAAGGCTCAGCCCAAGGAGATGCTGTCGCTCGTTGACAAGCCTCTCATTCAGTACGGCGTCGAAGAGGCCGTCCAGTCCGGTGTGTCGAACATTATCATCGTCACCGGCCGGGGCAAGAGCGCCATCGAGGACCACTTTGACGTCAGCTTCGAGCTGGAGTACCTGCTCGAGTTGCGCCACAAGAAGGAAATGTTGGAGACGGTGCGCAATATTTCGGAAATGATCAACGTTGCCTATGTCCGGCAGAAGGAGGCGCTGGGTCTCGGTCATGCGGTGCTGCGGGCCAGGGAGTTGATCGGAGACGAGCCCTTCGCCGTTGTCCTTTCCGATGACGTGATTGACGCCCGGCCGCCGTGCTTGCGGCAGCTTGTCGACGTTTACGAACATTACGGCGCGCCAGTGCTGGCGCTGATGGAAGTACCGCCCGAAGAGGTTTCCTTCTACGGCATCGTGGACGCCGAGCCGCTGCCGCATAACGGCGCGACCGACCGGCTCTACCGTATCCGCTCCCTGGTTGAGAAGCCGGAGCCCGCGGAAGCTCCCTCGAACCTGGCGATCGTCGGGCGCTATGTGCTGGTCCCGGAAATCTTCGCCTCCATCGAGGCCACCCGGCCCGGACTAGGAGGCGAGATCCAACTCACCGATGGATTGAAGCACATGCTGGAGAGCCGGCCAATCTACGGCTACCGCTTCACAGGGAAGCGCTACGACGCTGGCGACAAGCTGGGCTTTCTGAAGGCCACCGTAGAGTTGGCATTGCAGCGGGAAGATTTAGGCGAGGAATTCCGAAAGTACCTGCGCTCCTTGACCCTGTGAATCGTAGCGCACGCGCCTACGCTAGCCCTGGCTGATCCGCCTTGCGTCAAGATCGTTCTCGCGCTATCTTCACTCCATGTGCAGGCCATTCATCTGCTTCATTCTCGCCGCGGCTTGCTTGTCCGCGGCGGACGACATACCCCGAGTCGATCTCCACGCCCACCTCGCCGGCGCCAATGCCCCCACCCCGGCCGAAGCCGCCGCCCTGTCCCAGAAGCTCGGCGTGCGCTTCGGCGTGGCCGGCGAAAGCGCCAACGATCAGGGTGTGGCCGCGTTCCTTGAGCGCCTGGAAGGCCAGCCCATGTGGCGCGGACTCCAGGTCAGAGGCGCCGCGTGGCGCACGTCAGTATCCGCGCAGAATCTCGCCCGTATCGACTACATCCTGAGCGACGGCCTGATGTTCCCGGATAACGGAACGATCATGCCGATCTGGAGTACCAAAGCAACCTTCGCCGACCCGCAGGACTTCATGGACCGGTATGTCGCCCACAACCTGAGCGTGCTCGCGCTGCCCATTCAGATCTGGGCCAGCGCCACCTTGCTCCCCGAGAGCTTGAAGGGCCGCTACGATGAGCTCTGGACTCCGCAGCGCATGGATCGCCTGATCCAAGCGGCCGTGAAGAACAACATTGCGATCGAGATCAACTCGAGATGGGAGACGCCGAAGGCCGGCTTCATCCACCGCGCCAAAGCCGCCGGCGCGAAATTCTCGATCGGCACCGATCAGCACGGCGCGGGAATTGGTCAGATCGACTATAGCCTGCGCGTCGCAAAGGAGTGCGGCCTGACGGCCAAGGATTTCTTCGTGCCCTCCCGCAATCTCGGGAAATAGCCGCCCTTCCCACGGCAAGCGGCTGAGCCTGCAGGCAGCGGATAGGTAGCGTCTTACCTATGGTAAGATGTTTATATGGAGAATGTTACGGTGTCGTCAAAGGGTCAGATCACGATTCCTAAGAGCACCCGGGATGCCCTGAATCTGTCCGAAGGCGCTCGCATGACTCTTGAGCTGCGGGGCCAGAGAATCGTCCTGTCGAAAGAGCCGGCTTGGAAGAAGCTGAAGGGCGCCGCGGGCCGCGACTCGATGGGCGTCTTCGCCGCCTTCAAGAAACGGGAGCGTGAGCGTGAAGACTCGCGTTCTTGATTCGTGGGCAATCCTTGAGTGGATGAGTGGCCGGCAGCCCGCCTGCGATCTCGTCGGGAAACTGCTCTCGGAAGCTGAAGCGGGCCGAACCCGGCTCCTGATGAGCGCCATTAACGTTGGGGAGGTGTATTACTTCCTCCGGAAACATCCCACCCAGGCACTTGCCGAGTCCTGGCGTGAATCCTCTCGAACGCTGCCCGCAACCATCGAAGTGCCCTCCAGCGACGACATCTGGAACGCTGCATCGCTGAAGGGCCGGTTTCCGATCGCTTACGCCGATGGATTCGCGGCCGCACTGGCTCAGAAGTATAACTGTCCGCTTGTCACCGGGGATCCAGAGTTTCGGTCGGTGGGTCGATTGGAATTGGATTGGATTGGCGACCGAAAGCCGCCACCCCCTGGAATGTGACGCTGTTTTGTGGTTTGATAGATTAAACATGGTTTGGACCAGATCGCCTTTCGCGGGGCCAAGGTTTTAATGTTTCCACGCAGGCCTTATCCACCCCGCCGTCCCAGAATTCGAGAGAACGTAAATGAGGCTATTCGCGCCCGGGAGGTGCGGGCGATCTTCCCCGACGGCGTCGTCGAAGTCATGCCGACACCCGCTGCCGTGCGCCGGGCCCAGGAACTAGGCCTCGACCTCATTCTGATCGCTCCCACCGCCGAACCGCCCGTGGCCAAGGCCATGGACTACGGCCAGTGGCAATACGAGCAGAAGAAGAAGCAGCACGAAGCCAAGAAGAAGCAGCATGTCATCCTGGTCAAGGAGCTGAAGTTCCGCCCCAACACCGACGATCACGACTACGACTTCAAGAAGAACCACGCCATCCGCTTCCTGGGTGAAGGCAACCGGGTGAAAGCCCTGGTGCAGTTTCGCGGCCGGGAAATCGCGCACGTGGACCTGGGCAAGAAGCTGCTAATGCGCTTCGCGGAGGACTTGGCCGCCTACGGCGCTGTCGAGGGCCAGCCGCGCCTGGAAGGCCGCTTCGCGCACGTGATGATCAGCCCGGTCAAAGCCGTCGCCAAGAAAGACAAGCCGAAGGAAGACAAACCTGCGCCTCCGGCTTCGGGCGGACCCGCTCCCCAGCCGCCTCAGTAGAAAAGATACTTCTTCCACTGCTCATCGCTGCGGGCCAGCAAGCGCATCAGGTGCCGGCTGGTATGCAAGCTGAAAGGCCGCGGCTGCTTGACTAAGCTCATGCCCGCTTCCTCGGGGGTGCGGCTGCCCTTGTGGTTGTTACACGCGTGGCAGCAGGCGACCAGATTCTCCCAGGCGGTTTCGCCGGCCCGCGAACGCGGCACCACGTGATCCAGAGTCAGTTCGCCGGCAGGGAAGGCCCGCTGGCAATACTGGCAGGTGAACCGGTCCCGCATGAGAATGTTCTTGCGGGACAGCGCCCGGGTCTGGTGGGGAATGCGGCGGTAGCCCAGCAATCGAATTACCGAGGGAAGCCGGATGGACTCGAAAGCGGAGCGCACCGACAGGTGCGACTGCTCCTCCGCGGTGGCCAGTCCCTTCAGCACCAGCACCAGGGCGCGGCGCGCTGCGCAGATGTTGATCGGCTCATAGCTGGCGTTCAGCACCAGCACCGGCCGGTGAAGGCGGTCCACGTTCATCACGCCGGCTGCTCCTTCGAGGCGCAGAATCTGCGGTCGGCGCGGGCCAGGGTGAGCACCCCGACGTAGCTCGCGCCGGCGTCCTTAAGGGCGCGCGCGCAGGCGCTCGCCGTGGCGCCGGTGGTCATCACGTCGTCCACCAGCAGCACGCGCAGGCCTCGAATGGAAGCCGTGCGGGCCGGCGAGAAGGCTCCTCTGACGTTGGTGCGGCGCCGGGCGCTGGTCAGACCCGCCTGGGGCGGCGTCGAACGCGTGCGCCGGGCGGCCTGAACGACGGGAATTCCGCAACGGCGGCTCACCAGCCGGGCCAGGAGGGCCGCCTGGTTGAAGCCCCTCTGCCAGCGCCTGAACCAGTGCAGGGGCATGGGGACGATGGCGTCGAAGCGTTGCTCGCGCGGGTAGGCGGACAGGAGATGTTCAGCCAGAGGCTGGGCCAGGGTTCGAATGCGTTTGTACTTGAACAGGTGGATCAGCTCGCGGAGGGACCCCTCGTACGCTCCGAATGCGTAAGCCGTGTCGAAGCCTTGCATCCCGCTCCGGCACAGAGCGCAGCGGCCCTCGCTATCGAGCGGAAAAGCGTTCATGAAAGGAGTCCGGCAGCTCACGCAGAAATACTCCGCCGCGAGCGGGCCCGGCGCCGCCAGGCAGGCCGCGCAGACGGGCACTCGCGAGATGCCCTTCAGTGGCTGGCCGCAGATCCGGCAATCATCGGGAAAAACCAGTTCGAACAAGAACGAAGAGATGCGCGTAAACGCAGAGGGCAACCTGGCGGGCAGGAAATACGATCGAATGCCGCTGCTACTCGAGAAGATCCACCTCCCGATGTCAACATTCCAGTCTACACCAATATTCCCGAGGTGGCGCTCGATGGTACTCTGCTATTATTGAGGCTCTACATACCATGACTCCTGTGGCCCTCACCGATATCACCTGTGCGCACAGCCCCGATTCCGACGACGCCTTCATGTTTTACGGGCTGGCGACGCAGAAGGTCCGCTCGAGCCTGGCGCGGTTTCGCCACGTCCTGAGCGACATTGAAACCCTCAACCGCGAGGCCCTGAAGGGGACCTACGAATTGACGGCCATCTCTTACCACGCTTACCCTTACGTGGCGGACAAGTACGTCCTGATGGCCAGCGGGTCGAGCGTCGGCGACGGCTACGGGCCGCTCCTGGTGGCGCTGCATCCCATGACGGTCGGGGATCTGAAGGGCAAGCGGATCGCCGTCCCGGGCACCATGACCACGGCCTACCTCGCCTTGAAGCTGCTGCTGCCGGATGCCAACACGGTGGTGGTTCCATTCGACAAGATTCTGCAGGCCGTGCGCGAGGGCGACGTGGACGCGGGTCTGGTCATTCATGAGGGGCAGCTCACCTATTCGAGCCGGGGATTCCACGCGATCCTGGACCTGGGCGCCTGGTGGAAGAGCGAACACGGGCTGCCGTTGCCGCTCGGCGCCAACGCCATTCTGCGAACCCTCACACCCACCATTCAGACCGAGTGCTGCCGGATGATGCGCGACAGCATCCAGTACGCCTTCGACCATGACTCCGAGGCGCTTCAGTATGCGCTCCAGTTCGCCGGCGACATGGACCCGGCGTTAGCGGAGAAGTTCGTCGGCTTGTACGTCAACCATTACACTGTCGACTGCGGAGAGCTCGTTCCGGCGGCGGCGCAGAAGCTGCTGGACATGGGTTACGAGGCCGGCCTGATCCCCCAAAAAGTCCAAGTCGAATTTGTCCGCTAAACTGGGGTGTATGGCGCGCCCATTCGCAACCTGGCTTACGGCCCTGTTTCTATGCGTGGCCGTGGTTGGTCAAGAAACCGCCGGACAGGACGTTGGAGAACGCCGGCGCACGGCGCGGGCGCTCGTGCGCGAGGGCCCGCCAGCCATTCCGAGACTCGCCCAATTCGTCACTGACCCCGACCTTGAGGTCCGCATCGAGGCCGTCAAAGGGCTGGTGGAACTGGACACCGCCGGCAGCCTCGATCCGCTCATTCAGGCTACCCGGGACAACGACTCCGAGATCCAGATCCGGGCCGCCGACGGGCTGGTGAATTTCTACCTGCCGGGCTACGCGATCACCGGGCTCGGGGCTTCCATAAAGCGCGCGGGAAACAAGATCACGGTTCGCATCCTCGGTTCCAGCGATCAGGTGATCGATCCGTACATAGAAGTGCGGCCGGAAATAGTGGGGGCGCTGGGCCGGGTGGTGCGCGGCGGCTCCTCGATGGAATCCCGGGCCAATGCGGCTCGCGCCGTAGGCATTCTCCGCGGCAAGGCGGCCGTGCCCGATCTGCTGGAGGCCGTCCGCTCCAAAGACAGCCAGCTCATTTACGAGTGCCTGATTGCTTTTCAGAAGATCCGCGATCAGGGCGCGGGCCCCGAGATTTCTTTCCTCATCCGGGACCTGGACGAGAGGGTGCAGGTGGCGGCGATCGAGGCCGCCGGCCTGCTCCGTAACATGGGCGCCTTGCCGGATTTGCGGGGGGTTCTGACCCGCACCGAGAGCAGGGTCGTTCGCCGGGCGGCTCTCACTTCGATCGCCATGCTCCCCGAGCCGGCCAGCCGCCAGTTGTTCCTGCGCTACCTGTCCGACAGGGACGCCGGCCTGCGCGGCGCCGCGGCCGAGGGCCTGGGGCGGGTGAGAGATCCCGCCGACCTTCCGCCGCTTCAGAAGGCGTTTCAGGACGAAGGCAACGCTTCCGCGCGGGTATCGATCGCTTTCGCCCTGGTCATGCTGGGGAAACTGGAAATGACCCAGTTCGGCCCGCTCGAGTACCTGGTGAACTCGCTGAACTCGTCGGCCCACTCGGGCGAAGCCAAGCCTTTGCTGGTCGAGGCCGCCAGGGACGCCGGTATCCGCCAGGCGCTGCTTCAGCCGCTCCAGCGGGGCACCAGGGATGAGAAGATCGGTTTGCTCCAGGTTCTGGCCAGTAGCGGGGACCGCGACTCGATCTCCGTGATGGAGCCATTGGCTCGCGATCCGAACCTGGACGTGGCGTCGGAAGCAGTGCGGGCGCTGCGCACGTTGAAGGCGCGCCTGCCCTGACCGCCGCTACTTCGACTTCCGCTGCTTCTGCTGGCCGACGCGGACCTTATAGTGCAGTTGGTTGGCTTCCTGAAACGCTTTGTGGTCGTGCCTGGCGATGGCATCGGCCAAGTACGCGTCCACGCTGGCGTCCCTGGGCAGAACCGCCATCAGCGTGAAATTGTCTTTACACTCCGGGCAGTAGGGCCGGAACCGCTTTACATTAGGGATCCCCATAAACCCCTAATTTATCACGTTCCAAGTAGGTTCTGGAGGGCGGCCTTGACTCCCGGGTAGCGAAACTCGAAACCCGCGGCCAGTGCCGCCGCCGGAGTCGCGCGCTGGCTGGCCAAGACGACCTCGGCCATCTCTCCGTATAGCACCCCCAACGCCGAAGCCGGAATCGTGAGCACCGCCGGACGGCGCAGCACATCCGCCAGTGCCTTCGTGAATTCGACGTTAGTGACGGGATTGGGAGAAGTCCCGTTGACGGGGCCGCTCAACTTGGGGCTCTCCAACGCGAACCGGAGCAAATCCGCTAGATCGTCCACATGTATCCAGGAGACCCATTGGTTCCCCTGGGCCAACTTGCCACCCAGCCCCCATCGAAAGGGCGGCAGCATCTGGGCCAAGGCGCCACCCTCTTTGCCGAGAACCATCCCCGCCCGCAGTCTTACCACCCGCAGGCCCAGGTCCGCGGCCAGCCCGGCGGTCTTCTCCCATGCCTGGCACACCTCCGCCAGGAAGCCCTGCCCGGGCGCGGAGGCGTCGGTCAGGATCTCGTCTCCCCGGGAGCCGTAGATGCCGACCGCGGAAGCGCACACCAGCGTGGAGGGCCGCCGCTTCAGGCGCGCAATCGCCTCCACCAGACGCCGCGTGCCCTCCACGCGGCTGTCGAGAATCCGTCGCTTGGCTGCCGGCGTCCACCGCTGCGAGATCGGCTCACCGGCCAGGTGAATGACGGCGTCCGCCTCGGCCAGGCTCTCGGGAGCCGGTTCGATATCCAGCGCGTCCCAGACCGAAACCTGGACTTGCGGGCCGAAGCCGGTCCTGGCTTCGCGAACCAGCAAATGGATTGAGTGGCCCGCCGCTATCAGCCGGCGCACCAGGCGCCGCCCGATGAAGCCCGTCCCGCCCGTGATCGCGATATTCATGGCTGCCGCTATTGTATGCGAAACGCAGGCTAGAATAGAGGGAACGCCCCATGCCTGCCTTCAACCGGGCCAAATTGCTCTGGGATTACCTCCGTGCTCGCAGCCAGGTTCGCGGCCTGCCGGTCGAGTACATTGTCGAGACCACGGCCAAGTGCAACCTGTATTGCCCCATGTGTCCCCGCGAAACCTACCCGCAGCCCAAGCAAGACATGGAGCAGAATATCTTCGAGCGGCTGGTGGAGGAATCCGGCCGGTCGGCCGAGCACATGATGCTCATCGGCCTGGGCGAACCGCTCCTCGACCCCTTGATTTTCGACCGGATCGAGTACTGCGCGCGCCACAACATCTCCACCCTGCTATCGACCAACGGCACGCTGCTCGACGAAACCGCCTGTGACCGGATTCTGCGCTCTCCGCTCGAAAATATCACCCTGAGTTTTGACGGCGCAACCAAGGAGAGTTTCGAGTACTACCGCAAAGGCGCGCGCTTTGAGAGTGTGCGCGACAATTTCGTCCGCCTGGCGCGCATGAAGCACGAGCGGAAGGCCCGCACTGGGATCGTCGTGCAGATGGTCAGGATGGAACGTAATGCGCGGGAGGTTGGGGATTTCGTTCGCTTCTGGACGTCGGTCCCCGGGGTGGACCAGGTCCGCGTCAAGGAAGACGAAACCAACCTCATGCGCCCCAACGCCGGCCACGACGCAGGCGACTGGAAGCACCCCTGCCACTACCTCTGGCGCGGTCCCCTGTATGTCCGGTATAACGGCGATGTCTATCCCTGCTGCCAGAGCTACATGCTGGGCGGTGCTCCGATAGGCCGGATTGGAGAGCGGCCGCTGCGAGAGATCTGGAACTCGGACGAGATGCGCAGCATGCGCTGGCTTCACGCCACGGGTGAGGCGGGCCAGGTCGATGTCTGCTCGCGTTGCTGCACCACCATTCCACACCCCGTCCTGGTGGTGGGCAGCCTGCTGTTTCACGGGCGGACGGTTCGCCGGCTGCTGCCGCTCATTGAGCGTCTGGTATACTTCTCGCGCCTACCGCGCCGCCTGCTTCGCCCGCCGCAGAGCCGTTGACCAGCGGGTTAGGCAGCTTGTGCTCGAAGAAGTAACCGGGGCGCACCCGCTCTACGATCTGTGCCACGGGACGTTCCATCACCGTGAAGAACGGTTTCGGATAGATGCCGATCCAGAAGGCGCAAGCCAGCAGAGGCGCGAACACCGCGATCTCCCTGACGCTCAAGTCCTTCAGGTGGGCGTTCTTCTCTGCCACCTCTCCCAGCATGGTCCTCTGGAACAGCCAGAGCAGATACGCGGCGCCGAACGCGATGCCCGCGACCACCGCCACGGCCCACCACATCGAAACCTGGTAGGCGCCTTGCAGTATCGTGATTTCCCCGATGAAACCATTCAGGGGCGGCATCCCCATCGAACTGAGGGCCGCGATCAGGAAGATGATCGTGAACACCGGCATCGCCCGCAGCAGCCCGCCATATTCGGCGATCTCGCGGGTGTGCCGCCGCTCGTAAACCACCCCGACGATAAGGAAGAGCATGCCCGTCGAGATCCCGTGGTTGATTTGTTGGAGCATCGAGCCGGCGATCCCGGCCGGGTTGAGCGCGAAGATCCCCAATGTGCAGAAGCCCAGGTGGCTGACCGACGAGTAAGCGATCAGCTTCTTCCAGTCCTTCTGCATCAGGCACACCAGAGCTCCGTAAACGATGGCCACGATCGACAGGGTGGCCATCACCTGAACCACCGTGGGATTCTTGGCCGCCTCCGGCAGCAGCGGAATGGAAAACCGGAGAAAGCCGTATGTCCCCATCTTCAGCAGGACGCTCGCCAGGATCACTGAACCAGCCGTAGGGGCCTCGGTATGAGCGTCCGGGAGCCAGGTGTGCAGCGGGAACATGGGCACCTTGACGGCGAAGCCGATGAAGAAGGCCCAGAAGACCCACCATTGGAGGTTGGGGTCGAGTTGGGTGGCCATCAATTGCGTGATGTCGAAGGTGCGGATTCCGAACTGCTTCGCGTGCTCGAAGTAGAGCGCCAGAATGCCCAGCAACATCAGCACCGAGCCGGCCAGGGTGTAAATGATGAACTTGGTGGCGGCGTAAACTCGGCGCTGGCCTCCCCACACAGCGATGATGAGGTACATCGGAACCAGCACCAGTTCCCAGAAGACGAAGAACAGCAGGAAATCCAGGGCCATGAAAACGCCCAGCATGCCCACCTGAAGCAGCAGGAAGCAGCCGTAGTATTCCTTGAGCCGCGTTTCGATCGCTTTCCAGCTCGCCAGGATGCTAAGGAATCCGAGCAGGCCGGTTAGCACTACCAGCAGCAGGCTGTATCCATCGAGGGCCAGTTGATAGGAAGCCCCGATCGAGGGAATCCAGGCGGCTCTCTCCACGAATTGGAAGTCCTTCGCCGGGTCGAAGCGGAAGACCAGAGGAAGGCAAACCAGAAAGCCGGCGAAGCTAGAGACATTGGCCCAGATCTTGATAGCCCGCGGCTTGGAGGAGGGGATCAGAAGTAGGATGAAAAAGCTCACCAGCGGTGTGAACAGGACGATTGAAAGCATGTGGTCCATATGGGACGCTTCCCAGGAGGCAAAGGTCTATCTTAACGGGAAGACGCCCCCAGGGCAATGCCGGAGCCTTCTCCCGCCTAAAATCCACGAAAAAGGCCCGAATTCCGCATATTTTCTCTTTACATCAACTCAGGGTTCCCTTATGATTAGTTAGCGATTCGTGCAGTAGAGGGCCATTTCGCGAGCAGATCGCGCGGCGCCAGGCTGCCGGATCCATCAATGGGAGAGGTTTGAAGGAGGTTTATGGCTGAGAAGAGAATGACGCAGAGCCAGTTGGTAAAGAAGGTCGCTATTGCTTGCGAGGTCAGCAACAAAGCGGCCAAGGCATTCATCGACACGTTCGCCGCGATCGCCGTGGCTGAGACGAAGAAAGCCGGCATGTTCGTGCTACCCGGCATCGGGCGCCTGGTGCGCGTGGAGCGCAAGGCTCGAATGGGCCGCAACCCCGCCACGGGCGCGACCATCAAGATTCCCGCCAAGAAGGTGGTAAAGTTCCGCGTCGCCAAGGCGGTCAAAGACGCGATTGTTCCCCCCAAGAAAAAGTAGCCGGGGAGTTGTCACCAAGAAACTAAAACCCCGCGGACGGCCGCGGGGTTTTTTTTCTAGTTGCCAGAAACCGGAGTGCCTGCCGCCCAGCCTGCGGGCAGCGCCAGGAAGCCTACGCCTGCTTCTTTTCTTCCTTTGTTTCTTGTGGCTTTTCCTCGCCTTTCAGAGAGGTCTTGAAGTTGCGGATACCCTCGCCCAAACCCTTCGCCAGCTCGGGGATCTTTCGCCCTCCGAAAATCAGGATGGCGATGGCCAAGATGACAACCAACTCCATCGGGCCTATAGTCCTCACGCGGCCTCCTTTGCACTATCCATCTTCATTGTAGGAACCGGCGGCGCACTCGTCAACTTGAACCCGCCGGCGTCAAATCTTGCTTTGGTTGCCGCGGCTCTCGGAAACCCACAACCCCCTCTTGCCCTCAGCGGGATTTCGATGGACACTTGAAGTCTGTGGAGGTGAGTTGAACTCTAAATTTCCCGATGGGACTCTGGTCCGGGAACCCAGCGAACGCTGGACCGTCGCCGATGCGTCAGAGCTTTACGATGTGCCTCGCTGGGGCAAGGGGTACTTCTCGGTGGGTCCGCAGGGCCACCTGCTGGTCCATCCCACCAAGGAGGCCGACCGCTCCATCGACCTGAAGGAACTCGTTGACACGCTGGTGCTGCGCGGCATCCACCTGCCCATCCTGGTCCGCTTCGCCGAGATCCTCAAGCACCGCCTGGCCGAGATTCACGAGGCTTTTCGCAGCGCCATCGCCGAGCACGGCTTCCAGGGAGGCTACTGCTGCGCCTATCCGATCAAGGTCAACCAGCAGCGCCAGGTCGTGGAAGAGGTGTTCCAATACGGCCGGCCGTACAAGTTCGGGTTGGAAGCCGGATCCAAACCCGAACTGCTGGCGGTCCTGGCCATTGCCGACAACGAGACCCCCATCATCTGCAACGGCTTCAAAGATGACGAATACATCGAGATGGCGATGCTGGCCAAGAAGATCGGCCGCCAGATCATCCCCGTCATTGAGAAGTACACCGAGATGGACCTGATCGTCGAGCACGCCCGGCGCGTCGGCGTGCGGCCGGTTGTCGGGCTCAGGTTGAAACTGGCCAGCCGGGGCTCGGGACGCTGGCGCGGCTCGGGCGGTTACCGCTCTAAATTCGGCCTGACCGCCACCGAAGCGCTGCGGGCGCTGGAACAGTTGAAAGCCTACGATATGGGCGATTGCCTGGAACTGCTTCACTTCCACCTCGGCAGCCAGATCACCAACATCCGGCAGGTCAAGGGCGCGGTCATCGAAGCCGCCCGCATCTACGCGGAGATGAAGAAGGCGGGGGCCGGGCTGCGTTATCTCGACGTGGGCGGCGGGCTGGGGATCGACTACGACGGCTCACAGACGGATTTCGAATCCAGCGTCAACTACACCCTCCAGGAGTACGCCAACGATCTGGTCTATCACATCCAGAACGTCTGCGACGAGGCGGAAGTCCCGCACCCGACCATCGTTTCCGAGAGCGGGCGGGCCGTGGTCGCTTATCACAGCGCGTTGGTGTTCAACGTCCTGGGCGTGAGCGGAGTCGGCGAGGAGGAGGCGCCCAAGGATCCCCCCGAAGACGCCGAGCAGCCCTTGATAGACCTGCAGGGGACCTATCGTTCACTCAGCTCGAAGAACCTGCTGGAGGCCTTCCACGACGCGCAGCAGGCCCTGGATGCGGCTCTGAATCTATTCAGCCTCGGTTACCTTCCGCTTTCCCAGCGCTGTCTGGCGGAGAACATTTACTGGACGATTTGTCGCAAGGTACAGAAACTGGCCAAGGAACAGGGCGAATTCCCCGAGGAGCTGGAAGCCCTTGACGCCATGCTCTCGGACACCTACTTCTGCAACTTCTCCCTGTTTCAGAGCCTGCCCGACAGTTGGGCCATCAAACAGCTTTTCCCGATCATGCCCATCCACCGGCTGGCCGAACCGCCCGCGCGGCACGCCGTCCTGGGCGACATCTCCTGCGACTCCGACGGCAAGATCGACCAGTTCATCGACCGCCGCGACGTCAAGCGCACTCTGCCGCTGCACCCCTTCAACGGCGATCCGTATTACCTCGGGGCGTTTCTTATCGGCGCCTACCAGGAGATCCTCGGCGATCTGCACAACCTGTTCGGCGACACCAACGCGGTGCATGTCAGCCTGGGCGAGAACGGCGAAGTCATCCTGGATACGCTGATCAAGGGTGACACCGTGCGGGAGGTTCTGGACTACGTGGAGTTCAACGCCGAGGCCCTCTTGGCGAGCTTCCGGAAAGACGTGGAGACCGCGGTTCGCGAGGGCCGCATGGGCTACGAGGAATCCGGACGCACGCTGCGATTCTATGAAGAGGGACTCCGCGGGTACACCTATCTGGAAGACGCACACGAGCGCTAGCGGCGCGCCTGACAACTCTCGAAACCTCCCTATTGACTCTGGCCTCAGGTCGAGTACAATCTGAGAGTCGCCATTTTTCTCCACGGGAACCCGATTTCATGTTGAAGCCAGTCAAGAAAGCCCGCCCTGATCCTCCTTCTTTAGCTTCGGAAACCTATTCCAGCAGCGAGGTGGCCAAGATGGCGCGTGTCAGCTTGCGCCAGTTGCAGTGGTGGGACGAGAAGCACGTCGTTTCACCGCGGCACCTGGGCCACCGGCGAACGTACAACCCGGCGGAGGTGCTGGAAGTCACTCTCATCGCCGAGTTGCGCCGCAAAGGGTTCTCACTTCAGAAACTGCGGCGGGTGATGCGCTACCTCCAGCGCGACATGGGACGCCGGATGAGCGACGTGTTGTCGGGCGACTCCAGCATGCACCTCCTGACCGACGGCAAAACCATCTACCTGGAGGATAACGAGGAGCGGATCATCGACATCCTCAAGAACGCCCGTCAGCCCATGTTCCTGGTATGCGTCAGCGACCAGGCGCGCCGTCTCGGCTCCAGCGTCCGGAAACCGGTTCGTTCGGAAAGCCAAACCGCCCTCCGCAAGTCGCGCGCCGTTTGATCGGCGCCACTGAGCTATAATCAGTACTGATAGCTTGGAACAATTGGGCATGAAAAGTAAACGCCGGCTTCTTCTCGTCGCGCTGTTCATCATTCTGGCCTCGTCCTTCGTGGGAGGGATCTACGGTCCCGCCGGAGTGACTGCCTCGGCGGCGTCCACTGATGAGGACATCCGCGCCAGTCTCCGCACCTTCACCAATGTTTACGATTTGGTTGAGCAGAATTTCGCGGATGCTCCCGACCCGGACAAAGCCATCTATAACGGCGCCATTCCGGGCATGCTGCGGACGCTTGACCCGCATTCCAGCTTTTTCGACCCCAAGTACTTCAAGCTGATGCGGGAAGACCAGAGGGGGCGCTATTACGGCGTTGGAATGAAAGTCGGCATCAGCGCCCGCGACAACAGGGTGCAGGTGGTGGAGATCTTCGCAGGTGCGCCGGCCACCAAAGCCGGGCTCCGGCCTGGGGACGTTCTCACCTCCGTCGGCGGCAAGGACACCGAAGGGCTCTCGACCTCCGATGTGGCCGATCTCCTGAAGGGTCCCAGGGGAACATACGTCAAGGTCACCGTGGCGCGGCCCGGACACGCCGGGGCTCTGACCCTCGACGTAACGCGGGATGAGATCAGCCGGAAAAGCGTTCCCGACGCCTTTTTTGCGCGCCCCGGCATCGCCTACGTTCAGATTCTGCAATTCAACGAAACCACCAGCAAAGAGTTGGATGACAACCTGAAGCGCCTCGGCGAAGCCAACATCAAGGGTTTAATCCTTGACCTGCGATCCAACCCCGGCGGGCTGCTCAACGAGGGCAAGGCGGTGGCGGAGCGATTCCTGCAAAAGGGCCAGCTCATCGTTTCTCACCGGGGGCGGGCCTCGGCCGAGAAGACGATGGTGGCGAGCAATGGAAGCTCTGGCCGCGACTACCCCATTGTGGTTCTGGTGAACCGCTATTCGGCCTCCGCCGCCGAGATCGTCGCTGGAGCGCTACAGGACCACGACCGGGCCTGGATAATGGGCAACAACACCTTTGGCAAGGGACTGGTGCAGACGGTCTATCCACTGTCGGACAACACAGGGCTGGCGCTTACCACGGCCAAGTATTACACCCCCAGCGGCCGGCTCATCCAGCGGGATTACTCCAGCACCTCGTTCTTCGACTATTACTATCGCAAGAACAACGACACGAAGAATCCGCAGGATGTGAAGATGACCGACAGCGGCCGCACCGTTTACGGCGGCGGCGGGATCGCCCCCGACGAGAAGTACGACCCGGCGATAGCTGAACCCGTTTCAGAGAAAGCTGGCCGGCCAGACCGCCTTCTTTAACTTTACGGCGAAGTACTTCGGCGCCAATGACCTCAAGATTCAGAGGAACTGGGAGCCCAGCCAGGACGTCGAGAACGAGTTTCACCGCTTCCTGGTTGATTCCGGAACCACTTTCACGGAGGCCGAGTTCACCCAGAACCACGAATGGATTCAGCAGCAAATCAGACTCTCGGCCTTCGCTTACGCCTTCAGCGTGGACGATGCCAGCCGCCTGGCTCTGGAGAACGATCCTGAAATCGCCAAGGCGGCCAGTTCCATGCCCAAGGCGCAGGCATTGCTCGAACACGGCCCGAAAAGTGATCGCCCAGCGCAGCGCCAATTAGCCGACTCGTGAGCCAGACCGAACCGCAGATCACCGTCCTGGACGCGGGGGGGCAGTACTGTCACCTCATCGCCCGCAAAGTGCGCGACCTGGGAGTCTACTCCGAAGTCCGGCCCAGCGAGACGCTTGCCAGCCAGCTTCGCACCCGCAGAGGAATTATCATTTCGGGCGGCCCCAGCAGCGTCTATGACGACGGCAGCCCAACGGTGGATCCCGGCATCTTCTCGATCCCCCCGGCCGTGCTCGGCATCTGCTACGGCCAACAGTTGATGGCCAGCCTCCTCGGCGGCGTGGTCCAGAAGGGAGACAAGGGCGAATTCGGCCTGGCCCTCCTGGACATCGAAGCCTCCACCCCGCTCTTTGCCGGACTGCAAGGCCGCCAGCAAGTCTGGATGAGCCACCGGGATACGGTGGCGGGCGTGCCCGATGGGTTCCGGATCGCGGGCCGGACCGATACCTGCCGCGTTGCCGCGATGGCCGATCCCGCCCGGCGGCTCTATGGCGTTCAATTCCATCCCGAAGTGGTGCACACCACACGGGGCCAGGAGATCCTCTCCAACTTCCTGTTCGGGGTGTGCGGTTGCAGCCAGGACTGGGATCCGAAGGGTCGCGTTTCGGAGATTGAGCGGGAAATTCGAGAGACGGCGGGCGGCCGGAAGGTGTTCTTTTTCGTCAGCGGCGGCGTCGATTCCACCGTCGCTTTCACCCTCTGCCTGCGGGCGCTCGGCCCGGACCGCGTGCGGGGCATCTACGTGGACACCGGTCTGATGCGCGAGGGCGAGACCGATTTCGTGCGCGGAGTTTTCAGCGATTGCGGCGGCGCATTCGCCGTCGAGGACGCCGCGGCCAGTTCCTGGCGGCGCTTGCCGGCGTGAGCGACCCGGAACGGAAGCGGCAGATCATCGGGGAAGAGTTCTTTCAGGTGCAGGAACGGGCGATTCAGTCCAGCCACTTCCTCGATCGGGAATGGATTCTGGGGCAGGGAACCATCTACCCCGACACCATCGAATCCGGCGGCACGGAGAAGGCCGCCGTTATCAAGACCCATCACAACCGGGTGTCAAGCATCCAGCGCCTGATCGCCGACGGCCGCATCGTCGAGCCGCTGAGCTCGCTTTACAAGGACGAGGTGCGGGGGGTTGGCCGGGAACTCGGGCTGGCGGCGGAACTGCTCGACCGGCATCCGTTTCCGGGTCCGGGGCTGGCGATCCGCTGCCTGTGCGCGGAATCGGACGAGGCCGTGCGCCGGATCGAAGAGGGCTGGATTCTTCCGGTGCGCTCGGTCGGGGTTCAGGGCGACTCCCGCAGCTACGCCCACGTGCTTTGCCTGGATCGGTTTCCTTCGATGGAGGCCGATCTGCAGAATCTGGCCACCGCGCTTATCAACCGGATCTTCGGGATCAACCGGATCGTGGCGCGGGTCGAGAGCCTGGCGCCGGTGTCCGAAATGCGTGTCTCGCCCAGTTCTCTTAGCGCCGGACGCGTGGCTCGCCTGCGGCGCGCGGATTCGATTGTCCGCCGCCTTTCCCACGCGGCCGGCTTCGATCGCCAGGTCTGGCAATTCCCCGTAATCCTGATTCCGGTTGGCAGCGCCGGCGCCCCGGATTCCGTGGTCCTGCGGCCGGTACACTCGGTGGACGGGATGACAGCCCAATCCGTCGGCATGGAGGAAGGCCTGCTGCGGGCGATGGCCGCGGAACTCCTCCAAGTGGAAGGCGTTTGCGGCGTGTTTTACGATCTGACCCACAAACCCCCGGCCACAATTGAGTGGGAGTAGCGGCGGCCAGGGTGGAATCGCCGGCGTGCCCGTGGGGTCAGGCGTTGCCAGTTTAACTTTGCGTTGCCCTTTCTGAAAACTCACCATCGGAATTTGATGTTCGCGCACGAACTGCTCGATCGCTTCGATGGATTCGACCTCCCGGACCACATGCTTGTCTGGCTGGGGGGAAGCAGTAAACTAGCGAAGCGGAGGCGGGCTCGGGTGGAGACCAAACCGCCCAGGAATAGCCAGTCGGAAACTCATCCTTCGGCAAGTCCAGGTAGTCATTGCCAGCTTACTGGGAGCCTCGATCGGAATGGTGAACCAGCCCCCGGTTGAACGAGCCGGCGCGCCAGCGCCATGCGTTGCGCAGTCCAGGTCAATTCGTATTCCAGCGTGCGATCCAGAGCCCAGCCGATCACACGGCGCGAGTAGGCGTCCAGGGCGACCGTAGCTGGGCCATTGGCCTTCACTTCTTCCTCGACCTTCCGGTAGACGGCGGATTTCCAGTCACCGCTCGCGGCCCATCGCTGTTTTCCATTGCCCGGAAAAGCGTTGCCGGATTCAGGGTGAAGGAAAATGCGCGCTACAGGGAAGTTCTCGCAGTACCTAGGTCTCGCAGCCGACAAGGCTTCTGCAAAAGTCTCATAGAGTTTTTCTATCGGCCCGATAGATCTTTTTTCATGGCAAAAGGACCCGTTCGTCCCTTACCATGTGACGTAGCTCGCCCCGTCCGCCAGCTAATACTCCGCGTTGAGGAGACCACGTTGTCGGTCCGTATACTTGCAGGTCTGCTGTCGTTGTGTTCCCTTCTTGCGGCGCAGACGCCCACGGGCGATGCCGCCGAAATGGCCCTTCTGAAGGCCGCTGTGAAATCCTCCCAGATGGCAGGCGATAACGCCTGGATGCTGGTCAGCTCCGCCCTGGTCCTGTTGATGACGGGTCCGGGCCTGGCGTTGTTCTACTGCGGGCTGGTGCGCAAGAAGAATGTACTGGGCACCATGATGCAGAGCTTCGCCATGATGGCCGTGATCACGCTGGTGTGGGGCGTCTGCGGCTACAGCCTCGTGTTCGCGCCGGGCAACCCCGTTATCGGCGGCTTGCGCTACTTGTTCTTGCAGGGCGTCGGGGGTGAGCCCAACGCCTCCTACGCGCCGACCATCCCGCACCAGACCTTCATGATCTACCAGTTGATGTTCGCCATCATCACGCCGGCGCTCATCACGGGAGCGTTCGCCGAGCGGGTCCGCTTCAGCGCCATGTTGCTGTTCTCGACGCTGTGGGCGTTCCTCGTCTACTTCCCCTTGGCGCACATGATCTGGGGCGAGGGCGGGTTCCTGAACGCCAGCCTGGGCGGCCGGTTTCCCGTGCTGGACTTCGCCGGCGGCACGGTGGTGCACATCAGCTCGGGGTTCTCGGCGCTGGTCGCCGCGCTCTACATCGGCAAGCGGGCGGGCTACCCGGACGAGTCGATGAAGCCGCACAGCCTGGTGCTGAGTTTCATCGGTGCGTGCTTGTTGTGGGTCGGATGGTTCGGCTTCAACGCCGGCAGCGCCCTGGCGGCTTCGGCGCTGGCGACCAGCGCGTTCGTGGCGACGCACTTCGCCTCGGCCGCGGGGGCCGTCTCCTGGATGCTGGCCGAGAGGATCCGCAGCGGCAAGGCCAGCGCGCTCGGCGGGATTTCGGGCGCCGTCGCGGGGCTCGCCACCGTGACGCAGGGCTCCGGCTTCGTGCAGCCGTTCGCGGCTGTACTCATCGGCCTGGTGGCGGGCGCCCTGTGCTACTACATGGTGGCGGCGGTGAAGGCCAGGCTGGGTTACGACGATTCGCTCGACGCCTTCGGAGTCCACGGCATCGGCGGCCTGACCGGCTGCCTGCTGACCGGCGTCTTCGCCACCCGGGCCGTCAACAGCGGCTTCAAGCTGGCGAGCGGGCAGCCCGCGCCCTTGGGCCTGGTGGACGGCCACGCCATTCAGGTCGGCAACCAGGCGATTGGCGCCGCAATCGGAATCCTCGTCGCGGTGGTGGGCACGCTCATAGCTCTCAAGCTCACCGAGTTGGTGACGCCCTTGCGCATCGGGGACCCCGAGGAGTCCACCGGCATGGACCTCGCGCTGCACGGCGAGGAGGGCTACAATCTCGACGCGTAAGGCCAGTATAAGAACAGCTTATTATTCTATGAACAAATTTTTGCTTGACTAATACTGAAAAGCTGCTATATTTGACTTTCCCTCCACGTAGAGGTTTCCCTGAAGCGCCACCATGCCACGCCAGAGCTATAGGTCTACCTCGGCGGCGACCGCTGACGGCCGCGGTGGGCAGGCCTCCGCTGCCGTCACGGTTTTCGTGTGCGCCAACTGCGCCCGCCCGGCCCAGGCGCCCACCTCCGCCGGCCGGACGCGGCCGGCGATCCCTGACTTCGGCTGGCCCTGGCCGGTGAGGGAAATCCTGGTGCCCTGCACGGGGCGGCTTCAGCCGGAGCACGTCCTGAAGGCATTCGAGTCGGGCGCCGATCTGGTTTGCGCCATCGCCTGTCAGGAGGACAACTGTCACTATCTGGAAGGCAGCAAGCGATGCGCCCGCCGGGTCGACTACCTCCGCTCGATTCTGCGGGAAGTCGGACTCAGCGGCGAGCGCTTGATGCTCTTCAACCTGCCGGGCACGGCGGCCGAAGACATGGCCTTGGCCGCCGGAAGGCCGGCGCGTGCCTGCGAAGATCTCGACGCCCGGCTCGCCGCCATCCGTGAGCGGGTGATGCAGGCCCTCGAAGTCCTGCCCCCCAATCCTTTGCACGAAGCTCAAACGGACAAAGAGACCGCGAATTCCTGTCAGGAAGGTGACAATGACGAAGACTAAGCTCGCGCAGGCTCTGGCGTCGGGCCGGCTGGCCATCACGGCCGAGTGCCTGCCGCCGCGCAGCGGGGATGCCGCCGCGGTGAAGAAGCTGTCGGCCGCGCTGCCGCCTGGCCTGGACGCGGTCGTCGTGGCGGACAATCCTGACGAAATCCACGGCTCGGCTCTGGCCTGTGCCGCCATCCTGGCCGCCGAGGGGCACGCCACGGTGCTGTCCATGGTGACGCGCGACCGCAACCGCATCGCGCTGGAGAGCGACGCGTTGGGCGCGATGGCCTTGGGTGTCGATGCGATCCTCTGCCTGAGCGGCGACCATCAGTCGCTGGGCGCCTGCCCGCAGGCGGCCGGCGTCTACGACATCGACTCGGTCCAATTCGCCCAAGCCCTGAACCGCATGCGGCGCGAAGGGTCCATCGAATCCGCTGCCGGATGGCTGGTCGGAGCAGCCGCGCATCCTGTATCTGGAACCCATCGAGTTGAACCTGCTCCGCCTCAAGAAGAAGATTGCGGCCGGGGCGGATTTCGTTCTGACGCAGGCGGTGACCGACCTGGCCGGCTTCACGCGGTGGATGGATGCCGTTCGGGAAGCCGGACTGGACCAGCAGGTGGCGATTATCGCCGGCGTGCAGGCAGCCGGAGGTGGGGAGATGGCAGCCCAGCTCAAGTCCGTCCCCGGCGTGCGTGGCATTCATATCTTCAGCGGAGGGTGCGAATCGCTGGCTGCCGGCGTGATCCAGCAAGCGGGATTGGCTTAGGCGAGACTGAGATGCCCGATCGCTACCACATCCACACCGTGCCGGCGCCAGCGCGGTTCCGCCGCGTGGGCAAGTTCGGCAACGTCGATTGGCGCGAGGACTGCTCGCGTTGCACGAATTGCGTCAAGCTCCGCTGCTGCTACGACGTATACAAGCACGAGTCGGCCTACAATCGCGACCCGCTGGCGCCGGTCGCAGACGCTGGATGGGTGCAAGGCGTGTCTCGTCCTGCGTGCAGGGCTGCACCAAGGGACTGCTGAACGTTTCGGTCAACCCGGAGTTCCTGGACATCGGCGACGAATACTGGAAGCCCGACATCCTCCTGACCACGTGGAACCAGTCCGACAGCGGCAGGATTCCCGTCTCCGGGGCCGGCTACCGCGGGCGATTCCACGGCCCCGGGTTCGACTCCATCTGGACGGACATGTCCGAGATCGTCCGCCCCACGCGCGACGGCATTCACGGACGCGAGTACATCTCCACCAGCGTGGACATCGGCCCGAAACCCATGCGCCTGACGTTCGCGCCCGACGGCCGGATGCTCACCCCGCCCTCGCGGCTTCTCGAGATCCAGGTTCCCGCGATTCTGGACATGCCGACCTTCCCGGTGGGAGGCGACGACCTGACCCATGCCCGCGCGGCGGCGGCAAAGGAACTCATGACCCTGGCGGTGATGCCCGCCGCCGATGCTGCCGGGTTGCCGCCCGAACTGCTGCCGTTCGTCGTGCCCGTCGTGGGCGGGGATGACATTGGGCATGCCTCGAAGCCGTGGGAATGGCTCAAGTTCAGGAATCCCCGGATGTGGTGGAGCTGGCCGGCAAGCTGCAGTCCGCCTACCCGCGGTTGATTGTGTCCGTCCGCCTTGCCGCTGCGCCCGACGACCGCCGGCCGCGTCGTCGAGCTGGCCCGCGCGGGCATCAAGGTCTTCCACTTGTGCGCCGACCTGCACGGTCGCGAGCGGTTGGATGACGGCCGCCCCGGCCGGCACATCAAGGACGTCCTCCGCGAAGTACACGGGCGGCTGGTGAAGGAAGGGCTGCGGGACGAAATCACGCTGATCATCTCCGGCGGCATCGCCCTGGCCGAGCACATGGCCAAGGCGATCATCTGCGGGGCCGACCTGGTGGCCGTGGACACGCCGCTGCTGGTGGCTCTCGGTTGCCGCGTCTGCCGCAACGGGCATGACACGTGTTCCGACGACTCCTGCCCGGCGGAGATCGGCTCAGCCGGCCGTGGCTACGCCGCCCAGCGCATGGTCAACCTCATGGGCGCCTGGCACGACCAGCTCATCGAAGTGCTGGGAGCCATGGGCATTCGCGAAGTCCGCCGCCTGCGCGGTGAGGTGGGACGGGCCATTTTCATGGAAGACATCGAGAAGGAGGCATTCGGTGACATCGCCCGGGTGCCCCAAGCACAGGTGCGCGCATGAGAACAACCAGCTACCGATGTACAGTGTTCGCGTTCGGATTCAGACGCCAGCGCCACAGCAGGACTTCACCCGCGAGGTTCAGCCCGCGCCCGACCGCTACCGCAACGCCCTGGGCAAGTACAAGGTCGACCGCCTGGCGTCGTGCGTCTCTTGCGGCCGGTGCGCCGAGATCTGTGCGCTCGGCGTACACGTCAAGCCCGAGGGCTACGCCTTCACCCTGCGGCCGCAGGACCACCTGTGCATCGGCCCGGACTGTTCCGAGAATGCCTACTCTTGCGTGGCCCAGTGTCCGCAGAAGGCGCTCACGGTGCGGCGCAACCCCAGCGCCGACTGCATGGGCGATCCACGCTGGACGAGCGACCTGATCCTCGCCACCTGGCACCAGGCCGCCACCGGGCAGGTTCCGCCACCGCATCTGGAGTACCGGCACGGCGCCTCGGGCGGGGGATTCGACAAGCTCCGTTTCAACTTCGAAGTGGAAGGGTTTGAGCCGCCAGGCTGCCGCGCCGCGCGCCAAAATCGACACGGGTCTGGACCTGAACCACCGCGACGACGGCCGGCCGCAGGTCCACATCGACATCCCCGTCTACGGAGGCGGGATGAGCTTCGGGTCGGTGAGCATCCACACCATCCTGGCCAAGGCCCGTGCGGCCGTGGCCTGGAACAGCTTCACCTGCACCGGCGAGGGCGGGTTTCCCGACCGCCTGAAGCCCTATGCCGACCATGTGATCACGCAAGTGGCCACGGGCCTGTTCGGCGTGCGCGAGGAAACGATCCAGCGCGTGCGAATCGTCGAATTCAAGTATGCCCAGGGAGCCAAGCCGGGCCTGGGCGGGCACCTGCTGGGAGACAAGAACACCCCGGCCGTCGCCCGCATGCGCGAGGCCGTGGCCGGCAACGCTCTGTTCAGCCCGTTCCCGTTCCACAGCGTCTACAGCGTGGAGGACCACAAGAAGCACCTGGACTGGATCAAGGAAATCAACCCCACCTGCCTGGTGAGCGTGAAGGTCTCGACGCCCACCGACGTGGACATGGTGGCCGTGGGCAGCTACTACGCGGGCGCCCACATCATCCACCTGGACGGCAGCTACGGCGGCACCGGCGCCGCACCGGACATCGCCAAGAAGAACATCGCGATGCCCATCGAGTACGCCATTCCGAAGGTGCACAAGTTCCTTTGCGCCGAGGGCATCCGGGAGAAGATCACGCTGATCGCCTCGGGCGGCATCCGCACGGCGTACGACGTACTCAAAGCCATCGCCCTGGGCGCCGACGGCGTGGTGATCGGCACGGCGGAGATGGTGGCCCTGGGCTGCGTGCGATGCGCCTGCTGCGAGAGCGGCCGGGGTTGCCCGCGCGGCATCGCCTCCACCGACCCCGAATTGTCGATGCTGATGAGCCTGGAGTGGGCGACGCAGCGTCTGATCAACCTCCACAACGCCTGGCGCGGGCAGATGGTCGATGTGCTGTCGCGGCTTGGAATGAAGTCCATTCGGGAGCTGCGCGGACGCAGCGACGTTCTGCGCTACATCAGCGACGAGGTGCCGCAGTGAGCGATTTTGCCGAGCGGCTTGCTGGCCAGCCGGTCGCAGGTATACTCCCAAACCGGGGCAGCCGGTCCTCGCCGAGCGGGCCGAAGAAGGCGGCTGCGGCGTCACCGGATTCGCCTGCACCGTGCCCGTGGGAGGGCGGTTCATCTACGAGCCCTCCATCCAGATGCAGAACCGCGGCAACGGCAAGGGCGGCGGCATCGCGGCCGTCGGGCTGGTCCCCGAGCAGATCGGCGTTTCCCGCGAGGTGCTCGACAGTCACTACCTGCTCCAGATCGCGCTGCTCGATCCCGCCTGCCATGCCGAACTGGAACGGCAGTTCATCCTGCCCCACTTCGACATAGCCCTGTCCACGCGGCAGGCGCACATCGACGACTATCGCGACATCCCCGGCCTGGAGGTCCGTCCGCCGGACGTCCACCGCTATGTGGTCCGCGTGAAGCCCGACGTGCTGAAGGCCTTCGCCGCGACGGCCGAACTGGAGGGCCTCGCGCCCCGCGAGCTGGAAGACGAGTTCGTCTGGCGCAATTCCTACCTGCTCAACGACGCGTTCTACGCTTCGCTGGGCGAGAAGCGGGCGTTCGTTCTCTCGCACGGCAGGAACCTGTTGATCTTCAAGATGGTGGGATACGCCGAGCAGAACGTCGAGTACTACCAGCTTCAGGATTTCAAGGCCCACGTGTGGATCGCGCATCAGCGCTATCCCACCAAGGGCCGCGTGTGGCACCCCGGCGGCGCGCACCCGTTCATCGGCCTGAACGAGGCGCTGGTGCACAACGGCGACTTCGCCAACTACCACTCGGTGTGCGAGTACCTTCGCCAGCGCAACATCCACCAGCAGTTTCTCACGGACACCGAAGTATCCGTCCAGCTTTTCGACTTGTGGGACCGGGTCTACAAGTACCCGCTCGAGTACATCATCGAGGCCCTGGCCCCGACCACCGAGCTGGATTTCGATCAGTTGCCGCCGGAAAAGCAGGCCATCTACCGGCAGATTCAGGCGACCCACATGCATGCCTCGCCGGATGGCCCCTGGTTCTTCATCGTCGCCCGCAGCCGCATGGATCAGTTTCAGTTGCTGGGCATCACCGACACGGCGATGCTGCGCCCGCAGGTCTTCGCCCTCTCCGACAGCGGCGAAGTCCAGGTCGGCTTGATCTGCTCCGAGAAGCAGGCCATCGACGCCACCCTGCGGAGCCTGGCCAAGGAGGACCCGCGCATCTGCCCCGTGGCCGACAAGTATTGGAACGCTCGCGGCGGCTCCAGCACCGACGGCGGCGCATTCATCTTCACCGTGGCCTCGGACGGAAACGGCGGGAAGCGGCTCTCCTGCACCGACAAGTTCGGCCGCGAGGTCAAGCTGGACAGTGGCACTGTCCGCTGTGACGTGGAGAGCATCGAGGTCCGCGGCGGCGTTGCCGAGAAGCTGCAACAGGGCGATGTGGAAGGTCTCTTCCGCGAAGCGCAGGACGTCGCCTCGTGGCCGGCCGCCGGTCTGCGGCAGTTCTGCCAGGCGGTGCTGGAGGGAGCGACCGATCCCAAGAGCCGCGCCGCGGCCGTCGAGCTGCTGACACTGCTCCACGACCGCCGGTTCGACACCGGCGACAAGCGCCGCGCCACGCTCGTCCAGGTGGTCGAAGAAACGCTTGGAACGCCTGCTTGACCAGCCGGCGCGCGCTCTGGCAGCGGATCACTTGGGCCACGCGCGATCGTCTCGAAGGCCCGCAGCCCGGCGAAGAGATCCTGGTGATCGACGCCGAAGGCTTCCCGCCGGAAGGCGACGACTGCGACGCCATCCTGCTTCGCAAGGCCTACCAGGCAGGCTGGAAACGGTTCATCGTGTATCGCCTCCGCGGCCAGAGGTTCCACGGAGTGGGCCTGGGCGCGGCGACCGACGGCGTCCGCATCGATTTGTACGGCTCCAACGGCGACTACACCGCCAGCGGCATGGACGGCCTCGAGATCCACATCCACGGCAACGCGCAGGACCAGGTCGCCCAGATCGCCAAGCGCGGCAAGCTCGTCATCTACGGCGACGTCGGCCAAACCTTCATGTACGGCGCCAAGGGCGGCGAGGTGTACGTGCTGGGCAACGCCGCGGGCAGGCCGCTGATCAACGCCGTGGGACGCCCTCGCGTGGTCATCAACGGCACGTGTCTGGATTTTCTGGCGGAGTCGTTCATGGCCGGCGATCCGCTGGCCGGCGGCGGGTTCGTCATCCTCAACGGCATCGAGTTCGACGGGCGCGGCCGCATGATCCCGCAGGCCGCGCCGTACCCCGGCAGCAACCTCTTCTCGCTCGCCAGCGGCGGGGCGATCTATATCCGCGACCCGCACCACAAGGTGGTCGAGCGCCAGCTCAACGGCGGAGTGTTCTCCCCCCTGGGCGACAAGGACTGGCGGCTGATCCGCGGCTACCTGGAAGAGAACGAGCGGCTCTTCGGCATCAAGGTCGCAGGACCTGCTGACGGTGGATGGACAGGTCCGAAGCCCGCAGGAGGTCTACCGCAAGGTCAGTGCGGTCAAGCTGTCGGTGCTGTCCGGCTCGGAGAAGAAGAAATGACCGCCGACGTGATGCGGTGCTACCAGTGCACCAAGTGCTCCAGCGGCTGCCCCGTGGCCGCCCGGTCCGACCTGAAGCCCCACGAGGTGGTTCGGCTGCTTCAATTCGATCAGCGCGAGGAGGTGCTCGCCAGCCGCTTCATCTGGGAGTGCACCTCTTGCCAGACCTGCACCACGCGCTGCCCGCAGAAGGTGGACATCGCCGCCATGAACGACGCGCTGCGGATCATGAGCCGCGCCAGCGGGCAGGGTGCCGGTGTTCAACGATGCATTCCTGGCCAGCGTCCGCAATCGTGGGCGGGTTTACGAGCTGGGTTTGATGGCCGCCTACAAGCTCCGCACCGGGCGTCTCATGGAGGACGCCGACAAGGCCCCGATGATGCTCTCCAAGGGCAAGCTGCCGCTGCTGGGGCCGCAAGTGAGCGGGCGGGCCGAGCGGAAGGCGATGTTCCGCCGGGCCTCCCAGGGAGGTGACGAGTGAGTTACGTCTTCTTCCCAGGCTGTTCGCTGGATGGCACGGCCAAGGACTTCCACCGCTCCACGCTGGCGGTGGCGGCGAAGCTGGGCCTGGATTTGCCCGAGCTGAAGGACTGGATCTGCTGCGGCTCCACGGCCGCGCATAGCACCGATCCGCTGCTCGCCGACGCGCTGCCGGCCAAGAGCCTCTCGGCCGCCGGCGCGAGCACGGTCGCGGTGGCCTGCGCCGCCTGCTACAGCCGGCTGAAGATGGCCAACCATCACATCGCCGGCGATGCCGCGGTGCGCGCCAAAGTGGCCCAGGTTGTCGGAAGCGACTACGACGGCAGGACGCCGGTTCGCCATCTGCTCGAGATTCTTTGCCGCGACATCGGGCGCGCGCGCGTCGCGCAGGCGATCTCGCGGCCGCTGGCCGGGCTGAAAGTCGCCTGCTACTACGGCTGCCTGCTGACGCGCCCGCCCGAGATCACCGACTTCGACGACGCCGAGAACCCCACGCTGATGGACCAGCTCATGGAGACGGCGGGAGCCACGCCCCTCGAATGGCCCCACAAGACCGAGTGCTGCGGCGCGAGCTTCTCCATCACCGACACCAGCATTGTCCTGGACCTGACGAACCAGATCCTCTCCATGGCCCAGGCCGCCGGGGCCGACTGCATCGCCACCGCCTGCCCCCTGTGCCAGTTGAACCTGGACATGCGGCAGCGCGACATCGAGCGCAAGTTCGACCGCGAGTACAACCTCCCGGTGTTCTACTTCACGCAACTGCTGGGCCTGGCGATGGGCTGTTCCGCCGACGAGCTGTCGCTGAGCAGCCTGGTGGTGGAGCCGCACGGCCTGCTGGAATCCATAGGAATCTGATGGCAAGCAACGGAAACGGACACAACGCTCCCGAGGCCGTCGGCGCCGTGCTGGTCTGCGGGGCCGGCATCACCGGCATCCAGGCTTCTCTGGACCTGGCCGGGAGCGGCTTCAAGGTCTACCTGCTGGACTCCTCGCCGGCCATCGGCGGCAGCATGGCCCGGCTCGACAAGACCTTCCCCACCGGCGACTGCGCCATGTGCATCATCTCGCCCAAGCTGGTGGAGTGCGCGCGGAACAAGAACATCGAGATCATCACGCTGGCCGACGTTCAGGGAATTTCCGGCGAGCCGGGCAATTTCAAGGTCAAGATCCGCCAGAACCCGCGCTACGTGGACCTGAAGAAGTGCAACGCCTGCGGTGACTGCACCGAGGCCTGTCCCGTCGACCTGCCCAGCGAATTCGACCGCCGCCTGGGCACGCGCAAAGCGATCTTCCGGCCGTATCCGCAGGCCATTCCGAATGTCTTCGGGATCTCCAAAGCCGCCGGGCGCTCACCGTGCAAGGCCAAGTGTCCCGCCGGCGTGAACGCCCAGGGCTACGTGGCCCTCACCGCCGCGGGCAAGTTCAAGGAAGCCTACGAACTCATCCGCGAGCGCTGCCCACTTCCGGCCGCCTGCGGGCGCGTGTGCCAGCATCCCTGCCAGGACGACTGCAACCGCGGCGAAATCGACGAGGCGGTGAATGTCCGCGATCTCAAGCGGTTCATCGCCGACTACATCCACGCCAATCCCGAGCAGTATCCGGCCGCCAAGCCGGCGGCCGTCAAGCTGGAAGCGAAGGTGGCCATCATCGGCGGCGGGCCGGCCGGCCTGACCGCGGCCTCCGACCTGGCCCTGGCGGGCTACGGCGTGACCCTCTTCGAAGCGCAGCCGCGCCTGGGCGGCATGCTGCGCTACGGCATTCCGAAGTATCGCCTGCCCGACGATGTGTTGGACAAGGAAATCCAGTACATCCTCGACCTGGGCGTCGAAGCCAAGACCGGCACGCGAGTCGCCGACCCGGAGAGTCTGCTGCAGTCCGGGTTCAACGCCGTCTTCATGGCCCCCGGCGCGTGGGTCAGCCGCAAGCTGGGCATTCCCGGAGAGGACGCCCCGGGCGTGTGGGCCGGCCTGGAGTTTCTGCGCCAGGTCAACAGCGGCGAGACGCCGGCCATCGGCCCCAACGTGTTGGTGATCGGCGGCGGCGACGTCGCCATGGATGCCGCCCGCTGCGCCCTGCGCCTGCCGGGCGTGAAGTCGGTGCACCTGGCCTGTCTGGAAAGCCGCGAGGAGATGCCGGCGCACTCCTGGGAGGCGGCCGAGGCCCTCGAAGAAGGAGTCGTCTTCCACAACAGCCTGGGGCCCACCAGGATCGAGAACGGCGCCGTCACCTTCCGCGCCTGCACCAGCGTCTTCGACGAGAACAAGAAGTTCAATCCCCGGTTCGACGACTCCAAGACAACGGTCCTGAAGGCCGACACCGTCATCGTCACCATCGGCCAGGGCGGGCGGATCGTCGCCGACAAGGACACCCTGGCGACGAGCGTCCCCGGCATCTTCGCCGGAGGCGATGCGGTGCTGGGCCCGGCCTCCATGGTGGACGCCATGGCTCAAGGCCACCGTGGCGGCCCAGTCCATCGACGCGTTTCTCAGGGGCGCCAAGCCGGTCCAGGTCCCGGTTTCCGCGCGGGAGGAACTGGCCCCCAATCCCAGGCCCGACGCCCCGCGCCAGGACCGCGTCAAGATGCCGCAGGCCGGCGTGGCCGAACGGCTGCGCGGTTTCACCGAAATCGACCTGGGCTACAGCGTCGAGCAGGCCATCGCCGAAGCCAAGCGCTGCCTGGCGTGCGGCCTTTGCAGCGAGTGCATGCAGTGCGTCAAGGCCTGCTCGGCCGGAGCCGTCTGTCCACGACCAGCGGCCCACCGAAGTGCAGATCGACGTGGGCAGCGTGATCCTCACGCCCGGCTTCGAGGAGTTCCAGGCCTCGCTGCGCGGCGAGTTCGGCCACGGGCGATACGCCAACGTGCTCTCCAGCGTGCAGTTCGAGCGGATGCTCTCGGCCGCGGGTCCCACCGGCGGTCACGTGGAGCGGCCCTCGGATGGCGGCGAAGTCAGGAAGATCGCCTTCATCCAGTGCGTGGGCAGCCGCGACGCCGCCCGCGGCAACGGCTACTGCTCCTCCATCTGCTGCATGAGCGCCACCAAGGAGGCCATGGTCGCCCTGGAGCACGCCCGCGGGCAGGATCTCGACATCACCATCTTCTGCATGGACGTGCGGGCGTTCGGCAAGGAGTTCGACAGCTACGTCAACCGGGCGCGCGACGAGCACGGCGTGAAGTACGTTCGGGCCATCCCCTCCCGCGTCGTCCAGATGCCGGGCACGAAGACCCCGCGCGTTCGCTACTTCGACCAGAAGGGCGCCGAGCGGCACGAGGACTTCGACCTGGTGGTGCTCAGCGTGGGGATGCGGGTCAACTCCGCTCTCCAGGATATGGCCCGGCGGCTGGGAGTCGAGCTCAACGAGTTTGGCTTTGCCCGGACCGACCGGCTGGCCCCCCTGGCGACGTCCAGGCCCGGCCTCTACGTGGCCGGAGCGTTCCAGGAGCCCAAGGACATTCCCGAATCGGTGGCCCAGGCCTCGGCGGCGGCCGCCTGCGCCATGGATCAGCTTGCACCCGTCCGCGGCGCCATGATCCAGCGCCACGAATACCCCTGGGAGCGGGACGTCACCGACGAAGCCCCGCGGGTGGGCGTCTTCATCTGCCACTGCGGCAACAACATCGCTTCGGTCATCGACGTCGAGCAGGTCGCCCAAAGCGCGGCCGGAATGCGCAACGTCTGCCACGCCGAAGCCAGCATGTACACCTGCTCGGACACCAACCAGCAGCACATCAAGGACATGATCCGGAAGCACCAGCTCAACCGGCTGGTGGTGGCCTCCTGCTCGCCCAGAACTCACGAAATCCTCTTCCAGGAGACGCTCCGGGAGAGCGGCCTGAATCAGTACCTGTTCGCCATGACCAACATCCGCGACCAGTGCTCCTGGGTCCACAAGGACGACCCGGTCGCGGCCACGGCCAAGGCGGTGGACCTGATGTCGATGGCCGTCGCCAGGGCGCGGCATCTCAAGCCCCTTCCGACCGGCCAACTGCCGGTGACGGCATCGGCTCTCATCATCGGCGGCGGACTGGCGGGAATGACCGCGGCGCTGGGCATCGCCGACCAGGGTTTCGAAGTGCACCTGGTGGAAAAGGAGCCGGCCCTGGGCGGCTTGCTCCGCAACATCCATCAACACCCTGGAGCGGGCCGACGTTCAAAGCTACCTCCGCGAACTGGTGGCCAAGGTCCAGTCCAACCCCAGGATCAACGTGTACCTGAAGTCCACGCCGGCCTCGATCAGCGGTCACGTGGGCAACTTCAAGAGCGTCCTGAACGTCGACGGGCAGGAGAAGCCCATCTCCCACGGCGTGGTGATCATCGCCAGCGGCGGCCAGGAGAGACCGACCGAGTTGTACCTCCACGGCAAGAACCCGCACGTGACCACGCAGAGCAAGCTGGAAGCCGCCCTGGCCGGCGGCGCGCTGCCGGGCGAACTGGCGGCGAGGCCGGACCCGACCGTGGTCATGATCCAGTGCGTCGAGAGCCGCAACGAGCAGAACCCGCATTGCAGCCGGGTCTGCTGCTCCGAGGCGGTCAAGAACGCTTTGGAGATCAAGCGCCGCCTGCCGCGCGCCAACGTCGTGGTGCTCGGCCGCGACATCCGCACCTATGGGTTCCGCGAGCTGTACTTCCAGGAGGCCCGCGAGAAGGGCGTCCTCTTCGTGCGGCATCCCGAGAAGATGGACCCGGTGGCCGTCGAGGAAGGCGGCCGGCTCAAGGTCACCGTCCACGACTCCTCCAGCAATCGCGACCTGGTCCTGCATCCGGACCTGCTGGTGCTCTCCACCGGCATCGCTCCGGCGGCGGGCAACCCGGTGCTCTCGGGCCTGCTGCGCAGCGCTCTGACGTCGGATGGCTTCTTCCTGGAGGCCCACCCCAAGCTGCGCCCGGTGGACCTGGCCAACGAGGGCGAGTATCTGTGCGGCCTGGCGCACTCGCCGCGATTCATCGACGAGACGATTGCCCAGGCCCAGGCCGCGGTCGGGCGAGCCACCACCGTGCTGTCCAAGACCCACCTGGAGATTCCCGGCCAGATCGCCAAGGTCGACCCGGTGAACTGCGTGGCCTGCGCCACCTGCGTGAAGGTCTGCCCCTACGGCGCTCCGATGATCAACGATCTCCACAAGGCCGAAATCCAGGGCGCCAAGTGCATGGGGTGCGGAAGCTGCGCCGCCGCCTGCCCCGCCCGGACCATCACCCTCCAGCACCAGGAGGACGGGGCGCTGGTGGCCATGCTCGACGAATTGCTCGTCGGCGGAGGTGTCGCATGATTCAGTCCAGCCAATGGGAACCGCGGATCATCGCTTTCTGCTGCAACTACTGCGCCTATGCGGCGGCGGACCTGGCGGGCTCCAAACGCATGCAGTATCCGTCCAACGTGCGCATCATCCACACCCCCTGCACCGGCAAGCTCGAGATGGAGCACATCCTGGAGGCCTTTGAGAAGGGCATCGACGGGATCCTGGTGGCCGGGTGCCTGGAGGGCGGCTGCCACTTCCTGGAGGGCAACCTGCGGGCGCGGAAACGCACCGACCGCATCCGCCAGATGCTCGACGAGATCGGCGTGGGCGGCGAGCGGCTCAAGATGGTGAACCTGTCGGCCGCCATGGCCCCGACGTTCGTCCAGCGCGTTCAGGAGATCGTCGAGGCGGTCCGGGCGCTGGGCCCCAGTCCGCTCAGAGAAAGTGTAGGAGCATAATGATCGTCGCCACACCCAAACCCGTCACCGAACTGAAGAGCATCATCGCGCGCCACGACAAGGTCCTGTTCGTGGGCTGCGGCACCTGCGTCACGGTGTGCCTGGCCGGCGGCGAGCGCGAGGTGGGGATCGCCTCCTACGCCATGCGCATGGCCCGCAAGATCGAGGGCCAGCCCCTGGAACTCACCCAGATCACCATCGAGCGCCAGTGCGAGAACGAGTTCATCAAGGACCTGGCCGAACCCGCCTCCAAGACCGACGCCATCGTCTCGTTCGGCTGCGGCGCGGGAGTGCAGGCCATCGCCGAGCGCTTCCCCACCAAGCCGGTCTACGCCGGGCTGAACACCCAGTTCCTGGGAATCCTGGAAGAGCAGGCCGTCTGGACCGAGAAGTGCCTGGGCTGCGGCGACTGCATGTTAGCCCAGTTCGGCGGCATCTGCCCGGTGACGCGCTGCGCCAAGCGCATGTTGAACGGCCCCTGCGGCGGCTCGAAGGAAACGCGCTGCGAAGTAGCCGAAGACCGCCCCTGCGCCTGGCAACTCATCTACACCCGCCTGAAGAACATCGACCAGCTCGACCGCCTGGACGCCATCGTCCCCCCCAAGGACTGGCGCCCCGCCTGGCACGCCGGCGCCCGCAAGATCGTGCGCCCAGAACACCGGGTGTGACAGGTGGTCCGGCCACGGGCAGTAGGTTAGCCCGCGGTTGTCGATGCGGACGACAACTATGGCGCCGGCTTGATCGAGGCTGAAGAAGATGCGCCGCCTTCAACGCCCGGATAATCCGTCCGGCGTCCACGCGATCCAAACGTTCTAGTTAGCGCCGAGCCGCGGGCCTTTAAACCAGGTGGCGCTTCACACACCCAGCCGCCGCTTTAGCGCATCGTGAGAAATGGCATCGCCTTGTTCGGCTTCGGCGGCCAGAACGCAGGCGACTGTCTCTTGGTCGGCCTCCTCTTCGGGGGCCTCGGCGAGCCTGCGGGCGAACTCCTCATCGCTAACGGGCTGAGCGGGAGCCAAAAGAGTCAGCAGCGCGCGGACCTGCTGCGAGGACAGAACATCCACGATCTCGTGAAGACGCTCCAGGTCACTCGTCTTCGCCCCCCTACGGAGGTGTACTACGACTTCAGCATATCTAATGAACACAGGGTTTGAGCCCCCAAAAGCCGGTTTGGAGCCCTATTGGGGCTAGTGGGACTCTCATAACCATTTACAGCATTGCCGCCGGCAGGGACAGCAGGTAGACTCTTTCCAACGCACTATGAGCATGGACTGTGGCAACAAAATCGGATCGTGGGCCGGATGGCCGGACCTGGCGGAGTTCCGGCGCTCGCGGAAGATCAGCGTCGATCAAATCGTCGCGCAAACCAATATCGGAGCGGACTACTTGACCGCAATTGAACGGGGGGATTTCGATAAGCTCCCGGGCGGCGTCTACACCACCAGCTACATCCGGCAATACGCCCGAATCATCGATTACCCCGAGCAAGACCTGGTGGCGGTGTTCAACGCGGGCTTGGCATCCCCAACCCCTGCTCGCATCGAGTGCCAAGACAGACTGTCACCCGAAAGTCCCCGTCCACGGCTCTTTCGCTGGCTGAGCAGCATCGTCTCCTGATCTCCGCAGTCGCCGGGGGTGGCCACTTGGATATGCTGGTAACTCTAACGGCGCCCGGCGCCGTCGAAGATCCATTTCAGGTGGTGCGCAAATGTTCAGACTGAGCCTTGCAGCCGCGCTTCTCTCAGCCATCCTGGCGATCATGCCCTGGGGGCTGTTTTTACCAGTGTCGGGAGCCGGGGAGCAGCCCGCCCCCTTCCCCCTGCAACCGGCTCAGGACGACTTCCAGCCGAACGTCCTCGATTGCAGCGACCTGGTCGAAGCCCCCACCGGGAAACACGGATTTGTCTCCGCCAGAGGCGACCGTTTTGTGTTCGAGGACGGCACGCCCGTGCGTTTCTTCGGCGCGCAGATGAACACGCTGCCCAAGGCGCAGCTCGACTACACCGTCAAGCGCATGCGCCGTCAGGGGATCAATATCACCCGCCTGCATGGTCTGGAGTTTCTCAACGACCGCAACGGCAAGACCTCCCTCGACTACAGCGAGTCCGGCTGGGATCGCCTGGACTACCTCATCTACAAACTGGGCGAGAACGGCATCTACATTATTCTCGACGTGGACTATCCGCTCACCTTCCCGTTCAAAGCTGGAGACAACATCCCCGGCCTTCCGCAGGGGGGGCCGGCTTCCTACGCGGAGTTCTCCAACGCGAAGGTGGCTTCCATCTTGCACCAGCGAATGCGGGATGTCTTCACCCACGTCAACCCCTACACCAAAAAACGCTACGCCAACGACCCGACCCTGGCCATGGTCGAAGTATTGAACGAAGATTCGCTGTTCTGGGGCACCGTCCAGGAGCCTTTCCGCGCGGAACTGGAAGACCAGTTCCAGCAGTGGCTGCGGAAGAAGTACCAGGACAATGCCGGGCTCCTCCGGGCGTGGACGGTGGACGGGAAGTCCCCGCTGGCCCCCGGCGAGGGGCTGGACGCCGGTCAGCGCATCCCGCTCTATCGGAACACGGATTTCACCGAGCGGCGCATCCAGGAGACTCCGGAGCGCCGGGTGCGCGGACAGGACCAGTTGCGCTTCTGCTACGAACTGGAAGAGAAGTACTGGAGCGCCAGCCGCGAGGTCATGCGCCAGGCTGGCGTAAAGGTCCCCATCGCCGGAACCAACTGGCAGGGCCACGGATTCCCGACCCGCGTCCATATGCTGGGCCAGAGCAAATTCGATTATGTGGACCGGCATGGCTATTGGGACCACCCACAGGGCCAGGGCGACCTCCGGTGGCGCATCGCAACGGCCAGTTTTCACAACCTGCCGATGGTTAAGGCCGTCGATCCTGCACAGAACACAATCGCTTACCTGGGTGTGGGAAACCTGGTTACCGAGAAAGCGTGGGAGCAGATACTCGGTCGCCCGCTGACCGTCAGCGAATGGAATACGTGTCTGCCGAACGAGTACTCGCTCGAAGGCACGGCGCTGATGACGGCTTACGGGCTCCTGCAAGGCTGGGATGGCTCCCTGCAGTTCGGCTATTTCAGCCCCGACTTCCGTGACCGTTTGGGTACGGGTTCTTTCGATCTGTTCGGAAACCCACCCCAGATCCTGCAGTTCCCCGCCGCCGCCGCTATGTGGTACCGGCAGGACGTCAAGGAAGCCCCGCTGGTGGCCGAGTCCTTGTACACATCAAAGAGCGTCTACGAGTGGACGGAAGACCGCAAGCCGCTCCCGCTGGCCGCCGCGCTGGTCGGGAAAGTAGGCTACCGCTTCGTCGAAGATAGCAGAAAGCCGGTCGTGCGCGACATCGGCAAGTTTTGGGATCCCAAGAAACTTAGGGCGATCTCGATCACCGGTGAACTGACCTGGGATGCGCAGCAGGGTCTGGTGCACATCGACACGCCGCGATCGCAGGCGATCGTCGGCTTTCTTTCCTCACAGGCTCACATCCTGGCCGATGTAAGGCTGGCCAGCGCGAACCGGTTCGGGGCGGTTTGGGTCACCGCCATGACGGGCCGAGCCCCCATCTCCTCGGCGGCACGGCTTCTAGTGACCGCGGTCGGTCCGGCGCGCAGCCCTGGGATGGAGTACGAGAAGACCTCGCAGACGTCGCGCCTGGGTCCATCTTGGCATCTGAAGTCCCCTGGCGAGGGCGCCGCTCTGCTGGAGCCGATTGTCGGCGACCTCCGTATCCGGAGCAGCCATGCGGGTGAACTTAAGGCCTGGGCTTTGGATGTTACTGGAAAACGGCGTAGTTCAGTGCCGCTCACCGTCGAAGCTGGAACCGTCGTATTAAAGATGCAACCGGAATACCAGACCGTCTACTACGAACTGGCGGCAAAATAGTCGTTACCACCCTCCGTCCCTTCGAGCGAGTAGGGGCGATTCGCTACAATCGCAACAGGAGACCCATGCGAGCGAAATGCGGAGTCCTGCTGTGCCTGACAACGGGGCTGGCCCTGCTGGGCTGCCGGCAGAGCGCGGAGACGAAGGTGACCCAACCCACGCTGAGAGAGAAAGTAGCCGAATACGCCACGGTGCGGCTGGAGACCTCCCCGGCCGGCCTCACCGAAAAGGAACGGCGGATGATCCCGCTCCTGATCGACGCCGCCAAGGTGATGGACGGTCTGTACTGGCAGCAGGCCTACGGCGACCGGGAGTCGCTGCTGGCCAAGATCGGCGATCCGGACGCGCGGCGATTCGTGGAGATCAACTACGGCCCATGGGACCGGCTGGACGACAACAAACCGTTTGTCAGCGGCGTCGGGGCGAAACCCCTCGGAGCGGATTTCTATCCCCCCGACATGACCAAGGGCCAGTTTGAAGCGGCCGCCTCCGCCTCCCCCGAGGCGGCGAAACAGCTAAAGAGCCTTTATACGCTGGTGACGCGGCCCTCGGGCGGGGGCCTGGTGGCCGTGCCCTACCACGAGGCGTACGCCGCGCCGTTGAAAATGGCCGCCGCGAAGCTCCGCGAGGCGGCCGCGCTGGCCGAGGACAAAGGTCTCCGCAAGTATCTGGAGCTGCGCGCACAGGCGCTCACTACCGACGAATACCGAGCCAGCGACATGGCCTGGCTCGACATGAAGACCAATACCGTGGACGTGGTGATCGGGCCGATCGAGACCTACGAGGACCGCCTGTTCGGCTATAAGGCGGCTTACGAAGCCTACGTCCTGGTCAAGGACAAGGAGTGGAGCCGCCGGCTGGCGCGCTACGCGGTCCTGCTGCCGGAGTTGCAGAAGGGGCTGCCGGTCGCCGACGCGTACAAGAAGGAGAAGCCGGGCTCGGATTCCGATCTGAACGTTTACGACGTGCTGTACTACGCCGGCGACTCCAATGCCGGCGGGAAGACTATCGCCATCAACCTGCCCAACGACGAGGAGGTCCAGCTTAAGAAGGGCGCGCGGCGCTTGCAGCTCAAGAACACTATGCGGGCCAAGTTCGACAAGATCATGGTTCCCATCGCCAACCTGCTCATTGCCGAGGATCAGCGCGCCAACGTGAAATTCGACGCCTTCTTTGCCGACACCATGTTCCACGAGGTGGCGCACGGGCTGGGCATAAAGAACACCCTGACCGGCAAAGGCACGGTTCGCGAGGCCCTGAAGGATCAAGCCTCCGGCCTGGAAGAAGGTAAGGCGGACGTTCTGGGGCTGTACCTGATCGACAAGCTGATCGAGCGCGGCGACTACCGCGACAGCCAGCTCATGGACAACTATGTGACCTTTCTGGCCGGCATCTTCCGCTCCATCCGCTTTGGCGCGTCAGAGGCGCACGGCATCGCCAATCTGGTGCGTTTCAACTACTTCGCCAAGATGGGCGCTTTCTCGCGCGACGAGAAGACCGGGACCTATCGCGTTCACGCCGATAAGATGCGGGCCGCGGTGGACAGCCTGTCGGCGAAGATCATCCAGTTGCAGGGCGACGGCGACTACGACGGCGCGGTTCGCTTCGTCCAGGAAAACGGCTCGCTGAGCCCGGCCCTCAAGACCGACATCGAGCGGATCGGCAGCGCCGGTATTCCGCTCGATGTGGTCTTCGAACAGGGGCAGCCGTTCTAGCCCGGCTACTCGGCTCCTCACAATCTGAACCGGGCCAATCAGGCCCGAGGGCAGCAGCGGCGAATCGGCGCGGTAGAACTGCTGCGACGTATAGGTGTACTTCGTCGTGACGTTGGGCTGTTGATCGCCGACCAGGCGGTTCACCCAAAGGTTCGTCACCTTGATCTCCGACGCTGTTGGCGCCCGGCTTGAGCGCGCTCGTCACGTCCACCCGGAACGGCGTCTTCCAGAGGATGCCGAGCGGCTTGCCGTTGACCGAGACCTCGGCCAGATTCTTCACGTCGCCCAGGTCCAGCCACAGCGTCGCGCCGCGCTTGAACCAGTCCGCCGGCGCCTGGATGGTCTTGGTGTAAGTGCCCGTGCCGGAGAAGTACTTCACTCCGGCGTCGGTGCTGTCGCTCCACGAACTCAGCGTGCCGAGCGTGATCCTGGCGGGCGCCCCGCGATTGGGTTGGAAGGCGATATCCCAACCGCCAGCCACCGTGGTGATTGGCGTTTCCACCTTCGCGGGCAGCGTGCGCGACGGCGCGCTGGACGCCTTGCGGAATACGACGAATACGGCGTCATGCGGCTCCAGGCGCAGCGGAACGGTGGTGTGCCCATTGGCGATGCGGTAAGAGGCGGGCTCCATCGCGCCCGTGTTGGCGTGCCAGATCTCGGCCGCCTTGCCCTGCACCCGGAAAGTGGCCTCCAGGGTCTCGACGCGATTGTTGGGGTTGCTGACCCAGTAGAAGTCGCCGTCGGTCAGCTTGCGGTGCACGAACATGAGGCTGGTGTCCGGCTGCGGCTTCGTGTATTCGAAGTCCGGACCGGTCTTAAGGGCGGTGAGTGCCTCGGCAATCGTGCCGCTGCCGTACACCTTGCCCTTGCCGAGGCCCGGTCCCCAGACCTGGTCGGCGATGGTGTTGAACTCCGCCTGGTTGTCGGCCTCGCTGGGCGAGTCGATGGGCTTGGGCCCCACCACGACCGCGCCGGCGTTCACCAGGTCGCGGATCTTGCGCAGCACGGCGAGCGACATGTGCTGGCTGTTGGGATCGAGCGCCAGCACGCGGTAGCTCATGCCCGTGGCGGTGGTGATGCAGGCCGCCCGTCACGCTCAGGCGGTTCTTCAGCGCGTCGGCGTTGATGTAGTCGAAGCTGTAGCCGGCGGGAATCGGCGGCGGATTGCTGCCGAACAGGGCGGTGATGTTGGAGTCCTCGCCGTAGTAGTAGACGATGTCGGCCACGAACTTGCCCTGCTGGAGCATGTAAGAGCTGCGGGCCAGATACGTGGTCCACGGCTTGGCCAGTTCCGCCCAGGTTTCATGCCGGGTGAACCACTGGCCGAAGGGTCCCAGGCCCAGGCCGGGAATCTTGTCGTTGAGCGGCTGGTGAACCGAGGTGTGGATCACGAAGCGGTTCAGGCCCATGGCCAGTTCCCGGTCCGCCGTGGGCTTCAGCGTCTCGGGAGACCAGGACTACGCGCCGCTGCTGGCGGTGAGCGATTCGGCGGCCACCAGGTTCTGGCCGTAGATGTGGGCCACGGAGGCCGACTCGCGGATGTCGGCGTCGTACCGCGGCGCTGGTGTTGCCTGGCGGCATCGCGGTCCACATGGCGCTCATGGGAATGTCGGCGTTGCGTTTGACCTCCATGCCGTCGCCGATGAACGCCCGGCCGGACTCGTGCGATTCGGTGTAACGAGCCATGCCGCGCTCGTTCAGAAGCGTGGTGAGCTGGTCGTAGTGGTATTCCGCGACCAGATCGCACATGGTCTTGCGGAAATCCCACAGGAAACGGTCGCTGGCCTCGGCGCTTTCCACCACGCGGCCGGTCAGCACCGGCAGCCAGGGACGCATGTCGTAGCCGCGCCGCTTGGTGAACTCGGCAATCATGTCGTCGGTCCAGTTGGCGACGCCGGCCTCCCAACTGTCGGTGATCATGTACTGCAGGCCGCGCTTGCCCATCAAGCCGCCGGTCGCGTCTTTGTACTGGCCGAGGTAGTTGTCGAAGTAGGCTTTGACGTAGCCCTTGTTAAGCTTGTCCACTTCGAGGCCCGTGGCCTCGGGGGAAGCCGGGGAATTGCGCGCCCCGGTGAGCGAATAGCCGATGCGGAGCACGACCCAGCGGCCGGCGGGCGGCGTCCAGTCGAGCGTGCCGTCGGCGCGCATTCTGGAGGTGAGGTCGACGACATCGGTCTTAGGTATGGCCGCGGCCGCGGCAACGGCGGGAGTGGCCATCGCGTAGATTCCGCTTGCTGCCGAGAACGCCGCCTTCTCCTGGAACCGGTTCACGGCAGCGCCGTGGAGAACGAGTTCAGCCACCTGGGTTCCAGCCGGTGCGGCAGGCTGAGCCGGAGCGCCCTGACGGGCTCCGCCGGCAGGCGCTCCGAAACCGCCGAAGCCGCCGCCACCGGCTCCGCTGCGGCCCGCCGCCGCCTGCGGCGCCGGGGTGCGGATAGTCACGCGGAAGAACCTCGCCGTGACCGCGGGGAAGGCGATGGTTCGCGCACCGGAGGGAATCGGCACAACCGTGCGGAACTGCTGGCCGTCGTCGCTCGATTCCAGTTCCTGATTGCTGGTGCCACCGCCGCCGCGGCCGCCGCCGAAGCCCCTTCCGCCGCCGCCCCCGCCCGCTATGAAGGTGAGCCCGGAGATGGTCTGGGGACGCGGGAACTCGAACTGGATCCAGGCCTTCTGATCCACCGGAGCGGCCGGCAGAAGCGTGGACTGGACCAGATCGCCATCGGTCAGCGCGGCAAGGTTAAACTGGCCGCCGCTGGACGTGACCTTGGCTTGCATCTCGGTGAGCGTGCGGTCGCTGTCCGGGGCGCGATAGGCCACCACGGCGCTATCGGCGTAGTACTGCGGAGGGGCCGTCGGTAGTGCCTCCGCGGCCGCGGCCGCCGCCGATGTTCTGATACGATCCGGTGGCGGATGGCGGCTTGGGCAGCGCGCCGGTGAACGGGCGCCCGCCCTCCACGCGCGTCTCACTCCACACGTACTTCTTCATCGCCTGCGCCGGCGTGACCCATGGCCCGCCGCTCTCGCTCCATCCGGGCGAACCGGCGATCGCCATCTCCAGACCCAACTGGTCGGCCAGGGTGGTGGCGTACTTGAAGGCGTCCTTCCACTCCGGCGTCATGTAGACCAGACGCTTTTCGACGACTTGCGGCGTGCTGAGATTGGCGTCGAAGTTCTGGAAGCCGCCGATGCCGACACGCTTCATCCATTCAAGGTCGGCCTTGATGCCTTCCTTGGTGATATTGCCGCTCATCCAGTGCCACCAGACTCGCGGTTTGGCGCTGTCCGGCGGGTTCTGGAAGCCCCGGGCAAGGGCGTCACCGGAGTTTTGGGCGGAGACAAGCCATGTCCCCAGCATGACCACAATCGCTGCGGCAAGACCAAGCCGCATCGTCCGCTTCGAGATTTTCATGGTTGAACCTCTTATTGACAAATAAATAGGGCGCTTCGCACTGTGCGGTGATCGAAGCGCCCTGGGGGCAGCGGGAGGACAGCATCAATTGACTCTGCCTGCGGTTATGATGTTGCCACTAAACCGGATTCATGGCAAGAACAATCGCTCTCGTCAGCCACGTATCGCGATGCCATACGCGCGCACATTCATATGAGTTAGAGACAAATGCCGCTACATCAGTGCTTTACCTCCGGCTTTCGTGGGTAAAGGCTGGCCGGCGATCCCCACCGCGGCCGCGTCGACGTTGTTCACTGCACAACCGCCACAAAGCGCCTTTGCGCCTTCGCGGGTTTGCGTGTCACCATGGGTAGCTGATGATCCGGGCGGAGCACCTTGTGAAGAAGTTCGGCGACTTCACCGCGGTGCGCGACATTTCCTTCGAGGTCGCCGAGGGTGAGATCTTCGCCTTTCTGGGGCCGAACGGCGCGGGCAAGACCACCACCATCAAGATGCTGACCACGCTCTTGCGGCCGACCTCGGGCAAGGTGGAGCTCAACGGCCTGAACCCCGCAACTCAGCAGAACCAGGTGCGGCGCTGTTTTGGAATCGTCTTCCAGGACCCCAGCCTGGACGACGAGCTGACAGCCTACGAGAATATGGAGTTTCACGGCGTGCTGTACAGCGTGCCCCGGAAACTCCGCACCGAGCGCATCGCGAGTCTGCTGAAGCTGTTCGAGCTCTGGGACCGGCGCAAAGACCTGGTGAAACATTTTTCCGGCGGAATGCGGCGGCGGCTGGAGATCGCCCGCGGGCTGCTGCACACTCCGAAGATCCTTTTTTTGGACGAGCCGACCCTGGGCCTTGATCCTCAGACCCGCAATCAACTCTGGACGCACGTCAAGAAGCTCAACGTCGAGGAGCGGGTCACCGTGTTCCTGACTACCCACTACATGGAGGAGGCCGAGCGGGTGGCGCACCGCATTGCGATCATCGATCACGGGGGCATTGTCGCCCAGGGCTCGCCCCAGGAGCTGAAACAGCAGACCGGATCGGACACCCTGGAGCAGGCTTTTCTGGCTCTGACCGGCACCTCGATCCGGGACGAAGACGCCTCGAGCGTGGACCAGTTGCGCAACTTCGCGCGGGTGTGGACCAGGAGACCGAAATGAACGCGGTATACGTTCTATGGGTCCGTCAGTTGAAGCGCTACATGCGCTCGCGCTCGCGTATCATCGGATCGCTGGGCCAGCCAGTGCTGTACCTGCTGGGCTTCGGCCTGGGCTTCGGCCCCATCTTCCGCAAGGCGGGCCAGGGCGACTATATCCAGTTTCTGGCGCCGGGCGTGGTAGGCATGACCATTCTGTTCACGGCGCTGTTCTCCGGCATCGACCTGATCTGGGACCGGCAATTCGGTTTCCTGAAGGAGACGCTGGTGGCGCCGGTGCCCCGGCTGATGATCATGATCGGGAGGACCCTGGGCGGCGCGACCGTGGCCATGTTCCAGGGCGTGATTGTGGTGGGGATCTGTTTCGCGGTTGGGTTCCGTCCGGCAAGCTGGAGCGCGTGGCCCACGGCTCTGGTCTACATGGCGCTGATCGCCGTCATGTTTACGGCGCTAGGCACGTCGATCGCCTCCGTGCTGGCCGACTTCCAGGGGTTCCAGTTGGTGATGAGCTTTCTGGTGATGCCGATCTTCTTCCTCTCCGGCGCACTGTTTCCGCTGAACAACACACTCAAGGCGATCGACATCGTCGCTTCGCTCAACCCGCTCTCTTACGGGGTCGACGGTTTGCGCGGGGCGCTGCTGGGGGGCGGCTATCACTTCGGCGCCGCGACCGACCTGGCGGTAATGTCGGTCATCACCGCGGCCCTGCTGGCACTCGGCACCTACCTGTTCTCCAGAGTGCAACTGTAGCCCTTTCGTGGATAATAGCTGTTTACCCTCAGACTGGACCACTCATCGTATGCCACGTCGCAACGACATCCATAAGATTCTGATTATCGGCTCCGGCCCTATCGTCATCGGTCAGGCCTGCGAATTCGACTATTCCGGCACGCAAGCCTGCAAGGCGTTACGCGCGCTGGGCTACCAGATCGTGCTGGTCAACTCCAACCCGGCCACGATCATGACCGACCCCGGCATGGCCGATATCACCTACATCGAGCCCCTGAATCTGAAGAGCATTGTTCAAATCATCGAAAAGGAGCGCCCCGACGCGCTGCTGCCGAACCTGGGCGGCCAATCGGGGCTCAACCTGTGTGCCGAGCTCGCCAGGGCCGGCGCTTTGGAGAAGTACGGCGTCAAGGTGATCGGCGTCCAGGTGGATGCCATCGAACGGGGCGAGGACCGCATCGCTTTCAAGGAAACGATGAACCGTCTCGGGATCGACATGCCCAATAGCGATCCCGCCTTCTCGGTGGAGGAGGCCGAGCGCATCGCCGCCCGATTGGGCTACCCGGTTGTGATCCGCCCCGCCTACACGATGGGCGGAACCGGAGGCGGGCTGGTCTACAACGTGGAAGAGTTGCGGGTGGTGGCGAGCCGGGGAATCGCGGCCAGCCTGGTCGGACAGATTCTGATCGAGGAGTCGGTGCTGGGGTGGGAAGAGCTGGAACTGGAGGTCGTGCGCGACGCCCGGAACCAGATGATCACCGTGTGCTTCATCGAGAACGTGGACGCCATGGGCGTGCATACGGGCGATTCCTATTGCACGGCGCCCATGCTCACCATTTCGCCGGAGTTGCAGGCCAGGCTGCAGGAGTACTCCTACCGGATCGTCGAAGCCATACAGGTCATCGGCGGAACCAACATTCAGTTTGCGCACGATCCGAAGACCGGCCGGGTGGTGGTCATCGAAATCAACCCCCGAACGTCGCGCTCCTCGGCGCTCGCTTCCAAGGCCACCGGTTTTCCGATCGCCCTGGTTTCCTCGAAGCTCGCGGCCGGCCTGACGCTGGACGAGATTCCATACTGGCGCAGCGGCACGCTGGACAAGTACACGCCGTCCGGCGACTACGTCGTCGTGAAGTTCGCGCGCTGGGCTTTCGAGAAATTTCGAGGGGCCGAAGACAAGCTGGGCACCCAAATGCGGGCGGTCGGCGAAGTCATGAGCATCGGGAAAACGTACAAGGAGGCGCTCCAGAAATCCATCCGTTCGCTGGAGATCGGGCGCTACGGCCTGGGCTTCGCCAAGGACTTTCACTCGCGGCCGCTGCCGCGGCTCATGACCATGCTCGCCCACGCCACCAGTGAGCGCCAGTTCATCATGTACGAGGCCCTGCGGAAAGGGGCGAGCACTCAGCAGTTATACGAGAAGACGCACATCAAGCCGTGGTTCATCGAGCAGATGCGGGAACTGGTCCAACTCGAGGAGGAAATCCTGAAGTTCCGCGGCGGCGCGCTCCCCGGCGAACTGCTGGCGCGGGCGAAGAAGGACGGTTTCGCCGACCGGTACCTCGCCAAACTGCTGCACTGCGAAGAACACGAGATCCGTGAACAGCGAACGCGGATGGGACTCACGGAGGCCTGGGAGGCGGTCCCGGTCAGCGGCGTGGAGAACGCGGCGTACTACTACTCCACCTACAACATCGCCGACAAGTCGCAAGCCAGCGCCAATCCACGGAAGGTTATGGTGCTGGGCGGCGGCCCCAACCGCATCGGGCAGGGAATCGAGTTCGACTACTGCTGCGTGCATGCCGCTTTCGCGCTGCGCGAGGAAGGCTACGAGTCGATCATGGTCAACTGCAACCCGGAGACCGTTTCGACCGACTACGACACCTCCGACAAGCTGTACTTCGAGCCGTTGACGGTGGAGGACGTGCTCAGCATTTACGAGAAGGAGAAACCGATCGGCGTCATCGTGCAGTTCGGAGGGCAGACGCCCCTGAACATCGCCGCGGAACTGGCGGCCAACGGCGTCAAGATCCTGGGCACCTCGGTCGAGACGATCGACCTGGCGGAAGACCGGGACCGTTTCCGCAAAATGATGGCCAAGCTGAACATCCCCATGCCGGAATCGGACATGGCGGTAGACGTGGAGCGGGCCGTCGCGGTTGCCGAGCGCATCGGCTATCCGCTGATGGTGCGGCCTTCCTACGTGCTGGGCGGGCGCGGCATGGAAGTCGTCTACGACGAAGAGATGCTGCGTCACTACATGGCGGCCGCGGTGGATGTGACGCCGGAACGCCCGATCCTGATCGACAAATTCCTGGTGAACGCCATTGAAGCCGAGGCCGACGCCATTTGCGACGGCGCGGGCGTATTCATCCCGGCGGTCATGGAGCACATTGAGCTGGCCGGCGTGCATTCGGGCGACTCGGCCTGCGTCATTCCTCCGGTCAGCATCCCCGCGCGGCACATCGAGACGATTCAGGAGTACACCCGGCGGATTGCCGTCGAACTGGGCGTAGTCGGGCTGATGAACATGCAGTATGCCATCGCCAGCGACACCGTGTATGTTCTCGAAGCCAATCCGCGCGCTTCCCGCACGGTTCCGCTGGTATCCAAAGTGTGCAATATCCAGATGGCTCGCGCGGCCACGCAAGTGATGCTGGGCCGCAAGCTGGCCGACCTGAATCTGACCAGCGCGCCGGTTCCGCACTACGGCGTCAAGGAAGCGGTCTTCCCGTTCAATATGTTCCCGGAGGTCGACCCTCTGCTTGGACCGGAGATGCGCTCCACCGGAGAAGTGCTCGGCCTGGCCGGTTCGTTCGGGGAGGCGTTTTTCAAGGCCCAGGAGGCGGCGCAGCAGACCTTGCCCCTGGAGGGCACGGTGCTCATTACGGTTGCGGAGAAGGACCGGCCGGCGGTGGTCGAAGCGGCCCGGCAGTTCGCCGAACTGGGTTTCAAGATCATGGCCACCGTTGGCACGGCGGCCTGTCTACAGCAGCACGGCATCAAGGCGCAGGTCGTCGAAGAAGACCCACGAAGGGCGTCCTCACATCGTGGATCTCGTCAAGAACCGCGAGATCCACCTGATTATCAACACGCCGTCCGGCAGGCAGAGCCAGTACGACGATTCCTACATCCGCAAGAATGCGATCAAGCACAAGGTGCCATACATAACGACCCTGGCCGGCGCCCACGCCGCGGCCAAAGGCATCGCGGCCCGGCGCCAGGCCGGAACGACGCCGGTCCAATCGCTGCAGGGGTACCACCGGGGTATCGAAAGAAGTCGGGCGGCGACAGAAGACCAGTAGGTGCCTCTCAGCGCCCGGCTTTGACTGTCAGGATTATACATTGGTATAGAGAAGCGAATAAGATTCACCGCAGAGGCAAAGAGGACACGGAGGGGGGAGCGGAAATGGCACAATGCAGCGGGGCAGTGACACGGAGGCAGGCGATACTGGCGGGGGCGGGGGGCCTGCTGATGGCGGCACAGCAGACAGCTTCCCAGCTTTCAGTGGCGGGGTACATATGGCAGCAGTACGCTTCCCGGCAGAAGAAGTCTTTGGCGGATGTGCTTGATGAAGTCTTCGCGATGGCTCGCAATGCCGGGTTCCGGAGCGTCGAGCTGAGTGATGGATTTTTTGGCCCAGCACTGCGGGACCGGGTCCTGAAGCTGGCGCGGTCGAACGGTCTATCGATGCCTTCGGTCTATGTGGGCGGGGCCATGCACGAGGCTGCGCTGGCGGATGCAACCATCGCGCGCGCAGTGGAGATCGGCGAGCTTTGCAAGGACCTGGGATGCGGCGCGGTGGTGAACAACCCGAATCCGTTGCCTCAGGGTGCGCAGAAGTCGGACGCGGAGCTAACCATTCAGGCGGAATCGCTCAACCGCATGGGCCGCGCACTCTCGGCGAAGGGTTTGCAGTTCAGGATTCACCACCACAATCCGGAGATGGCAGAGAACGCGCGCGAGTGGCGCCATATTCTGAAGAACACCGATGAGAACTACGTGTCGCTTTGCCCGGATCTGGATTGGATGTACCAAGGCGGCATGGACCCGCTCGTGTTGCTGCGTGAAGCCGGGGCGCGGGTGACCGAGGTCCACGTCCGGAACTCGAAAGACAAGCTCTGGCTCGAATCCTTTGGAGAAGGGGATCTCGACTACGTTGAGATCGCGGCCACGGTGAGGAAGTTGAGATTGCCGCCGCTAATTGTGGTGGAGTTGGCTTACCGGAACGAGACGGCGGTGACGCGCCCGCTCGAAGAGGATTTGCGCCTGAGCCGGGTCTACGCCGAAAAAGTATTTGGGATCCCCGCTAAAAGCTAAGCAGGCACTGCCAGATAAAGGTATTGGCGAAGGAATCCGTCAACTCCCAGATGCGGCGGACCAGTTCAGGGTCTCCCGTGATCGGCGGGAGCCACTTCTCCCTCCCAGGGCGTGCATACGCCAGGGCGAATCCTGGACTCACGCTGGCCCGACAAACCGGGTAGCTGGCGGTCTGCCAGCGCTTCCTCCGGAGGACTAACCCTGTGGCTGCTGCCCGAGTATACGCCGAAGTCTCGCGTGGCCTCGGTCAGCGCCCGAAGGTTCTCGGTGCGAGTGTCGCTCTGCATGATCGCGCTGGCATCCATGATGTAGCCGCCTTCGCGCGCCACCCCCTCGATCACTTTTCTGCAGTACTCGCGCACCTCCTGCGGGGAGCCGAAACTCAGGAGGTAATTCGGGATTCCGCCACTTAGGCAGAACTTATGTCCCAGCTTATGGTGAACCTTAAATATGTCGCCGCGATCCACGTGGTAGACAATGCTCCGTTCGGGTAACTCCGCGAAATCATCCAGATGGTAAGTCCAGTCACCTTCGGCGTAGAACAAGGTCTGGTGGCCGTGCTTCCAGAACTCTTCGATAATGGGGCGGAGCGTGGTCCAATAGTGCGACTTGAACTGGGCCGGCGTGACAAAGGGCACGCCGCCCCGGTGCATCCAGAAACCGATAGGCAACCGCTGGTAAGGATCGGCGGTGCTTAGTCCCACGTGACAGAGGTGCGGCATCAGAGCTTCGCAGGCCCGCAGCACCTTCTCGGGCTGGGTGTGCAGGTCCATGGTCAGCCCGACGTAGCCCCGCAGCTTATCGGCGAGTATGTCAAGGGGCGCCTTGAAGATGCCGGCGATGGCGGGCGGGGTGCCCGACTCCTGCCGCATGCGATCGATCTGCGGGCCGAAGGATTGGAAGTAATGCAGCATGGCCATGCCGCCCTTAACCAGGGAAAGGTTGTTGCGGTAGGTGGTGGGCTGGCCGATTTCGCTCGCTTCGGTGCAGACGCGCGGGAACCAGACATTAAAGAGGAAGGCGGTAGGGTCATCGATCAGAGCGTCGTACTCGTCCTCCCGCATGAAGGCCTGATCTTCCGGCGGCTCAAGGTACTGGAAGCCCATGTCGGGCGAGGTATGGATGCCGGGGATGCCGTAGTAGCGGAGTCCGATGGCCTGGGTGAGTCCGGTCCAGACGTAGACCATGTTGGGCACGAGGGCGTCCCAGTCGAAGTCGGCGGCGCATTTCCTGACGGCGAGGAAAGCCTTCTTAAAGTCGTGGACAAGCTCCTGATTGGTGTAGCCCGCGTACTTTGCCGTGAACTCAGCGACGAAGGGCCGGATGGGGACACAATCCGGCTGCTCGTTGCGCATGGCGGCGGTGTAGCGGCTCAGGCGTTCCCGGGTGGAACAGCGTTTCGCTGATGGGCTTCGGGGGAGTATAATCAACTAGCTGTAGAGGGGATGAGTGGTACAAACAGGTCAAGACGTGTCTCCCCAAGCTCCGGCTGGGAATGGGTACTGGGTTCCGAAGAGCGACGAGGACCGCCGCGCCGTTCAAGAGCAGTTGGAGCGGGTCCTGAATACTCCTCAGTTCAGCATCAGCCGGCGGTATCCGAGCCTGCTGCGCTACGTGGTTGAACAAACTCTGGAAGGCCACACAGACCGGCTGAAGGAGCGAACACTGGGGGTGGAGGTGTTCGGCCGGGATCCGGCGTACGATTCGAATGCGGACCCAGTGGTTCGAATGACGGCGGCACAGGTCCGCCGGCGGCTCACCGAGTATTACTTGGAGCCTGGGCACGCAACCGAGGTCCGCATCGAACTGCCATTGGGTGCGTACATGCCGGTGTTCAGGCAGCCTGAAGCACAGGAACCTTTGGCCACGGTAGCCGTATCAGCTGTTGGCGAACCGGAAATGGTTCCTCAAAGGCTGCCGAGAAGGCGGTTGGGCTATCTGATGGCGGTCGTGCTGGTTGTGGCCCTGGGTGCAACCGCCTATTTTGCTGTGATTGCGCCCATGCGTGAGACCGCGCTTGAGAAGTTTTGGGGCCCGGTGTGGGATTCTTCGAACTCCGTGCTGATTTGCGTGGGGGGAGGGATGGCTTCCGGCGCCAACGCGACTCAGTCTGGGGATCCCCAGTCGTTTGTCACCATCCGTGACATGCTGGTCCAGAACCGGGTTGCCTGGGCCGATGCCTTGACCTTTTCAAGACTGGCGAGCTTCGTTACGGTGAACGGGAAGACGCCGATTGCGCGCAGGGCCAGGGAGACCTCGTTCGCGGACTTGAGGTCGGCCCCCGCGGTGCTAATCGGCGGCTTCAACAACCAGTGGATCATGCGGCTGACCGGCCAATTGCGCTTCAGCTACGAAAGTGACCGGGCTGCTGGGCTTTTCTGGATCGAGGACCGTGAGAATCAATCTCGCAGGAGCTGGATGGTGGATGCTTCGATCCCGCACGCGGCGTTCGCCGAAGACTACGGCATCATCATGCGATACTCCGACCCGACGACAGAGCGGGTGACGGTGGTGGCCTCCGGAATCATGTACTACGGAACGATGGCGGCTGGCGAATTCCTGACCAATCCGAAGTACATGGATCTGGTCGAGGCCAATGCTCCCAAGGGTTGGCAGCGAAAGAACCTCGAGGTGGTATTCTCGACGAGGATCATCAATGGTGAGACCGGGCCTCCACACATCCTCGCCACGTACTTTTGGTAGGTACGTAACAACGCGTAACAACTAGAAATAAAGCTTTTAAAATCAATTATCTGTAGAGATATACGCAATCTCGATTTGATTGGTCTAGTATGTTGTATCAGATACCGCAATCGGCTTGACACGGCGAGTAGCTAAGGCTATCCTTATAGGCGAGCAGTATAGGAACGTCCGTTTAGGCAGTGGGGTCTCTAGCAATCAGGTCGTGATATGCCCGGGTCCGGGCGAACAAGGGGGAAATGGAAATTGGAACAACGATGTCTTGGAGTGCGCGTGTGGTGGAAATCGGTTTTCCGGTATTTGCCGCAATGTAATGTAAATAAAGGGTTTGTCTGCCTTCTGGTGCTCCTGGTAGGCGCGCCCCTGCTGTTGATGGCGCAGGTAAATACGGCCGACATCCTGGGAACAGCAACGGACTCTTCAGGCGCAGTTGTGCCGGGCGTGAAGGTCACCGCAAGAAATGCTGGAACCGCCGCGGAATACACCGCAGTCACGGACAGCGGAGGCAACTACATGATTAGGTTGCTCCCGTCCGGCCGCTACAGCATGCGAGCCGAGGCGAGCGGCTTCAAGGCGTGGACCACGGCCGAAGTTGCGCTGGCCGTTGGTGACCGGCTGAGGCAGGAGATTCGGCTTGAAGTCGGGCAGGTGACCCAGACGGTGGAGGTCACCGCGGAGGCGCCGGCCTTGCAGTCGGACTCGTCCGCTTTGAGCAACCTGCTCACGGAGCGCGCGGTTCAGGACCTTCCTCTTATGGGGCGCAATTTCGTGTCCTTGGCCCAACTGACTGCCGGAGCAAACGATCTGAACGGCGGATGGGCGACAGGGAGCAGCCCGGACGATCGCCGGCGAACTTCAGCGGTGTCGGTGAACGCGCAGGGCGGCATTAACAACAACTTCCTGATGGACGGCATGGACAACAATGAGCGCTTCATCAGCTCCATCATCGTAAAGCCCTCCATTGAAGCGATGGCGGAGATGAAGGTTCAGACGAACATGTATTCGGCGGAACTGGGAAGAGTGGCGGGCGGGGTGGTGAACATCGTGACCAAGTCCGGCACCAACCGGTTTCACGGCTCGGCGTTCGAATTCTTCCGCAACGAGAAACTGGATGGGAAGAACTTCTTCACGATTCGGAAGAATGACCCGGCCACCGGACTGCCAAGCGATGCCCTCACCCCCAAACCGCCCTACAAACAGAACCAGTTCGGCGCCAGCCTGGGCGGGCCAATCGTGAAGAATCGCACCTTTTTCTTCGGCGATTATGAAGAGTATCGTGTCGTTCAGGGGATTACGCTGACCAGCACAGTGCCGACCGTGCTAATGAAGCAGGGGATTTTCACGGGTGTGAACCCCATCTATGATCCAACCACCACCCGGCTGGACCCTTCCAGCCCGACAGGGTTTGCCCGGACCCGCTTCCCGTTCGACGTCGTGCAAGAAAGCTCCATGGACAGGACCGGGAAGATGATTGTCAATCTGTGGCCGGACCCGCTGACCAGCGGGGTCACGAACAACTACCAGCAGTCTTACCCAAAGACACAGAACGACAAGACCCTTGACACCCGCGTGGATCACCGATTCTCGGAGTCGGACATCCTCTTTGGCCGCTACTCTTTCAACGACACCAAGACCTTTATTCCCGGCGCGCTTCCAGTTGACCCCAAGACCGGCATCAATCCGGTGGGAGACACCAGCCTCGGCGGACCCGGCCTTCAGCGCGCCCAGAACCTGAGCTTGAGTGAGACGCACACCTTCACGGCACGGCTGGTCGGGGAGTTCAAGTTCGCCTTCAGCCGCATTGCAATCAACAGCTTGCCGCCCAACTACGGGATTAACGTCTCTGACCAACTGGGCATCGCGAACTCAAACGTAGACAACAACACCTCCGGGATGGCGCAGATTAGCGCCAGTGGCGGCTACCGGAGCATGGGTGATGGCGGTTATATCCCGCTTATCACGTTCAACAACCTGTTCCAGCCGGCGGGCAGCATCCTCTGGGCCAGGGGCGCGCACAGCATCAAGATCGGAGGCGATCTTAGGCGCCGCCAGGTCGCGCAGTTCCAGAGCGCGAACGGGCAAGGGAGTTTCTCCTTTAACGCCAACCTCACCATGGACCCCTCCGGGCTGGTTAAGAACAGCGGCAACTCCGTCGCCTCCCTGCTGACCGGCTATCCAGCTAGCACTTCACGCAACAGATACCTGGTCAACATGCCAGGCTACAGGCTGCTGGAATATGCAGCATTCTTCCAGGACGACTGGAGGGTCACGCGCTGGCTGACTCTCAACCTTGGATTGCGGTACGATTACTTCAGCCCGGTTTCGGAAGCTACCAACCGGATCGCCAACCTCGACGTCGCCAACGTCAGGATGGTGATTGCCGGCCAAGATGGCGTATCCAATACTGCCGGGGTCCGGCCGGACCGGAACAATTTCGCCCCGCGCTTCGGCTTCGCGGCCAACTTCGCCAAAAGCTGGGTGCTCAGGGGCGGCTTCGGCATCAGCTTCATGCCGTGGCTCATGGGAAGCAACATGGCGTTCCGCAACGCCCCATTCGTCAGTTCGATGTCGATCACAACGGCGACCCCCGGCTTCCCAATCAACAGGATCTCCGACGGCCTGCCGCCCGCCACGGCGGTCGATCCGCTGAACCCCACGGGCTCGATCACCGCAGTGGCTTTTGACCTACTCGTTCCATACGTCGAGCAGTGGAACCTTACGCTGCAGAAGGAATTCTTTGGCGGCTTTGTGGGAAGCGCCAGTTATGTGGGAGTCCTGGGACGAAAGGCGAGAGGGGGCCCAGGTCTTAATAACGCAGCTCCGGGACCAGGGGCTGTGAATCCACGGCGGCCATACTATGGCACCTGGCCGCTCGTATCCGGCATCGACGCGGGCAGGAATGGGCTGGACTCCAGCTACAATGCGCTGCAGTTGAACCTGGAGCGCAGGTTTGCAGGCGGCGTTGGCGTCATGGCCAACTACACTTGGGCGCATGCCATCGACAATGGGAACATTTTCTACTTCGCGGGGGGGAAAACGCTTGCAACGAAAGGCGAGGCAAGCGGCGATCTCCGCCAGCGTTTTACGCTGACATCCAATTACCAGCCGACTTTTGCGAAGAACGCCAAGGGGATTGTTGGCACTCTGGGCAGGGGCTGGCAACTGAATCTGATCACCACGATGCAAACCGGGACAGGGGTCGGGGTTGGCAATTCCAACAACCTCCTGAACGGATCGGGCCCCAACCGGGCTAACCAGGTTGGCGACCCGGTCCTCCCGAAATCGCAGCGTACGCTCAAGCGCTGGTACAACACCGACGCTTTCCAGTCGCCAGCGGCGTTCACGTACGGGAACGCCGGCCCGACCGTGTTTAGAGGTCCTGGGAAGGTCAACTTTGACGTCTCCGTCAGCCGCGACTTCAGCATCAGGGAGGAACTGCGGCTCCAGTTCCGGGCGGAAGGGTTCAACATCACCAACACTCCGCAATTTGGCAATCCCAGCGCCTCGGTAGGTTCGACCAGCAACGGGCAAATCAGCAGCGCAGGCGACCCGAGAAGGATGCAGCTTGCGTTGAAGCTGATGTTCTAGACGCAGGACACAATCGGGCTGCCGGAACCAGGACTCCGGCAGCCCGCCGCTATAATGTATTAAAGGGGCAATCCGAATGCCAAACACACGCAGGACATTTTTGCAGTCCGCCGCCTTGGCCACCGGACTATCCGGCGCCGCGTCTTCATTGGCGGCGCAGGGAGCGGGTCAACCTCCCGGGCGAGGTGCGCAAGCAGGGGCGCCGGGGCGTGGGCCGGCCCGCGAGAGCACGCTGGCGGATCTGAAGGGACAGGTGCCGCAGGCGCAACTCGGCAAACTGAAGCTTAGCCGCATGATCTTTGGCGGCAATCCGGTCGGCGGATGGGCGCACTCCCGGGATCTTTCCTACGTGGGCAGGCTCATGCGGGCCTACTACACCGACGCGAAGCTCTCCGAGACGCTAGCGCTGGCGGAGAAGTGTGGGGTCAACGCGATTCTTACTGCCCCATCAATCATTCCGAAGATTCAGTACCACTGGAAGCAAGGCGGCAAGATCCAGTTCATTTCAGACTGCGGCGGCGGGGTCCTATTGGAGTCGGTGCAGAAGTCGATCGATAGCGGGGCGGCGGCGTGCTACATCCACGGTTCGGTATCGGAACGGCTCGTCAGCCAGGGCGACTTTGACCAGATGTCCAAGGCGCTGGAATTGATCCGCAAGAATCGCCTGCCGGCGGGTGTCGGCGCGCACGACCTCGACACGATCAAGGCCGTCGTGGGTAAGGGCATCTCGCCCGACTTCTGGATGAAGACGTTCCATAAGACCGACTACTGGTCGGCGAAAGTAGAGCCTGAGCGTGACAACACTTGGTGCCCGGTTCCCGAGGATGTGACCGCCTTTATGCAGGGTCGGAAGGAGCCGTGGATCGCCTTCAAGACAATGGCGGCGGGTGCGATTCCTCCGAAGGATGCGTTCCAGTTTGCGTTCCAGAACGGAGCTGATTTTGTCTGCGCTGGGATGTTCGACTGGCAGGTAGTGGATAACGCAAACACTGCTGTAGCCGTGTTAGCGGGTGTTACGAAGCGGGAACGTCCATGGCGGGCTTGAGCTGGAGCCGATAGGGATTTCGAGAAGGAGAGAAAGCGATTTAAATGTCAGACACACGCAGGACCTTTTTGCACTCTGCCGCGTTGGCGGCTGGACTCTCTGGCGCAGCGTCTTCGTTGGCGGCGCAAGCGCCTGTGGCAGCGCCGGCGCAGGGAGCTGGGCGCGGGCAAGCACCAGGCGGTGGACCAGGAGCAGGTGGCCGCGGAGGACAGCAGCAGCCAACGACGCCTCCGGTGCCGGCGTCCGAGGTCCAGGTGCCGAAGGTGAAGTTCGGTAATGCCGAGATCAGCCGCTTGATCATCGGGTGCAACACGTTTTACGGATTTGCCCATTTCAATAACACGCTGGGGCAGGCAATGACCGAGTACTTCACGGCGGACAGAGTCTGCTCGGTGCTGCACCAGTGCAACCGGTTCGGGATCAACACGTTCAACTACTACAATGGGAGCCGCGGCCTGCCGGATTTCCAACGTTTTCAAGCCGAGGGCGGCAAGATGCACTTGATCGTCCAAGGCCAGGGCGACCCGACCACCGTACTCCAGACGCTTAAGCCGCTGTCGATCTACTACCACGGCGAGAGCACCGACACGGCGTTTAAGACCGGGCAGATGGACACGGTCAGGGAGTGGTGCAAGAAGGTGCGGGACACGGGCACCATCGTCGGCGTCGGCACGCACAAGCCGGAAGTGATCCAAATGGTGGAAGAGCAGGGGTGGGACGTGGATTTCTACGCCGGCTGCGTTTACAACCGGACCCGGACTCAGGACGAAGTGCGAAAGCTGCTGGGCGGCGAACTCCCGTTGGGCGAGCTCTATCTGGCCGATGACCCTCCGCGCATGTACAAAGTGATGAAGCAGACTAAGAAGACCTGCTTCGCCTTTAAGATCATGGCGGCGGGCCGCATCACCAATGCGGACCAGGCGTTCAAGCTGGCATTCGACAGCATCAAGCCGACGGACGCAGTCTTCGTGGGCATGTTCCCGAAGTTCCGGGACGAAGTCAGGGAGAATGCCGAGCGCACGCACCGCATTCTGACAGGCGCCTGACTATAGCCGCGAGGACGGGTTCAAAGAAGTACGGGAGGGCCGCACTGGTGGTCTGTTATGCAAGACAAACTCTCTAGGATGCGGCGGCGAACCTTCATTGGAGCGGGGCTGGCTGCCGCGGGGGCCACGATGTCCTGTGCCAGGTTAGGCGCGGGAGGCTCCTGGCGCTTCTTTACGGGCGCGGAAGCGGGGACGGTGGAGGCCATCTGCGAAAGGATCATCCCGACGGACGCAGATCCCGGCGCCAAGGCCGCCGGCGTGATCAACTACATCGACATTCAACTGACTAAGTGCTTCAAGAAACACCAGAAGACCTACCGTGAAGGCGTCGCCGCGGTAGATGCGGCGAGCCGCAAGCAATTCGGGAAGCCTTTCGTGGAATTGCCGTCCGAGCAACAGGTGGAAGTACTGCAGAATACGGAGCAGAACTCCAAAGCGTTCTTCGATCTGATTCTGGCCCACACGCGGCAGGGCTTTTACGGCGACCCGCGCCACGGCGGAAACCGGGACAGGGTGAGCTGGAAGATGGTCGGACTGCCGTTTCCTCCGATACGCGGCCGCCAGCACTACGACGAGCCGAAGGCGGGGTGAGGAAGTGGCTCTCAAGCACGTCAATGCGGTGATCGTGGGCGCGGGCGCGGGCGGGGGCGTCGTGGCGAAAGAACTTGCCACGGCCGGCGTCAGCGTAGTTCTGCTGGAGCGGGGTAAATGGCACTCCGCCGCGGACGACCGGAAAGACGATCTGTACAACCAGCGCACTCAGGTGTTGGGCGCCAGGTTCGGACCCGACGATGAGCGCAACCCGCGCGTGACCGTGGACGGCGAGGGGCGGGAAACGATTGTAACCCCCAGCGACGGAGGTTACAGCAACAATGCGGCCTGCGTCGGCGGCGGCACGTTCAGTTACGGCGCCATGGCCTGGCGCTTTCTGGAGAAGGATTTTCGCATGCGCTCGACCTACGGTGCGGTCGAGGGCAGCACGCTGGACGATTGGCCGATCAGCTACGCCGACCTGGAGCCTTATTACGAGAAGGCCGAGTGGGAGATGGGCGTGTCCGGCGACGACACGGAGAACGTTTTCAAGGCTCCGCGCAAGAAGGCCCTGCCGATGCCGCCGCTTCCGCCGAATAAGGAGTTCCAGGTGTTATACCCGGCGGCGAAGCGGCTGGGCCTGCATCCGTTCCACATCCCCATGCTGCGCAACACGGTGGTGTACAACGGCCGGCGTTCCTGTATGCGCTGCCGCTGGTGCGTGGGCTTCGCCTGCGAAGTAGACGCGCGAACCGGCACCCACAACACCGTGATCCCAGCGGCTCTGGCGACCGGAAACTGCGAGATCCGGACGGAGTCGATGACCAAGGAGATTCTGCTGGATGACCGGGGGCGGGCGAGGGGCGTGGCGTACTTCGACGCCAATGACCGGCTGCAAGAGCAGACCGCCGATCTGGTCATCGTATCCGGAGGCGCGGTCGAATCCGCCAGGCTGCTGTTGAACACCAAACACAAGCTGTTCCCGAACGGATTAGGGAACCGGTACGACTGGGTGGGAAGGAATTTGCAGTCTCACAGCTACGCGGGCGCCACCGGCTTGTTCGACTACGACACCTACGACGATCTGGGGCCGGGTGCCTCGATCGCGCTCTGCGATTACAGCCACGGCAACCAAGGTATGGCCGGCGGAGCTATGCTGGCCAACGAATTCATTCGCCTGCCTTATCAGTTCATGGGATCGGTCCCGCAGTGGGTTCCGCGCTGGGGAGCGGAGCACAAGGAGTTTGTGCGACAAGCCTACAAGCGGACGATTGTCGTCATGGGGCCGGTGCAGGAGATGCCGGTTTTCGACGCGCGCGTTCAGGCGGATCCCAAAGTCAAGGACCATTGGGGAATTCCCGTGGCCCGGCTGTCGGGAGGCAGGCACCCGCACAGCGTCGAAATCGCCAGGTACATTGCGGGCAAGGCGGAAGCCTGGCTCAAGGAAGCGGGAGCGGCTGAAACCTGGAAGCGGGCGCCCGGCGGCGGGCTCAGCGGCGGCCAGCACCAGGCGGGAACCTGCCGGATGGGCAACGATCCCAAGACATCCGTGGTGAACAGAAACTGCCAGCTCCACGAGGTTGACAACGTCTACGTGATCGACGCCAGCAACCATATCACGAACGGCGGATTCAACCCGGTCCTGACGATTCTGGCGAACGCCTACCGTGCCTCCGAGGTCCTGTTGAAAGCGTGGAAGGGGACGAAGGTGACCTCGTGAAGAGGATCCTCCTCATCTTCGCCCTGGTGGTGGTGGCCGTGGTAATTCTGGTGCCGTCAGGAAGCCTGTATTTCGAGACGGGCGGGGGCGTGCGCTGCACCACATGCCACGAGATGCAGACTGTGTACAACACCTGGAACTCGTCCAGCCACCGCGGCACTGGCTGCGAAAAGTGCCACGGCTTCGCGATCACTACGGACCTCTCGTTTCATACGAACAACATAAACCGGATGGTACAGCACCTGCGTGGAGAGCTGCCGGAACAGATTACGCTGGGGAATAAGTTCATAGGGGACATGACAGCGCGGTGCAAAAGCTGCCACCGGCAGGAGTACGCGGCCTGGGAGTCGGGTCCGCACAGCGCCAGCTACGCGCGGATCTTCCTGGACAAGACCCACAACACCCAGAACCGGTTGATGGACGATTGTCTGCGGTGCCATGGCATGTACTTCGAAGGCGGGATCGCCGACCTGGTGGCGCCCATCGATCGGAAGGGCCCCTGGCGCATGCTTCCGGCGGAGCTGGCAAACGAGCCGTCGATGCCGTGCATCGGATGTCACATCACCCACCGGCAAGGCCCGCAGTTGAAGAAGACCAGCGTGGAAGGCCGCGTCGCCGGTCCGGCGCAAGAGATCGCGCGGCCATCGCTGGCCTTCTACGACCGACGGACGCAACAATCGGTGCCCATTGCGGAGTTGCCGCTCCCGGTGATGCTGGAGGGTGAGAGGGCGGTCAAGATGAGTACGGACCAGCGCCAGGCCCTCTGCTACCAGTGCCATGCTCCCCAGTCAACCATGCAGGTCGCGAGCGGCGACGACCGGACCGGCATCGGGGTGCATGAAGGAATCAGTTGTCTGGGGTGCCACCAGCAGCACGGGCAGAAGACGCGGGCATCGTGCGCTTCCTGCCACCCGAAGATGTCGAACTGCGGTCTGGATGTCGAGAAGATGGATACGACCTTCAAGTCGGCCGACAGCAAACACAACATCCACTGGGTAAAGTGCGCGGATTGCCACACCAAGGGAGTGCCGAAGAAGAAGAGCCCCGAAGCCATAGTTGCCCAGGGGACGATAAAATGAAGTAGGAGGCTGATAGCATCATGAGGAATCGTAGTTTGATCTGCGCCGCCGCTTTAGCGGTGCTGGCCGTGAGTGGTTTTGCCCAGCAGCCGCCCGCGCAGACCTCGCTCACTATCGAGGGCAACAACATCAGCGTCAAGTATTCCGCGCCATCGGTGAAGGGCCGGAAGATTTTTGGCGGGGTAGTGCCCTACAACCAGGTCTGGCGTATAGGGGAAAGCGCCGCCGCGGCGTTTCATACGGATGCCGATATCGTATTCAAGGGCGTTAACGTTCCCAAGGGCGACTACACGCTCTATGTCCTGGTTGCGGCCGACAAGTGGCAGCTCATCATCAACAAGCAATCCGGCCAGAAGGCGCTGGCCTACGATCCGAAGATGGACTTGGGCCGCGTGGTCATGACCTTGGCGAAGCCCGCCGCTCCCGTCGAGATCTGCAAGCTGACGCTCACGAAGACCGCGGCGATGGCAGGCAAGCTGGAGCTGGCATGGGAGAACACGGCAGCCTCCGTTCCTTTCTACCTTGATAAGGCCCCAGGCGATTCGGAATGGTAGGAGCATGCCCGCACGGGCGGGATTCCTAGCGGTTCTGCTAGTTTGTCTGAGCGGGATGCCTCCCGCCGCCGGGCAAGCGCCGGGGAGGGATATCCTGGCCCTCCTCCGGCAGATGACTCTCGACGAGAAGATTTCGCTGGTCCACGGCGCGCGCGACCCTAAGTCGCTGGGCCAAGCCGGTTACTGGCCGGGATTGCCCCGGCTGGGCATTCCTCCCCTGCGCTTTGCTGACGGTCCCCCAGGCGTCAATGTCAATAGGGACGCCACGGCACTGCCGGCTCCCGTCGGGCTGGCGGCGACATTCAACCCCGAGGTCGCCCGGTTGTACGGAGTAGTGCTAGGGCGTGAGGCGAAGGCGCTCGGACAGGATGTCTTTCTGGCGCCCTACGTCAACATCGTTCGCGACCCACTATTTCGCCGGAACCATACAACTCTAAGCGAGGATCCGCTGCTTGCCGCGCGGTTGGGCGCTGAAGTGACCACCGGCATCCAGAGTCAGGGCGTAATGGCTCAGGTCAAGCACCTGGCCGGCTACAGCGGTTTCGACAATGTGCTAATCGACGAGCGCACACTGCACGAGGTCTATCTGCCCGCCTTTGAGGCCGCGGTGAAAGCGGGTGTCGCGTCGGTGATGTGCGCCTACAACATGATTAACGGTTCGTGGGGGTGCGAGAACGGCGAGCTGCAGAATGACATCCTGCGGAGGCAATGGGGCTTCAAGGGCTTCGTTACGTCCGACTGGGGGGCCGTGCATAGCCCCGGCGCGATCACAAAGGGTCTGGACTTAGAGATGCCTGGCCGGGAGATTGCCGGGCGCCGTGGAGGGGTGTACTTTACGGAGGCGCTCAAGGCGGCGGTCGAGAGCGGCGCAGTTCCGGTCTCGTCAATCGATCAAGCGGTGGGCCGCATTCTGTACGAGATGGACCGGTTTGGCCTGCTTGGCCGGAAACCGCTTGCCCGCGCGGCGAAAATCAACATCGGGGCGGACGCGAAAAGCGTCCAGGGAATTGCCGAGCAGAGCGCGGTGCTGCTTAAGAACGACGGCGATGCGCTGCCGCTGGCCGCCGCCGACCTTGAGTCGCTGGCGGTGATCGGCCCAACCGGCGGACAACTCGCCGCCGGCTTCATGGGCGAACGCGCCCAAGGCTTCGAAGCTCGCCTGGTCGCTCCCCTGGCTGCGCTGAAAAGGCTCGTTCCCCGAGCGAAGGTCGTCTATTCGGTCGGAGTGGACCTGACCGGCGTGCCGATTCCGGACATCAAGGGTCCGGCAGCACTCGAGCCGGGCGCCGAATACGCCTGGGCCGGAACACTGAGGGCGCTCGAAGGGGGAGACTACACCTTCATGGTGCAACCGGCCACCGGCGGCGGCGCGGAGGGCGGCGGGACGATCAGCATCGACGGCCGCATGGTGGCCCGGACCGGCGGGCCCGGTTTTGGAGGCAGCGGGGTGGCGGCGAAGAAGTGGTCGAGCCTTCTTCCAACCACCGACGGGCGGGATAATGGCCGTGGCACGGCGCATCTGAGCGCCGGGGATCACCGCATCGAGATCACCGCTCACTCGATCGGCGAGGCGCCGCTGAGACGTCCGGTTTGCCTGGATGACGCCGGAGCTTCGCCGCGCGGGCATCGAGGCCGCGGTTGCGGCCGCCAAGACATCGAACACGGCCATGGTATTCGCCTGGTACGGGACCGGGGATACGTTGTCGCTGCCGGAGGACCAGGACGAGTTGATCGAAAGAATCGCCGCGGTGAATTCGCGGACGATCGTGGTCCTGAACACGGGCGGCCCGATCGCCATGCCCTGGCGGGACAAGGTTCGCGCCATCCTCCAGATGTGGTTTCCGGGCCAGGAGGGCGGCTGGGCGACAGCCAATATACTGCTGGGCCGGGCGAACCCCAGCGGCAAGCTGCCGGTGACATTTCCTGCCAGGATCGAGGACGCTCCTGCCCGCGCCGCGGGGCATCCCGAGCGCTGGACGGCGCCACCGCCTCCAGGGGCGACGGGCACGGATGCGAATGCGGCCGCAGTCACCTTCTCGGAAGGCATCGCCGTCGGCTATCGCTGGTATGACCAGCAGAAGATCCAGCCGCTTTTTCCGTTCGGCCACGGACTGTCCTACACCCGCTTCGAGTATTCGCGACTCGCCGTGAAGCGCAGCGGCGACGGGATCGACGTGACCTTCACCGTGCGCAACGCCGGCTCGCGGAAGGGCGCCGAGGTGACGCAGGTGTACTTGGGACCTCCGGCCAATCCTCCGGTCGCGATGGCGCCGCAGTCGCTGGTGGGCTTTCAGCGCATTGAACTGGGGCCTGGCGCGAGTCGGGAGGGTGACCATCCACATCGGCGCGCGCGAACTGTCCTGGTGGTCAACGGAGAAGCACGATTGGGTGATCGCGAGCGGCGACCGCCCGATCCAGGTTGGATCCTCGTCGCGCGACATCCGGCTTCAGGCGTCGACCGCTGCCGGGGTTAGCGGATCGCTGAATAGGACGCCGCCTGAAACAGAGTGATCTTCCGGGAGTTCGGGATCTGGCCGTAGCGTTCCATTGATTGCGCCCGCAGGAACATCACCGGATCGTCCAAAGCCCGATCTCAGAGGGCAAATCCTTGTGGGCACAATCCAAACGGTCAGATGCAGAACGGTTTTCTTCAGTGCAGAGGCTGCAGGATGTCCTGTTTTATCAGTCAATTGGGCGAGGATGTGGATCAGATGAAGCGGATACGCCCAAGGTATGGATCTCGGCGCTCTTTTCAGGTCAAATGACTTTCGAAACGAGGAAAGACCTAAGGAAAATCTGATGATGAAAATCAAAACACTTTTTTCGCCACGACCCTCGCTCTCGCCAGCCTGGCGATTTGCTATGCCAAGTCGTATTACATTTCTTTCTCAGCTCCCACGGCGGCCGGAAAAGTGCAATTGGAGCCGGGCAGGTATACGTTGACAGTGCAGGGGTCCACTGCCATCTTCACCGGGTTCCAAAAAACATACAAACTGCCGGTGAAGATCGTCAAAGGGACCACGAGATTCGAGCACCTAACCCAACTTCCGCACCACCACTGACCGGTGGGGTCGGTTTTCTGGCGGTTTCGATTCAGGCTGCGATTCAACTCCTTCGTTTTCAGTCATGAGGTCTGGATAACGCTGAAATAGTGACTACTAGTAGGGGCAATAGATTGCCGACAGTCTCGATCCAATATCGATATATAGTGATTATTTCTCTTGACTCTTCCGGTCTTCTCGTTTTTAATAGTGTCTAGAGTATGTATATCCGCAAAGCTTCGCGGACCGTTCACGGCAAGACCTACTTCAACTACCTCCTTGTCGAAAGCCACCTCACCCCCAAAGGCCCCCGCCAGAAGATCATCTGCTCGCTCGGCGACCTCTCTCCGCGTCCCAAGGAGCAATGGCTCGAGCTGGCCCGCAAGCTGGAGAACGCCCTCACCGGCCAGCAGGATCTGTTCGCCTCCGCCAGCCCCGATCCTGAATTGGAAACGCTCGTCGCCAAGGTGAAGGCCGGGCCCCGCCGGCGCCGCGCCCAGCAGGATCAACAGGCGCTGGCCACCAGCGTCGAACCCGGCGAGGAAAAGATCGCCGTGTTGACCGGCGCCGTGCGCAGCGAGCAATCGCGCGAGGCCGGGCCGGTCCACGTGGGCTACCAGTTCTGGCAGCGGCTCCGGATCGACGCGATTCTGCAGGAAGCGGGCCTGGGGGAGCGGGCACGTCAGTTGACCTGCACGATGACCCTCAATCGCTTGATCCATCCCGCCAGTGAGTTGGCCATGCCGGAGTGGATTCGCACCACGGCGCTGCCCGACATTCTGGGGGTGGACTTTCAGGACTTAGCCGAAGACGCGCTGTATCGCAATCTCGACAAGCTGCATCCGCGCCGCAACCAGATCGAAGCGGCTCTGGCCGAGCGCGAGCGGAACCTGTTTGACCTGGATCAAACGGTGTTTCTCTACGACGTCACTTCAACCTACTTTGAGGGCCGTGCGCTGGCCAACCCGAAAGCCCAGCGGGGGTACTCGCGGGACCATCGCGGCGACTGCAAACAGGTGCTGGTGGGACTGGCGGTGAACCGGGACGGGTTTCCGCTGGCGCATGAAGTGATGGCCGGGAACCGGCACGACTCGACGACGCTGGAGGAGATGCTCGCCGCGCTCGACCAGCGGGTGGGGCTGAGAAGCGGCCAGACGGTGGTGGTGGACCGAGGCATGTCGGGCGAGGAGAATCTGGAGAAGATCCGGGCGCGAGGCCTGCACTATCTGGTGGCCGCGCCCTATAGCGAGCGGCACGAATGGGTGGAGGAGTTTCAAGACGCGGCGGAGTTTGAAGAAGTGCGGCGGGAGCCGTCGCCGCGCAACCCGTTCCAGAAAAAATCGACGATTCAGGTAAAGCTGCGCCAAGCGGGCGGCGAGACGCACGTGTTGTGTGTGAGCAGCGAGCGGAAGGAAAAGGACCGCGCGATCCGGCAGGCGCACGAAAAGCGGCTGGTGGCGGACTTGGCGAAACTGGAAAAGCGCGTGGCCAAGGGCAAGGGGAAAGGGACCAAGCCGGAAGAGGTGCAGCAGTCCATCGGGCGGCTCAGGGAGCGCTACTCGCGGGTGGCGCGTTACTACCGGATGGAGTACGACGCCCGGGCCAAGACGTTTCATTACAGTCTGGATGAGGCCAAGCGGGCGCAGGCCGAGAAGCTCGACGGGAGTTACTTACTGAAGACCGACCGCGAGGACCTCAGCGCGGACGAGGCCTGGCGAATCTACATTCTGCTGACGCGCGCGGAGGCGGCGTTTCGCACGCTCAAGTCGCCGCTGGGTGAGCGGCCGGTTTTTCATCACAAGGAAGGCCGCGTGGAAGCGCACATATTCCTGTGCGTGCTGGCCTACCATTTGCTGATCTCGATCGAGAAGACGCTGCTCAACCAAGGCGTCCACACGTCCTGGGCCACGGTGCGTGAGACCCTGAAGACGCACCAGGTGAATACGATCGTGCTGCCCACCGACGGCGGCCTGGTGCTGCGCATCCGCAAGGGCACCACCCCGGAACCGGTGCACCGCGAACTGTACGCGAAGCTGGGCATCGAGCCGGAGGTCATCCGGCCACGCAAGAACTGGACGCGAGAGGAGACCGCAAAATAGTGACTGAAAAACGGACAAGTCCTTGCTTTTCAATGGTCCGTTTTCAAAAACGCGGAAGTTGGGCTAAGAGTGAGTGTCACCAAGGGGGCAGCCGCAGACCAGCTTCAGTACATCGAACTGGACGGATCCAATACCAAGTTGGAATTCCCCGAGTAAGGGCGACCGGCTGGTCTGCTTGGCTGCCGCTCTTGCCACGCGTGATTTCAGGAAGAAGGGCCGCGCTAGCGGAAATTCTGGTTGGGATGACGCAATACAACCGAGTTCTTCGTCTGCTCGCGCCGACGATGGTCGTGGGAGGGCTGCTGCTGGCGCAGCAACCAGCCGCCACGGACCTGCTGTTTCAAGCTGCAGCGAAGGCTGATGCACTATGCGGGAGCGGAAAGTACTCCGAAGCCGAAGCAATAATGAAGCCAGCAGTGCAAGCGGCTGAGAAGGCAGGCCCCAGCACCAGCCTCAGCGTGGCAATGGCCCACGCCATGCTCGGCACGATTTACACCAACCAATTCCGCTTCGCAGAGGCGGAACGCCTCCTGCATCGCGCGATGGGCACCTGGGACTTCAATCCCGCGTCCGATCTGCGCTGGCACCTCAGCACCGCCATCCGACTCGCAAGGTTGTATAACGCGACGGGCCGATTCGCTCTCTCCGAAAGGCTCCTTCGCGGGCACCTCACGATCTGGGAGAATCTGGAAGCCGCCCCCCTGGAAATTGCGGAGGTATTCCACGAACTGGGGTACGCGCAGGAGGGCCAGCGCTTGTACGCCGAAGCCGAGTCCTCCTATCGGGAATCGCTCGCGATTCTTCAGAGGCTGACGGGGCATGACGATCAAGTAGCTGCTGTGCTGACGACACTGGGCGACTTCCAGTTGCGGACTCGACGTCACCGCGAGGCGCTAGAGAACCTCGAAAGAGCGTTGGCCATTTACAGCCGGCTCCATAGCGAGGCTCATACGGACACGCTCGACGCGTCGCTATTTCTGGCCATCTTGTACATGGAAATCGGCCGGCCGCTCGAAGCTGAACGACTGCTCGATCAGGCGCTAATAAGCGCCAATGCAACCATTGGTCCCGAACACCCCCTAACCGGCGTCATGTTCGTGCAGTACGCCCGCGTGCTCCGGATGTTGGGGCGGCGATCGGAATCCGCGAAGATGGAACGAGTAGGAAAGGCGATCCTGGAGAAGTCCCCTCAAGTGGACCTGAGGCGTTACACGATCGATCTGAGTGAACTGTTCGCGGATCGGAGCCGGAAATAGGCGTCTCCTTGCGCAGCATCAGAGACCAACTCGTTGAACAAAGCGACCGTGAGCTGGATTAGCTGGAGCCTCGTGATGGGCCCGCTGCTGCTTCTTCTTCCACTGAGCGAAATGTGCGGACACGAGCCTAGCGCTTCGTGGGTGGCCGTAGAGTCTTATGGGAATTTGCCGGGAATCTAGGCATTGTCTCGCAAGATCACAGGCGCTAACGCTGTCCGTGCAACGACGTTCCAGTCATTCAGGCACTATCGCTTGGCGAACTCGATCTCGTATACCTGGGGGCTATTATGATCCAGCGTCCGCAACGGAGAACCATCTATAGCCACGCCAATGCCGCGCGAAAAGCCCCCGAGTTCTCCGGCCGTCATCTCCGTCAGCACCTCCGCGCCCGCACTACCAAGACGGTATTTCATCAGGAGGCTTCCGGTGGCGTAGAGAATAGATTTGCCATCCGGTGACCACGCCGGCCAACGGCATTGCTGTTCGGTCAATTGCACCCAGCGATGGTCCTGGAAGTGATATAGCATCAGGTTGCGTGTTCCCCCCCATCGAAGCGCCGCCACCATGCTGCCGTCGGGTGACCAGCGGGGACTGAACAGGCCCTCGGACCCATCGAACTTCGACACCTTGCCGTTTTCCAAATCGACGAGCCGAAGGTAGACATCTTCGCGGGCGCTGCTCGTGCTCACTCCGTACAGCAACTTCCTTCCATCTGGCGACCATGTGGGATCGCTCTGAGATCCCGGGTCGGCTGGAACGGCCAAACGGATTGCACCACTTTCAGTGTCCACAATGTACGTCCGCATGGGTTTGTCCGGCGCCTCCTGTGCGGAGAAGACAATGTGGAGACCGTCCGGAGACCATCGGGGAAGCATCGGGACCATCGGTGGACTTGTAAACTGAATCGGACGATTTCCGTCTGCCTGCCGTACCCAAAGGGTGCGCTGGGGATAGCTGACGTAGGCAATTCGGCGGCCATCGCGAGAGTATTCCGCTTGCTCGGCAGAGATGCCTTCAAGCACTGCCACCCATCTTCTCGAAGCTACGTCATAGCGTTGTAGTTCTCCCAACCGGTCAATGCCGATTGCATGAAATTTCAGCTTGTTACGCGGGCGAATCGAGTTCGCAAACTCCGGCTCATCCGCGGTGAGCTTCTCCGGTATCCTCGGAGCCGTTCGAAATATTCCAACTTCCGGTTCGGCCCAAAAGTTGCCGGCAGCAGCGAAGATCCCGAGTTTCCCATCGGACATCCATCCTGCCGGCACAAAGGTCGCGGCATTCCAGCCTGGCGCCAGGCGTTGCAGTCCGCTCCCATCGGTCCGAACATCCCACCCCGCCGACTGTGATGAGAGCGGGTTTCGTCGCGAAAATCGGATGTGGCGCCCGTCCGGCGACCAGGAAACGGAGCTGACGAGACTGTCCTTGAACTCGATCAATCGGTGAGGCGATGCGCCACTACGCGGCGTCACATACAATTCACCTTCGGTGGAATACGCGATCTGGCTTCCGTCCGGAGCGTATGCAGCGGACGTCGCCAAAATGCCCCCGACCCTCCTCGCGGTACCGTCCGCGATCCGGAGGCTCCAAAGCGGCCAGAGCCTCGAACGTCCGACGCTCGCGGCCGCAGTGAGGAGCAACTCCTCGCCATCCGGCGAGAGATCTTGGAGAGTGCAGTTGGGTCCTGGTAGTGTGATTGGAAGTTTCATCGGTTGGCCACCACCGGTACTCACCTGCACGATGAATTGTTCGCCTTTGTAGCCGGCCAGAAAATAGAGACGGCTGCCATCCGTCAGAACGGGCGGGACTTTGCTGTAGTTATCGGTGGTGAGCTTCCGCCAGCGTATCGGAGGAATCGAAGGTGGCCTGAAGTGCCACGCGAAAAATCCGCCCCCGGCGATGAAGAGCCCGGCAATTGTAAGCACCGCCTTCCACCTGCGATAGTACGGCTGGCGAACGCCGACAGGCGTTGAGGGCTCAATCGACCCAATAAATCGATATCCCCGACCGGGGAGCGTTTCCACGTGACGTGGATTCACAGCGGTATCGCATAGGGCCTCCCGGACCTTGTTCACCGAGCGATTCAGCCCCTGCTCAAAATCCCCGGCGACGTCATCACCCCAAATCAGTTGTCGAAGTTCGTCGCGAGTTACCAACTCGCCAGGGCGCTGCAGCAGGGCGACCAGGATACGGAAAGGCTGGTCGGCGAGCCTGATGCGAGTTCCGTTCTTGCGAAGTTCACCGGTTCGAATGTTCGCCGCAAACACGCTGAACCTGATGACCGAGTTGCCGTTTCCTGAGGGCTCGTTCGATTGGTCGGCACTAGGCACGATCATTCCAGGAGAAATGACGAACCGAGGTTTCGAGATGTTACGGGATATTATTTGTTTTCAAGCAATTCCACGGGGAGCCCATCCGAGAAGTGGAACCTGGGGCGAGCGTCGACCGCTGCCGGGGTTAGCGGATCGCTGAATAGGACGCCGCCTGAAACAGAGTGATCTTCCGGGAGTTCGGGATCTGGCCGTAGCGTTCCATTGATTGCGCCCGCAGTTTGGCCCACTCCGGATTCGCGCTGAAAGCCTTGGAGAACTTATCGCGGGCCGCCGCGTCCGCAAACGCGATCATCCAGGTGAGGTTCGGCATATCGTTTCCGGCGAGCGTCTAGGAAAACAGGATGGGGTAGCTCCGCAGTTGGTGAGAATCTTGACTTCAGCGGCTTCAAATCGCTCGTGGAGTCCCCGGTGCCCGCGAGCGGTGTTGGCGTGATAGACGCGCATCTCGAAAATGCGCGGCGTTGCGGGCTGGGGATTAAGCGGCGCCAACTCCGGCGAATAGCCGGCAGCTTCGAGATGGGCGCTGGCCAGGGTCTCGAAGGGCCTCTCCTGGCCGGCCTGCCAGGCGTCCGTCGCCGCTTCGAGCCCCTTATCCCTGGTCAGTTTCGCGCGCACGCTCCACATTTCCTCCGGCGATTGATAGGCCTTCAGCACGGCGACCTGCGGCGGATCGGGGGCCGCAATGTCGTTCAACACCAGCGCGGGCCTGGAGTGAATTCTCGCCAGCGCCGGCAAGTAGCTCTTGGACAAATCCGCAGCTTTCCAGCATAGCAATCTGCCCCACGGGTGACAGGGCGGGTTGCGGCGGGGGAAAATCTAGGGAGGGAGGATGTAAGCCCATGTTGGGTTTGTCGCGTTTCATGGTGGCGGCCGCGGTTGTGGCCGCGGTCCTCTTGGTGGGATGCCGGAGCCAGTCTAAAATGGAAAATCGTCGCCCTTCATGGGTGAACAATTCGGTGTCGAAGATGGAGACGGAATTGGCCGCCAGGTACGGGGCCGCCCAGCGTCCTCGTATCCAGCGCGGCTTAAAGCAGGTCGCCAACTTCTGGATCAGCACCGACGGGGACGCTGGCGCGTTCGAGGAGTTTACCCGCAAGAACTTTGCGGGCGACCAGGCCGCCGTCGACACTCTGTTCACGCGTTGCCAGCGGCTGTTTGAACAACTCGATGGCCACATGCATGAAATCGACATCGCCCTACGCACCCAAACTGATCTCGATCTCGGGCCGGTCATGCCGTACGATGAGACCTTCGCCGGCTACGATCCCGCCGCGCACGTCACCGACGACCTGTTCAACAACAAGGTGTCGTTCACGGTCCTTCTGAACTTTCCGCTTACAACGCTGGAGGAGAGGCTGGCGAACGGCCCCCAGTGGAGCCGGCGTCAATGGGCCGAGGCTCGCCTGGGTCAGCGTTTTCGGCGGCGGGTGCCAGCCGAAGTGAAGCTGGGGATCGCCGAAGCGTCCGCGCGCGCCGAGCAGTACATCGCCGAGTACAACATCTGGATGCATCACGTCGTTGACGATAACGGCCGGCGGATATTCCCGGCGGGCATGCGGCTGCTGTCGCACTGGAACCTTCGCGACCAGATCAAAGCCGACTACGAGGAGAAGGACGGCCTGCCAAGGCAGCGAATGATTGCCCTGGTGATGGAACACATCGTACGGCAGACGATTCCCAAGGCCGTCGTCAACAACCCTCTGGTGGACTGGAATCCTTATAAGAACGTCGTGCGGAAGTCGGACGTCAAGGACTCCGACCGCCAGCCGGCGGCCGGCACGGAAGCGACGAACGCGCCGGAGCCGAACACGCGCTACGAAATGCTGTTGGGCGAATTTCGCGCCATCCGGGGCATCGATCCATTCTCGCCCACGGCTCCCACCCACATGGCGCGCTCGTTCGATGAAGACCGGGAATTGCCCGAAGCGCGCGTGCGCGACATGTTCGAGCGCGTGCTGACATCGCCGATGGCGGCGAAGGTGGCGGCGCTGATCGGGCGCCGGTTGGGCCGTCCGCTGGAACCGTTCGACATCTGGTACAGCGGGTTCAAGCCGCGCGGGAAATACACGGGCTCGCAACTGGACGAGATCACGCGCAAGAAATACCCCACGGCGGAGGCGTACCAAAAGGACATGCCGCGCATGTTCCAGTGGTTGGGGTTCAGTCCCGAACGGGCGAAGTACCTCGCCAGCAATATTCTGGTGGAGCCTGCGCGGGGCTCGGGACACGCCAGCGGCGCGGTAATGCGGCAGTCTCCATCGCGGTTGCGCACGCGCGTCGGCCCCGGCGGCATGGACTACAAGGGCTACAACATCGCCGTACACGAGATGGGACACAACGTGGAACAGACCTTCTCGCTCAAGGACGTGGACTACTGGTTCCTGGCCGGCGTGCCCAACACCGCGTTCACCGAGGCCGTGGCGTTCGTGTTCCAAGGCAACGATCTGGGGCTGCTCGGACTGAGCAGTGCGGAGTCCAGCGATGAGGCGGTGAAGACGCTCAACGATTTCTGGATGACCTATGAGATTTCCGCTGTAGCGCTGGTCGATATGGCGGTCTGGCACTGGATGTACGATCATCCCAACGCAACCCCCGCGGAGTTGAAGAGCGCCGTGATTCAGATTTCGACGGGGACCTGGAACCGGTATTGCACGCCCCTGTTCGGCACGCGCGATGTGGTGCTGCTCGGGGTGTATTCCCACATGATCGATTCGAACCTCTACTTGCCTGATTACCCGATCGGGCACCTCATCGCACACCAACTGGAGGAGCACATGCGAAAGGCCGGCAAGATCGGTCCCGAAATCGAGCGGGTCACCCGGCAGGGTTCCATTGCACCCGACCTGTGGATGCAGGGAGCCACAGGCGCGCCAGTCGGTCCGGAAGCGCTGCTGGCGGCGACCGAGAGGGCCCTGAACGAGGTGGGCGCCAAGTAGAGAGTGTGGGCCCGTGAACCACAAGCGGATAGCGGTCCTGCAAGGCGCGGCGATCCTCATGGCAATCGCGTTCGCCGGTCTTCGTCTGAGGGGGCAGGCATGGACCTGGATGAGTACTCTGGGGCTGGCGCTTTCGGTTTCGGCGTTCGTTGTTTGGGTAACGGCGCGAGTGCAGCTCGGCAGTTCGTTCTCGGTTTCGGCGAAAGCCAGAAAGCTGGTCACCCATGGGATCTACTCGAAGATTCGCAATCCGATCTATGTCTTTGGCACGGTCTTCGTCTCGGGATTCATTCTGCTTTTCAACAAGCCCATCTGGCTATTGCTCCTGCTGGCCATCGTGCCGATTCAGATCATTCGCGCGCGCAAAGAGGCCAAAGTGCTGGAAGACAAGTTCGGTGACGAATACCGGGAATACCGCGGCAAAACGTGGTTCTGACGTGATCCTTGGCACGCCGTTCAGCCGAAGAGACTTCGTCAAATCCGCAGTGGGTTCGGGCGTCGCCTTCGGCCTGTCGAACGCCGCGGACGCCGCCGCAACCGGCATGTACGTTTCGCTGAACAGCACACTCACCGGTGGGAAGGTGGGCTGGCCGGAGTTTGGGCGCCTGGGGGCGAAGATCGGATACGGCGGCGTGGATCTCAGCCTCCAGGCCGCCATGAAAGAAGGAGTGGACGCCACGCGCACGCTCCTTTCCGGCCTCAAGCTAAGGGCCCCCTACTGCAGCCTGCCGGTGACCCCCAACGCGCGATGAAGACTCCTTCCGGAAGAGCATGGAGGGTCTGGACGAGGCCGCCAGGTTCGCCGCCGCCGCCGGCTGCAATCGCATGACGTTCGTTATGCCGGCCGGCAGCGAGACTCCCAAAAACGAACTGTGGAAGACCCTCAAGGCGCGCTTCACGGCCGTTGGGGCTGTTCTGGCGCGCCACAATGTTCGCCTGGGATTAGAGTTTCGCGCCTCCTTGCAGTTGCGGTCCGCATCCCCTTATGAGTTCATCTGGCGCATGAACGAGATGCTGCAGTTCGCCAGTGAGTGCGGTCCCAACCTGGGCTTGCTGCTCGATTCCTGGCACTGGTATCATTCCGGCGCCTCTTTGGACGATATCCTCAAGGCGGGAAAGTCCCGCATCGTAACGGTTCACGTTTCCGATTCGGCGAAGACGGCGCCCCAGGGACGTGCGCGACAACTAACACGGTCAATCGCGTGTTACCTGAGAGGGCGTGATCGATCTGATTGGGTTCCTCAAAGCCTTAAAGGAGATCGGGTACGAAGACGGCATAAGCCCCGAGCCCTTCGGCCGCATTCCCCAGCAGATGCCCCCCGAGGAGGGTGCCAGGCTGGGGCTCGAGAGCACGCTGGCGGTGATGAGGAAGGCCGGCGGCAATTAGATTTAGAATCCAGCGCCAGACCACGCCAAAGCTCGCCATGCGCCGCCAACTCATTGGTGGCAAAGCATTTCGCTTGTCATGCGTATTCTTCATCCGTATTCTGAATTAGGCGCTAGTGGCCGAAAGGAGAAAACAAATGAAGAACGCAACCAGAATGATTAGGGTTCTGATGATAGTTACTGCTTTCGCGATCGTGTCGCTGACCGCCGCGAACGCGCAGACCACCGGAAGGTTTGATATTCCATTCCAGTTTGTCGCCGGGCAGACGATTCTGCCTGCTGGCGAGTACTCGGTGAGAGTCGAGGCGGGTTCCGGATGGATGCAGATTGTCCACACTGGCGGGAAGGCTGTTTTGCATGTGCTCGCCGTCCCCGCGCAGGCCAAGGCCGCGCCGGCCACGGGCAGCCTGGAGTTCCAAAGGAACGGTGACACCTATGTCCTCGCGGCTGTCCGGGTGCGCAACAGCAATAGAGGACTGCAACTGCCGGCCAAGCAGGTGGAGCGAGAACTGGCGAAAGGGGCCCAGGATTCCAACGCCATCGCTTATGTGAACGAGATCGCGCCGCCGCGCGGTCAGTAAATCGATTTTCCGCCGAGCCTGCCGGCCGCCTACCCGCCGGCAGGCTCTGGCTTTCTCACTCCCCCCTCAGCACTTCCAGCGGCTTCTTCCCCAGGATCCGGAAGCTGGCCAGCCAGCCGGCCAGCACGGCCACCAGCGCGGTAAGCACAATGGCCAGGAGATTCGGCAGGAAATCGACCTGAAACTGCGCCGAGCTGAACAGACGTTTCAAAGCCAGCGCGGAGAAGCCCGTCGCCAGCAGGCTCCCCATCAGGCCGGCGACGCCGCCCAGGATCAGGAATTCCACGGAGAAGATGCTGGCCACCGTCCGCCGTGTCGCACCCACGGTCTTCAGGATGGCTACCTCGCGGATTCGGCGGAAGCGGCTCCCGGCCACGCTGGCCGCCAGGATCACGACGCCCGCCAGGATGGCGAAGGCGGAGATGAAGCGGGTCACCAATGCGACCTGATCGAGCACACCCTGGACGATTTCCAGCACATCGGCGATGTTGATCACCGTCACGGTGGGGTAACGCTCGTATGCCGCCCTCTGTATCCGCGGCACGGCCTGAGGTTCGGCGCGCAGGCCGCCGTAGTAAGTCAGGGGGACGCCGGCCAGTGCGCCAGGGCTGAAGACGAACTCGATGTTGGAACCCGGCCGGACCGTCTCGGTGCGGTAGATCGCCGCCACACGGGCCTCCAGCTTTCGCCCCGAAGCATCGAACTGCACCGCCGATCCCGGCTCGATGCCCAGCCGCGCGGCCTCCTCCTCGGCCACCGACACGGCGAATTGGCCGGGCGGTGGCGGGCTCTTCCACCATTCCCCTTTCACGACCTGAGTGTTGTCCGGAACGCGGTCCGCCCACGTCACCCAGAACGACCGGTGAACTCTCCGATCCCGGGGCGGAGCGAAGGGGACGCCGTTGATGGCGGTCAGCCTGGCTTCGGCCGAGCCCACGACAAAGGGCGGCTGAAGCAGCCCGCGCTGCTGATTAAGCAACTTGAGCAGCCCAGACTTCTCCCGCTCGGTGATATTGATCAGAAAAACGTTGGGCATCCCCGGCGGCGCGTTTTGGACGATCCGCTGAAGCACCGACCGCTGCAGCAGATAGATGCTGAGGGTGAACATGACGCCGGTACCGAGCGCCACGAGCACCACGCCGGCATGGTTGCCCGGCCGGTACAGGTTCGCCATGCCGTAGCGGACGGGAACCGGCAGCCGCCGGCCGTACGTCCGCAGCAGCGCCTTCAGCCCCTTCAACAGCACCCAGGCCACGCCCGACAGCGCGATCACGCAAACGATCGACTCCGCCGGCGAATACTCCCGCAATCCGGAGCGACTCGCTCAACCAGGCCACGATGGAGCCGATTCCCGCCAGGATGATTCCGGCGGCCGCCAGCGGAACACCGGAGGTCCGCAGCCTCTCGCGCCAGCCCGGCCGCGCCTCCGGAGCGTCGCGGCGGAAGATGACCGTGGGCCGGATCAGACGGATGCGCAGCAAGGGTGGAAGCGTGAAGAGCAGCGTCACCGCCAGACCCGTGAGCAGCCCCTGGATGGCGGGAACCGGGTCGAACCGGATCTCGGTCTGAATCGTGAAGTAGCGCGCTATCAGAAATGGGAAAACCCGCTCCACTCCCCAGCCCATAATGATGCCCAGCAGGCTTCCGGCCGCACCGAGCATCGCGGTCTGCAAGATGTAGATCCGCAGAATCTGGCTCGAGCGGCCGCCGATGGATTTCATGACCGCGATCGAATCCATCTTCTGCTCGAGATGGGACTGCATCGCCGTCGCTACACCCAACGCGCCCACGATCATGGCGATCAAGCTGACCAGGCTCAAGAAGGTGGTGGCATCGTCGAGGCCGTGCGTGATCAGCGGATGACTCTCCCGGAAGTCGACGATCCGAGCCTGCGGGAAAACCTTGCGCAGCGCATCGCGCACTTCGGCCACGGTTATGCCTGAGGCGGGCAGACGGAACAGGTAACGCTCGGAGGCGCGGCTGCCAACGCTGATCAGTCCGGCGCGATCCAGTCCCTTGCGGCTTATGAGCAGCCGGGGGCCGACGTTGATCGTCCCGGTCATGCGGTCGGGCTCTTCGACCACCGTTCCAGCCACGCGGAAGTCCTGGCCACCAACCTTCACCAGGCCGCCGGCCCCCACGCGCAGGCGCATGAGCAGGTCGGCCGACACGGCCACTGCGTCATCGGTCAGCTTCTCCGAAAGAGCGCCAGGCGGATCGAGCCGCACCGTTCCATAGAATGGGAAGACCGAAGGGTCGACGGCCTTGACTGCGACCAACAACGGGTCCGGGACGCTGGAGGAAGACACCATGGAGACCGTCTCGGTCACCTGCGTGCGCCGCACTCCGCGCTTCTCGAGCTCTTGCATGGCGGCAATTTGCGGGGGCGTGGCCGGAGAGAAGACGCGCACCGTAAGATCCGCGGCCATCAGCGTACGCGCCTCGCGGACCAGCATGCTGCGGAAGGCTCGGCTGAAACTGCGGACGCCGGTCAGGGCTCCGACTCCCACCGCGACGGCCAGAATGACGAACAGGAATTTGGCCGGCGAGGAGCGCGATTCGCGCCAGGCGATCTTGAACGCGGTGCGCCAGGGAAATCGGTCAGCCATGAATCTGCATCTCGTCGGCGACAATCAGGCCGTCGCGCAGAAGGATGCGCCGGTCCGCGCGCTCGGCTAGTTCCTGTTCGTGCGTCACCAGCAGCAAAGTGGTGTGCTCCCGGCGATTCAGCTCGAGCATCAGATCCAGAACATGGCGCCCGTTCACCGAGTCGAGGTTGCCGGTCGGCTCGTCCGCCATCAGGATGGGAGGCCGGAGGGCGAAGGCGCGCGCCAACGCCACACGCTGCTGTTCGCCGCCAGAAAGCTGGACCGGGTAGTGGTCCCGCCGCTCGAGCAGACCGACGGCATCCAGCAATTCCTCGGCCCTGCCCGCCCCATTGTCGCCCGCCAACTCCATGGGCAGCAGGACATTCTCCTCGGCCGTCAGAGTGGAAATGAGCTGATAGGACTGGAACACGAATCCTACTTTGCGCCCGCGGATTACCGCCAGCTCGTCTTCGGCGAGGCCGGTGATGTCCACCCCGTCCAGAACGATGCGGCCCAAGCTGGGAGTATCCAACCCGGCGAGCAGGCCGAGCAGGGTGCTCTTGCCGCTCCCCGATGGCCCCATGATGGCGACGATCTGCCCGGCCATGATTTCGAGGTTGATGCCGCGCAGAATCTCCACCTGGTGAGTGCCAGTGTCAATGGTCTTGGTGAGTCCGGTCGCCTGAAGAATCGGGCCGAGGGTCGACATGTTTGCGCTTTCTCCACTATTCTGGCATAAGGTGAAATCGCTTCCCGTCATCCTGGTGCTCGTCACCGCCCTTACCGGCTGCGGGCGCAAAGAGCAGCCTGCGAACGAGCCGGCGAAAGAGCAGCGTCCGGCGGCCCTGGAAAGCCGCGCCCAGGACAACCGGCCGGTCATCGTGGCCTTCGGGGATAGTCTCTCGGAGGGGCACGGTCTGGCGCCCGGTCAAAGTTACCCCGACAACTTGCAGAGGGAGCTGGATAGCGGTGGATACTCCTATCGCGTGGAGAACGCGGGGGTGAGCGGGGACACCACCAGCACCGGGCTGACACGCCTCGACGGCGTCATCGCGCTGCACCCGGAAATCGTGATTCTGGAATTCGGCGCCAACGACGGGCTGCGCGGCATCCCCATCGCGGCTTCGACGGTCAATCTGGAGCAGATGATCATCGCCCTCGGCCAGGCGGGAGCGCGGGTGGTACTGGCGGGCATGACCCTTCCGCCGAACTACGGCCCCATCTACATCAAGTCTTTCGAGAAGAATGTACGCAACGCTGGCGGCCAAGTACAAGCTGCCATTAATCCCGTTCTTGTTGGAGGGCGTGGCCGGGACTGATCAGTATATGCAGCAGGACGGCCTGCACCCGAATGCTGCGGGCGCCAAGCGGGTGGCGGCGACGGTCATGCAGGCGCTGAAGCCGCTGCTGTAAGGACAATGATCTGGTCAGGGTTGCGGTGCGGCAACGCCGCCGCTCTTTGCAATGCCGCTTTCGGCTTCCGCGAGCAGGGATTTGGCAGCCTGAAGGTTCGCCGTCGGGGGGGCGTGCTGCATGTAGTTCCGGAATTGCTCCGCGGCGGAGGCGTAGTCTTGTTTTTCCAGTAACAGCATGCCCAAGAGTTGCTCGGCCAGCGGCGTCGCATGCTTGGTATCCAGCTTCACGGCTTGCCGGGCGCTGTCGAGAGCGCCGTCGAAATCCTTCAGGTTGTACTGAGCGACTGCCCGGTAGTAGTAGGCCTGCGGGTAACTGTAAGGATCGAGCCGCAACAAGGTGGTGGTCCGGTCCAGGGTGTCGGGCCAGTTTCTCTCGGTCGCCGACAGCCGCGCCAAGCTCAGGTACGGCACGACGAACCTGTCGTCCGAGGCGACGGCTTCGAGAAAGGCTTGGCGGGCCTCCGCAGCTTTACTCTGGCTCTGAAGCACGGCTCCCAGATCGTGCCAGGCCGCGGCGTACTTGGGGTATAGCTCGACAGCTCTTCTGAGTTCTTTTTCGGCGTCGGGCAGACGCCGTGCGGCGATGTGTCCCTGCGCCTTGTCGAAAGCACTCTTGGCGTTCTTGGGAGCGGTCAGGCTGGTCTTGCTGACGGTCAAGCCCTGAGCCTGGTCGATTTTGGAAAGGATGATTGTGCCGACTTTGGGGCTGTCCCCCATTGCGCGGCGGCTCAGGTCTATCGTCTCCGAGCGATAGCCCTGTAGCACGGCCCGCAGGCCGCAACCCGCCAGGGCGTCGATGCTCGCTCCGGGGGCCTGAGTCGCCCCCCTGGCAGCGGCAGTGCTGCCGAAACTGGTTCCGGAGCCGGCGGTAGCCTGGCTGCTAGTGCTCGCGCTGCTGGCGCCAACGTAGCGGTCGACACCGAGATAAACACTAAAATTCCCGGCCGCGTCCGTCTTTCCTTGGGTCTGAGCCTGAGTGTCGCAGACCAACTGGATCTCGACCCTCTCCGGAGGCGGCTGCCCGTCTTGCATCAGGACGTTGCCCGTTACGGATATCAGGGTCCCGCTGCTGCCGCTCGTAGTCATGGCCCCTTGCTGCTGCGCCGGTGCGACTCCGGACGCGAGAGTCATGAGCGCCAGCAAAACCAACAGACTACTTGATGTAACTTTCATGACAGAGTTACCCTTCCCGTGGCATCAAGTATACACCTGCTACCAATGACCGCCCAGGCCGATCGAAAACTCTATCCCGACGCCAGGGCCGCCTGCAGCATGGCCCGGGTGTAGGCCACGTTGAAGGCAATGCCGGTATACCCCCCGCCGCCGGGATAGCCGCCAATGCGGCCGCCGGGTGCGACGCGGTCCCGGTCGTGGTCGAGCGCGCGCGGATGCTCGGGGTAAATCGTCCCGGTATACTTGTTGCGCACGAGCGCCCGCATGACGCCGAACATGTCACACATCCCAGCGTCAATGAAGACTTCCTGGTATCGTTCGTAAGGCTTGTCGACCAGCACGTTGCGGAAGTGCGCGTGATTGATGCGTTTCCGGCTGGCGAAGTACTCGGCCACCGCCACCGGGTCTTCGCCCATCTCCCGGGTGACTCCATCGTCATAGGTTATGCCGTTGGCGGGGCTATTGACGATTTCGGTGAGCCGCTTCCAGCCCGCCAGGCTTCCCATGATCTGCTGGGATCCGCGGCTGATTGGCGCCGGAGGATCGTTGGGATGGAGCGCCAGGAGCACGCCCGCTTTTTCGGCGGCGGGGACTGCGGCTTTCAAAAAGTAGGTGACGTTGGCCCACATCTCTTGCAGATTGTGCGCCCCTTCATTGGGCAGCGGTGGCAGGTCCTTGAACTTAATCTTCTTGGCGTTGGGGAACGCGGCCAGGGTCTCGGGCGTGATCTGTCCCTTCTCGTCCCGGTAGACCGGCTGCACCAGACCACCGTTCTCGTTTACGAGTAACTCGAGTTCGGTGTCGAAAGCGGTGTAGCCCGCCCTGGCTCTGCCGACTGTCTCGTAGTAGCCCTCGATGCCCCGGTGCGCGTAGAAGTTGTACTCGACCACCGGCAGCCCGCCCTTCCCGGCGGCCTGGATGGATGCGATGAAGGGCTCCATGTCCTTGGCCCGCGTCTCTCTACCGTAGATGACGCTGCTCGGAACGTTGATCATCGAGTTGTAGGCGACCAGTCCGGCCGCCTTAGCGGTCTGGACGGCGCGGCGTACGTTCTCTTCGGTCCAGGGCGCCCCCCCCATCCCTACCCCCAGCAGATGAGTTACGCCGAGTTGCCGGATGCGCTGATAGCTGGCGTTTTGAGCCGGCGCAGCTTCCGTCCGGGGCGCTAGAAACCCGCCATAGCCGCCCCCGCCCCTTCCACCCGGGGCAGCCGCGGCCGGAGCAGGAGGCTGCATGCTCGCAGGCAGCGGCCCGCCGCCATCTCCGGGCGCCAGACAAATCTTAGGCGTGTCCGGACCTTCTTCGATCGGCCATTTGCGCGGCGCAGTCGCTGCCTCGGCAGTCGCGAGTGTTTGTGCCAGAGTGGCGCCACCCACCCCCTGCATCATCCTTCGTCGTGAAAACTGAAATCCCATGTCAGAGATCCTCCCGTTAAGCCAAGATCGCCGCCCTCCATTCTACTCCCAAGTCCCTCGGCTGAAGCCGGAACCTGGAGATTCTGCATTTCAGGCTGGGGCTCGGTTGTGGAGTGGACGCCAGGTCCGCAATGCCGGCGGCCTCGCCGGCAGTAGGAGAGGTTCTTCCAGAAGTTCGCACTGTTTCTATGTGGGTCCGTTCTGGCTGCGAATGGCGCCCATCAGTCAGGACCCACTGAAGCATTACGAATTGGGCGCGTTTGTGGTCGTGCCCAACCACGTGCATCTAGCGGTATTCCTATCCCCAAGCTCACCCGGCGCTTGAAAGGCTACACGGCGCGAGAGGCCACCGGCTGCTGGGCCGGCAGGGAGAAGCATTGTAGAAACTCCAGGTTACGGCGTCAGCCGGCACGTGCGGGCATGCGCGGCTTGGAAGTCGGAGGCGAGGCTTCGCGCACCCGCACGTATTCGTCGTCGTGCTCCTTCCAGAGAGCGGCGAGTTGTTGCACGCGGCCGGGTTGAGCGGCGGCAAGATTCTGCAGTTCGCAGCGGTCCTTGCCGAGGTCGTACAATTCCCACGGCCCTTTCTGGCCCGTCGCGACCAGTTTCCAGTCCCCGGTCCGAATCGCCCGGTTGTTGTTGTGGTTGAAATACAGAAACTCGTGCGGGGCCGCGCCATCTTTCTGCAGCGCGGGCGCCAGACTCCGCCCTGCCAGCGGAGGAGCGCCAGCCGGTATATTTCTCGCCGGGTTGCCGCCTGCCAGATCCACCAGCGTTGGAAGGATATCCACGAAGTGACACGGATCATGCCGCAGCTTGTTCCGATCCTTGATCCCGTTCGGCCACTGAACAATCATTGGAGAGGCGATGCCGCCCTCGTTGACCCAGGACTTGTGCAGGCGCAGCGGCGTGTTCGAGCAACTGGACCATCCCGGCCCGAGTCCGAGAAAGCTCCGCGCGGAACCCAGCGGCGCCGTCGCGTCGTGCCCGTCACCGCGGATCAACTGCTCGGAACTCGCGCCGTTGTCGGAGAGGAACACAACCACCGTATCGCGTTCGGCTCCCATGGCTTTCACCTGATCGAGGACCTTGCCGGCTTCCAGATCCATGCGCGTAATCATGGCCGCGTGGATCGCCATCTTCGTGCGCTGAAAATCCTTCTGTTCCCGCGTGAGAGTGGACCACGGCACAGCCCGCGTAACCTCGCCCCGGCCGATCGAGGCGATCAGCTTTTCGTCGGGTGTGTTCCAGGGCGTCCACATATTCGGCTCGAGCGGCGGGAGCGCGCAATTGACCAGGCCCATCCGCCGCATGCGCGCCATCTTCTTCTCGCGGGCTGTGTCCCATCCCTCCGCGAACCGGTCCTTGTACTTCTCGATATCCTCCGGCAGCGCCTGCAGGGGAAAGTGCGGCGAGTGCGGCGCCAGAAAGAGGAAGAACGGATCCGCCGCGTAATTGCGGGCGTGGTCTTTCAGGAAACGGACCGCGTAGTCGGCGATCGCCACGGTGGTGTAGTAATGGTCTTCCGTCTTGGGCTGCGGAAGCGTTTCGCCGTCCAGTTGCAGACTCCTCGGCGTGAAATAGCGGTCTTCATCGAGCAGAGTGTAAGAGTGGTCGAACCCGGCTCCTTCCAGCGGCTTGAATCGCATGTGCCACTTGCCCGAATGGTAGTTGCGATACCCGAGCGTCTTTAGATGATCCGGGATGAACTGCGTATAGCTGGGCACTTTACCCGGGGTCATGATGTCGGATGCCGTCTGCTGCGCGTAGTATCCGGTCAGCAGGCTGCTTCGCGAAGGTCCGCAGCGCGCGGTCGAGTAGGCTTGCGTGAAACGCACCCCGCGGGAGGCCAGGCGATCCAGATTCGGCGTGTCGATCTCCCCGCCGAAACAACCCGCGTCGGAGTAACCCATGTCATCGGCCAGGAGCAGAAGGAAATTGGGCTTCTTCGTGGGCGCCGCGCCAAGCGCGGACACCGCTGCCGCCCCGCCGGCCAGTTGCAGGAACTCTCTTCTGTTCACCATGTCAATCTCCCCATCGAAAGACATATCCTGTCACCAAAGGCCGCAAATGTAAACCCCGGACCGCCGGCGTGCCCGTGGGGTCAGGCTTTCAGCCTGCCGCCGGGCTTCTGCCCGGCGTCTGGCGGCAGCCCGAGGAAACGCCGGCTCAAAAGCCGGCGGCTGGGTGAAAGCCTGGCCCCACGTGGGCATTCTGTCTTTGCTGCTGAATCACGCTGGCGTCCACTTTTGTGTCGCGCACTCTCTGCCCGGCGTCTCCGGAAGAGCTACGCTAGAGCGGTGGACAAAGCCCTTCTTCGGGTCGTTCTGGTGGCGCCGCGAAACCCGCTGAACATCGGCGCCGCGGCCCGAGCCATGAGTAACTTCGGCTTCTCCGAGCTCCGCCTGGTGAATGCTTACGACGTGGCGTTCCGCGAAGCCCGCTCGGCGGTTCACGCGGGCCACGTGCTCGCCTCGGCCAGGGAGTATCCGTCGCTGGCCGAAGCCGTCGCCGACTGCACCCTGGTGGTTGGAACGACCGTGGCCTCCGGACGCGAGCTTCAGCATCCCGCGCGCCGCCTGGAATACGGCGCCCGGCTGATCCGCAAGCGTCTGGCTTCGGAAGCGGTCGCCCTCCTCTTCGGTTCGGAGAAGTTCGGGCTTTCCAACGCGGATCTTAGCCACTGCCATTGGGCGATGCGCATCCCCGCCCGCCAGGAGCACGGCTCGATGAATCTGGGGCAGGCGGTGGCCGTGTCCCTCTACGAACTGGTTCGCGACGCGACGGCGCCGGCGCCCGAACGGCGCAAACGGGCGACAGCCGAGAGCCTGGAGAACTTCACCACCATCCTGCTGGACGTCCTCGACCGCAGCGGCTACGTCCACGCGCGGGTCGCGGAGTCCACCCAGATGAAGGTGCGCCGCCTGGTGCGCCGCCTCGACCTTACCGCTCACGACGCTGAGGTCTGGTTGGGCGTGCTGCGGCAGATACGCTGGAAGATGGATTCGGAATGAGCCGGGGGCCGGCCGCGAGCCATCTGCTATGATGTAGTTGAGTCATTTTCAAGGGAGGAGCATGGATGGGTCCCCTGGGCTGGCAGGAAACTGTATTTATTTTTGTCCTTGCCTTGCTCATTTTCGGGCCGAAAAAACTCCCCGAATTGGGTAAGACCCTCGGCAAAGCCATTACCGAGTTCCGGCGCGCCTCAACAGAGCTCAAGAACACCTGGGAGCGCGAGGCGGCTAACCTGGAACAGGACAAGACGATCGCGGAATTGAAGCAGATTGGGAGCGAGTATAGTAGCGAGATTCAAAACGACGTTTCGCCATACAGCTACGAAGACGGCTCGCCAGATTCGATTCAGGACGATCCTTACGCCGAGATTTCATCCACAGTAAGCGCATCCGCAACTGAGGGCGCTGAACCTACAGCAGATGTGGCGCCGGAGTATGGCGTCGCCGAAGCGGAGACTACCGGGCAGGGCGCGGAGACGGAGGCGGAAACCGAGGTCGCCGGCGCACTGGATCCCGATACTGTTCCCAAACCGGTCGAACAAACCGGCGGCGGCCACTCATCCGAGTCCCACGCTCTAGCAGGCTAGGTCGCAATCGAAATCACATGGCATCCGAGCTCGAAGGGCCGGGAGGCATTTCCTCCGGGCAGAAGAAGAAGGGCCTCATAGCGTCCTGGTTTGGCGGCAAGGGAGGAAGCCCTGCGCTTCCTCCGCCGTCCACTGTGCAAGGGGACGACGAAGAAGACGGGATGATGCGCATGTCCTTCCTGGACCATCTGGAGGAACTGCGCGTGCGCATTATCCGGATGCTGATCGGGATCGGGGTCTCCTTCGCGCTGTGCATCGCGTTCTCTAATCAGATCTGGAAGTTCATTAGCGCCCCTGTCGTCCAGGCGCTAACGTTCACCGGCGCGGATCCCAACCTGGTGTTCCTCAAGCCCACCGATGCTTTCGCCATGATCTGGGTGAAAGCGCCCCTGCTGGCGTCCGTTTTCCTGGCGGCGCCGTGGGTGCTGTACCAGGTGTGGGCCTTCATCGCTCCCGGCCTCTACCAGAAGGAACGCCGCTGGGCCGCGCCGTTTGTGCTTTCCACGGCGGGCCTGTTCATCTCTGGGAGGCGCATTTGCCTACTTCGTCGCCTTCCGCTACGCGCTTCAGTTCCTGCTGGGCATCGGACGGGACGTCGCTTTGAGGCCGCAGATCACGGCGGTGGATTACTTCGATCTGTTCGTGAACGTCACCGTCGGCGTCGGCCTGGTTTTTGAACTGCCGGTGCTGCTGTTCTTTCTCATACTCCTGCGGATCGCTACTCCTGGCTTCCTGCTCAGGAACACTCGCTACGCGATCCTGGCCATCGCGCTGATCGCGGCCGTTGTGACCCCCACCCCCGACATTTTCAACATGATGCTGTTCATGCTGCCCATGGACGCGCTCTTCTTCGTGGGCGTCTTTGCGGGTTACCTGCTGGTTCTCCACCGGGAGAAGCGCAAGTTTCCCTGGGCGAAGATCCTCTACGGCGTCTTTGTAGCGCTGGTCGCAATCGCCGGGCTGCTCTGGCTGGCGGCGACAAAGTACGGCTACCACTTTGTCTCGCACTGGCCTTTCATGATCCGCTGAACCGCGACGTCCTTGGCTTCGTCCGTGGATTCGTATTACGATATCTCCATTGGCGGCTAGGCGGGGCGCATGGATCTGTATAAAGCGATCCTCGAATTGCGAGAAGAGAAGAGGCGCGTGGAGGAAGCTATCGCCTCGCTGGAGGAACTGATGAAGGCCTCTGGCGGCATCCGGTCTCTGAATCTGGATGCTCTGGCGAAGAAGCGGCGCGGCCGGACAAGCATGCCTCCCGAAGAGAGGCGTGACGTCTCGGAACGCATGAAGAAATACTGGGCCGGGCGGCGCGCCGGAGCCAGGAGTAAGTCCTAGCCGTGTTATATTGAAACCAGTCGCACGACCGGTGGGCGGCTAGCTCAGCTGGGAGAGCACGGCGTTCGCAACGCCGGGGTCGCGGGTTCGAATCCCGCGCCGTCCACCAAATCCCCCCCACAAAGCGGAATTTTACCAGCGTAAAGCCCGGCGAAGCATCCCACATTCAGGAGGGGTCCCAATGGCAAGTCGATTGGTAGCTGGAATCGCCGTTGCAGTGGTGGGATGCGCGGCGTGTGCGTTCGCGCAGCAGTACCCCCCGGGCATGGGTCCAGGGACGGGGACAGGGACGACACCGGTATACACCGCACCGTCTGGCGGCTACAAAAGCTCGACAGGAATCGCGATCGGCGCTGCCGCTGCCGCTGGCATTGGCGTCGGCTATTTCGTGATGCGTAGCCGGGCTGGCCTCACGGGGTGTCTGGTGAAACGCGACAACGGTCAAATGGAATTGGTCGGGAAGAAACCCGCGGACACTTACGTGCTTCAGTACAATTCGTCGGTTTCACTTCAGCCGGGGGAGCGGGTGAGGCTAAAAGGTAAGAAGGTCCACGTCGGCTCCGGTCAGAATATGTTCGAGGTACACGGGCTGGCGAAAGACTATGGCGCTTGCAGCTAGTGCGGAAGTGCAGAGAGGAGCGCGTGTGCCAATGAGAGCAATTCTCCGTTGTGCTGGCGCCGCGCTTCTCCTGACGCCCGCTTTTTCGCAGCAACATCCGCCAACGCTTTACGAGCTTCGGCCCGCGCCTCAACAGCGCTTTGCGCTTGAAGTCTACAAGAGCGGGATTTGGGAGGGCCGGAAACACGTATTCCTGTTCAGCGACTACTCCGGTGTGGTGCGCTATGACCAGTCCCAGCCGGAGAACTCCACCGTCGAGTTTGCGATCGAAGGGGCAAGCGGGGCCTGTCAAGATACCTGGATTAGCGAAAGCGACCGCGGAAAGATCCAGGCCCAGGCTTTCAAGATGATGGACATCCCCAAGCACCCCCACCTTCACTTCACCTCGCGCCAAGTCATTGCGCTGGGGGGCGGCCGGTTTCAAGTGAAGGGTTCTCTGGAAATCAGGGGGATCGCCGCGCCTGTGACCTTAGAGGTGACCCTCGCCGCGAGTGAGCCTGACACCCTGGATTTCGAGGGTAACGCCCAGGTTCTTATGAAAGACTACGGTCTGAAGCCGCCGGGTGCGGCCCTCGGGCTCATCGGCACCAAGAACGAGATGCGAGTGGAGTTCAAGCTGAGGGCCAGAAGAGCCCCGTGAAGCAAGCGCCTTGTGCCCGGCACGAGGTACGCCTTACAATGCTAGTGGTGTGCGTCGTCGCGCTTCTGGCTCAGCGAGATACAACTGAACCACGACCGGGAGGGAGTGGTCAGCATTTGCGACGCAGCACACTGGATTCCGCGCCAGGGAGGGGCTTTGAATGCTGCCGAGAATCGTTGCCGTCGGGACGGCTGTGCCCCACTGGTGTTACACCCAGCAGCAGCTCCTGGACATCGCCGGGCCGAATCGCACCCGCGAGACCTTCTTCCTGAATAGCGACATTGACTCCCGCCACCTCTACTTCCCGCCGGAATTCCGGGGCGAGGAAACCACGGACCAAATGCAGGACCGCGCACGCAAAGGCGCGGCCGAGATCGGCGGACAGGCGATCCGCGCCTGCCTGGAAAGAGCGGGCGCGGACGCTTCCAGCGTGGACTTCCTGTCAACGTCCACCTGCACCGTCACGTTGTGCCCGCACCTGGATACGGTCTTTATCCGGGACTTGAGCCTGCGCCCGTCCATCCAGCGGGCTCATATCGGAGACACGGGCTGCGCCGCGGGAATGGTTGCGCTGCAAGCCGCCTGGAATCACGTGCGGGCCTACCCCGATCACAAAGCGGTCGCCGCCGCGGTCGAGATCTGCTCGGCGGCGCTCTACCGCGACGGCTCGGTTGAGGCCGCCCTCGGTGAAGCTATCTTCGCGGACGGCGGCGGCGCGGTCTACTTGTCTTCGCAGGGCCCCGGATTCGAGGTGCTGGGTCACCGCACCCTCATCCGGACGGAGCACATGGGCCTGACGGGTTTTGACTTTCCGGATGGCCATCGCCGGCTGATTCTATCCAGGGACCTTCCGGCCGTGGGAGCGGAGGTGCTGGCCGACCTGGTGGGATCGCTGCTCGAAGAACACGGCGTCAGGCAGTCCGACATTCGTTTTTGGATTCTGCACTCGGCGGGCCGGAAGGTGCTCGACCACGCCGGCAGGCGCCTGGGACTCAGCGCGGAGCACCTCCGCCACTCGCGGGAGGTGTTCAGGAACTTCGGCAACATGTCCTCGGCCACGGTCCTCTTCGTGCTCGACCGCGTCATGAGTTCCGGCGGTCCCCGGCCGGGGGACTTGGCCGTGATGGCCGCGATGGGCGCGGGGTTTGCCGCCGAAGGCGCCCTCTTGCGTTGGGTGGAGTGAAGCGTCTGCGAGCGGACTCTAGTATTGACCTCCGCCTCGTCCCGGACCGCAATTCGCAAGAACCTTCACATAAGAACGCTGTCAGGCCTGGAGACGTGCCTCTAGACGTCTGGCGACGTGGAGTCCGATCCCGCCGCCAAGTCGCGAGGACCGCCACTCTACCTCGAAACCGACAGCCCCGAGCAAGCTTTCGAACTCCGGCATAGTCACGTACCGCCGAATCGAAGGGGCCAGATAGCCGTACACAATCGGCTCCCGGTGCCACAGCCATCCCGCGAGTCGTCCTGCGTTCCACATGTAGGAAATAAACAACTCACGCCATAATCTCCCAACAGGTTTGTAGAAATCGAGGTTGAGCAGTATGCCGCCGGGTCTAAGCACTCTCGCAATCTCCCGCAATGCCTGCCCAGGATCCGCCGTGTTTCGAATGCCATACCCAACAGTGATGACGTCCACGCTCTTGTCGGCGACACACAGCTCTAGCATGTCGCAGGCGACCAGGGTCAAGACGTGACGGCCATCACGAAACCTCCGTGTGGCTTCCGTGAGCATCTGCAAACTAAAATCGAAACCCAGTGCCAGACTGGCCCCAGTGCGCTGGGCCAGTTCAGCGCCGAGATCACCCGTTCCACACGCTAGATCCAGAATACGCGGAGTCTTGACAGCACGTTTCACGCCTTCCTTGAGCAAACGGGCTTTCCATCTGCCATCCATTCCGAAGGAGAACATCCCAGTGAACGCGTCGTAGCCAGGGGCTAGAATATCGAACATCGTAACGACGTACTTCTTCCTCAGCGCCCTGTCGTCAAGATGTACATCCAAGTCCATGGCGGCGAGTTCCCCCGGGTTCCTGCCGTCACGCGCCTTCAGTCGAACCAATCGGCCCCCTCTTTCGAATGCAGAAGCATAGTATACTTCCCGAGCGACGGGTGACGGGTCCATGCTTTCGACGCACTTACTCCACGCCGTCCACCAGGGGACTCGGGCTCGGCTGCCCCGCCAGCCAGGCCAGCCCGGTGCTTAAGGATCGCCGCAGATCGGCCCGGTGTCCGCTCATGTCGTGGTCCGCATCCTGGATCTCGTGCTGGCGCTTGGGCCCCTGTACCAATCGCACCAGCCTGCGGGCGATGGAAGCCGGCGTGAAGCGATCCTTCGTCCCATACACCATCCAAATCGGCGTTTGGGCCATATCCAGCAACAGGGGCGCGACTTCGAAACGCGGCTCATGCGGCTCCAGGTGAAACACCGACCGGAGGGTGTCGCGCCGGCGCCAGCCCAGAGACGCTTCCTCTGGGAGCGCAACCGTAAGCACTCCTTCGATGCGCCCCTTGGGCTCGCCGCGCGCCGCGGCCAGGACCGCCATCGCTGCCCCCTGGGACCAACCTACCAGCAGCATCGGATCCTGGTTCGCCGCGGACACCCGCTGAATCACCTGCTCCAGATCAGCGGCCATCTGGGCTTCATCCAAGGCGCCCTCCCTGCTGGTGAAGCTGGTTAGGTACCGTTTCACGTCCAGGCCGTAGACCTCGTAGCCGAGCGACGCGATCATGCGGGCCATGTCGATGGCCGCTCCGTGCCAGCCGCCATCGCCAGGCAGGAAAAGCTACAGCGGGATGCGCGGAATCGGTGGGCGCGCTAGCCACCAGGTGGTAGACGACCTGATCGCGCCCCCGCAGAGCGAAGACCTGACGTTCGGGCTTGGCCGCGGCGAGCGCGCTGGAGACGAGGGCCCCCGCCAGAAGCGAGAGTTGCCAGGCCGCCAGCCCGCTTGAAGATCGGTGTCGCCGCCACTTTGTCCTATCTTCCCGACGAGCCGAACCCTCCCCCGCCGCGGCGTGTCGAGTTCAGCTCCCCTTCCTCCCATTCAACGCGTTCGTAGCGGGCGATGACAAGTTGCGCAATCCGGTCCCCAGGCCGGACGGCGTAGGCTTCCCGGCCGAGGTTCAGCAGGATGACCTTGATCTCGCCGCGGTAGCCCGGATCGATGGTTGCCGGTGCATTGGGCAGCGTGATCGCGTGATTCAGCGCCAGCCCGCTGCGCGGGCGCACCTGCGCTTCAAAGCCCGGCGGCAACTCGATGGCGATGCCGGTTCTCACGGCCCGCGGCACGCCTGGCTCGAGCGTCGCTTCTTCCAGACTCCGCAGGTCCATCCCCGCGTCTTCTTCAGGGCCGTGGGCGTACGCGGGCAGAAAGGCGGCTGGATCCAGGCGTTGGATTCTTACGATCATCGAACTTAGCTATCATAGCCTGTCATGCCTCAAGAGCGAACCAGCCGCGTGTTGACCCTCTCGCCCCTGCCGCCGGAGAAGTGCGCCTACGCCCTGGCGCGCTATAGCCGGTCTCCGGATTCCATCCGGCAGTCGCTCGAATGGGTTCGCACCCACGACTCCACGAAGTTCCTGGAGCACTTCTACTTTCAGTACGGGCACTCCTCCATCGCCGACCTCGGCCATCTGACTCTGTGCTTCGAGGGAATCTCCGAACTGGCGGCTATCGAGATTGAAGACGAGCCGCTCTGGGATGGACAAGCCAAGAGCTCGCGCTATCAGGACTTCTCGCGCGGCGGTTTCGTGACCCCGCCCGAGTTCGACCTGGCCGATGCCTCGCGCTACCAGGACGCGGCTTCCCGGCTGATCGAGGCTTACGGCAAAGTGCATGCCGCCGCGGCCGCGCACCTCGCCGAACGCCTGCCTCGTCCGGCGGACATGAAGCCCGAGGTCTACCAGCGCAACATCGCGGCGCGGGCTTTCGACGTCGCCCGCTATCTCCTGTTCCTCGGGATCCCCACCAATGTGGGCCAGATAACCAGCATTCGCACGCTCGAGAAGCAGATCCGCCGCCTGAAGGCGTCCGGCTACGCGGAACTGCGCGAAATAGGCGGCGAGATGGCCGCCGCCTGCGCTGCCGAGCCCGGCTGCGTTTGGGACGACCACGCGCCGCGCGAGCCTGCCGCGCCCACCCTCACCCAGTGGGTCGAGCCCGACAGCTATGTTATGGATGCGCGGCGGGACCTGAGCCTCTGGGCCGCGCAGAATCTGCCGGCCGCGGCGGGGCTCGAGCTTGACGCCGTGGACCTGCTGCGGCCCACCGAAGCCGCCGCCGACATTGTCGCTACGCTGTTGTACCCGGTCACGGACCGGCCCTTCCGCGAGCTTTACGAACTGGCCCGGAGCTGGAGCGAGGAGCGCCGCCGCGAGGTTCTGGATCTGGCCGTGCGTTCGCGCACCGACCGCGACGAGCTTTTGCGCGGCTTCCGGGGCGGGCCCTACGCCTTCGACATCGTCATGGACATCGGCGCGTATCGGGATCTCCACCGGCACCGGCGCTGTCACCAGTTCCGGCAGGATTTCTCCTCGCGGCTTGGATTCGAGACGCCCCAGGCGGTCCTCGACGCCGGCTTGAAGGAAACTTATGACCCGGCGATGCAGGCGGCGCTGACGACCCTCGACTCGCTGCCCGCGCCTGGCTCGCACTACCTGCTGCCGTTCGGAACCCGCTCCCGCTTCCTTTTCAAAATGGATTTTGCCGAAGCCGAGTACATCTGCCGCGTCCGCAGCGGAGTCAAAGGGCACCTCAGCTACCGGAATGTGGCCTGGCGGATGAAGGGCAAGATGGAGGCAATCGAGCCCGAGTTGGGCCGTCTGCTCCAGGCCACGCCTCCCTGGGTCGAAGACCCGCTGCGGCGCTGAGCTCTTGAGCTATTCGTTGAAACTGGTTCTCGCAAAGCCGCGAAGACTCAATGACACCAATTCTCCTTGGGAGCATCTTAAGCAGTAGTGGTGATTTGCCGGGCGGCGTGGATTCCTGGTAAACTATAGAGGAATATGTGCTGCAAGGCAGAGGCGCGATAACTGTACCTGGATGGGATTGAATTGAAGTATTTACTTATCACAGCTTTGTCCTTTCTGGCGTTGGCGGCGCCGGTTTTTGCTGACACGGAACCCGTGCCCGCGGATACCCCGGCCGAGGTCTCCCTGCCGGCCTTGGTGCCGTGGACCGTGGCTCTGGATCGTTACTTCGACGCTTTCCAGAAATCCCAGACCAGCCTCCGGAACACCACCATGGAAGTGGAGATCGAGGCGCAACTGCCCATGCTCAAGAAGTCCGCAATCCTCCATGCGCTGCGCGGGATCACGCGCTTGGGACAGATCACCTACGAAGCGCTGTGGTCGTCGGGGGATAAGACGGCCTTGAAGGATGTGATCGCGCGCTACATGTCGGCGGAGACGGAAGCCAGCAGCGGCCAGGCGAAACCCAACGGGAAGCCACTCTCCATGGGGATCACCTCGGAGAACTACAAGTTCAAGTACAAGGGCACATCCACGGTCGGCGACAAACAAGCCTACATATTCCAAGTGACGCCGAAATCGAAGCGTGTAGGGCTGTTTAAGGGTGAGATCCGGGTGGACTCCGAGACCTTCCTGCCGGTGCTGGAGTCGGGTGAGTTCGTCAAGAATCCCTCGGTGTTTCTCAGGAAAGTGCGCTTCGTCCGCCGCTACGAGATTCAGGATGGAATGGCGGTTCCCACGGTCGTCGAGACGGTGGTGGATACGCGAATTGTGGGTCAGGCCCGGCTGAATATCCACTTCGCCAATCTGACGCTCCCCGAACTGGCCCAGTCGCGGTTCTGTCCCTTAGGCTGGTAACCCGCGGGTGAAGTGCCCTACACTCAAAGTTGGCTCCATGCGGACGCTCTTTCTGAATCCACCCTCTTTTGAGGGTTTCGACGGCGGGGCCGGGTCGCGCTGGCCGGCCACCCGGGAAATCGAATCCTATTGGTACCCGGTCTGGCTCTGCTATCCGGCGGGGATGCTGAGCGATAGCAAGGTGGTGGACGCCCCGCCTCACCGCATCTCAATCGGCGAGACCGTCGCCATGGCCAGCGACTTCGAGTTGCTGGTCCTGTTCACTTCCACTCCCGGCTTCGGCGTCGACGTGAAAATCGCCGATATGATGCGGGATCGCAACCCGAAACTGAAAGTGGTCTTCGTGGGGCCGCCGGCCACCGTCGAGCCGGAGAAGGTGCTCGCCGCCTCCAAGGCCATCGACTTCGTCGTGCGGCGGGAGTTCGACTACCAGATAGTGGATTTCGCCCGCGGCAAACCCCTGGCGGAGATCGCCGGGGTCAGCTACCGGAACAACCGCGGCTTCGTCCACAATCCCGACGCCGCGCCGGTCGAGAACCTCGACCAACTGCCCTGGGTCACCAAGGTCTACCAGCGGGACTTGGACATTACCCGCTATAACGTCCCCTTTCTCCTGCACCCGTTCCTGGCCTTCTACACCTCACGCGGCTGCCCCGCGATGTGCACCTTCTGCCTTTGGCCGCAGACTCACTCCGGACACCGCTGGCGGCGGCGCTCGGCCGAGGATGTCGCCAATGAGGTGCGCTTCGCCCGGGAGTCGTTCCCGGACCTGCGGGAGATCTTCTTCGACGACGACACCTTCAACTACCAGAAGGCGCGGACCATCGAGGTTTGCCGGAAGCTTAAGCCGCTGAAGGCCACCTGGTCGTGCACCTCCCGCGTGACCACGGACTTCGAGACCCTCAAGGAAATGAAGGCGGCGGGCTGCCGGCTGCTGATTGTCGGTTACGAATCCGGCGACCCGCAAGTGCTCAAGAACATCAAGAAGGGCGCCACCGTCGAGATGGCTTTGCGTTTCACCGAGAATGCCAAGCGGCTCGGCCTGGCGATTCACGGCGATTTCATCGTGGGGCTCCCCGGCGAAACCAGGCAAAGCCTGCAGAACACGGTCGAGTTCGCCAAGCGCCTGGATACCGAGACCATCCAGGTTTCCATCGCTCATCCCTACCCCGGCACCGAGTTCTACGACTACGCCCGGCGCAACAACCTGATGACCTTCGACGCCATGACCGATGAGACCGGGCACCAACTGCCCAACATCATCTATCCCGGCCTGGATCGCGCCGAACTCGTGGATTGGGTGGAGCGGTTCTACGACGGATACTACTTCCGCCCCCGCGTGGCCTGGCGCATCGTGCGCAAGGCCATGTTCGATGACGCCGAGCGCCGGCGCCTCTACAAGGAAGCCCGCGAGTACCTGGCCCTGCGCTCCAAGCGGCACAAGTTCGTGCGCCAGCAAAAAGCGGACCCGGCGCAAAACGGAGCCTTGCCATGAGCTCGGCGGCCGGCCGGCTGCGGTTGAAAACCAGGCTGGTAGTGGCCGTCACCGTGTTGGCTGGAGTTTTCGGGAACTTCTTCATGAGCCTCGGATTGAAGAGTCGGGCCACGCTGCTGTCTTTTTCGCCTTTGCCTTACCTTGAGGCCTTCCTCAATCCATGGGTGGTTCTGGGTGTGGGCCTTCTGATTCTGTGGACCCTGGCTCGCATGACCCTGCTGAGTTGGGCCGACCTCTCCTACGTGCTTCCAGTTACCGCCATCGGCTATGTTCTGACGGCCCTTCTGGGGAGGTTCCTTCTGCTGGAGGAGGTTTCCTGGCAGCGCTGGGCGGGAATCGCGCTGATCGTCGGTGGAATCGCTCTGGTGCGCCTCACCCCGATCAGAACCACGCCAGGGTCTCACCCGCGGAGGGTCGAGCCTTGACCTGGCTGCTGGTCGGCATCGTGGTGTGCGCTACAACCGGCGGGGAGCTCTTCCAGACGCTCGGCATGAAGCAGCACGGCGAGATCCATGATTTCCGCTTCGGTGCCCTGGGCCGGGCTTTCGGCCGGGTCATCCAGCGTCCCCATATTGTCGCCGGAGTGCTGCTGATGGCCGTCTCGTTCTTCGCTTTCATGTCCCTGCTGTCCGTTGCCGACCTCAGTTTCGCAGTTCCGGCAACCGCGGCCAGCTATGTCCTGGAAACCGTTCTCGCTCGCCTCGTCCTGAGGGAGCGGATCAACCGCCTGCGCTGGACCGGCGCCCTGTTGGTCGCCTGCGGCGTGGCCCTCGTGTCACTGTGATCTGCGTCCTCCTATTCCTCCTGGTGACTCCGGCGGCCTATCAGGTGATGACCCTGGTCGCTGCGCTGGTCCATCTCGCCAAGAAGGATCCGCTGCCCTCCCGGCAGCCTCCGATCTCCATCCTCAAGCCGGTGAAGGGACTGGATCTGCACTTCCGCGAGGCCATCCGTTCGCACGCCGTCCAGGATTACCCGAACTACGAGATCATCTTCGGCGTCTCGGACCAGTTGGATCCCGCGGTTCCGGAGATTCGCCGGTTGATGGAGGAGTTCCCCGGCCGCGCTATTCGGCTGGTGATCAGTTCTACCCGGGTGGGCAACCCCAAGGTTGGGACGCTGATCGACTTAGCCAAGGAGGCGCGCTATCCGGTCTGGCTGGTCAATGACAGCGACGTCCGGGTTGATGCCGACTACCTGAAGCGGATTACCGGCTGGCTGGAGCAGCCGGGCTCCGGCCTGGTGACGTGTCTATATCGCGCGACCTCGGATTACTGGCCTGGGCGGTGGGAGGCAATCGGGGTCGCCACGGACTTCGCCGCCAGCGTGCTGGTAGCGCCTTACGTACGCGTTCGGAATTTCGGGCTCGGCGCCACGCTGCTCTTTCGCCAGGAGGACTTGCGTGCGGCCGGAGGCTTCGAAGCTCTGGCGGACTACCTTGCGGACGATTATTTTCTCGGCCGCCGCATCGCCGGTCTGGGCAAGAAGGTTGTCTTTCCCCGGCTGGCCGTCGAGACCTCGCTAGACGGCCGAACCTGGCGCGAAGTTTGGCGGCACCAGGTGCGCTGGGCGAGCACCATCCGGAGCGTGCAGGGCCTCGGCTACCTCGGATTGCCTTTCACCAACGCCACTCTGTGGGCCCTGCTGGCGCTGGCGGCGGGCGCCTGGTGGGCGGCGCTGTCCCTGCTGGCGCTGCGCCTGGTGGCGGGTTTAATTGTCGGCGCCTGGGTGCTCGGGTCGAAGGACGTATTGCGGCACTTCTACCTGATCCCGCTGCGGGATCTTTGGGGACTTGCGGTTTGGGCCGCCGGATTGACCGGCAACACTGTGGTGTGGCGCGGCGCCCGTCTGCGCCTGACGCGGGACGGCCGCATCGATTTGCTAGAATAGTTTTGCGCGCCCGTAGCTCAGTTGGATAGAGCGTCTGGCTACGAACCAGAAGGCCGGGTGTTCGAGTCACCCCGGGCGCACCATTTCTTTTCGAACACCTTCCGAATTCACTGCGGCTTCCGAGAGGTCGTTTTGACATCTACCGTGACATCTACGGGCTTGAAAATCGCATCCATTTTCGCCGCGGTTTCGGCCTCCATCTCATTGGTAACGTGGGCGTAAACCTCCTGCGTGGTGCGCGTGGAGGAGTGGCCTAAAATTCGGGAAATCGCCGGCATTGGCACACCTGCGGCGGTGAGCAAAGTTGCAGCCGAGTGCCGCAAATCTTGGAAACGGATCTTGGGGAGACCCGAGAGGTCGCGCAGTTTGTAGTACTGGCCCAACATGCTCCTGGCTTCAAGAAGCGTGCCCTTGGTGGTGGTGAACACTCGGCCGGTTTCCACCAAGTCCTCCCCCTGGGAGGCTTTCTCTTGTGCCTGTCGTGCAATGTGCGCCGCCAGGGACGAGGCCACCAGGTCAGGCAGACGGATCTCACGCTGGATCTCCTCGGTGTTGGTCGGAACTAGATGCAGCTTGCCGTCGAAGCCGGCAGCTCGCCAGCGACGGGACCGAGAATTGGAGACCCTCCGTGAGTGGTGGTGGCGGGAACGTTGCCGGCGCTACGCGCTTTGGAGGCTACCGCAGGACGTCCCGCCCGAGGTGAGGCCGAACCTGCCTGAGGTTATCAACGAATTGCTGTCGAAAACGGACCGTCACCAGGCGTGGCGTGTTATCCGTTCGCTGATCGACGCCGCGATGGCCCAGCTCTTGGGACCATATCGGCGCAGCAAGGAGATTAATTGCCGCATCAAAGAGGCGGTTGACGGACTGCCGCGGGAATTCAAGGACTGCCACCAGCCCAGCGACTGGCCACTGCGCGCCGCAGCAGCCGCGCGTCGGGCAGTACGTGAATTACCGGTAGATGCGTCGATGGAAGAGATTGAACTCGCGGTGCGCCAAGCTGTGGAGTCAGTCGTCCACGAGATCGGAAAGCAGCAAGCATGAGCAAGGATCCACATTCGTGGTGGCCCCCCCAGCAAACCGAAACGATGACAAGCAGGACTGCGCGCTGGCTGACAACACAACTGACTCTCAGGGTCTCGCCCCCGCGCCGGTGGACTGGACGATGGCCGCTCGCAGAGCGCGTAGGAGGTCCGTAGGACCCAGGAACTCGACCTATTTCAGATCGTGCAGCTTGCAAAGCCCGTCAGGAGGGCATTGGCGGTCGTTCTGCTCCCACGTGCGGCGCCTTCGATCCATTTCGATTGCCGCTAATTTCTCTCGCCACCTGGTTGGGCCAAGCTCAGCGCACTGCGATCGCTCACGTCTGCCCGAGAATCCCGTTCCGTATTCCCGGGGACCTTCGGCAAAGGCGGGGGTTTCATCTATTGCCCACGACACTTCCCAACTACATGTCGATCACAACACAACTTCTTGTGGCCCTTAAGCCCGCGATAGATGCTGGGGCGCTCAACGCCACGCGAGTGCACCATCGGGCTGCCGCCATGAATTGGGTTCCGGATTGGAGTGTGAGAAGGTGTCCTAGTTGAGGGTGTCCACACTCCGGCTGACGGCAGCAGGCGAATGGCCAGATTGAGGAAGACCGCGGGCGCTTGTGGTAGCTATCCGGCTCCAAGGGCGAAAGTCCCAGAAGACCGCGGCTTCTGTGAGGACGGTTCACTGACCGAGGCGCCACCCGCAGGCGGCACCCAGTCGGCCGCGTCTTCCTGGGAACCGCTCACTGCAAGGAAATAGGGCGCCAAACCGAGCGCGCACGTGAGCAGAACGTGTGCCGGCACCGCGCGGCGCTCGTCACCGGAACCCACGGTCCACAGATTATGACAGGTCAAGTGACCCGATACAACGCTGACCCGCAGCCATGCGGCTGCCTCGCGTATGCTGGTGGGGTGACCAGGCGAGGTTTCGGGATGTGCGTGATAGGATCTGTGGCCACGGTGGGCGCAGGCGCCGGGCGACGTATTCTCGTTCACGGCCATCGTGGGGCGCGCGCCGTGCGTCCGGAGAACACGTTGGCGGCGTTCGAGTATGCTATCGAAGCCGGGGCGGACGCCATCGAGTTGGATCTGGCGGTAACGCGGGACAACGTGGTGGTCGTCTCTCACGACCCCGCGCTTCATCTCCCGGCGTGCATGGGTCCACGGCCGGAAGCAGTCGTGCGCCAAACGGAACTGGCCGAGGTTCGGAAATGGGACTGCGGCGCCACGCGAAACCCGGAGTTTCCAAGGCAACAACTGGCTCCAGGTTCCCGGATACCTACGCTCAACGAGGTGCTGGATCTGGCCCCGCGCGGCCGCTTCGATTTCAACATCGAGGCGAAGATCTATCTGGACCGGCCTGAGCTGACTCCATCGCCGGAGGAGTTCGCACGCTTGGTGCTCGAAAGCGTGCGCAAACGGAGCCTGCAGGAACGGGTGATTTTTCAGTCGTTCGATTTCCGGATACTTCACGCCATGATGGCCCTCGATCCGGCGATCCGCCGCGCGGGCCTGTACAGCGGTCCGGCTCGGGATTTCCCTGCGATCGCGAAGGAGGCGAGTGTGGGTATCGTTGCGCCGGAGAAATCGCTGGTGACGCCGGCTCAGGTTCGAGCAGCGCATGACGCAGGTTTGCAGGTGGTCCCATGGACGGCCAACACGCCTGAGGAGTGGGACCGCCTGGCCGCGGCGGAAGTGGACGCCATCATCACCGACGACCCCGCTGCTCTGCTGGACTTCCTGCGTAAGCGCGGGCTCCACTGACCCTGCAGGCAGGCACTTTGCGGAGCGATTTCACCCCGATCCGGTCTCGGCGCCCGGATCGGGGAAGACTATGGGCGCCCGGATCGAAGAAGGCAACGACTCTAAGGATTGGCACGCAGATCGAGGCATGGTCTCGGAGTGCAGCGTCACCCAAGTTCTGTAGGTCCTGTGGAAACCAGTCGCCGTGCTCTGACGGGCCTCGACGAACAGACCCGGATTTGTAGCTGAACAATGGGTGAAGCGCAGGCAACAGCGGGACGAGGTACGCTTGGGGGCGTGTGATACAACAGTGGCCCGCACCAGGGGAGAAGCGGCACCGGTGCTGAAATCGGTGATTGCGTTTTTGGCGGTAGGGTCGTACCCTGCCCTTATGAAACCACTGGTTCTGTTTCTCGTCGCGGTATCCGTAGTGCTCGCGGCGCCCCCGCAAGTCCACCAATCTGGGTTCAAAGCGGCCGCCGGCATCGCTCCGGAGGGATGGAGGACCTGGGCTCCTCGCGCCGAGCTGGCTCCGAGCACTTTCGTGGACATGGCGCGCTATCGCGGCCAACCGGGTTCCCTTGCCATTTCGGGCAACAGCAATCCTGCTGAATTCGGCGGCTGGGAGTACACGGTGCAAGGGGTGGAACCCGAGAAGTGGTATCGCCTTACCGCTTTCTATCGCGCGGAAGCAGTAGAATACGAACCCCTCCAAGTGCTGGCGCGGCTCGACTGGGCGGCCGCGAATGGAAGACGCGTGGGACAGCCGGATTATGCCTACAGGACAACGCCCGAAGGATCCTGGAACCGCATCACGCTGGAAGCCCCGGCAGCCGCTCAGGCCGCCGCTGTCAAGCTCCAGTTCTATCTAGCCAATGCGCCGCAAGGCACCGTGTGGTGGGACGACATCTCCTTCGAGGAAATCCTCGCCCCTGCGCCGAGGAAGGTCACGGTGGCCTCAATCAACCTCCGACCCCGGAACACTAAATCGAGCGAAGAGAGCGTGCGGCGTTTCATCGATGTGATTGACAAGGCTGTGCCGGGCAAGACCGACATCATCGTACTGCCGGAAGGAATCACGGCCATTGGGACCGGGAAGAACTACTACGATGGCTCCGAGACCATACCCGGACCGGCTACAGAACTGCTGGGCGAGACGGCGCGGCGACGCAGGACCTACATTGTCGCGGGCATCTATGAGCGTGATGGGATCGCTACCTACAACACGGCTGTGCTCATCGATCGCGCGGGAAACATTGCCGGAAGGTATCGCAAGGTCTATCTGCCCCGCGAGGAATATGAAGGAGGCCTGACGCCGGGCAACAGTTACCCGGTTTTTCAGACCGATTTCGGACGGGTCGGCATGATGATCTGCTGGGACGTTCAGTATGCAGACCCGGCGCGGGCTCTCGCGCTGCGGGGCGCGGAACTCATTCTCATGCCGATCGCAGGCGGCAACGAGACGCTGGCGAAGGCACGCGCGATAGAGAATCACGTGTATTTGGCGGCATCGGGCTACGATTACCCAAATCACATCATCAATCCGGCGGGAGAGGTGATCGCGCTGGCGGCTCAGCAGGGCACGGCGGCGATCGCCACTATCGATTTGAACCAACGGTACCTTGATTCCTGGCTCGGTGACATGCGGGGCAGGTTCATGAAGGAAGTCCGGCTGGATGTGAAAGTGGAGCGCGATTCGGCGTTTGTGGATGCGAGGTAGGGGCTGGGGATCGGGAACGCCGCCCCATCCATTCAGTGTGGCTGACCACCCGGATGCGGTACGGGGGCAGCTTTCCGCCGAAGTGCCTCTTGTTGAGTTTCTGAAAGAGTCTTCGCAGCTCATACCCGTTCATTTCAGGTTCCTCGTCTTCCACCGCCTGCTGTGCCTGCCTGACCCTTGACACCCTTGCAGAAGAAACTAGTGGACTGTCGCGGAGCTGACGCTACCAGGCAAGTCTATGAGGGCGACGTGCAGTTTGACTCGGCGCTCCACTGGAGGCGCCGCGGGTTTCTCAAGCTGGAGTTCTTTGCCCAGGCACCTCTCCGTCGCTCCGGTGGAGCTCTGCCCGAGCGTCAGCCTGACCGATCCGTTCATGCGAGGGGAACCCATGCGCAATAGGCGGCTGACCAGTCCAACGGGCTGAGCAGCAGCTGGCAGATGCGAACACCCAGCCCACATAGGGTAAGACTACAGGCGTTTTCGTCAGCTATCCGGCCTAAGGGGCTTGGATCGAAGAAAGATGCCGTGTTTGTGAGGGATGGACCGCCAAACGAGGTACAGCTTATGAGATGGAAATAGCCCGTTGCCCTCCGCTTGACCTATGGGGCAGCAGGCGCGTGCGAGCGAGTCCTTCAAAGACAAACATCTATACCGCCGACTCTCCTGGTCTCGTCAGGGGTCCAGTTCTCTGTCGCCTCACCGTGCCCTCCTCCCTCCAGGCCCAGCACGCACCGAATCCGCCCAACTGCTGGCCCAAGCCGAACACGAAGACCCTGACAAAGGGCCGTCCATCCTCGGTAACCAACTATCCTCGTTTCATCGCATTCCTCCTCGTTTCCTCTTACTCGGCAGCCTCGTTCCCAATAGGCCGACGGAACTTTCTGCATCCAGGGCGCTCAGAAGCGCCTGTTGCGAATCTCGCATGAGGGGAGCTACTTACAAATCAAGTGCACAGCGCCCGCTGCGCGAGCGTGAGCCCGCAGCCGTTGAGCCGCGGCCACTCGCCCTTTTGAAAGCTGGTCCTCCGGTGCCCGCGTGAAGTCAGGCGCTCTTGCGAGAGCCCTAACAATGTAGTCCTTCAGCACGTTGCCATTGAGTTCACGGGCCCGCAGGGCAATATTCGTGGGGATCCGTCCGATTCGATAGTCATCGATAGGATCACGACCAAAGGACACCGAAATTGAAGGGATGCCCAGCACTTCGCACTCCAAGAGCGGCGTGCGGTTCCCCTTGGTAATGACCAAGTCGCTGGCGACCATGGTCGGTGTGAAGTCGAGATGGGGTTTGATTACCGACACATCCTCGCACCCCCGGGTTCTCTCACTGAGCGAGCTGTAGTCGCAGTCACCGGCAACCCACAGAAGGTGCTTCGCCTTGACATCCAGCAATTTGAACGCATCGAACACCAGGCCGAAGGCTGAAGATCGTGCTTCCGTGTGCATTTCTGCGCCCCCTGGCGCGACCAGAATGACCGTTGAATCGGCGGAAAGCCCAAGTTGTGACCGGACCCGCAGCCGGTCACCCTGCTGGAAATCAAGTGGTCGAAAAACAGTGCCCACATAACAGATCCTGCCATGAAGATAGGATGGCTCGTCGAAGTAGCCGGGTTCGTCTAGGAAAACGACTTCGTCCGCATACTTCAGAGCCTGCATGTATACGTAATCCTCATTGACAAACCAGTCGGTGAGAAAGACGGCCGGCAACCCAAAGGCCTTTGAGACCGCGACCGCTGAGAATTCTTCGTGCGAGATAACCAAAGAGGTACGATGCTCTCGAAGCACGGCCGTGACACGCACCACTGTATCCCAAAGAGGGTTGTTCTCAGGTAGTTCCAAATCAATCACTCTCCAGCCAAGTTCCCTGAGAGTGACCGCGCCAACGCCATAAGATACGAACTCAACGTCCAAGTTCGGCTCAAGCCCGAGCAGTTCCCGGGCAATCGCCGCATCGGGGATCGCGTGTCCCCGGCCCTTGCCGCGTGAGAAGAAAAGGATGCCCATGCAGGCTCTAGCGAAGCTTGGTGATCTCCAGCGTCACGTTGCGGAATCCTTTCGGCCCGAGCTCGATCTTGCTGGCCACATCTTCACCCGATAAGGCCTTTCTGACACAACAGATCCATGCCGAAAAGGCAAGCAGTCTCCGGTGAAACGCCCGCCACGATTTCCCCCCGGGAGGCGAATTGCGCAACAATTTCGCGAACCGTCCTGACGCCATCGCACAATCGCAGCAGTTCGGTACAGAGCGGGCTCAGATGAAGAAGTTCGCTCCTGCCATCCGCCCCGAGGCGTCTCGCCAGGGTCACAGGTTGTGGGTGAAGCGTGGTCACCCGCGTGCTCTCGCGCAAGTGCTGGAGAACCGCGGTGAAGTCGAAATCGAGTTTGATGACCTGGACACCCTCGGCGAGGTTGGGGGTTGCGTCGGCGGCCAATGAGTGCGTGTTCGCGGCCGCTGCGCGGCCCGCTCCGTCGCGTTGCTGTCGGCAGGCTTCCAGGAATGCGAGCACCGCCGACACCGCCAGCTTCGGCTCCGAATTACTCTCAAGATAGTTTTCACGCACGAAGCGGAGAAAATCGTCGCGAAAGATGAGGTTTCGGTAGTAGTCATCACGCGCCTCTGCGGCGCATTCCTTGGCCCGCCAAGCCCTCCAGTGGTCAAAGACATGTAGCAGCCCGCCGCACTCTTGGTGCAACGCCAGCAGGAGCCAGCGAAAGCGAATAACGCCGTACAGGATGAGCACTCTCAGCTCCTTGAGATACTCCCGGTCCAGCGGTGTGGGTACTGCGTAGAAATTCACGAATATGTCGGGGGACTTCGTAATCAGGTCCCGGTCCACGGGGTCCCGCCTCCATCCCTGGAAGGACATGTCGGAGAAGATATCGTCTAGTTGGAGCCGATCGCGATACCGTTCGTAGATCGGGGATCCCGCGAGGGGAGCCAGCAGATTGAGCCGCGGTTCGCAGTAATCGTAGCGGAGCGAATCCGCCAGGAAGTCCACGGTGTCGTTTAGGTCGGCCGGATCTTCCTCAGGAAAGGCGGTGATCAGCGAGACCGCCACGCTAATCCTGTGCCGGTCGGCGCAGCGGATGCGCCAGCGGGCTTCGTCGAGATCCAGGCACTTATCGATCGCCTTTTGGAGCCGCGGCGAGCCGGTTTCAATCCCGAAAAAGATCCCTCGGCAGCCGGCACGGCCCATCAGCGCGATCAGATCATCATCCACACAATCGGTGCGGGCGCTACAGGACCAGGAGAATTCCTCGCCGGCGTCCAACAGGGCCTCGCAGAACGCCACGGTCTTCTTGCGATCCACAGTGAACATGTCGTGGATGAGATGGAACACCTCGACGTTGACCTCCCGCTTTATGTACCTCATCTGCTCGATCACCTTCCCCGGCGACTTCAGCCGGAACTTGCGGCGGAAGAAGTCGTTGGTCGAACAGAAGGTGCAGGAGAAGGGGCAGCCGCGCCCCAATTCCAACGGAACGCGGCGGCAGTCCATTATCTCCGGATACAGGTCAAAGGCCGGCAGTGGCAGCGCGTCCAGGTCGAGGATTGGCGCGGCGTCAGGAGTGCGTACGATGCTTGAGCCCCGGCGGAACGTGACACCGGGGACTGAATCCCACGCGCCGGCGCGCAGCGACTCCAGAACTCGCGGAAAACTCTCTTCGGCCTCGCCGCGGACTACGAGGTCGACGCACCCAAAGGCCTTCAGAGTCGGCACATCCACGATGGAAGCTTGCGGTCCGCCCAGAATGACGGTGGCCTCCGGATGGGTGCGCTTGACCTCTCCGGCCAATCGAAGCGTCAGCGGGTAGGTGCTGCAAATCGTACTGAATCCGAAGACGTCACAAGCCAAGGATTGAAGCCGGCCTGACACGTATGAGCTGAAGTCGCACCCAGCCCCACCAGAACGCACGTATAGGCGGTACCAGCGGTTCAGGTCGATGACGCTTGCTACAAAGCCTTTCAGCCGCAGCACGGCGGCAACCGTCAGTACCCCAATGGGTGCCGCCGACCTGACGATGAGCGATTCGATGAGCTCAGGATCTTCAAACTCGGTAATCGTCGGAGCGCTGAGCAAACACACATTGACCATTAGGTCCCCCACGGCACAATGCTCTATCCTGCGGTGGACCGGCGCGCGTCTCAAGCCATAGAAACCACGGCCTAGCACCAGTCGTCATTCACCATTATCTGGAGGTGCTTTTCCTTAAGATAATCCTCTCCTCCGAGGCAGCTGATCAGCTCCGCTTGAAACGCTTTCTTCAGTTGCTGGATCTTCTCCGGCGAGAGTTCCGGCTTGAGTGCCTTGGGCAATGCCAAGAGCGCCTTTAACTTTTGGTGTTCTTGCATGGTTCCTCCTGTAAGTGATCCTATTTCTACAGTTAGTGTGTCGCTTCCGCTCGGGTCATCCAAATGTTTGCGCTCACCTCACCGGCCGTGAAAACTATCTTGTCGCGGGCAACCGGCATTGCCAGTGCAGGCAGGAAGATGTGTCGCAGCGTGAGCCGTGTGCTGTGGAAGTGGGCGACCGCCGCCGCCGCACCCACGGGATGCTTCGTCGCTGGATCCAGCGGCTGTTTCCAGATACAGCCGAACCCATCACGCCGCGAGTAGTAGTACAGCAGGTTCCCGTCGGGCGACCACTCTGCCTTGTCGTCCCAGCTCCCTCCATCCGTGACGGGGATCCACCCATCGGGCGTTCGCGCTGGACCAATTGCGTAAGGGGCAATGAAAAGCCGACTCCGGTCTTGGGCGACCTGAGCCGAGAAAACGATCCAGCGGTGGTCGGGCGAAAAGCGCGCCTGGCCCAGTGCATACTTCGGGTGTTGAAGAAGTGGGACTTTCTCCTGCCGGGCCAGCCGCAACAGGCTAAGCCCCCTGGAATGGCCGTCAAGGTACAAGAGCTCCTCGCCTCCAACCGACCAGTCGGTGGCGTCACCGCAGTCGTCGCAAAGCTTCTCGACTGTCCCCTGGTTCAGAGTAATCACGTAAATGGATCGCCCGTGACTCTCCGTCACTGAGTAAGCCGCTCGCGAACCATCGCGCTTTAGCACGGGTCGGGACACGTCAGGCGGGAGCGTTCTCAGCGATCTTTCTGTGCCGGTGTTCAGGTCTTTCACCAGCAGGTCCAGGCCTCCGGCTCGCCGCACCAGCAGTATCAGCGTATTCCCGTCCGCCGACAGAGCAGGCCAACCCGACGAGCTCGCGCGGTGGACCAGTCGCTGGAAATCGCCTCCGAAGTTGCCCCGAACGGCGTCGCCCTTCAGGCTCCAGACGTGATGCATGCCGCGGATGCTGGCGAACACCAGGCGGCCGTCGGCAGTCACGGAGGGATCTGCCTCGACGCCGGTGCCAAACGTAAGCCTCTCCAGAACCCTGTCCACCTGCCAAGTGTCCGGGCTGATTCTCGCCCGCCAGAGGTTCGTACTGTCGCCCTGACCCGCGGAAAACAGGAGTTGGTTACCGATCCACCGCTCAGGTCCCATGTAGACGGTGAGGCCCGCTCCACCGAACACGCTGCGGGCACCCGTGGGAATGGGTGAACCGCCTTCGATCGGGATCACCCACCAGTCCGCCGCCTCTTGGGCACCACGCGCACCTTGAAACAGGATTCTCTGGCCATCCGGAGACCACACCGGATACCGGGCGTTCGCGAAATCGGTCACCAACTGCCTTGGCGTGCCACCGCCGGACGAAACTACAAAGATGTTGGCAGACAAAGCTTCGTTGGCAGGGACGCCCACCCAGTAGGCTATGTAGCGATTGTCGGGCGAAAATCGCGGCCGCCGTCCGTCGCGGGCAATCAGCCTCTCTTCTCCGCCCAGGACCGGAATAACATACAGGCCGCCGCCGTCACGGGACGAGCGAAAGGCGATCTTGCTGCCGTCGCGGGAAAAAGCAGGATCAGTGTCATCGGCCGGGTGCTGCGTAAGCCGGATGGTCGATCCGCCCGCCAGTTCCTGTAGCCAGATATCGAGATTCCCGTCGGCGCGGTCGGAGGTGTAAGCCAGAAGCTTCCCGTCCGGCGAAAGATCAGGCTCGGTTGTCAGCCCAGTATCTGAAGTCAAACGCGTGAGGACGGGAGCGGGTTTGCCGGGACTCATCCCCAGCCAGAACACCACCGTAGCCAACAGCAGCACCGCTGCCACAGCGGCAGCCCAAGGCCAACGCCGCCAACGCTTCCGTTCAGCCCCCAGGATGCCGGCCAGCTTGCCGGAATCCGATTCCTCCTCCAGCTCCTCCAGCGCCACCTTAAGGTCGGCCATGGTCTGGAAGCGGTGGGCAAGGTCTTTGCGCAGGCAGCGCTTGATGACCTTCTCCACGTCGTGCGGGATCTTCGCGCTTAGCGGCGCCGGTTCCTGGTTGATGATCGCCGCCAGGGTGGAGGCCTTTGACTCCTTCTGAAATGCCCGGCGTCCGGTGACCATCTCGTACAACACCACCCCGAAGCTGAAGATGTCCGAGCGGGCGTCTACCTTCTTCCCCTCGGCCTGCTCCGGCGACATGTAAGCCACCGTGCCGAGGATGGTTCCCTCCTCGGTCGTCGGCTTCAACGTGTGTGTGGACTCGTCCTCGCCAAGGGGAGCCGTCTCGGTTAGCTTGGCCAAGCCGAAGTCGAGCACCTTCACCAGCCCGTGCTCGTCCACCATGATGTTGCGGGGCTTCAGATCGCGATGGATGATGCCCGCCGCGTGCGCCCGGCTGAGCGCATCGGCGATCTGCACCCCGTACTTCAACGCGTCGCCCAGCTTCAATCCCTTGCGCCCGATCAACTCGCCCAGCGTCTTGCCTTGGACGTGCTCCATGGCGATGTAGTCGAGGCCGTCCTGCTGGTCGATATCGTAAATGTGGATGATGTTGGGGTGATTCAGCGCCGAGGCGGCCTTGGCTTCCTGCTCGAAGCGGCGCTTGCGCTCAGGATCGGCGACACGCTCCGGCGGCAGAACCTTGATGGCCACGAAGCGGTCCAGGTGGGTGTCGCGAGCCTTGTAGACCACACCCATGCCGCCCTCGCCGAGCTTCTCGAGGATGCGGGAGTGGCTGATGGTTTTGCCAACCATGACCGCCCTCCGGGCCGTAGAATCGGACCCTCTCGTCTGTCTTGTGGATCAATTGTACAGCAAAGACGGCCAAATTGAGCGTCCAGAATCAGATAACTGCTTTCCAGTCAGCAGATTGTCCTCGTTTCGCGCCCGCCAGGTCGGCTTTGCTTCATCCATCGGGCGTTTTGGGCCTGGAAGCGACTGAATTGATGGGTGTTAGCGCACCCTGACCTTCGCGGAGCGAAGTGGGCTTCTGTCCATGTTCGCCGTGTTGAGCGGGTGCGGTAGGGTTTCCCCGAGACAGTGCCCGAAACGCAGACAGTTAACGCCATCGGCAGGAGCCCGTCGACCTGACTCCGTACCCGCTGAGCCAGCAGACCGGATACCGATCACCTCCGCTTCAGCGCGACCCACGGCACCACCCTTGTGCGTGTCTCACGCTGGTGCTTAAATCAGGTATTGGAGCAGACCTATGCCAATCCGAAGAAGAGATCTCATCGCCATCGCCGTCGGTAACGCTTCGTTGCTGGGCGCTTCGCGAACCTTGGCGGCCGCGAACGACCGCATCCGTGTTGCCGTCCTCGGCATGGGCGGCCGGGGGCGTGACCACATGCGCGCGGTAGCCCGCGTGCCCGGAGTGGAAGTGGCCGCCTTCTGCGACCCGGACGAGGCCTCGATGGCGAAGAACGCCGCTGAGTTCGAATCGCTCGGCCACAAGCGGCCGGCGCTTCAGCCGGACCTGCGGCGAGTGCTCGAGGACAAGAACATCGATGCCGTAACCATTGCCACCTGCAATCACTGGCACGCTCTCGGCGCCATCTGGGCCTGCCAGGCGGGCAAGCACGTGTATGTCGAAAAGCCCGTCTGCCACGACGTGTTCTCGGGGATTCAGATGGTGGCCGCGGCGCGCAAGTACGACCGCGTGGTGCAGGGCGGGACCCAGAGACGCTCCAGCGGCTACGTCCGCCGCGCTATTCAGGCGCTGCGGGAGGGCATCCTTGGCGATGTCTACATGGCGCGCTGCATCCACTATCAGCGGCGGGACTCACTGGGCTTCAAGAATCAGGAGAAACCGCCCGCCACGCTGAACTGGGACTTGTGGGTAGGGCCGGCGCCCATGCAGCCCTACAACGGCAATCTCCATCCCTACAATTGGCACTGGTTCTGGGACTTCGGTAACGGCGAACTGGGCAACAACGGGATCCACTACATGGATATCGCGCGCTGGGGACTGAACCAGACCCTTCCCGTCAAGATCTACTCCAACGGCGGGCGGTTCGGCTACAAGGACCAGGGTCAGACACCCAACACCCAGTTGGTTACCTACGAGTTCGACGATCATACCGAGCTGGTCACGGAGATTCGCGGCAGGTTTAGTAACAGCGAAGGAGGTCAAAGCTCCGGGGTGGCCTTCTACGGCTCCAAAGGCTATATGACTTCCAGTGGCGGCAGCCGGTTCAATGTCTTCCTCGAGGGACGAAATACTCCAGAACCGGATTTGGGCACGGTCAACGAAGGCGAGCGCCCCGGCGAGGAAGAAGCGTTGCACTTCCGGAATTTCTTCGAGGCGGTGCGGGCAGGCAAGCGGGATATGCTCAAAGCCGAGATCAACGAAACCTATCTCTCCACAGCGCTCTGCCTGCTGGGTAATATCTCATACCGGCTCAAGAGGGAGCTTCAATTCGATCCCGCGACTCAGCGTTTCAAAGCCGACCGCGAGGCCGACGCGATGCTGCGCGACGAGTCTCGTGCGCCGTTCACCATCCCGGAGATCCGGGCGTAGGGACGCAAGGCAGGCTACTGCTGTTTCATCAAGTGGAGAAGGCCGTTGACGATCGCGTTCTCCGCGCAGCCCGGCTTCAGCCGCGAAGCCGTAATCTCGTAGCTGATCTGATTGAAAGCAGGGTCGTCCGGGATGTAGCCGCTGGACCCGTTCGCATGGGTCACCATAATGGTGCGGGTGAAGGGAGACTCCTGCTTGAGATGCTGAGAGATCCCGGTCAGGACCTCGCCCGAAACACCGGCCAGGGCGATGTCGTTGATCATCAGCAGCACGAGGCGGATGCTGACCGGGTCGGCATCCACAAACTTGTACTCTTTCGGTGGTTTGGATTCCGGATCGAGTCTGCGCCCCGGGCAGGTGATCACCTCCTGTCCTCCCCAGATCCGCGCATCCGGTGAGGTCTGGATTGCGCCCGCCACTCGAACCGCCTCTTCACCCAAGATCTTCCCCAAGGCATCGACCAAAGTGAAACTTGTTCCGGTCTCCAGCGAAACGGGATTCTGGTCTCCGGCGGCGCCACTGGTCCACACGGCAACCATCCCCTCCTCCCCGGACGCTTCCTCGGGGCGAAGCCGCAGACCCGCCCCCAGGTCGCCCCGCAAGTTTCGCTCCGGCACGCGATAATGCTGCTCCACGAAGCGCGAAGTCGCTCCTGCTAGATCGCCCGAAACCTGTAAATTGGCCGGCCCCATCACCACGGCGTGAACGGCGTAGTTAATGAGCAGAGCGATGGGCTTGCCCGACAAGCTTTCGAATTTCACCACTGCCACCGTTTTGTCGGAGGGCAGATCGGGGTTGTGGCCCAGCGACCATCCCCGGGCGGGCGAGTACTCGCGCCGGTTGATGTTCACGTAGGCTTTGCCCGTTCCGGTCCCCATCCGCGCGGGTTGAAGTTTGGCCTTGGCCTGCCGCACGGCCTCCACCGCGGCGTCTTCCACCTGGGCGGTATAGGGTACGGACTTCGGATCGGCATTGCCGTACATGCCTGTCAGCGAGGGCGCGCTGTGGTCGTGGACACCGGCCAGCAAAAGATACTCGGCAGGAATCCCCGTCTCTCTCGCGATGCGCTCCGACGTCTCCGCCCACACGCGGTTGGGGAGACCGATCAATTCCCACACCACGATCGCCGCATAGCTGGTCCCGTCGTAGAGCACTATCGCGCGCGCGTAGATTCGATCGTGAATCCCCTGGAAACCCTGCTTGCGGCCATCGTAACCGCTCATCGGAAGCGCGGCGTCGGCGGGCGGCGTAATGTCCACCCGTGCAGCGCCGGCTTGCAAGGCTCCTCGTTCAGCCCCGAAGCCTGCCAGAGCAGTGGCCGCTAGCAGCAGGAGGCTGGCTGTTTGCATGCGGACGAGAAGAAATGAATCGCCCATCTCCTGACCTCTTGCGGGGCGGGTCTGAAGGCCGCCCGCTCCGTTGTACCCAAACAACATACCACCTCGCGAAGGAGTTTCCTCGCGGTCCTTGCGCCGGCCGAAGTGCAGCATAATGGATGCTGCGAAAGGAGGCTTGCATGGACCGCAGGAGATTCGTGGGAGCGGTGCTGGCCGGCGCGGCGTCCGCAGGTGGCAGTCCGCAACTTGCCGTCGAAGGCAGTAAACCTATCCGGGAAAAACCTTTGCGCGGAGATCATTGGGGACCGCTGTACTATGACGAGGCCGAGCGGAACCAGGTCACGGAGGTGGTCGATACCGGTGTGCCATTCCGGTTTACCGGGCGGGGTGGCGTCGCTCCAGTCAAAGTGGCCGCGTTGGAGAAGGAATTCGCCGCCAAGATGGGAACCCGCTACGCGCTGGCATTGAGTTCCGGGACAGGCGCGTTGGAGTGTGCCGTCGCTGCCTTGCAGATCGGGCCCGGCGATGAGGTCATTCTGCCGGCGTGGACGTGGCACTCCACATGCACCGCGGTGGTGCGCGCGGGCGCGCTGCCGGTCTTTGCGGAAATTGACGAATCGTTCAACCTCGATCCGTCCGATCTCGAGAACAGGATTACGCCCCAGACCAAGGCCATCATTGCGGTTCACCTGCAAGGCAATCCCGCGGACATGGATCCGATTCTGGCCATCGCACGCAAGCACAGCCTCCGGGTGGTGGAGGATTGCTCGCAGGCCGTCGGCGCCAGCTATAAGGGGCGCCGGCTCGGTTCATTGGGCGACATTGGCACTTACAGCCATCAGGAGAGCAAGACGATCACGTCCGGTGAGGGCGGCTCGGTTGTGACCAGCGACGCGGACCTTTTTGAGCGCGCCTGCCGTTTCCACGACGTGGGCAGTCTCTCGCGGCCTCACCAGCAGATGCTGGGCGCCGCCAAGCTCGCGCCGTTTGTGGGCACCAACTTCAGGATGAGCGAGTTTGCGGGAGGCGTGATGCTGGCCCAGTTGCGGAAGTTGGACAAGATCATCGAAGCGGCGCGCGCCAACGCAGCCCAGGTCTACGCAGGCCTTCGGGATGTGCCGGGAATCCGATACCGCCAGAGGCCGGACCCTGCCGGGGATCTTGGATTGTCTGTTTTCGTTCGCTTTGACAGCAAGGCACAGCGGGACCGCTACATGGAGTTAATGCGGGCCGAGAATGTTCCGGCGGACCCGCCGCAAGGCTCGGTGATCTTGCCGATTCAGTCCTATATCGAGAAGAAGACTGCCACACACCCGGCTTGGCCGACGTGGAATACTCCACGAGGGAAGTCGATTCAATACGGCGCCGCAAGCTGTCCGCGCACCATCGATATCCTCAGCCGCTTCGCCGGGGTTGCGGTTGGACCCAAGTACACGCGCCGCGACATCGAAGATATCGTTGCCGCTGTCCGGAAGGTATATCCGCGGGTGGTGCGGGCGTAGCCGGCGACCAGTGCGGTTCCGCGGGGACGGATGAATTGCCGCGTCATGCCGACCGAGAAAGGGGACTCGGAGAGCGGCTAGCAGACACAAATAAGAGGAAATCTGCGAAATGGGTGGAGTCCCCGGTTTCTAACGCAGGGTGGCCGGCCGGCTGTTGGTTTCCTTGCTGCGCTGCGCTGCGTCCATGAAGGCGAAGATCTCGAGGGTCTCCTCGTTAGGCACCGGCGCGACAAGGGTCCCGAAAAACTTCGCGATCTCCTTGAGAAGGGGCCCATATCCGGTAGCCATCTTCTCGTTGCTGTGGACAATCCTCTTCTGGCGGAACACCACCGCCCCATACCCTGAGGTAGGCCGCAGCGCGCGCACCGTTCCTATGCGGCCGTCCCCCCAACGACCCACCACCACATCCGCATCGGGCGAGGAGACGCGCGTGACCTCCCGGCAGCCCGTGCCCATCAGTGCGTACAGCATCTCGATCGGATGTATGGCGTACCAGCTCAAATCGAGATAGTGGTGCTCCTCGAAGGGACCGGGCCCCCAGGTCATGACGCCGATAGTCTCAGGCGACTTAAGCGCCGTGACGATCTCGCTGTACCGCAGGCTGGAGGAACTGAACCAGGGAACCCCCGCTTCCTTCGCGAGGCGCGCGATCTCGCGGGCGTCCTCGAGAGTCGCCGCCAGCGGTTTGTCGATGAACACCGGTTTGCGGGCTTGGAAGACCTGACGCGCCTGGGCCAGGTGGGTCCTCCCGTCCACGCTCTCGAGCAGCACGCCGTCCACCTTGGCACACAAGGTGGCGATGTCGGGAACGATCTCCACGTTCCAGCGCGACTGCAGTTCCTGCGCGTATTTGTCCACCCGCGTGCGGCTGGATTCCACGTCCGGGCTGCCACCTTTATAGGCCGCGACCACGCGGAAGCCGGGCACATAGTCTGGTGAAGAGCGGTCATGAAAGGCCTGGGTGAAGGCAATGACATGCGAGGTATCGGTCCCGACGATGCCGAGCCGGAATTCGGCGCCGGCCGCTGTGATCACCGGGAGCAAAAGGAGCGCGAGCCGTCTCATGAGGACCAGTGTCCAGGATTTCCGCCCCATCCTGGCCACCATCGATTCTACATCCAAATCGCCTACGTCGGGGAGTTTATTCATCTTTTGCATCCCGGTCGACTCCGGCAACCGAGGAAGGGGAACACATCAGCCTGCTCCTGGCCGCGGGCCGGGCCGGCGTTCCTTCCCTGGCTGTTCCGAAAGTCCCGCCGCTCGTACTGATCAAAGCCACCTTGAAACGGTGGGAGTCGAAGGCTGGACTAGCGAGTGGCTCGGCTTGTTCCGGAAGCCTGAGGTTGTTGAAAGGCACACGCAGTTCACACGGTACTGTGATGTGGGGGGCAGGTCTCGATTACGGACCATTCGTAAACACTGCGCTGTTTATCACGAGCAATCCGCATGGTGACAGGACTCCGTCTCACATCTGCTACTTCGGCGTCATGCGTCGCGCTTCACAAGGGGTAAGTCCTGCAACGACTCGATTATGGAGAATCAGTCGTACTCGACCCAAACGAAGTTGGACGCCCGCTCATAGCCGGGCAGCCGACGCCAAGATCGACGACTTCATGACCGTCCCACGCTCGCTCCCATTGCGACGAGAAGCTGGTCCAGCTGCTCGAACTGCTCGCCTGTCCCACTTGTACTCCCAGAGGCGATTGCATCGTCGAGAGCCTTTTTTGAGGGATAGAGGTCGTGCATAACGACGAGCGTCTCGCCACCTCTTTCTTCGAAAATCACCGTGGTGACGGCCCCACCTTCATCACCTTCGTCATTCGTCCAGACGAGGCGCGAGTGCGGAGTCACTTCGACGTACCTACCGAAGAATGACATATGCTGCTCCGAGGAAGCGTGACTGAACACGAAACGGTACGTGCCCCCCGTACGAACATCGGCCTCGCAGGAAAGGAAGGACACTCCAAACGACTTCGGTGCCCACCACCGCTTGAGCAGTTCGGGTTTGGTCCACGCATCGAAGACGATATGCGCCGGGCCGTTGAAGGTTCGAGTCACGACGAGCTCACGCTCGGACTTCCGTTCCACTGTCGTGCCGTACTTTGGGTTGATTTCACTATCTTTTCTTTCGTCCATCGGCTTTCTCCTTCTGTTTCGATTCCTCGACAAGCTTGTCCAGCTCGTCGAAGCGTGCGGCCCAGAGCTGGCGGTACCTCTCGATCCATGCCGCCTCTTCCTCCAGTCCGCGTAGCCCGAGCTTGCAGGTCCGCACGCGCCCGACCTTCTCCGTGGTGACGAGCCCCGCCTGCTCCAAGACGCCGACGTGCTTCTTCACGCCCGTTAGGGTCATGTGAAACTTCTCGGCAAGGTCCGTGATCGAAGCGTCCGCGCGTCCGAGATGTTTCAGAACGCCGCGTCGGGTGGCATCCGAGAGCGCCGCGAACGAAGCATCGAGGGCGGTTCCTGTATACTGAACCATATGGTTCAGTATATAACGAGGATTGTCGACATGCAAGGGGCTGAGCGCGCGCTGCGGCGCCTGCTGCCTTCATTCCCAAATCGACACGCGGCATAACTTCGGGCGCAATACAGCCCACGAGTTTGCAGAGTGTGTCTCAGAAACCCCTTCAGAATCTGGTCCCGACGTCGAACAGCAAAACCCCGGTGCCGGGAAATCTGAGCGAGAGGGCGTCAAAGGTAGTCCCGATAGGAAATGACTTGTCGCGCAGCGTTTACGAACGGAGGATCTGACCGTCTCCGCGTGGCCTGTCGGTCCGTGCCTTCGCGATCCACACTTTCACGCTTGCGGAACTGCCTCGATGCTCCAAAAGCCTGAACTTCTGGGACGGCAGGCTCCTGCACTCCATCGCCGAGATGGCACCAGGGTATCCTCGTTCCCCACGCTGTGAACAGTAGAGTAGCGGCCCTCAATCCGAATCGCGCTTCCTCGGGTGCTGTTTTCGCCAACTGCTTTGTTTTGAACACGAGCAGGCCGGATTGCGGTCTGGGTTTTGGCATGACCGGCGGCTCCAGTTCGTGGCGAACATCATGGGCTGGCGGCAACCGCTCTTGCGGTCGAACATGTCGCCATGCGCCCCTGTGCCCCAAGTCGCCGCACCAAGGTGCTGCGGACAACATGGCTTCCAAGTGGGCGACCGCTCGTCCAGAATGCGTTTACCAGCAGCAAGCGGATGGCCGGATAGGGGAAGACAATGGGCGTTATCGCCGGCTATTCTCCCACCAGTGCCCTTGTCTCAGGCCATCCCAATTGGTCGCGCCCGGGTCGTGCGCAAAGATGACGCGCCCCGGGTGGAGTCCCTTGACCCTTGACGCTGCGGGCTGGTCGGAGACGGAGCAGAACTTGCACACCGGGACTCCGCTTGGTATCCTCCCCCGGTATGACAAGACGCGAGTTTGCGGCGATCGGCGCGGCCGCGATCCCGGCGGCGCGAGCACAATCCTCTCAGGGGAACTGGCGCGATCAGGGGATCCTCTCCTTGGAGGGTTCTCCCAGCGCTAAGCTCCGCAACGTGCCAGTGCGAGCCGTGACCATGGCCGAGGGGTTCTGGACCCCGCGACGCAAGGTGAACCTGGAACGTAGCATCCCCACCCTGCTTCAGTTGCTGGAAGAGCACGGCATTGTAGACAATTTCCGCCGTCTGTCTGGCCGCAAGAATGTACCACGGCGAGGTCCGCTCTATACCGACTCAGATCTCTACAAGTGGATGGAGGCGGTGGCTTTTGTGCTCCAATCCGGGGACGATGCCGGGCTGCGACGGACCTTCGACAGCTTGACCGATGAAATCCTCGCCACGCAGGACGCCAACGGCTACATCAACACCTATTGGTCCGGGGAGAGGACGGCAGAGCGCTTCGCGCGCATGGACGGCGGCCACGAACTGTATTGCCTCGGCCACATGCTCCAGGCCGCCATCTCCTACTACCGTGCCACAGGCAACCGCCGGCTGCTCGACGGCGGCATTAAGTTCGTGGACTATCTGACACGTGACTTTGGGCCCACGAAGCGGCCTCTGCTGACCGGCCACCCCGAGTTCGAACTGGCCTTGATCGAACTCTATCGCATCACCCGCGAACAACGGCATCTGGATCTGGCGGGCTACCTGCTGGCTGGGGACGGACAGCGGCTCAAGCTCACACGCCAGCAGATGGTCTACATGTTCAGCGGCAGACCGTTCACCTCGCGTACCCGGCTCGAAGGTCACGCCGTCCGCGCCATGTACGCTTGCTCAGGCGCGACGGACTACTACCTCGAGACCGGCGACGCCCAATACTGGAAGACCCTGGACCTCTTGTGGAACGACATGGTCTCGGGCAAGATGTACATCAGCGGAGGCGTAGGCTCACGCTCCGAGGGAGAGGCCTTCGGCGAGAAGTACGAACTTCCCAACGCGCGGGCTTACACGGAGAGCTGCGCAGCCATCGGCAGCATGGTTTGGAACTGGCGCATGCTTGCCGCTACGGGCGAGTCGAAATACGTGGATGTGATCGAGCGCGCGCTTTACAACGGGATCAACTCCGGAATGTCACTGGAGGGGACTCTGTATAACTACCGCAACCCGCTCGAACGGATGCCCGATGACAAAGTGCGCAACCCCTGGTACGACACCACCTGTTGCCCGCCCAACCTGGAGCGAGTCCTGGCTTCGCTGCCGGGCTACTTCTACAGCACAAGCCGCGAGGGGATATACGTTCACCTCTATCATGCAAACGAACTGGCTTGGCGCTTGGAGGACGGCGCCCGCTTAAAGCTCGCGCAGAGGACCAATTACCCTTGGGATGGCAGTGTCGAAATCAGTGTGGCGCCGGCCACGCCTGCGGAGTTTACCCTTTTCCTGCGGATACCGGCGTGGAGCCTGTCCACCAAGGTGGAAGTGAATGGCAGGCCCGCACCGGGCGCTGTGGCCGCAGGCCAGTACTTCGCAGTCAAGCGGCGCTGGCAATTGGGCGACCGGGTGGCACTTGCCTTCGATATGACCCCGCGGATCATGACCGCCAATCCGCGCCTCGCCGATAACACCGGCAAGGTGGCGGTCGAACGGGGACCGCTGCTGTACTGCCTGGAGGCGCTCGACCAGAAAGGGCTCAGCTTACTTTCTGAAGTGTCGCTCCGGGTGGGATCCGAGCCCGCGAAAGGCTTCTCAGCGGAATTCCGCCGCGACTTCCTCGGCGGCATGACCGTCCTGAAGCACGATGGGCGCGTCTCGGCCGCCAACCCGGCCAGTCCTCTGTATGAGCCCTTATCGTGGAAACCGGCCCGGCCGGTGGAGCTGACCTTCATTCCGTATTATGCGTTCGCCAATAGGGAGCCAACTCACATGATCGTGTGGATGCCGTACAGCCGCTAACCCGACGCTCAACATTTACGAATGCTCGGTCAGCGGCGTGTGCTCGTGATGCCGTCCGCTCCGGTGCAGCTCCTTGTGCGGATAGGCGAGCGCGCCCTCTATCTGGTCTAGCATGGTCACGGCAGCCGACCAAGAAGCGTCGCGCCGATGCGGCGTCCACCGTGGCCAGCCCGGGACCGCGGACGATGTTGTAGGCTGAGTTGCCGTCACTTACCACCTCAGCTCGAGGTTTGCTTCCCACCGTTCGGTGGAGGCCAGCATCTCGGCCCATGTCACGGTGCGCTCGTTGTAGGCAGCCATCCGCCCGAGAATCCCTGTCAGATTGCTCTCCACCGCCGCAACCGCGTTGTTGATCGGTTGCCCAAGCCGGATGCTCTCTATGAAGTTCTTGACGTTGGTGATGCAACCGCCCGTAAACGTATCGTCCTTCTCCGCTCCTGTCCAGACCTTCGTCTTGTCATCGCTTGTGATGCGGACCAACCCGCCGTAGTGCGTGTCCGCGCAGCCGTGGATGCCGAAGCAGCGCACGCAAAGGTCGGAGAACCGGTCGGTGAGCTGATTCGAACTGAAGCTCGCGTGGACGCTATCGGGATACCAGAAGCTGACCGCGAAGTGGTCCCACGCATCGCCGGTGTCGCTCCGCGTTCCAACCCAATTGGTTCGTCCTCCGGTGCCATTCGCCTTCACCGGGTGGCCGCCAAGAAACCAGTTGGCCATGTCGAGTACGTGAACGTTCTGCTCCACAATCACGTCGCCGCTGATCACACGGTCGCCAATCCAGTTCACGATGCGCTTTTGTCCAGCGTCCATGCCCGGCCTGGAGCGGTCCACCCACGGCCGTCCCGCGTAGTAGAGGATCTGTGCCATGGCGATCTTCCCGATGTCACCGTGGGTCAGGCGCACCGCCAGTTCCTGGAACACGGGCCGCGCGCGGGTCTGATAATCCGCCCAGAAACTGAGGCTCTTGGTGAGCGCCCTGCTGCCGCTCGCCTGGAAATCCATGCTGCCGGGCACGTCCACGGCGACCGGCTTCGCACAGAACACGTGCTTCCCTGCGTCCACCGCAGCGGCTGCCTGCGCCGGATGGAAGAAGGGAGGCGTCTCGATCACCACAGCGTCGAGCTTTGACTGGGCCAATTCGCGGAATGCCTCCGGCCCGTAATAGGCTCGTGAGGCATCGACCTGTAACTTCTCGCATGTCGAGTCGAGGTTCTTACGGATCACATCCGCGAGTGCGACGACGCGTGCCCCGGCGTGCTGCTGGAAGAACGGTGCGATCCAGTTGCCCCGTCCCCCGCAGCCGACGATGCCGACCTCGATAGTCGAATTCGCCTGCGATCCGAAAACAGTCTGCGGTTGAAGCAGAAGAACTCCGCCGGCGGATCTCAAGAAAGCGCGGCGCGCGGGCTGCGAAGATTCGAACATGGATACCTCCTATTTTCCAAAATCCGAAGTCTGAACCAGACTCGTTTTAGCACAGAATCGGTCGCCTCCGATCATTTCGCCATGCGCGGAGTGTCGGCACCCGGTCAGCAAGCACGTCTAGGGCGCCATCCCGGGAGTCCGGCACTCCGACGGCCATTTGGCGGCATCCAGTCGGGCAGCCTATTCACCCCGGCTGAACGGCAGAGCAGATTACCAACTTACAGGTCTGTGGTGCGGAGTTTGTTTTGTCCGCGGACAGGCGACCTTAATCGCTGCCCCGCTGCGCCCGGACGTACTTGCCGACGGCCAGCACCGTATTCATCCAGATGCCGTTGGCGGGGTCGCTGGCGTATCGCAATAACTGCTCCAAGGCGGCGGCCGCCGTTGTCTGGGGGCTGGGCTTGCCGATTTCGTGACCGGCAAATACCAGCCAACCGCGTCGTGCCGCGGCGTCGTCGACGAGGTTCTTCATTTGCGCGAAAGTGGGCCATCGGATTCCATGCCCAGCACCTGGGCTAGGTCGCATGCGACGGGGTCATTCGCCCCTTCATCGCGAAAGCCGCGGCCCACGAGAAACCGGCTTGCCGCCAGGGCACATAGCTCTTTACATCCTAGCCCCTGCCAATAAACTTATGGCCGCAGGGATAGGCAAACGTCATCGGCTTGATTCCTAGCAGCCGCTGGATGTCCGCAGTGGCGCCGTCCAGTTCCTGTTCCAGCATCGAGACCGTGTAGCTCTCGAGGGCGTTCTTCGAGGAGAAAGCTAATTCACGGTGCATGGGTGGGAGAAGGTGTGGTTGCCGATCTCATGGCCGTTCGCCGCGGCTTTCTTCCAGCCACTCAATCGTTTCTCGATGTTGCCCGGGTTCACATAGAAGGTCGCCTTAGCACCGTAGGTGTTCAATAGCGGCACACCGACATTGACTTGGCTGGGGCGGGGGTCGTCAAACGAGAAGCTAACGGCCACCCGCTTGTCCTCGGGCCAGCGGAACCGATCTTTCGCATCTTGGGCCATCAGCCCCGCTGACGCGGAGAGCAGGCACAAGCCGGCCAGCAGGGGCACGAGCTTCGATAGCATATCGCTCATTCTCCATCGATCCAAAGGGCCCGCGCAATCGCACCGCCCTGGTCCGGATTCGTGCCCAATGGCCGCCCGCTGGGGAGCCTTCGCGGGAGCGCGAGCAGACGAAAGTCTGGGATAAGGGCGCTCAGTTCAGGACCTTCTGCGATCTGGATCCCGCAATCCGGAACAAGACGGGCTCGGAACTCGAAGCCACCCAAAGCAGGAAGCTGGAACTGGAAGAGCAATTCGAGCGCGTCCTGGAGGACAAGGACATCGACGCGGTGGTAGCCGCAACAGTGCCTGCCGTCGCGGTTTTCATGCATGGGCGGCATTCACTGGCTCGACGATGCCAAGGAAATTCCGGACAAGCAGATCGTGAGCTACGACTAAGGCACCACGATGCTGAACTTCGAACTACGCAGCTTCCAAACGGACTAGGTCCTGCCGCACTCCCGGGCTCCCGAGTCCGCTAACAAGGCGGCCGGCGGCCCGGCCGATTTCTACACCGGATACCACGGCACCGAAGAAACGCTGCTGGTGACCAACCATAACTGGGAGCTGCACCGGAAGGACGGCAAGGTCGAAACGGTGAAGGACTCGGGCGGTTCCCACGAGGCCAACTTCCTCGAATGCGTCAAGAACCGGAATCGCCCGAACTCGGACATGGAAATCGGCCGCCTCAGTACGATGCTGTGCCATCTAGGCAACGTTTCCCATCATCTCGGCCGCGACGTGAAGTTCGACCCCAAGACGGAGACGTTCGGCAACGACAAAGAAGCAAACAAACTCCTGAACAAGGAGCACCGGGCGCCCTACGAACTGGGCGCCCTACGAACTGCCGAAGGTCTAATCGATTCAGATCAGGCCGGATTCGCGCAGCATCGGCTTGAGCACCTCGATGTCGCGGCGCATGATGGAGAGGAGCTTCTCCTTCGGAATCGAAAACTCGCGCCGCCCGGCGTCCGCCCCGCCGAGTTCATCATATTCCATGTGCAACTGGAGCGGCCCGGAGAACCCGCCCGCTTTCAGCATGGAGAAGTACCGCTTCAAGTTCACCATGCCTTGGCCTAGCGCGCACCATCCGGGCCTCCAGGCGCCTTGGGCGTTCCGCACCCACCGGAAATCCTTCACGGCGGTCCCCCGCATGTGCGGCAGCAGAAGGCGGGCGCTGTGGATCCAACCGCCGTCTCCGCCCTCGACGGTTGCGTGTCCGATGTCATAGTTGACCGAGACCGCATCCGCATCGAAGTCTCTCAGCAGAAGATAGAGGTCCCACATGGAAGCGCCCACCTGGTCAACGCCGGAGTGGGTGTGATACATGGCACAAACGCCGTAGCGTGTGTTCAGGGCGGCAAGGTCCTTGACCTGGGCTTTGAACTGGACGAGCTGATCAGGAATGCTCCGTTTCTCGTCGTAGCGGAAGCCGCCCCACCGGTATCGCCGGACACCCAGCGCCGCCATGGTTTTGATGATCGTTTCGGCATACGGAGAATGCGTGTCCTGTATGTCGGTCGTCACCATGGGTATCTTCAGGCCCGCCTTGCGGATGATCTCGACCGCTTGTGGCAGGTCATCCTGGACCCTCGCCGGGAGGACGTGTCCCCCCTCCCGGAGCGTCAGATCGACGCCCTCGTAGCCCAGCGAAGCCATGGTGGCCGCCGCCTCCCGGAGGTCGGCCCACTGGAAGTGCTTGGAGAATGCGCAGATCGTGACGCCTTCGCCGGTCCTTGCCGCTCGGGCCGCGCCCCGCGAGGCAAAGCCGCCCGCTAATCCCACGACTACTTCACGCCGAGTCAATGGTTGCATCCTGACGCCTCATCAGAGATACAGTAGTACCGGTGGTGCTCAGCTTTCAAGCTCGCGTTTCGGCCGACGGCCAGGTTGGGTCGTCAGTGCATGATAGAGCTCGGTCAGATAATCGCGAATCTTCTTGAAAACGGATACGTGTTTGCGTGGTAAAACAGGCTAGGGCCTGAAACGAACGGGCGCCTGGTGGCCCGGGAGCCCGTCAGTCCGGCGGAAGGCTTTCGGTTGCCGACGGGAATCGGGCCGCGCGGCATTCTAAAAAAGGAGGCCTCTTTGAACCGCAGACTCATTTTTCTAATTAGTGTCCTCGCCGGCTTGATTGCCATCGCCGATCTTCCCGCCACTGCCAAGGACAACATACCGCCGCCGGGCTTCAAAGCGCTTTTCAATGGCAAGAACCTGAAGGGCTGGCAGGGACTGGTGGAGATCCCGCAGCGGGCCAAGCTCACCAAGGCGGAGTTGGCCGCGAAGCAACGTGAGGCGAACCTGAAATACTTGCCGCACTGGTCGGTCCGTGATGGCGTCCTGCACTACGACGGCAAGGGCAACAGCCTGCAGACATCCAAGGACTACGCCGATTTCGAGCTTTGGGTGGACTGGAAGATCGGTCCAAAGGGTGACACCGGGATCTACCTTCGCGGTTGCCCGCAGGTGCAGATCTGGGACAACCCGCGCCTGGGCTCCGGAGGGCTCTACAACAACAAGAAGAGTCCCGCGGATCCCCTCAAGCGAGCCGATAGGGCAGTCGGCGAGTGGAACACCTTCCGCATCGTGATGAAAGCCGACAAGGTGAGTGTTTGGCTGAACAGCGAACTGGTGGTGGACAGCGTCACCATGGAGAACTACTGGGACTACAGCCAGCCCATACCACGCAAGGGTCCGGTCGAGTTGCAGCACCACGGCAATCCGATCGAGTTTAAGAACATCTACATCAAGGAGATAAAGTAGCGGAATCGCAGGAGCATCCCGTTGGTTTGCATCTGCGAAAAGAGGAGGTTTTGAATGAAGCTAACAGAAGTGTCTCGAAGAACGTTCCTTGGAACAGTCGGCGCTGGGGCGTCGCTCACAGCATTCAGCCCGCGGGCACTTGGCGCCAAAAGTCCGAATGAGCAGATCATCGTGGGTTGTATCGGGGTTGGCGGCCAGGGACTTTACCGCTTGAACGAACTTCTGAAGCAGGATGATGTTCGGATTGCTGCGATATGCGATGTCGACAAGAGTCACCTGGACCGCGCGATAGGCATCGTCGACAAGGCCAAGGGATACAGACCCCAAGGATATGGCGATTTTCGCAAGTTACTCGAGATCAAAGATATCGATGCTGTCACCGTGGTCACGCCGGACCACTGGCACGCCATTCCGACGGTGACCGCTTTTGAGGCCGGAAAAGATGTGTTTGTCGAGAAACCGCTCAGCTACAGTGTGGCGGAGGGCCGCGCGATGGCCGACGCCTCGCTGAATCAGGGCCGGGTCACGCAAATGGGGAATCACATTCACAACGATCTTCCGAATTACCGGCGTGTCGTGGAAATGGTCCAATCCGGCAAACTGGGCAAGATCACCCGCGTGCACGCGTGGAAGACATCACCGACACGAAACGCTCAGACCAACAACCCGCCGACCTGTCCTCCGGAACTGGATTACAATTCCTGGCTCGGGCCGGCTCCCAAACGGACCTACGATCCATTCCGGAGTCACGGGTCTTTCCGCCAGTTCTGGGATTACTCGGGGGGAACCTTCATCGACTTCTGGTGCCATATCACTGACATTGCGTTCTGGGCAATGAATTTCAAGGCGCCAAGCAATATAACGTCTGTGGGAGGCCGTTTCTTCCTGACCGACCAAACGGAGGCCGCGGACACGCAAGAGGCAATCCTCGAGTTTCCCGGGGTGCTCTACATGTACAGCTTCCGCCCTATGCCTCTAACCGGATTCGAGCACATGGGACAGATCGGATGCCTTTTCGAGGGCTCCGAGGCCTCGCTCGTCACGAACTACGAAAAACACGAGATCTGGGTCAAGGGCAAGCGGGTCGATGACTTCCCGCGGCCGCCCCAGACGATTCCAAATTCACCAGGACACATGCGTGAGTTCCTGGATGCGGTCAAGAGCCGCAACCTCGAGACCACGTGCAACGTGCGGTATGGGCATCACCTGTCGAAATACGGTCTGCTGGCGAATATCTCGTATCGCACCGGGCATCGCCTCACATGGGACGATGAACACGAGCAGATTGTCGGAGATCGTGTTGCCAGCCAGTATTTGACCCGCCGCTTCCGGAAGCCTTGGAACTTAAAGGTACAACGCCGTCCCGTGACGGCTCAAGGTAGCTCGGCCTGAGCCGGCGAAGGCCTCATGCCTATCTGGTCCGCAACTCCTGTTCCGCCCGAAGCCAGTCGCCCTCTGCCGAGCCACCTTTGCAGCCGCGGGCCTCCCAGTATGAGTAGGCCAGGCGGGCGATCTCCTTCAGCGTCGGCTCAGAAACGCCGGAGCTGTCAACCTCCTCCTCGGCGGCGGCGATCAGCGGGACCGGCATCGATGCTGTGGCCGCCGGATCCGACGCCGCGTCTGGGGTCGGCTGCCGGAACTCAGTCTCTCTCGCGGGTCTTGCTCCTTGAGCTGACATCTCCGCTCCTCCAATCCACTGAAACGTACCTAGCCAGAGTTTCCTCTTTCGCTCCCTGGCCACCATCGATTGTACGTCCGACGGCCTCCGCTGAAGCCGTTTTCTTCATGCCGCCTCCTCCGAGCGAGTTGGGTGGCCCGGATGGGGCGGGTTCTGCCCCTTCGGGTCGCTGAAGACTACGGGCGCTTCGTCAGCTGCCTGATACCCTCTGAGCGAACCACCGGGGTGGCGCTTCCCCTTTAGGACTGTTGATTCAGTACATTTCGGGCAGGAGTACCTTGTCAAATGGTGCGTCCGACCTATTCCTGATGTTCTCCCGTTGCCCCATTTTGAAAGGGAGAGGATTGCACGACGGAATGGTTCTAAAGCTCGCCAGCGACGAAGTCCAGGAACTCCAGAGGGCACTGTTGGCCGCATACGTGCTTTTGATTCGGGAACTGAGCCGAGTGGACGGCTACCTGAATCGAAAGGAAGGCCTGGAGCTTTGCCAGAGGAAGTGGAAGCTGGAGGCATTGCTCCACCAGCTTGACCACTCCGACGATCCTCATCCCGTTCTAGAATTGGTTCCCGCCGGGCAGCCGCGAAGCCTTCCACAGCGAAGCCGCCTGCCGTCACCCATTGAGTGGGCGCCTTCCTGGCTGGTAACCAAGGAGAGTGATGGTGAAGATGGCACTACGGAAACTGAGAATAGCGCGGTCAATGGGCCTCAGCGATATAGAGCTCGCTGAGGCGCTGGGCATCAGCCTGAAGCGGCTCGTGGCTGCCCTCAACGAAGCAGGGCTATGTCGATGCCCGGAGAAGGCGACATCCGGAGCACCAAGAAATGCTGTGATACCCTTCTTCGCGATGCAACGAAGGTGTGGCAGGTGACCAGGGCCGACCTTACCGAAGAGGTTTACCAAGCCATTGGGATGCCCCTGAAGGAATGTGACGTCATCGTCTGCGCCATACTTAACGGCATCGTCCGTGCCCTGCCGATCCGGCGACAACGTTGAAATCCGCGGATGCGGAAGCTTCCGGACGCGCCAAAGACGAGGGCGCGTCGGACGCAATCCAAAGACTGGGGCCAAGGTCGAAGTGCCGCCGAAGAGAATTCCCTTCTTCAAACCAAGTAAGGAACTTCGCGATCTGGTTGAGAGAATCTCAAAAGGACATCGAGTTCCGGTTGTATAGCCCACTTTCCAATAGCGGATCGGAGGTCCCCTCCATAGGAGCGGCATCCGAGTTGTGGAAAGGTGACCGACCGCTCGTCCAGAATGCGTTTGACAGCAGCAGGCGGATGGCCGGATCGGGGAAGACTATGGGCGTTATCGGTAGCTATCCGCTTCAGCGAGTCTCAGAAACTCAGGCGGAGGGTCAGATCGCCTGCGCGTCCGGGCCTACTCGCCGCCGCCCGTATACGGGCAGTCTCGGTCGTTCGCGTCCAGGCTTCGGCCTGGAGGAAACCTCATCAGGCCTGCCATCATCCTCCATGATCTCATTGGCGTTGAACGTCAACTGATAGGGGATGATAAATGCGTTGTGTGACCCTGCGGCCATTCGCTCGCCGAAATGGCGTCGATGCTTTTCCGATAACAGGCATCGTCGCTGCGCCGCCTGTTCGTGGGTCCATCCCGGTTAGCGACTCCCCTACTTAGGCCAGACAACCACCTCGCGATACGGCGTCAGGACGACCGGACCGGTGAGGCCGTACTCTTGGATGACGCCGCGGTTCTTGACTTCGGTGCTTAGCGCCGCCAGACGGTTGTTGAGCGTCGTCGCGACGCGCACTAGGATCGTGTTCGCTCTAGCCTTCAGATACGGACCTATGTCGGCGGTCGCGTGGAGCTGATCGATTGGTACGTTGCGGCCGTTGACAGTCAGTGTGAAAGTGTCCACCACCTGGCCGAGGCTGAGCGTGGCGCCGTAACTGGCATTCCAGCCGGACGGCAGGTTGACTGTAGTGCTATAGACTCCGGTGCCCGAGGCGTTGGCAAGCTCGGGGATGTCCGGCCACGGCTTCAGGCCGCTGAGATTGACTGACACCGGAACCTTCTTGGTCGCCGCGCCCTCCACTCCCGTGGCGCCGTAAGGATTGGCCGGCTGCCAGTCCTCGGCCTCAAGACGCCACGTGGCCTTGGTGAGATCGATCGGGGCAGGGACGGCCCCGATCTTCGACGCAACCGAAGAGCTATCGCTCAGCCGGGTCTCATACGCGCCGGCCTTCGTCGCACGGACGGCGATTCTGTCGCCGGCCTGGACCGCGGTTTCAGCCGTCGTGCTGGCAACGTGAACTTTCGCCGGCGCCACGCCGAAGCGGCCCGGATTGGTCGTAAGAGCGACAATTGCCGAAGCGTCGCGGCCCAGCCTGACGCGCACCGTCACGCGCGCGCCGTCGGCGGCGTACTGGGCAATCGGGGTGATCTTGCCCGACCATGCGTCTAGCAGGTACGGAGAGCCCGCGCCTTCCAGAGTTACGAGCAGATCGATCGGCTGCCCGGTCCCAATGCATGGATTGGCTTCGCCGGTGTGCCGGCAAGCCTCAGGCTCTTCGAAAATCCCGCGAGTTCCCGTAGGCGCCTGTTCGACGCCTTGATTGTAGAAGAAGTAGTAATTCGTGTTCGACGCCGCATCGAACCGGCGCACGCTGAACAGACTGGAGGGCCGCTCCGGCTTCGCCGCCGGCTGGACTCCGATCTTGGCCAGCAGTCCGGGGACATCCGCCTCGGTCGCCGCCTGGCGGACCTGCTTGTGGGCGAGCAGATTCTTGACTATCGCCTGGAGTTCGGCGTCTGCGGAGGGCGTCAGCCCCGGCGTCCGGCTGGGCGGGGCGCCCACGAAGATGATCGGCAGGCCGGCGTCGGCGTAAACTAGCATCTTGCGGGCGGCCCCGATCGTGAGGGTGCCCTGGGCGGTGTTTGACGAAGGCCCCTGTGTGGAATCGAAGATCAGGGCCCTATACCCCGGGCCGCTCTCGGCCAGGCGGTTATTGGTTACTCTGGCATTGGGCAGGTCGAGCTGGGTTGGGCTGAGATAGTCCCAGGCGTACCCGGCCTTCTGTAGTTCCAAATCTCCCCAGTAGCGCCTTTGGCCAGCGTCCCATCCCTGCGAATAGTTCTGCATGTACACCGCGACATCCATCTTCGCTGCTCCCTGGGTTAGGACTTGCTGGTTTCGGCTGATGAAGTCGTTCACCGTTCGGGCATCGCGCCAGAACGGCTGGCTGCGTTTCCAGGAGTTCGAAAAGCTGACGACCCCGAAGTGGGAGTGTCCGGGCCACGCTGCGGTGGGGCTGTACAGATAATCGTAGGTGTGGTACACGAGCTTGGTCATCCCGCCGGCGAAGCTCCTATTCATCCGGGCGATTACGTCTTCGAACGTCTGCACGTAGGCCATCCCGCTCGCTGCACAGCACTCGGTGGAGTACCATGGGTTGCCGTTCATATGGTTGGCCGAGGCCATCGTCCGGTACACATCGATCTGGTCGCCGCTCGAGAGCGATTCGTGCTCCGGCCGCTCGAGGGCGTTCGTCACTTGAATCTGGTCGGGAATCGGATTCGCGCCCTCGGGCTGGACCCGCAGCGTCAGGTTATACTTGTGCGCCCACGCGGTGAAAGGTTTGATCCGGTTCTCGATGAACAGGTCGCCGCGGACCTGGTGGACGTCGGAAAGAATGCGCCTCGCGCTGCCGTCGCTGAAACTGTAGCGGTCGAACACCGCCGCCAGGACCGGGATCAGGTCGTAACCGGCGCGCGTCCGGAACTCCGAAGCCAGATTGCTGCCCCACAGTTCGTTCGCGACGCCCCACGGATCAGTGGCATGGGAATCGACGAAGATGTCGCCCCCGCCGTTGGCCGTGAGCAGAGCCTTGATCTCCGGCGTCCAGTACTTCTCGTAGGCCGCGATCAGCATGTTCGTGCCGGCCTGGCTGAACAACTCCGGCTGCCTCCTGGAAGACTCGAATTGCATGGCCCGAATCGTGAGCACCACCCACTGGGTGCCCGCCGGCGCCGCTGGCGCAGTCCAGTTGATGGACCCGGCGGTGGCCCCGCCGAAATAGCCTTCCTTGTTCCTGCCCGTGATGGTTGAAGTAAGATCGATGACCGAAGAACGGTCGAGTTCGGCGACGCCGCTGGTTGGGCAAGGGCTGGCGGAACAGCGGTAAGCGAGCACCGCAACGACCGTGCCGGGATCGGCTGGGAAGCTGGGGGCCGCGGGAGACGCGGCTGCTCCACCACCCGCGCCCGCGCGACCACCAGCGGCGCCAGCCGCGGCTCCGCCTCCCGCGCCTCCGCGACCGCCTCCCCCGGCTCCGCGGCCCCCGCCGCCACGTCCCGCCGCTGCGGGTGGCGGAGCGGCTGGGAGTGGGCCGCTAAATGTGGCTCCGGCGTTGACCAGTGTCTCCGCGGTGCTGAGAGTCTGGCGGGCGTACTCCGGCGGTGCGGCAAACTCGCTCGGCGCGCCGGCGGGCGACTTGAGGCTGACCTTGATCCCAAGCTGGTTAGCCTTCTTCAAGATCGCCACCAACTGCTCTAGCGTCGGCACGCCGCCCTGGCCGATCTCAACCCCGTTGATGCCCGCGTCGTTCATGTCCTGCAGTTCGGCTTCGAGCTCAGTGATGGTCGCGGTCGCAGGCGTGAAGTTCCACCGCACCCACGGCCGGTCGGCGCCGGGTGGCTGGGCGAAGGATGCCGCTGTCAACGGCGTCACCGGGTTTACCTTGACCCACTCAGACCTGGTGGTTGCGACCACGTTGGGCTGCTGCCCGAGAGCGGCCACCACGAGTAGAACGGGTGCGGCTAATACTGCCGCTGACACCAGCGACTTCTTCGGACATCCGCTAATCATGACTGATCTCCTCCTCCGACGGACTTGCCAACCAGGGCCGCCCTCCGGTCTTGTTTGTGGATAAATTGTACAGCAACAACGGGCGAATTGAGCTTCCAGAATCAGATAACTGTTTTTCGGTCAGCAGACTGTTCTCTTCTCCCGCCTGCCTGGTAGGCTTGGCTGCCACGATCTAGTGTCTGAGCCCGGATCGAGGAAGACTATGGGCGCTTTGGGAAGCTATTTCGTCCCCGCCGAGACTCCATCATCATCAGGCTGGAGCCCATACCACCTCGCCGATCCGCTCCCGCAGGCGGTAGCGCCCGATCACCCGGCCGATCAGCGGGTCCTCCGATGCTGAGTTCTCACGCAACGGTCAGCGGCCTGCTGGCGGCGGCCCCCCGTGCTCCAACTCGTAGCTGCTTATCTCGCGCATGGACTCCGAAGGATGCTGCGGATTCTGACCTTCGAAATTGGTCCAGTTATAGGCCTTTCCCTCGTAATAGCCGCCCGTGACGGTGTCCTTGGTACCCGATGGGTCGGTGGCGTACACCTTGCCGCCTTCGAGCTCAGAGACCCAGTAGCTGTTGCCGCGCCGGTAGTCGTCCCACTTGGAATCCATGTAGGCTTTTCGTTCCTGGCGCGCCTCCCAGTCAGCCTGGTTCTGTTCGCGGGCTCTGTTCAGATCCTGCATCGCCTGATTCGTCTTCTGCTGGAGCCTACGGAGATTCTCCAGGCCGTTCTGGATGTACTGTCGGGCGAATTGGTCATTGATGGCGAAAGAAGTGCCCACCTGTTCCAGCAGGGGAAAGTAGCGGCTGAAATCGGTGGCCGGCGCCCAGACGCCGGCGAGTATGGCCTTCCAGATGCCCGTCAGGGAGGGCAAAGCGTTGACCACCTTAATGGCGCCTTGGCAATCAGGGCCTTGGGAGGATGTCCATTGCGCCACGATGTCCTGGGCATCGCAGCGCGCCCCCCTTGTATATAAGGGGTACTGCTGATTCGTTTGCGAATCCGGGGTAGCGGACAGAATCCGAACGTTGCGGTGACCGAAGGCCTGTAGTATGAGCGTCAGCGCCTGCGGGGGCGGGCGGTACGGCGACCCGATGACTCCCTGGGCGATGTCGGCGTTGGGAAGCATGGGGACCCCCTGGATGGAAGTGAAGATGAATCCCATGCCACCATCCTGCGACGCAGCGATTACCCTGCCGCCGGCGGCCAGGAAATTCCAGTCGGCAGGAGTCTTCATAGACAGGCTCCCGTCCTGCGCCTGGCGCGTCACCAAGGAAACCTGGAAGGGCGGTTGCTCCATGGGGCGGGATTGGGCGGTCTGAGCCTGCGCCTTGGCGAACGACAGGCTCGCCATCACGTTCAGCATGATAGGCCGCTGCGAGGCCAGTTGCGCTTCCGAAGCGACGTAGCCCTGCGCCGAAATCCCGGTGGCCTTGGATTCAAAATAATACCGGCCTTTGACCAGAGTCTTCCCGGTGCGGCAGCTCACCGTCGCCACGGCGCGGGTGGAATCGCGAGCGACAAATACTTCGGAAAATGACACTTCCGGAAACGCTTGACCTAATAGAAGCCGATAGGTTCGCACCAGCCAGAGCGCGTCAGGCTTGCCCTGGTCGTTGCGCGCCCAGAAGAAGTCCACGGTGGACGCGCCATCGGGGGATTTCACGAGGATGCGGAAAGAGTCGTTCCGCGATTCCTCATTCACTTTCCAGTCGGCGGGCTTGTACAGGGCGTAGAGTTTGCTGGGCGAAATGTAGGGTTGAATCGGCGCTGCGGGTTGCGCGAGGCCTGCCGGATAACCGGAGCACAGAACGATCAGAAGGAGCAAATGGATCTTGGGTGCGATTCTCAGCATGTCCATGGATTCACCTCCGCTTGGAACTTCCTCTCACCTCGGGGCGGGACGCGTGCCTCAGCGCTAAGCCAGAATCTGCTTTGTCCCATCCTGGGCACCATCGATTCTACATCCAGCGACCTCCGTTGAAGCCGTTTTCTTCATCCTGCCTCTCCCGAGCGAGTTAGGCGGCCGAGGAGGGGCCTGGATCTGCCCCTTCGGGTAGCGGAAGACTATGGGCGTTATCGGGAGCTATCGGCGTTCTTCATTGACCGATCGCACACGGCTCTGGACAGGTTCTCGCACCCGGACGTGTCATGGAGTAGGACACCAGCAACTCCGAGTTTTTGAGGCTCCGCCCCAGGCCCCGGAGTTTAGCGCTTTTCTGCCGAGAGGAACCAAACCCAATTTCGCGCTGGAGAAGGCCGGGAATCTCATCAATCCCGGCTCCTCTCGGCCTCCGGCGCGGTGCTCAGGGCGCTCTCCCGCGTTGCCTTGTCCCCAGGCCGGTCCAGTGGTGGTATACCTTGAATCGAGAACACCGGCGCCTGTCGGCGCCGCTAGGTCTAGAATCCGTCGTTGACAGATGCTGTGGCTCGGAACGGTTAGGGGGAAGAATGTTCAAGATTAGTGGTCCGATGCTACTGCTGCTGGCTGCGAGCGCGTCTCTCGCGGGGCAGTCGCAGCATGCCCCAGGGGCGTTTGCCACCGGGCGATACCGCAACCTGTTCGTGGAAGCGGGCCATCCTCAGGCCGAGGTGACGGCGAAGATCAACGCCGCTTTCCAGCAGTTGTTCCATGGCAATCCCGACACGCAGACCGTGTACTATGACGTGGGCAAGAACGCCAACGGACCGCTGGCGTACCTCTCCGATATCAACAACAAGGATGTGCGCTCGGAAGGCATGTCTTACGGCATGATGATCTCGGTTCAACTGAACAAGAAGGCCGAGTTCGACGCTCTGTGGAATTGGTCGAAGACCTTCATGTACAACAGCTCGCCCACGCACCCAGCGTACGGCTTCTTCTCGTGGTCGATGAAAACGGACGGCACGCCCAACAGCGAATCACCGGCGCCGGATGGCGAAGAGTACTGGGTCATGGCCCTCTACTTCGCGTCGGCACGCTGGGGCGACGGCACGGGGATCTACAACTACCGGGCCGAGGCTGACCGGCTTTTGAATGACATGAAGAACCGGGGCGTGATCACAGGCCCGACGAACCGGGGCCAGGCGACCGAGGGGCCGCATTTCAACGCTGAGCACAAGATGGTGCGGTTCACGCCCAACATGAAGAGACCCGACCACACCGATCCCTCCTACCACCTGCCCGCATTCTACGAGTTGTGGGCTCGCTGGGGCCCGGCCGCCGACCGCCCCTTCTGGGCGGAAGCAACCAAGGTGAGCCGCGATTTCTACCAGAAAGCGACGAACCCGACGACCGGCCTCGCCCCGGACTACGCCAATTTCGACGGCACCCCGGTGACGAGCGGGTTCAACAAAGCCGCCGCCAATTTCGGGCCCGACGCCTGGCGCACCGCGGCGAATTGGGCCGTGGACTGGGCCTGGTGGGCCGCCGATCCCAGGGAACGGCAGTTGAGCGACCGGATCCAGGCATTCTTCGAATCGAAGGGCATGGAGACTTACGGAAATCGGTTCACTTTGGATGGCACTCAGATCGGCAATAGCCACTCGACCGCGCTGGTCGCGACCAACGCTGTGGCAAGCCTCGCGGCGACGAACCCGCGCGCAACAAAATTCGTCGAAGCTCTGTGGAATGCTCAGATTCCTGCGGGGCAGTTCCGATATTACGACGGCATGTGGTACCTGATGGGGCTGCTGCATTGCAGCGGCGAGTTCCGTGTCTGGACCCCCAAGTGGGCCAACCGCTAGCGAAGGTGAATCATGATGCGACGATTTCAGGCCCCCCTGGTGGGGACCCTTCTACTCCTCGCGTTTTCCAATAACGGTTTTGCGATCGGCCAGACAAGCTACGTGGAGACCGTCGCGCGCCCCGGCAGTTTCGCCGTGGCGCAGGCTAAGACCGCCGCGACGATCTATGTGGATTCGAGCGACTGGCCGGGCGTCGTCCGTGCTGCCGGCGACTTACAGTCCGACATCGAGAGAGTCACCGGCCTGAAGCCGGGAATCGCCAACCGAGCGGAGGGTCTCGGCGCCGGCGTGATCATTATCGGCACAGTGGGGAGAAGCCCCATTATCGACCGGTTGATTCAAGCCAAACAAATCGACGTGACCGCCATCCAGGGCAAGTGGGAAACGTTCTTCCTGCAGGTTGTGCCGACGCCTCTCCCAGGGTTCGCCAACGCACTGGTGATCGCGGGGAGCGACAAGCGCGCGACCATCTACGGAATCTACGACCTGTCCGAACAGATCGGGGTCTCGCCCTGGTATTGGTGGGCCGACGTGCCGGTGGTGCACAAGGACGCCCTCTTCGTGAGGGCGGGGAAGTACTCGCAAGGTGAGCCTGCCGTCAAGTACCGCGGCATATTTTTGAACGACGAATCGCCGGCGCTGAGCGGTTGGGTCAGGGAGAAGTACGGGACGACGTCCATTCCGGGCGTGGCGAATATGGGCCATGAGTTCTACCAGAAGGTCTTCGAGCTGATTCTCCGGCTCAAAGGCAACTACCTGTGGCCGGCCATGTGGAACAACGCCTTCAACGAAGACGATCCGCAGAATCCCAGGATCGCCGACGAGTATGGCATCGTGATGGGTAACTCGCATCACGAGCCGATGCTCCGGGCGCAAAAGGAGTGGGCGCGGCACGGCAAAGGCCCCTGGAACTACCTCACCAATCCCGAGGTCCTGAGCGCCTTCTGGGAACAAGGCCTCCAGCGCAACAAGAACTACGAGAGCATCATCACGATCGGGATGCGCGGCGACGGCGACAAGCCCATGGCCGCTGCCGACGACATGCCTGCCAACATCCGGCTGCTTGAAAAGATCGTGGCCGACCAGCGGGAGATGATTGCGAAAAACGGCTTGTCGCAGGACACCGAGATGTGGGCGCTCTATAAAGAGGTGCAGGACTATTACGACCGCGGAATGCGCGTGCCCGACGACGTGACATTGTTGTGGTGCGACGACAACTGGGGCGACATTCGCCGCCTCCCCACCCAAGCCGAGCGCAAGCGCAGCGGCGGTGCGGGGATCTACTACCATTTCGATTACGTAGGCGGTCCGCGCAACTACAAGTGGCTGAACACCAACCCCATCTCCAAGGTCTGGGAGCAGATGAACCTGGCACTGCAGTACGACGCCAGGCGCATCTGGATTGTGAACGTGGGCGATCTCAAGCCGGTTGAGTTCCCCATCGAATTCTTCCTCAACTTCGCATGGAACCCGCAGCGCTGGCCCGCCGGGAAGATCTCGGAGTTCACCAGGCTGTGGGCGGAACGCGAATTCGGGCCGTCGAACGCCGCGGAGATTGCGGATTTGATGGCGAAGTATACAAAGTACAACGGCAGGCGCAAGCCGGAGCTTCTCGATTCGGCGAACTTCAGCCTCACGGACTACCAGGAAGCGGATCGCGTGCTGGCGGACTGGAAGACCATCACGGACAAGGCGGAGAAGCTCTACAGCACCATCCCGGCGAGCCAGAAGGACGCGTTCTTCCAACTGATTCTCTTTCCCATCAAGGCCTGCTATCAGGTGAACGAAATCTACATTGCCGCTGCGAAGAACAAGCTCTACGCCAGCCAGGGCCGCGCCAGCGCGAACGAAATGGCCGCCCGGGTCAGAACGGTGTTTCAGGCGGACGCCGACTGGATGAAGACCTACAACCTGACGCTGGCCAATGGCAAGTGGAACCACATGATGGACCAGACGCACATCGGCTACACCAACTGGCAGGAGCCGCCCCGGAACAACATGCCCAAGGTGGCGGAGATCGAACTCCCGGAGGCGGCGCAGTTGGGTGTGGCGATCGAGGGTTCGGCGTTGGCCTGGCCTGGTGCTGCGGATGCGCCGGCGCTGCCGAAGTTCGATTCCTTCAACCGGCCACGCCGCTACATCGACGTGTTTAACAAAGGGAAGACGCCCTTCGAGTTCTCGGCGGCGGCCAGCGATCCCTGGATAGTATTGAGCAAGGCCAAGGGTTCAGTCGACAAGGAAGAACGTCTCTGGGTGAGCGTCGATTGGACGAAAGCGCCGGCGGGTTCGGCCAGCGGCTCAGTGAGGATCACCGGTCCGGGCGCCGGTCCGGTTGCGGTGAAAGTGGACCTGTTCAACCCGCGCGAGATCGGCAGGGCCGCTTTGAACGGCTTTGTCGAGGCCGACGGCTACGTTTCCATCGAAGCCGAGCACTATACGAAGGAGAATGCTGCGGGCTCTGCCCGGTGGGTGAAGATCGACGACTTGGGCAAGACGCTCTCGGCGATGACCATCATGCCGGTCACGGCGCCGAGCGTCACGCCGCCCGCGAACTCCCCGTTGCTCGAATACCGGATGTATCTGTTCACGCCGGGAGACGCGCAGGTGAACGCGATTCTTTCTCCATCTCTGAACTTCGATCCGGCCCGTGGCGTGCGGTTGGCGGTTTCTTTTGACAGCCAGGCGCCGCAAGTCGTCGAGGCGATTCCACAGCAGTATGTGGCAGGAGACCGGAATCGGGACTGGGAAGAATCGGTGAAGAACAGCTCCCGCACCGTGAAGACGACTCTCAAGGTGGATAAGCCCGGTTACCACATGCTGAGAATCTGGATGGTGGACCCGGCCGTCGTCCTGCAGAAGATCGTGGTGGACATGGGCGGGATGAGGCCGAGCTACCTCGGCCCGCCAGAGAGCTATCGCAACGTGGTTGCCGCCGCCGCGCGCAAGTGAACACCGAACTATGAAAGCACGATCGCGTTCCAAGCCCGCGTACAAAAATCGGGTTCTGCCCCCGGCCAGGCGGGTTGCTGACCTCCTTTCCCGAATGACGCTGGAAGAGAAGGCCGCGCAGATGATGTGCGTCTGGCAGCAGAAGACCAATACCCTCGTGGATGCCGAGGGCAACTTCGACCTCAAGAAGGCGAAGGCCGCTTTCAAAAAGGGACACGGGCTGGGCCAGGTGGGACGCCCGAGCGATGCCGGCGGAGGCAAGGATGCCCGAGGGATGGCCGAAGTCACCAACGCCATCCAGCGATTCTTTCTCGAGAACAGCCGTCTCGGCATCCCCGTTGTCTTTCACGAAGAATGCCTCCACGGCCACGCCGCGGTTGGCGCGACGAGTTTCCCTCAACCCATTGCGCTTGCCGCGACGTTCGATCCGAAGCTAGTCGAGGCGCTGTTCACCATGACCGCCGCCGAGGCGCGGCTGCGCGGAACGCATCAGGCGCTGACCCCGGTGGTGGATGTGGCGCGCGATTCGCGCTGGGGCCGCGTGGAAGAGACCTACGGCGAGGATCCCTACCTGGTTTCGAGAATGGGCATCGCGGCCGTGCGAGGGTTTCAGGGCGACGCCACGTTCGCCGGCAAACGGCGCGTGATCGCCACGCTGAAACATTTTGCGGCGCACGGCGCTCCGGAGTCCGGAATGAACTGCGCCCCGGCGAACGTCTCGATGCGCGTGCTGCGTGAGACGTTCCTTTACCCCTTCAAAGAGGCCCTGGAGAAGGGGGGCGCTATCAGCGTCATGGCTTCCTACAACGAGATCGATGGGGTCCCCTCCCACGCTAACCAGTGGTTGCTGCGCGATGTGCTCCGCAAGGAGTGGGGCTTCAAGGGATATGTGGTTTCGGACTACTTCGCCATCTGGGAGTTGGGATATCGTCCCGACACCCACGGGCACTTTGTGGCGAAGGATAAGAAGGAAGCCTGCGCTCTGGCGGTGCGGGCGGGCGTCAACATCGAACTGCCCGATCCGGACTGCTACCTGCACCTGGCCGAGCTGGTGCGAGGAGGCGATCTGAAAGAATCGCAGCTCGACGAGCTGGTGGCCCCCCTGCTTCTCTGGAAGTTCAAGCTGGGGCTGTTCGACGATCCGTATGTCGATGCCGGCGAGGCGGACCGGACCGTCGGCTGCGACGCGCATCGAGAGCTGGCGTTGCAGGCGGCGCGCGCCAGCATCACTCTGCTGAAGAACGAGGGCGGAATTCTTCCGCTCGATGCAGGCGCCATCAAGACCATTGCCGTTATTGGTCCAAACGCCAATCGGAGCCTTCAGGGCGGCTACAGTGGAGTGCCGAAACAGGAAGTCACGGTTCTCGATGGCATCCGGGCGCGGGTGGGCCCCAAGACGAAAGTGCTTTACAGCGAAGGCTGCAAGATCACCATCGGCGGCGCCTGGAATCAGGACGAGGTGGTGGCCAGCGACCCCGCGGAGGATCGCCGTCAGATCGCCGAGGCGGTCAAGGTGGCCCGGCGCGCGGACGTAATCGTGCTGGCTATCGGCGGCAACGAACAGACCTCACGCGAGGCCTGGGGGCTCAAGCACCTGGGCGACCGGGCCAACCTGGATCTTATCGGGAGACAGGAGGAACTGGCGAAGGCTATGATCGCGACGGGCAAGCCGGTCATCGTCCTCCTGTTCAACGGCGCGCCGCTGTCGGTGAACTACCTCAGCCTGAACGCAACGGCTCTCTTCGAGTGCTGGTACCTTGGGCAGGAGAATGGCCGTGCCGTGGCGGAGGTTCTATTCGGCGATTGCAACCCCGGCGGCAAGCTTCCTATCACGATTCCGCGGTCGGTGGGCCACCTGCCGTCCTTTTACAATCACAAGCCGTCCGCGCGCCGAGGCTATCTCTTCGATGACGCTTCGCCGCTCTATGCGTTCGGCTATGGACTGAGCTACACCACTTTCGTTATCGACAATCCGCGGCTCACCAGGAAGAGTATCCCTCGCGACGGTTCCACTCGTCTGCTGGTGGACGTGACGAACACCGGGGAGCCCCAGGGGACGGAGACGGTCCAGATGTACATACGCGACCTCGTCAGTTCCGTTACCCGGCCGGTCAAAGAGCTGAAGGGGTTCGAGCGAATCTCGCTTAAGCCGGGCGAGAAGAGGACGGTAGCATTTGACATCACGCCGGACCTGCTCGCCTTTTACGACGTCAATATGAAGTACGTCGTCGAACCCGGTGAGTTCGAGATCATGGCGGGCAATTCATCGCGCGACTGCGATCTGCAGAAAGTGATTCTCAAGGTGCGGTAAGGGACCGCAACATGCCAGACAAGCCCCAAAGACTCTCTTTTGTCGAAAAGGCGGGCTACAGCGTTGGCGACGCCGCCGCGAACTTCGTCTTCCAGACGATGATCCTGTTCCAGTTGAGTTTCTACACAGACACATTCGGGATCACCGCCGCGGCGGCGGGCACGCTGCTTCTGGTGGGACGGCTCTGGGACGCCTTCTTCGATCCCATGATGGGGGTGATCGCGGACCGCACCAAGACGCGTTGGGGCAAGTTCCGGCCGTGGGTATTGTGGACCGCCGTGCCATGGGGCGTGGTCATGGTTCTGGCGTACACGACGCCGGGCTTTTCGATGGCGGGCAAACTCGCGTACGCCTGCGCCACGAACATCCTGCTGATGACGCTGTACTCGGCGAATAATACGCCTTACTCGGCGCTAACCGGCGTGATGACCGGCGACGTCAACGAACGCACTACGCTGTCCTCGTACCGCTTCGTGGCGGCCATGATCGCGCAGTTGCTGGTGGGAGGGTTCACGCTGCCGCTGGTGGCCAAGTTCGGGCAGGGTGACAACGCCAAAGGCTGGCAGATGACCATGGGGCTGTGGGCCTGCGTCTGCGTGGTTCTCTTCCTCATCACTTTCCTTGCGACTCGCGAGCGCATCCAGCCCGATCCGAAACAGAAATCCTCCGCCCGTCAGGATTTCAGCGCCCTGCTCAAGAACGGCCCTTGGATCGCGATGTTCATTCTGACGCTGGCTCACTTCATCGTCCTGGCCATGCGGGGCGGCACGCTTTTCTACTATTTCCGGTACTACGTCGACCAGGAACGCCTCTTCGAGCTGTTGAGCGGCCTGGGCCTGACCGCCGTTGCCGGCGGCGCGTGGCACTCTGTGCTGAACACGTTCGGGCTGGTGGTGGATGCGAGCCGGTCGAACGTCTCGTCGGTCGGGTTTAGTCTGTTCAACATGTCCGGCCAATTTGTCACGGTCGTGGGAGTATTGTGCTCCACCTTCCTGGCCATGCGGTTCGGGAAGAAGGCTGTCGCTCTCGCCGGTTTCTCGATCAGCGCCGTATTCATGGCGTTGTTCGTTCTGCTGCCGCCGCAATCCCTCGGGACGTTGTTCCTCTTGGAGTATGCCCGAGCGCTGAGCTACGCCCCCACCATTCCGCTTCTGTGGGCCATGTTCGCCGATGTGGTCGACTACGCGGAATGGAAGACCGGGCGTCGCACCACCGGGGTGATTTACGCCACCATCATCTTCGGCCTGAAAGCAGGCTTGAGCCTGGGCGGCGCCATCGCCGGCTGGCTGATGTCCGGCTACGGGTACAAACCCAATGTGGCGCAAACCACCGAGGCTTTGCAGGGAATCCGCATGACCATCAGTGTCTATCCAGCGATCTTCTTCCTGATTATCATTGCCTGCCTGGTTTCTTACAGGATCAACAAGAAGTTGAACATCCAGATTCAGGACGAGCTGGCGGAACGCCGGAAAAAGTTCGCCGCAAGTTAACGAGCCTAACGCGCCTTGACGTAGCGGCTGGCGAATGTCAAAAACGTCGGCCAGTTCGGCGCGTCGGTGTGCCCACTGGCGTGCTGACGGAAGGCCACATCGCCGTCCACCAGCGGGGTCTCGATGGCGGGGAACACGGTGGTCCCCAAGTCCTTCTTGCCCAGGAGCTTGTAAACGGGGCCCGCGCCAACTCCAGCCATGAATGTGCCCTTGGCATCCACCCATCCATCCCCCTCGGTAGCGCCGGCGCTGAGGAAGACGGGACGCGGGGCGCACATCGCGACCAGTTCGTGAGAATCCACGGGCATGTCGTTCCAGTTCAGCGGACCGGCGTACTTGAGGAAGTTTCCCGCCATCCAGTGGTACTCCGATGACGCGGCGACATTCTCCACGATCTCGCCCCAGTTGCGGCGGTGCAGCTTGGCGCCGCCGGCCCCGGACGAACTGACATAGGCGGTCCAGAAGCGCTGGTCATAGGCCATAGCGACGATCGTCGCCTTACCGTAACGCGAGTGGCCCTCCAGAGCTACGTGCTTCGCGTCCACGGACTTGTCCTTCTCAAAATAATCCAAGGCGCGGCTGGCGCCCCACGCCCAGGCGCGCAGCGCACCCCAATCGTCCGGCTTGCGGTTCTGGCCCTTGTTCACCAAACCGATGATGCCGGAGGTCAGACCCGCGCCGTTGTCGGCCTGAATGCTGCCGGGGACGATTGTGGCGTAGCCCCAGCCCTTGGCCAGAACCTGCTGTTGCCACGAGGGCCCAGAGGGGCCGCGTCTCGCGCCAGCAGTCGGCGCCACCGGCGCGCGTGCACCGGCGCGCGCGGCGCCGCCGAAACCGAAACCGCCGAATTGCATGATCACGGGCACCTTGCCGGCCGCATTGGCCGGAGTACTCAGCGACACCTGTATGTCAACGGTGATTTGCGGGTAAGAGGAATTGTCAACGTGACCCACCAGTTGTTTCGTGATGATCGGTGTTTCTCCGTTCTTGTCCTGCGTCGCGCTGAGCACTTCCCACTTCACTTTGGGCGCCACCTTAGGGACCCGGCCGTAGATTTCCCGGTCGAAGTCCTCCACGATCTCGGGGCGGCGCTGATTCCACCACATCTTTGCCGTCGTGACCTTCTTCCCGTTCTTCAATACCAGCGGGTCCGGCAAGTCAGGGTACGGATTGGCTTTGACCTCGTCGTAGTTGGCGTAGTTTGCCGCCGTGCGGTCGCTGCCATTCTTTCCCGGGCGGAGTGATGTGATTTTCAGAAGATCCATCATCTTCTGCCGATCTGCCTGTGTGGCGGCTTGCGACGCGCCACCCGGACCGCCCGCGGCGCCCCTGCCCGCTGGCAGTTGCGTCGCCTGATAGGCTGTGCTTACTAGAGGGACGACAACCAACGCCAATAAGACCAGACAAAGTGACCATCGAAAAGTCCGAGAAGTCGACACGAGTTCCTCCTCGGTTCTGCGCACCGTCACCCGGCGCGCAGCCGGGCTTTGTTGCAAGTTCAAACTTCAGATGTACGTCCCCGTCCGTGTCAAGGCAATTCCCGCGGCGGGCAGCCTGGTCATCTGCGGACCACCGGCGACGACGACCGCCGTGCTTCAGGCTCTTGGCACCACAAAGTAAGGTTGGTTGGCCAAGTCCGGGGCGAATCCCGGGTACAGCCACACCTTCTCCGGCCCTTCCCTCAACTCGAAGTAATACTGGAGCGGATATGGCGAGTCGGTATAGACAGCCGGAATGCTCGCCCGGTACAGGTTGCCCCGAGCGTCCATCTCCACGCTGGCAAATCGCTCCGCCTGGTTCACGTGACGGTAGTACAGTCGCGCCGACACCAGCTTGCGCCCCTTCTCCACGGTGGTCTCAATCGCGACCGCTTCCTTCGGCCGGAATCCCGCCGGCGGCTGGTGAGCGCACTTGGCCGGCTCGCGCCGCAGCCGCCCCAGCACTTCCAAGATGGCCAGCGCCACGCGCGGTTCGCCGGATGGCTTGGCGGAAGCCAACCGCTGCTCCATCCGGGCGATATCCTCATCCATGGCCGGAAGCCGGTCCAGCCATTGGCCGCGATTCGAGATCTTGTCGCTGGCTGACAAATCGGCCGCATAGACTCCTTTGGCTCGATCGGCGGCCGCTGCCCAGAAGGACCGGGCACGCCGGTATGCTGTCACCGCTTCTTCCAACGCCCGGCGGTCGCCGGTGCGCTCATGAATGGAGTACAGGACACCGCTGCGGAACTTGGCGGCAAAGAAACGGCCCAGCCCCACTTGCATATCCACGTCGATCGCCAGCCGGCGACGCTCGAACGAATCGAGCTTCCCGGCCTGCGACAGGTTCTTCTCCGCGCGGCCCGCTAAATCCTCCAGCCACTGGGCCACCTCAATGGGCGAATACTTGCCGCTCCGCTCCCCCCCGAGCAATTCCGCCGCGAAATCGCTCATCCGCGAGAACAGTTGAGGATCCAGAGGGCTCACATTCTGAAACGTCCTCGGCGAGGGAGTATCCCCATAAGGATTGGGCCGCGCTTCGCCCACCATCGGCTGGTTCCAATAGATTTCCGGCCAGTATGCGTCGCAGGCCGCCGAGGGCAGATGCGCGGTGGTAACGATGGGCAGGATGCGGCTCACGTTAGCCAGACCGGATTCCAAGGCCCTGGCCGCGGGAGCAGCGCCAAAATACCTGTGGCAGACTTGCGGGTCGGTTTCCGGGTTGTACATGAACCGGCCCCAGACGCGGTACCAATACGCGTACTTCTCCCAATCCCATCGCGGCTCCAAGCGAGCATCGGCATAACCACTGCGGCTTCCGGTCACCCCGGTCCCTCTGCGGCCGCGGCAGGTCAACGGCTCCATTAGATCGGCGCCGGTCGAGCCGCAGAACTGGAACATCCGCGAGTAAGCTGCTGCCGAAATGGGATCGCCCCACATCAAAATCCGCTGGGTTCCCGAGAAGACGCGGTGCCGGACAGTGTACTTCCGATCGTCGCGAAGCAGGTCGGCATATCCGTATCGCGTGAAGACGCGCTCGCCCTCGCTGAGGGTCATCAGGCCGCGGCCCGCGCGCCCCGCCACGGGCATTTCCAATTCGCGAATCGCCGCCTGGTGATACGTCATGCCAAGGTGTTCCGCCCAGTATTTAGGAGCGACGTTCACCGGCATTCCGGTGGCCAGCGCAGCGTCGATCATAGTGGCGTCGATGCCCTTCGCATGCAGGTCGATTTCGACTTCGCGCCCGCAGCGCTTCACGCCGTCGAAGACGGTTCTCCAGAAGTCGTAGCTTCCCTCGGCGACGCCACTCTCGCCGTGAATTCGAAGCGCCACCGCGGAGATCGCGGGGCAGGCCCGCAACACAGCCGTGAGGGCATCGCGGCAATAGGGAGCGTGTGTTTCGTTGGTGAGTCCCTCGATGGTATTTTGAGCGCGCGGGCCGGCAGGCCAACGGTATCCGTGCGTCCAGATCCCCAACTGGAACTCCATGCCGTGCGCGACGGTCTCGTCGCCGATGAAACGCAGGGTCTCCAGATTGCGGTCGCGCTCCGCGTCCGAAAGATTCGTCGCTCGCACCCCGTAGCCCGGCACGGAAAGCAGAAATGGGTAGAGGAACAGGAGATAAGAGTCCGCGACCTGGCTCAGGGTGTCGTAGCCGAGCCCGAAGGCAAGGTGAAAGCGGTTGAAGCGCTGCCCGGCCAGCATGCTCAGGTAATGGGGCCACATTTCGCGGTCGTAAAACCACGGCTTGTCGAGCGTCTCGCTGGTGAATTGCCGCATGACGCTGCGCACCTTGTTGGCCGGCCTTTCCGTGATCGGCTTGCCAGTCTTCAGCGCCGCATCCGGCCTCTCGCCGAGACGCACACGGTCGGCCAATTCTAGGAGCGCGTAAACCAGCCCGCGCGCATCGATGCCGCACGCCAGAAGCGCCTGGCCCCCCGCCGCCTTTGCAGTCAGCAAGGCCAAGCTCTCAGGCCCGGCTGGCATGGAGACGCCCGCGCCCTTCAGCGCAGCGGCTGCCACAGGCGCGGTGGCGCCGGACGCGATGATGCACAGCTCGCCCACGCCGGTCTGCTTGGGACTCTCGCGCAGGTGGACTGTGCAACCGGCGTCCGTCAGGGCTCGCTGCAACTCCTGGGCTGCCCACCGCGCGGGCGCGGCCGAAGCTACGCCATCGGCAGGATCTAGAACCAGGGAAACGACATCGCCCTTTCGGGACTGTCCCCATGCGAATGGGCCGGAGACGAGGGCGCCGCCAGCCACGCTCGTCTGGCGGAGAAAGTCCCGTCTATCGATGTGAGCGCTACTGTCCATCTCGACCAGACTACAACGTCCCGCGCCAGAGAGCACGCCGGAGCGGCCGTCTTGGAGGATACGATTCGCGCGATTTCGGTCGAGACCAGGGGCGTGGGCTTCAGGCACGGTTTGCTTATCCGGCGCCAAAAGGCCCGGATCGAGGAAGCCTGTGGGCGTTATCGGGCGCTATCTCGCCCCTGCCGGGGCTACACCAGCGTCAGGCATGGGTCCCACCCCGCGCTCGCCGAGCTTCTCGAGGATCTGGTAGTGCGAGATGGTGCGGCCGGTCATCGAACGCCTTCCACCAGCATCAGGTCCGTGGTGTTCCGGTCCACTTGCGCAAACACTACGTAAGCATCGTCCGGCGAAACGCACAGGCCCACGTACGCCGGCTTGTCGAGCATTGCCAGCGTGCTCATCCTGCCTGTGGCCGTATCCAGAAACTGGATCGTCCTTCGATCCGGCCTAAAGTAGACGCCCTTCGCAGACACGTCGAAGCTAAACACTGATGCAATCGCCGGCAGCACCTGTTTCTCCTCACCACCCCCGACGCGCTCATCAACATGACAGCTACCGTGACATCTACTGGAGTGGTGACTCTCTCTAACTGCTTGAAATGGCACATAGCGGCCTGGTGCGGACAAGTAACCCTCGATCTACGAACCAGAAGGCCGGGTGTTCGAGTCACCCCGGGCGCACCACACCTAAATGGGGACAGTACCACCTGAATAATGCACGCTTCTGAGGCTGCCGCTGGGCGGTTGAGGCGTGACACCATTTGGGACCCCTGAGAATCCTGCGTTAAAACAGTAGGGACGCGAAGTTCGCAGCTTCGCGAACCGATTCTCAGGAGCCACCCAAATGGTGAACGATGATAATCAGGATACCCGCCGGAAGCCCGCCAATCAAGCGGTTCGTGAGGTTACTCCGGAGCCCAATAGAATCAGGCTTCCACGCCCTATGACTTTGAGGCGAAGAATCTGACCGCCTACGGTGGCCTCTTGCCGGTGGCCAGCATGCTGGAGAAACTCGGCTTCCAGCAACTGGTGGAAGAAACCCTCACCGTTCAGCGGAAGACCAAGGCCATGACGATGTTCCGGTTCGTGCTGGCGATGGTACTGGCCTGCTACGTGGGATTCTCCCGGCTCCACCATTTGCGGTTTCTGAAGCGGGAGCCGATGCTGACCGGCATCCTGCAGGTGCTCAAGTTGCCTCCGCAATCGACCTTCTGGCGCTTCCTGGCCGCACTGCACCTGGGCATCGCACGGCAGTTGCTGGAGGTGCAACGCCGCATGCGGCAACGAGTCTGGGAAGCCGCCAACGTGGAGTTGACGGAGGTGACGCTGGACACCGATACGACGGTGCACACTCTGTTCGGCAACCAGATGGGTGCGCGCAAAGGCTATAACCCGAAGAACAAAGGCAAGCAGAGCTACCAGCCGATTCTGACCTTTCTGGCCGAAACCAAAGAGTACGTCACCGGCTCGCAGCGCACCGGCGACCGGCCCGACGGAAAACAAATCGCCGCGCATCTGGATGCCGCGGTCGCGGCCTTGCCCAAAACGGTGAAGACCGTCTACGCGCGTGCCGACTCGGGCTTCTACTGTTGGGAGGCAGTCCAGGCCTACGAGAAGCGAAACTGCCAATTCATTGTGGTTGCGCGCAAGACGGCGCGGCTGGTGGATGAGTTGAAAGCGGCCGATTGGAAGCCGTCGCCGCGCACGGACGCCGACGGGCAGTGCGAGTTGCTCTACCAGCCGGAAGGATGGGGCAAAGCCTACCGGTTCGTGGCGTTGCGGTATGCGAAGGAGCCCGAACCCCGCGAGGCGGACCAACCCGAGCAATATCAGTTGTTCGATACGCCGGAGTACACCTATCGGGTCTTCGTCACCAACATGGACGGGCCGCTGGATGCGCTGGTGGGCTTCTACCGGGGGCGCGCCTCGGCCGAGAACCTGATTAAGGAGGCCAATAACGACGCCGGCTTGGCGGCGCACCCATCGAACCGCTGGAGGATGAACGCCAACTGGTTCCAGATCGTGATGCTGGCCTACAACCTGAACTGCTGGCTGATGCTGTTCCAGCGCGAGGAGAGTGAAGAGACCGACCAGATGCGGCACACGACCTTGGCGACCGCGCGCCTGCGGTTTCTGTTCCTGGCGGCCAAGATCTGGCGGCATGCTGGGCGAGTGGGCGTCAGCTATAGCGACCACTACGAGGAGAAAGGCATCTTCGAACGTCTGATGGGCCGCTTGCGCGCGATCGCCGCCGACGCCGACGGCTTCACACCCGTGATCGCCACTGCCTTGCGATGTTGAGTTGACGACCAGCGTGCATAACCTTCTATGCACCGGCGGCCCAGTGCGAGCAATGGCTTACAAAGCAGGAGGGTGATTCCAGGCAGATCAACCGGGAGGAGGCAGCCAAAAAGGAGATCCGCTCAGCACGTCAGCCGCGCCGAGCGCCCTCGATCCGCGCATAATTCAGGTACCAAATTGCCCCATTAAAAATGGGACAGGTGCCCCGCGTCACGTGGCAGTGGACTCCCGCTAAGATACAGCCTATATCCCCCCATCCGAGGCCCGCAAACAAATATCTCGATTATTCTGAAGCGGCAGCTGCAAAAGGGCCTCCGAAAAGGTAGGGATCGGCTCAATCGTCTACGTTCTCAACCACTACCGCCAAAGTCGCCAGGGCAGCCGTTACCACGATCAGAACCTTGACCGCCAGTCTCATGCCCTTCTTCTTCACCGATTCGACATCGGCGAATGCGATCTTCTCGTTGGAGACCACCACTGACTTGACGATCTGGATCTCGAAACCGTCGTCTGTGGCCGGGCCGAGCTTACCTCTAATCTTCTTACTTACTGCCTTCCTGCTTCAGCTTAACCTCGATATTCTGCCCCGCCGGAATCAATAGTAACTGTCGTCTGAGGTCGCTGGCAGAAAGCCGGACCCTGCAATCACCTGTCCGTTGGTGGGTTCATTATACGCTCGTTCGGAATCAGTGGATTATGGAAAATGCCCTTTTCAAACACGACCGTTGAACCGCCCGATTCCCCTGACTCTGTCAGGCAGACCACGCATCCCGATAACTCCAAGGCCGGGTGTTCGAGTAACCCCATATACACTGGCCGGTTCAATCTGCCCACTCCTGGTCTGGGCTCGAAAAACCCACTCGGAAGCCACCGCCGCTGTGCGCCCCCTGCACCCGCCTGGAGCTGTTCGGTCCCCTTGTGGTATGCTCATTTCGGCCGCAAGGCCAAATAGGAGGGATCTATGTTGTCTCGACGGGAAATCTTGAGCGTACTGGGGGCCTTGCCTGCGGCGAGTCTGCTGGGCCCCGGCCGCCTCTATGCGCAAGCAGCGGCAACATTCCCGCGCCGGCTCCTGGGGCGCACGGGATTCCAAGTCGTGCCTCTGGCGCTGGGCGGGCAGGCTTCGTTGCAATGGACCAACCCCGGCATCGACGCGTCCGACATCATCGTCCGGGCCGTCCAGTTGGGCTTGAATTACCTCGACTCGGCGAACGCCTATGGCCCCAGCCAGGTGAATTATGGCGAGGCCTTCCGCCGGCTGCATCTGACGCCGAACGATTCCAATTACAACCTCGCCTTGAGACGAAGCCTCTATGTCGCCACCAAGACCGGCGCCCGCTATGCCCTGAACCCTCCGCAGACTCCGGGCCGCGGCCCTTCCCGCACGGCGATCGACGATTTGAAGCGGAGCCTCACCCAGATGTTCGGCGACGGGAATGGAAGCATCCCGGAGGGCGCCTACCTCGACGCCATCCAGATCCACAACCTGACATCCATGCCGCAAGTGGACCAGATCTATGAGGGCCTGGCCGAGCGGGGCTCGCGCCGACCGGAGCGCATTGGCGCGCTGGCGGGACTGCTGGACTTCCGCGACGGCACCAACTACACGGGATTGAACCCGGAACGCCGGGTCTATGTGCATCACATCGGCATCACCGGCCACCAGAGCTCGCCCGTGCTCATGAGCGCGGTCCGGCGCGATTCCCAAGACATCATCGACACCGTCCTGGTGGCGCTGAACTCCAACGACCGAGCCTTCGGCTCTCACCAGAACAATATCCTGCCGCTGGCCGTGGCCCGGGGTCTGGGCGTCATCGCCATGAAGGTCTTCGCGGATGGCGCGATGTACGGGCGGGAACGGCGGTTCTCGTCGACCGTGAAGGACGTTTACCTCGCCGTCGGAAAACCGGGCGCTGTCTCCTCCAGCGACCTGGTGCGGTACCCGCTTTCGCTCCCCGGCGTCTCCTGCGCGATTATCGGCATCGGCATGATCGACCGGGACAAGCCCGGCGCTGACCAGATGCTGGCCAACCTGACGGCCGCCGTGAAAGACATGCCTTCACCCGAGGAGCGCCGCCGGATCGAAAAGGAGACCGCGGATCGCCAGGGAACCGATACCAATTACTTCCAGGAGAAGCGGCCCGCCATCGTGCAGCCCACTGAGGTCCGCACCAGGAAGGATGGCGACCGCCTCATCGTCGAGTGGAACACCGCGTACGCGGGGCCGGAGCCGGTTCGCTCTTACGAGATCCGGGCGGGCCAGCGCGTGCTTCTCTCGCTTCCATTCCGGCCGCAACTGACCGAGGCGCCCCTGTCGGCCTTTGTGGCGGCATCCGATGCCGGCGATGCCCCGGTCACGGTGGTCGCCACCTAGGCCCCTCGTCAGCCTTCGCCTACCACCACCCTGGCGGGGGCCATCCATTGAAGCTGGCGTTCGACGTCGTTGTGCAGCCGGTACTTCTTTTGGACCGTGCTGATGGCGGGCCCTCGGAGGTCGATCTTGGCCAGGTCGTAGTTGCCCAGCCCCACTTGCCCGCAGTACTGGAGATAGCCGACCCAGCGGGGATCCAGCCCCATGCACTCCAGGCCCACGCGGTCCGCCGCCAGGAAGTCGGTGGAGGCTATGGCAATCCTCGAGGGCACGGGCGTCCCGGACATCGGACCGGTGCCCTCCATCCCTTCGAATCCGTCGATCACCGTGACCCCCCAGTACGGCTGCATGAGCTGCGCCGTCAGGAAGATGTTGTAATTGCTCGCGTGCGGACCCACGTGATACAGGCGTTTGTCGTTAAAGCGTTCGGTGGCCTTCGGCGCACTCTTCAACGGCGCCCCAACCGCCATGTTCTTCACCGCCAGCGTGGCTACCACCACGTCATGCGCCTTCAAGCAGGTGGCGCCTATTATGAACGCATCGGCGTCGAACATTCTGGCGGCCAGGTGGACGGGCACCAGGTGCAGCTCCCGGGTGAGCACCCCAGCGGTGATGTACTTGCCCTCCGTATCGAGATCGATCAGCTCGACCGCCAGCGACCGGTACTCCTTGGCGAGCTTCGTATACTGGAAGTTCTCGAATCCGATCCAGGTGTTGCCGGCGGCGGAGTCCACAATCGACACCGGTCCCCTGTACCTGGGCGCCAGGTAATCCAGGATGCCGCGCAGCGCGTCCACGTGAGTGCTCGAGAGCTGGTTCACATTGTTTACGGCGTTCGCCTTGATCAGGACCCGCTTCTTCTGCCGCAGTCTCGGAAGTATCTCGCCGTCGATGGCCAGCAACGCCTCATAGACGTTCTTGTGCCGGTCTTCCCCGTGGGTAAGGGCAACCGTAGAACGAGCCTTGTATTCCTTGATCGGAACCGCCGGGACCGGAGGTGGCGCCACTTGCATAAATGGGTAAATGGGGACAGTACCAAATTACCCCATTTCGACCGAACGGGGTACAATCACCGTTGGATGACATTGAGAATCGCAGTTGTATTGTTCGCGGCCAGTCTGGCTTTGACGGCCCCGCCGGCGGGCACGCGCAGCGCTCAGCGCGCGGAGTCGGGTATGAGCATCCTCCCCGGCGGAAGGCAAATCACTCCGCTCGGAGAGCAATTCTTCGCAGGCCCCGGTCCGTTCGGTCTGGCCGTAAGCCCCAGCGGGCGTTTCGTCGTCACCGCCGACGGCGGGCCAAATCGCTATGCGCTCACCGTGCTGGAGGGAAACGCAATTCGTAACTTCCCCGCGCGCCGGAAAAGCGATGAGCCGGCGCTGGACGACGAAGACGCCAATTGGTACAGCGTGTTCATGGGCCTGGCCTTTGACGGCGACCAGAAGTTGTACGCTTCCGAAGGCGAGTCGGGCCGCATCCGCCTGGTGGATCCCGCCAATGGGAAACGCCTGGCACGGTTTGACCTCGATCAAGCGGGCTACAAAGACAGCTACTCGGGCGATTTGGCCCTCGATGCCGGGCGCGGCGTGCTCTACGCCGTCGACCAGGCGAACTTCCGGCTGGTGGCGCTGGATGCCCGCACCGGCCGCATCCTGAGCTCCATTCGCACCGGGCGGCTGCCCTTTGCGGTCGCGCTGTCCCCGGACGGGAAGACCGTCTGGGTGGCGAACCTCGGCATGTTCGAATACCAGGCCATCCCCGGCGCGGATCCAAAACGTGCTCGAGAGACCGGGCTGCCCTTCCCGGCATTCGGGTTTCCGTCGCCTGAGGCCGTCCGTGGCGCGCAGCGTCAGACGGAGTCCGGCCCGGTAAATGTACCGGGCCTCGGCGAACCGAATGCTCGCGGCGCGAATTCCGTGGCGGTGATCGATGTTTCCGACCCGCGCGCCCCGCGCCTGCTCGCGCAGGTTCCCACCGGGCTGCCCTTCGGCGGGAAGATCCTCGGCGGAAGCAGCCCGTCCGGGGTCGTCGCGACGGCCGACAAAGTCTATGTCGCCAATGCGAACCAGGATACCATCTCGGTTCTCGACGCCCGCACCCACCAGCGGGAGCCGGACATCGCCCTGCGAATTCAAGGCTACGAGTCCTTTCGCGGTGTGTTGCCGATCGGCCTGGCGGCGACGTCGAAGTGGCTGCTGATCGCCGAGGCCGGGATCAATGCCGTGGGCGTCGTCGATTTGCAGACCCACCGGGTCCTGGGCCACATCCCGTCAGGCTGGTTTCCCACCCAGGTGAAGGTGCTGGGTGAGACTCTATTCGTCGCGAACGCCAAGGGTCACGGCACCGGGCCGAATGCCGACCAAAAGGCGGCGTTCGCCCGCAGTTTTCAGGGCGAGCTGCGGCGCGGCACAATCACCCGTCTCCGCCTGCCGCCGGCCAGTCAGATCGCCAGCCTCACCGGCCAGGTTATGGCCAACAACGGATTCTCCGCGCAAAGTCCGGCGCGGCTTCCGGCCCGGATCGAACACGTGGTGATCATCGTGAAGGAAAATCGCACCTACGATGAGGTCTTCGGAGACCTGCCCGCGGCGGCGAACGGGCCGCGCAACGGCGCACCCGCTCTCGCCCGGTGGGGCGAAAAGGTCACGCCTAATCACCACGCGCTCGCCGCGCGGTTCGCTACCAGCGACAATTTCTATGCCGATTCCGAAGTGAGCGTCGACGGCCATCACTGGCTCGCGGGCTCCTATCCCAACGCCTGGACCGAAAGCACCTGGAGGGCGGCCTATGGCGGTCAGAAATCGTTCCGCCTGCCGACCGCCGCCTCCGGCCGCCTGCTGTTCGCAGAAAGCGCCTCGTCGGTTCATCCCGAGGAGCAGCTTGAGGCCGGCGCCATCTGGAATCATCTGGAGCGGAACAAGATCGGGTTTCTCAACTTTGGGGAGGGTTTCGAACTCGCCGGCATCAGCGAGTCCGAGGACCTCGAACCCACTGGCTCACGCTTTCTCACCAACGTCCCCATGCCCGATCCCCTGTATCGCAACACCTCGCGCAGCTACCCGGGATTCAATATGAACATCCCGGATCAGTACCGTGCCACGCAGTTCATTTCGGAGATCGAAGAGCGGTTTGTGAAGAAGAACGACCCGCTTCCGAGGCTGCTCTTCGTGCATCTGCCCAACGACCATACCGCGAAGAAACGGCCGGAAACGGGGTATCCGAGCGAGGCCTCCTATGTCGCCGACAATGATCTCGCGCTCGGACGTATTCTGGCGTTTCTTTCGCATAGCGCCTGGTGGCCGAAGATGGCCGTGTTCATCACCGAGGACGACGCGCAGAGCGGCGTCGATCACGTCGATTCGCACCGCACCTTGCTGCTGGTCGCGAGCCCGTACGCCCGCCGCAACTTCACCTCGCACGTCAATACGAGTTTCCCCGGATTGCTCAAGACCGCCTTCGAGTTGCTGCGTCTCGGGCCGCTGAATCTCTTCGACGCGACGGCCGCGGACTTGGCCGATTGCTTCGATACCGAGCCGGATTTCACGCCCTACGAGGCTCGGCCTGTCGATCCGGCGTTGTTCGATCCGCAGAAGGCTCGCATCGCCAAAGGGACGGGCCCCAGAATGGACGACCCCGCGGAACTCCTCCGCCAGCACCGTTAAATGGGGACAGTACCAAATTACCCCATTACGGAAAACGCGGCCTCCGCCGGTTTCAACAACTTCCGCCTCACTCGGCGAGCGCTGCCCCGAACTGCTTGACCGCCGCCACCACGTCCCGCACTCGCGCCCCCTGCGCCTCCGTCGCGGCGTGAAGCTCACGCAACACCCCCGCCTGCGTATCCAGCCGCTCCCGCGAAGCCTGTCCCGTTTTCCGCTCGTCGTCAACGCTCTCTTCGAGCGCCGCAACGCGCCGCCGGATCAGCGTCAGTTCCTCGCCCACGCGCTCCAGTTGATCCGACACCTGGCGCATTCCGGTGGCCGCCGCTTCCAGCTTGGCGTGATCCGTGGCCAGGATCGTCTGCATCTCGCGCACCGCGCCGCTCCACGCCTCCACCATGCCCGAGGCCAGCTTCTCCACTACGCCCCTGAGTTGTTCCTGGGCAGCCTCTATGGCTGGGTCGGGGGCCGCCGCCGCGGGCTCAGTCACCACCGCTGCCGGCGGCGGTTCCTCAAACCCCGGTGTTACGTTGATCGTCCTGGCGGGATTCAGGTCGAAGTCGGCCAGCACAATTCCATCCGCCTCGGAATTCGCGTCACTCTTGCCGCGAAACAGCCGTGACAGCAACGGGATCCTCATTTCGTCCCTCCACCCTTTCCAGCGTGAGACTGTCCAGCCAAAGTCTACCGCGAATCTGGTTGTCGAACTTAAGGGAGGGTTCCAGGCTCAGTTGAACCTCGATCAGCCTGGTTCCGCTTCCCACGACGAATGTCTTCTCCAGCAGTTTCCATTCGTTGCTTCCGGTCTATTCCTCCGTCCGCGCATCCAGGCGTCCCGGCGATTCCACGTCGAATACCCGGAATGCCATGCCCCGGTCCGTCGTAAGCCCTTCCGTCCTTATGTATCCACTCAGCCGGTAAGCGCCCTCCCGCACCACGGTCCCCTGCGCCACGCTCCCGTAGGAGAGATTCTCTTTACCTTCGAGCTCCACCCCCAGCGACCGCCGCCCCGAATGAACCACACTCTGGTCCAACTCCAGCTTCACGCCGTCCGTGGGGATGAGCCGCCAGTCGAACGCGCCGCCGGTCGGCTCGTTCTCAAAATCGCCGTTGAACAGGCAGGCCGGCTGCAAGTACGCCGGGGCCCGGACGCCCAGGTGCTGCTTCCACGCGGCCGCCGCATCGTCGAATCTCCGCGCCGCCAGGAGCCTGTCCACATATTTCGCGGCCAGCTTGTCATCCGTAAAAGATCTCGCCGCCCCCCAGCGCCACGCCTCCCTGATCTCCTTCTCGGTTCCGGTTCCCAGCAGGTGCCGGAAAAAGGACTGTTCCACCTCGCGTTCAGCGGGAATCCTGCGGTCCGGGATTTCGCTCAGGGGAAGGTCCATCAGCCCGAGGTAGCTGAATACCACCGGCTCGTATACCGGCGTCAGCCTTAAGACCCTGGCGTACTGAACCAACGCCTTCTGGTTGTCGCCGGCGCCGAAGCTGAAATTCGCTGACCGGAGCCACATCTGCGGAGAATTGGGAGCCAGTTCGAGAGCCCGGCCGTAGCAGTAGCGCGCCTCCTGGTTCTGTCCGTACTGCGCCAGTGCCCCGGCCAGGTCGCACCATCGATCCGGAGAGGCAGGGTCCCGCCGCAGCGCCTCGCGGAAAGCGTCGAGCGCTCGGGTCGAGCTCGCGGCGCCGCTCGAATACATTGCCTGGTAGCCGCTCTCAGTGAGTTGGCCCTCGGCGCATACCAGGTATCGGCAGAAGCTCTGCTCGGCCCGCGCGTCGCCCGCATACACCAAGTGCAGCAAAATGCCCGCCAGGCTCACTGCGGCCACGGCCAGCCCCACCAGCAGAATGATTCCTCGCGCCACGCAATGGCATTGTGCCATTTCCTGGACGAGACGCGCAATCTCCAGATAATGTATGCCCCCCAGAGGAGGCGCTAGCATGAAGCTGAACGCGAAGGCTCTGGCGCTTTCGGCCGGCATCCTGTGGGGAGCGGCCGTGTTCGCAATCACTATAATGACGCTGCTGCGCGGCGCCGTTGGCCAGCATGTCGGTCTGCGGGTTCGTGAGCGCGGCGGTGCTCGCTTGGCTGCTGGCGTGGCTCTACAACAAAATGGAGAAGCAGTCCTGAGTAGGCGTCCAAGTACCGCTCGGTCGCCTTCCGGCTCACCTCGGCCCGCCGGTGCAGATCGGCGACGCCGCGCCGCATCTGCCGCCAAGCCATTTCTCCATCCGGGTCCCCTTCCTTGGGCCGATAGAATCGGAAGTCGGCGCCGTTGTGGAGCGTCGCCTCGGCGCGCAGAACACTGCCCGCCACGGTGAATGCCTTGTCGTAGAGCTTCAGCGAGTTGCCGTTCACGCTATGCTTGATGCGCACACCCTCCTGCCGGGGTTTCAAGTCGCTCACCACTTCTCCCGAGAAGCGCTTCGGCACCTCTCCGCTCAAGCGGAATACGCTTCCCCAGGTAGCGCATCACGTCCGGACTGGAGAAGGTCGTCATACCGTGGTGGACCAGCCGCGGGTACAGCCGCCGCAAGTCCGCCGCCTCCCGAAAGGCGATGTCGATCGCCCATTCGCTCTGATACGTAGACCAGTAATAGGAGACCGGGTGCTTTTGGAAGATCTCTCCGTGAATCGGATTCAGTTGCCTGGCCACGCCGTCCAGCAACTTCGGCCAGTTGGCCCTCAGTTGCCGGTCCATCAGCCGTTGCGCCTTGGCCCAGTCCGCGATCCACGGAAAGCAGTTGTCCTGTCGCGCGTACTCCAGCCCCGCCGCGTCCATCTGCCGCGCCAACCACTCGCGGCCGTTCAGGCAGATCTGAACCGGAAAGGGAAACCAGGTTTGAATGCGGGCGTTCATGAAGCCGAACACCGGGTGCATCCAGTAGTGGTACAAGAACAGGCACTTGCGGTAGCGCGGCTCCAACTCCAGCCTCTTCTTCTCCCGGTTGCGGTGAATCTCGAAACTCCAGCACGGCTCCACACAACTCAGCACGCACACCAGTCCGTCCCGAATCCCTTCCTTGGCCGCGATGCCGCGGGCCATCTCCTCCTTGCTCACTTGGCTGGAGGTCAGATACTTCACCGGACGTCCCAAAGCTTCCGCCTCCGCCAACGAGGCTTCCTTCAGCCGCCGGCTCACCCGCTCCACATGCGAACCGAAGTCCTTCAGCAATACCTGGTTCGCCCAGAGGTAGCGCTTCATCCCTTCGTCGTGGGCGATCGAACGCAGTGTGCCTCGAAAAACCAGCCGGTCAAAGCCGGACAGCGTGCCGGTGATCTTGTTCCCGTGTTTCGCGATAAACTCATGCATGGCGTTTCTGTTTCTCCTCGGGTGAATGGTCTTGGAATAACCAATCCATCCTACGAGAGCAGAAACGCCATCATTGTTTGGTTGCGGCTATGCCGCGCTGTGATGAGTCTTCCATGCCAACCGCCCTAATAACCGGAGTAACCGGCCAAGACGGCTCCTATCTAGCCGAATTCCTGCTAGCGAAGGGCTACACCGTCCACGGCCTCAAACGCCGCTCCTCCTCCTTCAACACCGACCGCGTCGACCACATCTATGAGGACTTCCACGCCGCCCCCCGCTTCCTCCTGCATTACGCCGACCTCACCGACGCCGGCTCCCTCGCCAGCCTCCTCCACGGCCTCCGCCCCGATGAGGTCTATAACCTCGCCGCCCAAAGCCACGTCAAGGTCAGCTTCGAAGTCCCCGAGTACACCGCCGACGTCACCGCCCTCGGCGCTCTCCGGCTCCTCGAAACCATCCGCCGTACCGGTCTGAATTGCCGCTTCTACCAGGCCTCCTCCAGCGAAATGTACGGCTCCACCCCGCCCCCCCAAAGCGAGACCACCCCCCTCCACCCTCGCAGCCCCTACGCCTGCAGCAAGGTCTTCGCCCATAACATCACCGTCAACTACCGCGAGGCCTACCACCTCCACGCCTCCAGCGGCATCCTTTTTAACCACGAATCGCCCCGCCGCGGCGAGACCTTCGTCACCCGGAAAATCACCCGCGCCGTCGCCCGCATCAAGCACGGCCTCCAGGACAAGCTCTACCTCGGCAACCTGCAAGCCCGCCGCGACTGGGGTTACGCCCCCGATTACGTCCGCGCCATGTGGCTCATGCTCCAGCAGGACTCCCCCCAGGACTATGTCATCGGAACCGGCGAATCTCACTCCGTCCTCGAGTTCGCCCAGCTAGCCTTCGCCCAAGCCAATCTGGACTGGTCCCAGTACGTCGAAGCCGACCCGCGCTACCTCCGCCCCGCCGAAGTCGACGACCTGACAGCCGACCCATCCAAGGCCCGATCCCTCCTGGGCTGGGCCCCCACCGTAACTTTCAACGAACTAGTCCACCTGATGGTAGAAGGCGACCTGGCCGCCGTAGAACGAACCCTAAACGGAGGCCCCCAAGCCCTCCGCCATGAACCCCTCGCTGAGTCTGTGACACACTGGAAACGATGAACGCCCCCTCGGCGGACAACCCGGTGTTGAATGAGATAGTGAAGCGGTTGGTAGCTTTCTACGCGCCGGATCGCGTGTATTTGTTTGGCTCCGCGGCGCGGGGCGAAGCCGGCCCTGACAGCGATTATGACTTCATGTTCGTAGTTCCAGACGGCACCCCGCCTGAAGTTCGGTCCTCCCCGGCGCTGTTCAAGGCCCTGCTGGACATCAAAGCCCCGATCGACGTGCTGGTCTGGACCCGCGGCGATTTCGACAAGCGCCTGCATCTGCGCGTGTCGTTCCCCTCTTCGATCGTGCGTGAGGGCAAACTCCTGTATGCAGCCTGACCCTGTCCTGGTCGAGGACACGAGAGCCTGGTTCCGGAGAGTGGCTGTGGACTTGCGTAGTGCCGAGGCGGCCCTTGCCGCCACTCCGCCTGTACTGGAGGACTTGGTTTTTAACTGCCAGCAGGCTGCCGAGAAGGCTATGAAGGGCTTCCTCACATGGCACCAGAGTGAATTCGGCAAGACCCACGACCTCCGGGAGCTGGGCAGCGCTTGCTCGCAGCTCGACGCCGTGTTAGGCCCGCTGATGGAGCGTGCCATGCCCCTGACGCGGCATGCATGGGAGTTTCGTTACCCCGGCGATCAGGAAGAGCCCAGCCAGGAGGAGGCACGGCAGGCCCTGGCGTTGGCCCGTGAGGTGCTGGGGCGCTGCTGGACCGTCTGCTGGGTGAAGCGCGGCCTTGACCACGCTTCTCTGTGTCCTCTGTGCCTCTCCAGTAGCACGCGATTGACCGTGTTGCCGTTCGAAATGCAGCAGGGTCTCTGCGCCAGAGGCGCACAGCCGCCCTGCCAAGGGCTCAATGGTGAATTCTTCTAATGCATCTTCGAGATAAACGAATCCTAGTCACCGGCGGAGCAGGCTTCCTAGGCTCGCATCTAGTCTCGAGGCTTCAAGCCGAAGGCGCGAAGCACGTCTTCGTCCCGCGGATCGAGGACTACGACCTGACCCGCCTCGAAGCCCTCGACCAACTCTTCCAAACTCACCACCCGGAAGTAGTCATCCACCTCGCCGCCGCCGTAGGAGGCATAGGAGCCAACCGAGCCAACCCCGGCCGCTTCTTCTACGACAACGCCATCATGGGCATCCAGCTCATCGAGGCCGCCCGCCGCTACGCCGTCGAGAAAACCGTCATCCTCGGCACCATCTGCGCCTACCCCAAGTTCACCCCCGTGCCCTTCCAGGAAGACGCCCTTTGGAATGGCTATCCCGAGGAAACCAACGCCCCCTACGGCATCGCCAAGAAGGCCCTTCTCGTCCAGTGCCAGGCCTACCGCCAACAGTACGGCATGAACGCCATCTACCTCCTCCCGGTCAACCTCTACGGCCCTGGCGACAACTTCGACCCCCAGACTTCCCATGTCATCCCCGCCATCATCCGCAAGTGTGCCCAGGCTGTGGTCGAGCGCAGCCCCGAGATCGTGCTCTGGGGCGATGGCTCTCCCACCCGCGAGTTCCTCTACGTCGAGGACGCGGCCGTTGCCATTATCCGCGCAACCGAGCGCTACGACGGGGCTGAGCCCGTCAATCTGGGCAGTGGCATGGAGATCTCGATTCGAGACTTGGCCGCGCAGATCGCGGAGTTGACCGGCTTTCGAGGCAAGATCGTCTGGAATGAGAGCCAACCCAACGGCCAGCCCCGCCGCTGCCTGGACGTGTCCAGGGCATACAAGGAGTTCGGCTGGCGCGCCAGCACGCCCTTCGATGTTGGCCTCCGCCGAACTGTAGAGTCGTACATGGCCCCGCGGGTCTAAAATAGAGAGACCTGCTCAACAGCTACATCCGGGCAGCGATGCGCCACGCTCGCTACGAAATCATAGAGGACGATCAGCCCTTCTATGGCGAAATTCCGGAATGTCAAGGCGTCTGGGCCTCCGGCGTCACGCTGGAACAGTGCCGCGAAGAGCTTGAATCCGCCCTGGAAGACTGGCTCCTGTTCCGCCTTTCACGGCAGTTGCCGGCTCCGGTGATCGATGAGATCGACCTGTCCGTCCGCGAAGTCGCCTGATGCCTCCCTTCGGTCCCGTCCGCCGCAGAGAGCGGATAGCGGCCCTGCGTCGTCTCGGCTTTTCCGGCCTGCACCAAGGTGGGCGGCATCAGCTCATGCAAAAACACACTGTCACGGTGATCATCCCGAATCCGCACGGGTCGGACATAGATAGGGACTGGCCTGCTGGCCCGGCTTCTCCGCCAGGCCGGTCTTTCCAGGCAGGAGTGGGAGTCCGTTTGACGGGCCCTCAGTCTCACTAAACTCAAAATCCCGGGAATGGACAATCCCCAAGGCCAACGCCTAAAAGTCTTCTCCGTGTCCTCCGTGCCTCTCCAGTAACACGCGATTGACCGTGTTACCACTCGTAATGCAGCAGGGCCTCTGCGCCAGAGGCGCACAGCCGCCCTGCCAAGGGCTCTCCGGTAACACGCTCCCGAGGGGTGGAAAATTGACCCGTTCCCGGCACGGCTGGCCCGGTTTTCCACTCTGGCCCTCCGCAGGGCAAAGTTACCTTGTTCACTGGACCCCGGAGTCCCTCCGGGGCCGGCGCTCCGTGGTGAACTCTTAGATCGTCATAGCCCCGTAGCCCCCGTCCACCCGCACGATGCTGCCGGTGACGAACGACGAGGCCCGCTCCGACGCCAGGTACACCGCCGCCCCGATCAGCTCCGACGGCTCCCCGAAGCGCTGCATCGGCGTGTGCTTCATGATCGAGGCCACCCGGTCCTCGGTCAGCACTTTGCGGTTCTGCTCGGCCGGGAAGAACCCCGGCAGCAGAGCGTTCACCCGCACCCTGTGCGGCGCGAATTCGCGCGCCAGAAACTTCGTGATCTGGTTCACCCCGGCCTTGGACACCGAGTAGGTGAACACCTTAGACAGCGGCGGATCGGAGGACGCCGATGAAATGTTGATGATCGATCCGCCCCGCCCGGCCTCGATCATCGCCTTGCCGAATACCTGGCAGGCCCAGAACACGCTGCGCAGATTGACGTCCAGGATCCGCTGCCATTCCTGCTCCTCGATCTCGAAGAACGGAGTCGCCGAATTTATCCCGGCGCCGTTCAGCAAGATATCGACCTGACCGGTTCCGGCCAGAGTGAACGCCAGCGCGCGCTCGATGTCCGCTTTCTTCGTGACGTCGGCGGCGCAGGCCGTCGCTCGCCCGCCCGCGCCGCGAATGGTTTCCGCGCGCCTTTCGGCCGCCTCCGCGTGCAAGTCCACGATGACCACGTCCGCGCCGGCCTCCGCCAGGCCCCCCGCGATCTCGCCGCATAACACCCCGCCGCCGCCGATAATCACCGCCGTCTTCCCCGCTAGTGAGAACATATTTTTCATGAGTTCCAGTTTAGTATGGTGAGATAGAGATCACCATGAACTCGAAAATCACCGGCATTCTCACTACGGTGTCCGAGGAAATGAACGCGGCCCGGTTCATCGACATCCACACCCATCTCTACATGCCTTCGCTCGGGGCTCTGGGCCTGTGGGGCATCGACGAGTTGCTGACCTACCACTATCTCGAGGCCGAGCTGTTCCGCTCCTCCGCCTGGACCCCGCGCGATTACTGGCCGCTCTCCAAGCTCGAGAAGGCCGACGCCATCTGGCGCGCCTTGTTTGTCGAAAGCACTCCCATCTCCGAATCCGCCCGCGGCGTGATCGCGGTTCTGAACGCTTTCGGGCTGCCCACCGACGCAGACGATCTGGGCGAGGCCCGCCGCTTCTTCGCCGCTCAGAAATTGGAATCGCACATCGATCGCGTCTTCGAGCTGGCCGGCGTGAGCGAGGTCGTGATGACCAACGATCCCCTCGACCCCGAAGAAGCCCCTCTTTGGATGAGCGACGTGGAACGCCACCCCCGGTTTCATCCCGCGCTGCGCCTGGATCGCCTGCTCAACGAATGGGCCGCCCGCCCGGTCACCGAAGTACGGCGTTTTCTGGCGGAATGGTGCGGACGCATGCGGCCGCGCTATATGGCCGTCTCCCTCACCGATGCTTTCCAGTATCCGGACGACGCCGCCGGCGCGCAGTTGCTTTCCCAGGCGGTGCTGCCCGCCTGCCGGGAGTTCGACCTTCCGCTCGCGCTCATGATCGGAGTGCGCCGCCAGGTGAATCCCGCCTTGCGGCTCGCCGGCGACGGCGTGGGCCGTGCCGATCTGCGCTCGCTCGAAAGACTCTGCGTGGAATTCCCCGAGAATCGCTTCCTGGTGACCCTGCTCAGCCGCGAGAACCAGCACGAGCTGTGCGTCTACGCGCGCAAGTTCAGCAACCTGACGCCCTTCGGCTGCTGGTGGTTCCTGAACCAGCCTTCCATCGTCGAGGAGATGACCCGGGAGCGCCTGGAGATGCTCGGAACCAGCTTCATTCCGCAGCACTCCGACGCCCGCGTGCTCGAGCAGATCATCTACAAGTGGCGCAATACGCGCCGCACCCTGACGCCGATTCTGGCCGAATCCTACCGCCTGTTGGGCGAGGACGGCCGCCCCGTCACGCGCGACGTCATCCGGCGCGACATCCAGAAGCTCTTCCGGGATAACTTCGAGCAACTGAAATGAAGATCCTTGTCTTTACCGACATCCACGGCGACTATCAAGCGCTCGAGCGCCTGATGGATACCGAGGCCGATTACTACTTCGCCGCCGGCGACATGGTGAGCTGGGGCCGCGGTCTGGACCGCTGCGGCGAGATCATGCAGCGCCGGGCAGACCGGGTCTACGTCCTGCCCGGCAACCATGAATCCATCGAACTCACCGCGGCCCTCTGTGAGAAATTCAAGCTGCACTACTTCCACGAGCGAAGCTTCGAGGCCGGCGGTTACCACATCGCGGGCCTGGGCTATTCCACTCCCACGCCGTTCCATACTCCCGGCGAGTACAGCGAGCAGGAAATGGCCGAGCATCTCTCCCAGTTCTCCGGCTTAAAGCCACTGGTGCTGGTGTGCCACTGCCCGCCCTTGGGAACGCCGCTCGACCGCGTGCGCGAGGGCGTGCACGCCGGCAGTCAGGCGGTGCGCGACTTCATCGACCAGCACCAGCCGGTGGTATTCTTCTCCGGCCACATCCACGAGGCCGCCGGGTCGGTGGCGCGCATTGGAGCGACGTGCGGTTTTAGCGCCGGTCCCAAGGGCCGCTTGCTGGACTTTGATAAACTGGAAAACGTATGACGATCGACGAACTCGAACGCGAATACGTCCCGCTCCGCCAGCAAGCTGAAGCTGTGCGGAGCTATCTTTGACTCCGCCACAAAGAAATCGCAACTAGCCGAATCCGAGACGCTGATCGCCTCGCCTGACTTCTGGAACCAGCCCGAACGCAGCCAGCGGATCATGCAGGAGCGCAAGCGCCTGGAGGAGGCCATCGCCAATGACACCTCCATCCGCTCGATGACCTCCGACGTCGAGACCCTGCTGGAGCTTTGCCGCGAAGGTGAATCCGTCGCCGGAGAAATCGAAGCGGAGATGCAGCGGCTCCGCGAGCGGCTGGCGGAACTGGAGACCTCCATGCTGCTGGCCGGGGACAACGATGCGCGCAGCGCCATCGTGGTCATTCATCCCGGCGCCGGCGGCACCGAGAGCCAGGACTGGGCCGAGATGCTGCTGCGGATGTACTTGCGCTGGGCCGAGCGCAAGAGCTTTGGAACGGTCGTCACGGACCGGCTGGAGGGCGAGGGCGCGGGCATCAAGTCGGTGACCTTCGAGGTCAACGGAGAAAACGCTTACGGGCTGCTCCAGTCCGAGGTGGGGGTCCACCGGCTGGTGCGGATTTCGCCTTTCGACGCCAACGCCCGCCGCCACACTTCTTTTGCCTCTGTGTTCGTCTACCCTCAGGTGGATGACGAGATCAAGATCGACATCCGCCCCGAAGACCTGCGCGTCGATACCTTCCGCTCGGGCGGCGCCGGCGGCCAGCACGTCAACCGCACCGACTCGGCCGTGCGCATGACCCACCTGCCCACCAACATCGTGGTGCAGTGCCAGAACGAGCGTTCGCAGCACAAGAACCGCGCCAGCGCCCTGAAGCAGTTGCGCGCGCGGCTCTACGAGCACGAGATGGCGAAGAAGCAAGCCGCGGACGACAAGATCGAGGCGGGCAAGCTCGAGATCAATTTCGGCAGCCAGATCCGCAGCTACGTGCTGGCGCCGTACCGGCTCATCAAGGACCACCGGACCAAACTGTCCGTAGGCGACGTGGACCGCGTGCTCGACGGCGACATCGACGAACTGATCCACGCTTACCTGGCGTTCCGGAAGACCGGCAAGACGGCCGTCGAGGGCAAAGAGGAGTTGCCGGAGTAGTGGCGAGCGAGGAACTGGTCCGGGCCGCGGCGCTGATCAGGGCAGGGAAGCTGGTCGCCTTCCCCACCGAGACCGTCTACGGATTGGGCGCCAACGCCCTGGACACCGCCGCGGTGGAGCGCATCTTCCGGGCTAAGGGCCGCCCTTCCGAGAGCCCCCTCATCGTCCATGTCGATTCGCTGGAAATGGCCCGCGGGCTGGCGCTGGAGTGGCCACCGCAAGCCGAAGCGCTGGCGCGCCGCTTCTGGCCGGGGCCGCTGACCCTGGTGCTCCCCAAGCAGCCGCGGGTTCCGGCCGTCGTTACTGCCGGCCTGGAGACCGTGGGCATCCGGATGCCCGCGCACCCCCTGGCCCTGGCCTTGATTCGGGAGGCTGGTACGCCTCTCGCCGCTCCCAGCGCCAATCGCTTCGGCGGGCTCTCGCCAACCACGGCGGAACATGTCCGGCAGTCTCTAGGAGACAAAGTCGACCTGATCCTCGATGGCGGCCCCACGGACGTGGGCATCGAATCGACGGTCTTGTCGCTGGCCGCCGCGACGCCCCGGCTGCTGCGCCTCGGGATGGTCTCCCGCGAGGATATCGAGGCCCTGATTGGCCCCATCGAAGTGGCCGAACCGGTGGAAACCGAGGGGCACGCCGCGCCGGGCCGGCATCGCAGGCACTACAGTCCTGCAACCCGGCTGGTGCTGCTTGAGGCTGGGGCGGCGTTGCCGCCGGGGCGCGGCGTGCACCTCTGGCGGACCCGTCCGGCCGGCGCCGCCAAGGACGTCCGCATGCCGCCTGAGCCCGCCCCTTACGCAGCGGTGCTCTACGAAACTCTGCACGGCCTGGACGCCGAAGGCTGGGACTGGATCGCCGTCGAGCCGCCGCCCGCCACGCCCCAGTGGGCGGCCATCGCCGACCGCCTCTGGCGGGCAGCCTCGTAGCGCCGCCGCTGGCGATCCGCGAACTATGCTCGATGTGGAAGCGATCGCTGAAATCATGCTACGCAGACCTGACTGCCGTAGTGCGCGGCGGAACTCTACAGCGGAAAATGTTAGAGTAGGCCACGTGGTCGCGGTTCCGTGCTTAAACGGAAACCGTGGCATGTCTCTGGAGCTTACGCGGCGCGAAGTGAGGCGCAGATTTCAAAGAACCAGGCAGGCATCGGATGGTCCAGGTCCCAGTAGATGCTCATCGGACGGCTTCCGGAATGGGAAACGTAGCGAAGGGGCCCGAGAAATAGGAACGGATCGCCCTTCTTCGGCCGGACGAACAACAGGAACCTAGCGCCGTTCTCCCTCTGGCGTGTGTACCGCTGGCCGGTTGAAGAGTTCTCAGCAGTTGTGCTCTGGGATTGCCAATGGAAACGAGTGGGGCTCAGCGCGAAGTCCTCATAACGGGTCGAGGGTGAGAAGGACTTCTCAGACTTGTCCAGCGTCACGAAGAAAATCTCGGTATTGGATGTTTCGATCCAGAAACGGCCAGTCTGCGTGTGGCGCGCCCCAACAAGCTCCGGCAGACCCAGTGCCACCAGAACTTCTTCACGGGCGTATTGACGGTGGAGGAAGAGCGGGCAGTCACCTGAGAAAGGTCTTTCGTCGGTATGCAGGTTCACCCGATCCAGCAATGCGCCGCAGAGTTCCTTAAACTCACTTCCTGCCGATGCATTCTGCCGCAACCGCATCAACCCTGCGGCCCAATCGCCAACTTGCTTTCGTGCCTCGCTTTGAAGCAGTCGGAACGTGAGCATCTCGACCATCCGCTTTTCCAACAGAGGGGCTGATCCTACAAGGGCTTGTCCTTCGGTCATCTGGTCCAGATAGAAGCGGAGCCGGCGGATGGAATCGATGTGAAGCAGAAGGTGGAAGCGCTTCGACAGAAGAGCGTCGGTTTCTGTCGGTGGCTCAGGCAGGAGCTGTCCTTCGTTAAGAAGCGCATGCCAACCTCCGATCGAAGACCTGTACACGTCGCTGAGCTCATAGCGTGTTTCTGCAAGGTACTCGATCAGGGTGGGGCAATGCCCGAGCTGGCCGGCCAGAGTCTTGAGCTCCGAAACCATCCTGGCACGGCTCACCTGCAACTGCGCCTTCAGATTTTCCAGAACGACCTTCCGGGACTCCTTGTCGAGCCGGAAGTAGCAGTTCCCTGGCAGTCGCGTGATCCCCGTCTCAATCTGCCGAACAACCTGTTGGCGCGTTCCGCCGAACAGCGCGCGAAAAATCGCCCCGGCTAAAGCAAAGTTACCCTATTCACTGGACCCCGGATTACCTCCGGGGCCGCGCCTCCGTGGTGAATCTCTTCTTCCCGGGTACGGGATGTCAGATTTTGACAGTTTTTGCTCAAGGCGGTATATTGAAGACCTCGGATGAGCATTGCCCAGGGAGGCTCTCATGAACGTTTCTCTTACCCCCGAATTGGAGCGGATCGTCAACACCAAGGTGCAGTCCGGCCTTTACCAGACTGCCAGTGAAGTGGTTCGCGAGGCGCTGCGTCTGCTGCGGGATCGTGATGAGGGGCTGGAACGCCTGCGCAGGGACGTGCGGGCGGGCTTCCACGCGGCGGCGCGGGGAAAGTTCTCCGAGCACGACGCCAAGACCAGCGGCGCCTTGGCGGTAGAGGTTAAAGCAGCGGGGAGGGCGCTCCGCGGGCGGCGACGGGAGGCCACGCGCCTCGGATGAGCCGCTATCGCCTTGCGGCGCCCGCCAGGCAGGACTTGGCCGAAATCTGGGAATTCATCGCCGAACAGTCGGGCGAGGCCCGGACTGCGGATCGGGCGGTTGACGCTATCGTCCAGTGCCTGGTGATGCTTGCGCGCAATCCGGGCGCCGGGAGGCTCCGCCTCGAAATCGATCCTGGAGTGAGGAGTTTTCCGGTCGGGGCCTACATCGTCTACTACCGGATGGGAAAGGGCGGCCGGGTTACCATTGCGCGCGTCCTTCATGCCAGCCGAGATCAAGCGGCAGCCTACGACGAGGAGGGCTGAGGGGGGCTCGTCTCGACGCGGGTGAACCGAACCGCGAGCGCCACCGAGCCGTCCTTCTCCTGAAAGCGTGCCGCTCATCGTGGAGGCCGTCATCGATGAGTGGGAGATCGAACCTGAGCTTCTGAGAGTTGAAGAAGCGCTGCCCGCCAGTGTGAGCTGCAAGTAGCCGCGAGATCCGCGGGGTCAGCGGCGTGCAGCTGGTTCCCGCGATTCCGTCGTGACTCGCGCTGGTTTCATACAGCCCCGTTAGTCCGAGTCACCACCCGATCCGAACCTTATTCCCTCTTGCCACAGTGACTTAGGGCTTCTCTCGCCGCCCAGGTGAACTTTCAGCGCTTACCCTAAAGATGGAGGCGCCCGTGATTCTACTCGGTTGCCATACCCGTGTATACCAAACCAAAGTGGATGACCCGGAGACCGCCACGCCCGCTAGCGAGCCGGAAATCACTCGGTCGGACTCGGCGCTCGAGTTTGCTCCAACCAGCAAGCGGCGGCACCGGCAGAGAGCGGGTCTCAGGACCAGAACTCACCCACTCAATACCAAACGAAAAAGTATGACCGGGAGGCGGCCACCCCCGGTAATGAAAATGTGGGCGAGCACCGGCGCACCGGGGATATGCTGCAAGGAGGCTGGAGAAGGCGGCTGGAATGGGTAATGGTGCGCAGTTGGTCCCGAAAACGAAACTGGCCAGGTTGACGTGGTGAATCCCCGAATGGAGCAGTCGAGCCGTGGAAGAACATATCTCAATAGACGTCAACCGTTCTCCCGCCCATAAAGGAGAACGACATGATTTGCGCAGCAGTGGAGCGGTGTGCCGGAATCGACGTAGGGAAGAAGTGGTTGTCGGTATGCGTGATGATCGGACCACTCGAAGGGGAGCCCCGTGTCGAGAAGCGGCGGTTTGGCACGACGGTGGGTGAATTGGAGCAACTGCGGGACTGGTTGCAGAAGGAAGCGGTCACCCATGTCGTGATGGAGAGCACGGGATCGTACTGGAAGCCCGTGTTCAATGTGCTGGAGGACGCCGTGAAGGTGTATCTGGCGAATGCGCAAGAGGTGAAGGCGCGCAAAGGGCATAAGACGGATGACAAAGACGGGTGGTGGCTGGCGCACCTGCTGCGGCACGCCATGATCCATCCGAGTTTCATTCCGCCGCGCTCGATTCGGGAGTTGCGGGACCTGACCCGGCGAAGAGAACGTCTGAATGGTGCTGGGACGTCGGAGAAGAACCGTGTGCAGAAGATCCTGGAGGACGCCAATGTGAAGTTGGGCAATGTGCTTTCGGACGTCTTCGGTGTGTCCGGTCAGTTGATGCTGGAGGCGTTGCTGAAGGGAGAAGCGAGGCCAGAGGAAATTGCCCGGTTCGCGCAAGGGCGGGCGAAGCAAGAAGATTCCAGCGATCATGGCGGCGTTGGAGGGGCACCAGATGAGCGAGCATCATCGAAAGATGATCCGCTACAGTTTGGCCCACATGCGGTTTCTAGAAGAGCAACTGGAAGAGTTAGACCGAGATATCGCGGAAAAGATTCGGGCAGCGGGGTTGGATCGGGAATGGCGGCTATTGCAGACGGTGCCGGGGATCCAGGAGCGCAGTGCGGCGAAGATCCTCGCCGAGACGGGGCCGGACATGGCGCAGTTTCCGTCAGAGAGACAGATCAGTTCCTGGGCGGGAGTCTGTCCGGGGAACAACCGGAGCGCGGGCAAGAACCGCAGCAGTCGAACGACGGGAGGCAATCCATGGCTGCGCGGCGCCCTGACCGAGTGCGCGTGGGCGGCCGCGGCGAAGAAGAACAGCTTTCTGAAGGAGAAGTTCTGGCGCATGGTCACCAAGTCAGGGGGCAAGAAACCGCCCGCGCTGGTGGCGGTAGCACACACCCTGTTGATTTTGATCTACGAGGTTCTGCGCAGCGGCCAACCCTACCGGGAGCGGCAAAGGGCGCCTCTAGCGGACACCCAAACGGAGCGTCTGATCCGGCACCACATTCGAAGGTTGGGCAGACTCGGCGTTCGAGTCTACTCCGACCGGCCGGCAGCGGGCAGGCTCAGCCAGAACACCCCCATACGAAACGAACCCAGCAAGCTATTGAAAACAAAGCGCCGCACATATGAGGGAGTGCCTATTTTCGGAAGAACCCACCATGTCGTTGAATTCAATGGAACGTCAATTTGAAGCGGGGTTTGTTTTCGGAAGCGCCCAGTTTCGCCTGAGATGCGTTTCCGCTACCGCGACTGCGGCGGGCCGCGCGGCGCCTCCTCTAGAATGGGTGGAGGTGAAACCGGCCCCGACGAGCGCAGAGTCCACTCACGCCCAGCCCGCGTCGCTGCGGCGGAACTTCGCCTGGACTTTCGGCGGCAACGCCTTGTACGGGGCCTGCCAGTGGGCCGTCCTCAGCCTCATCGCCAAGCTCGGCAGCAACGAAATGCTGGGCCAGTACGCCCTCGCGGTCGCCGTCACCGCGCCCATCTCCATGCTGTCCCAAATGAACCTCAGAAGCGTGCTGACCACGGACATCGAGCGCCGCTACGGCTTCGGCGACTACATCGTGGTGCGCCTGGCGACCACCACCCTGGCCGTCGCCGCCATCGCGCTGATCGCGCTTTTTTCCCGATACCCTTACGCCACCGCCGCCTCTATCGGCCTCGTGGGCCTGTCGATGGGCATCGATAACATCAGCGACATCTATTACGGCCCCCTCCAGCGCAGCGAGAGGATGGAGCAGATCGCGCGCTCGATGATCGCCCGCGGCGTGCTCGCGCTGTGCGCCTTTGGGGCGACCCTGCTGGTGACGCGCAACCTGGTAACGGCCGTGGCCACGCTGGCCCTGGCGCGCCTGGCGGTGCTGCTGATCTATGACCGCCCGCGGGGCTCCCAGGAGCAGCGCCTCTCCCGATCGGGCCGGGCCGCTCAGTGGGAAATATTCCGCACGGCGCTCCCGCTGGGAGTGGCCCTGATGCTCGTCTCGCTAACCAGCAACATCCCGCGCTACGCCGTGGACCGCTTCCTCGGCACCGGCGATCTCGGCGTGTTTGCGGCGGTGGCGGCGTTCCTCACCGCGGGCAGCACTTTCGTCAACGCCCTGGGCCAGTCGGCCATACCCAGGCTGGCCCGTTGCTTCAGCACGCGCGACCTCGCCCAGTTTCGCCGGCTCACTTGGAGACTGACGGGCTTGGCCGTATTGCTCGGCCTCGCAGGGGTCCTGCTCTCGGTCTTCTTCGGAGGCTTCGTTCTGCGGCTGGCCTACCGCGCCGAATTCACCGGGCACGCCGGGCTTCTGGTCACCATCATGGGCGCGGGGACGTGCGTCTACGTGGCCGTGGTCCTCGGTTACATCATCACCAGCGCGCGCTCGTTCCTGGTCCAGATTCCGCTGCTCACGGCGGTGACGGCCACCTCCGCCGCCGCCAGTTGGTGGCTGGTGCCGGCGATGGGCCTGCGAGGGGCTGCGCTGGCGGTTGCGCTCGCGGCCTGCGTTCAGATTGCCGGAGAAGTCCTCATCCTGAAAGGCGCGCTGAGCCGCGCGGAGATCGCTCGATGAACCACCCCTCCTCTTCCCGGCTGGAACGTTGGATCGCCTGGCCGCTGTTGTGCCTGTTCGTCTTCACCATTCCGTGGGAGAAGAGCATCTTCGTCGCGGGCCTCGGGACGATTACGCGAGTGCTTGGGCTGGCGCTCTTCGCTGCTGGCGCCGCCGCCGCGCTGTGGCGCCGGTCGGTCCGTTTCCCGAACCTGGCGCTCATTCTGGCCACGGCGTTCACGTGCTGGGCGTCGCTGTCTTACTTTTGGTGCGTCGAGCCGGCGGATGCCGCCTTGCGCGTTCGGACGTTCGTGCAACTGCTGGTCATGCTCTGGCTGGTTTGGGATCTGTGCCGGACGCCGGGTCAGCAGAGGACGCTGATCCAGGCATACGTGGTGGGCTCGATGGTCTCTTCGGTGTGGACCATCATCCGCTACTCGGAGAATCTGCAGACCTACTACCGGCGCTATGCCGCGGCCGGTTTCGAGCCCAACGACATGGCGCTGACCCTGGCCCTGGTCATCCCTCTGGCGATGTATCTGGCGCTGGACGGACATCCCTTGGCCCGCTGGCTGTACCGGATTGCCGCCGCGCTGGCCATCTCGGCCCTTCTGCTTACCGCGTCCCGCACGGGTTTGGTGGTCTGCGCCGTGGCCTTCGTCTTCGCCATCTGGACCTGGCGCAAATCCAGCCTCGAGCAGAAGCTGGCGAACCTGGCTCTGCTCGTCATACTGGTTGCCGGCACGGGGCACTTCGCGCCTCCTACCTCGCGCGCGCGGCTGGCGACGCTGCCGGCCGAGGCGACGACGGGTACCCTCCATCAGCGCACGCAGATCTGGGCCGCCGGGCTGAAGATCATCAAGGACCATCCGTTGCTCGGCGTGGGCGTGGGCGGATATCCCGAAGGCGCCCGGCCCTATCTCGCTTCAGTTGGCCTCCCGAATGCGCACTACGTCGCGCACAACACGTACTTGTCCGTGCTGGCCGAGTGCGGGTTGATCGGCTTTGCCATCTACGCCCTGTGGCTGCTCGTGCAAGCGGTATACGTCTGGGCGCTTCCGTTCGCCGAGCGGGCGCTATGGTCGGTCACGCTGGCGGTGTGGGCGGTGGGAGGACTCACTCTGAGCTGGGAGCACCGCAAACCGGGCTGGCTGTTTTTCGGGCTGGTCATGACTGCGTGGGTCCGTTCGTTCGGGAGGGCGGGAGAGCGTCAGTGAAGATCAGGGTTCTGGAAATCCTGGCGACCTTGAAACGGGCCGGCGCCGAGAGGGTGGCCGTCTCGCTTGCCCGCGGGCTGGACGGCGCGAGGTTCGAGTGCGGCCTGGTGTCGTTGTACGACGCCTTTTCGGACGGGTTCGAGCCGGCGCTCGCTGAGCGCGGTATCCCGGTCTGGCATCTTGGCAAGCGCCGGGGTTTCGATCCCAGGATGTGGCCTCGCCTGATCCGGGTGCTTCGCGAGTTTCGCCCGGATGTCGTCCACAGCCATTCCTACATCCTGCGCTACACTTTTCCCGCGGCCCTGGCGGCCAGGACGCGGGTCATGGTGCATTCGGTGCATAACCTCGCGGTGAACGACGTCGACGCCTTTGGCCGGCTGGTCAATCGCGCCGCTTTCCGGGGCGGCGTTCTTCCTGTGGCGGTCAGCGCGGCCGTGACGCGCACGTTCCGCGTAACTTATGGCTTCGATCCGGCGGCGACCATCCCGAACGGCATTGACGTGGAACGTTTCTATCGTCCCGGTGCGCGGCGTGAATGGAGACAAGCGCACGGGTTCGCCGGCGACGACATTCTGATCGCGTCCGTGGCCCGGCTGGAGCCGCAGAAGGATCCGCTGGGGATGATCGGCGCATTCGCGCAGGCGCTGGCCGGCGATGCGCGCTGCCATCTGCTGATGGCCGGCGAGGGCAGCCTCCGCGAAGCCGCGGGGCAATGCGCGGAGCGTTGCGGGGTGGCCGGCCGCGTCCACTTCCTGGGCGTGTGCGCGGACGTGCCGGAACTGCTTTCCTCTTCGGATCTCTTCGCGCTCGCCTCCCGCTGGGAGGGCGGGCCCCTGGTCGTAATCGAGGCCATGGCCGCCGGCTTGCCCGTGGCGGCGACGGCGGTGGGCGGGATCAACGAACTGACGGAACCCGGCGTGACCGCCATCCTTGTTCCTCCGGGCGACACCGGCGCGCTGGCCGGCGCGCTGGCCTCTCTGGTCGGGCGACCCCGAGCGCCGCCGGACGATGGGTGAAGCGGCCCGCCGGCGCGCCGCCCGCTTCGGCGTGGATGCCATGGTCGCATCCTACGGCGACTGTTCGAGCGCGCGGTGAAGGAGCGGCGATGAAGGCGCGCGTTGTGCTGCTCAGCACCAATCTGGCGCCCGGCGGCGCCGAGACTCAGGTGGCGCTGCTGGCGGCCGGATTGCGCCGCCGGAATTGGGACGTAAGCGTCATCTCCTGCCTGCGCCCCTGCGCCTTCGAGGAAGATCTCAAGCGCGCCGGAGTGCCGGTCTTCTCGCTGAACATGCAGCCCGGCCGGTGGAACCCGCTGGGGTGCCTTCGTCTGGCGCGGCTGCTGCGGCGGCTGCGCCCCCAGATCCTCCACGGCCACATGTTTCACGCCAACCTGCTGGCGCGGGCCGCGCGGCTGGTCCTTCCCGTGCCCGTCGTCATTTCAACCTTGCACAGCATCGCCGAAAGCGGCCGGGACTCCGGCGACGTGCGCGGCAGAGACCGGCTCTACAGAATCACGGATCGTCTGGCGGACGTTACGGTGGCTGTCTGCCAGGCCGCGGGCGAGCGGCACGCCGAGGCCAAGGCCGTGTCCCGAAGCAGACTCCGCGTGATCCCGAACGGGGTGGACACGGCTCTGTTCCGGCCCGATCCCGCCGGCCGCGAGGCGATTCGCCGGATGCTGGGCGTCGGCGACGAATTCGCCTGGCTGGCGGTGGGGCGGCTGATGTGGAAGAAGGGCTACGAGACCATGCTGCGGGCCTTCGCGGGCTCGGCCCGGGGCGTGCTGTTGATCGCCGGCGCCGGCCCCCAGGAGGCGGAGTTGCAGGAGCTTGCGCTGGAGCTTGGCGCCAACGCGCGCTTCCTCGGATTTCGTCAGGATATCCCCGCCCTGCTGCAGGCCTGCGACGGCTTCGTGCAGTCGTCGGTGGTGGAAGGATTGCCGGTCGCGCTGCTGGAGGCCGCCGCCAGCGGGCTCCCCTGTGTCGCGGCGGACACTGGCGGCGTCGGCGAGATCGTGCTCCACGAGAAGACGGGCTATCTGGCGCCGCCCGGCAACCCCGCCTCTTCTGGCGGCGGCCATGTCCCAGGTGATGGGCATGGACCCGGTCGAGCGCGCGGAGCTTGGCAGCGCGGCCCGCGAGCACGTCGCGGCGCGCTTCGGGCTGGAGGCCGTCATCACTCAGTGGGAGCGGCTGTACCGGGAGATGCTCGAGCGATGGATGTGACCAACCGTTTCGTGCTGGATTTTGCGAAGCGGTATGCGGCCCGCCATCCCGGCGCCAAGATTCTCGATTTCGGCTGCGGCGCCGGGGAGGTTGTCGCCGCGGGCCGCGCCGCCGGAATCGACATGCTCGGGGCTGACGTCTTTTATGCCGGCTCCGATTCGCGGGCTGCCGCGGAACGCTCGGGACTGCTGGGCACGGTCATCCACGAGATCCGCGATGGCGCGCTGCCCTTCGCCGGCGCGACTTTCGATCTGGTCACCGCCAACCAGGTGTTCGAGCACGTCGAGGACCTGGATGCGGATCTGCGCGAGATCTGCCGGGTGATGCGGCCGGGCGCGACCCTGCTCAGCATCTTCCCCGCGCGTGACGTCTTCCGCGAGGGGCACATCGGCATTCCCTTTTCGCACTGGTTCCCGAAGGGCTCGCGCGCGCGGCTCTGGTACACCTGGGCGCTCCGTTCGCTCGGAGCGGGCACGTGGAAGCAACAGGCCCCGACGCGCCGCCAATGGGCGCTGGACAAGCTGCGCTGGATCGACACCTACACCCATTACCGTTCACGGAAGGAGATCTTCGGCGCGTTTCGGCGCTACTTCGTCAGTGAGTTGCGGGAGCCCGATTACATCCGCTACCGGCTCAAGGACAGCGCCCGGCTGGCGCCGCTGGCCCGTGTTCTGGATATACCCGGTGTGCCGGCCGTTGCCAGCGCCGTGTTTCGAAAGCTGGCCTTTCTGGTCATCGTTTCCCGAAAGGCGGGGCGGTGAGGATCGCCTACGTCATCACCCGGACCGATGCCGTCGGCGGCGCGAGCATACACGTGCGCGACATGGCGCGCGCGATGCTCGAGCGCGGGCACGAGGCCGTAGTGCTCGCCGGCGGCGCGGGCCCCGTGACCGAACAGCTTCAGGCAGCCGGCGTGCCCTTCCGTTCGCTCGATTCGCTGCGGCGTTCGATTCATCCGGTCCGCGACCTCCTGGCGCTGCGCGAACTGGAGACCGAGGTGCGCAAGTTTTCGCCGCACCTGCTCAGCCTGCACACGGCGAAGGCGGGATGGATCGGCCGGGCCGTCGCCGCGAAACTCGGAATCCCGGCCATCTATACGCCGCACGGCTGGCCCATCGGCGACCGCATTTCTCCGGCGGCGGGCGCCGTCTTCCAGCTTGCCGAGAGGGTCGCTTCCCGCTGGGCCGCCGCCATCATCTGCGTCTGCCAGGCGGAGCGGCGCCTCGCTCTGGAAAAGGGCGTGGCCCAGGCGGGCCGGATTCACGTGATCTACAACGGCGTCCGCGACGTTCCGCCTGAGCTTCGGGCGAAGCCCGGGCGGGGAAGACGTCCGCATCGTGTCAGTCGCGCGATTGGAGCGGCCGAAAGACCATGCCACGCTGCTCGGGGCGCTCGCCGCGATGGCCGCACAGCGCTGGCGGCTCGACCTGGTGGGCGATGGCCCGCTGGAGGCGGAATTGCGTGCGCTCGCCGCGAAGCTGGGAATAGCCGGTCGGGTGCGTTTCCTGGGCTACGTCGCCGATCCGGCGCCGGTTCTGGCGCAGGCCCAGATCTTCGTTTTGTCCTCCCGCAGCGAGGGCTTCCCGCGCAGCGTGCTGGAGGCGATGCGCGCCGGCCTGCCGGTGGTGGCTTCCGAGGTCGGAGGCGTAGCCGAGGCGGTTGTCAGCGGAACGAGCGGGATCCTGACGCCCCGCGGCGACTCGCTCGCCCTGGCCTCAGCGCTGGACCAACTGGCCGCCGATGGCCCGCTGCGCCGGCGGATGGGCGCGGAGGCGCGCCTGGCCTACGAGCGCCGGTTCACCTTCGCCCGGATGGCGGACGAGACTATGGCGGTCTATGCTAACGTGGTAAGTGGTATTAGTCCGCGCTGAAGTCCCGTGCTAATGACTCCGGTATTACTCAGTCCAACTCCGAATGTTGTCCGAGCGCCCGCTTCCGCCCGGCAGCAGCCGGTTGAGGCGCAAATGGGGCTTCTCCGCCTTGAGCCCCCACGGGCGAAGCGGTTTGCCGACATCGTAGTCGCCTCGATTCTCCTTCTGCTCGCACTGCCGCTGGGAGTGTTGATCGCGCTGCTGATCCTGCTGGAGTCCGGCCGGCCCGTGTTCTTCGGACAAATGCGGATTGGGCGGGGAGGCCGGCGGTTTCGCCTGTGGAAGTTCCGCTCGATGACCGCTGGACGGCGATGAGGTTCTGCGCGAGCACCTGGAGCGGCGCCCGGAGCGCGCAGTCGAATGGCTCCACTTTCACAAGCTGAAAGACGACCCGCGCGTCACCAGGGTCGGGCGCTTCCTCCGCAAGCGGAGCCTGGATGAGTTGCCGCAGTTGTGGAACGTGCTGCGCGGCGACATGAGCATGGTCGGTCCGCGGCCCATCGTAGACGACGAGGTCCAAAAGTACTCCCGCGTGTTCCCGCTTTACACCCGTGTGCTGCCCGGACTGACCGGCCTGTGGCAGGTTTCGGGCCGCACGGAAACCAGCTACCGCCGGCGCGTGGAGCTGGATACGACCTACATCCGCACTTGGACGCTGCGGCTCGACCTTCAAATCCTTCTCCGCACCGTGCGCGTGGTCCTCAACGGCCACGGCGCGTACTGAAGGTCATGAGGACGACGCTCAGCCTGGATGATGATGCCATTGCTGCGGGTCAAAGAATACGCCGAGAGCCGGTCTCTCGACACTCGGCAAGGCGGTCTCCGAACTCGTGCGCCGCGGCTTGAGCAGCGAACTTCCCACTCGCTTGGTGCATGGTCTCGTGGTGTTCGACCTGCCGCCCGACTCGCCGCCAGTCACGGCCAGAACCGTTCGAAACCTGGAAGCTCAAGAAGCCTGAAACGGCAGTTGAAACTCCGGGTCGGTCCAAAGACCGCTCCCTGACGGTCGCGGTTCAGCTGAGCCACGCACGTCAGTAAGCGGTTGTCCGGGAGGTAATTCGCTTCTAGCGACGTTTTTCAAGAGAATCCCGCCTCTCGCTCCCCACCAAGTTAAGGAAAGGGAGAGTATTCCTATGGACGAGAAGGAGCGCAGGCGCGCGATTGACCAGGCGTTGGTGCGGATGGAGAAGCAATACGGCACGGGCTCGGTGCTGCGGCTGGGATCGCGCGCGGTGGTGCCGGTCGACGTGATTTCCAGCGGATCGATCTCGGTGGACGCGGCCCTCGGCGTGGGGGGCTTCCCGCGCGGGCGCGTCGTCGAGATCTTCGGGCCGGAGTCCTCGGGGAAGACCACGATCGCGTTGCAGGTGATCGCGCAGGCGCAGAAGGCGGGCGGGACGGCCGTCTTCATCGACGCCGAGCACGCCCTCGACGCGGTTTACGCGCGCCGGTTGGGCGTCGACGTGGACAACCTGCTGGTTTCGCAGCCGGACCACGGCGAGCAGGCCCTGGAGATCGCCTCCACGCTGGTTGCTTCGGGGGCGGTGGACGTGGTGGTGGTGGACTCGGTAGCCGCGCTGGTTCCCAAGGCCGAACTGGACGGCGAGATGGGCGACAGCCACATGGGCCTCCACGCCCGGCTCATGTCGCAGGCCCTGCGGAAGCTGACGGGCGTCGTGGCGCGGACCAATACCTGCCTGGTCTTCATCAACCAAATCCGGGAGAAGATCGGGGTCATGTTCGGGAATCCCGAAACGACCACCGGCGGCCGGGCGCTCAAATTCTACAGTTCCGTGCGGGTGGAGATACGGCGGACGGCCACCCTCAAGGACGGCGACAAGCCGGTCGGCAACCGCACCCGGATCAAGGTCGTGAAGAACAAAGTGGCGGCGCCGTTCAAGGAAGCGGAGGTGGACCTGCTCTACGGCGAAGGCATCTCGCGGGAGGCCGACCTGCTCGATCTGGGCGTGGCGCACAGCCTGGTGGAGAAGAGCGGCTCATGGTTCAGTTTCCAGGGGGAGCGCATCGGCCAGGGCCGGGACAACGCCCGAGCATTCCTGAAGGAACGCGCCGACCTGTGCGAACGCCTGGATGGCGATTTGCGAAAACTGCTGCTGTTGCCGGCGTCGAACGGCGCGCAACCCGCTGGCATGGCCTTGGCGTAAGGGGAGGCCAACTATTCCTTGGGCGCGATCCCCAGCGTCTTCATCTTCCGGTAGAGGTTGCTGCGCTCCAGTCCCAGCAGTTCCGCGGCGCGGGTGACGTTGCCGCCGGTCTCGTCCAGTTTCTTCAAGATGTACTCGCGCTCGGCCGTTGCGCGGACTTCCTGCAAGCTGCCGAAACTCTCCGCCATGCGCTCGACGCCCCTCTTCGGCGAGCGCGGCAAGGGCACGTGGCGCGCATCGATGCGCACCTGCGGGTTCATGATGACGATGCGCTCCATCAGGTTGCGCAGCTCCCGGACATTGCCCGGCCAGAGGTAGGCGCGCAGCGCGTCGTAGGCTTCCGGGGTCAGCTCCTTGGGCTTGCGGCCGTAAGCCGTGGTGAACTCCTTGGCGAAGTAGTCGGCCAGCAGCGGGATGTCCTCCACGCGCTCGCGGAGCGGCGGCACGTGAAAGGGAATCACGTTCAGGCGGTAGAAGAGATCCTCGCGGAAATTGCCGCGCTCGATCTCCTCTTGCAGGCGCTTGTTGGTGGCGGCGATGACGCGGGCGTCCACCTGGCAGGATTCGGACGCTCCAACCGGCTCGAAACGCTGCTCGTCCAGGGCGCGCAGCACCTTGGCCTGAGTCTTCAGGCTCATATCGCCGACCTCGTCCAGGAACAACGTGCCGCCGTGCGCCTTCTGGAACTTGCCGATCTTGTCTTCGTGGGCTCCGGTGAAGCTGCCCTTGCGATGGCCGAACAATTCGCTCTCGATCAATTCCTCCGGAATCGCCGCGCAGTTCACCTCCACGAACGGCTCGGCGGCGCGCTGGCTCATGGCGTGAATGGCGTGAGCCACCAACTCCTTGCCAGTGCCGCTCTCGCCGTAGATCAGCACCCGCCCGTTGGTGCCGGCCATGAGCGCCATCTGCTGCCGCAGGGCCTTCATGGGGACGCTCTCGCCGATGATCCGGTAGCGCGATCCATCGACGCCCTTTAACTGGAGGTTCTCGATCTCCAGGCGCCGGTGCCGGAGGGCGTTCTTCACCACCACCGCCACCTTCTCGATGGTCAGCGGCTTCTCCAGGAAGTCGAACGCGCCCAGCTTGGTGGCCTTGACCGCGGTCTCGATGTTCCCGTGGCCGGAGATCATCACCACGACCGGGCGGTCCGTCGAACGGCATCTCCTGGATGCGGGCCAGCGTCTCCAATCCGTCCATGCCGGGCAGCCACACATCCAGCAGCACCACGTCGAAGCCGTTCGGCAATTCTTCCAGACAGGCCTCGCCCGTGGCGGCGGCGGCCGGCAAGTAACCCTCGTCTTTCAGAACGCCGCAGAGCGAAGTCCGGATGCCGGGCTCGTCGTCCACAATCAGGATGCGGGCAGCGCTCACGCGTTCACCTCCGCCGGTATCTCCACCACGAACCGCGCGCCGGAAGGCCGGTTATCCTCGACGCGAATCAGGGCGTTGTGCTCGGTCAGAATGTGATTGACGATCGCCAGCCCCAGCCCCGTGCCGCGCCCCTTGGTCGAGAAATAGGGCAGAAACAGTTTCTCCTTTTCCTCGGCGGACACTCCACAGCCGCTGTCGGCCACGACCAGCTCGACCGCATCCGCCGCGCCGTGGGTGGAGACGTGGAGCCGCTTGACCAGCGAATCCTGCATGGCCTCGGCCGCATTGTCCACCAGGTTCACCACCACGCGCTTGAACTGCTCGCGGTCGATATTGACCAGCGGAAGATCCGGCGCCAGATCCTTGACCACTTCGATGCCGTCCAGACGGCCGGAGAAGACTCCGAGCGCGCTGTCGACGACCTCGTTGAGATCGGAGGGGGACGGCTGCGCCGCGGGAAACCGCGCGAACTGCGAGAACTCGTCCACGAGCGCCTTCAGAGACTCGACTTCGGTGACGATGCTGGAGGCGCATTCGCGGAGAATGCGGGCCGGTCTCGGCGGTCAGGCCGGCGCGGTCCAGTTGCCGCAGGATGCGCTCCGCCGACAGCGCGATGGGCGTCAGCGGGTTCTTGATTTCGTGCGCGATGCGGCGCGCCACCTCGTGCCAGGCGGCGGTTCTCTGGGCGCGCAGCAATTCGCTGGTGTCTTCCAGCACCACCACGAAGCCGGAGGTCAGCTTGGTTTCCAGGGCCGACACCGTGATGGCCAGATGCAGCGTCCGCCGCTCCGTCTTCAGCTCCAGTTGGCTGGCGGCCAGCCCGGTGCGGCGGGCGCGTTTCATCAGGTACTTGATCTCGGCCGCGTCCTCGCGCCCGAACAGATCCTCCAGCCGTTCGGCGCGGGCCACGTTTTCGCCGGGAAGAATGTTGCCGAGCGCGTTGTTGACTCTCAGAATCCGGCCGTCGGCCGCGAGCGAGATCACGCCGGTCGGGATGCTCTCCAGAATGGCCTCGGTGAAGCGGCGCCGGCTGTCCAGTTCCCGGCGGTTGTTTTCGAGCGCCTCGGTCATCTGGTTGAAGGAGCGGACCAGCGTGGCGAGCTCGTCGATCGCCGGAACTTGGACCCGGTACCCCAGGTTGCCCTTCCGCACCTCGCCGGCGGCGTTGAGCAGGGCGGAGATCGGCACGCTGATCTGCCGCGCCATGAAGAGGGCCATCCAGGTGGCGATGAACAGGATGAAGAGCGTCAGCAGCGAAAGCAGGAGCAGGTAGAAGCTCCGGACGCTCCTCCGGTTGAGGATGAGCTGGTCGTATTGGGCGGCGTAGCGGTCGATCTCGCTCCGGGCGGCGGCGAGTGCCTGCGACTGCTCCTCCTTGGGCCCCTCACGCTCCAGCGCCTGGCTGGCCTCTACCAGGCTCGCCCGGATGGCTTCGGGCGGGCGGCTGAACCACTTGTCGAGGTTGCGGTTCAGAACGGACACGCTCCAGAGCACCAGGAAGAAGACGGGGAGAAAACTGAGGGCGAGCACGCCGACGACCAGCTTGGTTCTGATCCGCGAGCCCTCCTTGTTGGAGCGCCGCTCGATGTAGAGCTTCACGCCGGTCCGGAACAGCATGAACCCGAGGGTCAGGGTCAGGATGAAGACCAGCGTGGAAACCGCCCAGAAGAGGAAGGTCTGGGCGGGGTTCTCCGGGCCGTAATCGCCGAACGAGAACGATCCCTGCCAGACGACCAGCGTCACCAGGACGGCCAGCGCGCCGATGCCCGAACCGTAGACGAGACGCTTTCTCATAAAGGCGAGAGATGCTCCTCTCAATTGGAGAGGGTGGCACAGGCTTCAGACCGTGAATCCGCGCTGAAATGAAAAAAAGGGGAGCCCGAAGGCTCCCCCTTACTCAAACCGAGACTGACTGCGATCTAGAAATCCAACCGCAGTCCAAGCTGCACGTTCCGATTGTCGGAGCGGGTGGCCGGAATGAAGTCGTAACTACTTGTCTCGCCCGCACCCGTATCCGCGTACAGATTGGGGTGGTTGAACGTGTTGTAGGTTTCGAACCGGAACTGGAGCCGGTAGCGCTCTTTGATCCGGAAGGTTTTGTGGAGCGCCAGGTCCATGTAGCAGACTCCCGGCGCCGCGGAACGTGTTCCGCCCGATCATGTAAGCCGGGAACGGTCCGTAGTCGCTGTAGTCGACCTTCGGATTGGTCCAGTCGTGATACGGCGCCAGCGCGGCGATATCGAAGTACTGGATCTGGTTCGGGACGCCGGCCGACGGTCCATTCGAGTCGCCCGTGACGTTGTCGACCTGCTTGGAGAACATCGCCATGGGGCAACCCGCGCCGGACGGATAACCGATAGCGTTGGTGCAGTCGTACATCGTGTACGGGAAACCCGTGTGGGCGGTGAAGATCGGGCTGAAGCTCCAGCCGCCGGCGATCTCCTTACGCCCCTTTCGAGGACCCGGCCATGGGTAGTTCCCATGTGCCGCTGATGACGATGCGGTGCCGCTGGTCGAAGTACGCGCTGCCCTTCTCCAACTCCGGATGGACCGGGTCCAGGAGACCCAGGTTGTACTGGTTGCCCGAGGAACTGAACGTGTCGCTGAGATTGTCCAGAGCATGCGACCAGGTGTAGGCTGACACCCACGCCGCTCAGTCCGAGGGAGTCGATCCGTCTTACCTCGAGCCGCGTGTTCAGACCGGCATAGTCCGACATGCCAAGCTGTGAGCGGAGGTTGATGTTGGAGTAGCGGTACTTTAGCAGGCGGCTGGTGCAATCACCGTCCGCCGGGCTGCATGTGTCACCCAGGTAGTAATTGCCCGCGCCCATGGAGTTCTGGTTCTCCATGGAGTACAGCTTGACGCCCTTGGAACCACTGAACTCAACCGAGGCCGTGAGGTTGTTGGTCAGCGCGTGCTCCAACGCCGCGCTGTAGGTGTGCGCATAGGCTGTCCGCATCTCCTGATCCACAGCGCGGAGGCTAGTCACCGGTATCGCCTTGGTGCCGGACGATCCCGCCAAAGGCCCGGTCGCCGACGTCGTGATCGGGATCCCGGGCACATCCTCGCCGCCACCATCGAAACCACGGCGTAGTTGGGTGGGTTCTGGATCACGTTGAAGGTAACGTTGCCGAAGTTCCGCTCGTAGTTGAGGCCCCAACCGCCGCGCACGCTGGTCTTGCCGTTGCCGAAAACATCCCAGGCAACGCCGAGGCGCGGGGAGTAGTTGTTAAAGTCCTTGCCCCAAAGGCCGCCCACCGGGCTATCCGGGGCCAGCATGACCGTAGCGTTACGGAACTGCTCCTCGTAGGTCGAGCCGGAGCCGAGATAGAGATTCGAATCCAGCTTCGGATCCTTGTTGTGCTGCACCCCGAAGTACTCCCAGCGCAGACCCAGGCTGAGGGTTACGCGCCGCGTGGCCTTCCAGGAATCCTGGGCGTACCAGGCGACCTCATGGTAGCGGTTCGACCGGCTGAAGCTGGGCGGGCCCACCGGCAACTGTCACTGAACAGGAGGCGTCCACCGTGGCCCCGCAGGGAAACTTACCTTGCGGGTCGATGGCGCCCTGATAGCTGTATGCGTTCCCGGCCAGGAGGTTGTCGATGGCCTGTCCGAACTTGCCAGTGCTCGCCAACTGCACCACGGAGTTCGCGTAAGCCCCGAAACTCCGGTTGTCGCGGAAGTACGTGTACGACCCGCCAAAGCGGAACTGATGCCTGCCGCGGCTGTAACTCATGTCCTGGTACAACTGGACGAAGTTCTGCGGGCCGCCGAAGGGGATGGCGCTGCCGGGGCTGAAGGGAAGGTAGCCCGGATAGCCCACAGCGTCGCCCAAGATTCCTGGAAGTCGTCGTGCCATAGTTATACAGAGTCGGCGTCGGCGGGAAGGCGCCCAGCGGCTGAGCCTGGTTGAGCCGGTTGAAAACCGCCTTGGACTGCATGGTAACGTTCGGCGAGAAGGTGTGGATCACTGACACCAGATAGTTCTGGTTCTTGGTGGTCTGCGGGGTATCGAAGCCCTCGTACGGGCTATCCGCGACCGCTCCCGAAAAGATGTTCTGGTTCTGTATGGCAAGACGCCCGTAGAGTTGGGTCGAGCTGCTGATGTTGTAATCCACGCGGCCTACCAACTGGTACTCATTGCGCGGGTCGCCACCACCCGAATCCGCTGGATAGGAATACGACAGGCGCCGGAACATGGGCGTAGAACCGGGCAGAAGCGCGCAGCCCCCGGCAGCCGCGCCGCCTGAGCATGGGTTAAACCCTGCGGCAATCAATTGGTCTTTCGTGAAGGTCCCCAAGTCCTCTTTGAGGAACGCACGGTACCGTAAGCCTGGAAAAAGTCCTTGGTGTTCTGGGCCGAAGCGGCGATGAGACTATCGGTCGGGGATCCACACCGTGCGGCGTGCGGAGCTGCGCACCCTGATCCACTCGATGTTGTTGAAAAAGAAAAGCTTATCCTTCTTTACCGGCCCGCCAATCGAGTAGCCGAACTGGTTTCTGGTGACAGACCGCGACTTGGCAAGTTCGTTGGCGTTGTTGTCGAACGAGTTGGCGTTCATGCCGAGACCCGGTTGAACTCATAGGCCGAGCCGTGGAACGCATTGGTGCCGCTCCTGGTGATCGCGTTGACGACGCCGCCGGAGGCGCGCCCAAACTCGGCCGTGAAGTTACTCGTCATGACGCTGAATTCCTGGACGGAATCCAGCGGCACCGACTGCCCGACTGTCGCTGTGAACTCATCGTTGTTGGCCGAACCATCCAACAGAACGTTGGTCGAGGAGGAGCGCATGCCGTTGATGGAATAACCAACGCCGCGATCGTCCGGGGTGCCGTCGGAAACGTTGCCCGCGGTCGCAACCAGGGAGTACGGATCCCGCGTCAGCGTCGGCATGTCCTGGAGGTCCTGCCTGGTCACCACGCGCTGGAGGGTCTGCGTCTCGACGTTGACCTGCCCGGCCGTCTCCGTCACCTGTACCACGGTTTCGGCTCTGCCCACCTCCATGCGCACGTCAACGCCTACGCGTGCGCCGACCGCGACCGTGACGACTTGCGAGGACTTGGAAAACCCCGCCGCCTCGGCCGTCAGTTCATACTGGCCCGCGAGACGCCGGTGAACAGGAATAGCCCGGATTCGTTCGTCTGGGCCGTGCGCACCAAGCCCATGGTCTGGGACTTCAAGGCTGACTGTCGCCTTCGGCACCCTGGCGCCCGATGGGTCGAGGACGTTGCCGGTTACCTGGCCGACCTCGGTTTGCGCCATCGCCAGTTGTGCGACGGCGAATATTGAGAGAACTAACAGAAGAACTCGAAACTGTCTCATAACCCTTATGCTCCAATTCCTTTCGCGTACGCCAATTCAGTTGCCTGCGGTCACCTTGAAAGGTGCCGGTTGTTGCAAATCGCCACACGCGCCTAAACAAGCCGGAGGGCGTAGTAAATCACATGCCGGTGATTAGCACGCCGCCAGCCAAAGTTAAAGACGACCGCAATTCATTGAAAATAAATACTTTTAACCAGCTTCAGTAAAGCCTAGAACCCCACTAATTCGATTTGTGGAAGTCCCGCCTTCCAGGATTGGGAGTATAGGCTGCCAAATGGTTTTGTTCGATCCTTCAACACCCAGCCTCCGTCCCTCGGCGAGCCAAACCGACCCAGCAAGTCCCAAGTATTTTAACGCTATTCTCCAGGAATATCAAGTAGTTGGGGAGATTATCTGGAGCCCAGCCCCGGGACCGTGCACCGCCTGCTGGACTTCGCAACACTTCCGGCTCCTGTTCTCTCGATCGGCGGCATGTGGGACAGATCAGCGGCGGGCTGGGCCGCGACCTTGCGGGTGCGGAATTCGTATTTCTCGATTTCCAGGGCTACCTGGCTGCCGCGGCAACGTTTGACCCATCCGCGGGCGACGAGCTTGAGCGGGCACTTCCCATCCAATTGCGCCGGCCAGTTGATGGATACTTCCAGATGCTTTCCCGGCGTCAGCGGGGACTCGGCCTTGAAAAGGATGCCGCTGCTGCTGATATTGAGGGTCTGGCCAATACCGGAGGCGGGATCGCTCCTGGCGCCGAGAATCCGATAGTGAACATCCTGTTGAATCGGAAACCTGTTGTTGCCGCGGCGCTCACTCAGCGCCCCTGCCGCCTGGGCGAAGTCCGTCCCTGACAGCGGCATTTCGGAAAAGGCCTTCATGGGATTCATTCTCCCGCACGCCCCAGACTCCAACAATAGCCGGATGGTCACATTGGGGATAGCCCGAGAGTACTAAGTACCGCAAGCTGAAGCTTGCGCCACCTACTATGGCTCTTCGCCCCTGGCCTTTCTAATCTCCATGAGGCGCTCCGCAATACGCTTCTCCAGGCCACGTCCGGTCGGGTAATAGAACCGTTTCCCAGCCAGAGAGGGCGGCAGGCAATCCATATCCGTCAGGGCGTCGTCGAAGTTGTGCGCGTGCTGGTAGCCCTCTCCATAACCCCACTCCTTCATCGAGCGGGTGACGGGGTTCCTGAGGTGCATGGGAACCGGTTCTGGTACCCCCTTGGCGACCTCCTCGTGCGCCCTGTTCAACGCCTGATAGGCCGCATCCGACTTCTGAGACACCGCCAGGTAAATGGCCGCCTGGGCCAGGGCCTGATCCCCCTCGGGGGCGCCCAGAAAATGGACCGCCTGCATAGCCGCGACCGCCTGCTCCAAAGCCCGGGGATCGGCCAGCCCCACGTCCTCGATGGCCATGCGGATCAGCCGGCGGGCGATGTAGAGGCGGTCCTCTCCCCCTTCCAGCATGCGCGACAGCCAGTAGAGGGCGGCGTCCGGATCGCTGGACCGCACCGCCTTGTGGAGCGCGGAAATCAGGTTGTAATGCTCCTCGCCGGCCTTGTCGTAGAGCAGCACTTTGCGCTGAATGGCGTCCTCGACGGCCTGCCGGGCCAGGCGCCCTCTCGAAGAAGCCGCCGCCGCGGAGTCCAGCGTGTTGTAGGCGGCGCGCGCATCGCCTCCGGAGAAGATGGCGATCTGCTCCAGCAGATCCTCCTCCGCCTCCAATCCGAGCGCGCCGAGCCCGCGCTCGCTGTCCGCCAGCGCCCGCTTCAGCAGGGTCACAATCTCCGGCACCGTCAGCGCGCGGAGGGCGTAGACCTGGGCGCGGGAGAGGAGCGCGGAAATCACTTCGAAGGACGGATTCTCGGTGGTGGCGCCAATCAGGATGACGTCGCCGCGCTCCACGTAAGGCAGGAAGGCGTCCTGCTGGGCTTTGTTGAAGCGGTGGATCTCGTCGATGAACAGCACCGTCCGGCGGCCCAGGCGCCGGCTGCGCTCGGCCTGCGCCATCACCGCCTTGATCTCCTTGATGCCGCTGAGCACCGCGCTGAAGGGGACGAAATCGTGGCTGGAGAGGCGGGCTACCAGGCGGGCCAGGGTGGTCTTGCCAGTCCCTGGCGGGCCCCAGAGGATGGCGGAGCTCAGATCGTTGCGCTCGATCCTGACCCGCAGGGGCTTGCCGGGGGCCAGAATGTGCTCTTGGCCTACGTACTCCTCCAGGCTCGCGGGCCGCATGCGGTCGGCGAGCGGGGATTTCTGGTCAGGCGGCTCAGGCGGCGGGGTGGTGTCGAAGAGGCTCACTGCGCGCCGCTCCTTTGCCGGCTCGCTTCGTACAGCAGGACGCCGGCCGCCACGGCCGCGTTCAAAGACTCGACTCCGGCGGTGGGAATGGAAATCGCCGCCGCGCCGTCCAGCAAATCCGGGCTGATGCCGTGCCCCTCGCTGCCGACGAGAATGGCGCACGGTTGTCCGAGATCGGCCCGCGCCGGCGCGAGGCCGCCCGAAGGGACCGCGGCGTAGAGGGTCAGATCGCGCGCGCTTAGGGCCTCGCGCAACACCGCCACTTCAAGACCGCACACCAGGGGAACCCTGAAGACGGAGCCGGCCGAAGCCCTGGCGGCCTTGGGGTTGAAGGGGTTGACCGTGCCCTTGAGGAACACGATTCCAGTAGCGCCGAACGCCTCCGCCGCGCGGATGATGGCGCCGGCATTGCCGGGGTCCTGAAGGCCGTCGAGCACGACGACGAGCGGCGGGGCTCCGAAAACCTGCTCGAGGGTCCAGCGCGGCGGCAGCACCAGGGTGACCACACCTTGGCTGGTCTCGGTCGCCGACAGGCCACGGAATATGGGGTCGGGCAGTTCGATCAACCGCAGGTCCGGGAAGTCCTTCAGCCGTTGCTCGACATTCGGGCGCGCGGAGGCCGCCGCCAGCACTGCCTGGATCCGGCAGCCGCTCCGGAGAGCCTCCTCCAGCAGGTGGAAGGACTCGGCCACACAGTGCCCATCCCCAGTCAATGAGCCTGTGCGCACCGCGCGCCGGACGCTCTTCAGCAGGGGATTGTCCGGGCTTGTCAGTATGTCGATCCTAGCCATATGCGTGGGGCAAGCTGTTAGAATCATACCTCAGCCATGAAGCGAGTCTTCGCCGTCCTGATCGTCGCCGCGGGAGTGGCGCTGGGCGTGCACTTGGCCGCGGTGGCGCGCCAGATTCGGCGGCAGTCCACGCTGGATGAGGCCCGGAAGGCGGATGTGATCGTGGTTCTGGGCGCGGCGGAGTACAGAGGACGGCCCTCTCCGGTGTTCAAGGGCCGGCTGGATCATGCCCTGGATCTCTACCACCAGGGCCTGGCTCCGCGCATCCTGACCACCGGCGGCGCGGGCGGCGATCCGATCTTCACCGAGGGAGGCGTGGGGCGCGCCTACCTGGTCAGCCAGGGCGTTCGCTCGGAGTCGATCATCGTCGAGCCTGAAGCCGGGAGCACCATGCAGAGCACGGCCGCCACTGCCGAGATCCTGCACCGGATGGGCCTGGCGTCCTGCATTCTCGTCAGCGACGGCTACCACATCTTTCGCGCCAAGAGCATGCTGGCCTCTCAGGGAATCCGCGTCTACGGATCTCCCCGGCCGGCTCCTCCGGACGGAGGCCTGGGGCATGGGTGGCTCTACTTGCGGCAGTCGGTCGGCTACCTGCTCTGGGAGGCCGGCATCAGACTCTAAAAGGGGACAGACGCATTTTGGTTCTGGGACTCACTACGGAGCCCTTGGCAGGGCGGCTGTGCGCCTCTGGCGCAGCGGCCCTGCTGCATTTCGAGCGGCAACACGGTCAATCGCGTGGTACTGGAGAGGCACAGAGGACACGGAGAAGACTTTGGGTCCGCTTGTCACTTCGGCTGGAACTTAAAATCGGAAATCGCGATCTCGTCGTTCCCCTGAATCAGAAATCCGAACTTGCCCTGGGTGAAATCGCGGCCCGGCTCGACAAAAGTATCCAGCACTTTCCACTCGCCGCCCACCCGGACCTCTTGCACCAGGCGATCCGGCGTCACTTCGATCTGAATCGTGTAAGCCTTCTGGTTTCCGAGATTATGCGGCGCCTTGACCCGCTCCAGCCGCTGGCCCTTTTCGACGACCCCGGCCCAAAAAGTCTTCCGATCCAGCTCATAGAGCAAGTAGTTCTTGGAGTCGAGATACTGTAGACACCAGCGGATCTGCCCTGCCCGGAATATGCTGCCGCCTTTCAGCAGTTCCACCGTGAACGTGAACACGCCCTTGGGCGGCAGCTTGAAAGGCACGAATCCGCCGCCTCTGTGCACCCAGGAGTCGCCGTCTCTTTTCCAACTCTGCGCGTCCTCGAAATCCGCCATTCCCCTGGGCGCTGGTGGCGGTGGCGCGGCCGGCCGGGCCAGGGCGAAATCCACTGTCCGGTTTTCGCCGGCGCCCAGTTGGACGCGTATTGTGGATTCAATGAATCCGGGGGCGCTCGCCGAAAATGCGTAGCTCCCAGGCGGCAACTCGATCTGGTTTCCGCGGGCTTCGTGCGACTCCGTTTCCTCGCCGCGGCGGTAAGTGACGGTGGCCGATGCCGGGTTGCGCGTGAGCCGGATCGCGCCGTTGGCGGCAGCTAAAACTGCGTCCGCGCCCGCCAGCACCACGGCCTGGCCCGCCTGGAAGGCTCGCTGCAATCGCTTGGGCTGGTATTGTTCGCGCCGAAGTTCGATAGTGTGCTCGCCCGGTTCGATGGCGCTGAGACTGAACGTTCCGTCCGGCCCCACAGTGCCCGCGCTTTTCTGATCGACCAGAACTTCGGCGCCGGCCGTCGCACCGTGGATTTGCAGCGACCCGAATTGCGGCTGCGCTTTCAAGTCGAATTGCACGCGTAGTTCCGCGCCCTTCTTCACTTCGACGGTTTGGGCGGGCTCGTTCTGGAAGCCGCTCTTGGCCACCCGCACCGTGACCTTTCCCAGGATCTGGACGCGCAACTGGCCGCGCTGGGTGCGCCGGCCATACTCCTTGTCGTTCAGAAACACGCGCACGCCGTCCTGGCCGGTCGAGACAATCAGCGTGCCTGCATTGACGTCCGTCTTCAGGAACGCGGTCAGCATGGGCGCGGCGCCGAAAGTCTCGCTCATGTTGCGCTGATCCGGGCCCTCGCCCACTACGATCTCATTCACACCCGGCCGGAAACCCGTGAGGTCGGCCGCGGCCGGACCGGCATCGCTTTGCGGCTGGCCATTGACCGCCAGCTTCCAGGGGCCCGCGCTGGTCACCACCCGCGCCTGCTTTCCGAAACTCGCCACCAGCACCGCGATCATGTTCCGCGCCTTTACCGGGACGGTCACAGTCGGCAGCCGCGCACCCGCGATCTCAAACGAGAACGCAGCCTCGGCGTTCGTTCCGGTGACTTTCACGGTGTGTACGCCCGGAGCCACCTTGTCGAGTACCAACTGGCCCTCTTGCAGATCCACCGGCGGCCCATCGTCCACCACCACCTTGCCCTGGTTCAGATCGGTAAGCAGGCGAACCGATGTCGCCTGGGTCTGAAGCGTCAGCCGGACCGCCGCCGGCTGCCGGGCCGTCACCGTGACTGCGCCCAGCGCGGGCTCGAAGCCGTCGAGCGCGGCGGAGACCTGGTAGGCGCCCGGCGTCAGCATCACCTTGCAGTTGGATGTGCAGGTGGTCTCTTTGCCGCCGCTGGCTGAGGGCTGTTGCGCAGCCACCCTCACGGATGCGCCCGCGGGAATGGTCACGATGTCGACTTGCACCGCCGCTACGTTGCGCTTGCGGCTTTGATGCACCACCAGCAAAACGAATGCCAGGGCCACCAGCACACCGGATAATGGCCCGATCACCATCGCGCTGCTCCAATTGAGCTTGCGGCGCGGCCGCGCCGGTTTCTCTGGCGTCGCCACCCGCTTGGGCGGAGGCGTGGGCGGAGGCGTGGGCGTGGGCGTGGGCGTGGGTGGAGGCGGTGGAGGCGGTGGTGGCGGCGGTGGCGGCGGAGACACTTCCAGTTGCTTGAGTAGCGTGCCACGCGCCATCAGTCGCTGCTTGATTTCGTCGCCTACGAACTGCAGGTCGAAATCGTCGGGGAAAGCCCGGATGATTTCGTTCACCCGGTAAAAGATCGGCCTCAGTGCGTCAAGCTCGGAGGCCGACTCGATCTGCTCTCCCAGCCTCTTGAGTTCCTCGATACGATCGGCGTTTTCCATGCCCACGTTGACTATCCTACACCCGCCGTCCGTGGCGGACTTGAAGATTCACCACCGAGGCACAGCGCGGCGTAGCCGCAACCAAACACTGACGGCGTTGCAATCATTCAAGGTTAGCGGCCTGGTGTAGACTGGACAGAAAGTCTGGGGTCCCAAATGGAAATGTTGGATTGTGCGGCGATGATAGGCTTTCACGCGAAGAGGAAGAACAGGCTGCGGCCGCGGCTGGCCGCGCGCGCAACTATCCATGCGCTAGCGCTGTGGGCCTGCCTGCTCCCTGGTTCAGTGGGCGCTTCCGCACAGAAGAAGAATGAGGCGTTCCAACTGCGCATTCATCGTGCAACATCGCCGATCGTTATTGACGGCAGCGCGCACGAAGCAGCCTGGCAATCGGCCGAAGTAGCGGACAGTTTTTGGATGGTCCTGCCGATGGACAAGGACCGGGCGAAAGTGCGAACCGATGTTCGCATGGCCTACGACGATCGCCAGTTGTACCTCAGCGCCATCTGCTGGTTCGGCGACGTCCCAGGGCCCTATATGGTCGAGTCCCTCAAACGGGACTGGTCGTTCAACAATAACGACAACTTCATCTTCTTCCTCGATACATTCGACGACCTGACCAATGGTTTCACTTTCGGAGTCACGGCCGCCGGAGCGCAGTGGGATGGCCTGATTTACGAAGGGAGCAGGGCGAACCTGAGTTGGGATAACAAGTGGACCTCCGCGGTGAAGTACTACGACGATCGCTATGAATTGGAACTCGCCATACCATTCAAGAGCATTCGCTATAAACAAGGCATCAAGCGCTGGGGCGTCAATTTCAGCCGCCTGGATCTGAAGACCACGGAGAAGTCTTCGTGGACTCCGATCCCGCGCCAGTTTCCGACCGCGGCGCTGGCGATGACCGGCGTTCTGTTGTGGGACGAGGCGCCGCCCTCGCCGGGCCCCAACATCTCCTTGATCCCGTATGCGGTCGGCGGCGTTAGCAGCGACTACGAAAAGCAGACCCCGACGTCCTACCGGCGGGACATCGGGCTCGACGGGAAGGTGGCCATCAGTTCGGCCCTCAACCTGGATCTGACCGTGAATCCCGACTTCTCCCAAGTCGACGTGGACCAGCAGGTGACCAATCTCAGCCGCTACGAGTTGTTCTTCCCAGAAAAACGCCAGTTCTTTCTCGAAAACGGCGACCAGTTCACCAACTTCGGCTATTCCACCATTCGTCCTTTCTTCAGCCGGCGCATCGGCCTTAACGGAGTCCCCATCCATTTCGGATCCCGTCTGAGCGGGAAGTTGAACCAGGACTGGCGTCTCGGCGTGATGGAGATGAAGACCGGGGCACAGGATCAAATAAGCTCTCCGCCGCAGAACTTCGCCGTTTTCGCGCTGCAGCGCCGCGTCTTCTCCCGTTCCAACATCGGCTTCTTGCTGGTAGACAAAGAGTCTTCAAGCGACGAGTTTGCGGCGAAGGCGGTCCCATCGAGTTTCAACCGTAACCTGGGCGTCGAATACAACCTGGCGTCGTCGGATGCTTCGTGGACCGGCAAACTGCTCTACATGCGGTCGTTCCTGTCCGGCGATCGGAGCGGCGGCAACGTATATGCGGGGAACGTGCAGTACAGCAGTCGCCGCTGGCAGATCAACGGGCAAATGGAAAACGTCGATCCGAACTACACTGCCGAAGTCGGCTACGTGCCGCGGATAGGCTATCGTCGCGGTCTTGCGGGAATACGCTATACCTTCCTGCCGAAGGCTGGCCGGATCCTTAGCCATGGCCCCAGCCTGGACACCAACAACTACCTCGATTGGTCCGGTAAACTCGCCGACTATGAGACCACGGCGGGTTACACGGTGACCACCCGCAACCAGGTGGTCGTCGGGGCCACGGTGGGCGCCTCTTACGTCCGCTTGCTCTCGCCATTCGACCCGACTAATACAGGCCGCCCAAAACTGGCGGCGGGTAGCGTTAATCGCTGGAATTTCTGGACCACGAGGTTCGATTCCAAGCCGCAAGCCATATTCCGCTACGGTTTCTCGACGCTGTACGGCGGCTACTACGCCGGCGGAACGCGGCTCAGCGTGAGTTCCACGATTCGGTATCGCATCCAGCCCTATGTCAGCATGACCGGCACCGTGACCTACAACGACATCCGCATGCCGCAGCCCTGGGGAAACACCAACTTCTGGGTGGTCGGCCCGCGAGTCGAAGTCACCCTGACGAATACGCTCTTTTTCTCAACCTACATTCAGTACAACGAGCAGGGGAAGAACCTGAACGTCAACGCGCGGGTGCAGTGGCGGTACAAACCGGCTTCCGACATGTTTCTGGTCTGGACCGACAACTACACGCCCAACTATCTGCAACCGGGCCAGAACCTTCCCGGCATGTTCACGGAGAAGAATCGCGCGCTGGTGCTGAAGTGGACGTATTGGTGGAATCTGTAGCCGTTCTCTCTAGACACCACAGAGCCCTTGGCAGGGCGGCTGGGCGCCTCTGGCGCAGAGGCCCTGCTGCATTTCGAACGGCAACACGGTCAATCGCGTTACTGGAGAGAGATCGGGGCATAAAGAACTTGGGGGAAGGCACCAGTGCCCACGCGCTTCGCTTGGGACACTGGTGCCTGTCCCCAAGTCAATGGTAGCTGGGGAGTTCCAGTCACAGATGAGATTTCAGGCGTATGTGGTTGAATTTATGGGAGTTATTAGGTAGAGATGAGTGGGATTGCTCATTGCCGCACCGCCAGCAGACGGATGGCGCCGAGGAGGCCGGAGGGCAAGGGCTGGAGATTGTTCATGTCCTGGGGCTGGAAGCGCTCGCCGTACTTGAGGTTCAACAGCCGGTAGTTGGGCAGGGCGTGGCCCGCCATGTAGTTGATCGCGGTGTTGCCGACCACGACGCGGATACGGTTCTGGCCGGGCTTGAGCAGACCGGTCACGTCCACGCTGAAGGGCGGGCACCAGACTGAGCCGGCGCGGCGGTCGTTCACGTAAACGACGGCGGCATCGCGAACTGGGGCTTCCAACCGCGCTTGGAGGCGCGGGCCGACCTGGGCGGCGGGCTTAGCTTCGCCGAAGTCGAGGCGCAGGGTCAGGCCGCTCTGAAGCAGGCTTTGCGGCACGTTGACGTCCTTCTCATAGGTCGCCAGGCCGGAGTAGTAGCGGGTGTCCTCGTTGTCGATCCAGGAACGGAGCTGTTCCATCTGGACGGGCTTGGAACCTGTCCCGAAGGTGACGCTCCATCCGCTGGCGATATCCAGAGGCGCCGGAGCCGAGGCAGCAACAACCGTGGCGGGCCGGGGGAGATTTCGCCGGGTGAAGATCAGCAGGCGGGAGGCATAGGGCTCGAGTTCCAAGGCAACCGAGGTCGCTCCAGCCGCCTTCTCGGTCACTGCGGCGGGCCAGATGCGCCCGGTCAGCGGGTCCCACCACTCGGGCTGCATGCCTTCGACCCGGAAACTGGCCTTCACGGTCTGGCGCGCGTTGCTGGTGTTGGCGAGGAAGTAGACCTCCGAGGTGGGGGTGGTGCGGTGAATGAAGCCGATGTCGGGCGTCAAGGGCGAGATGGCGACATCCGGCCGCAAGCGCGCGGCGAGGGTCTTGCCGAGGTCAGCTTCGTTCTCGACGAAGATGCCCAACGCGCCGGGGCCTTCAAAGAGGCGGCGTGAAATGTCCGCGACTTCTTTCTTTTCGGCGTCGGTGGCTTTGAGGCCGGGCGCCAGGGCGGGGCGGCGGCGGGTGGCGACCACGATGCCGCCTCCGCGCGCGAACGCCTCGAGGGTGCGCATGGTGCGGGCCGGGATGCGCTGCACGCCGGGCAGCACAACAACCTTGTAGCGGCTGGCGCCGAAGGCCAGCGCGGCTTTCTCGACGCGGCCGTTGCGCTCCAACAAGCCGTCATCGAAGGCGTCGAGATTATAGCCCGTGTTGAGCAGTTGGTTCATGACCTCGCGGCCCATCAGCCGCGCCAGAGTGCCGTTCAACTCAGCCCGGCTGCCGGAGAACTGGCTCCAGGCGTCAGAGTCGGACAAATACACGGCGACGTCGTTGGCCGGGTTCCCCTGGCGCAGCATGTAGCTCACCCTTTGCAGATACAGGGATATGTCGGGCATGACGTTCCACCAGGGGTTCTTGTCATCGAACACGGCCGAGGCATAGAAACGCCAGCCGGGATAGTCGACGCCCTCGGCGGTGTACGGCCACCCGTGGGCGATCAACTGGTTGATGCCTTGCAGGAAATGGAGATCGGCTTCCATCTTGACGTCCAGGGGCGTGGCTCTGAAGGAAGGGGAGTGGAGCCAGGTCCAGGTCTCGGAGGAGGTAACGGGGCGGCCGAGCATATGGCTCGCCGAGGAGGCCCAGCGCGAGGAGCTGAACTCCCTCCAGGCCGCGCCCTCGCCTTCGGGCAGGTCGGCGTAGGCGTAGCTGTAGAGGGCCACGGGCGGGGAGCCGTAACCCTGGATGCGGAAGCGGGTCTTGTTACTCCTGGCCCATTCCTGAAGCGGGGCCACAAAGCGCTCGGTGACCAGTTCGGTCAGGGTCTTGCCGAAATCGTGCCGGATGTCGGCGGTGTTGGGGCCGATGTCGACGACGAGAGCCGGCAGATACTGGCGCAGGTCGTAGCCGCGGCGCTTCTGAAACTCCGGGAGGAGGTCGCCGGTCCAGTTGGAGCCGCCGACTTCGAGGCTGTCGCAGAAGACGGCGTAAGGCGGCTGCCCGCCGGAGAATGCCTGCATCTCCCGGTCGGCTACATTCTTGAGGAAGCTGTCCAAAGCGGACCGGTCGTAGTGATCCAGGACGAAGCCGTCGGCGCCGACGCCCGGCCGCTTCAGCATCATACCGGTCCGGCTGGCGATGAAGAAGAGGATCTCGGTGGGCCCGTTCACTTCCGCGGGCAGATAGAGCACGCCGTCCTGGACGTTCTTGACCTCACGAAGCGACGCGGGATCGAGGGTCTTATCCTTCGTGCTGCCCGCCCAAACCCCGATCAGCGATTCGCCTTCGCTGATGGCGGGGACCACGACCCGCCGCGACCGGCCATCATTCTGTAGGCGATCGACGCGCAGCCTGCCAGCGGCCTGGGCGATCGGGATGGACGGGCCTCCATAGGGCCAGCCGCTGCCGAGGGTCATGTCCATGCGGAGACCGAGCTCCTTGGCCTTGGCCGAGGTGAAGCGCAAGGCATCGATGAACTCGTCCGACAGGACCGGCAAGTTTTTGATGCCCGCCTTCACGTCGTCCAGCGCCACAGGGTAGACCGGCTGCACCTCGAATCCGCCGATGCCGCCCTCCTTCATGAGCTTCATTTCGCGCTCGAGCTGGGGCTTGGTAACCGCCGGACCGAACCACCACCAGCGGACCATGATGCGCGCGTCGTCGGGAGGACGCGTGAAGTCACGTTGAAGCTCGCCCACATCGGCGGCAAACAGGCCCAACACCGCAATCGCGGACAGGAGCATCGCACGAATCAGCATAATCACCTCACGCCCTACACCTAGACAGGATTGATTATACATTGGTCGAGAGAAGCAGAGAAGATTCACCGAAGAGCCCTTGGCAGGGCGGCTGTGCGCCTCTGGCGCAGCGGCCCTGCTGCGTTACGAGCGGTAACATAGTCAATCGCGTATTACTGGATAGGCACAGAGAACACGGAGAAGGTTAGAAGCTAAGCAGGCACTGCCAGATAAAGGTATTGGCGAAGGAATCCGTGAACTCCCAGATGCGGCGGACCAGTTCGGGGTCTCCGGTGATGGGCGGCAGCCTCTGCACTTCTTCTTCCCAGGGGGTGCATACGCCCGGGCCAATCCTGGAGTCAGGATGGCCCGACAATCCGGGTAGCCTGCGGTCTGCCGGGGAGGGCCGGGGTCCGAGCGCATCCTCCAGACGGCTCACACGGTAGCTGGCGCCAGAGTAAACGCCGTAGTCTCGCGTGGCCTCGGTCAGCGCCCGAAGGTTCTCGGTGCGAGTGTCGCTCTGCATGATCGCGCTGGCATCCATGATGTAGCCGCCTTCGCGCGCCACCCCCTCGATCACTTTTCTGCAGTACTCGCGCACCTCCTGCGGGGAGCCGAAACTCAGGAGGTAATTCGGGATTCCGCCACTTAGGCAGAACTTATGTCCCAGCTTATGGTGAACCTTAAATATGTCGCCGCGATCCACGTGGTAGACAATGCTCCGTTCGGGCAACTCCGCGAAATCATCCAGATGGTAAGTCCAGTCACCTTCGGCGTAGAACAAGGTCTGGTGGCCGTGCTTCCAGAACTCTTCGATAATGGGGCGGAGCGTGGTCCAATAGTGCGACTTGAACTGGGCCGGCGTGACAAAGGGCACGCCGCCCCGGTGCATCCAGAAACCGATAGGCAACCGCTGGTAAGGATCGGCGGTGCTTAGACCCACGTGACAGAGGTGCGGCATCAGAGCTTCGCAGGCCCGCAGCACCTTCTCGGGCTGGGTGTGCAGGTCCATGGTCAGCCCGACGTAGCCCCGCAGCTTATCGGCGAGTATGTCAAGGGGCGCCTTGAAGATGCCGGCGATGGCGGGCGGGGTGCCCGACTCCTGCCGCATGCGCTCGATCTGCGGGCCGAAGGATTGGAAGTAATGCAGCATGGCCATGCCGCCCTTAACCAGGGAAAGGTTGTTGCGGTAGGTGGTGGGCTGGCCGATTTCGCTCGCTTCGGTGCAGACGCGCGGGAACCAGACATTAAAGAGGAAGGCGGTAGGGTCATCGATCAGAGCGTCGTACTCGTCCTCCCGCATGAAGGCCTGATCTTCCGGCGGCTCAAGGTACTGGAAGCCCATGTCGGGCGAGGTATGGATGCCGGGGATGCCGTAGTAGCGGAGTCCGATGGCCTGGGTGAGTCCGGTCCAGACGTAGACCATGTTGGGCACGAGGGCGTCCCAGTCGAAGTCGGCGGCGCATTTCCTGACGGCGAGGAAAGCCTTCTTAAAGTCGTGGACAACCTCCTGATTGGTGTAGCCCGCGTACTTTGCCGTGAACTCAGCGACGAAGGGCCGGATGGGGACGCAATCCGGCTGCTCGTTGCGCATGGCGGCGGTGTAGCGGCTCAGGCGTTCCCGGTAAATCTGCTCGGTGTCCATAGTGGTTAGGAGCGAGCAACCATGATAGCAGCGACGAAGGTGGAACAGGGTGCAAGCGGACTCGGAGCGGCTGGCAAGCGGGTCCCAGGTTCCCGGTTCCGGTTCCCCCAGGGAAAATGCGTCTGTCCCCTTTTTAGTTGTAAGTGCCTAATTTGCGGATCCAGATGTTGCGGAAACGCACGGGCGTGTTGTGGTCCTGCAACATCAAGGGCTGCTCCGGAGGGTGGGGCGTGTACTTCGCCACCTGCCGGTAGACCATGGGGCCCATGGAGTCCTTGTGGTTTTGCACCACGACCCCGTTGTAGAACACGGTTAAGAAGACCGGCGTCACCAGCTTGTCCGCGTCGAACTGGGGCGCTTCGAAGATAATGTCGTAGACATTCCACTCGCCGGGCTTGCGGGCCGGAAGCGCCAGCGGCGGCCACTGCCCGTAAATGGAGCCGGTCGAGCCGTCGGAGTAGGTGGGGTTGCTGTAGGCGTCCAGCACCTGGATCTCATAGCGGCTCATGAACAGCACCCCGCTGTTGCCACGCGCCTGGCTAGTGCCCTCGACCACGCCCGGCGACGCCCATTCGATGTGAAGCTGGCAAGTTCCGAAACTCTCGCGCGTATAGAGGCTTCCCGTTCGGGGCGCGATCTCGAAATAGCCGTCCTTCACGATCCATTTCGGTTCGACCAGTTGGGCGCTGCCCGCTCCTCTCCCACGCTGCGCCCACTTCGAAAGGTCCTTGCCGTCGAACAGCACGATGGCATCGGAAGGCGGGGCGCCGGGCGTCACGCCGGGCGTCACCACGTTGGGACGCGGGCGATCCGGATCGTGGACGTGCCACTTCATGCCGGGCAGAATCGGCGTGTCCGTGAATCCCAGGTCGGCATTCGGCTGCTCTTGCCCATTCGAATTCACAACCGCGATCACCGCGATCCCGGCGGTCATTATGGCGGCGGTGCAAAGGAGCCGCCAGTTCCAGCCAACTCGTTGCTGTCGCATTTCCGCTCCTCCTATATAAGATACCTGACCGATGCTACAGTGGTGAGTTCCTACCGCGATATGCCCACCGAACAGCAGATCGACCTGATGGATGTCTTCGCGACCTCCCGGCCCGCCAACGCCCTCTTCTGCCATCAGGAGTTCCTGGAGAAGCTGGCCTTGCACAGCCGCGACGCAGTCGGGAAAAGGGCCGCGTTCCTGCTGCAACGCCTGGCGGTGGATGCCTCAAGGCTGCACTACAAGACAACGCAGGGGCCCAACCGCGGCTGGCGGCGTTCACGCCTTGGCGGCAACCAGGGGAGTCATTTCTACGCCTGGTGGGCTCCGAAAAACGCTCAGCCGCTCAAGGATTCCATTGGCTCGTCCGATGCCCCCGAAGGGGCCATTATGCTGCGCGACATCCGCCACCACGACGATCATTCTCCGCTGTCGCCGCAGTCCTTTCACGATCACTACCTGCCCTTGACCGTCCGCGATCTCCGCCGCGAGGAGTACGCTCCCGCGCCCTGGACCCAACCCCAGGCGCGCTTCGCCGCGGGCCGTCAGCCGGTGCGGGTTCTGAAGGGACACCCCGGTTCGGGCAAGACCACCGCCCTGTGGAACGCCGCCGATTCGGCCGGCGCCGAACGCGTGCTGTATGTCACTTACTCACGCGACCTGGCGGCGCTGGCGAGGGGCTACTTCGATCGCTACTGTTCCTCGCACAAGAACTTCCGCGTCGTCACCTTTCCGAACCTGATTCGGGAGTTGCTGGGAGTGAGCACCCCCGCGGTTTCCGAGCAGGAGTCCCGCCAGCGATTCGCCCACGATCTGGCCCCGTTCGAGCGATACCTGGGCGCCTGGGCCGGCAGCCAGACTGCCCTCTACGACGAACTTCATGCGCACCTGGTGGGGGACGCGCTTCCACTTCCCATCGGGCGATTTGCCGCGGCCAAGCATCCCCGAGTGCCGGACAAGTCCTACCGGGAACGCCGCACCCGCTTTCTGGGAACGGCCGCCACAGCCGCGGCTCTCGACGCTGCCTCACGCCTCGAACGGCTCGACTCGGGAACCCTTGCGGAGCGCTACTTCCCGGAGCTGGCGCTGGCCTGGCAGGCTTCCGCGCGCCTGGTTGCGGCTGCCGCCAAGTTCACGCCTTCGAACATCGCCCCGGAGCTGATTGCCTTCGACTGCATGGCTGTCGACGAGTGCCAGGATCTGACCCCCATCGAAGCCCTGGTGGTAGCGGAACTCGCCACCCTGGCCAACCGTGGCCGCCGGACGCCCGTGCCTCTGCTCATGGCGGGCGACGAAGCCCAGACCGTTCGTCCCACCGATTTTGAGTGGGGCTGGCTGAGCGACCTGCTGCATTTCCAGGTGGGCACTCCCTCCGAGTTCAAGCTGGGGGCTAACCTCCGCAGCCCACGCCGCATCGCCGAACTGGTCAATCGTGTTTGGGACCTGTACTCCTGGATCCAGAAACAGGAGCGCCCCAGCGGAACCGGCTACGCCGAGATTGCCGACGATGCCTCCGACCAGATTCTCTACGGCACGGCCGTGCCTGGTCCCGAACTCGACCAACTGCTGGTCGCGCTCTGCGCCCGCGAGGGCCTGGCGCTGATCACGCTGGAGGAGAGCCGTGCCGGCCTACGTTCCGGAGGCGGCGCGCAAGGCCGTGCTCACGGTGTCCGAGGCCAAGGGGCTCGACTTCCACTCGGTCTGCGTGCTCGATGCCGGGCGTCACGTCGAGCGCATCATGCGCGAACGGGAACGCTACCGCTCCGACTCCGACATCGAGGGGCTGCGTAAGCGACTGGCCATCGACCAGTTGCGAGTGGCCCTGAGCCGCGCCACCGAGCGGCTGGTGTGGCTGGACATCAGCCCCTCCGACAAGATCGTCAGGAACAGCGTTGATTTCCTCAATGGCGGGCAGCCGGGGGTCGGAGTGGCCGCCTGCGTGTCGGCGGCGCTGCTCAAGACGCTCGAAGAAGACCAGCTCGACCCCGAGGAGCGTGTGCTGCGCTGTCAGGCCGACGCCCGCCAGTATCTGCAGGTCCGGCCCGAAATGGCTTGGTCCAGGGCGCAGCAGGCCGTCACTCTGCTCGGTCCTCCAGGATCGCTGGTTGCGGTAGCCGACCAAACCGCTCGCGACACTGCCTATCTCACCCTGGCCGAGGTCTGCTTCTGCCTGGCCTTGCGCAACAGCCGCCTGCCGGCGGAACTGGGAAGTCCCAACTTGTTTGGCGAGGCTCGCGAGGCGGCCGTGAATGCGCGCCGCCAGGGTCTGGCTTTGATCATCGACGCGATCGCACGCGTGCATCGCGCGCCCGTCCAGGAAAGGCTCACTCCCCTGGCCGATTTCGCTCAGGTCCTCCCCCAACAGAAAGGGGAGTTGGAACCCTGGGTGCTCATCGAGGTGGGCGAGCGATCCAGGGCGTGGCTCGAGCTCTTGGAGTCGGCGCTACCCATGGGCCAGAACGCCGCGGTGCTGGTCAAGATCCTGCCACCGTTCTATGAGGCGCTGGATGTCCCGGACCGGGCGGCCCGCACCGCCAAGCTGCAGCAGCGCGCAATCCAGCTTCTGCTGAAGGACAAGCAGTTCGCCCCTGCGCTGGCGGTCTTGCGCAGCCTGCCGCAACCTCAGCCCAGCCTGGAGGCGGCTTGCCACGAGGGGCTCGGCGACTTCCGCGCCGCCGCCGAGTGCCATCTCACCGCGGGCGCCGTCAAGGAAGCGCTCAACTGCTACCGTTCCATTCCGGATCTGGAAGCGGCGCTCAAGCTGGTGCGCGAAATCGGCGCGCACCCCGCCGCTGAATCGCTGGAGTGGATGCGCAGGTTGCAGGAACTCGTCGAACAGCGGCCGGAGAAGTTCACCAAAGTTGTGACGCCCGCGGAGAAGAAGCTCCTCGAGCAGATCCTCGAGCAGAGCCTGGGGGTCCGCCGGCGCAAGCCGGGCCAGCCTAAGGCGGCGGCAAAAAAACCGGCCGCCCCGCGAAAGCGCACTCCGCGCAAGACCGCGCCGGAAATTCAGTTCTGACGGACATCCCGCAGGGGGATGGTCAGCGAGCCGACTGAACCGAGGGCGCTCGCCCGCACCAGCACAATCACCTTCTTCGCGTCCGCTGGAATATCGAGCGTTTTCGGAAACACCAACCCGTCGCGCGCCCTCTCATCGTAGCTTTGCTGGCTGAGATCGATGTCGATCGGCTCAAACCAGAGCGTGGAGGCTTCTCCAGCCTTGTCCGTCGCGAATCGTGTAGCCACATCGATTTTGCCTTGCCAGCGGTCTCCGTTTAGGGTCAGCCCCAGATTGGCCGGATTGACCGTGATTCGCAGGGTCAAGGCGTTCTGCTTGCGGCGCGCGGTCACCTCGAACGGAATCGTCGTCGCACCCATGAGATTCAGCGAGGCCTGCGCCAGTTGGGTCTTCTGGTCTTCGGGAACGGCCACTCCCGGCTCTTCGACCGTATAGCCCTCCCGGAACCGCAACTTCACGCCGGGACGGTTCACCTTCACGCTGAGCCGGTGGAAGCCCGTCTGTGAGGCGTCTTGCGGCACGTAGTAGCCCAGCAGATAGGTGATACGGGAATCGTCGAGCGCCGTCTTAATTCCCAGGTCGATGTCATTGCGGCCGTGGAAAGCCACTCCGCCGGTCCGGCTGGCGAGGGAATCCATGACCGGCGTCGTCAGTTGATAGTCGCCGGCAGTGACAGGCGACCGGAGAGGCAGTCCGCGCGCGTCCACGGGATAGAGCGCAACCCCCGCGTTGTTCAGCTTCTGCACGGCCCGATCCACCTCATCCCCATAGGTGTGAATTGGCGCCACGGCGTTGTCAATTTCCGGCGGGGCTTCGGGTTTCGACATTACGAGCATTGGAATACCGGACGAGATCCAGATCAGGCTCTTTCGCCCCGGCACTCCGGCCAGGTGGTCCGCAATCGTTCGGAACGCCTGTAGCGTTTCCCGGACGCGCCGGGCCAGGAAGTCCGCGATCATGTTGAGCGGCATCAGCGGATCGTCGCACACAGTGTCGCCGCTGCCGTCCAATGACATTGCGCGGCAGGGAGAATGCTGCCCGTGCAGCGTGCTCATGCTCTTCATAATCTCCGAGGGGTCCGATCCGAGTTCATTGACGACGTGAAGCCCGGAGACGTCCAGGCTGTAGAGTGCCACCTTGTCGGAAGGTCCGATCTGCTTCAAGACGCGCATAACCTCCGGGCGCGCTCTCTGCGTCATGTGAATGCCCGAGTTGAACCAGTCGACGAGAATCACGGCGTATCCTCCGCGCGAGGGATCCGTGCCCGCGATCCGGTTGGTGAATGTGTCGGGGGCCGCCTTCTGCCGGGCCGCCGGCTTCGGCACGGAGGTCTCGACAACAAAAGAGGTCACCGGCCGTGGCTTGCCGTTGTCGAAGACCGTGAAATCCTCGTTCTTCAAGTCCGCTACGGGCCGACCATCTTTGTCCTGGGCGATCACGTCAACTTGCACGAATGTAACCGTGGAGCGCAGGACGATCCCGGGCGGCTTCGCGGCTGCTGCCGTGCTCAAAGGTTCTCTGGCTGAGGGGGGCGCCGGCAGCAGTCTCTCCAGTTGCTCCAAAGTCGCCCGGACCTCTTCCGTGTGCTTGTTGGCCGGGGCGGCCTTCAAATACAGACGGAATTCCCCGGCCGCGGCCTCAAACCTGCGGAATCTCTCTTCCCCTTGAGCGGAGTTGCCGCGCTGCAAAAGGATCCATCCCAGCAGTTCATTGATCTTGGGATATTGTTGCCGCCCGTCCAGCTTCTCCGCGGCCCGTGCGCGCTCTTCCGCCGTGGGCAGGTCGCCCGTCTGGTAGTAGCCGGTCGCGTTGAGCAGGTATGCTTCGGGATAGTCCGACGCATTCAGTTTCAGTAACTGGGCGCTGACCTCGATCAGGGCCGTCCAATTTCCCGAGTCCTGCTCCAGTCCGGCCAGTTCGAGGTAGAGATCCGCGTGCGCCGGCTCGGCGCGGATGGCTGCCTGATAGGACTTTCGCGCGGCGGCCAATTCCTTCTGCCCCGCCTGCAATCTCCCCAGCGCCTGCCAGGCTGCCGCATATCGGGGATAAAGCGCCACCGCTCTGGAAAAGCTCCCGCGAGCATCGGCGATGCGATTTCTAGCTTCTGCCTGGAGCCCCGCTTCGAATGCCATCGCGGGCCTTAGTTGGCGGCGCCGAGTTCTGCGCCAGCAAGCCCGCCGCAGCTAGGCACAGCCAGTGCAAAATGTCGCATCTTACAGACCCCCACTGGAAATATTGTACAGCCCGGAGATTCGTGCGATTAAGAAGGGTCTTCCCGCAACCTGTTAATATGACCGGAATGAGAACAGCACTGGTTGCATCGGGCGTTCTCCTGGCGCTGACGCTTCCGCTGCGAAGCCAGCCGGTTGCGGCGCCGGGAAGCATCTTCGACGTGCGGCAGTTTGGCGCGACGGGGAAGCGTGCGGACAACGCGACCAAGGCCATACGGGCCGCGGTGGAGGCCTGTTTCGCCGCTGGAGGAGGGGTGGTCTACGTGCCTCCCGGTCAATACACCACCGGCACAATTGAACTGAAGGATAACGTCAACCTGCACCTGGAAGCGGGCGCCACCTTGCTGCTGAGCCAGGACCGCGCGGACTTCGGCGGACGGCGGACGATGATCTACTCCGACGGCGCGAAGAACATCGCGGTGACCGGCCGCGGCACGCTGGACGGCCTGGCGCAATACGAGTGGGCCGAGCCCCGAGGCGCGGACCCGGAAATCGCCGAGGAAATCGAGATCGCGCGGCGGGCGGGCATCGAGATGCGGCGGTACTACCGCACCGGGATGCAGACCTACATGTTCATCCTCAACAACTCGGTGGATGTGCGCCTGGAGAACATCACCGTCGTCAACTCGCCGCTCTGGAACGTCCGGCTGGCCGACTGCGACAGGGTCTTCATCCGCGGCGTGCACATCTATTCCGATCTCGAGAAGGGCGTAAACTCGGACGGCATCGACGTGGTCTCCTCGAGCAACGTGGTGATCTCGGACTGCGTCATCGTCACGGGCGACGATGCGATTGTCCTCAAGACCATCGGGCGGGCGGCAAGGCGAAGCCGGTCGAAAACGTGACGGTGACCAACTGCGTTCTGACCTCGTCGTCGACCGCGCTGATGATCGGCACCGAGACGGAGGCCGATATACGCCACGTCGTCTTCAGCAATTCGGTGATCCGGAATTCGAACAAGGGATTCGGCATCAACGTGCAGGACGGCGCTACGGTGAGCGACGTCATTTTCTCGAACATTACGATGGATCTGAGCCGCCGCCATTGGAACTGGTGGGGCAGCGCGGAGACCTTCAAGTTCGTGTCTGAAGAAGAGGACGGCCCGACTCGAAACTGGGGGCGATTCGAGACATCGTCATCGACAACGTCATCTCCCACGCCCGCGGCACGAGCACCATTACCGGGCATCCGGACCGGCCCATTGAGAACATCACCATCTCCAACCTCCAGATGTTCATGGACGCGGAGAACACGGCCGACAAGCGGGCCAGCGACGCCATCCGGATGGAAGCGGGTGGACGGCGGCAAGCTCCGCAACGTGTCCGTGAACTGGGCCGAAGACAAAGTCGAGCCAAAGTGGGCCAGCGCGGCTGTCTTCCGCAATGTGCATGGTTTGGAGCTGGACAACTTCACCGGGCGGCAGGGTATCAAGTCCAGCGCGGCGCCGGCGTTGCTGTTCGAGAACGTGACAGCGGCGGTGGTTCGCGACTCCCGCGCCGCTGCGGGCTGCGGCACATTCCTGGCCGTCCGCGGAAGCGCCAGCAAGAACATCAGGCTCCGAAACAACGATTTGGAGGAAGCGTCGAGACCGATCGAATTTGAAAACGAGACACTCAGGAAGGTGGTTGAGGTGGGGGCTGCAAGATGATGCGGGTCCTCACGCTGCTCATGCTCGCAGCCGCGGCACTGCCTGCCGCTGAGCCCATCCGATTACACCCCGTAAACCCGCGATACTTTCTTTTCCGTGGGAGACCCACCGTTCTGATCACCTCAGGGGAGCACTACGGCGCGGTCCTCAATCTTGATTTTGACTACAAGCGTTACCTGCGCACGCTGGCGGCGGACCGGCTGAACCTGACCCGCACATTCACCGGTTCCTATCGGGAAGGACCGAAGTCGTTCGGCATCAGCGACAACACGCTCGCGCCCAGGCCGGAACGCTACATCGCCCCCTGGCCGCGCACGGAAACGCCCGGCGCTTTGGACGGCTTGGGCAAGTTCGACCTCCAGCGCTGGAACGAGGCTTACTTCAAACGCCTGAAGGAATTCATCCGCGAAGCGGGCGCGCGGGGCATCGTCGTGGAACTGACCTTGTTCTGCCCGTTCTATCGCGACGAAATGTGGAATCTCAGCCCGTTGAATGTCCGCAATAACGTAAACGGCGTCGGGGACGTCCAACGTGGCGAGGTCTATAACCTCAAGGATGTGGCGCTCCAGCGTGTCCAGGACGCTTTGGTGCGAAGGATCGTCGCCGGATTGCGGGACTTCGACAACGTGATGTACGAAATCTGCAACGAGCCGTACTCTTTCGACATGGTTACGGCGGATTGGGAGCGGCACGTCGCCGCTGTTATCTCGGAGGCGGAGGCAGGTTTTCCAATACGGCAACGGCACTTGATCACCCAGAACGTCGCCAACGGCTCCAAGAGGGTTCCCGACCCGGACCCGCGCGTATCGGTCTTCAACTTCCATTACTCGCGCCCGCCCGCAAGCGTGGCGCTCAACCGGGAGTTGCGGCGTCCCATCGGCTGCAACGAGACCGGCTTCGATGGCCAGGCGGACGCTGTTTACCGCGTTCAGGGCTGGGAGTTCATCATGGCCGGAGGAGCGCTCTACAACAATCTCGATTACTCGTTCGCAGCCGGCCGCGAGGACGGAACTTATGCCTATCCGAACCAGCAACCCGGCGGTGGCAGCGTCGCGCTGCGCAAGCAATTGCGCGTGCTCCGCGATTTTATGGACTCCATCGACTTCGTGGGAATGGCCCCTCAGCAAGACTTTGTACGCTCCGCCGTTCCCGAGGGCGCGTACGTCTGGACGTTGGCAGCGCCGGGCAAGGCCTACGCTGTTTACTTGCACCACGGCGGGCTGCGAAAGGAGCAGAAGGCGGCGCGGTACGTGGTCGATGCCACGCCGCGCACCACGCATCTTGAACTGGACCTTCCAGCGGGCAGCTACCGGGTTGAGTGGATCGACACGAAGACCGGCCAAGCGGCCCAACAGGAACGCTTCTCACACCAAGGTGGGAGGCGCACGCTCACCTCACCACAGTACGCCGAAGATATCGCGCTTCGGTTGCGGGTGCGCTAGCTCCCGCCCACTCCCGGCCACTCACAGTGCGATTCTGGCCCTGAGCCCCGCGTCAGCTGGGTTCGGGTTGTTTTTCGTCCCGCTTGATCCAGCCGTAGGCTGCGACGGAGTTCTTCCAGAAGAACTTCTCCGCAACAGCCCGCCCTTTGCCCGTAAAGTACTCCCGCACGACGCTCAGGACCGCCGGGTATGGCGCCCACTGGTCGCTGTTCGGCCAGTCGCTGCCGAACAGCAGACGGTCCTGGCCGAAAATGTCCCAGAGCTGATCCAGCGTTGAACGGTAGAAATCGAGGTTGTAGGGGACCTTACCGTCAACCCGGCGAAGGACCTCTGAGACCTTGACGTATACCTGAGGGCGGCGGCCAAGCTCGCGCAGGTTGCCTTGATACTCCTCGCGAGCCGCCTGACCTGCAGGCGGGCTGGCCTGGGGCAGGTGGTCGATCACAATCCGCAGGCGGGGGACCAGATCCGACACTCTGACCGCGGCTGCGATCAAGGCCGGATTGGGGTTCGCCGTGTCCAATTCCAAACCCGCCTCGGCCAGCGCCCTGAGGTCCGAGACGAATTCCGGCTTCGACAACTCCGCGCCGAGGTTTCTGCCCCACAGATTCCCGTAACGGATTCCCCGAAAAAGCGGGTTCCTGCGGAACCGCTCCAACTGCCGGCGGAAATCCGGCTGGCCTGGTTCCAGGTTCCCCACCACGCCGACGATCATCGTATCTCCAGCAGCCGTATCCAGCACCCATTGGTTATCCTCCAACCACGGGCTGCATTCGACCGCAATCGCTCCGGTGACCCCCAAGGGCCCGGCGATCTTGCGATACCGGCCCGGAAGCGCCGGTTGGTACAACGTTGCGTTGTCCTTGCCCGGCCAGGGTACTCCCTGAGGACGGGCGGGGTCGTACAGGTGGATGTGGCTGTCGATGATGGGGATGGCCGGGCTTTGTCCTGTCGCCTCCACGCGAGGCGGCTGCCGCGGCGAGGCCCAGGAATGTTCTCCGGCTCACCCCGGGTTTTCCAGGGCATTCCATTGTGGTGTCCGAGACCGGTATTGTATCCGATTCGCGGCTGGACCCAGGGGCGCTTGTCTCGGGAGGTCAGAAGGTGCATACTCGTTCTGCTCGGGATCCGGAGATCGAAATCCTGGCTGGAGTTCAAGATGCTGGTTCGCTGCTTAATTGGGATTGGGTTGATCGGCGGCGCGGCGCTCGCGCAACAGGCCGATCTGGTGTTGTATCACGGCAAGATCGTCACGGTGGACAATGGCTCTCGCATCGTGGAAGCGATGGCGGTGCGGGGCGACCGGATTCTGGCGGTTGGCAGCCGCGCCGAGGTGGAACGGCTCGCCGGGCCGCGGACCGAGCGCGTGGACCTGGGCGGCAAGACCGTGCTTCCGGGATTGATCGACTCACACGTACACGCGGCCGCCGCGGCCATGTACGAATGGGAGCGCCCGGTGCCGGACATGGAGACCGTCGCCGACGTGCTGAAGTACATCCGCGGGCGCGCCGCCGCGGCCAAGCCGGGAGAATGGATAACGCTCTCGCAGGTCTTCATCACCCGGCTGAAGGACCAGCGCTTTCCGACGCGAGCGGAACTGGACGCCGCGGCTCCCCGCAACCCCGTGGTTTTCGCGACGGGACCGGACGCGTCGGTCAACAGCATGGCCCTGAAGCTGAGCGGCATCGACCGGAATTTCCGGATCACGGACGGCCAGCCTGGACGCATTGAGACGCGACGCCAACGGCGAGCCGACCGGCATCCTGCGCAGTTGCAGCCGCATCATCAAGATCACCAACAGCGGCCGCAAGCCCACTCTCGAAGACAAGCGGAGGCAGATCAAGGCGCTGCTGGCGGACTACAACTCCGCGGGGATCACCAGCATCTCCGAGCGCGATCTCAACGACGACTGGGTCGCGGTGTACCGGGGCATGAAGGATGAACTCACCTGTCGCGTGTACATCACTTACAGCCTGGACGCGCAGGCGCCCATGGACAAGATCACGGCGCGCATCCAGGCAGCGGCGCGCGACCCTCTGCACCGTTACGACAGCATGCTATGGATGCGAGGCGTAAAGGTCTACGCCGATGGGGGCATGCTGACAGGCAGCGCCTACATGCTGCAGCCGTGGGGCGTCAGCCAGGTCTACTCGATCACCGATCCCGAACTACCGCGGTATGCGCTTCATCGAGCCGGACAAGCTGTACCAGATCCTCAAGACGGCGATTCAAAACGATCTACAGCCCACGGCGCACTCTGTGGGCGACGGTGCGGTCACCGAAATGGTGGATGCCTACGAACGGATCAACCGCGAACGCCCGGTGCGGGCCGCGCGGCCGTCCATCTCGCACTCGAACTTCATGACGGCCGATGCCATCCGGCGAATCAAGGAGATGGGCGTGGTGCTGGACTTGCAGCCGGTGTGGCTGTGGCTGGACGGCGCTACCCTGCGGAAGCAGTTCGGCGACGCCCGGCTGACATACTTCCAGCCCTACCGGTCCCTGTTCGACGCGGGCGTGATGGCGGGCGGCGGGTCGGACCACATGCAGAAGATCGGAAGCCTGCGCTCCATCAACCCGTACAATCCGTGGCTGGGGATGTGGACCACGCTTGACCCGGCAGGCGCGCTGGACGGACCAGCCCGTACACCCCGAGCAGCGCATCACGCGGCAGGAGGCCGTCAAGCTGTATACCATCAACAACGCCTATCTGACCTTCACGGAGAAGGAGAAGGGTTCTCTCGAGAAGGGCAAACTGGCGGACTTCATCGTGCTGGACCGGGACGTGCTGACCTGTCCGTTGGAACAGGTGAAGGATATCCAGGTGGAGCAAACCTACCTGGGAGGAAAGCGCGTGTACCAGCGGCGCTGACCGGACTTTCCGTATGACTAAGACGACCGCAATTCTTTTGGCTTTGCTGTGCCTGGCTGCCCCGGCGGCTCAAATCCCGGAGCAGGACTCGCGCAACACCGAGGTCCGCGATGCATACTCCCATTTCACGATGCCGGTCTTCACCAGCCGCGAAGCCTGGCTGGAACGGGCCGCATTCGTGAGAAAGCAGATCCTGGCGAGCGCCGGCTTGCTGCCCATACCGGAGAAGACGCCCATCCGCGCGGAGGTCTTCGGCAAGCTCGACCGCAACGGGTACTCGATCGAAAAGGTGCTTCTAGAGACCTGGCCCGGCTTCTACCTGGGCGGCAATCTGTACCGGCCGAGGGGCAAGACCGGGCCCTTCCCGGCAGTGGTGTCGCCGCATGGCCACTGGGCCTACGGGCGCCTCGAGAACCAACAGTTAGTGTCCGTGCCGGGGCGCTGCATCAACCTGGCCCAGCAGGGGTTCGTGGTGTTCACTTACGACATGGCCGGCTACAATGACACCGACCAGATCCCGCACCATTGGGGCGGAAAACGCGAGGATCTCTGGAACATCAACCCGCTGGGCGTGCAGCTTTGGGACAGCATCCGCGCGGTGGACTTCGTCAGTTCGCTGCCGGACGTGGATCCCAGCCGCATCGCTGCTACAGGCGCCTCGGGCGGGGGCACGCAGACGTTCACGTTGATGGCGGTGGATGACCGGATCGCGGCGGCGGCGCCGGTGAACATGATCTCGTCGGAGATGCAGGGAGGGATCTGCGAGAATGCGGCCAATCTGCGGGTAGGCGGGAACAACGACACCAGCAACATGGTGATCGCCGCCTTGATGGCGCCGCGCCCGCTGCTGATGATTTCAGCGAACGACTGGACCCACAATACGGGGCGCGAGGAGTTTCCCGCCGTTCGGAGCATCTACCGGCTGTTCGGCGCGGAGAAGAACGTGCAGACCGTTCAGATCGATCAGGTCCATAACTACAACCAGGAGAGCCGCGAGGCGATGTACACGTTTTTCAACGCCCGCCTGCAGGGCGCCGCCGGCCGGGTGCTGGAAAGGCGTTTCAGCGTGGAGAAGCCCAACGACCTGCTGGCGATGTTCGGCAGGCTGCGGCCCGCCGGCGCGGTGCAGTCGCTCGAGCAGTTCATCTCCAGCCGCGTGGACGAAGCGCGCCGGGGTATTGACCAACTGCATCCGCATGACCGGGCGTCGCTGGACAAAGCTCGCGCGGCCTTTCGCGAGCGGCTGACATTTTCGCTGCTGGCGCTTAAGCCCGCTTCGGGCGAAGTGATCTCGGAAAAGAAAGAGGCGCTGGCGCGGCGGGAGACGCTGCTTTTGGGGCGCGCCGGCAAGGGCGACCGAATCCCGGCGGTGTGGCTGACGCCGGTTAAGGCTAACCCAGCGTTCGCGCCCACTCTCATCATCCATCCCGAGGGCGTCGCCTGGGTGCTGTCGTCTTCCCAAACTACAAACGGATTGGTGAAGAGTATCCTTGACCGGGGCGGGACGGTGATGGGGATTGATGCCTTCCAGACCGGCGCCGCCAAGGCTCCGCGCCAAACCGGCGCAGACGGCTTCACCTGGTTCAACCAAACCGACGATGCCAACCGGGTGCAAGACATCCTGACGGCGCTGGCCTACTTGCAGAGCCGGTCGTCCGCACAGACGGTGAACCTGGTAGGACTGGAGATAGGCGGAGTGTGGAGTTACTTTGCGCGCTCGATGGCCGGGCCGGGAGTCAACCTGGCCGCGGACCTGGCGAAGTTCCGCACGGACGCCGACGAGGAGTATCTGGACAGGTTCCACATCCCGGGCCTGCGGAAGGCGGGCGATTTCCGGGCAGCGGCCGTGGTGGATACGGAGGGCAGGCTGCTGTTGCACAATGCCGGCGCGGACTTCCCGGCCGACTGGGTGAAGGACAGCGCGCAGGCGGGTGGTGTGACCTCGGCCGATGTGCGCGCAGCTAAAGCCAGCGAATCGGAGCTGCTGGCGTGGATCGCACCCGGCCCGGTGACCGTGAGACCGCAGGTCAGCCTCACCTCGGGCCAGGACAGCATCTCGGTCGAGATCGACGGAAAGCCTTTTGGGGCTTTCGTAATTGGCGACCGCGAAGTCAACAGACCCTATCTGTATCCGATGCGGTCGGCATCGGGGAAAGTTGTGACACGATCCTACCCAGCAGGCCAGATCCCGGGCGAGACCATCGATCACCCCCACCAGGTGGGGGTCTTCTTCGGGCACGGTGACGTGAACGGGTACAACTATTGGGCCACCCTGGGCCCGGCGCCAGACCCCAAGCGCGGGCGGATCGTCCTCAGGAAGATCGTCTCCGTCACCAGCGGGAAGCAGTCGGGCGCCTTGGAGGCGATCTTTGATTGGTTGACCCCGTCCGGCAAGCCCCTTCTCACTGAGGTGCGCAAGATGACCTTCTACTCGGATCCTGAACTTAGAATCGTAGACTTCGATATTGACCTCACCGCAACCGAAAAGGCCGTGTTCGGCGATACGAAGGAGGGCACCTTCGCCATGCGTTTGGCGACCGTGCTCGAGGAGCCGCAAGGGCCGGCCGCCGGTCGCGCCGCCGCGGGGCAGCAGCTCCAGCGGACCGGGAAAATGGTGAACGCACAGGGCAGGGAAGGCGAAGCGGCGGTGTGGGGCAAGCGTTCCGAATGGGTGGATTACTGCGGCAGCATCGATGGCGAAAAGGTGGGCGTCGCCTTCATGGATCACCCCGGAAATCCGCGTTTCCCCACCTACTGGCACGCGCGCAGCTATGGATTGCTGTCGGCAAACCCGTTCGGCGTGCGCGACTTTCTGAATGATAAAACCAAAGATGGCAGCCTGACGCTTCAGCCGGGTGAGCACGCCCGGTTTCGCTATCGCGTCGTGGTGCACCCGGGCGACACTGGCAGCGCCGACGTTGCGGGGCTCTACAGCAAGTTCGCAGCTCGAAAGTAGATTGAGGAACCATGAAACGCCGTGACTTCTTAGAAAGTATGACCGTTGGCGGACTTCTCTCTTTGGCGCCGCCGCTGGTGGCAGCGCCCCAGGTGAACAAGCCGCACCTGCGCAGCGCGATCTGCGCTTACTCTTTCCGCCAGGAGCTCGAGAAGAAGACCATGAGCTACGAGGATCTGGTGCGGCTGGCGGCGGACTTGGGCGTGGACGGTCTGGATCTAACCGTCTACTGGTTCCCCAGCACTTCGGATGATTTCCTGCTGCCGCTGAAGCGGCTGGCGTATCGCTCGGGGGTCGACATTCACAGCATTGGCATCCGGACCAACATGTGCCGCGCCACCGCCGAGCTTCGGGACGCGGAAGTGGCCAGGCTTAAGCCCTGGCTGGATGTGGCGCAGAAACTGGGCGCGAGGCATCTGCGCGTTTTCGGCGGCGCTGTCCCCAAAGACGCCACCGAAGACCAGGGGGTCGCATGGATTGTGGAGACGCTCAAGCTGTGCGGCGACGCCGCGGGTGAGCGAGGGATGACTTTAGGCGTCGAGGATGATGACCCCGTCACCGTCAAGTCGGAGCGCCTGGTCGAGATCGTAAAGGCGGTCAACTCGCCGTGGGTTGGCATCAACCTCGACGTAGGGAATTTCCGGGAGGATGCATACCGGCAAGTCGAGCGATGTTTGCCCTACGCGGTCCACGTGCACCTCAAGACGGAGGTGGCCGAGGGCGGGACGCGGGTCCCGGCCGATTGGGACCGGCTGGTGAAGATGTTCGCCCCCGTCTACCGGGGATACCTGGCCGTGGAGTACGAAGGGACCGGGAACGCCCGCTCAGCGGTGCCGGAATTTATCGGCAAGCTGCAGCGCTTGCTTGCCTAGTCAGCTCCGCGCTGCGCCCGGAGGTACTTGCCGACGGCCTGCACAGTGTCAATCCAGATGCCGTTAGCGGGGTCGCCGGCATATCGCAAGAACTGATCGAGGACGGCGGCCTGGGTTGTCTGAGCGCCGGGCTTACCGATTTCGTGGCCGGCAAAGACCAGCCAACCGCGTCTTGCCGCGGCGCCGTCCACGAGGTCTTTCATTTGTTCGAAAGTGAGGCCATCGGACTCGATGCCCAGCACCTGGGCCAGGTCGCATGCGACGGGGTCATTAGCCCCTTCATCCCGAAAGCCGCGGCCCACGAGAAACCGGCTGGCCACCAGCGGGACGTAGCTCATCACCTCCGGGCCCCTGCCAACGAACTTCTGGCCGCAAGGATAGGCAAATGTTGCGGGCTCGATTCCGAGTAGCCGCTGGATCGTCGCACTGGCGGCTTCCATTTCCTTCTCCATCATCGAGAGCGCATAGTTCTCGAGAGCGTTCTTAGAGGAGAACGTGTAGTTCACCGTGCAAGGGTGGGAGGAGGTGTGATTGCCGATCTCATGACCATTCGCCACGGCTTTCTTCCAGCCATTCAATTGTTTCTCGATATTGCCGGGGTTCACATAGAAGGTTGCCTTGACCCCGTACTTGTCCAATAGCGGGATGCCGGTATTGACCTGGCTGGCGCGGGCGTCGTCAAACGAGAGGCTAACGGCCACCCGCTTGCCCTCAGGCCAGCGGAATCGATCTCCCGCGTCCTGGCCCATCATCCTCCCTGACGCGGAGAGCAGGCACAAGCCGGTCAGCACCGGCAAAGGCTTCAATACCATATCGCTCATTCTGCATCCATCCCAGGCTGCCGCGCAATCGCACTGCGGCGACCGAAGTGAAGCATAATGTAAGGCGGCGGAGGGAGGCTTACATGGACCGCAGGAGATTCGTGGGAGCGGTGCTGGCCGGCGCGGCGTCCGCAGCTGGTAGTCCGCAACTTGCCGTCGAGGGCAGTAAACCCATCCGGGAAAAACCTTTGCGCGGAGACCATTGGGGACCGCTGTACTATGACGAGGCCGAGCGGAACCAGGTCACGGAGGTGGTCGATACCGGTGTGCCATTCCGGTTTACGGGGCGGGGTGGCGTCGCTCCAGTCAAAGTGGCCACGTTGGAGAAGGAATTCGCCGCCAAGATGGGAACCCGCTACGCGCTGGCATTGAGTTCCGGGACAGGCGCGTTGGAGTGTGCCGTCGCTGCCTTGCAGATCGGGCCCGGCGATGAGGTCATTCTGCCGGCGTGGACGTGGCACTCCACATGCACCGCGGTGGTGCGCGCGGGCGCGCTGCCGGTCTTTGCGGAGATTGACGAATCGTTCAACCTCGATCCGGCCGATCTCGAGAACAGGATTACGCCCCAGACCAAGGCCATCATTGCCGTTCACCTGCAAGGCAATCCCGCGGACATGGATCCGATTCTGGCCATCGCCCGCAAGCGCAGCCTCCGGGTGGTGGAGGATTGCTCGCAGGCCGTCGGCGCCAGCTATAAGGGGCGCCGGCTCGGCTCATTGGGCGACATTGGCACTTACAGTCATCAGGAGAGCAAGACGATCACGTCCGGTGAGGGCGGCTCGGTTGTGACCAGCGACGCGGACCTTTTTGAGCGCGCCTGCCGTTTCCACGACGTGGGCAGTCTCTCGCGGCCGCACCAGCAGATGCTGGGCGCCGCCAAGCTGGCGCCGTTTGTGGGCACTAACTTCAGGATGAGCGAGTTTGCGGGAGGCGTGATGCTGGCCCAGTTGCGGAAGCTGGACAAGATCATCGAAGCGGCGCGCGCCAACGCAGCCCAGGTCTACGCAGGCCTTCGGGATGTGCCGGGAATCCGATACCGCCTGCGGCCGGACCCTGCCGGGGATCTTGGATTGTCTGTTTTCGTTCGCTTTGACAGCAAGGCACAGCGGGACCGCTACATGGAGTTCATGCGAGCCGAGAACGTTCCGGCTGATCCGCCGCAAGGCTCAGTGATCTTGCCGGTTCAGTCCTATATCGAGAAGAAGATTGCCACACACCCGGCTTGGCCGACGTGGAATACTCCACGAGGGAAGTCGATTCAATACGGCGCCGCAAGCTGTCCGCGCACCATCGATATCCTCAGCCGCTTCGCCGGGGTCGCGGTTGGACCGAAGTACGCGCGCCGCGACATCGACGATATCGTGGCCGCTGTCCGGAGGGTGTATCCGCGCGCCGTGCGGGTATAGGAATGGCAGGCGACGGAGACGGCAGCTCGGATTCCGTTTGGCGGAGAGTCTTCCGGATCGGCGTCAGCGTCGAGCCATGGTGCTAACGCAGCGTTTTGACGTACCATGCGGTCCAGGCCGAGCCCGTTCTTCGAAACAGCGCAATGAACACGGGGTTTGTCCAGATGAACGTGCGCCATGCTGGAGTGCGATCAAAACGGCGGGGCGAGGGGACAACCTTTACATCATCAAGAAACCTCAAGGAGCCGCCTGCTCTGGCACATAGCTTCCGCAGACGCCAGTAGAAATCCACATCTTCTCCCATGAATTGCGATTCGTCATAGCCACCCAGGATTTCAAAAGCTGCCTTCCGGCAAAACTGAGCCGCGCCTTGAGCCATACCTAGCCGGATTCCGAGCCAACGCCAGACACCTAAGTAGGCGCGTAGGAGCTTGGACGCTGGCGCATGGACGACGTCCGGCCTGCCACCCATGCAGGCAGTGTCGCCCATCGCCTCCGCGATTCGGTCGAGTAAGCAAGGCGGGACCATCGTATCGGCATCAACGAAAGCCAAAACACCGCCGCTCGCGACGCTTGCTCCGGCATTTCGAGCCCTGGCGATATTGTGAACGGCCTCCTGCACGACCGTTGCGCCGAATGACCGCGCGACGTCCCTGGTGCGATCGACGCTGCCATTGTCGACAACGATCAGCTCCACGCTACATCTACAAAGAGAGATGGCGTCACGAAGGCTGGATAACGTCTCCGGGAGGTACAGCTCCTCGTTGAAGGCCGGGATTACGACGCTGATCAACATGTCGTCCAGTGCCTTCAGTGTCACACAATGGGCCCGTGACACCCTTAGACGGAAGTAGCGCTCACGGACATCCGGGGGTGCTCTGAGAAAGCGGCTCGCGCCGCCGGTGTACGAATAATTGGCCACCTAGCGTGGTGCGGCCGATATTCTGCCCGTTATGTGGGGCGGGCAATCCTGCCCGCAGCTGGCCTTCCGGCCGGCTGGACCCGCTGGAAAGCGGGTCCGCAGGCTGAAAGCCCGCCCCACGGTCAATTGCATACTCGTTGATCTGCTTGCCGCACTACACTAGCCTGAGCCTGTGAGCAAAGAAAGGATTGCTGCGCCTCGGGCCGCGATGCATGTGCTCCGACCGTTCATCGGGTGTTGGGTTTCCGGATGCTCCGGATTGATGCGTATCAAATGCGCACTCGGATGATGCGCCACGATGGACTCACAGGGCCAGCGGATGACTGTCGGAGTGCTGAAGCCGGCGCCAATCTCGATGACGACCAGACGTCCAGTCGCTGCTGCGCGCAGCCACGCGAGAAAGCCGCTTTGCTGCTTTTCGTACGGCTTTTCCACAAACCATTTGTCTTCCCGCACGTTCAGCATCATCTCACCGCTGCATCTGGGGCACCGCGGAATCAGGGAAGGATCGGTAAGATCTCCCGTAACCAGGTCCACCTTGGGGAGCAGGCGCTCCACGTACGGAGCGGATTCCCACACTTCGTCACAACAGGGCCGCAGACATTGGAGGTGCGCGAATGTGCCCTGCCGTGTCCACAGGCGCTCAGGGTCGAATCCCAGGCGGGGGAACAGGTTGTCCGCATTGCTCGTCAGCACCCAGCGATCCGCGTGGCGGGTGATGGTCTCCAGTTGGACATACGGATCGGGATTCGGCGGCGGAGTGTAGAGGATGTCTTGCACAAAGCGGGCGTAGAAAGCCCACTTGATGGATTTCGACGGCCACGGGAAACCGATGGAATGACCGGGCGTGAGCAGGCCGAGCGGGCGCAAGTACGGGTATCTGCGCTGGAATTCCTTGCTTTCATGAAAATCGAAGCCGGCATCAGCACTCATCCCCGCGCCCGCTCCGATCAGAATATGATCGGCCTCGGCGATGAGGCGGGAGACCTCTTCGACGAGCTTTTTCGAAATCTGTTCGGTGCGTCATTCGGGCATGCTCTGAACGGCCTCGCGGTAAGTGCGCTCGTCGTTCGCCGTGAAGGCGACCAGCACTACGTGCAGCGGACTGTCACCGTGCGCCGTCTGGAATCGCCTGATTTCGCGCAGAGAAACCGATGCGGCTTCGCGCTTGGGGTAGCCGAAGATCCCCGTCGAAATGGCGCAAAATGCAAGGCTGGCGAGCCCCAGCCCCCGCGCCGCCTCAAGGCACACACGATAGCATTGCGATAGTGCCGCGTCCTCTTCGGGCGCCGGGGGAGGAGTCCGGACGACTGGCCCAACGGTGTGGAAAACGTGACTCGCGGGAAGGTAGAAACCGGGGGTCACGGTCACCGTGCCGTTTGGCTCCGGACGCCCGCGCGAGCGCATGATCTGCTCACACGCTTCTCTCAACCACGGACCCGCGGCGGTGTGGATGGCGTTATCGACACAGGCATGGAAAGGCACGTAGCACCCGGTGAGACCTGAGTTCGCCGCGTTGACAATCGCCCCCGATTGCAGGCGCGTGATATCGCCCTGCCACACGGACAGAGAATCCGTCCATCGCCCGTTCTTCGTCAGGCGAGGCAGATCGGCTGCACGTTGAAATAGCTTTTCGCCAGACTCCCGGCGCCAGATCTCATGCAGGTGCGGCCATGCTTCTGTCGGAATCTCCGCAGTCCTGCGCGTGGTGAGCAAGGCGGTCAGGCGGCGCCGCCAGGCGCCCGGACTTCCTTGCGGCTTATCCCCGTCAAAGATCGAAATCAGTTGGAGGAGGACACTGTCAGCGCCCTCCTCCCGGACGGTCTGCATGAGCGGCCTGCTAACGTTTTTCGCTCGACGGAGGCACCAGGCCCTTTATACGCAGGTAGGTCACAATGTTGCCGTAGTGCTCGTTGTTGTGCGCGGTATTGAACGCCAGCACGGTCACCTTGGCCTGTTCGGCGCCGAAGAACTTCACCAGGGCCCCGGCCTGGGCGTCGGTCAATCCGTCATAGGCTTGGTCGCAATAGGCAAACGCGGTCTTCAGTGCTTGCACCAGGTCCGCCTTCGTCGTCTTGGACTTCTCGATGCCCGGCGCGGGATTGGGCTTCCCCAACACCGCGGAGCAGAACAGGTACTGGGAATCGGCGACGTGCCCGATCAACTGGCCGAAACTGCGCACCTCGGGCGTCGGCTTGAACGAGTAATTCGCCTCCGGCATCTTCTCGGCGGAGCGCACGAGGTTGTCTTTGGCGCTGGAATTAAGGAACTTCTGACCCGCAGAGATCGGGTTCTGAGCGAAAGCGGCTGCGCAGCCGCTGAGCATCATTACGGAAATCATCAAAGCTGTCTTTTTCATATCGGTTTTCTTCCTTTTCATGCGAGCGGTTTCACGAACAGACCGGCGCCGATTTTGGCAGCATCCGACCCGGCGACCGGATGCAGGTAGTTCCGCTTCGTCTGATCACGCTCGAAGACGACCGGCTGGTCCGTGACCTTCGTTCCGACGAGTTCGAGGAACGAAGGATCCATGTCCTGATATTCGAGCCTGGCTCCCGTGCCCGAGCCGGCGAGCCTCCTGTTGTTGGCGAAATAGCTGTCCACAACCTTGTAATGGGTGAGTCCCTGCGGCGTGGCTGACGAAGGAGCGCCCTGCCGACCTCCTCGGCCCCCGGCATCCGCCTGGGCCGACGCCCCGCCTTGGTAGGTCCAGCCGTAATTGCAGTTGGCGATGACGTTGTTTCGATAGTCGAAGTCGGCGGCGATGCCCGCCGTCCACACCCCGCTCCCGTACACACCGTCGCAGAAGCAGTTTCTCATCGCGTGGCCACTGCTGCCGCCAGTCCAATAAACCACTGAGATCTTCAGGCCGCGGAAGATGCAGTGATGCACGTTCACTCCATTCCCGTTCGCAATGATAGCCACGTGGTTGGGGTTGGTCAAATCGTCGCCGGCAAACACGCACTGCGCGATCTCCAGGTCTTCCAGGTCCCGGCGGAGCCGGCTGATGGCGTAAAGGCGCTGGATCAGCCCGGGTTTCGGGGTCTCGACCACCGGCAAGCCAAGAACCTTCAGACCCTGAATGGTGACGTGGCTGGTCTCAATCATCGTGCCGTCCGCCGCGCCGCCCAGAGGGTCGGGCCTTCCGTTCCAGGTCTTGGGAAGGGGCATGGTGTGGATGAGGGTCGGCATCCGGCCGGTATGCCAATCCTGGTCGTCCGGCAGCACCTCGGCGCGGATGGTCAATCGCTCTGTTTTGGAGAACGACCGGCGCTCGGGTTTGAGCAACGTCGTCTCACCGACGGCGTAGATTCCCTCAGAAAGGACGATCGTCATCGGCCCAGAGGCGTTGCTCTGGTTCACGCGCCGCGCCGCCTCGGCCAGCGTGCGGAGAGGGCTGCCTTTGGCTCCGGAATTCGTGTCTGCGCCGGTCGCCGGATTCAGATAAATGGTGTTCCCTTCCGCCGCCACAGCCTTGGCGTCGGCCTGCTGCGCAGAGAGTTCTCCTGGGCGGAGCACGGAGGCGAGCGCCGCCGTGCTGAACGTAGCCTTAATTGCCTGTCGTCTGTTCATTGCCTGAACCTTTGCCCGTCCGAGGTACCCGAGCGTCTCAAGCCACCGGGCGATGTTGAGCGGCCCGGCGTCCACGGCGTCGAACCCGATGTCCCGGCCCATCACGTTTCCTTCAGTGTTTGGATGTTCTTCTTCTCTTTTGACGATTGGCAGCAACTGTTTGTGAACGCCCACCTCCAGCAGGCCAATGCCGGCGACATCGCTTGATCCCCAGGGTACCGGGCATGCGGGCGGAACTCACCTGTTCTGTAACGGCAGGCAATCCCTCCTGATGTCAGTTGACGGCAACTACAATCTTCCCCACTGCGTCGTTATTCTCCATGAGTTCATGAGCCAGACCGATCTGATCAAAGTGAAGCACCTGCGAAATCACGGGCTTTAGCTGGTGCGCAGCCAGATGGTGGAAGATTTCGTCGATGCGGCCTTGCGTCGGAAAATTGCTGAAGAATGAGCTCAAATAGACGCCGTTGGGGATGAATTTGATTGGATCGAACGCATCGACCGAAAAGCGGTGTCCCAGGGCTCCTGTGCAGCAGATTATGCCGTGGTAGCTGAGCCATGACATCGACTGCCGTAGCGTTGCAGGCCCCACCAGTTCTAGAATCTTGTTGATTCCCTCCGGACGGACTGCTCTGATCTGATCGCTCAGCATGGCATCATCGAGCAGCGGGAAGTCAACGCCAAGATCGCGAAGGAGTTGCACGCGCAAGGGCTGCCGGCTGGTTCCAAGAACCGTGGCGCCGATGCTCTTGGCAAGCTGGACCGAGGCAAGCCCCAAGGCACTTGTTGCGCCCCTCACGAGCAAATGGTCCGCCGCTTCCAGTTGCAGACAGTCAAATAGAGAGCCGTAGGCCGTGAAGTAGGTCTCGGGAATAGCCGCAAGGTCCTCCCAGGCAAGATCGGTATCCACGGCAAAAACATTGGACGAAGGGAGGAGCGAGTACTCGGCATAGCTGCCATCAAAGCTCCGCCCCATTCCACCCATCAGGGCGACAACACGTTGGCCTCTCTTGTAGCGGCTATCGGAAGGGCCGGCGATTTCACCCGCGCATTCGATACCTGGAATCCTCGGTAGCTTGATATGCGGAGAGTCCGCCTCCACCGTCCGCATATACATTTCTGAGCGATTGATTCCGAACGCCTTAACTTTGACGAGAACCCACCCAGGGATTACGGGCGGAATCGGAACCGTGCTCAACCGGAGTTCACGGGCGGAGCAGGAACGTTCAAGCACAACAGCCTTCATCGTCTGCATGTTGGCCTCACGCGATCCTTTTCCAGCACTGCGGATCTGCCGCGTACATATTCTTGCTGTATCCGTAGGCTACGGCTGGACAGCCCCTGCAGAAACGCAGCAACTCGCACCGGCCGCATTTTTCGAACTTGCCGAAGTTTCGGTATTCGTCCATTTGCGGCCCAGTAAAGATGTCCGCGAGTCTCCCGGTCAAGGCGTTGCCTACTTCACTTTCAAACCGCCGACAGGCGTAGACGCTGCCATCAGGCAGAATACTCAGGTGACAATCGCCGCAATGACACCCCTCGTAGATCCGATTTTCGTCGAGATCATCCGGGATGGTGAACAACCCTTTTTCGTGCAGAAACAAGGTCCAAAGGTGGTCCTTGAGGTTAAACGTGGTTCCGGAATCCTTGTACATCTCGAATCTGGCCCAGCAACGCTCGAGGAGTTCCCGATACTCATCCGGAGCCACATGTGTCGCGGGATCGAAGCTGTTCGGGCAAAAGCGGGCAAACGCGAAGATGTCTACCTGCCGCTCCACGACCAGATCAATGATCTCCGGAATTTCATGGAGATTCATCCTGGAAACAGTGGTCATAACGGCGCACCGGATGCCGGCACCGCGGAGGATGGGAATCTTCTCCAGAGTACAGTCGAACGAACCATCCATCCGGATGGCATCGTGGGTTTCTCGCAAACCGTCGATGGAAAGCTGATACCGATCACAACCCATGCTCTTTAGCCGTTCACAGATGGCGTGGCTTAAATGAAATGGATTCCCCAAAATGCTGAATCCGAACCCCCGGGAGTTTAACGTGCCCAGAATGTCCCAGAACCTGCTGTGAAGGAGAGGGTCGCCGCCCGTGATGTAGAAGTAGGGCTCGCGACCGACCGTCTGACACATATCGGCGCAGTTGTCTAGAATCCGGGAGATCGAATCCTCGGGGACTTCCTTCAATGGAATGTGCGCCTCTGCAGCATGGAAAACGTAACAGTGCCGGCAACGTTGGTCACAGTGTTCCGTGATGTGCCACTGAAATACAAAGCATTTCGTCATAGCTGCGTTACATCAGGGGCGGCCAGGAATAGCGGCGCATCCTCCCCCCAGCCATCTGAGCCGAGGGGAGGATGCGTGGGTAGAGCCAGTAGAAACCTCCGTGGTTCTACGAGTAGCCTCTATGGCTTGGGCTTGTCGCCGGCGCCGCAACTTGACCCACACGCGCTGGGCTTGGGTTCCGGCTTTTTCGGCTCATCACCGGCGCCGCAACTTGACCCACACGCGCTGGGCTTGGGTTCCGGCTTTTTCGGCTCATCGCCGGCACCGCAACTTGACCCACATGCGCTGGGCTTGGGCTCTGGCTTTCCGGGATCATCTTTACTTCCGCAGCTTGAGCCGTATGAACCGCCAGGCTTTGCCGAAAGACCAGCGGTCAAGTAGCTTTGTGCGCTGGTTTTCGCATTGAACTCGTCGGAAGACTGCCACGAATTGAGAGACTGAAGACCCTTCATCAATACACCTCCTTAGAACATTGCACTGCCACTACCTCCGCGGGTGCCCTTCACCGGATTCAGCCCACAACTTCCGAGGCTGCCCCGTCTTTGCTTTAGACGACCGCCAGCAGTGCTTTGTGAACACCAACCGCCGGAAATTCGCGGCCGCGGGGCAAGTCAGCGCTGTGGGTTGCGTAAAACTACGTCTCTCGGGGGCCGAAGTCGACCGCAAACGAGCTGGTTCCAGCTATCCCGCGAGGGAATCTGGCTGGGCGTCGAGCGTGTCGATTAACCGCCGTGCGAAATCGATCGAAGAAGCGCGGGGATGGTTGGTGCGATGGACTTCGAGCGCCCATCGCGCCTCATCCACCTGCCTGATCATGGCCCGCGTTTCCTGGAATGACGATGGCGCAGCGGCGAAAGAGCAGGAATCGATGTGAACTTTTCCGGCACGCAAAGCCGATGGCAACTGCCGGTTGCACCGGCACGCGGCAGTATCTGACGCGAGACCACAATAGGTCCGGGTAAATGTCAGGATGGCGGAGCGCGCGTGCTGCAGACGTTTTCGGAACAGGTCCGGAGAAATGTCCAATGCCTCTGCGGCCTCAGGCCCCGGCAGTTCCATAATCTCGCCAAGCACGTACACCAACCGGTGCGGCCGGTCGAGACACTGGAGCATCCCAAAGGTGCAGCCGATCTTGACCTCTTCAATGAGCAGCGAACGTTCTGTCTCCGCGGGCGCCCCCAGACTCACCACCTGCGTGAGGTCCTCGGCGAACCCCTCAAAGCTCAGGTGCATGCGCTCCACAGGGCTCTTCTTCACGTCGAGGACGTAGTTCACCGCGACCCGGTACGCCCACGTCTTAAGCTTGCTGCGAAAATCGAACTGCGATAGGCGCGTCACGACCCGGACGAGAATTTCCTGGGTCGCATCCTCCGCGTCTTCCCGATTGCACAACATGCGCAAGGCAAGGCCATAGATGTCTCCTTGGAGTGCTCTCACGAGTCTATCCAGAGCGTCGCGATCACCGTCGATCGCACGCCGGGCCTCATCTTCGAGCACCACCGCCGTTGAATCGTTCCCGTCTTCTCTCATGTTGCGCGCCCTCGCTGAGTTCGATGTCACGACCAGCATACCGCGAGTCAGTCGGCAGCATAGGCGAAATCAACGTCACCCCGTGCAACCGTCCGGACGACGCTCGGCGCCATTAAGCTCGCGCCAACGCAGCCCAGGTCTACGCAGGCCTTCGGGATGTGCCGGGAATCCGATACCGCCAGAGGCCGGACCCTGCCGGGGATCTTGGATTGTCTGTTTTCGTTCGCTTTGACAGCAAGGCACAGCGGGACCGCTACATGGAGTTGATGAAAGCCGAGAATGTTCCGGCGGAGCCGCCGCAAGCTGTCCGCGCAACATCGATATCCTCAGCCGCTTCGCCGGGGTTGCGGTTGGACCCAAGTACGCGCGCCGTGCGGGTATAGGAATCGCAGGCAACTTTTCTGGTGGAAAGCGGGCGGCGGCTCGGGCAAAGCCAGGTAGCCCAAGCGTCGGCTTCCTGTCCCCGTTTCGGCCCTGAGAACCAGGATCGAGGAAGACTACGGGCGTTATCGGTACCTATTTCGCCCCCGCCGGTGCCACAGCAGTGTCAAGCTGGAGCTCATCCCGCAGCAATGCGGGTAGGGGTGGATTCATGCCGAGAAGACACACATCTAACCAGGTCCACAAAAAATCAGAAAAACCGGCAAGTGAGGACGTACTCAGCTTGTCCGCCCGGCAGACGACGCATGTGGTCCGCGACGCGCTCGGGGTCCAGACCTGAGGGGTCCGCGGCATCATTCCGCCCGGATCTCGACAACGGCAACCGTGTAGGGGCCCAGGTCCACGGTGAGGTCCTTCGCGTAATCCAGCGTTCGACTCACCGGAGTGATCGCATCCGGATGCTCGAGGGACGCGGAATCCTTCAGCCCGGCGCTGAGCGTGTGCAACCTCGCGACAGCCGTCTTGGGAACGCGGGCGCCCTGGAGTCGCACGAGCAGGGTGTTCCGCTCCGCTTCATAGTTGACGGCCTTGATCACGATCCGGCGACCGTCGGCGCTCCCGGTAGCGATGGCGTCCACGGTACCGGGCCGCCAGTCTTCCGGCTTCATGGTCGCGATGTCCTTGAACAAGGTCTCGCGGTCGGGAACGTCCCGGAAGGCGCCGCTCGTGGAGGCGAGGTACCGTTCCGCGTAGTGCTCGCGAAAGAGCTTCTCGACCGGGTAGGCCGACCCCGGGAACCAGGAGACGTGGTCGTGGTAGATGAACGACGTCCAGGTCGGATCGTCCGTCGTGTTTCGCATGAGCAGGGCCGGGCAGCTCATCGTGAGACCGGGGCTGAGCTCCTCGTAGAGGATCAGGCTGCCGGCCGCATGGAGTCCAGCCCGCCAATCGTAGGTGCGTGACAGGTTCCACTCCAGGACGCCGATCTCGATCCGTGGGTGCGCCGAAGCGCGGACGTAGTCCCGCAGCTTCGAGAGGTAGTCGCGGATGCGCCTCAGCCCGGTCTCGAAGTTCTCGGGCTCGTACTCGTAGTTATGAACTCCGAGGACGTCGAAGTTCTTTCCGGCGAGGTCGATGACCTTCTGGCTCCAGACCATGTCGTTGGACCGCTTCTGTCCGCACGCCACGATTCGCGCCTCGGGAGCGATGGCCCGCAACCGGCTGCCGTAGACGTTGAGGATCTCGGAGTACACCTCCGGCGTCAGGCCGTTATTCATGGGCTCGTTGTCGATCTGGAAGTACCGGACGCCGTAGGGCTCGGGGCACCCGTTGGACGCCCGCAGCCGTCCCCATTCGGTCGTCGGCGGGTCGTTCAGGTAGTGGACCCAGTCCATGGCGTACTGAACCTGCTCGGAACCGGTGCTGGGCGCCGCCAGCACGATCAGAGGCTCGGTGTTGAGCTTCCGGCAGAGCCCCAGGAACTCCTCCGTTCCGAAGCCGTAGTAGTCCGAGTAGCCGCCCCAGATCATGTTGGGGTGGTATCGGCGCGAGACGTGCGGGCCGATGCCGTCCTTCCACTTGTATGTGGAAGCGAAGGAGCCCCCGGGCCAACGGATGAAGGGCGGAGCGAGATTTCGCAGGGCCTGCACCAGGTCGGGGCGCAGCATGCCGTCGCGACGGACGTCCGCGCGCATCATCGAGACGAAGTCGAGCAGCAGCGTTCCGCTGCCCGCTGCCGCGATCTCCACCGAGGCCTGCGTGTCCCGCACGGGACTGGAGAAGGAATAGCGGACCTCCTGCCAGCCGGAGCCCGTGAGCGCGAGCGGTACCGACGCAATCGGGTCGCCCTTTGAACTTACGACACGAAGCGTCAACTGCGGGGAGCCTTCCTCGCGTCTGACCCAGAGCGAGCCGTCGTACTCGTACCCCGCGGCGACGTAGAGGCGACCCTGCCGCATCCCGGCGCGGCCGCCCTCGACATGGAGGCGCACGCTCTTCTTCCCGTTCTTGAACTCGACGTCCGCGCACTCGACGCTGCCGCGGTCCGAGAACGACTGCCAGTAGGTGGCGAAGTCCTCACCCTCGAACCCGCAGCCTTGAATCTGTTCGGCGAACAGCCCGTCTTCCACCGAATGGTTGATGTGCTCGAGGAACTGGCCGTAGATCCGCTGGTCGATGGAAGCCATGACCCTTTCCGTATCGACGAGCAGGACGGCGACTCTCGGCCCGCCCGCTGCCGGAGCGGCGCTCGAAACGAGCGGGCTCGACACGGCGACGGACGGGGGGGCGGCGGCGGTGGCCGATATCGAACTCATGAGAAAGTAGCGTCTATTCATTGCAGAAATCTTCTACTCCCTGAAAGAGGCGCAGGCGGTGGTTGAAATGTGGCGCTAGCACTACAACACGGCGCATCCACCCAGCGCCTTGGGTTATCGACCACTCGCGCTGTTGAGTTGGACTGCCGCAGCCTAACACCCGCAGTTCACCTCTCCCTTCGCCTGCCCAAACATCCATACGGTCGGCTGCGGCCGGCGTCCAGGCTCTCTCGATGAACCCGCTCCGCTCGGCCTGGACCCCGGTCCTCGCCGGCCCTCAGGATCCTCATAGGCGGGCGAAGGGAGACGTTGAAGCTCGACCGTACGGTGCCTTCTGACCGGGTCATACTTTCTATCGGACTGGTACAAAACACCGGCAGGCCATCCTGGCTACGATCCAGTGTACACCCAGCGGCATCTCCGAGCCGTTCTCTCATTCGTTCCCTCTCGAGCGATTCCGGCGGCCCAGAAAGGGGCCAACGCTGCCTCCTCCGGGAACGCAAGAGCCTGAAAGTGCCTAATGTTAAATTTCTCCTGCACCGCCCGTCTCCCTTCCTTCCATCGAGCTGTTTGCTTGTCCCCCGCCCCCCTATCCTGACGGCGCCTCCAACTTGGCGATCCGCCGCACCATCGCCCCGAACAACGGCCGCATCAGGTGGCCCTCCGCCAACAACAGCCAGTAGTAGCGAGTATGCTTGATCAGGCGTCCGCCCGTCTTGACCAATCGTTGTTGCAGGCTCGTCAAAGACCAGTTGCCAACTCGCAGCGGCAGCACCAGTCGCCGCAGTCCAGGCGAGCCATCAGCAGAGGCTGGCACGTAATGCTCCGCCGCATAATGGCCTCCCGGCCTCTCGCAGCTGTACAGAAAAGACTGGCATGTTGAGCGTCCAGGATCTGATAAGTGCTTTCCGGTGAGCAGATTGTCCTTGTTTCGCGCCTGCCTAGTCTTAGTTCTAGTCTTAGTTCTAGTCGGCTTTGCTTCCACGATCCGGTCACGGAACCCCGATAGCGGGATGAAGCGGCGTTTTCGTCAGTCTTTTCGACCCCGCCGGGGCTCCAACAGTAACCGGCTGGGGCCCATCCCTCCCCCGCGCGGCTTCTCGATGATCTGCTAATCCGGAATGGTCCGGACGGTTATCGGATTTCCTCACATTCGCGTACTCTGCTCTGGCTTCCTTCAGGATCGGGATGTCGGGATCGGCGTCCTTCCACAGGGCCAGGAAGTCTTGGTAGACCTTGCGGGCGCGGGCCAAGCCGACATGGCAGAGCGGATAGTTTGGGCTCCATTTGGGGCGGGCACAAGTCACCTCGGAAACCGCAGTTCATACTTCGGCAGTTCCGATTCCGCGATTATCGCGGCGGCGGCGCCGTGGACGAGGCTGGCGGCGCGCCCTTGAGCGGTTCCATCAACTCGACCCGCGTGCCATCGGGATCGTAGAGGTTGGCCAGTTGCCTGCCGTTCTTCCCGGTGCGCGCTCCCTCCATTTGGCGGAGCGTCTTCCGGTATGGCCTGCCCTCCAAGGTGGTCAGTGCTTTCGCAACATCCGCCGTCTCGAGGCAAATGTGATGCTGGACGCCGCGCTGGTCCGCTGCCGGCAAGTCCGCGTAGAGCATGAACTCGAGGTAGTCGTCGCCGTTCGGGACTTTCATGTTCACCCACGAGAGCGTCGTCGATGCGCTGCCTCTCCAGGTCTCCCGGAATCCGAGGAGCTCGCCGTAGAACTTCATGGACGCGTCCAGGTTCCCCACGAGAATACCCAGGTGTCGCATGCGCGGCGAAACTGCCAGCTCGCCCACAAAACGGCCTTTCTCACGAACCGGCCATGAGCCGGGCGCGTACTGGACGAACTCCACAGTGTGATGATCGGGATCGGAGATCGTGAAGTTCAGCGTTCCAATGCGGCCTTTAGTCACCCGCTCGGGAACTGTTATGCCGCGCTCGCCCAGGTAAACTCGCAGTGCCTCGATGTCGTCGGTGTAAAAGCCGATGTGATTCAGCCTGTCCGCGTCCGGCTTGAGCCCCGGGAAAAGCTCGATGTACTGTTCGTCGTTGATCTTGATAAATGTCAGCGCCAGCGAGCCGTCGGAGTTGTTGAGGGAGAAAGGCTCCTGGTAACCCAGGAAATCCTTGTAGTAGGCCCGCGATTTCTCGATGTCGCTCACAAACAGCGCGATGTGTGCAACCCCCAGGATTCGCGGCCGTTCGGCACAGCTCGCGGCTACGCCGAACAAGAACCAACAGGCGCATGCAAAACTTATGACTCTATTCATGGCACTCCTCATGCCCGGCCGGCCAGGAACGATGAAACGGCCGCGCGACGAGCCGTGTTTCGGCGAGCTACTTTAACCACCGTTTCCGTTTTGGCCTTCCGGCCCGTGCCAGTATACCACCGGCCGCTTCCTCGGGAGCCAAGGCAGCGTGCCCGTCTTCCTCGTGGCATCAATCCTGCACTGACGGGATAAGGCGCGGCTGGCCCGTTCGTGGGCCGCCGGGGAGGGATGGGGCGTGAAGAAGCGGCTGCAATCAAGCCGTTTGACTGCCGATACTCCTGGATCTAGAATCGTGGAGTCCAGCCTCCGAAGACCTAGGCGCCTAATGAGAACCCTGGCCTTGGCTGCGATCCTCGCGTTTTCCAATGGCGTCCTCGCTCATACCCAGTCCAGGATCGAGCAACTTCGGAACGCGGCGGTAACGCTCACCGGAGAGCTAGTGGCCGCGCGCGGCGGTCCGATTTCCTTCGGCTCGCCACGGAGCGTCAGACGTTACTTGCCGAAATCGTCGATCTCGATCCTGCCGAGGCCCTGACGCTCGCCTTTTCGGATGCCGCGCTGGAGGGGTTGCGTGCGGCGCAATCCGACGCTGGGCTGTTGGAAGAGCGCGGCAATTGGTCTGGATTCATCACGACGGTTTACGTGGACTCCGCCGATCCTAATCAACGCCGCAGCGGGGTTCGAATGCGAACCGTGGCGGGGAGTCTGGATCTCCATTTTTCCGGCGCCGCCCCTGCGTACAAGTCGGGCGACAGGGTGTCTGTCACTGGCGTGAGGGTGGGCCACAAGATCGCGGTCCAATCGGCGTCGGTTACGGCCGCGGATTCCGGGTGCAGTCCGCTGGGTGAGCAGATGGTGGCGGTAATTCTGACCGCCGTGCAGGGCGATCAGACAACGTACGTGCTCGATGACGTGCAATCGGCTTTTTTCGGGGAGTCGGGGCTGGGAGCGCAATGGCGAGACGCGTCTTACGGAAAAGCGTGGGTCACCGGAGAGGTGATCGGCCCCCTCTTCCTCGACCACGCCTATGATATGCTCGATCCGGCCCTCATCGACGACGCACTGATGGCCGCTTCCCGCCAGATCGACCTCTCCCGGCACCAGCGGTATTTCGTTGTCTATCCGGGCACGGGAGGGTATAACGGCCATGCCATGTTCTGTGCGGCTGGCTACTCGGCGGCGGTTCTCAAGCAGCGGATATCGGCGAAGGATTACACGAATCTCGCGCTCCACGAGGGCGGGCACGAACTTGGACTCAACGAGGCAGAATCCCGGCAATACCCCGGCGTTACATCGGGCGCTCCGGAGGACGGTGGCAGACTGCAGGTGTATATGGATCCATTCACCCCGATGGGAGTGGCGACCGCTCCCATGCACTACAACGCGCGGCAGAAATTGCAGCTCGATGGTTGGGCCCGGACGAGGTCATCGCGGTCGACGAGCCCGGGGTCTATCGGATCGCTCCGTTAGGGAGCAGCGATAAGAGTCCCAAAGCCCTGCGGATCGCGCGCCCGGATACGGACGGATGGCTCTGGGTGGAGTATCGCCAGCCTCTAGAGCCTTTTGAATCGAGCCTCGACCCAACAGCCTTCACTGGGGCGCTGATTCACTACGAGGACGGACGCAACGCCGATCGGCTTGTCTCCGGCGGACTCGGCAGAAGCCTGACGATCGGAATGACCGATCTGCTGGACTCTACACCCCATCCCGGCGAACTTCTTTCCGACATGTGGGATCCCGTTTTGCCGGCCGGCGCGACCTAGGTCTTAGACCGCCTGAAAAGGTTTGATAATATGCAGTCGTCCGATTACGCATGCCGAATTCCACGTCTGCACTGTGTTCTGGGTACACGCAGGTCAGGTTTTGTCGTGTTTTTTGCGTGGTCCCCACTTGCGGAAGCGGCTTCCGGACGCAAACCCGCCAGGCCTCGTGCCTGCCGAGTCCGTAGCCTCAGTGGCGGAATGGCTGCTGGCACCGGACCTCAGCCGTCGCTGCGGGGTTTTGCGTAGTGGAACAGCTTTCTGGCCTTTTTGCGCGTGAACTGCCAGTTGATCCTCGTCCGCTTACGGTCCGTCTTGCGGTTCCAGATCCGCGTTTCCCGCTTCAGCGTGCCAAGATCCGGTATCCGCCGCTTGCCGAGGCATTGCCGCGAGTACAGACTGAGTTCGATCTCCGCCTGATTCAGCCAACTTCCGTGTTTCGGGGTGTAGTGGACCGTGAACCGGTCCCAGAGTCTTCCGCCCTCCCTCTCGCCAAAAGAATCCACCAGCGACTTGCGGCAGTGGATATTGAGGTTGTCCATGACGAGGTGAATCGTCCGTGCGGAGGGATATTGCCCCACGAGACGCCGCATCAATTGGGCGAACTGAGCGGCGCAGCGGTCCGGAGTCGCCGTCGTGAAATGCCGGCCCGCCTTCGGCTCCACGACGCCAAACACGTTCGCCGTGCCGCACCGCTTGTACTCGTTGTCCGGCCTAGCCGGCTTGCCGGGCTTGAGTGGCCTGGGCGGGCGCACGTCGGCGTGCAGCGATACGGGTTTCTCGTCCAGGCAAAGCACCGGTTCGGCCGCCTGGTAGGGCCTTTCATACACGGCCAGTACGTCCTCCATCCTCTCGATGTACTTCCGGTCCAGTTCCGCCACGCACCACATTTTTTTCCCGCCACGGCTTCAAGTCGTGGCTTTCGTAACAGCATCCGGATTGTCTCTCGACCCGCGTGAGGCACCAACTTGCGCTTGACGGCCTCCTCGGCCACCAAGCGCACGGTCCAACGTGCCCGTCCTTCCGGCGGTTTGCTGCAGACCATGGCGACGATGCGCTGCTTCTGGGAATCATCCAGAAGCGGTTTCGGCCCCGGCCGCTGCCGGTCATAGAGGGCGCGGTCCAGGCCACCGCGGTTGTAGCGGTGAGCGATCTGGCGGACGGCCTTCGGAGTGAGCGGAAGCGCCTCCGCGACCCGGGGCGCGGCGTTTCCCTGGGCAAGTTGCCGGAGGGCCAGTGCGCGTAAGACTACGCGAACCTGCTGAATGCCAGATCGCAGGAACTGCTCGATGCGAGTGAGATCTCTCGGCTTGACTTTGATGGGGATCGGGCGGCGCGCCATACCTTCATGATGCACCAAAACAATCTAAAATGCAATTGTTTTATAGTACCTATTCAGGCGGTCGAGGACCTAGTCCGACCCATGGACCGGGCTGTCGATATCCGTCACCGCCACAGACGCCTCCGGCCTGACGATTGCGGTCGGGTCGATCGTCTGCGTTTCACTTGACGCATACTCCCGGTTCCTTATCGCCGCCGACGCGGGCGCTATTGAAGTTCGTGCGCCCGCCGGCTGTTCCTGGTCGGCTACGGCCTCCCAACCATGGGTTACGCTGGAAGGCCCCGCGGAATGGGCCGGCGGTGCCGTGGTGCGTTACGAGGCGGCCGCCAACACGGGAAGTCAGCGCTCCGCCACCATCAGCGTCGGGGGCAGGGCGTTCACGGTGGTGCAGGCGGCGCCGAACCAGGCTTCCGGAATCGCGGTGATCCCGAACTCCGGCTCCGGTTACGCGCAGACGTTTACTTTCACCTATTGGGACCCCAGGGGCGCTGACTACATCTGGCAAGCAGGCGCGGAGATCAAAGATTATTACGGCCCCAGGACCTGCGGATTCCTGCTCACCTTTCCAGTTCCGGGGTACCCCCGGGTACACGGCGCCGGCGAGCGGCGGCGTGGAGGATTGGACGGATTCCAGCTTGAAGGGGGTATTGGGCGCTTCTTCCGGAACGACGACGATCGAGGGTGCCACGTGTGTTCTGGACCTTCAGAACTCGTCGTTCACCCGGTCGGGAAATGAGCTCTATCTACGCCTTGCCGTGACATTCCGCCCGGATTTTGATGGGGAGAAGACAATCCGCGCGTGGGCGTCCGATATTTCTTACGTCAACGCCGGAATTTTCTATTACGATGTGGGCTCGTGGATGATCGATTCAGCGCCCACGCGGCGGCGAGTTTTGAACCGCGGCTTGAGACCCCCGCCGACGGGGATCTCGGTCACACGGTAGGGCGTCAAGATCATCGACGAGAGCCTGGTCACATTCCAAGCGGGAGAAGTGCTGTACCCCATCCGGCGCGAGCGCGTGCGCCACCGTGTGACCTTCCGGTAAGCCCACGACAATCGACCGGGAATCCAGGTAGCCGGTTCAATTGGCCTCGCGGCCGACATCAGCGTACCACAATGGGCGTCTTAGAAGTGGTCACTTATCGGAAGCTGGTGTTCCAGGAACTTCCGATTTCACTTGGCCGTATCACGCCAGTCCCGTAGATTCGTTATCAAGGGGCACGATCATTTGCTGTTGCCGGTGATCGGCAGGTCGGGGTCACCGCCGGCTGACCGGGACGGGCCCCAAGCGCCAGCCACCCGCAGCCCGTTACGAGATACAGGATGGCGGTAGTCAATTCCTGCGGGCGCTTTTGGGGAGCTACTACACTACGGCAACTCTCTCAGCCGGATATTCCGGAATTCCACGCGGCTCCTGTGCCCCAGAAAGCCGATGTGGCCCGTCGTGCGAGCGAGGCCGGGATGGCGCTTCAGGACTGCAGGGTCTTTCGCGGTGTCGAGGTCCGCATCCACGATCATCGTTCCGTTGAGCTTGATGCTGATGCGACGGCCGTTGGCCGTGATTTCGTAAGCGTTCCACTCGCCGGTCGGCTTCAGCGCACCCTCTTTGGCCGCGAAGACACCGTAGATGGAGCCGCAATGCTGAGCGGGCTGGATGGTCTCGTAGACGGGAGCGGGGTCGTCGAGCACCTGAATCTCCATGCCCTGGTAGGCCGCATCGCCCTGGTAAGGCGCGCGCAGGCCGATGCCGCTGTTGCCGCCCTCGCTCAGCTTGAATTCCAACCGCAGGACGAAGTTGGCGTACTCCTTCTCGGTGAAAAGATTCCCACCGCCGTCGCTCGGGCACACAATGTTGCCATTCTCGATGACGTAGCCCGGCCCCACACCGCCGATCAGTCTCCAGCCGTCCAGGTTGTTGCCGTTGAAGAGGGGAAGGAAGCCGGGTTCGGCCAAGCCCGCAGCGAAGGCTGCCGCGATAAACAGAAAACCAGCAAGAGCGTATTTCACTCCTCAGACCCTACCACACTCGGGACGGTCAGATCAGTCCCCGAGCCGCCGTAATCCGCATAGCTCGGCGTTGCCGGTGCTAACTTCGGTTATGAATCGGCCGGACCGTTCTGTCCCTAAGATAGGTTGAAAGGTCACGAGACGCGGCGTAGGCTGGGGCATGACCGGGACACAGAAGACCGCGGCACACGATCTTTCAACTGGTGCCATTGAACGGCGGCGCGGACGCCGTTTCCCCTTGCGGCTCAACTGCCGCCTTCGCCCGGTTTCGATGGAGAAGGCGGAATTCGCGGGCTCAGTAATCAACATCAGCCGATCCGGGATCCTCATGGCACTTGATTCCGCGGAGACCTTGGGGGTCCTGAAACCTGATGCCGAAGTTCGCGTCGTGGTGGATCTGCCTCGGCATCCATTGTTCTCGCCGAGGTGTTTGGAATGCACCGCCACAGTCGTGCGGGTGGTTGTGGCCAAGACCCAAACCCAAGTGGCGGTTGAAATAGGACAGATTCGAGTCACGGACCAGAACATGAAGGGGACCCCGATAAGCGATTGGTGCGGCGCTCACCTCGAGGGTCTCATCCAGTGAAACGCTGGAATCCGGGAGCTGAATCGGCCGGCCGCGTAATTTGACCGCACGGGGACAAGCTACCAAACGTGAGTAGCGACGATACGCGGTTCGCCCCAATCGTCGTTCAGGAGCGCGGTTTCGAGGATTATCTCGATATTCCGATGTTCCCAACCTCGTGGCGCTTGCGCGGCAAAACGCTCCATATACTTAGGGTTGGTCAGGAACTCCGTTGCGGCTGCACTGCCTCGTTCTCCGAGTCCCGCTATCACGACCATGGTCTGTCCGGTTTGCGGTTCGGGGGCGCGGGCTATGAGCGCATAGTCTCTGGAGAGAGGGCCCATCGGTGAATCCCAGTGTTTTGAGGGGTCTTGCCGGTCTACTATCTGACGAACCATGGCGGCCCGATCCAGATTCAGAAAATAGCGGAAAGATGAGACGGCCGGTGGGGTTAGCGGATTGTTAAAAGCGCCTCTGAGCACAAAGGGCCGCGTCCGCAACTTCGCCAGGGTTACATTCCGCGCCAACTCGTACTCCAGCGTTCCGTGGTTCGCACCGAAATATGCCGCCATCTTGGAGTTAATCTCATTCATGACCAGAAACAGTTTCGGATCCAGAATCTCTTCCACAGCCGCTGAGGATTGCGCTACAGGCCGTTTGGGAACTCCTACCAGGGTTTCCGTGACCACGAGCACCGGAGACGTGTTCATGACGGGCTCCCAAAACCGGTGCAAGGCGTTCCCGGCTGACCAGATCCTGATGGTGGCGCCAATTCCTGCCGCCATCAGGAGCAATGCCGCTATAACCCAAACGCGCCAATGCCTCAGCCATGTCATCTGAACGGAAAGCCTGGCCGATAGCGGACGTTTATGGTTGGCAGGCAATCGAAATTCAGGGACATAGGTTCCAACCGGAAGAGCGATCCGGAGTTCTCCGGCATGGCTTGGGGCCGAGTAATACTCCTCCAGACGCTTTCGGATCTCGGACGCGGTGGTCCGAACGACAGGGTCCGCGCTGGTGTCGTATTCCGGATGACGCTTGAACACAGCGACCCCCAGCGTCCGCTCCTTGATCTCGTCTGCAGCTCCGTCAAGAGTCTGTTCGACGACATGCCTCAGAAGGGTCGGGTATCGCCGGCTGTGCTGGAAGATTCCACTGGCCAGAATCCTTTCGAGTTGCGCTCGTATCGACGCGCTATCCAAACAGGGAGCCGGCCCTGATTCTTGCTGCCGTGTCTTCGCTGAAAGAAGCACAACCGTACCGAGGAACTCATCGTATCACAGATCAACATGACGCATCGCGGATTCGCCCGTAAACCACTGACGCAAAAGGGTTTGATGCCGCAGCAAACGCCCTGATGCGCCGGCTCTGACGGTAGCAGGTGCCGCAGCGTTGCGACCGAACGATCTTACCTGTGATAGCCTTCTCGTCAACTGCTTGGAATTCCATAAGGGGGAAGGATAATGAAGAGATTAGGTCTGGCCGTTTACCTGGCCGGTGCGCTGTTGCTAGGCGTACCCGGACTGTCGCTTGCCCAGAGTTCGGGCGCAACTCGCTTGCGCGCCGGGGCCGCCAAAGTGGATATCACGCCCAACCAGAGCCAACTCACAATTCCAACGGACTCGATTAGGGATCACCTCTACGTTCGCGCCATTGTCGTCGACGACGGCCGAACTTGCGCGGCGCTTATCAACATCGATGGAGGCGCCCGAGGCCCTGTTGTGGAACCGGCCATCGCCAAGTCCTCGGCTTCGACGAAGTGTCCTGTTGACAACTACATCATTTCCGGCACGCACTCCCACAGCGCCAGCACCGGCGGACTCGGGGGGCGGGTTCCCCGGACGCACAAACGATCACAGCGGCGATCGTCTCGGCGGTCGACACGGCGAAGTCGAAGCTCGCGCCGGCGCGTGTCGGCTACGGGAAGACCAACCTGGACCTGAACGTAAACCGCGACGTGTTCAACAGCAAGCTGGAATGGCGGCAGGGGCCGAACCCCGAGGGGGCATCCGACAAGACGCTGTCCGTGGTGGAGTTTCTCGGCGCCGACAACGTGCCGATCGGCGTCTACATGAATTACGCCATGCACCCCATCAACTTCTATCTGAGCGGCGTAATCAGCGCCGATTATCCGGGCGAAGCGGCGAAGTACGTGGAAGAGCTTTTCGACAACAAGACGGTGGCTGTGTTCAGCCAGGGGGCATCCGGAGACCAGAATCCGAGACTTGGTTACTCCGCCCCTTACAACATCAGATCCCCTCAGCCCATGCAGACCGTTGGACCTCAACCATCCCCGACCACCGCAAGCGCGGCATCGAGGGGGTTCAGCCCGGCGCAGGCGGCCTCGGAGAGAACGGCCGTCGCTCCCGAGAACATGGCGGCCTATAAGAAGGCTATCGCGCGCACTGGCGAATATGTGGTCATGCTCGGACAGATGATCGGCACGACCGCAGTGCGCCTGATGCGCGAGGATATTCAGCCGGTGGACAGCGCCGCCATTTGGGCAGGCCAGCAGGGCTTCACATGTCCCGGCCGGGAGCGTCTGGATGCCGCGAATCCGTCCCGCGAGAACGTCTTTCCCGGCTACAAAGACGGCGCCGACGTGAACCTCAAGGTCGGCCTGCTGCGGATTGGGGATATCAATTTTGTAACGGTGAACGGCGAGGTTTACAGCAAGATCGGTCTGAAACTGAAGGATGCCGCGCCCGCGAACAAGACAATCATGGTGACGCTGGCGAACGGATCCGCAAACTCGGGGTACATCTATTCCGACGATGCGTATAGCCATCTGACGTTCCAGGTTATCGGCTCACGCCTGAAACCTGGCTGCGCGGAAGGGAAGATCATCTCGACGGCGATCGGGCTGATGCGCAAGTCAGGGGAATGAGGATTCACAAGGAGATCCGGAATCCGCTGGCGTTAGCGGTACTGCTCTCCTGCATTGCCAGCGGGGTAGGGCGGGCCGCGGCGATCGAACGCGCGGTAGTGGCGCAGACCGGCCCCGACGCTTATTCCATTGCAATCGATGCGTCCGCGGCCGCGTACCCGATTCGGATCTTCAGCATTCCTCAGCCTGGGCGGCCCGGCCCCGCGAAGCAACTGGCAAGCGTCAGGAAGTCTCCCGCCGAAGTCCATGTTCCGGCCGGAACGGGACAGCCTTTCTTTCGTCTGGCTCCGAGGAATGGCCCGGCGGTAGTGGTCTCAATCCGCCGGCTGCCGCTCGAGGGAGCGCCGAATTTCCGCGATCTGGGCGGATACCGCACCGCCGACGGCCATCATGTGCGTTGGGGTACGGTCTACCGCTCCGGCCAGTTGTCCGCGCTTACGGAGGGCGACTATAAGTACCTTTCGAACTTGGGCATCCGGCTGATCTGCGACTTCCGGGTGGACGCCGAACGCGGGCGCGCGCCTACGAAATGGCAGGGCGCCCCGAGTCCGGAGATTGTCGCCAGTTCCATCGATACGGTCAGCTATTACAAGTCAGGCATGGACGTTCGGGATCACATGAAGAACGTTTACACCCGAATGCCGTTTGACGGGAGCACGGAGTACGCGGCTTTGTTCCGGCGCATAATCAACGGCGACACGCCAGTGCTCATGCATTGCACATCGGGCAAGGACCGTACAGGGTTCTTCGCAGCTTTGTTGCTGACGATCCTGGGTGTTCCACATGAAATCGTAGTCGAGGATTTCATGCTGACCAACAAGTACCTGGTTCCCGACGAGCGTATTCCCGAGCTGGCGAAGCAGATGCAAGAGCGCCAGAAGCTGGCTGCACTTCCGGATGCCGAAACCGTCCGGGCGGGATCCGGGGTACTGGCCTCCAATCTGGAGATCGGGTTTGCCGTCATCCGGGAAAAGTACGGCACGGTTGAGAATTACGCGCGCGAGGCGTTGAAGCTTTCGCCCGACGACATGCGGAAACTCCGCGCCCGCTTGCTTGAGTAGGTTTGCCGAAAGCAGCAAGGAGAAGGAAATGGACCTATTGACAAGTTGCGCGGACTGGCGCAGTGGCGTCGCCCGGCTCGCGGCACTGGCGCTGTGCCTGCTGGTTTCAGGTGTTCCCGTGGGCGCGCAGCCCGCGCCTGACAATTCCCCGCCGAGGACGACCGCGGGACCCATCACCCGGCCGATGATCATAGAGATCGCCAAAGATACCTACTTCATCAACGAATTCGGGATGGACGCCCAGTACCTGGTCGTTGGCGAGAAGCGCGCGCTCATTATCGACGCGGGCACCGGGTTCTACGATCAAAAAGCGATGATCGAGCGCCTGACCAAGTTGCCCTATGATGTCGTGCTTACCCACGGGCATCCGGACCACGCGGGCGGCATCGGCCAGTTCGATACCGTGTACGTGCACCCGGCGGACGTGGAGGCGGCGAAGAGGCTTACCTACGAGGGCGAGGTGCGGTACGGCGAGATGATGTGGAACACGAATATCGGCTACCGCAACGTCTGGGGCTACACGCCGGCCGACGCCCGGAAGTTCACCAAGCTACCCGAATTCAAGCCGATCGCCGAAGGCCGGGTTTTCGATCTCGGAGGCCGGAAGCTGACCGTGTACGAACTCCCGGGACACACGCTGGGGTCGTGCGTTCTTATCGACGACAAGAGCCGTATCGTATTCTCCGGAGACGCCGCCAACGGGAACGTGGGCGCCAGCGCCACTTCGGTAAGCACGCTTCTGCGCGGGTTGTTGAAGCTGCAGAAGCTTCGCGGCGTGGCCTGGGACCGTCAGTACACCGGGCACATCGCATACGCCGGCACGCTGGACGCGATTTCGCAGAGGCCGCAGGTTCTGGATGACCTGATCGAGGCCTTCCGCTCCCTGCTTCGCGGAAACGCCAAGACGCAGGAGGGCCGCGGCATGTTCGGAGGCAACCAAACGGTCGCGGTATACGGCTCCGCCAGGGTGGGCTTTAATCCCGACCGGCTTTGGGAGCCCGGGGAAGAACACATCATTCCGTAAACCTGGTATTCGCCGTATCCGGCCCGCAGAACTGGAGGAAGGAAAGTCATGAGTCCATCGTTAGATCGTTCTTCGATAAGGCTGACCCGGCGCGACCTGCTTGCCCGAGGGCCGATGGCCTTGGCCGGTGCCGCCATGCTGCAAGGGCGCGCCTTGGCGCAGGCCGCAGAGCCGGAGTATGTGGAAGCCAAGACAGCCTACGGGCGCGTTCGCGGCGTCAAGAGCAACGGCCTGGTCACGTTCAAGGGCATCCCCTACGCCGGTTCCGTTTCGGGAGCAAACCGCTTCAAAGCCGCGCCTCCGCTTCAAGCCTGGACAGGCGTGCGCGACGCGCTGCAATTCGGCGCGCCCTCGCTTCAGCCGGGCCAGCGCCGCAACGAATCTCCGCAGGACGAAAACTGCCTCTTTCTGAACGTCTGGACCCCCGCGGCCGACGGGCGCAAGCGGCCGGTCATGCTGTACAGCCATGGCGGCGGCTTTACCACCGGGTCTGCCGCGGCGGGCTATCAGGATGGCGGGAACCTCGCTCGCACGTTCGATGTGGTGGTTGTAGCCACCAATCATCGCCTCGGTCTGTTCGGCTACCTGTTTCTGGGCGACCTGGGCGGCGAGGAATATGCCACCTCGGGGAACCAGGGCTTGCTGGATATTCGCGACGGACTCAAATGGGTCCATGACAACATCGAAGCGTTCGGCGGAGATCCCGCGAACGTGATGATCTTCGGCGAAAGCGGCGGCGGCGCGAAGACCTCCTGTCTGTACGCCATGCCCGCGGCCGCGCCGTACTTCAACAAGGCCTCGATCGAAAGCGGTCCCGGCATTCGTATGATGCCGCGCGAGGCGGCGGCCGAGACCACGCTCATGACCCTGAAGGAACTCGGGCTTGAGAAGACCGACTGGCGTAAACTGCTGGAAGTTCCCGCGGACAAGTTGCTGGCCGCCCAGACGGGGCTGGGCAAGTCGGGCGGCGGTCCGCTGGGCATGAACGGCGGACGCAAGGGTATGGGCGGCGGGTCGCGTCCGGGCGGATTCGGACCCGTCGTTGATGGTTCCGTCCTGCCGCATCACCCCTTCGATCCGGAGGCGCCGGCCATCTCGAAGAACAAGCCCCTGATCGTTGGCTTAAACCGCGACGAGACTGTATTTTTCTTCCAACAGCAGCGCAACACCGAAGTGTTCGACTTGAGCGAAGCTGCCCTGAAGGATAGGCTATCCACGACATTCGGCGCGAACGCGGATACGGTATTCGAGCACGTATCGCAAGAGCCGCCCCGACGCTTCTCCCACAGATCTCTATATCGCCATCACCACCGCGCGCATGATCGGTATCGGCGCGATGACCATAGCGGAGCGCAAGTACGCTCAACGTGGAGCGCCGGCCTACTTGTACGTCTTCGCGCACGAGTCGGACGCTCTCATCCCCGGAACACAACATAAGAGGGGCGTCCCGCACGCGATGGAGATTCCATACAAGTTCTACAACATTCAACCCGCCGGGCAGCAGGGAGCCAATGCCGGGAGCGGGATGATGTCGGCATCCGGCCCAGAAGCCGTGAAGGCCGCCCATAATATGGCCGAGATGTGGAGCACATTCGCCAGAACTGGCCGTCCGGCGGCGAAAGTCCAGCCGGCTTGGCCGGCTTACGCCACGCCAACACGCGCGACCATGGAGATCGATGCGGAATGCAAGGTGGTTAACGACCCGCACCCTCTGGAGCGGAGCCTTTGGGAGCGGCTGGATCCTTGAAGAAAAGGCATGCGGGCATGACAAGGAATCAATACGAACTGCAACTAGTGGACGACTCTATGAAAAGCATACTTAGTCTCTCAACTTTCCGCCGCTGGCCTGTGATTCAGATTCTGATCTTCGCTGCGCTGGGAGTATTCACCGCAGCCGCGGCTTCAGTCGACGATCCGGTCATCTACTCATACGACCGATCCGCAGGGTCGACGATTCAGGATCGCGACCCTGGCTACAGGCCTCTCTATCTGGTCTACGCCGACAAACAGCGTAGCGCCGATGAGGCGAAGAAGCTGGTTGACGATCTTGGACTCACGCAACACGTCGAGGCCTACAAGACCCGAGTCTTTGTCGTCGGGCCGAGTAACGGGACCGCCTACGATGATGCAGCCGACCTCACCGCATACCAGAACTTTCTGAAATCGCACCGCTCTTCCAACCTGAAGATCGTCGCCGTCGGCGCGGGAGCGACCTTTGTGAACAATGTCGTCTCGAAGCACGCGTACTCGGTGGCGGGCATCCTCACCTACGGCGGTTCGATCGCCTCAGGCAGCGTGTCGAACATGCCCGTCCCTGCCTACGTGCACGCAGCCGATGCGGCGGTCGCGAAGCTGTACATACAGGCGAACGGCGCCACGGCCAAAGCGAACGCGTCGTCTTGGACGACGTACGCGAATCCCGGCGCCTACAAGGGGCTCCAGCGCGTGGTGGTCAGCAAGCTCAGCGACTCAAAGGAGAATCTATCGCAGGCCTTTGAGAACGCCTGGAAGACCGTGTTCAGCCGCAACTATCGGCTCTACATGAGCCAGATCGAATCGTATAACCAGGCTTTCGATCCGCTTAAGTACACCGACCCGTGGGAACTCGAGCCGTACGTGATGTACGACGACTTGGGCATGCGCTATGAAGCCATCGCCGAGGATATGCCGGGCTTTGGCCTGTCTCTCCGCTACGAGTACGTTCCGAAAACCGCGCTAGCGGCGAAGCCGAAGTCCGTGCCCCTCGTGATCATGCTGCACGGCAACAACAACGACCCCCGCACCCAGGGCGAGAGCGGCGGATGGCCCGAGGTCGCCGCGAAGAACAGGATCATTCTTTGTTCCATCGAATGGCAGGGGAGGTGGTCACAGGGTAGGGGGCAACGGGGCGCAGCACCACAGGGCGCAGCACCACAGGGGGCGCCGCCCCAAGGGCCGACCTACGTGGCACTCGGCGAAAAAGGAACGATGGCGGTCCTCGACTTGCTTCTTGCCAAATACCCCCAGATCGATCCGAGCCGGGTCTACTTTACGGGTCTTTCGGCCGGGGCCATGAACTCATTCAATTGGGGAATCAATAATGTCGCACGCATTGCGGCCGTGGCGGGATCTTCGGCTCCTTTCGGGACTGCGGCGTTGATAGAGGCCGCGCGAAAGATCAAGGCGAACGGCAATTACTTGCCGATGTATGCGATCGCCGGGAACCGTGACATGTACAAACCCCTTCCGGTGAACGATACGCCCAGAAGCTTATACAGCGTGATTCGCGCGTACGCGGCGCTCGACGACATCACGGTTCCGGATGCGCCCGATTTGAAGGTCAACGAACTGTTCGGCCTGAAGCTGGACGGCACGGGCTGGGGCGAGCTGGGCGGGACGCGCGCCATGATCGGAACGCTCTCCAACAGTCAGGGTGTCATGATCAAGCTGGTCGGGCTTGACCCGTACGGCCACTGGAACTTCAAGCCGGCAGCGGTAGACATTTGGGCTTTCCTGTCCCGCTACAGCCGCGATCTGACTACAGGCAAGCTGGTGGTGGCGCGGGCTCGATGAGCGCCGGCAATCGATACCGAAGTTCAAAGTGAGGAGGATGCAGCAATGGCAATCTGTAGAGCCATCGGTTTCGCAACCCTGGCGGTGTCGCTTGCGGGTTTGCCCGCCGCACTTTCCGGGCAAGCGCAGCCGGCGGGGGCGCCCCAGACCCGCGCCCTCGCTTCACCCGAGATTCAGCCCGATCACCGCGTCACATTTCGGCTGGCTGCCCCGAAGGCGTCGGCGGTGAACCTCAACGGCGATTGGGAAGGGGAAAACAATGTCGCGATGAAGAAGGACGACCAGGGCGTCTGGTCGGCAATGGTCGGGCCGCTCGCGCCCGAGTTGTGGAGTTACAGCTTCACTGTAGACGGCGTTCGCATGCTGGATCCCGCCAATGTCGACAGTTACCGCGACGGGCGGCGGCTATCGAGCATTTTCATCATTCCCGGACCGGCTTCGGCGCTCTACGAGCACAACCCCAGCATTCCCCACGGCGCCCTGCATGAGGTATGGTATCCAGCGCCTTCGCTGAAGATGACGCGCCGCGCGTATATCTACACTCCCCCTGGTTACGAAAGCGGGTCCAGCCGCTATCCTGTTCTGTACCTGCACCCGGGCGGTGGCGCCGACGAGGATGCCTGGACCAGCCTGGGCCGGCTTCCGCAAATCATGGATGGCCTGATCGCACAGGGGAAGGCCAAGCCCATGATCGTGGCGATGCAGAATATCAATCCGAGGCAATGGGCTGCTCCCGGTTACGCGCTGGGCAGGGAAACGGCGGCTCCAGCCGGGCCGCAACCGGCCGGCCGGAATCAACGCAGCACTCCGAACTGGCCTCTGAGCCAGGACCACGCCGCCATTGGCGGGAGTCTGGTCAAAGACCTGATTCCGTTCGTCGAGAAGACCTACCGCGCGGACGCGAGGCCGGAGGCCCGCGCCATTGTCGGCTTGTCGCAGGGCGGGGGGCCCGTGGTGATAGCCACCAACAACAACCCCAAGATGTTCGGATACATCGGCCTTTTCAGTTCACGGCCGTTCTTCGATGAGCCCGCACTGAAGGAACTCAGCGCACTGAAGGCGGCTGGCGCGGTCAAGCTATATTGGGTGAGCGCCGGGGATACCGATTTCGCCCGTGACGGCGCAAAGGTGGATTTCGAAGTGATCCAGAAGATCGGCTTCAACACGCGCTGGCTGGAAACCCACGGCGCCCACGCCTGGATCACCTGGAGGATGCACATCAGCCAACTTGCGCCTCTGCTGTTTCGATGAAAAGATGAACACCAGAGGACTTTGATGCCGGTTGGCACGCGACATCGATGACCTAAGGATACGAAAGGGATCACAGGAGCTTGAGGCCGGAATCCGGCCGTTGACGAAGACTTGAGTCGAAAAGAGGACTATATGAAGATTAAACTCGCAATTTCGCTGTTGCCGTTCGCGCTCGCCGCCCTCGCGCAACAGCCTCCGGCCGCGGCACCGGCAGTTCCGGGGCGCGGCGCCGGCCGCGGTCCGGCCCTCCGTTCCGCGGAAATCTTGACTGACAACAGGGTCACCTTCCGCCTGAGAGCCGCGAATGCCACGACCGTGGCCCTGAATGGCGATTGGCCTCAGGGTCGTGGGCTCGCGATGACCAAAGATGATCAAGGCGTCTGGACCACTACCGTTGGTCCGCTCACGCCCGAGTTGTGGAATTACACGTTCACCGTTGACGGCGCCGGCGTGCTCGATCCTTCGAACGCAAACCTGCTGCGCGATGGAACGCGGTATATGAACTTCTTTATCATCCCCGGACCGCTTTCCGAGAACTACGCCATCAAAGACGTGCCGCACGGCAACATCAATATAGTCTGGTACGAGTCGCCGACGCTGAAGTTACAGCGCCGGATGTACGTCTACACTCCCGCGGGATACAATACGGGCAATCAAAAATACCCGGTGTTGTACCTTCTGCATGGCGCGGGCGGAGATGAAGACGCCTGGAATAACATGGGGCGCGCCAGCGTGATCATGGACAACCTGATCGCCGCCGGCAAAGCGAAGCCGATGCTGGTGGTGATGACGAACGGAAACGCCACCCAGAAGATGGCGCCGGGATACGGAATCGTGCCGGGACAGGGCAACACGGGCATCTTCGGGAATCCGGGCGAAGTCGGCGCGGCGGGCTTCCCAGGCCGCGGCGCGGCTCCAGGCGCGCCGGGCGCTCAACGCGCCGCTGCAGGCGCTCCACCGGCCGCCGCGACGGCTCCGGGCGCGGGCCGCGCCGCGACGCCGGGCGCGGGCCGCGGAGGGATCGGCGGCGGGCTGTTCCCCGAGAGTATCGTGAAGGACGTGATTCCGTATATCGAGAAGAACTATCGCGTCATTGCGAAGAAGGATAGCCGCGCGATTACAGGTCTCTCGATGGGCGGCGGTCACACGCTGACGGCCTCGAATGCCCATCCGGAGGTATTCAGCTATGTCGGCGTACTCAGCATGGGAACGCGCGAGGACATCACCGATAAGCTACAGGCCCTGAAAAAGGCCGGCGTGAAATACTACTACATAGGCTGTGGCCAGGCGGACAACATCTGCGTGGAAGGCAGCAAGAATCTGGACGCGCTGCTGACGAAGGTGGGCATCAACCACAAGTTCACCTTTAGTTCCGGCGGCCATACCTGGGCCAACTGGCGCATCTATTTGAACGAGTACGCGCCCATGCTGTTCAAGTAGAACCTCGATTCGGGTAGGGCAGATCTTCGGGGCGCGTCACTGGCGCGCCCCGTTCCCCAGCGTTAAGGAGGATCGAACACACATGCGAAATGGCGACCCATCAATCCGAGTTCTCTTGGTTGCGGCCCTGGTCTTTGCGGGGATCTGCGCCGCGCAGGGGCCAGGCGGTCCGGGGCGCGGCGCCGCCCAGGCCGGCCCTAGACTGGCAACCCCTAAAGCGTTCCCGCCGCCCGGAAGCTACCCAACTACCGAATCGGTCTTCCTCTACTCGGACGACCCGGGCGTCCAGATCCACTACACCTTCGACGGCAGCAATCCGACCGCCGCGAGTCCGGTTCTTGATCCGAATCAACTGCTCTTTATCGCCGGCCTCTACGATGGGACCCGGGGTCTTCGAGCAGGCTACAGCATTCGCGCCATGGCGATGAAGGAAGGAGCCGCGAACAGCAACGTCGCCACTTTTCTTTACACGATTGACCGAAAGGACCGAACGGCGTACGTTTCTGAGGAAGTCCTGCCCGGCGTGCGCATGATCCGCGACTCCGAGAACGACAAGATGTTCCTGATTCGGGGAACGCAGAAGGCAATGTTGATCGACACCGGCATGGGTCAGGGCGCGCTTAAGAAATATGTGACGCAGTATGCCGGCGGCTTGCCTGTTGAGGTGATCCTGACGCACAATCACCCCGACCATATCGGTCAGGTGGATCAATTCATCGACGGCGGCATCGAGTACATCGGAGAGGCCGATCGACCCAGTGTGGCGCAGCGTCTGAGCCGGGCTGGAATCCAACAGCCAGTCATAGACCGCAATCTGAAAGCTGTGAAAGATGGCGACCGCATCGATATTGGCGGCCGGCAACTTATGATCGTCGAGGCGCCCGGACATACGAAGGGCTGCATTGCCATCCTCGACGAGCAAAACGGGGTCCTGTTCGCGGGGGACTCTTTCGGGAGCAATAATCCGACGGTGCCGGATGCGCTGTGGATGCAGAGTGGACCTCCCCTCGACGACTACCTATCGTCGGTTCGGGTAGCTCGCGCCAGATTGCGCGGCAAAGTGAAAGCAGTACTCACTGGCCACAATGACGTTCCGCTGACCGGTGAACGGTACCTGGACAACCTCGAAGCCGCGGCGCAGTCATTGCTTGATCGGGGCGAGAGCGTGCTGGTCCCGTCCTATCGGCCAGCCGGCCTGTTACAGGTCGTGGTTGGGGACCGGCTGAAGGATCCGGACTGGGTTGGAATCAACGTCAACCGCGCACGCCCCATTTCCGCGCCGCCCGACAAGATCGCCACTTTGAGCAACATCGAAGTCGCCGGCGCTTCGTTGAATCCGCGATTCTCCCCGGGAACCCATGAGTACTCAGTGGATGGAGGTTCAGGCGGCGGAGATCCGCGTGACCCCGGTAGCAATGTCCACGCGGTACAAGAGCCTGAGTGTGAACGGCGTTGCGGCCGCCTCAGGCTCGCCGGTTGCCGTCAGGCTTACCGCGCCGCGAACCGAAGTAGCAATCGTGGTGACATCGGCGGACGGAAGCGCCAGCACCAAATACATCATCGTAGTTTCCAGGAATTGACAGGTCTTGAGTATGAGTAATCCAAACTTCAAAACACTACTAACGGTCGTCTTACTGGTTTTGGCATCTGGAGCGGCGCTGCTTTTCGGCGCCGCCTCGGAGAAACCGGACTTCTCCGTTCAAGGACTCCGCTGCGAGTACCTTTCCAACCCGTTGGGCATCGACGTCCAGAAGCCGCGGTTGAACTGGATACTCAGTCCCGCGCCGAACGTTCGCGGGCAGAGCGCGTATCGCGTGCTGGTTGCCAGTGCGCCCGAGATCCTGCGGAAGGACCAGGGAGATCTTTGGGATTCGGGCCGTGTGGTGTCAGGGCAAACCACATGGATTGAATATGGCGGCAAGAACCTGGTTTCCGGCCAGCAGGTCTACTGGAAGGTCCGCGCTTGGAGCGACTCCGGCAAAGTATCGCCCTGGAGCGCACAGGCCACCTGGTCCATGGGCCTTCTTCAAGCGTCGGATTGGCATTCGAAATGGATTGGCGAGCCGCGCCCGGCTGGAACGGCTGAAGGCACGCCTCTTCCGTTCCCCTGGCTGCGGAAGACATTTACCCTGACACGGAAACCGACCAGGGCCGTGGCCTACGTCAACCCGCTCGGCTACTACGAGTTGTACATCAACGGCAAGAAAGTGGATGACCATGTTTTGAGTCCGGCCGTGAGCGACTACTCGAAGCGGAATCTTTATGTCGCGCACGAAGTAGCCGAATATCTGGTTCCGGGCAAGAACGTCGTTGCGCTTTGGCTGGGGCGCGGTTGGTACGTGAGGGGGCACCCTGGAGTGATTCACGACGGCCCGCTGGTGCGAGCGCAACTGGAAATCTCGATGGGTGGTGGAAGCACGGTTCAGGTCGTTACCGATGAAACCTGGAAGGTTCGTGAAAGTCCCATCACTCCGCTCGGCCGTGGGACGGCGTTCGGAGACTACGGCGGAGAGCGCTACGACGCCGCGTTGGAACTGCCTGGCTGGAACGAGGTGAACCTGGACGATTCCGGATGGCAAACGGCCGCGGTGTTCGATCCGCCGCAAGTCTTGACTGCGGCGCAAATGGTGGAGCCGAACCGGTTGATGGAGACTATTAAGGCTGTCCGGGTGGATGCCTATCCTGAAGGCGGCTGGGTCATCGACATGGGGAAGAACTTCACCGGATGGCTCGAGATCAAATTGCCCCCGATCGCAAAGGGATCGACCGTCAAGCTGGAGTACTCCGACCAGATGGAGCGTGATAAGCCGGCTCCGGGAGCCGCCGCCCGAAGAGCGGGCGGTGGTCCCGCAGCTTCCGGAAATGCGCCGGGCCAGAATCAACCCGGTGGGAGAGGGCCCGGCGCCACGGCCCCGCCTGGAAGTGCTCCCGCCGGCGGCGCAACCGCCGGACGGCAGGGCGGCACTCCGGCGGCAGCGGGCGCGGCCGCAGGCGCGGGGAGGGCCGGGCGTGGAGGAAACCAAACGGTATTCCCCAACACGTTCAATCAACGCGACGAAGTCGTCGGCAATGGCGGCGCTTTGACTTTTCGCTCGCGATTCAACTATCACGGATTTCGATACGTGCGAGTCATCGGGCTCGAGACCGCGCCAGCCGTTGCCGGCGCAACGGGGTATCTGATTCGCACCGCCTACGACCGGGCCGGCGAGTTTAGCTCGTCCAACGAGCTTCTGAACCAGATCTATCGGATGGTCACCTGGACCTACGAATCCCTCACGCTGGGCGGTTACGTGGTTGACTGCCCGACACGCGAGAAGCTGGGCTACGGTGGCGACGCCGGAACCTCGTTTGAATTGGGAATGTTCAACTTCTCCACCGGAGGCTTGTACAACCGCTGGCTCGCCAACTGGCGGGATTCGCAGGTGGCATCCGGTTCGCTGCCGCACACGGCGCCGAACTACCCGAACCAGGGCGGCGGCGGCCCGATGTGGGGCGGATTTGTCGTGACCCTGCCTTGGCAGATGTACCTGCAATATGGCGACAAGGGCGTGCTTGAAACTAATTATCCGATGATCCAGAAATGGCTTGGGTACCTGGCTTCCGAGACTCAGGACGATCTTCTGCTTACGCACACCAGTCACGCGATCTCGGACACCTGGAATTTTCTGGGGGATTGGTTGACGCCGAAAGGAAGCTTTAGGGGCAGCACGCCTCCCGCCCAGCAAATCAATAGCGTCCATTACGTGTACCAACTTCAACTCGCTTCCAGAATCGCGACCGTCCTTGGCAAGACGGCTGACGCGTCCGCTTATGACGCGCGCGCAGCCGCAGTTTCGAAGGCCGTTAATCAGCGTTTCTACAACGCCAGCGACTTCAGTTACACCAATGGCGATTCGGTCCAGGAGGCTTTTCCTCTCTTTACGGGCATCGTCCCGCCGGAATTGCGCAAGGGCGTGATGGCGAAGCTGGAAAACGTGATTCTCGTTCAGAACGGCGGCCATCTCGACACCGGCATGCATGGAACGTATTTCGTGATGAAGTACCTGATGGAAGCGGACCGCAACGATCTGGTCTTCGAGATGACCAACAAGAAGGACTACCCGGGTTGGGGTTACATGCTGGCGAACGGCGCCACTACCAGTTGGGAGGGTTGGACGGGTCAGTCCCATATCCATGACACCCTGATCTCAATCGGCGCCTGGTTCACGGAGGGATTGGCGGGAATCAGAAGCGACGGGAAATCCCCCGGCTTCAAGCACTTTCTCATAAAGCCCGCCGTGGTTGGCGACCTGACCTTCGCTAAAGCCAAGTACCGCTCGATCTATGGCGAAATCGTGAGCGACTGGCGGATCGAGAATGGAACCTTCAAGTTGAGCGTGACCGTCCCGCCCGGGACAACGGCGACCGTGTTCGTGCCGGGCGAGGGCCCCGTGCGGACGCAGGTGCAGCGAACGCCTTCTGCTGGTGAAACCGGCAATCGCAGTTTCGAGGTCGCCCCGGGCACCCATTCGTTCGAGACGGCGCTGCAACTGAAACGGTAGCTGCATACATTTGCGGGTCGAGTTTGGAACGCCCGCAGATGGTGGAATCGTAGATCCAGCGGCTGTGCACAGAAGGCGGCTGGGGTCACCCCAGGAGATCTGCTGCGCGTCGCTTCGCGAAAGGAGTTCCGATCCCCCTCGCGATTCAATGACTTAGGTGTCAGGGTCAACGCCGTAAACACAGATGTTCTTAGTCCAAAGCCAAGGTCCCAAGCTGGACGTTGCGGGTTCGAATCCCATCTCCCGCTCCGTCACCGTTTCCCTTCATAGCGTTACAGGCGTCGTCTCCATTAGGTGAAATCCTGTGACTTCGGAAGACTCCATTCGCAGCTTCCCGAAAGGTCAAGCATTTTCGATACTTCTTGATCCGGACGTCCAGCCAGCCAAGCTGGACGTCGAGGGTTCGAATCGCGTCTTCCGCCAAGAACTCTCCTCGATCGGGGTGGCGGCGGTGGTTGGGTGTACAATCGATCCTTGCAGCGATAAGGAAGGTTTCTTATGTGGGTGTATACTGCCTGGAACCGGGAGGCAGATTGAGGGGATAGCTTGAGATTGCTAGGACGTACGATGATCACCAGGACTCTCCAGCAGACAGTTTGCGCAGCAGTGCTCGCGGTTGCCGCGGTTGGTCAGACCTTGCCGCTGGCGGAACAGGTTACCGGCCGTCTGCGGGCGGATGCGTTGAAGGCTGATGTCTCGTTCTTGGCCTCTGATGCGTTGCAGGGTCGCCTTACGCCCTCGCCAGAATTGGAGATTGCGGCGGAGTTCGTGGCGGCACAATTCCGACGCGCCGGACTGCAGCCGGCAGGTGACAACGAGTATTTCCAGACTGTCGATTATCGTCTCATCACTCCTAAGGTGGAGGGGTTCGAGCTGTCGTTCAACATGGGCGGAGCAGTGATCGTTGCTGACAAGACCGCTCTGGTGCCGATGGGGCCACCTCAGCACACGGCGTTTGCGCTCACTGGTGCAGAAATTGTGAGGGCTCCGACAACTCTTGAGGTCTCCGCATGGGATGCGATGACCCCAGATCAGCTGCGCGGCAAGGCGCTGTACGTTGAACGCGTGAGCCCCATCGCATGGAGCTCTATCGCCCGTCTGAGGCCGTCATTAGTTGTTACTTCCACCCCACCTCTGCGCGGTAGTGGCTACGAGGACTATGCGGTACCAACGCTCGCAGAAGTCTTGGCTTCCCTCTCCGGCCCCCGCATGGGAGGGGTTCAGATGTGGGACGGCTTCAAGGGATTCCGGGTTTGGGACCCGGCCGCGCTGGCAGCGCTCCGGCAGGGCACAGGCGGGACGGTTTCAGTGAAGATACCAGCTCCAGTGGTGCGCGAATTGAAAATGCGCAATGTGATCGGAGTCCTGCGCGGCTCAGATCTTTCGCTGAGAGAAACCTATGTGCTTGTCACCGCGCACTACGATGGTTTAGGAGTCCTCCGCACCGGGGAGGGGGACCGCATTCTTAACGGCGCAAACGACAATGCCAGCGGCACGGCGGCGTTGATCGAGATCGCTGACGCGCTCTCGTCCCTATCGCAGCGGCCGAAACGCAGCATCGCCTTCATCGCGTTTTTCGGCGAGGAGGTCGGTATGCTCGGGTCAATATCCTACACCAAGCATCCAACATTTCCGCTCGAGAAGACCGTGGCAAATGTCAACCTGGAAATGCTGGGCCGCACCGACGTTGAGTCAGGCATACGCGCAGGACAGGTCAACGCCAGCGGGTTCGACTACACCAGCATCACGGAAGTGATACGACAGGCCGGCCTGGAAGCCGGAATCAACGTGGTGAAGAACGAGACGAGAAGCGAAAGCTCTTACTACCCGGCCGCCGACAGCGGACGCTTTGCGGAAGCCGGGATCCCAGCAACCACCCTTTCCATCGGCTCCATGTTGGACTACCACAAGCCAGGCGACGAATGGCAAAAGCTCGACTACAACAACATGGCAAATGTTACCCGCGCAATAGCACTCGGCATCTACCGGCTCGCGGACAGCAACGACACCCCACAGTGGAACAGACAAAACCCTGAGACGCAACGCTACGTGCAAGCACAAGAGAAGGCCGCATCTGAGCGCAAGGCAAAGTAGCCGGATGCCGGCTGAGCGCTGTGACTCCGTTGTGACTCCGTTGTGACTCTATTCGCGGCCATTTCGCGGAAACTCCTGCAACGGCGTACACTTCAGGACGCGTCAGGAAACACCATACACGTCAGGAAACGAACTACAGCCGTCTTCCAAAGCTGGACATCCACTCCAGAAATCGCCCAAGCCGGAGACGAATTCGCCTTCGCAATTCGCGAATGTGAAATGGTCGTCACAACGAGAAACGGACTCTATTTCCTGTTGCTACAATGCCTTAGGCTTTCTGCCGCCTCCAAAACGAACAATCGGAGCTTATCCTGAAGAAGGGTGCACCAGTGGTTCACGTCGGCCATGCTCGTGCCGCCAGTTTCTGCGAAACGAAGCCATTAAGTTCTTGAAAAGAATGAACCGCCCACATGGGCGAACCCGATTTCTCGCAATCCGGAGGAAGGCTCCGCGACCTCTGCGGTACAATGAAGCTGCCCATTCCATGAAGACAAAAGTTCGTTCGACAACGGTTGTTTGCGTACGCAAAGACGGCAAAATCGTAATGGCTGGAGACGGCCAGGTGACCCTCGGCCAGGAAGTGCTGAAAGCCTCCGCGCGCAAACTGCGCCGCCTTTATAACGGCAAGATCCTGGCCGGCTTTGCCGGTTCCACCGCCGATGCATTCGCCCTTTTCGGCCGGTTCGAATCCAAGCTGGAGCAGCATAGCGGTAACCTCGCCCGCAGCGTCGTCGAGCTGGCCAAGGAGTGGCGCACGGACCGGGCTTTGCGCCATCTGGAAGCCTTGCTGCTAGTCGCCGACCTGGAGAGCACCTACATCGTGAGCGGCAGTGGCGACGTCATCGAGCCCGATGAAGGCGTGGCCGCTATCGGGTCGGGCGGTCCCTTCGCCAAGGCCGCCGCCGTGGCCCTGCTCGACAACACCACGCTGGGAGCCCGTGAGGTCGCCGAGAAATCCATGGCCATCGCCGCCAAAATCTGCATATACACCAACGAATCGATCACTTACGAGGAGCTCGGCTAGCCATGGTCATCTACCTTCCCAGCCAGTCGAGCGAAGGCGCTCCGTTGCTCGATGAACTGACGCCCAGGGAAATCGTTCGGGAACTGGACAAGTACGTGGTGGGGCAGGCCGAGGCCAAGCGCGCGGTGGCGATTGCCCTGCGCAACCGCATCCGCCGGCAGCGGCTCGAAGCGGAGATGGCCGAGGACGTCATCCCCAAGAACATTCTCATGATGGGGCCGACCGGCGTGGGCAAAACGGAAATCGCCCGCCGCCTGGCCCGGCTCGCCAACTCACCCTTTCTTAAAGTCGAGGCGAGTAAGTTCACCGAGGTCGGCTATGTGGGCCGCGACGTGGAGTCCATGATCCGCGACCTGGTGGACATCTCCATCGACATGGTGCGCGAGGAGCGGCTGGACGAGGTCTCCGAGCGCGCCGAAAAGAACGCCGAGGACCGGTTGCTGGAGTTGCTCATGCCGGCGCAGCCCGAGACTACCGATAGCCTCGAGCGCACGCGCGAGAAGCTGCGCGAAAAGCTGAGGGCGGGCAAGCTGGACGACCGCACCGTCGAGGTCGACGTCAAGGATCGGGGGCCCACCTTCGAAATCGCCACCAACATGGGCGTCGAGGAGATGGACATCAACCTCAAGGACGTCCTGCCGGGGCTCTTTGCGGGCCGCACGCGCAAGCGCAAGATGCGCGTCAGCGAGGCCATGGAATACCTGAGCCAGGAAGAGGAGCAGAAGCTCATCGACATGGAGCAGGTCACGCGGATCGCTCTCGACCGCGTGGAGCGCAGCGGCATCATCTTTCTGGATGAGATCGACAAGATCGCCGGCCGCGAATCGGGCCACGGGCCGGACGTGAGCCGCGAAGGCGTGCAGCGGGACATCCTGCCCATCGTCGAGGGCACCACCGTCAACACGCGCCACGGCTTCGTGCGCACGGATCACATCCTGTTCATCGCCGCGGGAGCCTTTCACGTCTCCAAGCCCAGCGACATGATCCCCGAACTACAGGGGCGGTTCCCCATCCGCGTGGAGTTGAAGTCGCTCAGCGAGGCGGACTTCGTCCGCATTCTCACCGAGCCGAAAAACGCGCTGGTCAAGCAGTATCAGGCCCTGCTCGATACCGAGGGCATCAAGCTGAGCTTCACCACCGACGCCCTGGCGGAAATCTCCCGCTTCGCCGCCGTCGTCAACGGGAGCGCGGAGAACATCGGGGCGCGGCGCCTGCACACCATAATGGAGAAGCTCCTGGAGGAGGTCTCCTTCGAGGGGCCCGATCTGAAGAAGAAGGTGGTCAAGGTGGATGCCGTCTACGTCCGCAAGCAGCTTGCCGACATCGTCAAGGACCAGGACCTGAGCCGGTATATCCTGTGAGCCGATGGACCTCCTTCGCAAGTGCCTGCCCCTGACGGCGCTGCTTCTGACCGGTTGCGGCTATGTCGGGGACCCGCTGCCCCCGGCGCTGAACATCCCGAAGAGAGTTACGGATCTGAGGGTCATCGAGCGGGCCGACAAGGTGCTCGTCGATTTCACCGTTCAGGAACTGACCACGGAAGAGCTGCCGCTGCGGCTGGGCCGCATTGAGCTTCAAGCCGAGGCCGGTGCTCTGGACGCCTCAACGGTGGTGAAGCCCGGCCCCGTTCACCTGGAGTACCCGGTGCGGGACTGGGTGGGGCAGGAGGTGCGCTTCAGGGTGCGCGTCTTCAGCCGGCAGGGCCGGGACAGCGGGTGGTCGGATTCAGTGACCCTGCGCGTCGTCGCGCCCCTTGCTACGCCCTCCGAACTGAAGGTCGAGGCCGTGGCTCAGGGCGTGCGGCTGCAGTGGACCGCCGCGTCAAGTCCCGAGGGAACGGCGTTTCGCGTTTGGAGGCGCACGGGAGAAGAGAAGGCGGCGGCCGAGGCGGCCACGGTCGCGTCGCGGGAATGGATTGACGCGGACACGCGCTACGGAGTTCTCTACGAGTACTCCGTGCAGGCCGTGCTCAAGAGCGGCGGAGCAAATGCGGAGAGCGAGATCCGCGGCCCGTTCTCCATCACGCCCGTGGACAAGTTTCCGCCCGCGGCGCCGGTCGGCCTGACCGCACTGGCGGGCGCCGCCAGCATCGAACTCACCTGGGATCGGAACACCGAGCCCGACCTGGCCGGCTACTACCTATACCGCGCGGCCGCCGATGGGGCGTTCGCGCGTCTGGGCGGGCTCCTTGGAGACGCCGGCCTCGAGCGACCGCGACGTCAAGCCCGGCATTCGGTACCGCTATGCGGTCTCGGCGGTGGACCGGTCGGGCAACGAGAGCGGACGCTCCGGCCCGGTCGAGGCAGTGCTGCCGTGAGGCGCGTGGCTGCGCTTTACGCGCTGGCCGCCTTGGCTTTTCTGTGGCGGACGCTGCTTTTCCGCACCAAGTTCATCGCCGTGACCGGGAGCTTTGGCAAGACCACGGCCAAGGACTGCCTGGCGGCGATGCTGGCCCGGCTGGGGCCAACCGTGAAGACGGACGGGAATCGCAATGGGGCCATCGGGATTTCGCAGGCGATTCTGCGGACCAGGCCGTGGCACCGGTTTGTGGTCATGGAGATTGGAACCGACCACAAGGGTTTCCTGACCCGCGGTTCGCTTCTCATGCGCCCCGATGTGGTGCTGATCCTGAGAGTGGCGCGCACGCACACCAAGACGTTCAGGACGCTGGAGGCCACCGCCGCCGAAAAGGCGGGGCTTCTCAGATTCCTGAGGCCGGGGGGGACGGCGGTGCTGAACGGCGACGATCCGAGAGTCGCGGCCATGGCCGTGGGGCTGGGTCGCAAGGTCGTCCGATTCGGCTCCTCGATGGACTGCGATGTTTGGGCCCGCGACGCCGTTTCCCGCTGGCCCGGCCGCTTGACGTTCACCGCCGGCCGCGGTGGGCGAAGAGGCCGAGGTGAGGACGCGCCTGGTGGGGACGCACTGGCTTTCCTCGGTGCTGGGTGCGATGGCGGTTGCGACGGCGTGCGGCTCGACGCTCGCGCAGGCGGCGGCCGCGGTGGCGGATATCGAGCCGTACACGGCGCGCATGCAGCCGGTAGAGCTTCCGAGTGGGGCTGTCCTTCTGCGCGACGAGTACAACGGGAGCATCGATTCGCTCGAGGCGGCCATGGAGGTGCTGAGCCAGGCCGAGGCCCAACGGCGCCTGCTGATCATCAGCGATTGCTCCGACTGCAAGCTCAAGCCGAGGGACCGCATCCGGCACTACGCGCGCCTGGCCAGCCAGTGCGGGGCCGAGGTGGTTTTCATTGGCGAAAGGGCGCCCGACGGCGCGCAAGGCTTCTTGCGGTTCGAGGACGCGGCGGAGTTTTTGCGGCGAGAGCTTCGGGCGGGAGATCTGGCGCTGCTGCGGGGACGCACGTGCGACCACCTGTCGCGCCTTTACTTCGCCTTGCTCGGAGACGTGGATTGCCACGTGCCCAGGTGCGACAGCCGGCGCCCGTGTGACGAGTGCGCACGGCTCGGCTTCACGCCCCGCTGGGGGCAGCGCATGTGCGGAATAGCGGGCGTTTTTGGAGCGCAGCTTCCGGCGCCGGAGATCGCCCGGCTTCTGGACCGAATGAACGCCGCCCAGATTCATCGCGGGCCGGACGAGGCTGGGACGGTTTGGCGCGAGTCCCTGGGAGCCGGCCTGGCCAGTTGCCGTCTTAGCCTCGTCGATATTGCGTCCGGACATCAGCCGATCCCCAATGAAGATGAAACCGTCTACGCGGCGCTGAACGGCGAGATCTACAACCACGGCGAGCTGCGGGAGCTGCTCAAGTCGAAAGGCCATCGGTTCCGGAGCCATTCGGACACTGAGGTGCTGGTTCATCTGTACGAGGAGTACGGCGATCAGTTTCTGGAGCGCCTCCACGGCATGTTCGCGCTGGCCGTGCTGGACACGCGCGGGGCGCGGCTGCTGCTGGCGCGGGACGGGCCGGGAATGAAGCCGTTGTACCTGGTCCAGAGCCCGCAAGGCTTCGCGTTCGCTTCGGAGGCCAAGGCGCTGTTCGCCGCCGGGCTGGCCTCTCCCGCTCCCGATTTGGCCGCAATCGACACCTACCTGGCGGCGGGTTATGTGCCCGCGCCGATGAGTATGTTCCGGGGCGTCCGGAAACTTGGAGCCGGGCGGTATGTGGTGGTGGACGGGAGCGGAGTCACGGAGGGGATCTTCTGGCGTTTCCGCTACCAGGACGCCGCAAGGAAGCGAACGGAGGCCGAATGCAGCGAGGAACTGGAGACGCTGCTAGACCGCGCGGTGCGTTCGCACCTGGCCGCGGACGTCCCCGTGGGGGCCTTCGTTAGCGGGGGGTGGGACTCCTCGCTCACGGCCGCACTGGCGGTGCGCGCCGCCGGCGCCAGCCTTCGGACCTTCTCGGTGACCTTCCCGGAGGATCCCCGGATGGACGAGAGCCGCTTCTCACGGGAGGTGGCGCGGCATCTCGGCACGGACCATTACGAAATCGAATTCCGGGCGCGGCAGTTGCCGGAGATCCTGCCCCGGCTGATCCGGAGCCTGGAAGAGCCGTGTACGACGGCGCCGGCGGGCGTGTTTTTTCAACTGTCGTCGCTGGCGGCGGGGCAGGTCAAGGCGGTAATCAGCGGGGAGGGCGCCGACGAGCTATTCGGCGGCTACGAATGGGTGCGGATCGGAAGTCCGTATGTGATCCGGAGAGTGGCTCCGCGATGGCCGTTCCGGGCAGCGGGCCGGCTGTGCCCGCATCCGCGCCTGCGCCGGGCGCTGCGCATCCTGGGGGCGGAAGAGGACCGGATGGCGGACGCGGAGTGGCGCCGTTACTCTCACTCCGGAGGCGAAGCTGTCGCTGCTCAAGCCGGAATTCGCTAACGGCGGGCCGGATATGGGGCCCGTTATGGTTTCCGACGATGTCCTGGCCTCGTGTTCGGACAGCCTGCAGCGCCGTCTGGCGATCGATTTCACGGCCCGCCTGGCGGATGGGATTCTCTTCATGGCCGACAAGGTCAGCATGGCGCACTCGCTGGAAGTGCGCATGCCGTTCCTGGACCGTGCGGTGGTGGACTTTGCGCTGGCGCTGCCGTCCCGGATGAAGGTTCTGAGGGGGCGGGAGAAGCGAGTGCTGGCTGCGATCGTGCGCCGCCACCTGCCGCCGGCGATCGCGGAGCGGAGAAAGCACGGGTTGGGTTACCCCAAGGATCTCTGGGCGAGCGCGCCCGTAGCGCAGTTCGTGCGGCAGCTTCTGCTCGATCCCCGTGGCGAAAGTCCCTTCCTTCGGCCCCGCTTGGAGAAGGGACTCGCAGAATGGCTGCGGCCGGGGATCCAAGCGTTCGGGTCTGAGCAGCCTCGTCTTTCTGCAAAGCTGGTGGAACGAGTTTATGGGCTGACCCTCGCTCTCCCCGGAGACCGCTGGGAAGCTGCTAAGATGTTTATTTCGCAGTGCTGGGCAGCACCGAGAGGTGTGTCCGATCTAGCAGTCTCACGCGGAACCAAGACCGCCGTAATTGATAGCTTTTGCCATGGATTGATCAAAAAATATGATAAATAGACCCAAAGTAACCATTGATGGCAACGAGGCCACCGCCTACGTCGCCCATCAAATTAACGAAGTCATCGCTATATACCCGATTACGCCTTCCTCCAATATGGGAGAGTGGGCCGACGAATGGTCGGCCAAGGGCAAACCCAACATCTGGGGCACGGTCCCGACGGTCGTGGAGATGCAGAGCGAAGCGGGCGCATCGGCCGCGCTTCACGGCGCATTGCAGGGCGGCGCGCTGGGCACCACCTTCACCGCGTCCCAGGGCCTGCTGCTGATGATCCCCACCATGTTCAAGGTCGCCGGAGAACTGACGTCGGCGACCATTCACGCTACCGCGCGCACGGTGGCCACCCACGCCCTGTCGATCTTCGGAGACCACAGCGACGTGATGGCTACGCGCAGCACCGGCTGGGGCATGCTGGCCTCGGGCGGCGTGCAGGAAGCCATGGACATGGCCCTGATCGCGCAAGCCGCGTCGCTCGAGTCGCGCATTCCGTTCCTGCACTTCTTCGACGGTTTCCGGACCTCGCACGAAGTCGCCAAGGTCGAACAACTGACCGTGGACGACCTGCGCGCGATGATGGACGAGAAGCTCATCCAGGCGCACCGCGCCCGGGCGCTGACGCCGGACCAGCCGGTGCTGCGCGGCAGCTCGCAGAACCCGGACGTGTTCTTCCAGGCGCGCGAGACGTGCAACCCGTTTTACCTGGCTTGCCCGGCCATCGTGCAGAAGGCGATGGACAAGTTCGCCGGCATCGTGGGGCGGCAGTACCATCTCTTCGATTACGTGGGCGCGCCGGACGCCGAGCGCGTGATCGTGCTGATGGGCTCGGGCGCCGAGGTCGCGCACGAGACCGTGGAATACCTCACGGCGCAAGGGGAGAAGGTCGGCGTTCTCAAGGTCCGCTTGTACCGGCCGTTCTCGATCGAGAGTTTCGTCGCCGCCCTGCCGGCCACGGTCAAGACCGTCGCCGTGCTGGACCGGACCAAGGAGCCTGGAGCGTCGGGCGATCCGCTCTACCAGGACGTGGTGACCGCCATCAGCGAAGTCGGTGGCGGCGGGCGCCGCGCCATTCAAGACCGCTCCGCGCGTGCTCACCGGGCGCTACGGCCTGTCTTCGAATAACTTCACGCCGGCCATGGTCAAGGCCGTCTTCGACGAAGCCGCCAAGGCGAAGCCGAAGAACCACTTCACCGTGGGCATCAACGACGACGTCACTTTCACCAGCCTGGACTACGATCCCGAGTTCTCGACGGAAGATCCGAAGACGGTCCGCGCGATGTTCTACGGCCTGGGTTCGGACGGCACCGTGGGCGCCAACAAGAACTCCATCAAGATCATCGGCGAAGACACCGACAACTTCGCCCAGGGCTACTTCGTGTACGACTCGAAGAAGGCCGGGGCCGTCACCATTTCGCACCTGCGCTTCGGTCCCAAGCAGATCCGTTCGAGCTACCTGATCGGCCAGGCCAGTTTCGTGGCCTGCCACCAGTTCTCCTTCCTGGAGCGGCTCGACATGCTGAAGGCCGCCCGGCCCGGCGCCACCTTCCTGCTGAACGCCCTGGCCGGCCCGGACGAAGTCTGGGACACGCTGCCGCGCAAGGTGCAGAAGCAGATCATCGACAAGAAGCTGAAGTTCTACGTGATTGACGCTTATAAGGTGGCCAAGGAGACGGGCATGGGCGTGCGCATCAACACGGTCATGCAGACCTGCTTCTTCGCCATCAGCGGCGTGCTTCCCCGCGAGGACGCCATCGCCGCCATCAAGCACGCCATCGAGAAGACCTACGGCAAACGCGGCGAGGCGGTGGTGAAGAAGAACTTCGCCGCCGTCGACGCGTCGCTCGACCATCTGCACGAAGTGAAGGTTCCCTCCGCCGTGACCAGCGCTTTCGACGTCCGGCGCGCGGTTCCCGCCGAAGCTCCCGAGTTCGTGCAGAAGACGCTGGCTCCGATCATTGCAGGGGAGGGCGACAGCGTTCCGGTCAGCCTGATGCCGATCGACGGGACGTTCCCGACCGCCACGGCGCAGTGGGAGAAGCGCAACATCGCCCTGGAGATCCCGGTCTGGGACCTGGAGCTTTGCATCCAGTGCGGCAAGTGCATGCTGGTCTGCCCCCACGCGGTCATCCGCGCGAAGGTGTACGACAGTGAACTGCTGGCCGGCGCGCCGGCGACTTTCAAGTCCGCTCCGGCCCGCTGGAAGGAGTTCAAGGACAAGAAGTACACTCTGCAAGCCGCTCCCGAGGACTGCACGGGTTGCGCCCTTTGCGTCGAGGTCTGCCCGGTGAAGAGCAAGACCGAAGCCAAGCGCAAGGCGATCAACATGGCGCCTCAACCCCCGATCCGCGAACAGGAGCGCGCCAACTGGGAGTTCTTCCTGAAGATTCCGGACAACGACCGGCGCGAGCTCAACTTCTCCCAGGTGAAGGACAACCAGTTGCTGAGGCCGCTGTTCGAGTTCTCCGGCGCCTGCGCCGGCTGCGGCGAGACGCCCTACATCGAATTGATGACCCGGCTGTTCGGCGACCGGGCCATCATCGGAAACGCCACCGGCTGCTCCTCGATTTACGGGGGCAACCTGCCGACAACGCCCTATTGCGTGGACTCCAACGGCCGCGGGCCGGCGTGGAACAACTCCCTGTTCGAGGACTGCGCGGAGTTCACCATGGGCATCCGGCTGTCGGTGGACGCGCAGACGAAGTTCGCCACGGACATGCTGCGGAGGCTGTCTTCCCAGATCGGAGACGATCTGGTCTCCTCGCTTCTCGAAGCCGACCAGTCGACGCAGGCTGGCATCGCGCTGCAACGGGAGCGCGTGGTGGCTCTCAAACAGAAGCTCGGCGGGCTGGGCACGCGCGAGTCGCGCGACCTGAACGCCGTAGCCGGCATGCTGGTTAAGAAGAGCGTGTGGGGCTTCGGCGGCGACGGCTGGGCTTACGACATCGGCTACGGCGGCCTGGACCACGTACTGGCTTCCGGAGCCAACGTGAACCTTCTGGTGCTCGACACCGAGGTCTACTCCAACACCGGCGGCCAGATGTCCAAGGCCACGCCGATCGGCGCGGTGGCCAAGTTCGCTTTCGGCGGCAAGTCCAAGCCGAAGAAGGACCTGGGTATGATGGCGATGTCATACGGCAACGTCTACGTGGCCCGGGTGGCATTCGGTTCGAGCGACATGCAGACGGTGAAGGCGTTCCTGGAGGCGGAAGCCTACGACGGGCCTTCGCTGCTGATCTGCTACTCGCACTGCATCGCCCACGGCTACGACCTGGTCCACGGCCTGGACCAGCAGAAGGCCGCCGTGCAGAGCGGCTACTGGCCTATATACCGCTACAACCCCGACCTGGCCAAGCAGGGCAAGAATCCTCTGCAACTGGATTCGAAGGCTCCCAGCCTGCCCCTCGAAAAGTACATCTACAACGAGACGCGCTACACCATGCTGGTGCAGAGCAATCCGGAGGCGGCCAAGCACCTGTTGGGTTTGGCCCAGGCTGAACTGGCCAAACGCTGGAAGCTCTATGAGCACCTGGCGTCCATGCCAGGCAATGGCCAAGTGGTGGAGGCGATCGCCCAGGAGGTGAAAAATGCTTGATCTGACGACCAAATACCTTGGACTTACCCTGAAGAACCCGCTGGTAGTTGCTCCTTCGCCTCTGAGCGAACAGCTTGGGAACATTTTGCGGATGGAGGACGCGGGGGCCGGCGCCGTGGTTCTGCATTCGCTGTTTGAAGAGCAAATCGTGATCGAGGGCCAGCGTCTGGACGCGGCCCTGTCGGCGGGAACCGAGAGCTTCGCCGAATCGCTTTCCTACTTTCCCGACCTGGCCCACTACAAGCTGGGGACGGAAGGCTACCTGGAACTGATTCAGAAGGCCAAGCAGGCGGTGAACATTCCGATCATCGCCAGCCTTAACGGCACCTCGACCGGCGGCTGGATCAAGTACGCGAAGGAGATGGAGCAGGCCGGCGCCGACGCTCTGGAACTCAACATCTTCTTCGTCGCCAACGATCCGAAGCTGTCGGCCGAGCAGGTCGAGGAGAAGTACATCAGCCTGGTGTCGCACGTGAAGGCGAGCGTCCGGATCCCGGTGGCGGTGAAGTTGGCGCCATACTTCAGCGCGATGGCCAACATGGGCAGGAAGCTCGACCAGGCTGGAGCGGACGGGCTGGTGCTGTTCAACCGCTTCTACCAGCCGGATTTCGACCTGGAAACGCTGGATGTGAAGCCCACGCTCGGTTTGAGCAACTCCAACGAACTGTTGCTGCGCCTGCACTGGGTGGCGACGCTCTTCGGGCAGGTGAAGGCCGACATGGCGGTCACGGGCGGCGTGCATACGGCCCAGGACGTCCTGAAGTCGATGATGGCGGGCGGCCGGGTGGCGATGATGGCGTCGGCGATCCTGAAGAAGGGGATCGAGCACATGGAGACGGTGCTGGCGGATCTGCGGGCCTGGATGGAAGAGCACGAGTATGAGTCCATCCAGCAGATGCAGGGCAGCATGAGCCGGCAGAAGGTGGCCGATCCGGCGGCCTTCAGCCGCGCTAATTACATGAAGGTGCTGGGATCGTATTCGACGCGGTCAGCGGCACAGTAAGCGGGAAAGGCGCCTCTTTCGCTGGGCGAAAGAGGCGCCTTTTTCATTTCTTGGGAAGTGGGGCAGCCGTTCGCGGCTGCCGCCGGGCTTCCGCCCGGCGTCGCGGTTTCGGTGCGGCAGAACTTCTGAGAATACCCCCAGTCAGCCACCACAACAGCCATATGCGGATGTATGAACGCCGTCTCCCGCATTGGGATACGGTGGGACAACCCCTGTTCGTCACTTTCCGTCTCCACGGCAGTCTGCCCTCCGGCCGGATCTTTCCGCCCGTCAGGCTCACCTCCGGCCAGGCCTTTGTGGCATTGGATCGACTGCTGGACCGTTCCACGAGCGGCCCCCAATTCCTGCGGCGGCCGCAGATCGCCCATATGGTGATCCAAGCGCTCTACGATGGCGAAGTTCGCTTCCAGCGATATCGCTTGCATGCACTTGTGGTGATGTCCAACCACGTGCACCTGTTGGTCACACCGCAAGTGACGGCGCGAGAGTGGCTGGGGCCGCTCAAGGGTTTCACGGCTCACGAAGCCATCCGTATCCTGGGGCAGACAGCCAAACCGTTTTGGCAGGACGAAAGCTACGATCACCTGGTCCGGGATGACCGGGAGTTCGCCCGCGTGCAGCGATACATCGAATGGAATCCGGTCGCCGCCGGGATGGTAAGCACCGCGGAGGAGTTCCTTTGGTCCAGCGCGACGCCGGGCAGAAGCCCGGCGGCAGCCAAGAATGGCTGCCCCACTGGTCAGAATCCAGCCTGGACTACGCTTTGCGGGTTGAGGCCAGCACCGGCCGCAGGATCAGGTTCACCACGATCATTATCACGGAGAAGCCGGGGAGAACCAGCAGGGCCGTTACCAGGCGCTTATCGTCGCCGCCGGCTATTGCGCCGATGATCTTGGAACTGACCGCCAGCCCGATCCAGCCGCAGGTGATCACGATTCCCATGGCTGTGGCCTTGGCGTTGAGGAACGCGTCGGCGGTCATGGCCAGCGTCGTCGGGAAGACCGGCGCCATGGCCAGGCCGGCGCAGAACACCGCTACCCAGGCCACCGTGGCGTCGCTGGATTGCAGGGCGAGATAGGTGGTGACGGCCATCAGGACCGAGGCGGCCAGCGTGACATTCACCGCCGAAACCTTGATGAGCACCCGGCTCACTACCATGCGGCCGACCAGGATGCCCAGGGCGAAGCCCAGCGACAGGATGGTCAGAGCCTGATCCTCGGGGATTCCCTGAGCGATCAGGTGCTTGGTGAGCCAGTTCCACACGCCGACCTCACAGGCCACGTACAGGAACAGGAACAAGGCGAGCAGGTAGAGGGCCGGGCTGCTGAGCAGAACGCCGATCTCGGAGAACTTGAAGCCGCGCTCCCCGCTCGGCGCGGGCATCGTAGTGGCGGCATGAACCAGCAAGGTCAAGCCGGTCAGCGCAGCCACCAGGTAGCAGAGGGTGATGGCGTTGCCCGAGAGCAGGCGCCCCGCGATGAGCGGGGTCAGCAACCCTCCGAGGCCGAAGAAGAGGTTCAGCAGATTGAGGGTCGAAGCCCGGCGGGCCTCATTGACATCGCCTGCCAGAGCGTTCGCTCCGGTCACGATGACTCCGCCGCCGAGCCCCAGCAGGAACATCAGGTACCGGGTGATATCCGGGCTGCTGCGAAAGGCAGGCAGGAGGGCCAGAGCCGCCGTGGCCATGGCCAGTCCCAGCAGGAGGGCCAACTTCTTGCCCTTGAGTCGATCAGCGGGCCGACCGCCACCGAAGCGATGATCAGCCCCAGGGCTTGGGCGAAAGCGACGTTGCCGCTTTGCTCCGGGGTCAAATTGAAGCTCGGCAGCAGCGTTCCGAGCATGGCGGCGATCATGCCGTAGACGAGAATCGCCAGAATCGCGGCCACAATCAGCCGCCCGGATTTAACTTGGGCCATATTATCCTTCCTGCTCTACGAGAATCGGTACTTCTCGGTCTTGGCGTCCCACAGGATCTTCCTACCGTTCTTGTAGGAAAGCGTGGCTAGATGGCCGGGGATCGCGGCGATCTGTCCCTCCTTGGCAGGGGCAATGGGTTTGGCAGTGCCGCGGATGGAGTCGATCCAATTACGCATGTGGAGCTCGACGCTGAGGTTGTCGTACGTCACACCCGGCGCCGGCGGCTGATTCTGGTGCAGTTCCTGCCGGGCCGGCACGCCGGCCGGAAGCTTGCCGCCGAACTTCTGCGGAACGAAGTTCAGCTCGGAGCGGTTCAACACCTCAATCATGCCTTCGTAGCCCATGAACTGCTCGCCGTAGCCGAACTGGTCGTTGCCGAAGAAGCAGCTATAGTTCAGGTGGAACTTATCCGCGTACTCGTAGATGGCGCTGAGCGTATCGGGCGCCTCCCGGTCGTCCTTGGGCGGACCCCACTGATAGATCCCGCCGCTCGCCATGCAGGAGATGGGAACGTTCTTGCCGAGAACGAAGTTGGAGATGTCGGTCTGGTGGACCAGCAGATCCGTGGAAATCCCGCCGGAGTAATCCCAGTAATTGCGCCACTGGAAGTACCGGGGCACGTTGAAGGGACGCTTGGGGGCGGGGCCCAGGAACCTGGCCCAATCGGTGTTGCTCTCGTTCACATCCGCGGGGATGACATAGCGCCATGCAGCCCCCACAGTCGGCGAATTCGCCATGGGGAAATTCCGGTACCAGAAAGCACGCACATAGTGGACCTCGCCGATCATGCCCTGCTGCACCATCTGCTTGGCCTTCTGGTACAGCGGATTGCTGCGGTTCTGGGTGCCAACCTGGATCATCTTCGGGTAGTTCGCGGCGGCCTTGACCACCTCGGCGCCTTCCTCGATGGTGTGGGCGATGGGCTTCTCCAGATAGATGTGCTTGTTGGCCTTGATGGCGGCCAGCGCCATTGAGTGGTGCAGGTGCTCGGGGGTAGCGATGACCACGGCGTCAATGGAGGGATCCGCGAGGATCTCCCGATAGTCCACGCCGGTCTTGGGCGTGTTCTTGCCCATGGTCTGAACGCGATCCTTGGCGCGGCTCAGGTTGCCCGCGTACGTGTCACAGACCGAGCCGATCTGGATCAGGTCGCCGGACCCCACGTATAGCCGCTGCATCAGGTAATAACCGCGCGAACCGGCCGCAATGAAGCCGACATTGATCTTGTCGTTGGCCGCCAGAGAGGACCGAACCGCAGGGCCGGCAGCCATGGCCACGCCGGCGGAAGTCATCATGAAACCGCGTCGCGAAAAGTGTTGGGACATGCTCCGAGTACTCCTTTTCTTAAGAATTCCCAAGAGATAGCATACCAAAACGCATCAGGCGGAGCAGGCGCCCAACTGTTGACGGATGAGCGCGAGGTCCTCCGCATCGGGCTGGAAGGGGAAGCTGCGGATGTCGTCGCCTGGGGTGCAGTCGCCGAAGGGGCGATTGCAGGCTACCAATCCGTCTTCACCGGGGCAGCCGCTGGTCATGAAGGGGATACCTGTCGCGATGATCTGTTCGATCCGGGCGGCGGAGACGCCGAAGGAATCGAGCCGGCCCTCGGCGTTGAAGGAAAAGTCGTCCACGGTGGCCAGGTCCTCATCGATGAGATAGCGGGCCAACTGGACGCGCCGGTATTGCCCGGCCGGGGGCTGGGGATGACCCGCCAGCCTCGATCCGCTTTCCGGGAAGAACGAGAACAAGTGAGTGGATCCACCGGCGCGGCGGACGCGGCCGATGAGACGGATCATCTCCTCTTCGGTCTCCCCAAGGCCCACGATGAGATGAACGCCAACGCGATTCGGACCGAAGACTTCCAGGGCGTCGTCGAAGAATCGCCAGTAGCGGTCCCAGCGATGCGGCCCGCGGACTTCCTTGGCGCGGAAGCGGTCGAAGATCGGCTCGGTGGCGGCGTCGACGGCAATGCCCAGCCGGTCGACGGGGATATCGCGATAAACCTCCAGGTCCCGGCGGGTCAGCAGGGTTGGGTTCGAGAGCAGAGACAGCGGAATATCGGGCAGGGCCTGGTGGAGCCGCTCCAGAATTACGCGCGAGTCGCTGACGACGCGGGGGTGGGTGATCATCGACAGGCAAATGCGCTGGATCGCCGAGCGGCGCTGCGCCGACCGGCTGACGATTTCCTCCAGACCGACGACGGGCCAGGGCACGCGGATGAAACTCTTGCTGTCGTAATTGCCTTCCCGCAGGCGCTGTAAGCCGCAGTAAGAGCAGTTAGCCGAGCAGCCTTCCTCGTAAGTCATGAGCAGGTTGATGCATCCCAGCCGGGCGTCGCGATAGAACCGGCCCGCGGCGATTCCCAGCGTCATCGCCGCGGCCAGGCTGATGCGCACGTGTTCGGGGCTCTCCAGGGTCACGGTCTTCATTCGCTTTCCTCCGTCGTGCGTGTCAGCGAGCAACAGGTCTGCTCGAAATGGACCTTCAAGTCCAGGCTGCGGGCGTAGTCCACGGTCTCCTCGGAATACACGGCCACACGGTTCACGCCAGCCTGGATGGCGACCCGCTCCAGGGCCAGGCGGTACCCGCCGCGGGGCCGGGCGCACCCCAGGGCGATCTCGCTTTCGGGGAACGCCAACCTGGACTCGGCGAAAAGGAGAGCCGCTTCCTCCAGCGAGGGGGGAGCGGCGCCCGCCATGGGGGTCGAAGGGAGCGGCATCAGGGCGACCCACACCAGCAGCCGCGGCGGATAGCGGCGCAAGATATCCAGCGCCTTTCTTTCCCCCAGAATGCGGCCGAAATGAATACCCATGATCACGTGGGGAACAACCTCCAGGCCGGCCTCGTGCAAAGCCTCCAGCGACCGGTCAAGGAGCGCGGCGCCGTCCGGCAGGTGCATGACCTCGCGCCAGGTCTCTTCGGCTCCCACAATGTCCAGGTTGGCCTGATCGACGCCGGCCTGTTTCAGGCTGCGGGCGACCTCGCGATCCAGCATTCCGGAGTGAATCGACAGATGCAGGCCGGTGCGGCGCTTCACCTCGCCGAGGGCGTCGACAAACCGGTCCCAGGGCAGGCGGCCCTGCGAGTCGCTTCCGCCGGTGACCAGGAAACCCTCCACGCCGGCATCCTTCAAACGAAGGCAGAGATCGATGAGGGCTCGCGGCGAAGTGGCCGCGGGCATAGGCTCGAGAATTCGGCCGGCGCAGTGGTCGCAATTAAGTCCACAATGTGCGCCGGTAATGGAGATGGCCGGATAGCGGCCCCGCATCCCATCCACAACGAACATGCCGGGCAAGTGGAAGGTGATCCGCTTCCCGAAGCGCTGCCAGGAGAGCCCACTGACCCGGGCGAGCAGTTCTTGGGTGGTTTCACTCAGCACGGTAGTACTCCGGGAAGGCGATCCAAGTCCGCTGAATCAGTTGCTCGAAGCTGCCCTGGTTCCACTCCGAGCATTGCGTCCGACGCCGCTCGAGGGCCCTTCCGAGCGAACGCGAAAGGTCCTCGCGCCACTCTTCTTCGTACTCGCGAATGCGCCCTGGATCGTTGGCGGCCAGGGCGCGGCAGATAGCCTGGCCCGCCAGTTGTCCGCAGTGGACGGCGGCCGGAATTCCGCTTCCGGTGATAGGGTCGGTTTGGCCGGCAGCGTCGCCCGCCAGAAGCAAGTGCTCGAAGGCTGTGCGGGCTGGAGGGCCGCCCACGGGGATCATTCCGCCAGTCCTCTTACGGGTGGGTCCTTCCATGACAACTCCGCCGGCGCGGAGGTCAGCCAGAAACGCATGGAGAAGCCGGGGCAGTGAATTTGCGGCGGATCCGGTGACGCCTACGCCCACGTTGGCCGATGTCTCTTTGGGAAACACCCACGCGTATCCTCCCAGGAACTCGGGCCGGAAGTGGACTTCGGTATGATCCAATCGGGTCTGGAGCGGCGCCTCCACCTGAAGACCGTAGACGAAATCCTCGTGCGGGCAGCCGGCGGAACGGGCGGAGATCGAAACCGGCCCATCGGCGCCCACAATGACGCGAGCCGTGAGCCGGGCAACGCTGCCCTCCCTGCGGACAGAAACGGCGCAACCATCCACCGCCTGCACGCGGCAACCGGTCCACAACGCGGCCCCGGCACTGACCGCCTGCGCGGCCAGATGCTGGTCGAACAAACTACGATGCAGCACCGCGCCGGGCCAGTGATTCTCGGCCGCGAGTTTTCCCTCGATGAACGTCCGCAAGCTGTCCACGCGTTGGGCAACTGCCGCAACCGGCGCACCAACCTCGCCCACCAGGGCGTAAGGGATGTACTCCGCGCACTGCACGGGAAGACCTACTTTGCGGCGCCTTTCCAGGATGAGAACCCGCCGTCCGGCGCGAGCCAGGGGCAGGGCTGCGGAGGTGCCCGCCGGGCCCGCACCGACAACGATGACGTCCCAAGCCAGTTCAGCACCGACAGGAAAAAACGGTTTCACCGAGCCGCCTCGCGCAGGGCCAGAACTTTGTTCAACAACGGGATATTGATGTGGGTCTGGTGGTTGAACGAGCCATGGTATGCGTCGCGCGCCTTGCCCAGATCGTAACAGGTGGTGCTATCCATGTTGACCAGAACGCCGGGGACGCCCGCCCGCTCGAAGTCCTCGGCATGCTTGGTGTAGAAGCCCTCGCAGCAGCAACCGATGAAGCCGGCGCCATCTTGAGAGCGGATGCGCTGCAGGTTGGCTTGCAGGTTCTCAAAACTGACGATGGTGATGGGCTGGAGATCGTGGGCTCGGGCCAGGGCGTAACCTTCGCCGATCGAGCACTGGCTGCACTCCAGGCATCCGTCCTGCTGGCGCAGCGCGCAATCCAGGTCTTTGGCGCAGTACGGCAAGAGGAACCAGCCCCACTTCGTGCGCATGACGTCAGGGAGGCTGCCGCCGACCGGGAACAGATCGTTAGTCTCCTCGAAGCTGAAGCCCAGTTCCAGATAGGGCATCTTCTCCAGCGCTTTTCGAAAAACCTGCGCGAAGTCGCCGGGGCCGAGCAGGGCGAACGGCGACGGATTCGCCTGGAAGAACTCGGCGAGAATTCTCTCGACGACATCCATCCTGGCGGGAGTGTCCTTAAACCGGCTCTCGAGGTCGTAGACGGCGCGGGGGGGCGAGGCGAAAAAATCGCCGCTGATCATGACTGAGCGAATCCGGCCGCGGGCCGCATCGGCGTCCAGCAGCAGTCGAATCACGCCGCCCTCGCCACGGTGAATGGCCTTAAGGACCTTTCTGCGGCTGCCGGCTGTCTTGCAGTCGATCCAGGCTTCAGACTGGAACTCCGGCAGGAGCCGTCGCAGCCTCTCTTCCTCCCAGGCGTTGAGCGGAGAGCGCGTCCACAGGGCCGAGAAGGCCGAACCGAAGGACTGCGCCAGGGCCTGCTTGAGATCGGCGGCGTCCGGAGTCCAGCCGAGTTCGCCACGCACGGTGGTCACCCGCTCGCGCAGAGAATCGATTTCGTGGGCCTTGAGCTTCTCCATGGGCACGCGCAGCGCCCACAGCATGGTCTGTACGTCCAGGTCGACCAGAAGGGTCCCCTGGAAGAGGAACGCGTCGCCTTCCGTAGTCCCGCCGGTGCCGGAGATTTTGCGTCCGGCGACTTCGATATCGTTGCGCGGCCGGAAACAGACACCGATGCCCGTCGCCGCGCGCAGCGCGTCGCAGCAGATTCGCGAAAGCTTCTCGGCCAGAGCCGCCGGGGAGACCCGGAACAGCGGATCCTCGCGGCTGGCAATGATTTCCCAGCCGATGTGGCAGGGCTCGAAGAGGATGGCCCCGCCCCCGGTGATGCGGCGATTCACCTCCAAGCCGCGCGCCCGGCAGAAATCCAAACGCACCTCCTGATCAAGCTGCTGATGGCAGCCCACCAGCACCGAGGGCGCGGAGAACTGAAGGAAGCGGAGGGTGTTGGGCGACTCGCCGGCCGCTCTGGATTCGAGCAGCACCTGGTCGAGGGCCATGTTCTCCGCGGCGCTCAGAAAGCCCGTGTCCAGGAGACGCCATGGAGTGATAGCTGGCATGAATCCGTAATTACGGGTTCAGAAACATCACGCCGCACACCGCGTCCCAGTCGGCTTGGGGATGGCTGGCGGCGATGTCCGCGAGGGAGATGGCGCCTGCGGCCGGCGCGGCGCTGGTGGCCGAGAGGACCAGGTCGAGGCGATGTAGTTCGGTTGCCAGCCAGGGCCGGACCTCGCCGCCGCTGAGCAGATGGCGAAGATCCATCCGCTCCGGCCTCACTTTCAGATACCACTCCTGGTCCGGTCCTCCGGTCGAGACCACCTTGCCGCTCACGGGCGAGACGATCCGCACTTCCGTCTTCCGCCTTCGAGCGCGCCAGGCCGTCCCGTTGAGGCTGAGCCGGTGGCCTCGTGGCGGCAGTTCCATGCTGACAGCGCTGCCGAGCAGGCGGCGGCCGAGTTCATCGAGCCCGACCGTGACGGTGCCGTCCCGCTCGCGGCGCACCCAGGTGTGGCCCCGGTGATACATGCGGTCCAGCGGGAACGACATTCCGGAGATCTTCACTTCCGATTCCGCCGGCTGTTCCAGCGGCGGCTTCTCGCTGAACCCGGCATGGGTCTCGCAATCCCGGCAATCGAAAGCGTTGGGGCATTCCCGATGCTGGAGCTCTCCGGTGAGCACGTGCCGGCAAACGCGATCGCGCGGGGCGAGGTCGTGGAAGTCTGAGTGCCAGCGGATCTCTTCCGTCTTGCGGCCGCGCAAGGCGTGCCGCGAACGCCAGGCAGCGGCGATCAGGGTCGTGGCCAATACCACCAGAACGGTGTAGAACGCACCCAGGAAGATGACGGTTCCGACATTCCAATGAAATCCGTAGGTCCAAGGCAGCATTCGATCAATCTCCGGCCATGACGGGCTGCCGTTGAGGAGGCGCCGCCGCCTCCAGCCTGAGCTCGCGCTCCTGGGGGAACAGCTTCAAGTAGCGGAAGGAGAACGAGTACACCAGAACTCCGTAGGCCACCACCGCAACAAAGGTTCCCGTCTCCTGCCAGCTTGGCACGTAGTTGAGGAACTTGTCGAAAGAGAGAGTGGGCAAAGCCAGGGTCTGGATGGTCAGAACGAACCGGTTCAGGGTCACGCCGCAGCAGGCCATGGCGGCGGCGGAAACCAGCCAGCCCGTATGCGCCCGCAGTTTCGGCACTAACAGGATGGCGGCGGGAAGCACGAACAGCGCGGTTTCGACGAAAAGAATCCAGATGCCGAAGGGTTTCCAGGCGTAATACTGCGCCGGCAGGAACCCGGTCTTCGGCGTCGTGCCGGCGATCCAGTAGAAGGTGTCCGCGCTCTTCAGGACCACGTATGCCGCGAGCAACCATCCCGAGACCTGCCCCAACCGTTGCAGAACCTGGGGCCGCACCAGCCGTTTTTTCGTGATCTTCTCAGCCAGCCACGTCGTCAGCAGGATGAAGCTGGGGCCCACCGCGGCCGCCGAGAGGATGAACAGAAAGAACGTGGAGGGCCAGATGCCGAGGCTCTCGCGGAAGGCGAACGGCCGGCCGCGCAGCACGCCATACAGACCGCCCAGCGAACCCTGGTGGAAGAACGACAGGAAGGTCCCCACGCCCGCGAACACATAAACCAGCTTGTGCAGTTCGTGCTCGAAGACCAGGAACGACGGGATCTCCCGCAGCTTCCGGTGCTTCAGAACGATCGGCACGTACTCAATCAGCAGCACCGTGAGATAGGCGGTGATGCAGAAAGTGACCTCGGTGAGCATCGAGTGGACGTTGGGGTACCAGAACGTGAACCAGGCCCGCAAGGGCTGGCCCACGTCCACCATCAGCACCACCACCGCCCCGCTGTAACAGACTAGTCCGATGACCACCGCGCTGCTGATGACCGCGTGCAGCTCCTTCATCTTCAAGATGTAGAGGAGGAAGCCGGTAAAGAAGGCCCCGGCGCCCAGCGCGATCACGGTCAGATCGAGAAAGATCCACAGGCCGAAGGCGAAGCGGTCGTCCATGTTGGTCTGATTCAAGCCCTTGATGAGGCACAGCGCGGCCGAATAGACCCCGAATGCCAGCAGCGCGAACCACGGCAGGAGCCAGAGCAGGAACTTTCCAGTGGAGCAGCGCTTCACGCCGCGCGCAATAAACTCCTTATCCACGCGGGTTCCCCTTTTCCGGCGGCGCCTCGGACGCTTCTCCGATCTTCCTCACCCACTCTCTCTTGGACCGGTAGTAAACCTTGGGATCGGTGTGCAGCTTCTCCAACATGCGGAAGCTGCCGGCTTGCTTGGCGGCTAGCGCGGGTTCGCTCGAAGGATCGTTCAGATCGCCGAATTGAATAGCGCCGGTAGGGCAGACCTCCACGCAGGCCGGCACGTAATCGCCGGGCAGAATTTCATCCTTGCCGGCGGCGTCGGCCCGCTGTCTGGCGGCGTGCCACCGTCCGTGACAGAAATTGCACTTCTCCACCACGCCGCGCTGGCGGGGCGCCACGTCGGGATTCAAAGTCTTCTCCATGCCGGCGGGCCACTTCGGATCCCACCAGTTGAAATAGCGCACATGATAGGGACAAGCCGCCATGCAATAGCGGCAGCCGAGGCAGCGCACCGGAATCTGGCCCACGATTCCAGTGGAGGGATCCACGTCCACCGCATGCTGGGGGCAGACCAGGTAGCAGGGCGTCTCTTCGCCGCACTGCTGGCACATCATGGGCACAAACACGGATCGCTTGTCGGGGTAGTCCCGGCCGTTGTCCACCTTGAAGACGCGGAGCCAGGTGAGGCCTTTGCGTTCGGTTGCGCCCTCGCGGGCCGGCGGAACATTGTTTTCCACGGCGCAAGCCACCATACAATCGCCGCAGCCCGTGCATTTGTCGATGTCGATAGCCATGCCGTAGCGGGAGATTTTGCCCGGCTTCTTGCGCGAAATCATGCCCGCACCACCTTGGCGCGCGTAAACGCGCCGCACAGGTCGATAACCTCCGGATCAGCGGCCACCTCAACCACGCCGGGTTGAACGGACGAATTCAGGATGACGCTGATGTTGCATTTGCCCAGCGGGGTCTCGAGTACAGCCAGCGCGCGGTCCTCGACGCCGCAGGAACGGGCGGTCTCGGGATGGAGGGCCGCGCGTTTGGGGCCCAGGCGCAGGTTGGATTCCTGGTCGAGTTTCGACATGATCGGCGAACCCGGAGCGCCCGACCCGAAGGTCTCCGAGACGACCGCCACCAGCGGCAGATCGGCGCCGCCGGCGGAGCCGGGCTGAAGCGGCGTCCAATCGAGAGACGGCGGCTCCGCAGCCGGTCCTTCCGCATCCACCCAGGAGCCGCCTTCGTTCAGGGATTTCCAGAAAACTTCAGGCGTAACTTCCCTCACCGGTGTAAATTTTCCGTCGGCATATGTAAACAGCGAGCCACGACCGGACCTATGAACGGCGTCAGCGCGGTCCCGCAGAGCGTCCAGGGCGCGGATACCCGCGGCCTTCTTCCCCGCCGCCTTGACGATGAAGTCCGCCGGGTTCACCATTCCAGCGGGCGGCGCAACCAGAGGAGCCGAGATACGGAACGCAGCGGTGGGCGAATCGATGGCGGGCGGGATGTCGTCAGCCACTTCCGGGTACACTGCCGTGGGCAGCACGAACAGCGCGTGGCGTCCATAACCCTGAGGCGCCCAGGCGAAGGTCACGACTACCGGGGTATCGCGAACCAGCTTCCTGGCGATTGCGTTCCAGGGGATGTAGTCGCCTGGCGCTGATTCATCGATGAGCAGCGCGCGGATCGAGCCGTCGGGGACCGATGACAGGTCCGAAACCGGCGCGGCCGCGTTCCACGAGTCGGGGACCGGCGCCTCACGGCGGGCCACGACGGTTTGTCCCCAAGCACTGGTGAGTTGATTGAGCGCCAAAGCCTCAGGCAATTCGTCGCCGGCCAGAACCAGCGCCGGTCCATTGCCAGTTAACTCGCCGGCCAACTCCACAATCTGAGTCTCTGAGAGACCCGTGGCAGCCGCGGCCTTCGAGGGGGTGAAGCCCGCTGCCATTTCCGCCAACCGGGCGGGCGCCTGGCGTCCCGTCTTCCGGTCCAGCAGCACGTTGGCGATACCGAGCGCCAGCGCCGAACCCGAACCGGGCCGGATGCGCAGCCACAGATCGGCCAGTGTCGCCGTGGGCGACTCCAGCGGCTCGGCCTGGATCAAGCGGAAACTGCCCCGCGTCCTCGCCACGTTTCCGGGCGTTCCCCAGCCGCCGAATAACGGCGCTCCGATGCTGAGCACGGTGCGCGCCTTGGCCAGATTTATCGCCGCCCGGCCAAGGGGCCGCGGCCCCGTAAGATAGATGCCGTTCTTTACCGCCGCCATGGCGCGCCGGTAGGTCCATGACGCCGTGCGGCCGGGACGAAGATCGAGCACCGCCACGCGTTCGTTGGGGCCGCACTTTTCGATCGCGTTGACAACCGCGGCCAGCGCTACGTCGGACGAGTTCGGTTTCAGCCTGTCGGGATGATACGGGAGGTGGTGACCGGTCAGGCCCAACGGGCACATTGCGCCCGCGCTTTGAGGATGCGCTTTCACGCCGGCCAGGGACACCGGCATATCGCCCACGCATCGCGCGCGCACGGCGCACCCGGCCGGGCACAGCGGGCAATTGGTGAATCTGACCTTGATCTCGCCGCGCGCGGGACTTGGAATTCCGGGCCAGCTCTGGGTCCGGAGCGCAATGTCCGTGATCAGCCGCCACGGAACCGGAGTGAACATGATGCCCAGGGCCGAGCCGCCCGCGAATTTCAGCAAGTCTCTCCGGCTCTTTTCCATGTTCGTGCCTTTACTTATGGCAATCCAGACAACTGTGCGTAAGGCCTTCTTTGCGGTGGCAGTCGATACAATCGTCCATCTTCATGCCCGGGATGGCGATCAACTCCGGGCGGGACGTTCCCCCCTGAAGCCGGGAGGTGACGGTAGCGGTGTAGCCCCAAATATCGCGCGAGTAGCCGCTGATGCGGTCCTCCTGGTAGACTCGCGACCCGCTCGAAGTGCCGTAATCGCCGTGGCAACGCTCGCACTTGACCTTGGCGCGCTTGACGTGCGGGGTATGGGAGAACCAGACGTTGTCGGGTTGGCGCGAGTAAACGGCCCACTCGGGCTGGCGCTTCGGCGTCACGTAGCGAGCGATGAAATCCCGCTCCGCCTTGGTTGGACCCAGGGGCGCCGCGTGGCAGCCGGAGCACTGGCTCAAGCGGGGAACGCCGGAGTAGCTGCCGTCGCCGCGCAAGGTGTGGCAATCCTCACACAGCGACGCCACTTTCTGGGCGTGGATCTTGTGGTTGAACTCCACCGGTTGCGACCGGCTGCTGTAAATGACCCGGGGAAAGCCAAGCCAGCCCGCGCCCAAGGAGACCAGTAGCCCCGCCAAAAACAGAATTTTCCCCCGAATGCGCACGGTTGATTGTGTCCTAAAACTGAATTATAAGGCCCGCAACACCGATGTGACAAACCAGCGCTGCTGCGGTATTGAACGGCCGTCAGGCGCTATACTGAAGTTTAAATCCCCGAGAAGCTCATGAACATTGACTTGCAGTGTGGCCGGAAGAGCCTGAGTTTGGAACTCCCGGCGTCGACAGCCGTGCTTGAGATGCGGGCGCTCGATGCGCTGGCCGATCCGGCGGGCGCGGTGCGCGAGGCGCTGGCCCGTCCCATCGAAAGCCCTCCTTTGGCGGAAATAGCGAAGGGCAGAAGAAACGCCTGCATCGTGATCTCCGACATCACCCGTCCGGTGCCCAACCAGACCATCCTCCTGCCGCTGCTGGAAACGCTCCAATCGTCAGGGATCGCCAGGGAGGCAATTACGATTCTGGTCGCCACCGGCATGCACCGGCCGAACCTCGGCGAGGAATTGGCCGGCATGCTGGGACGGGACATCGTGGACCGCTACCGGATTGTGAACCACTATTGCCGGGACGAGCAGAACTACCGGCGGGTGGACGTGATCGACGGAGCGCCTATCGAGGTAAACCGTCACTACCTGGATGCGGATTTGAAAATCCTGACCGGCCTCATCGAGCCGCATTTCTACGCGGGCTTCTCCGGCGGGCGCAAGGCCATCCTGCCGGGCATCTCCAGTTTCAGGACCATGCAGTTCATGCACGCCTACGCGATGATCGAGCATCCCAAGGTCACTAACTGCCTGCTGGACGGGAATCCGTTTCACGAGTACGGCGTTCGCATCTCGCGGATGGTCGGAGTGGACTTCATCGTGAACGTGGTGCTTAACAAGACCCGGCAGGTGGCCGGGGTGTATGCCGGCCATTTCGACCATGCGCACCGCGCGGGGTGCGAGGTTGTGGCGCGGCATTCGACGGTTCCGGTGGACAAGCCTTTCGATATGGTCATCACCTCGGGCGGAGGCTTTCCGCTGGACGCCACGTTCTACCAGGTCGCCAAGGCGATGACTTGCGCCAAGGATATTTTGAAGAAGGGCGGAACCATGGTGGTGGCCTGCGGATGCGGTGAAGGACTCGGCAGCCCTGAGTTCTCGGGCATCTTGCGCTCGGTCGCCAGTTTGAAGGAGTTCTCCACGCGTCACGGCGACCCCAAGGATTTCGTTATCGATCAGTGGTGCGCCCAGAACATCTATCAGGCCCTGGATCACGCAGGACGGGTGTACATCTCTTCGCCCGGCCTGTCCCGGGAAGACGTCGAGAAGATGGGCGCCGTCAAGGTGGAGGATCTGCAACCGGCACTCGATGCTTTGCTGCCGCAACATCCACGGACGGCGGTCTCACCGGAGGGCCCTTACGTAGTGGGCAAGCTCCGCGGCTAAAAAGGGGACAGACGCATTTTCCGCGCTGGAAAAAGGGCTAGAATGTAGCTTTACTGGATTTCGGAGAATTGGGTCTCGTGTTCCGTTTTCGCATTGGTTCCCTTGTAGCGCTCCTCCTGATGGCCGCCGGGCTCGCATCGACTGCCGCGGCCCAAGCCCGAGGCTCGTGGCTGCTGGACCCCGTGATGCTGCACTTGTCGGCTCACGCGAAGAAGTTCTCTTGCGTGAAATGTCATGAGGACATCGTTCGCAGCAAGCTCCACCCGGATCCACGCAACGTGAACCGCAAGGCGTCCAAGGCCTCGGCTGAGGAGAAGTGCCGGAAGTGCCACGCTCCGGTGTACGAGAAGTTGAAGCAGAACGAGCATGGACGCATGCGCGAGGTCAAGGCGATCCGGTTTCAGAACTGCCTCACCTGTCACAACCCTCACGCCAACCTCAAGGTGGAGTACCTCCGGACGTCGCGCATTACCTTCGACAAGAGCCTGCGGTCCCAGTGCGGGGCGTGCCACCAGGCGCGGCAGACCCTGCCGAAGCGCTCCGCGGAAGACGAAAAATGCCTGGCCTGCCACGCATACGAGGCCAACGACCCGGGCAGCCGGGACAGGCTCATCACGTTCTGTTTTAACTGTCACGGGAACAAGGGGACGCCGACTCAGAAGCTGGCGGCGCGAGACGCGGTTTTGATCGACGAGGCCGCTTACAGGCGCACGACCCACGCCAAACAGGCCTGCATTTCATGCCACCCGGCCGCGGCCGGCTACGGACATAAGGGGCAAGCCCGCGGGAACTGCCTCCTTTGCCATTCCGATTCGGCAGCGGGCGCCGCTTTCCCGAGTGCGACCGGGCGCCACGCTCCGGCGGCGCCTCACTATGCGGAGTTGAAGGAAGACCCGCACATCGGGGTCGAATGCCGTGCGTGTCACGCGGGCGGCGGCCGGCCGGTATGTGGACGCCCGTTCAAAGCTAGTTGTCTGGCAAAGAACCGCGAAGCCCGGGAGCGTTTCCCAAGCGCATAACATGACCAGGGCGGGGAAGAGCGAGGACTGCCAGAGGTGCCACGTCCAGGCGAATAAAGTCGGCGCGGCGGCGATGGTTCTGCCGGCGAAGAGCGTCCTTTGCATCGGGTGTCACACGGCGACTCTCTCGGTGGCGGGTGACACGACCACGGTGGTTTCGCTGCTGGTCTTCCTGGCCGGGCTCGCCATAGCGCTCTCCTATTGGCTTTCGGGAACTTTGCGCGGCCGCGAGGACTCCGGGACTCGCGCGAAGGGCCTGGCGCTGCTGGGCGCCATCCTCAAGGCGCTGGCCGTGGACGCGATAGGGCAGAGGAGACTCTTCCGGCAGTCCGTCTTGCGCTGGTCGATACACTCGCTCATCTTCCTGCCGTTTGTGGTCCGGTTCGCATGGGGGATGGCGGGCCTGATCAGCGAGAACCTGTGGAAGGGCGCGACCTGGTACCAGTTCCTGCTGGACAAGAACCACCCCGCAACGGCGCTGCTGTTCGACCTGACGGGAGTCCTGGTGATTATCGGCATCTGCGCCGCCATCGCTCGGGGGATCGCCAGGAGATCGGAGCGTGTGCCGGGCCTGCCTCGCCAGGATTACCTGGCTCTGGGCCTGATCGGCGGCGTGATCGCAGTAGGATTTGTCCTGGAAGGCATGCGGATCGCGATGACGGGCGCTTCAGGGATGGCGGCTTTCGCTTTCCTCGGCTACTTTATCAGCAAGGCGTTCTCGAATGGTCCCGCGCTCACGGGCGCATACGGCTATGTATGGTACCTGCACGCGATCCTCACCGGCGCCTTCGTGGCCTACCTGCCCTTCAGCAGGATGTTCCACATCCTCATGGCGCCGGTGGTGTTGGCCATGCGTGCGGCGCAGCCACACCGGCCTGAGCCGGTGCCACTGGCCCCGGAGCGCGCAACGGGGGATTGAGGGTTCAGAATGGTAGATAGGAGTCGTCATGGTGGATGAGAAGATCAAAGCAGCCCTGATCCAGATCGTGGGTCAGCAGAATTATACGGACAGCCTGATTGACATGGTGTCTTATTCCTACGACGCTTCCGAGCAAAGGGGCAGACCCTCGTGCGCGATTTGGGTTGAAAACACCGGGCAGGTTTCCGAAGTCCTCAAGCTGGCCAGCCGGGAGAGCATCCCGGTGATCCCGCGCGGCGCGGGCACCGGTCTGTCCGGCCTCTCGGTGCCGGCCAAAGGGGGCATCGTCATGGACCTGACCCGGATGAACAAGATCCTCGAACTCAGCATCGGTGACCGCCTGGCGGTGGTGCAACCGGGCGTGGTGTACGCCGACCTGGACAAGGCGCTGGCGCCCTACGGGTTCTTCTTTCCTCCGGACCCCTCCAGCGGGAAAGTCTGCACCATGGGCGGCGCCGTGGGGACCAATGCCGGCGGCATCAAGGGCGCCAAGTACGGCACCACGCGCGATTACGTTCTCGGACTTCAGGTGGTGCTCGCCGACGGGCGCATTTTGCGGACCGGTGGCAAGGCCATCAAGAACGTCTCGGGCTACGATCTCACGCGCCTACTGGTGGGATCGGAAGGAACGTTGGGCGTCATAACGGAGATCACCCTGAAGATCAACCCCAAGCCCACCGGCGTGTCCTGTACCGTCATGGCTACTTTCGACGATCTGGAGGATGCCGGCCGGGCCGTGGGCGATGTCATGCACTGCGGCATTATCCCCAGCGTGCTGGAGATTCTGGGCCGGCAGACCATCATGGCCATCAACCAGAACACCGACCTGAACCTTCCGGAAGTGGATGCGCTGCTGCTGGCGGAAACCGACGGGTACACCCAGGAAGAGACGGCCTACCAGATGCAGAAGGTCATCGAGGCGTTCCGCAAGAACCATCCCAGGGAGATCAAGCAGGCGCAATCGGAGGCGGAGGCGGCCCAGCTTTGGAAGGCGCGCAAGTCGGCTTACGCCGTGCTGGCGCGGATCAAGACCCACTTCGTGCTGGAGGATGTGACGGCCCCCATCGGAAAGGTGCCGGCCCTGCTGAAGGGAATCGGGGCGATCGCGGATAAGCACCAGATCCAGATTGCGACCTTCGGTCATGCCGGCGACGGGAACCTGCATCCGCAGATCCTCTACGACGGATACGATCCGGTGGAGGTCGAGAAGATGGAGGCCGCCAGCGCCGACTTGTTCAAACTGGTCATCGAACTGGGGGGGACACTGACCGGCGAGCACGGCATCGGGCTGTCCAAGGCGCCGTTCATGACGCTCGAGCACGATGCGGTCTCAATGGAAATGATGCGGGCCATCAAGAGGGCCTTCGACCCCAACAACATCTTGAACCCAGGGAAAATGGCCTTGGATGCCGCCTAGAAACGGAGCCGCTCGATATGGAAGCCAAATACGATTTCGAGAAGAAATATCGGGAGCAGATCCTGAGGTGCTCGCGCTGCGGGTTCTGCCAGGCGGTCTGCCCCGTCTACGGGGCGACCCTGCGGCCAGGGTTGAACGCCCGCGGCAAGATGCTGCTGCTGAAGGAGGTCATGGACCGCAGGATCGACCTTTCCGACGAGCTAATCGAAACCCTGTTCCAGTGCACCACCTGCGCCAGTTGCACCAACAGTTGCCCATCGGGCGTGAAGGTGGCGGAGATCATCAAGGCAGCGCGGAAGGACATGGTCAACATCGGCTCCTGTCATCCGGCTTTCAAGGGGATGAACGAGGTATTGAGCAAGTATCCCAATATCTACGCGGAGGAAGAAGCGGTTGACTTCGGCCGGGAGAAGAAGGCGCAGGCCGACTACGTCTTCTTTGCCGGCTGCGTTGGCCTCTACCGGGAAGACGAAGCCACCGAAGCCGCGCTGGGCCTGCTCGACCGGTTGGGGGTGAACTACACCCTGATCGAGGAGGTGTGTTGCAGCGGGGTGCTGGAGGATGTCGGGTTTCCGCTCAACGACACGCTGGTCCAAACCAACATCGACCGTATCCTGGCAACCGGCGCCTCCACGGTGATCACCGGCTGCCCCTATTGCGCCAGGACCTTGAACAACAAGGTGCAGTATGCTCCGCTGAGGGCCAAGGGCGTAATCATCATGCACATTTCCCAGTTACTTAAGGATTTCGACTTGAAAGTCACGACCGGCAAGCGGGTCACCTATCACGATCCCTGCGACTTAGGCAGGCACTGCGGCATCTACGAGGAGCCGAGGGATACGATCCGAAAGGTCGCGCCGAACTTCGTCGAAATGCCGCGCCACCACGCCGAGGCTCTGTGTTGCGGATCGGGCGGCGGCGTGCGGGGGGCCTACGCGCAGAATTCCATACTGATGGCGCGCCGCCGGCTTCAGGATGCCGAGGAGACTGGCGCCGAAGTGGTTTTGACCGAATGCAATTCCTGCGTGCACAATCTCAGCAACGCCAAGCTTCGGAAGCAGAAGTTCAGGATTTGCACCACGACGCAGTTCATTAACGAGCTGATGGAAGAAGCGGATTAGTGCCGGATAAAGAGAACTTATAGAGGAGGTTGTCTTAATGGAAATCCAGGGCTATAACATGCCGGATGAGTTGTACTACGAGCAGAACCACTATTGGGTCCGCGCCGAGGGGGACCTGCTGATCATGGGGATGGACGACTTCGCTCAGAAGCTAGCCGGGCAGGTGGTCTTCGTCCAGCTTCCGGAAGAAGGCAAGGCGGTCAAGATCGGAAAGAAGTTCGCGAGCGTGGAATCGGGCAAGTGGCTGGGGAAGGTATTCGGCCCGGTCAACGGCGAAATCGCGGGCGTGAACGAAGAGTTGGAAACCAATCCCGGCCTGCTCAATCAGGACTGCTACGGCAAGGGTTGGATGTATAAGATCAAGCCGGACGACATGGCGGAAGTCCAGAACCTGATCCACGGGCGGGAAGCCGTGGAGAAGTGGCTCGTGGAGGACATCGCGAAGTTCGTCAAGACCGCGTAGTTCATGCCGAATCGCGACTACACGTTCCAGCAACTGCTGGAGATGGAGGCCTGCACGCAGTGCCAGGTGTGCGCGCGGGTCTGCCCGGCCGTCAGCGCCACCAAAGACGGAGAACTGTCGGCGTTGTGGCGGATGCAGGCGCTCAAGCGGGTCCTGAAGAGCCGGGGCGGCTTCCTGCGCCGGTTTCTGAGTAAGAAGGGTCCGTCGGAAGAAGACCTGAAGCACTTCAGCGATACAGTATTCCGGTGCACGCTCTGCGCCAACTGCCAGGAAGTTTGCCCGGTAGGAATTGGCCTGATGGACTTGTGGATCGCGCTCCGCAAGGACATGGTGAGTTCCGGCAGGTATCCCCCCAAGATCGAAATGATCGGGAAGAACCTGGCGCAGAGCCGTAACGTCTTTGCCGAAGACAACGCCGAGCGCGCCGCCTGGGTGGAAGATATGCGGGACGCGCCCGAGCACGGCTACCTGAAGGACCGGGCCGAGATCGTGTACTTCACCGGCTGCGTGGCGGCCTATTTCCCGATGGGCCAGAAGATCGCCATTGCCCTGGCCGAAATCATGGAAGCCAGCCATGTGGATTTCACGCTGTTGGGTGAAGAGGAGTGGTGCTGTGGATTTCCATTCCTGGGCGCGGGACTCAAGGACCAAGCCCAGGAGTTCGCCGAGCACAACGTGGCCGCGGCCCTCAGCAAGGGCGCGAAGAAAGTCGTCATGGCCTGCCCCTCCTGCTACCAGATGTGGCGGGAGCACTACCCCCAGAAGATCCCGATCGCCCATGCCTCCGAATTCCTTGTGGAACTGATCAACGAGGACCGCGTTCCCCTGAAGGAACTGCCCCTGACGGTGACCTACCACGACCCCTGCGATCTGGGGCGCGGGGCGCGCGTGTTCGATGCGCCGCGGGAGGCCATTCGCTCCATCCCCGGCGTCAAGCTCGTGGAGATGCCGAACAACCGCGAGAACTGCCTATGCTGTGGCGGCGGCGGCAACCTGGAGATGCTCGACCCCAACCTGTCGGCTGAGATCGGCAGGAAGAAGGTTGAAGAGGCGGTAAGCACGGGCGCCCAGGCGGTGGTTACCTCCTGTCAACAATGCGTACGCACGATGACTACCTTCGTGAGAAGGAACAAGGTCCAACTGGAAGTTTTGGACCTGCCGCAGCTCGTCCGCAGAGCGCTGATCAAGTAGGTCTACGCGAGCTGTCAGGCGGGGTCCTCGCCTGGACTCGGCAGGAGAACCTCGGGTGAGATCAAGTCCTCGGGGCCTGCGGCATCTGCGGAGGCTGTTGACGCACGGGCGCCGTTTTCGAGCAGCTTGTGGAAAATCGGGACCTTCGAGCAGTTCAATTCCACGTAATCCACGCCCAGCGCGGTCAATGCCAAATCTGAGTTGTCCCCCCTGGTGATGTATTTCTTGCTCTTGAGATACCAGATAGTGAACTCCAAATAATCCCGGGGGAAACCCATCTGGGCTTCAGCCTCAGCCAGTGAAACTTCGGGAGCGTCAGGCCTCGTGCGGCGCTTGCGGTATAGCAGGGACAGAAGCGCCAGCCGGCGATTCAGGTCGCCCTGGATGCCATCCATGAAATCGATCGAGTCCGACATCGGGCTCGATGGATCCTCCGTGGCGGGCCGGGCTAAATCATATTCAGCGCGGCTCTTCGGGTCGACCAAAACGTTGAAAGCACTTTGCACCAGAAGAAACTTTTCGGGATCGCCGGTCTTGGGGTTGTCCGGGTGATAGCGGGCCGCCAGGAAGCGGTAGGCCCGGTGGATCGACTCCAGTTCAGCGTTGGGGCTGATCTGGAGGAGTTCATAGTAATCGAGGGCGCCTGAAGCCGTAGGTTTGACCGTCTTCCTGGTCTCCTCGTCATACTCCAGGCCGATGACAAAACCCTCGCCGCCGGGAGTGCAATGTCGAACGACGCCATAGCCCTTGGGATGCCCATCCTGTCCTTGAATGAACACGGTCAGGCCCGGGAGCAGCGCCACGGAGGACTTGAAGCTAATTCCCGAATCCGATATGTCAGTGCCTTCCGCCTGGGCCGATATCGTCAGTCCGGCCTGATCTTGCCAGCACAAGGAGTAGATTCCTTTCGGAGTACGCCTCAGTTCCCGCCGCGTGTTCACTCGCATAAAGAATACCCCTCACTCCCGGTCCACAGCCCTTCGCAGCTCCCGTGGCTGCGGCCTGTGCCGCAACAGATCATGTTATCAAACACGGTTCTGTTGCAGCCTCCTCCGGAAGGCCAGCACGGCCAGGGGCGGCAGGGTAACCGGGATGCTCTGGCCGCGCCCGTGGGCCGCCACGGGCTCGGATTCCAGGCCGCCGACGTTGCCCAGGTTGCTGCCGCCGAACAGCTCGGAGTCGGTGTTCAGCACTTCTTCGTAAAAGCCAGGTGCGGGGACGCCGATCCGGTATCCTAATCGCGGGACCGGCGTGAAATTGCAGCAGAACAGCAGGAAGTCCTCGGGGTTCTCGGCCCTCCTTAAGAAAGCGATCACCGAACTATCCACGTCGTGAAAGTCCACCCACTCGAAGCCGCCGTGACTGAAATCCACCTCGTGGAGCGCCGGGGTTTCGCGGTGGAGCCGGTTGAGCGTCCGCACCAGGCGCTGTAGTTTTCGGTGCGGCGCGAACTCCAGCAGTTCCCAGCGCACCGAGGAATCGTGATTCCATTCCTCATACTGGCCGATCTCGGAGCCCATAAACAGAAGCTTCTTGCCGGGGTGCGCGTACATGTAAGCCAGGAAGGCCCGCGCGTTGGCGAAGCGCTGCCACTCGTCGCCGGGCATCTTGCTCATCAGCGATCCCTTGCCGTGCACCACTTCGTCGTGCGAAACCGGCAGCACGAAGTTTTCGCTGAAGGCGTACAACATGCTGAAAGTGATGTTTTTGTGGTGAAACTTGCGGTGGACGGGGGCGGTGGAGAAATACTCCAGCATGTCGTGCATCCAGCCCATGTTCCACTTCATGGTGAAACCGAGCCCGCCCAGGTAGACCGGACGCGAAACGCCGGGGAAGGCCGTGGATTCCTCGGCGATGGTCACGACGCCGGGCGCCTGGTGCGCCAGTTCGTTGAAGCGGCGCAGAAAATCGATGGCCTCCAGGTTCTCATTGCCGCCATAGCGATTGGGCATCCATTCGCCGGGCTTGCGGGAGTAGTCCAGGTAGATCATGGAAGCCACGGCGTCCACGCGCAGGCCGTCGATGTGGTACTTGTGCAGCCAGAACAGCGCGCTGGAAATCAGGAAGCCGCGCACCTCGTTGCGGCCGTAATTGAAGATCAGAGTGCCCCAGTCCTTGTGCTCGCCCAGGCGCGGATCGGCGTGTTCGTACAAGGCCGTACCGTCGAAGAACGCCAGCCCGTGCGCGTCCTTGGGGAAGTGCGCGGGAACCCAATCCAAGATCACGCCGACACCGGCCTGGTGGCACAAGTCCACCAGATACATGCAGTCCTCCGGCGAACCGAAACGGGAGGTGGGAGCGAAGTAACCGGTGGTCTGGTAACCCCACGAGCCGGAAAACGGATGCTCCATGATAGGGAGCAGTTCGATGTGGGTGTAACCCATGTAACTGGCGTACTCAGCGAGCTTGTGCGCCAGCTCACGGTAGGTCAGGGTCTCGCCGTGGGGCCCCCGCAGCCAGGATTCCAGGTGCACTTCATAGACCGAGACGGGCTCCTTCAGAAGGTTTCCACGCGCCCGGCGCTCCATCCAGGCCGCGTCGCCCCATTCATGCCGGTCCAGCCGGTTCACGATGGAAGCCGACAATGGAGGCGTTTCGCTCTGGAATCCGTAAGGGTCGGCCTTCAACTGCCGGTAGCCCCGTTCGCGGGAGCGGACGAAGTACTTGTAAGTGGCGCCCTCGGCGACTCCGGGCAGGAAGAGCTCCCAGACGCCGCCGTCACGCAGCCGCATCGGATGCCGCCGAGTATCCCAGTCGTTGAAATCTCCCACGACGGAAACCACTTCCGCATTCGGGGCCCAGACGGCAAAGCGCGTCCCGCCGGCGCCATCCACTTCCCCGACATGAGCGCCGAAGGTGTTGTAGGCCTCGTAGTGGGTTCCCTCGCTGTGCAGGTGCAGCTCGAATTCGGTCAGCAGCCGGGGAAAACGGTAGGGGTCCTCGAACGACGCCACGGAGCCATCGGGACGTTTGATCCAGAGCCGGTAGCTGCGGGGCTGCCCCGCGATCTCCGCCACGAAAAGCCCGTCGGCGTGGCGCCGCTGCATGGGGATCGTCGCAGAATCGATCAGCACGCCGGCTTCGGATGCTTGAGGCAGGAAGGCGCGTACTTCCCACGACGGCGGTGCGTTGCGCCGCTTGAGCGGGTGGGGTCCCAGGATGCGGAACGGGTCGCCGTGATAACCACCGGCAATGGCGTCGATCTCCGCTTTCGTCATCGCAGCTATTATGGCAGGGATGGGTACGGATTATCAGCGGTGGCCCAAGGCGGAGCTTCACCTTCACCTGGAAGGTTCCGTCGAGCCGGCCACTCTCCAGGAGATTGCGCCGGAACTCTCCCTGGAGGAGATTCGCGAGCATTACCGTTATGCGGACTTCCAGGGCTTCCTGCGAAGCTTCAAGTGGGTCGCCGAGCGCCTGGATTCGCCCGAAACTTACGCTCTGGCCACGCGGCGCCTGGTACAGCGGCTGCATGCCGAGAATGTGCGTTACGTGGAAATCATCCTCTCGGTGGGTGTCATCCTTTGGCGCAATCAGGACCCGGAGGCGATCTACCAGGCCGTGCGGGCCGAGGCCGCCCGGTCGAATGTGGAAGTGAACTGGCTGGTGGATGGAGTCAGGCAGTTCGGCGTGGACCACGTCATGGAAGTCGCGGCCTTCGCCGCAGCCCATTCCAGCGACGGGGTCGTTGGCTTCGGGATCGGCGGCGATGAGGCGCGAGGAGCGGCCGGACTGTTTAAGGAAGCTTTCCGCTTCGCCTCATCTCAGGGGCTGCATCTTACCGCGCACGCGGGAGAGACCGGCGGGCCGGATTCGGTCTGGGCCGCCCTGGAATTGGGGGCCGAGCGCATCGGCCACGGCATCCGTTCCGTGGAGGACCCGGTGCTGCTGCGCCACCTTCGCGACCACAACATTCCGCTGGAGGTCTCGATTTCGAGCAACGTCGCCACGGGCGCGGTGGCATCGATCAACGACCATCCCCTGCGCCGCCTGTACGACGCCGGAGTGCCCATCGTGCTCAACACGGACGACCCGGCGATGTTTCACACCACGCTGACCGGGAATACGAACTGGCCGCGCGCGAGCTGGGCTTCTCGGATGAGGAACTGCGGGGGATCGCGGAAAACGCCTACCGGTACGCCTTTGGGCGGGGCGCAGCCACCGGCGGCGGGAGCTTGACCTTGGCCAGATAGATCATCGCCCGGCCTTCGTGCGAGGAGTAGTAACTCACATACAACAGCCCGTCATGATAGGCGAGCCCCGGGTAGCCGGTATCGCCGCCGGATGGCAGCGCCAGGAATTCGGTCAGCGTCCCAGCCTCGGGATCGAGCCAGGCAAGCGCGGTGCGAGGGTTGCCCGTGGTCATCCGGCCGCCCGCCACCAGCCGCCCGTCGGGCAGGCGGATCAGGTTGGGTCCTCCGAGGAAGACGTTGAGGTTGGTCCAAGACCAGCCCCGGTAAGGGGCCCGTGCCCGTCCCAACTGCGAAGCCGGGTTCGCTCCGCCGGTTCGAAGCAAACACAGCGCGGATCCGATCCGGCGAGAACAGGAGGGAGGCTTCGTTGGGCTCGCCGCCATCGAAGAGGTTGCCGGCATGCACGGTGAACCGCGACCCTTCCGCGCCCGCGTATAGCCGGATGGACGGCGCCCCCTGAGTGCTGTAGCCCACGCTGTAGGCTTGGTTTCCGTGCCAGGTGACGCGCCACAGCCAGAAGTTGGGATCGCCTACGGCCATTGGCCCGTCCCATTCCCTGGCGTCGGACGAGTACCAGACCAACGACTGATGGCGCGGGCCAGAGGGCTCGCGGTAGACCGCCACGGCATTCAGCATGAGCTGGCCGCGGGGCGTAACGCTCAACTTAGGATCCCGGAGGTCGGCGCCCGCCACGGTCAGCAAGGCGGCCGGCTGCCAGACCCTGGCGTCGGCCGAGGTGAGCACGCGCACTGCGCCGTCGGACGAATTGTGGTCTGTCCCTTCGCGGAAGGTGCAATACCAGCGCTCGTGATACCGGGCGAGGTCGGTAAACGCGTTGTGCGGCGCCCGTCCCCAAATCATGCTGACATCCGCAATCTGCGCCTGCGGAGCGGGCTGCGCCTGGAGAAAGAACGCCGCGGCAGCCAGCGCGCAGACCTTGATGCCTTGGTTCATGAACGATCCAGCCCTGTAAGCGACTATACTATCTAAGATGCAGCCGATGGGTTTTGTGGCGCTGGCGAGCGCAATCGTTGCGCTCGCGGCGTCCTCAATCCGCGCGCAGGAGCCGGCCAGTCAGACCGCTGCCGAGTTAACGTCCCGGACCGAGACGGCTACCTTCAAGAGTAAAGTCAATCTGGTCCTGGTACCCGTCGTGGTACGTGACTCCCAAGGCCGCTCAGTTCCTAATCTCAGCAAGGACGATTTCCAGCTCTCCGACAACGGGAAGCCGCAGGTCGTTTCGAGGTTCATCGTCGAAAGCTTCGCAACGCGGCCGGTCGCTCGGGCTGGCGGGCCCGTCGAACGCGCGGAAGGCGCGGCGGCCGCGAACACACCGGAGAATTTTGTTGCTTTTCTATTCGACGACGTGCACTTGAGCTTCAGCGACCTGACGTACGCCCGCGACGCGGCCGATCGCCATCTCACAGCCAATTTCAAGCCGAGCGATCGGGCTGCCATTTACTCCACTTCGGGCCGCACCAATCTGGACTTCACTGACGATCGCGCTCGATTGCATGAAACTCTGCTCGCCATCCGCTCGCATTCGCCCTCCACGCTCCCATCAATAGAATGCCCGCCCCTGACGTACTACATGGCGGACTTGGTCGAGAACAAGAACGATCAGACTGCGCTGGACGTGGCCATAGCCGACGCCATGATCTGCGCTAATTTGCAGACCAGGGAGGATGCCATTCCCTTGGTCCACGCCGGCGCCAGAAAGGTGCTGGCGGAGGGCGACCTGGAAGCGCGCGTTACTCTGCTCGCCATCCGGAACGTGATTGGCAAGATGTCCACGATGCCGGGCCGCCGCAACATTGTTTTGGTGTCGCCCGGGTTTCTGACGCTCGACGACGCCCTTTCAGACGTGACCGACGGCATCGAGCGCGCTATCCGCGCCAACGTCCTGGTGAGCGCGCTGGATGCCCGTGGACTTTACACCTCGGCACCGGACATCACGCAGAGAACTTACAACGCTGACTCGGCCGCAACCAGGCTCGCGTACGATCGGGCCAGCACCTCGGCTCAAGCCGATGTCATGGAAGAGCTGGCCTCGGGAACCGGCGGCACTTTTGTTCAGAACTCCAACGACCTGGATGACGGCTTTCACCGGACCTCCGCCACTGCCGACCTGGTTTACGTCCTGGGCTTCTCGCCGCAGAACCTAAAGCTGGACGGCAGCTATCACAAGTTGAAGGTCACTTTGAAGAGCGTAAGAGGGGCCGCGTTGCAAGTGCGCCGTGGTTACTACGCACCGCGTTATGGGACCGATCCCGCCGAGATGGTGAAGCAGGAGATTGAGGAAATGTTCTTTTCCCGGGACGAGCGGAGCGACTTTCCGATCGAGCTCAACACCCAATTCTTTAAGACCGGCCAGGAGGACGCCGAGCTGACCGTCCTGGCCCGTCTGGACCTTAGACCAATTCCATTTAGAAAGGCGGAGGAACGGAACTTGGAGAATTTGACCGTCATCTCCGGCCTGTTTGACGAGAATGGGAACTACCTGCGCGGGACTCAGAAGACCCTGGAGATGCGCCTGCGGGATCAGACGCTCGAAAAGCTAGCGACTTCCGGGATCACCGTGAGGACCGACTTCAGCGTTAAGCCGGGAAAGTACATGATCCGGCTGGTAGTGCGCGATTCCGAGGGACAGATGCTGTCCGCCCGGAACGGCACGGTCGACATCCCTTGAAAGGAGGCGTCGCAATGCGGTTTGGTTTTCTAGTTCTGCTGCTGTCGGCTGCTGCTCCGGCGATAACCGCCCAGAACGCGGCCCCGGCTTCGTCTTCTGGCCCGCAGGTAACCATCCGAACCGAGAGTCGCCTGGTCCTGGTGGACGCCGTCGTGACTGATAGAAAGGGCAAGCCTGTTCGGGACCTCAGCGTCAAGGACTTTCGGGTTTGGGAAGACAACAAGGAGCAGGCCATTTCGAGTTTCGGCGTGGAGAGAGCCACGCTCTTGCCCGAGCGGTCGCAGAAGCGCTATCTGGTATTCTTCTTTGACAACTCGACCGTTTCACCCTCGGCTGAACTCACGACCCGCCAGGAAGTCGTGAAGTTCATCGACGCTTTCGCCAGCCCGGATCGCTACATGGCGGTTGTGAACTTTAACCGCATCAGCTTGACGGTGGCTCAGGATTTCACGGCCATGGCGGACAAGCTGAAGCGCGCCGCCGGCGCAGTCCAGGGCGCCGGGTCTACAGTAACGGCGTCGTCTTCATCGACTGGCGCCGCCGCCAGCCGCGGGGGCTTCGGACAGAACCCAATTGGAGCCAGCTTCGATACTTACTCTTCTCGCGCGCTGCTGTCCTCTGTCAGAGCGCTGGCCGCATCGTTGGCGAGCGTTCGGGGCCGCAAGGCGCTCATATTACTCAGCGGCGGCTTCCCGCTATTGCCCGAGCTCACTCAGGACCTCCAGTCCACGATCCAGGCGTGCAACCAGGCGAACGTAGCGGTTTATGCGGTTGATGCCCGGGGCCTGGGCTCCGGCTTCACCTCAAGCATCAACGGAGCACCGGCACTCTCGAGTTCGCTCTTGGCCCGTCTTTCGGGAGCGTTGGGCGGTATGGTGTCAGGATCTGTCCCAAGCAATTCGAAGACCGGTTTCGATTTGGCTCTGGTCCAGACTCCAAGCCAAGGAGGAGGGCAGGGCGGCAGCGGCGGCCAAACCGGCGGCGGCACACCACCCGGCGGTGGCACACCACCCGGCGGCGGCACACCACCCGGCGGCGGCACAACACCCGGCGGCGGCACAACACCCGGCGGAGGCACAACACCCGGTGGCGGCACAACACCCGGTCGCGGCACAACACCAGGCGGCAGTACAACGCCAGGCGGCGGTACAACACCCGGCGGCATGCCCACTACGCGCGGCACAAGCATTCCGGAGAGTCCTTCAGGCCTCGGGGAACGCCAGTACGACAATCAGGGGCCGCTTGCCGCAATCGCTAGCGGGACGGGCGGTCTGTTCTTCAAGAATACGAGTCAGATCATGGAGGCGATTGGCAGAGTTGCTCAGGAGCAGGACGAATACTACCTGCTCGGCTACGTTCCTCCGCAGGTGCCCGAGGGAAGTTGCCATGCCCTGCGGGTCAAAGTGAACGGCAGCGGGCTAACGGTGCGGGCGCGCAACTCCTACTGCAGCGTCAAACCCGCCGGAGTGTTGGCGGGAACCCAGGCCGCGAGGGAACTGGAGACCCGCGCCGCCGGCTCGTCAGCCGGCAATATCAGCGCTTCGATGCAGCTTCCCTACTTCTACTCCGCCCCGAATGTCGCCCGCGTCTATCTGGCCATGGAGATTCTTCCAACCGGCATGAAGTTCCAGAAGCAGGGAGGCAAATTCCATTCCGAGATGAACGTGCTCGGGATTGCGTACAACTCCGAAGGATCGGTGGCCGCGCGTTTCAGCGATATTGTAAAGTTGGACTTCCAGAGCCAGAAGGAAGCGAACGCATTCTGAGCCAGCCGTTCCACTACGAGAATCAGTTTGAGATAGCGCCCGGGGATTACAGGGTCGCTATAGCGCTGAGTCTGGGCAGCGAGAGCTTCGGGAAGCACGAAGCACCGCTGGTCATCGAGCCATACACCTCCAAGACTCTCGCCGTAAGCGGGATGGCGCTGAGCAAGGCGGTTCGGCCCGCCGCCGACTTAACCTCCGGCTTGGACGAATCCTTGCTGACGGGCCCGAAGGCGCTCGTTTCGGGTGGATTGCAGTTCGCCCCCTATGGCGCCAATCGGTTTCAGCGAACGGAACGGTGCCTGATCTATTTTGAAATCTATGAGCCGCTGCTCTCGACGACGAGTCCTCCGACGGTTGGCATCCGGCTTCGGGTGATCGATCGGCAGACTGGAGAGCAGAAGGTGGACTCGGGCACGTTCAGCGTGTCGGATCGGGTACGGACGGGAAACCCGGTGGTGCCTATCATCCTTGCGGCCCCGGTGGCCAATCTGGCTCCAGGCTCCTACCAGGTTGAAATCCGGGCTGTGAATTCGTCGGGAGGAATCTCATCCATCCGGACCACGAACCTAGAAGTGAATTAGCTGGAATGAGACGCGGGAACGAAATGGCGCGGGCGATCGCAATCGTGGCGCTCGCGGGGTTCTCCCTCTGCGGCCAGGAGCCGGCCCTGCCGAAAGCCGCCGAGTTGGCCTCCAGCGCCGACACTGTAACCTTCAAAAGCCGAGTCGATTTGGTGCTGGTTCCGGTGGTGGTGCGCGATAGCGAGGGCCGTTCGGTATCCGGTCTCGAAAGAGAGGATTTCGAGCTTCTAGACAACGGAAAACCCCAGGTTATTTCCAGATTCACGCTGGAGAGTTATGCGGCGCAGCCAGCCGCTCAAACCAAGGGGTTCGCTCAACGGACTGACGCCGCGGTGTCCGCAAGCACGCCCCAGAGCTTCGTCGCCTTTCTTTTCGACGACGTGCATTTGGGCTTTAGCGATCTGGTATACGCCCGCGACGCCGCCAACCGTCATCTCGCCACCAACCTCAAGCCGGGCGACCGGGCCGCGATCTACACCACCTCCGGGAAGACGGCCCTGGACTTCACGGCCGACCGCGCGCTGTTGAGCAAGACGCTGCTCGCCATTCGTGCGCAATCGCCGTCCGCGCTGCCATCCATGGAATGCCCGCCGATGACGTACTACATGGCGGACTTGATCGAGAACAAGAACGACGCAGGGGCGCTGAGAGTGGCCGCGGCCGAGGCCATGGTCTGCGCCAACTTGCCGACGATGCGGGACGCCATCTCCCTGACCCACGCCGTCGCCCGAAGGGCTTTGACGGCGGGCGACCTGGAAGCGCGCGTGACTCTGCTCAATATTCGGGGCGTGATTCGCAAGATGTCCACGATGCCGGGGCGCCGCAACATTGTTTTGGTCTCACCCGGATTTATGACGTATCAGGAAGCGATTGCGGAGATGGCGGAGGACATCGAACAAGCCCTTAGGGCCAACGTCCTGGTGAGCGCGCTGGACGCGCGCGGGCTGTACACCTCCGCGCCGGATATCACGATGAGGGCTTACAGTCCGGAGGCGATCATAGCCAGGCTCAGTTACGATCGGGCCGGCGCCTTCGAGCAGGCCAGTGTCCTGGCCGATCTGGCCGCGGGAACCGGAGGGACTTTTTTCCAGAACAGTAATGACCTGGACGACGGGTTTCGCCGCACATCCGCCACGCCGGAGCTGATATACATTCTGGGCTTTTCCCCAGCGGATCTTAAGACTGACGGCAGCTACCACAAGCTGAAAGTCTCGGTGAAACGCAAATCCCGCCTTTCGCTGCAAGTGCGCCGCGGCTACTACGCCCCGCGCAGCGGGACCGACCCGGCCGGGATGGTGAAGCAGGAAATCGCGGAGACCTTCTACTCCCGAGAGGAGCGCAGCGACTTCCCCCTCGAGCTCAATACCCAGTTCTTCAAGACCGGCGAGGAGGATGCCACGCTGGCCGTCCTGGCCCGGGTGGACCTCGCCCAACTCCCCTTTCGAAAAGCTGAAGAGCGAAACCTGGATAATCTGACGTTCGTTTCCGGGCTGTTCGACGAGAACGGGAACTACATCAGAGGGATCGAGAAGATCCTCCAGATGCGGCTGCTGGATCAGACGCTCGAAAAGTTGGGAACTTCGGGGATCACCGTGAGGACCGACTTCAACGTGAAGCCGGGAAGGTATATGGTTCGCCTGGTGGTGCGCGACTCGGAGGGGAAGATGTTTTCCACCCGGAGCGGCGCAATCGAAATCCCATGAATAGGGACCCGGCAATGCGGTTCAGTTTGCTCGCCATGCTGTTGACCGTAGGTGCGGTAGCGAGCAGCGCCCAGAACGCCGGCCCGCAAGTTGTCATCCGAACTGAGAGCCGCCTGGTGCTGGTGGACGCGGTGGTGACCGACAACGATGGGAAACCCGTTCGCGGCCTAAGCGCCAAGGACTTCCGCGTCTGGGAAGACAACAAGGAACAGACCATTACCAGCTTCGGCCGGGAGGCGGCCGCGCTCTCGCCCGCGCGCGCGCAGAAACGCTATTTCGTGTTCCTTTTCGACAACTCGACCCTGCCACCCTCCGCTGAAGTCTCCGTCCGCCAGCAAGTAGTGAGTTTCGTCGATGCCTACGCGAGTCCGGATCGTTACATGGCGGTTGTGAATTTTCACAACAGCCTGACGGTGGCGCAGAATTTTACGGTCATTGCCGACCCGCTGAAACGCGCCTCCGGCACAGCCCTGGGCGCCGGGTCTCTAGAGACGGTATCTACTTCACGCCCGGATCCCGCCCCCGCTAGAGGAGGCTTCGGATCGACCATTCCCCCCGTCGGCATCTATTCCTTTCGCTCGTTTTTGTCTTCCATAAAATCACTCGCGGCATCACTGGCCACCGTGCGGGGCCGCAAGGCGCTCATATTGCTCAGCGGCGGGTTCCCGCTGGTGCCGGACCTCCAAGACGAATTTCAGGCTGCGATCGACGCCTGCAACATGGCCAACGTGGTGATCTACGCGGTTGATGCCCGTGGTCTGGGGCTCACCTATAGCCCCAGCACGTCCGTCCCCATACCATCGGCAGGGGCCAGCGGCGTGCCCAGCCGGGTGGAACGCGAGTACGACAACCAGGAGCCGCTGGTGGCACTCGCTCGCGGGACGGGCGGTCTTTTCGTCAAGAATACGAATCAAGTCATGGAGGCGCTTGGAATGATCGCCCAGGAGCAGGATGAATCCTACATCCTGGGCTACGTGCCGCCGCAAATGCCCGAGGGAAGCTGCCATGCCCTGCGGGTCAGAGTGAATGGCAGCGGGCTCACGCTGCGGGCGCGCAACGCCTACTGCAGCGCCAGGCCCGCCGGATTGTTGGAGGGAACCCCGGCCGCTAAGGAGATGGAAGCCCGAGCAGCCGGTGCTTCGGCAGGCAACATCAGCGCTTCCATGCAAATTCCCTACTTCTATTCCGCCCCGAATGTCGCCCGCGTCCATTTGGCCATGGAGATTCTTCCAACCGGGATGAAGTTCCAAAAGCAGGGAGGCAAGATTCATTCCGAGATGAATGTGCTCGGGCGGGCTTACAACTCCGGGGGATCCGTGGCCGCGCGTTTCAGCGACATTGTGAAGCTGGAATTCGAGAGTCAGAAGGAAGCGGACGCATTCTTGAGCCAGCCGTTCCACTACGAGAATCAGTTCGAGATAGCGCCCGGGAATTATAGAGTGGCAGTCGCGCTCGGTTGGGGCAGCGAGAGCTTCGGGAAACTCGAAGCCCCGCTGGTCATCGAATCTTACGCCTCCACGGCGCTCGCCGTAAGCGGGCTGGCGTTGGGTAAGGAGGTTCGCCCGGCCGCCGACCTGACCTCCAGCTTGGATGGATCCTTGCTGACAGGCCCGGTGAGGCTGGTTGCCTCGGGCAGGCAACTCACCCCCTATGGCGCCAATCGGTTTAATCGAACCGAGCGGTGCCTGGTCTACGTCGAAGTCTATGAGCCTCTGCTCTCGACGGCGAGTCCCCCGACGGTGGGGATCAGGTTTCGAGTGATCGACCGTAAGACCGGAGAGCAGAAGGTGGACTCGGGCACGTTCAGCGTGTCGGATCGCGTCCGGACGGGAAACCCGGTAGTGCCCCTGATTCTAGTGGCCCCGGTGGCCAATCTGGCCCCAGGCTCTTACCAGGTTGAAGTCCGGGCCGTGAATTCGGCGGGAGGGACTTCATCCATCCGGACCGCGAACTTCGAGGTGAACTAGCTCCTTGACCTGCGCTTCCAGTTGTTCGACGCGCTTGGCCAGCGCCTCCATCTCCTGGCCCTCAGGGTCGGGCAACTTGCCGTGCTCGAGGCCGGCTTCGGGAGCCTCGCCTCTCACCCGCACGATGCGCCCGGGGATGCCAACCACGGTCGAATGATCCGGCACGGGGTGAACCACCACCGAGCCCGCGCCGATTCGCACATGGTCGCCGATGCGGATGTTCCCCAGCACCTTGGCACCCGTGCCGATGACAACGTGACTCCCGACGGTCGGATGCCGCTTGCCCTTCTCTTTGCCGGTGCCGCCCAGCGTCACGCCCTGGTAGAGCAGCACGTCGTCGCCGATTTCGGCCGTCTCGCCGATCACCACACCCATGCCGTGGTCGATGAAGAACCGGCGGCCCACCTTCGCGCCGGGATGAATCTCGATCCCGGTCAGAGCGCGGCTGAACTGGGAAATCAACCGGGCGACCAGCATCCAGTTCTTACCGTATAGCTTATGCGCCAGCCGGTGCAAGAGGATGGCGTGGAAGCCGGGGTAACAGAGAAAGATCTCGAGCGAGCTTCGGGCGGCGGGATCCTCGCGGAAAATCGTATCGACCTGTTCCTTGATGGTCCGGAACATCTTCTTGGTATTATTATCGCTCACGGCCGCCGGGGCGTAGCCCGGTCCATGATAATATTGAGAAACGGATGCCCCAGCAATACATTCCCATCTTCATCTATTTGGTTTGCGCGCTGGTGTTCCCAGTGGCGGTGCTGTTGCTGGCCAAACTGCTGCGGCCGGCCCACCCCAACGCGGTCAAAATGGAGGCCTACGAATGCGGAATACGGCCGGTCTCCGATTCCCGCGCCCGCTACACGGTGCGTTACTACATCATCGCCATCCTGTTCGTTATCTTCGATGTTGAAACGATCTTCCTGTACCCGTGGGCGGTCCGCTACCATAAGCTGGGCTGGTTTGGCGTGGCCGAAGTGGCCGCTTTTCTGGCCATTCTGATCGTAGGCTACGTCTGGGCATACAAGAAGGGCGCCCTGGAATGGGTTTAAGTCCTGCCTGACGGGGGCCGGGTGACCACGACGCGGATCTACTTCAGCGATTCGTACCTGACCGAATTCACCGCTCACGTCATCGAGCGGGCCGATGACGGGCGAAGAATCTACCTGGACCGGACGGCCTTTTACCCTGCTTCGGGCGGCCAGCCTGGCGATCTGGGGGACATCTCCGGCGCGAACATCGTCGACGTGATCGACGAGGGCGCGCGCATCGCACATATCACCTCTTCCGCCGTGGATGGCCTCGAGGTGGAGTGCCGCGTCGACTGGCCCCGCCGCTTCGATCACATGCAACAGCACAGCGGCCAGCACCTGCTCTCGGCGGTACTGTTCGAACGGCTGGGGCTCGAGACCGTCGGGTTCCACCTCGGCGCCACGGCCTCCACGATAGACCTGGCGGAGGCAAGTCTCGACGCCGCCGAAGTGGTTGCTATCGAGGCCGCGGTCAACGAGCGAGTAATGGAAAATCTTCCGGTGACGGTGGTTTTTGAGGAGGCTTCCGCGGCCCGCGATCTCCGCCGCGCTTCGGATCGCGAAGGGACGCTGCGCATCGTCTGCATCGAAGGGTTGGATCGCAGCGCCTGCGGCGGCACGCATGTCCGCGCGACCGGAGAGATCGGACCGGTTCTGATCCGCAAGCTGGAGAAGATTCGCGGCGACCTGCGCCTCGAGTTTCTTTGCGGCCTGCGCGCGGTGCGCCGCGCCAGGGCCGATTTCGAGGCTCTCTCGAGGATCGCGAAGATATTCTCGGCGCCCCTGGACGACACCGCGACCCTGGTCGCGAGCCAGCACGAGGCCTTTCAGGAGGCCGACAAGAGCCGGCGCAAGACCTCGGCGGAACTGGCCAGGTATCGCGGGCGTGAAATGTATCAAACCACCGCTCCGGGCGCGGATGGCCTGCGGCGGGCGCTGCACCGCCAGGCTTCAGGGTCTTTGGACGACGAGGTGCGCGGGCTGGCCCAGGGTTTTACGGCGCAAGCCAAGGCGCTGTTCGTGGCGGCGGTGGACAATCCCCCGGCGGTGCTGCTGGCGGTCTCCGCGGACGCCGGGCTCCACGCCGGACAGACTCTGAAGACGGCGCTATCCGCCGTTGGCGGGCGCGGCGGTGGAAGTGCGGTACTGGCTCAGGGCAGCGTTCCGGCGGTGGATCAGATTGAGCCGCTGTGCCGCGCGCTCGCCCAGGCGGTTTAGACCGGCGGCACCGCGGTCTGCGCGGCGGCCACCAGGCCCAGGCCTGCCAGCAGCAGGCAGAACATCACGAAGACCAGCGCCATAGTCTTGGGCCCGACGCCCGCGAACTCCTTCCATACCAGTACGCCGGACAAAGCGCCGAGAGGCACGAGACCCCCGGCCAGCCAGCAGGCCAGGACAGGATCGATCTGGACCTCCGGGGGCGCGCTGGCTGCCACCAGGCCGGCAAAGACGCAGAGGCTCCCGGCCACGCCGCTGAGCAATCCCAAGATGCGGCCCTCGCCCCCGCCGCGGAAGTAGTCCCGCATTTCCAGGGGAGCGCCGGCAAGAGGCAGATTCATGAAGTAAAGATTGAAAACGAAGGTCGAGATAAAGACTCCGAGGCAGAAACAGAGTCCCAGGGCGTACGGCCCGATTCCGATCTCCCCGGCTTTGGAGAACTGCACCAGCGGTCGAATCGAACCCATCAAGACTCCGCCTATTGCGCTCAACAACACTCCCTTCCAGGCTATGGACGGCCGCAGCGTGCGGTGCTGGCCGGCCTTCATCTTGGCGACCTCGTGGTGAAGCGAGACGGCACTAAAGGCTACCATGTCGAAAACGATCGCCGCCGCCAGCGCGGCCACTCCCGCGATAACCAAAGCCGGCTTGCCCTGCCCGTCGATGACGTGAGCCAGGACGCTCCAGACCGCGAAAGCCAGTCCGAACCCGATCGGAAAGGCCACCGACAAGCCGGCCAACTTGATGGCGGCGACCAACAGAAAGCCGCCGAGGTTGAAGATCACGCCGGCGACGACACCGAAGGCGAGGTTCTTTTTGCCGGCGTGCAGGAAGTCATCCATCAGCACGAAGCCGTCGGATCCCAGCGTGCCCAGGGTGAGCGCCACCACCACGGCGGTCAGCATCACGCCTGCGGCAAAATCGAAATAAAAGAGTTCGAAGCGCCGCTTTCCGCTGAGCTTGACGCTGTTGGCCCAAGCCACGCCACAGAGCAGGCTGAAGATTGCAACCAGCAGACACGCCAAATAGTTGGTAGGTAACGTCATCGGGAGTCCTCGGTGTTGAATCGTGAGGTTACTATGGCGCGGGAGCGCGGGTCAAGCGGCGCCCGCTCAGAGGTTCGCATTCGGCTCCAAGCTCCGCCAAAGGTACCAGCTCGCCAGGGTGCGGTAGGGGCGCCACCTGGCTCCAATTTCCTCAACTTCAGACGGGGTGGGGGTCTGGGCCAGGCCGTATACTTTTCGCACCGCCGCGCGAATCCCCAAATCGCCGCTGGGGAGCACGTCCCGCCGCCGCAGCGCGAAGATCAGGAACATGTGCACCGTCCAGATCCCTACGCCCCTGAGGCCGGTAAGGATACGGATCACCTCGTCGTCCGGCAGTCGGCGCAAGACCTCGAATTCTACCTCGCCCGACTGGGCGTGGGAGGCTATGTCACGGATGTACGAGATTTTTTGACGGGATAAGCCCAGCGCCCGCATCTTCCGGGGGGTCAGGCGCAAAACCGCCGCCGGGGTCAGTTCCTCGCCATCTACGGCGTCCTGCAACCGGCCGAAGATCGTCGCCGCGGCCTTGCCGCTAAGTTGCTGGTACACGATGGACTTCGCCAGGGTTTCAAAGCTCGGCTCCAGGTAGCGAATGCGGTACGGCCCCACCTTGGCAATCAGTCCGCCGAGAACGGAATCTGCCTCCTGAAGATAGACAATCGCCTTGCGCATATGTAACGGGATCCGCTATTGGGACATCCAACACAGTGTAGCCTTATAACATGCCTGTACGAAGACCACTGTTCGCGGCCGCTCTGGCGCTATGGACGGCGCCGCTACAACACGGCCAGGAGATGCCGACCATCAAGGTCGACGTGAGCGTGGTCAACATCCTGTGCTCGGTGCGGGACAACCGGGGCGCCCTGGTCTCCAATCTAAGCAAAGCGGACTTCGCGGTAAGCGAGGAGGGCAAGCCGCAGGAAATCCGCTATTTCGCGCGGGAGACCGACTTGCCGCTGACAATTGGCCTGCTGGTGGATGTCAGCCGCAGCCAGGAGCGCCTGATCGAAACCGAGCGCCGGACCGCTCACCAGTTCTTCTCCAGCGTCCTGCACAAGCAGGATATGGCGTTTCTGATCAGCTTCGGCGCCGAGGCGGAGTTGCTTCAGGATTTCACCGGCTCCCCTCTGCTGCTGCGCGAGGGGCTGGACCAACTGAAGCTAAGCGCGCCTCCGGGCACCCTCCAGCCCGGCCCGGTGCCCACCGTCTACCAACCGCGTGGGACGGTGTTGTACGACGCGGTCTATCTGGCGGCCACTGAGAAGCTGCGCGCGGAGGTCGGGCGCAAGGCCATCGTGCTAATCACCGACGGCGTGGACGAAGGCAGCCGCCTCAAGATCGGTGAGGCCATGCGGGCCGCCCAAATGGCGGACGCGATCATTTACAGCATCTACTACGTAGACCCGAGCGCCTACGGCGGCATGGGCCGCTTCGGCGCCCCCAGCGACGGCGAGCTGCGGCGGATGTCCGAGGAAACCGGGGGGCGCCAGTTCAGAGTTGACAGGAACAATACGCTGGAATCTATCTTCAAGCAGATTCAGGACGAGATGCGCAGCCAGTACGCCATCGGGTACGTCCCCGCCAACCCGGTCAAGGACGGCGCTTATCGCAAAGTCGAAGTTCGAGCGCTCCCGAAGGGCTTGAAGGTGCAGGCTCGCAAGGGGTATTACGCCGTCAAGCCTTGACCCGGCTGGGCCTGGCTTTCCTTCGCTCGAAATAATCCCGGACGGCATCTTGCATCGGGGGCATCGCTTCGATCCCCAGGCTCTCCATCTTGGCGTTGGACAACGGCGAGTACTTCGGACGGCGCGCCTCGGTGCGGTACTCGCGCTCGTTGATCGGCCGCAACTCCGGCGAGAGGCCGGCGGCACTGAAGATCATCTTGGCGAACTCGAACCAGGAAATCGGGGCTCCGCCGCCGATGTGGAACACCCCGTCCAGCTCCCGATCCACCAGGTCCGCAGTTCGCGCCGCCAGGGCCGGGGCGTAGGCGGGCGATGCATAGTAATCCTCCAGGACGCGGATGGGCTGTCCCGCGGAGGCCAGGCGGAGCATCATCTCGACGAAGTTACCGCGCGCCGTATCGAGTCCGCCCGGGCCGAAGACGCCGGAGGTGCGGATAATCAGGGGCTTATCCAGATAGGCGTGAGCGAACAATTCTCCCGCCAGCTTGGAAACGGCGTAGGCGCCCAGGGGGTGAGGCGAGTCCAACTCGGTGTAGGGCCTGCCCGCGGCGCCGTCGAATACATAGTCCGTGGAAAAGTGCACCAAAGACGCGTCGGCCTGGCGGCAGGCGATGGCGATGTTGCGAACGGCGAGCGCATTGACCGCGAAGGCGGCCTGCGGCTCCCGCTCGGCCACATCGACCTGGTTATAGGCGGCCGCGTTTACCACCACCGAAGGATCCAGGGCGGCAATACACTCCTCCACCTGAAACGGGTCGGTAATGTCCACGACGTCGCGGTCCATGCCCGTAACGTAGTAGCCCCGGCGCGTGAACTCCGTCATCAATTCCTGGCCTAGTTGGCCGGCGTTGCCCAGAACCGTGATTTTTTTGCGCATCAAACTGGTAGGATAGCGCGGCTGAGGCGGCGCGTCACTGGCCGGCTGCCGGCTTCAGTCTGCCTTTCGGCGCGTGCTCGACCACGGCGTCAATGAAACCTAGTGCGGCTCTGGACAGCGCCTTGTCTTTGCGGTAGACCAAACCGACCTGCCGGATGATCGGCTCCGGGGCGAGCGACAGGGCCTCCAGGCGCCCGTCTTTCACCTCTTCCACGCAGTGCGAAGCCGGCGCGAAGGAAACCCCCAGCCCGGCCATCACGAAGCGCTTAATCATCTCGGTTGAGTCCAACTCCATCGACACGTGGATAATGTCTTCCACCAATTCCATCCATACGTTAAGGCGCGCGCGCGTGTTGCCGGATTTGGGCAGCAGCAGGGGAATCCCGACAATATCCTGGGCGCTAGCCGATTCACGCTTGCCTAGCGCATGCCCCGGCGGCACGATCAACTTCAGTTCGTCGGTGTGAACCTTGATGACTTGCAGCTTGCGTTCGGCAATGGGCAACTGGGTGAACCCGAAATCCGCCAGGTTATCCATGACCGCCTGGACCACCTTGGCTCCATAGGAGCGCTCCACGAGAAGCTGCACGTTGGGGAAGCGCTTGGTGTACTCCGAAAAGACCAGCGGCAGCACGTAGACGCAGGTCGCCTCGTTGGCGGCGATCATTAGCGCGCCGCGGGGCGCCTTCTCGAGTTCGTTAACGGCGTCCTGCGCACGTCTCCGCAAGTCGAGGATCTGCTCGGCGTACTCTGCCAGAATCCTGCCCGCCGGAGTGAGCGCGATGCGCGTCCCCAGACGGTCGAACAGGGACGTGCCCAGTTCCTGCTCCAGTTGACGCACCTGCGCACTGATGGCCGGCTGGGTACGGAAGCAGGTCTCGGCGGCCTTGGAAAAACTCTTCAGGCGGACGATTTCGAGAAATGTGTGCAGTTGATCGAGATCCATAGGGCCGGCGGCTGCCGCTGTTCGTCAGAATTATAGCATCCAGGCCGGGCGGACTTGACTTTACGCGCCGCCGCGAATCAGAATCCCAGTCATGAGGCTACGTATCCTGGCTGCAATCCTCCCGATCTTGCTCTCGGCTTGCGGGCCGGCGCAGGACACCTCAAAGCGGACCCGCGCCCCGGAGGTCTATCGGGTCAGCTTCGATACGACCAAGGGCGTCTTCGTCGTCGAAGTAACCAGGGCCTGGGCGCCATACGGCGCCGACCGGATCTACGAACTTCTTCAGGATCACTTCTACGACGGGGCGCGGTTCTTCCGCGTCGTGCCGGGGTTTGTTGCCCAGTTCGGCATAAAAGGGGTTCCTGGCAAGGACCTCTATTGGAGCCAGTTTACTTTGCCCGACGACGAGGTCCTTCAGAGCAACGCCCGAGGGACGGTCACCTTCGCCATGGGGGGCCCGGCCACCCGAACCACGCAAGTGTTCATCAACCTTAAGGACAACACCTACCTGGACAGCAAGCGGTTCGCACCTTTCGGCAAAGTCGTATCGGGCATGGATGTTGTCGACCAGTTGTTCAGCGGCTACGGCGAGGTCCGCCGGCGGCAAGGCCCCGACCAGTCCCGGATCGAGCAGGAAGGCAACACCTACCTCATCCAGGAGTTCCCGAAGCTGGACTACATCAAGACCGCGAAGATCCCGTAGGGGCACGGCGCCGCCGTGCCCCTACTCACCGCTCCTTGGGCAGCATCTTGACGCCGGCGGGGAGATCGAACAGGCTGTCGGGCAGGTCGTCGTTGATCGTGACCGTGTCGGCGTACAACTCGTAGATTTTCTGCTTGTCGCGGGTGCGCTGCACGGTGAATGGCCACCGGATGCCGCCCACGTCGACGTACTTGCCGTAGTCGGTCACTTCCTCGATCCTCTCCTTGGTCTTCGGGTCGCGCCGGTAAAAGACCTGGTGGACGGGGAGCTTTGTGGATTCGTGGAAGTACACGGTCAGGACCTGGTTCTGCGCGTCGGTGATATCCACGATCTGGACCGGCTGGTTCATCCACACCTGCAGCCCCTTCGAATCGAACATCAGCCCCGGCTCATTGAGCCGCATCCGCAGCACGTAGAAGAAATTCCGCCAGACCGTTTCCCTGTACCTCTGGAACGACTCGTCGGGAATGGGACGGGCGCCGCGAAAAGTGATGTCGTAGCCGGCGGTGTTCGTAAACAGCACGGATCCAGACTCCTGCTTCTTGCCGAACGCCTGCCGCTCCAGCATGCCGGGGGAGTTGATGGAAGGCTGGCCGGGCACCGCCCGGTACTTGGTCTGAATGGTGGCCAGCGGAAAGGCCGGAGAGCTGCTCGTTGTAAAACGAATAGGCGCGGCCGGTCTCGGTGCGGTCGCGCATGGCCAGGAACCGGTCTCCGCCCAGCGCGGCCAGCGCATCCATGACGATCCGCTTGCCCTTATCCTCGTTAGTCTGGGCCGAGACGGCCGCCATCGACAGCAGGAAAACAAGCAGCTTCTTCATGGCTCCTTCTTCTGCCCCTCCGGCTTGGGAATGGTCAAGTCGATTTGCGTCACCGCGGAGCCCAGCTCCGTCAGCGGGCGGCCGAAATCCTTCGATTTCCCCACAGCGACGATAGTGAAACTCTCGGGCTTGATATATTCCTTCGCCACGCGCAGGATGTCGGCCTTACTCGCAGCCGCGACTGCCTTCTGATACTGAAAGATGAAATCTCGCGGATAGCCGTAGTAGTCCTGGGTGACAACCCGGTTGAGGGTCTTGCCCGGCGAGTCGAACTTGAATACAAAGCTGTTGAGAACCGTATCCTTGGCGGCCTGAAGCTCGGCATCGGAGACTTCAGTCGTCCGAATCTTCTGAATCTCCTCCTTGATCACGATCAGCGCGTCCGTCGTGGACGCCGATTTGGTGCTGCCGGCGACCACGAACACGCCCGGGTGGTCGTAGGCCGCGCCCCAATACGCGGAGACGTCGTAGGCGTAGCCCAGATCGGTCCTCACCCTGCGGAACAGCCGGCTGCGGAAGCCGCCGCCCAAAATATCGGCCATGACTTCCAGCGCCGGATAGTCCTTGTCGCGCAGCACGCCCCCCAGGTGGCCAATTTGAAAAAACGTCTGGGTAGTGTCCGGCGCCTCCGCCAGGTTCACTCCTGCCGCGGGCTTTTCGCGAACCGCGGGAAACGCGGGCACCGGGGGCTGCTCGACCGTCCAACCGGCAAAGAGTTTTTCGAGCTTATCCCGCATCCCGGCCGCGTCGAAGTCCCCGTAGACCGCAAGCCTGATGTTGGCCGGGAAGAAATAGCGCCGGTAGAAGCCGACCAAGTCCTCGCGCTGGATGCGGTCCACGTCAGCGTACTCGATGCGCCAGCCGTAGGGCGTATCCTTGCCGTACACCAACTCCGTGAACTCCCGGGCGGCGATCTCACTGGGTTCGTCGTTGCGGCGGGAGATGGCGCTGTTCAACTGCGACTTGGCCAGGCCAAGCTTATCCTCGCGAAACTCGGGCGAGGTCAGGACCTCCCGAAAGAGGCTCAGCACCTGATCGGTGTTCTCCTTCAGCGCGGAGAAGCTCACGCTGCCGGAGGTCTCGCCTATCCCGCACTCGACCGACGCCGCCACATTTTCCAACGCCTGGTCCAATTGCTCTCCGGTGTGCGCCGCCGTGCCGCCCGTGCGCATCACTGTCCCGGTCAACCCCGCCAGGCCGATCTTGCCGGGCGGATCAAACAGGTTGCCGCTCCGGACGAGGGCGAAGCCCCTGACGAGCGGCAGTTCGTGGTTCTCCAGCAGGTAAACCCGCATGCCGTTCGAGAGGGTGTATGCCGCAACCTCCGGAATGGTGACCGGCTTCAGCGGGGCGTACTTCAGGTTCTGGTAAGATGGCTCGGGCGCCGCCGCCGGCCGGGTCTGCGCAGGAGCCAGCAGCGCGATGAGCAACAGCGGCAGCAGTCTTCGAATGGTTTTCATTGGCCCGCCTCCGCCTTGGGACTCACCGTGTAAACGACCGTCCGCTGCTCCCGCTTGAAGTACTGGCGGGCCACGCGTTGCACGTCCGCGGCAGTTACCCGGTCGATGTCGTCGATGCTGGTGAACAGCTTTCGCCAGTCGCCGTAGTTGACGTAGTAGTAAGCGAGCTGCTCGGCCAGGCCGGTGTTGCTGTCCAACTGCCGTATGAGCGACGCGCGGACCTTGGTCTTAACCCGATCCAGGGTCTCCTTGTCCACCGGCGCCTCTTGCAGCTTCGCCAGGATGGCGTAGCAGGCGTTCTCGTTCTCCTCGACGGTGTGGTTTAACGAGGCGCTCACATAGAGCAGAAACAGGGTCGGATACTTGGTGCCGGGAAAGGAGGCGACTGCCTGGGCGCCGAAGGCGCTCCGCTTGTCGCGGACCAGATCCTGGTAAAGAAGGCCGGTCCGCCCGGAGGAAAGAATCGTAGCCAGGACGTCAAACACCGGATCGTCCTTGTCGAGCTGATCGGGACGCTTGTATCCGATCATGAGCAGCGGCTGGCTGGGCGAGACGACTTCCGCGCGCCTCTCGCCGTCCTGCTCGGGCTCCACCGTGACCACCCGCGGCGGCGGCGAGGCTTTGGGCAACGGGCCGAAGTATTTTTCCGCCAGGCGCTTGGCCTCCACCGGGTTCACATCTCCGGCGATCGCTATGGTGATGTTCGCCGCCACGTAGTACGTCTGAAAGAAGCGCCGGGCGTCGGCGACGCGCAAATTCTCGATATCGCTGGCCCACCCGCCGGGCAGGTTACGGTACGGATGCGCGGCGAATCCGACGGCCAGCAGCATCTCCATGATCTGGCCATCGGGGCTGGACTCGATGCGCATCCGCCGCTCCTCGCGGACCACGTCGCGCTCCTTGTAGAACTCCCGGAAAACGGGGGTTCGGAAGCGTTGCGATTCGAGCAGGAACCAAAGTTCCATCCGGTTGGAGGGCAGGCTGTAGAAAAAACTGGTGCTGTCCTCGCCGGTGCCGGCGTTCAGGCCCACCCCGCCGTTCTCCTCGATGATGCGGGGGTAGGCGTTCTGGTCCACGTAGCTGCCGGCCTTATCGATGGCGGCCTTAAGGCCGGCCTCCAGCGCCTCGACCTTCTTGGGGTCCGCGCGCAAGCCGCGGTTCCGCTCAGCGTCCAGCGCGTCATAGGCGGTTTCGATCGCATCCAGCGCTTTCTTCTCCGCGGGGTAGTTGGTTGTCCCGATAGTGGTGGTCCCCTTGAACGCCATGTGCTCGAACATATGCGCCAGGCCGGTCTTGCCGCCGGGGTCGTCCACCGATCCTGCGTTCACGTAGGTGTGAAAGGAAACCACCGGCGCCTCATGGCGCTCGAGCACGATGAAGTGCAGGCCGTTGGCGAGGGTAAACTCAGTGACTTTCTTTTCGAATTCCTGGAGGTTCTGGGCCAGCAGGAGGCACGGCGCGATGAGCCAAAGAGCGGCTCGGGCGAATGCGCGTCTCATTACTCATATCGTAACGCGTACTACGGGGTCAAGCCGCGCCGCCTTGGTGGCCGGCCATACCCCGAAAAACAGGCCGACCGCCACCGACACCGCGACACCGAGAGCCGCCGCCCATAAAGGAACCTGGGTAGGCAAGTGTCGGGAACGCCAGGCGGGCGGCGGTCGAAACCAGCCAGCCAAACAGCAATCCTATGATCCCGCCCGAGGCAGTCAGCACCACGGCCTCCGTCAGAAACTGGGCGGTGATGTCGCTCCGGCGCGCCCCGATAGCTTTGCGCACCCCGATCTCCCGCGTCCGCTCGGTTACCGAGACCAGCATGATATTCATCACGCCGATGCCGCCCACCAGGAGACCGATCGAGCTGAGCGAAATCATCACCAGCGCCACGGTCGAGGTGATATTGCGGAACTGCTCGAGCATCTGCTCGCCGGTCGAGATTGAAAAGTTGTCCGGCTTGCTATAGGGCACCCGGCGCTGCTGGCGCAACACCACTCGTACTTCGTCGATGGCCGCGGCCAGCTTGCCGGTCTTGGCGACGAACACGATGAAGTTCTCCTTGGCGTTGGGGAACATCTTGCGCATGGTGAAATAGGGCAGCAGTACCCGCCTGTCCTCTTGTCCAGGGAAGGACGCCGAGGGCCGCGCGATCACCCCGATGACTTCGAACTGGTGGCCGTTCACGTCCAATTTCTTGCCCAGGGGGTTTTCGGTAGAGAAGACGGCTTTAGCCAGGTCCTCACCTACAACGACTACCGGAACCCGCCGGCGACTTTCCATGTCCGTAAAGAAACGCCCATCCTTCATCTTCTCGCTGGGGGCCGCAATGTAAGATTCGTCGGCGCCGTAGAATTCGATGTTGTACAGGTCGTTGCCCTTGTAACGCACCCGGTCCATGCCGCCGCGCGAACTGAAGGTAGCCGGGCTGAGAAGCATGGGGGAGACTTGCACCACCGACGGGCAGCGCTCGCTGATGGCCTGCGCGTCCTCCCAGGTCAGCGGCTTGCGGAGAAGTTCCTCGCGGGTGACTCGGCCGAAGCCGGTATTGAACTTGAAGGCGAAGCCGGTCTCCGGCCCGAAGCTCCGCATGATGTTGACGACCGCCGAGTCCACGCCAGTGATGATCGAGCCAACCGCCACCACGGTGCCGGTGCCGATGATCACGCCCAGCACCGTCAGCAGACTGCGCATCTTGTGCACACGGATGGTATCGAACGCCATCCGCGCCGCCGAGAGGAGCTCAGAGCCGCTCATTTTTCCGCCCTCAAGGCCACGATCGGGCTAAGCATCGCCGCTCTCTTGGCCGGATAGATTCCGAAGAACAGGCCTACTGCGGTGGACATACCCACGCCCACGATCACGGCCGAATAAGGAATTGCCATGGGCACGGAAGTGAAGCTCTTAACGATCAGGGTCGCCACCCAGGCCAGCAGGACGCCGATCAGCCCTCCTGTCGCCGAAAGCATCGATGACTCGACCAGGAACTGGCTGAGGATGTCGCGCCGGCTCGCCCCGACCGATTTCCGGATGCCGATCTCATGCGTGCGCTCGGTGACGACGGCCAGCATGATGTTCATGATCACCACGCCGCCGACCACCATGAACACGGATACGATGGCTACCGCCGTGGCCGCCAGGACGCCGGTCAACTGGTTCCACGCCGCCAGCAGCGAATCGGAGCTGTAGATCGAAAAGTTGTCCTCGTCCTTCGGCTTCAGCCCGCGGTAGGCCCGTAGCAAAACCCTGACTTCATCTTGCGACTGCGTGAAATGAGCATGATCGGTGGCTACGATGTAGATGCTGACACCGCGCCTGGAGCCGTACATCTTGATGAAGGTGCGGACCGGGATCACCAGGAAGTTGTCGCGCGACTGGCCCATCATGGAACCTTGCTTCTTGGCTACCCCGACCACCCGAAAGGGGCGGCCGCTGACGTAGACGGTCTTGCCGATCGGATCGAGTCCTTCGAAGAAGCGGACCCGGAGGTCCTCCCCGATGAAGGCCACGCTTACACCCTTCTCGTCTTCCATGTCCGTGATGAAGCGTCCCGTCCCCACCTCGACGTTCGTGACCAGCGCCATATTGGCGGTCTGGCCGCGCATGGTGACGGTCTCGATGAGATTGCCTCCGTAGCGGACCGGGACGCTGCGGGAAAGTTCCATCCCAACTTCCCTCGCGAGCAGGGCCTTATCCTTGATGAACTCAAACTCGGCGACGCTGAATTCGGGGTTGCGGCGCATCAGCTCCATGTACTTCTTGGGATCGAAATCCCCAATCATGGCCAGGCGGACCAGGCGGAATCCGTCGGCGCCCATGTTGGAAATCGAGGTGGCCACGAATACATCCATGCCCCGGATCACGGACATGACGGCGATCAGGGTCGCGGTTGCCAGGATAATGCCCAGCAGGGTCAGGAAGCTGCGAAGCTTGCTGGATCGAAGGGAGGCGGCCGCAATCATAACGGCTTCCCGAAAGGGCGCACCGGTGGTCATGCCATTTTTACTCTTCTCCTCTAATATATACGCGTTAAGGGGGAGATTGTTTCAGGAATCGCCGGGCTCTTTGCCGTCGATGATGGCTTCCGCCAGTTCGCGCATGGGGCGGCGGCGGCGGCGGCTCTCGTTGCGAAGCTGAAGGTAGGCGTCCTCCTCGGTGAGATGGAGGCGCTGCTGCAAGATGCCCTTGGCGCGCTCCACCAGCTTGCGCGTTTCAAGCTGGCGCTTCATTTCCAGCGTCTCCTCCTGGAGCCTGGCGTTTTCTTCACCCAGCCGGGCGCGGACGATCGCCGCTCCCATCTGCTCGCCGATGAAAGAGACCAGCGCGATCTCCTCCGGGTCGTACTCGTGAGGTTCGCGGTGATGCACGTTGATGACGCCGATGGCTTCTCCACCGGCCACCAGGGGCACCGAAAGGAACGCCTCGAAGGTGTCTTCGGTGAGGGCGGGGAAGCGCTTAAAGCGCTTGTCGGCGGACGCGTTGGAGGAGAGCGACACCACCGACTTGTGCTCGGCCACCCAGCCCGTCACTCCCTCGCCCACGTGGAGACGCAGCGCGCCCACCTCGTAGGCATGCGGAAGCTGCGAGGCACGCAGCACAATTTCGTCGCTGTCCGTGTCGAGCAGGTAAACCAGGCAGGCGTCGGACCGCGTGACCTCGCGGGTCAGCGCGACCAGTTCGTTGAGCATCTGGTCGAGAGTGCGGTTGGAACTGACAATGCCGCTGATGCGGTGAAGCAAATCCAGGTGGGGGACATCGCTGCCCATTCAACACCAGCCTATGGACTTCACGCCGCCGCGTCCAATCAAAAAATCTTATGGGCGCCATCAAATGGGGACAGTACCAAATTACCCCATTTCGGAGAACACCGAGTCCGCCGGTTTGGCGAGCGACCGGGCGGGAGCGCACACAAGTCGCTCAAGACGATTGCACAACTGGTTGCTGTCCCCGGTTTGGTTTGAGTCTCCGGTTTGATTTGTCCCACCGCGGGTCACGGCTTGCGCGGCGGAAACTGCGGCTTGGGCGGAAGCGACGGAAACTGCGGCCTGGGCGGCCGCGGCGGGACAATCGGCCTCAGTTTCATGGCTGCCAGATTCGCCGACGTTGTATTCAGAACCGGCCCCGAAATCTCCGCCGTCTTCTTCCAGTCATCCCAGGGGAACACACACGTCTCCCTATCCCGGCAATTCTTGTGGTGCCAGCTCCAGTCGTCGAAAACCCTCGGGCCTTCCTGCTTAAGCTTGAACTCCTGCTGTTGCCAGAACCTCTCCGCGTCGGCGAGCTTGCCGTCCACGGCCGTCAGATAGCCCTGCAGCAGCGCCTGGTAGTATCGCAACCGGTCCAGGCGGTACCTCCAGTAGTAGAAGCTCTTTACCCATTCACAGTAGTCATCGCAATGCTGCGGCGCCCCGCGCTGGTTGAAAGCGTTGGCCGCGTCGTCGATCTTGCGGACGGCGTCCTTGAAAGCTTCCGCGCCCTTGAGCACCGCCCATTCCCCAGAGACTTGAACCTTCTCGTCCCTGTCTCCCGCATGGTCCATGTCCCATGCCAGCGACTTCGCCTGGGCCGCCGAGATGCCCGCGCTGATGATCATGTCGAGAATAGGTTTCAGCACGGGCACTTCGAGAGGCATCAGCGCCAGCTTGGCGCCGAGCTTGTATCCCGCCGCCATCTTGCTGTCGTCGCTCATGCCGATGGCGCTGCGGAACTTGTTCCGGCACCATCCCATGACCCGGTAAGAGAACCTATCGTGGTCGCGTTTGATCCCCGTGATCGTGTCCTGGCGGATCTTTTCGAAGAATTCCTGCTTCTGTTGCGGTGTCAGCGCCATCGTAATTACCTCAGTCTAGGTATCAGTATCAACGCAGCGATTCCAGCACGCAGCGGAATCCGACCACGGTGGTGGACTGGCTGGGATCGCTCAGGTTTCTTTCGGAGTAACGCTGGTATCTCGCGTCGGAGTTCCAGGCGCCTCCACGGATCACGCGGCCTGATCCGCTGGCGGGGCCATTGGGCGCATCCCGCGGAGACTCCCGGTAATACTTCGGGCCAAACCAGTCGGCGCACCACTCCCAGGCGTTGCCCTGCATGTCGTACAGGCCCCAGGCATTGGGGGCCTTGCTGCCGACCGGATGATGAACTCCGCCGCTGTTGGCCCCATGCCAGGCCCGCGCATCGAGGCCGTCTGGAAGAGCCTTGGTGTCGCCGGCCCGGGACGCGTATTCCCATTCCGCCTCCGCCGGCAAGCGTCCGCCGGCCCATCCACAATAGTCCTGGGCATCCTGCCAGGTCACGCTCACCACCGGCTGCGCCGCATCACCCCCAGCCGGATTCGAAGCGGAGGGAGGAGGCATCGGCCGTTTCTTCGCCACCGTGAACTTGCGATAGGCGGCTACGCTCACCTCGGTGCGGGTCATCCAGAATGGGTTTGGGATGTTAACCGTATGGCGGGGTTTCTCGTCGTCGCTGCAGAGACTGTCCGCATCGACGCAGCCTATGTCGGCGCTGCCGGCCGGCACTCGCACGTAACGCAGACCGTCAACCGAATTGATTGCCGCCGGATGAACTGGGGGCTGCGCGCTTCTGGGGTGCGGGTATCGGAGCAGGCGCCGGAGCAGGCGCAGGTTCCACCTTTGCGATCGGTGCGGGCGGAAGGACCGCGGCCTTAGGTCCCGGCTCACGGAAGCGCTGGATCGCGAAAAAACCGGCAACACAGAGAGACGCCGCCAGCAGACCCGCGGCGCCAAGCCAGATGCGGCGTCCCGGCACAGCGGCAGGTTTCGCGGGGACGAAGGAAGCCTCAATCGCGCCCGCGAAATCGGAGCAATCCTTGAACCGCTCGGCGGGGTTCTTGGCCATGCCCTTCATGATGGCCGCGTCTGTTCTTCGGGAGATAAGGGGATTGAGCGTGCTGGCAGGCGGGGGCTCCGAGTGAAGAATCTGGTTGACCAGCGAGGGCAGAGTATCCGCCGCGAAGGGCTTCTGGCCGGTGAGCATGGTGTAAGCCACGGCAGCCAGGGCGAATTGATCGATGTGCCCGCTCAACGTCTGCGCCATGACCTGTTCCGGAGCCATGTAGTAGGGAGTCCCCATCACCATGCCGGTCAGGGTCAGCGAACTGGCGCCGGTGAATTTGGCAATGCCGAAATCGGCGATCTTGACCTCACCGGTGGGGAGGATCATGATATTCGCGGGCTTGATGTCGCGATGGATGATGCTGTGCGCATGCGCGTAGTCGAGCGCCCGCGCCGCCGCGGCGACGATCCGGACGGCCTCGCCGGGCGGCAGAGGCGTTCCCGTGCGCGCCAGCAAGGCGTCGAGCGTCTCGCCCTCGACCAGTTCCATCACGATGTAAGCGACGTCCGCCTCTTCGGCAAAGTCGAAGACCGAGACGATATTAGGATGACTCAACCGTGCCGCCGCTTGAGCTTCCCGAAGCAACCGTTCGCGGTGACTGGCCGTCTCCGCGGCTGCGACACCCTCGGGGGCGCGGAATACCTTGATCGCCACCGTCCGGCCGAGGAGCGTATCGTGGGCGCGATACACCTCTCCCATTCCGCCGCGTCCGATGAGCTGCTCTAGTTCGTAGCGTCCAAGCTGAGCCATAGGATAAAAAGATTATAACGCCCGATTCTCCGCATCAAATGGGGACAGCACCAAATTACCCCATTACGGAAAACACTGCGTCCGCCGGTTTGGGCGGACGACCCGTTCGAGCGCCGGGCTGATGCGGCGCATCCACGGCGACTGCTCCCGGGGTTCTAGCCATCGATGCTGGCCGGGGGAACCAAGAGCGGAAAAGCTTGAATCTGCGCCATGGGTGGGTAGGAGCACACCGTGGACAGCGCGGCTCTGAGGGAAGCTAAGGATGTCCACGTGCTCCTGCCTGCCACTGGTGCCCCGGTCGACGATCTCAAATTCTTGCCAGGAGCCCGGGACTGGGCTGAGAAACCGTACTTGGCGCTGGTGTACGAACGGTCAGCCGCAGCGAGTGGGCAGGCGTCCACCGCAACGATCAGGAAGCAGAAGAGGATGATTTGTCCAGTCATCGCCTGCGTTCTTCTCTTGAAGCAAGCCGCCTGCTGGACAAACGGCTGATAAACGGCTCCTTCTGTACTACGCGAATCTTCCGGCTCTAACGTCTTCCACGCATCACGTGGCAGTGGACTTCAGCCAATAGAGAGCATATACCCGATGACACTACCCATCCGAGGCTTCCGAATAAATCGCGCAGTTCAGGCTGACCCATTTCGGATGCTATACTTCGATTGAATGTTCCCATCCCCGCGCACGCGGACGGCGCTCAATTCGAAGCCGCCAGATTCGAGGTAGCCAGACTCAATTGAGGACCAAAACCACCGTCCGGATCAGCCGCGGGATTGAATCTCTCTTCGGCACCCGTGACGAGAATATACGTTTGCTCGAAAACGGCCTGAACGTCAGCATACAGTTGCTGGACGACAGCCTGGAAGTCGAAGGAGATGAAGACGGCGTCTCCCGGGCCGAAAGCATTCTGGCAGATTACGTGGCCCTGGTCAAAGAAGGCCACGGCTTTTCCAACGGCGATTTGAACGGATACTTCCGGGTGCTCACCGAAGACCGCGAGACCGCGTTGCGCGATCTGGTGGTCAGCGGCAGGCAGCGCAACTTCGGCAAGAAGACGATCGCGCCCAAGTCCGCCAACCAGCGCCGTTACGTGGAGGCGATCGAGCGCAATGACCTGGCCATCGGCATCGGGCCGGCCGGCACCGGCAAGACCTACCTGGCGGTCGCCATGGCCGTCTCGGCGCTGCTGGCCAAGCAGGTGAGCCGCATCATCCTGACCCGCCCGGCGGTGGAGGCGGGCGAGCGGCTGGGCTTCCTGCCCGGCACGCTTCAAGAGAAGGTCGATCCTTACCTGCGGCCCCTTTACGACGCCCTCTACGACATGCTCGAAGGGGACAAAGTCGAGCGGTTGCTCGAGCGGGGCGTCATAGAGGTGGCGCCGCTGGCCTTCATGCGCGGACGCACGCTGAACGACAGCTTCATCATCATGGACGAAGCGCAGAACTCCACGCCCGAACAGATGAAGATGATGCTCACCCGCCAGGGCTTCAACTCCAAGATGGTCGTAACCGGCGACATCACCCAGATCGACCTGCCCGCCGGCAAGCGCAGCGGGCTGCTGGAAGCCGTCGAGGTCCTGCGCGGCGTCGAGGGCATACGCTTCGTGTACTTCGACGAGCGCGACGTGGTGCGCCACTACCTGGTGCAAAGGATCGTCAAGGCTTACGAGCGCTACCAAGAGGCCAATGGAGCCGGGTTGCAGCTTCAGCTCAAACTGACCGACCCCGCCGGCGAAGGTTCCGGCGCCTGAGAAGTCCCATGCCCCTCACCGAGAATCCGCTTATATACCTGCGTGCGCCGGCGCGGCTTCCACGCCGCCGCCTGCGCGCTCTGGCCGAACAACTGGCCGGCGACGTAGCGGGGGGCCGGCGCTTCACCTGCCTGCTTACCGACGACCGGGAACTGCGCCGCCTGAACCGCGAGTTTCTAGGCGAGGACTATCCCACCGATGTCCTCTCGTTCCCGGAGCCGGGCCCGGATGACTTCCTCGGCGAGATGGCCATCTCGGTCGAAAGAGCGAAACAACAGGCGCGGGAATGCGGGCATGGCCTCGAGCAGGAAATCGCGATTCTCATGCTCCACGGCGTGCTCCACCTCACGGGCCTGGACCACGCCACCGACCGCGGCCGCATGGCCCGCGCCGAGAAGCGCTGGAGAACGAAACTCGGCCTGCCGGCGGGCCTGATCCAGAGGGCGCACTCATGAGCGAACCAACCGCGCCGCGCTTCGTCTCCGGATTCGTCTCCATCCTGGGCCGGCCGAACTCCGGCAAGTCGACTCTGCTGAACAGGCTGGCCGGCATGAAGCTGGCCATCGTCGCGCCCAGGCCCCAGACCACGCGCACCTCGGTCCGCGCAGTGGTGAACCTTCCCGGCGCGCAGGTGGTCTTCGTGGACACGCCCGGAATTCACCATCCGGATTCGCTTTTCAACCGGCGTATGCTGCAGACGGTGAGGGCGGCGCTGGATCAGCAGGATCTTTTTCTTTACGTGGTGGATGCGACGCGGCGCCCCAGTGAAGAAGATCGCCAGGCGGTGGAACTGGTTTGTTCCACCGGAACGCCGGTGCTGCTGCTGCTCAACAAGGTCGACGCGCTCAAGGGGAAGGGCGCACTGCTCGAACTGATCCAGCACTACACTTCCCTCTATTCTTTCGACGATTACCTGCCCATCTCGGCGCGCACCGGTGAGGGATTGGACTTGCTGCGGAGCGAGATCGTCAAGCGTCTGCCCGAGGGGCCGGCCTTGTTCCCGCCGGATTACGTGACCGATCAGCCCGAGCGCTTTCTGGCCGCGGAGATCATTCGCGAGCACGTACTGCGTCAGACCCGCGACGAAGTGCCGCACGCCGTGGCGGTGTTGGTGGACGAGTGGGCCGAGACCGGGAGCCTCACCCGAATCGCGGCGACCATCTACGTGGAGCGCGAGGGACAGAAAGGCATTCTCATCGGAGCCAAGGGCGCCATGCTCAAGCGGATCGGCACGGATGCGCGCCAGGAGATGGAAAAGCTCCTGGGCCGAAAGATCTTTCTGGAGCTATTCGTCAAGGTGCGCTCCAATTGGCGCGAGAACCCCCAGTTTCTCGACGCGGTAGACTGGCGGTTGATGACTGGTGGCGAGGCGGAGTGACATGCGAATTCTGGCGCTGCTGCTGATTCTGTCAGTGGCTGGCGTTTACTGCGCGCCGCTGATGGCCGCCGGCAAGAAGATCTCCGACGACCAGATCAGCGACGAAGTAAGCGTTAAGCTGGCCACCGACTCCCGGGTGAAGGGCGGGGGCTTCGATATTGTCGTCAAGGACGGAGTTGTCACTCTGCGCGGCAAGGTTCACGACGAGAAGCAGAAGGACCGCGCCACAAGCCTCGCCAAAAAGGTGAAAGGCGTGGTCAAGGTCGACAATCAGTTGGTGATCGCGCCTTGAATCGCCGCCGGGCTAGGTCTCCGCACTCTCCTCGGAGCCGGCGGCCGGCTCCGGCGCTTCGCTGACCAGGATCTTGTCCACGCGGTTGCGGTCCATGTCCACGACCTCGTAGCGCTTGGCACCGGCTTCAAAATGGTCCCCTACCGCCGGCATCCGCCCTAGCTGGGCGAGCACGAAGCCCCCCAGGGTTGTGTAATTTCCGTCGTCTTCGCCCGGCATTTCCCGGATGTCAAGCAATTCCTTGAACTCGAAGACCGGCGTGCTTCCGTCGACGAGCCATGATCCGTCCTCCCGCTGGGTGCCACGCGGCTCTTCCTTTTCGCCCGGCGACGGCAAGTCCCCCACCAGCGCTTCAAGGATGTCGTGGATGGTGATCAGGCCTTCGGCGGAACCGTGCTCGTTGACCACCAGGGCGATATGGGCGCGCGACTGCTTGAACATTTCCAGGACGTTCAGCGCCCGCATGGTCTCCGGCACGGCCGGCAGTGTTCGCAGGCAGGTCCGCACGTCGAGCGGGCGGTCTTCAATGTGCAAACCGAGCAGATCCTTGACGTGCACGTAACCCAACACCTGGTCCAGGCTGCCATCCCCCACTGGGAAACGGGAATAGGTGTGCTTGGCGATGGTCGCCCAAATGGCTTCGGCCGTGTCCTGAATATCCAGCCAGACAATGTCCATGCGGGGCCGCATCAGTTCCACGGCGCGCCGGTCGCCCAGGCCAAAAACACCCTCGATTATCTCCTGCTCCGCTTCTTCGAAGGCGCCCGCTTCGGTTCCCTCTTCGATCATGAACTTGATCTCTTCCTCGGTCACCGGCGGCTCGGCATGGCTCTGGATGCCAAAGGCGCGGAGAACGAGGTCCGTCGACCAACTCAGGAACCGGACCACCGGACCGGCGGCCCTGGAAAGCCCCAGCATGGCCGGCGCGACCGCCAGGGCAAAGCGCTCCGGGTTGGACAAGGCGATTCTCTTTGGCGCCAGTTCGCCCAGAATCAGGAACAGAAAACTGATGGTCACGACGACCAGGGTGAGCGCTACCGACTTGCCGTGCGGCGCCACCCACGGGATCGTGTTCAGCCATGCGGAAAGGTCTCCGGCCAGGGTCACGCCGCCGACAGCGCCGGCCAGGGTTGCAATCAGAGTCAGCCCCACCTGGACCGTGGAGAGGAACTGGGCGGGCTCGCCGGCGAGATCCAGGGCGACGCTAGCATTCCGGTTGCCCTCGTCCGCCAGTTGGCGCAGGCGGGATTTCCGGGCGAATGCGATTGCGAACTCCGACAAGGAGAAAGCGCCGTTGGCAAGTATCAGCAGCAGGATGGCGATGATTTCAATGGATGTGCCAGACATAGGAGGGCGGCGTCAAGAGCGCTACGCCAGCCATCACTACTCTTAGTATAGATCCTGTATACACTGTCCCGCCATGCTAAACTTGCGGATTGCCGGCTGGTGCGGTCCCCGGCTGGAACCACGATGCCCCGGCTGTTCCGCCATCTCATCCCGTCCAACGTGGTTAGCCTGCTGCTTACCGAAGCAGTGCTGGTCTTCACCTGCTTCGTTCTGGCCGGCTACGCCGTGCTGGACGTGGACCCGGCCGTCTACCTACTCTACGACGGTGGGTTGATCCGCATCGGCACGGTCCTGCTCAGCATCCTGGTGGCGCTTCATTTCCACGATCTTTACTCCGAGGTTTACGTGAGATCGAAGATGCTGCTGTTGCAGCAGTGCTGCCAGGTCATGGGCATCGCGTTCATTGCCCAGGCTTTTTTCGGCTACATCAGCGCCGCGTGGTTCCTGCCACGCTGGTTGATGGTGTATGGCAGCGCGGCCAGCCTCGCGACCCTGTACGGCTGGCGCATCTTCTACAGCGCCGTGGTTATGCGCGCCCTGGGTGAAGTCCCCGTTCTTTTCCTGGGCAGCAGCGGACTGGCGGTCAGCATCGCTGAGCACCTCAAGGGGCACCCCGCGCTGGGGTTGCTGCCCGTAGGCTACCTGAGCGATACGTCAAGACAGGATCTGACGGGGGGCCTGCCTTGGCTGGGGACGATGGCCGATCTGCGTGTAGTCGTAGGCCGGCTCAAGCCCGAGCGCATTGTGGTGGGTTTGGCGGAGCGCAGGAGCCGCGCTCCGATGAGCGATCTCCTGGATCTAAGCTTTGCCGGCGTCAGGATTGAAGAGGCTGCCACGGCCTACGAAAGCATCTTCAAGAAAGTGCCACTGGAGGGACTCCGGCCCAGCCAACTGGTCTACTCCGGGGAACTCGGGCCGCGGTCGGGCAACGTCGCCCTGCAGTTGGCCTACTCCAATCTGATCGCGCTGGCCGGCGCCGTCGTGTGCGCGCCCTTTATGCTGTTATTCGCCCTGGCCATCAAACTTACGTCGCGGGGGCCGGTCTTCTATCGCCAAACCAGGGTCGGTTGGCGTGGCGGGACCTTCACTCTGTATAAATTCCGCTCGATGCGTGCCGACGCGGAGGCCGATACGGGCGCGGTTTGGGCGGCAAAGGACGACCCGCGAGTGACGCCCCTGGGGCGCTGGCTGCGCCGCCTCCGGCTGGACGAACTTCCGCAGTTGTTCAACGTGCTGCGCGGGGAAATGTCCATTATTGGACCCCGCCCGGAAAGGCCCGAATTCGTCGAAACGCTCTCCGAGCAGATCCCGTTTTACCGCCAGCGCCACGCCGTGCGGCCCGGCATCACCGGCTGGGCCCAGATCAATCACCCTTACGGCGACACCGTAGTCGACGCCGCCCGCAAGCTGGAATACGACCTGTTCTACATAAAGAATCTCTCTCCCGCCCTGGACGCCTTTATCATCATCCAAACCCTCAAGATCGTACTGCTCTCGCGCGGCTCGCGTTGACCCATGCCCCGCGGTTCCCGTACAATCGCAGATGGAGCCGCGGGAGTAACTCAATGGTAGAGTCACAGCCTTCCAAGCTGTTGGTTGCGGGTTCGATTCCCGTCTCCCGCTCCAGGAATATTCTGCTACAATCGAGTTTTGCCCGGCTGGCGTAGCTCAGTTGGCAGAGCATCTGATTTGTAATCAGAGGGTCGGGGGTTCAAATCCCTCCGCCAGCTCCAGTCCGGATGCCGAGCAATCCGCGCGGGAGCTAAGAGTCGAAGAGTCTGGACGGGTGGCCGAGTGGTTAATGGCAGCAGGCTGTAAACCTGCCGCTCCTTGCGGGCTACGGAGGTTCGAATCCTCCCCCGTCCACCAGAATTTGCCGCGGCCGGGACACGTTTTCGAAGGGCCGATGTAGCTCAGTTGGTAGAGCGCGTCCTTGGTAAGGACGAGGTCACCGGTTCAAACCCGGTCATCGGCTCCAGGATTCATTTTCAAGAGGGACAATATGGCGAAGGAAAAATTCGACCGCAGTAAGCCGCACGTCAACGTGGGGACGATCGGGCACATCGATCACGGCAAGACGACGCTGACGGCGGCCATCACCCGGACGTTGGGGAAGGCGAACCCGAAGGTGAAGTTCCGGAGCTTCGATTCGATCGACAACGCGCCGGAAGAGAAGGCGCGCGGGATCACGATCGCGGTGGCGCACATCGAGTACGAGACGGCCAAGCGGCACTACGCGCACGTGGACTGTCCGGGGCACGCCGACTACATCAAGAACATGATCACCGGGGCGGCGCAGATGGACGGGGCGATTCTGGTGGTGGCGGCGCCGGACGGGCCGATGCCGCAGACCCGGGAGCACGTGCTGCTGGCGCGGCAGGTGGGGGTGCCGAGCATCGTGGTTTGCCTGAACAAGGTGGACATGATGGACGACCCGGAACTGCTGGACCTGGTGGAGCTGGAAGTCCGGGACCTGCTGAAGAAGTTCGAATTTCCGGGCGACGAAGTGCCGGTGATACGGGTGAACGCGCTGGGCGCTTTGAACGGGGATCCGCAGTGGGAGAAGGGCGTGCTGGAGTTGATGGACGCGGTAGACAGCTATATACCGATTCCGGTGCGGGAAGTGGACAAGCCGTTTCTGATGCCGATTGAGGACATCTTCTCGATCCAGGGCCGGGGCACGGTGGTAACGGGCCGGGTGGAGAAGGGGATAGTGAAGGTCGGCGAAGAGATGGAGATAGTGGGCTTCCGGGACACGCGCAAGACGGTGGTCACCGGGGTGGAGATGTTCAAGAAGCTGCTGGACCAGGGGCAGGCCGGGGACAACGTAGGGCTGCTGCTGCGGGGCGTGGAGAAGGAAGAGGTGGAGCGGGGGCAGGTGATCGCCAAGCCGGGCTCGATCACGCCGCACACGAAGTTCAAGGGGCAGGTATACGTATTGAGCAAGGACGACGGGGGGCGGCACACGCCGTTCTTCAACGGGTACCGGCCGCAGTTCTACTTCCGGACGACGGACGTGACGGGGGTGGCCAAGCTGCCGGAGGGCACGGAGATGGTGATGCCGGGCGACAGCGTGAACATGGAAGTGGAGCTGATCACGCCGGTGGCCATGGACAAGGGGCTGCGCTTCGCCATCCGCGAGGGCGGCCGCACGGTGGGCGCCGGCACCGTCACCGAGATTATCAAGTAAGGTAACAATGGCACGCGAGATCATCACGCTTCAATGCACCGAGTGCAAGAACCGGAACTATACGAGCACGAAGAACAAGAAGACGGTCACCGAGCGGCTGGAGCTGAAGAAATTCTGCCCGCATTGCCGCAAGCACCAGGCACACAAAGAGATTAAATAGACGCGTAGTAGGGGCGTAGGTTTAACGGTAGACCAGCGGTCTCCAAAACCGCGAGTGGGGGTTCGAATCCCTCCGCCCCTGCCATAAAGCATCGCGTTCAAGGGCGTCAGCATGGCAGAAAAAGCGCAAGGGACCATAGCGGGAGTGGCGGGCTGGCCGGGGGCCACCAAGGCCTACTTCCAGGAACTGCAAACCGAGATGCGCCGGGTAACCTGGCCGTCTTGGGTGCAAGTGCGCGCGACCACGGGCGTAGTCATCGCCTGCGTTTTCGCGTTCGCCCTTTATTTCTTCGTGATCGACAGGATAATCTCCATGACGGTCGACCGGATCATCGTCGTGTTTTCACGTTAGGCAGGGTGCATCATGGCGGAAGAAGACAACCTCGACAATCCAGAGACGGCGCCTCCCGAGCCGCCTGAGATGGAAACCGCGGCCGAGGGCGCTCCGGCGCCGGCCTCCGACAAGCAGTGGTACATTCTGCACACCTATTCCGGCTTCGAACAGAAGGTGGCGGACTCCCTGCGGAGCCATGCCGAAGCCTTCGGCTACGCGGACAAGATCGGCCAGATTCTGATTCCCACCGAGGAAGTGGTCGAGTTGCGGAACAGCAAGAAGGTCACCAGCAAGCGCCTGCTCTACCCCGGATACGTGCTGGTGGAAATAGCGATGAGCGACGAGCTTTGGCACGCGGTCAAGAACACGCCGCGGGTGACGGGCTTCATCGGCGGCGGGAACAAGCCGGTGCCGCTGACTGCCGAGGAGGTCAACGACGTCCTGCATCGCCAGGCGTCCTCGGCCGAGCGGCCCAGGCCGAAGCTCAGTTTTGAGAAGAGCGAGATGGTGCGCATTATAGACGGACCCTTCGCGAACTTCTCGGGCAAGGTGGACGACGTTAACTCCGAGCGCAACACCGTGCGCGTGCTGGTGACGATTTTCGGCCGCGCGACGCCGGTGGAACTCGAATTTTTGCAGGTGGAGAAGATTTAAATGGCGAAGAAGGTAACTGCCCAGGTCAAGCTTCAGATCCCGGCCGGGAAGGCCACGCCGGCGCCCCCGGTGGGCACGGCGCTAGGCCCACAGGGCGTCAACATCATGGAGTTCTGCAAGGCGTTCAACGCCAAGACCTCCGCGAAAGACCAGGAAGGCCTGATCATCCCGGTGGTGATCACGATCTATGCGGACCGGTCATTCACGTTTATAACCAAGACCCCGCCCGTTCCCGTGCTGATCAAGCGCGCGGTGAACTTGGCTAAGGGGTCGCCCGAGCCCAACAAGCAGAAGGTGGGCCGGATCACCGCGGAGCAGGTGGAAGAGATCGCCAAGATCAAGATGCCGGACCTGAACTGCTTCACGCTCGAGGCTGCCATGCAGTCGGTCAGAGGCACCGCCCGCAGCATGGGCGTGGACGTGGTAGGATAGAATCTCGCGCTCGTAGCAGGAAAATCATTCTATTGGGAGGCGGGGGATAGTCTGACCTCGCCGTTTGGACCAGACATATATGGCTCAGTCACAAGGAAAGAAATACCGGTCCGCGGCCCAGCAGGTGGAGCGGCGTCCGTACCCCCTGGAGCAGGCGGTGCCGCTGGTGCAAAAGGTGAAGTTCGCCAAGTTCGATGAAACCGTCGAGCTGCACATGCGCCTGGGCGTGGATCCCAAGCACGCCGACCAGATGGTGCGCGGCACGGTCGTGCTTCCCAACGGGTTGGGCAAGTCCAAGCGCGTGCTGGTGATCGCCTCGGGCGATAAGCAGCGCGAAGCGCAGGAGGCGGGCGCCGATCTGGTGGGCGGAGAAGACATGGTGGCCAGGATCCAGAAGGACAGCTGGACCGATTTCGACGCCATGATCGCCACTCCCGACATGATGCGTTCGGTCGGCAAGCTGGGCAAGATTCTGGGACCCCGCGGCCTCATGCCGAACCCCAAGACGGGCACTGTAACCATGGACGTGGCGCGCGCCGTAAATGAGATCAAGGCCGGCAAGGTGGAGTTCCGGGTGGACAAGACCGGAGTGCTGCACGTTCCGGTGGGCAAGGTCAGCTTCCAGCAGACCAAGCTGTTCGAAAACGCCCAGGCCCTCATCCAGGCGGTGCTGAAAGCCAAGCCGGCGGCCGCCAAAGGCAAGTACGTCAAAAGCGCGACCATGTGCTCCACCATGGGGCCGGGCGTGGCGGTGGACGTGACGCCATTCAACAGCAGGGCACAGTAACGGGGACGCCATGAAGAAGAAGGCAGACAAGCAAAAAGACGTTGAGTCGCTGCGCGGCGAACTGGAGCGGATCAGGCACCTGATTATCGCCGGCTACGAGAAGCTCAAGGTTGCGCAGGATTTCGAACTCAGGAAGGCGGTCAGGGCCGCCGGCGGCAGCTATCGGGTGATCAAGAACAACCTGGCGGAAAAAGCTGCCGAGGGAACCCAGGCGCAGGAACTGCTCAAGGGGCTGGTGGGAATGACCTCGCTGGCCTACACCCATACCGACCCCGTGGCGCTGGCCAAGGCTCTCACCATCTACGCCAAAGCCAACCCGGCGTTTGTGTTCAAAGCCGGCATGGTGGATGGCCGGGCCATTGACATTGGCGCCATTGCCGAGCTGGCCAGCCTGCCTTCGCGCGAGGCGATGTTTGGCAAGCTCCTGTATCTGATTCAGGCGCCCGCGCAGAGGCTGGCGACCGCCGTGAACGCGGTGGGAAGAGACCTGGCCGTGGTTATCGACCAGGGTTGCAAGGAAAACAAGTTTTCAAGCTAGATCGGCGGCTGTTGTCGATCCACGATCTGCGATCTATATCGGGTTTTAGCGAGGACATTAGGAAATGGCGGACATCAACGCAATTGCGGAACAGATTCAAGGATTGACGCTGCTGGAGGCTTCCCAGCTCGTCAAATTGTTGGAAGAGAAACTGGGCGTCTCTGCCGCGGCGGCCTCCGTTGCGGCGGCTCCGGCGGCGGGCGCCGCGGCGGCCCCGGCGGCTGAGGAGAAGACCGAGTTTTCGGTTGTTCTCACCGCGGCCGGCGCTAACAAGATCAACGTCATCAAGGCAGTGCGCGAGGTCACCAGTCTGGGGCTGAAGGAAGCCAAGGAACTCGTGGACGGAGCTCCCAAGCCGGTGAAGGAAGGCGTCAACAAGGAAGAGGCCGAGGCGATCCGGAAGAAGTTCGTGGACGTCGGCGCAACCGTCGAAGTGAAGTAACCCGGTCCCGGGCTTGGCCCGGGCGATCTCGGGGCGGCGTGGTTGCCGCCCTGGCTGGTGGGGTTTCTTCCGTTTGACGGTGCGTTATGCGTCTGTTAGACTTAAGAAGACAAAGACCGGAGTCGAGCCAGATCTGTCGGCCGTGAACTACGCTTCCTCTGTGCAAGGGGGTAGACTGCCCAAATATGGCCGGGGGTTGGTCCCCCGGATCATAACAACAGGCGAAGTGCGTTCGGCCGGCTTGCCAGCTCCGGAATTCTCATCTAATCAATCGCGGAAGACCTCGGTGATGACTTCGCTTGAGTGCGGCGGAGTCTTGCTGTCCATCATCATTCGGGCGGGCGTGGGAATTCGTCACCAACACAGCCCGTTCGTGTACACGACGCCGTAAGCAGCGAAGCCGTTGTGTAGCCGCCTTTCGGCTTCTTGGGAGAGAAGATGCAACAGCCAACCAGTGGCGCCACCCGCGAGAGGGTCGATTTTTCGAAGATCAAGACTACCATCCCCATCCCCAACCTTATCGAAGTCCAGAAGCAATCCTATAAGCGGTTCCTCCAGATGGATCAGCTTCCGGACGAGCGCGAGGATTTGGGGCTGCAAAGCGTCTTCACGAGCGTTTTCCCGATTAACGATTTCCGGGGCCTAAGCCAGCTCGAGTTCGTCGACTACGCCATCGGCAACTGGGAGTGCAAGTGCGGAAACCTGAAGGGCCTGAACCACCTGCGGACCACTTGCCGGAACCCCGGATGCGGCGCCTACATCCGGACCGATCCCTACCACATCGGCGACATGCTGTGTCCCAAGTGCGGCGCTTTCAATAAGAATATCGTCACCTTCTGCAACAAGTGCGGTGATCCGGTCGGCTTGCAGCTCAAATACGACCAGCCGGAGTGCGAAGAGCGCGGCATGACGTTCGCCGCCCCCTTGAAGGTCACGATACGCCTGACGGTTTACGACAAGGAAGTCGAGACCGGGACCAAGACCGTCCGCGACATCAAGGAGCAGGAGGTTTTCTTCGGCGAGATTCCGCTGATGACCGAAAACGGGACCTTCATCATCAACGGCACCGAGCGCGTCATCGTATCGCAGTTACACCGCTCGCCGGGCGTGTTCTTCGAGCGCACGCCGGCCCAGAGCTACTTTCTGGGCAAGATCATTCCCTATCGCGGGAGCTGGGTGGAGTTCGAATACGACTCCAAGAACCTGCTTTACGTGCGCATCGACCGCAAACGAAAGTTTTATGGCACGGTGTTCCTGCGCGCACTGGGGCTGAAGAGCGACGAGCAGATTCTGCGGACGTTCTATAGGGTCGACAAGATCTCGATCAAGGACAAGAAACTGCTGTGGAACGTCACGAGCGGCCTGCAGGGAATGAAACTCTCCCACCCGGTCGTTTCCCGCTCCGGGGAGCATATCCTGGCCGCGGGCAAGAAGATCACCAGCACTGTCCTGAAGGAGTTCCAGAAGGCGAAGATTGACCAGGTCGAGGCGGCCCCCAACGATCTGGAGGGCGCCTTCGTGGTGGCCGACGTGGTCGACATGTCCACCGGCGAGGTGTTTCTGGAAGCCAACCAGGAGGTGACCACAGCGGTCCTGGCCAGTTTCCTGGACGCCGGCATCCCCAGCTTCGAGATCTTCTTCCCCGAGCGGGATGAAGTGGGGAACGTGATTTCGGTCACGCTCAAGAAGGACCCGGTCAAGAGTCAGAACGACGCGCTGCTGGAGATCTACCGGAAGCTGCGCCCCGGCGATCCGCCCACGGTGGACACGGCCACGCAACTGTTCAACGGCATGTTCTTCGACCCGCGCAAGTACGACTTCTCGCGCGTGGGGCGCATGAAGTTCAACATCAAGCTGCACGGCAGCGCCGATTACGCTCCGGCGGGCTGGGTCGAGAGGGCGGACGCCAAGAGCCGGAACCCTCTGGACCGCCGCACCCTCGACGTCGAGGATTTCGTCGATACCATCAACTATGTTCTCAAGCTGCGCCGGGGCATCGGCAGCGTGGACGACATCGACCACCTCGGCAACCGGCGCGTGCGCGCCGTGGGCGAGCTGCTGGAAAACCAGTTTCGGATCGGCCTGGTCCGCATGGAACGCGCCATCAAGGAGAAGATGTCGGTCTACCAGGAGATGTCGACGGCCATGCCGCACGACCTGGTGAACGCCAAGCCGGTCATGGCCGCCATCCGCGAATTCTTCGGCTCCAGCCAGCTTTCGCAGTTCATGGATCAGACCAATCCGCTCTCGGAGATTACCCACAAGCGCCGGCTGTCGGCGCTCGGGCCGGGCGGCTTATCGCGCGAGCGCGCGGGTTTTGAGGTGCGCGACGTGCACTCCACGCACTACGGGCGCATCTGCCCCATCGAGACCCCCGAAGGTCCCAACATCGGACTGATCTCTTCGCTTTCCTGCTTCGCCAGAATCAACGAATACGGCTTCATCGAAAGTCCCTACCGCCGCGTGGTCAAGAGCGTGGTGGTGGATGAGGTCAGAATCATCAACCCCGGCGACACGCCCTACAAGGTAGGGCAGGTCCTGCTGCGCTCGGAGGCCGAGAAAGCCGTCCGCGATCTGGGGCCCAAGAAGATGCAGCCCGAGTACCAGGCGCACGCCGAGTTCCTGTCGGCTTGGGAAGAGGACAAGTACATCGTCGCGCAGGCCAACGTGGAGCTGGACGAGGACGGCCGCATCGTGCCGGATCTGGTGAACGCGCGGCAGGCTGGCGATTTCGTGCTGATGAAGCGCGAAGAGATCGAGTTCATGGACGTCAGCCCCAAACAGCTCGTATCGGTGGCGGCCAGCCTGATTCCCTTCCTGGAAAACGACGACGCCAACCGCGCGCTGATGGGATCGAACATGCAGCGGCAGGCGGTCCCGCTGTTGCGCGCCGAGGCCCCCTACATCGGAACGGGGATGGAACGGGTGACGGCGAGAGACTCTGGCGCGGTGGTGTTGTGCCGGCGCTCGGGCGTGGTGGACTCGGTGGATTCCGAGAGGATCATCGTCCGCGTCGAAGGCAACATCCAGGAGGGGCAGCTTTCGCGTGAAGTGGGCGCCGACATCTACCAGCTCACCAAGTTCAAGCGTTCCAATCAGAACACCTGCATCAACCAGAAGCCCATCGTAAAACAGGGCCAGCGGGTCCGGAAGGGCGAGGTGCTGGCCGACGGCCCCTGCACCGATATGGGCGAGCTGGCGCTGGGACGCAATGTGCTGGTGGCCTTCATGCCCTGGCGCGGCTACAACTTTGAAGACGCCCTGGTGGTGAGCGAGAAGCTGGTTAAGGAGGATTACTACACCTCCATCCACATCGAAGAGCTCGAAATCGAGGGCCGCGACACGAAGCTCGGACCCGAGGAGATCACCCGCGACATTCCGAACATCGCCGAGAGCTTCCTGCGGAATTTGGACGAGAGCGGCGTGATCCGCATCGGAGCCACGGTCAAGCCCGGAGATATCCTGCTCGGCAAAGTTACGCCCAAGGGCGAGACCCAGCTCACCCCGGAGGAGAAACTGCTGCGGGCCATCTTCGGCGAGAAGGCCGGCGACGTGAAGGACGCCTCTCTATATTGCCCCCCGGGAATCGAGGGCACGGTGGTGGGGTGCAAGATCTTCTCGCGCAAGGGAGCGGAACTGGATGAGCGCTCCAAGACTATCATGGAGACCGAAATCCAGGAGTTGCACCGCGACCTGGACGACGAGAAGCGGATTCTGGGCGACGAGCGCGCCAAGCGGCTGGCGACGCTGCTCGAAGGCCAGTCGCTGCTGGCCGACCTGCACGACGAGAGGACCAATAAGCGCTTGCTCATGAAGGGCGCCGAACTGACCCGCGAGGTGATCGAGAAACTGCGCGCGCGGGACCTGAAGCGCATGCGCCTGAAGGAAAAGGACCCGCTGCTGAACGAGCAGATCGACGAGATCGAGGAGATGACCTCCCGCCAGATCTCGGTGCTGGAGAAGATTACCGACGAAAAGATCGCCAAGCTGAAGAAGGGCGACGAGCTTCCCCCCGGCGTCATCAAGCTGGTGAAGATCTACATCGCCATGAAGCGCAAGCTCTCGGTGGGCGACAAGATGGCTGGCCGGCACGGCAACAAGGGCGTCATCGCGCGCATCGTCCCCGAAGAGGACATGCCGTACATGCCGGACGGTAAGCCCGTCGAGATCGTGCTCAACCCGCTGGGCGTTCCTTCGCGCATGAACGTGGGGCAGATTCTGGAGACGCACCTGGGCTGGGCGGCGCATGCCCTGGGCAAGCACTTCGCCACGCCGGTATTCGACGGCGCCACTGAGCGCGATATCAAGAAGCAGCTCGCCGAGGCGGGGCTGCCGAAGTCCGGCAAAGTGCAGCTTTGCGACGGCCTGACGGGAATGCCGTTCGAGCAGCCGGTGACGGTGGGCTACATCTACATGCTGAAGCTCTCGCACCTGGTGGACGACAAGATCCATGCGCGCTCGATCGGCCCCTACTCTCTGATCACCCAGCAGCCGCTGGGAGGCAAGGCGCAGTTCGGCGGGCAGCGGTTCGGCGAGATGGAAGTTTGGGCCCTGGAGGCATACGGCGCGGCTTACATCCTCCAGGAACTGCTCACGGCGAAGTCCGACGACGTTTACGGGCGCGCCAAGATCTACGAAGCCATAGTGAAGGGCGAAGCGGCCGCCGAGCCGGGCGTGCCCGAGTCTTTCAACGTGCTGATCCGCGAGTTGCAGTCTTTGTGCCTGGATGTCGAGCTGATGAAGAAGCCTGGCGAGACAATCGAAACGGCCCTGGCGGCGGACTAAAAGGAGGCAGCTTTGTACCGATCCTCTCCATACGACAGAAGCAACCTGACCGCGGACTTCGATTCGATCCGCATCAGCCTCGCGTCCCCGGAAAAGATTCGCAGTTGGTCGCACGGCGAGGTCACCAAGCCGGAAACGATCAACTACCGCACCTTCAAGCCGGAGAAAGACGGCCTGTTCTGCGCCCGGATCTTCGGACCCACCCAGGATTGGGAGTGTCTGTGCGGCAAATACAAGCGGATGAAGCACCGGGGGGTCATCTGCGATAAGTGCGGAGTCGAGGTCACCCTGGCCAGGGTGCGCCGTGAGCGCATGGGCCATATCGAGCTGGCCAGCCCGGCCTCGCACGTCTGGTTCTTCAAGGGTCTTCCGAGCCGTATCGGCTACCTGCTGGACATCACCCTAAGGGAACTGGAAAGAGTCCTCTACTTCGAGGCGTTCGTGATCGTCGATCCGGGCGAGGTTCCCGGCCTCAGCATGGGAGAGGTGATCAGCGACGAACGCAAGCGGCAACTCGACCAGGAGCACCCCGGCAAGTTCACGGCGATGATGGGCGCCGAGGGCATCAAGGGGCTGCTGAAGAAGATCGACGTCGAGGCCTTGAGCTTGGAGATCCGCGCCAAAATGCGGACCGAGCTCTCGCAGCAGAAGAGGCTGAAGTACGCCAAGCGTCTGCGGGTTGTGGAGGCCTTCCGCAAGTCCGGCAATAAGCCCGAGTGGATGATCCTCGACGTGCTCCCGGTGATTCCGCCCGAGTTGCGCCCGCTGGTGCCCCTGGATGGCGGCCGGTTCGCCACCTCCGATTTGAACGATCTTTACCGCCGGGTCATCAACCGCAACAACCGGCTCAAGAAACTGATCGAGCTGCACGCCCCCGACGTCATCGTGCGCAACGAGAAGCGCATGTTGCAGGAGGCGGTCGACGCCCTGTTCGACAACGGCCGCCGCGGGCGCGTGCTGCGCGGCGCCAACAACCGGCCGCTCAAATCTCTCTCCGACACCCTCAAGGGCAAGCAAGGACGCTTCCGCCAGAACCTGCTCGGAAAGCGCGTGGACTACTCTGGCCGTTCGGTCATCGTGGTTGGGCCGGAGTTGAAGCTGAACCAGTGCGGATTGCCCAAGAAGATGGCGCTGGAGCTGTTCAAGCCGTTCATCTATCACCGTCTGGAGCAGCGCGGCCATTGCACCACCATCAAACAGGCCAAAGAACTGGTGGAACAGCAGGACCCGGTGGTTTGGGACATCCTCGAGGAGGTGATCCGCGATCACCCCATCATGCTGAACCGCGCTCCGACGCTGCACCGCCTGGGCATCCAGGCCTTCGAGCCCGTGCTGGTGGAGGGCAAGGCCATCAAGATCCATCCTCTGGTCTGCACCGCTTTCAACGCGGACTTCGACGGCGACCAGATGGCGGTTCACATACCGCTGTCTCCCGAGGCGCAGATAGAAGCGTCTTCGCTGATGCTGTCCTCCAACAACATCCTGTCGCCGGCGCACGGCGCACCCATCACCGTACCGACCCAGGATATGGTGCTGGGCCTGTATTACCTGACGAAGTCGCGGCCCGGCACGAAGGGCGAGGGGCGCACCTTCGCTTCGTCCGAGGACGTGTTGATAGCGCTGGAGATGGGCGAGGTGGAGACGCTCACGCCGGTCAAGCTGCGCCATACCGGCCAGGTGATCGACCTGACCAAGGCCTTCGACAGCCAGAACGTGCTGCACACCGAGGCCATCGAGTTTAACAAGCAGTTCCTGGAAACCACGGTCGGCCGGGTTATCCTCAACGACGTGCTGCCCGACGAGATGCCGTTCATCAACGGCCTGCTTAAGAAGAAGGGCCTCACCCAACTGGTGCAGTACTGCTATCTGCGCTTCGGGCTGCAGGTAACGGTGAAGATGCTGGATCAGGTCAAGAGCCTGGGCTTCCTGTACGCCACCCGCGCGGGAATCAGCATCGGCATCGACGACATGGTGGTTCCCGCTTCCAAGCCGCAACTGGTCCGCGAGGCCCAGCGCCAGGTCATGGAGGTGCAGAGCCAGTACCAGGAAGGCGCGATCACCCACGGCGAGCGCTACAACAAGATCATCGAGATCTGGTCCAAGGTGACCGAGCGCGTCTCGGAAGAGATGTTCAAGGTTATGGAGGAGGACGACTCCACCGGCCGCTATCTGAACCCGATCTACATCATGGCGGACTCCGGCGCCCGCGGTTCGAAGCAGCAGATCCGGCAGCTTTCCGGGATGCGCGGCCTCATGGCCAAACCGTCCGGCGAGATCATCGAAACCCCCATCACGGCCAACTTCCGCGAGGGCCTCAACGTATTGCAGTACTTCATTTCAACCCACGGCGCGCGCAAGGGCCTGGCGGACACGGCCTTGAAGACGGCCGACTCCGGCTACCTGACCCGGCGCCTGGTCGACGTGGCCCAGGACGTGATCGTGACCGAGTCCGATTGCGGCACCGCGGATGGTATTATCGTCGAGCCCATCGTCGAATCCGGCGAGATCATCGAGAGCCTCCGCGACCGCATCGTGGGCCGCGTAGCTGTGGAAGACGTGCTGGACTACGACCAGAACGTTCTGATCCGCGCCAACCAGGAGATCTCCGAGGAACTGGCGGCGTCGATTCAAGCGGCCGGTATCGAGGGAGTAAGGATCCGCTCGGTGCTGACCTGCGAGAGCCGGCGCGGCGTTTGCCAGTTGTGCTACGGGCGAAATCTGGCCACCGGCCGCATGGTGGAGCGCGGAGAGGCGGTAGGGGTTATCGCCGCCCAGTCCATCGGCGAGCCCGGAACGCAGTTGACCATGCGGACCTTCCACATCGGCGGCGCCGCCCGCGTCAGCGAACAATCCACGCAGGACGCCAAGTCGGATGGGTTTGCCAAGTACATAAGTATCCAGACCGTCCTGCAACAACAAGGGCGAGATCATCGCCATGAACCGCAACGGCATCCTGGCGGTTGTGGACGAGAAGGGCCGCGAGAAGGAGCGTTATCAGGTTGTTTACGGCGCGAAGGTTTTGGTGGAGGCCGGCGCCAAGGTAAAGCCCAACCAGATCCTGCTCGAATGGGACCCCTATACTTTCTCGATCCTGACCGAAGTCAGCGGCACGGCTCACTTCCGTGACCTGGTCGAGGGCTTGACCCTCCAGGAGCAGGTGGACGAGATCACCGGCATGTCGCAGTGGGTGGTGGTCGACTCACCCGACGAGAAGCGGCAGCCGACCGTTGTGATCCGGCCGACGGGCGGCGGGCGATCCGACGAGAAGCGCTACCTGATGCCGTCGCACGCGCACCTCAACATCCGGGAGGGGGAAACCGTATTCGCCGGCGACGTGCTGGCCAAGATTCCCCGCGCCACCACTAAGACCAAGGACATCACGGGCGGCCTGCCGCGCGTGGTCGAACTGTTCGAGGCCCGCAAACCGCGGGAAACGGCGATCATCTCCGAGATCAACGGCGTGGTGAAGTTCGGCGAGCTGGCCAAGGGGCTGCGCAAGATCCATGTCGTCGGCGACGATGGCCGCCAGTGCGAGTACCTTATCCCCCGCGGCGCAGCATATCAGCGTTCAGGAAGGCGAGCGCCTGCGCGCCGGCGATCCGCTCATGGACGGCCCCCGCAATCCCCACGACATCCTTCACGTCCTGGGCGAGAAGGAATTGCAGAACTACCTGGTCAACGAGGTTCAGGAGGTCTATCGGCTTCAGGGCGTGGCCATCAACGACAAGCACCTGGAAGTCATCGTCCGCCAGATGATGCGCTGGGTGAAGGTCGAGGAAATCGGCGATACCGAGTTCCTGCCCGAGGAAGTAGTGGACCGGTTCAGGTTCCGCGAGGAGAACCAGCGCGTTATCGAGGCCGGCGGCGCACCCTCCGACGGCAAGGCTATCCTGCTGGGCATTACCAAGGCCTCGCTCTCGACCGATTCGTTCATCTCCGCCGCGTCATTCCAGGAGACCACCCGCGTGCTCACCGAAGCCGCCATCAACGGCCGGGTCGACCACCTGCGGGGCCTCAAGGAAAACGTCATCATGGGGCGGCTCATCCCCGCCGGCACCGGGATGGATTACTACCGCCACGTGAAGATTGCCGGAGAGGAATTCGTAGAGGAAGAGGCCGAACCGAAGGCCAAGCTGGGGCTCGGACAGGGCATCCCCGGCTACGACGAAGAAACCCGTCTCCAGTACACCGGCGGCCTGACCGAAGAACTCCCCGCCGAAGATCCGCTGGCGGAATAATCGGGCGGCGAGTCATTTGCCTGAAGAAAGGGAATGACATTCCCCGAGAAATGGAGTATATTCTCCTTCAGGATAGACCCGCACTGCCCTGGAATCGTTGCATGTGGGCGCAGGAGCGGTAGTCTGATGCAATGGGAGAACGAAGGAGCTACGCATGAACTCTACCATAATGGCCATCCTGTGGATCGCCGCGGGCGCGCTTCTAGTCCTTTTTCTACTCCGGCGGCGGAAACGAAAGAGTCTAGACGATAAGTAGTCCGTCGCGGTAGGCCAGATGCCCGAGACGGTGAGCGGAGGGTCGCCCAAGTTGTCGCGCCTTCCGCTCACAATTTTTTTAGCCCCACCCCACAAGAAGCATAGCCCATGTACTCATTAGAGGGTATCGTATAATGGCAGTACTATACGTAACAAGCTGATTTTACCGGGTTTCCCATCTGCCTCTTGAGATCCTCTGTAGTACCCGGCTCGAAGCTGGAACCCGTATGAGGATTACCCCTACCCGCAAGAAAGATAAGGACTTTTGTTGATTTATCGGTTATAGTTGTCTTTCAGGAAGTGAAAAATGGCAGCGGCTATAGATCTATTACCTAACGAACAGTTCAGCGAATTTGAATCCATCGGATTCTCCCAGGAGATCGCCCGCGACATCAAGATCCAGGTGCATCGTCGTCTGCCCGGAAAAGTCCGGCTGGACGCGATTTCCACCCTGGCCGGGGATCGAGAAAAGTCCGACGTCCGAAGGACGATCCTGGCCTTGCTGGAGGAGGAGTGCGAGATCCTCAGTCCGGCGCAGAAGGAAACACTGGCGGATGAGGTTCTGACGGAAACCCTGGGGCTGGGACCGCTGGAGCCGCTGCTTCAAGATCCCTCCATCTCCGACATTCTCGTCACCGGGCCGAAGATGGTGCACGTGGAGCGCGCCGGGCGTCTGTACGAGAGCCCGGTGGAGTTCCACGACGATGCGCACTTGATTCGGGTGATTGAGAAAATCGTCGCCCGCGTCGGGCGCCGCATCGACTCGACCTGCCCTCTGGTGGACGCCCGGTTGCCGGACGGCTCGCGCGTGAACGCGGTGATTCCTCCCGTGGCCGTCGACGGTCCGCTGCTTTCCATCCGGCGCTTCGGGACGGACCGGCTGCGGGCCGAATCCCTGGTTCAGAACCTGACGATGACCAGCGGAATGCTGGAACTCCTCCAGGCCTGCGTCAAGGCCCAGTTGAATATTGTCGTCTGCGGCGGAACCGGAGCGGGGAAGACGACGCTATTGAACGTTCTTTCCGGCTACATCGACGAATGCGAGCGCGTGGTGACCATCGAGGACTCGGCCGAGCTGCAACTCCGGCAGCGTCACGTGGCCCGGATGGAAGCGCGTCCGGCGAACATCGGCGGCGAGGGCGCGATTCGCATCCGTCAGCTTGTGATCAACGCCTTGCGGATGCGGCCGGATCGAATCATCGTGGGCGAGGTCCGCGGCGAAGAGGCCCTGGATATGCTCCAGGCCATGAACACCGGCCACGACGGTTCCCTCACCACCATCCACGCCAACGCGCCGCGCGAGGCCGTCAGCCGCCTGGAAGTGATGGTGGGAATGGCCAACGCCGGCATCCCGACGCGCGCGATCCGCCAGCAAATCAGCTCGGCGATCGACCTCTTCGTCCAAATCGCCCGGCTCTCCGACGGCTCTCGCCGGGTGACCCACATCACCGAGTGCTGCGGGATGGAGGGCGAACTGGTGACGATGCAGGACGTCTTTGTTTTCGACAAGACCGGCATCGGCGAGGACGGCAGAGTAAAGGGCCGCTTCCGTCCGACCGGCATTCGCCCCAAGTTCTTCGAGCGGCTGACCGTGGCGGGAGTCAACTTGTCCACCGCCCTGTTCCAAACCGTGGTCGAGATCCGGTAACGGCGCCCGGTGCTAGTGTCTTAAACTGGCAACGCTCATTTGGAGGAATTTGGCGACTTGATGTTTCGTTCAGGAGTTCGGGCGCCTCGGGGATGCCGTGGGTTCACCGGTCCGGTGAGCGAACTGAGCGACGCTATATGCGTTCAGCGGCCAAGCCTTCGTTGCTGCAACCCGTCCAGCCGTTCACGCAGCAGCGTGAACTTCGATTGAAGTTCCTTTTCTACATTCGGCGCCATTCCTCTAGCCCGAAGAAAGAACCGGAGCATGTCGGAATAGCCCTTCTCCGCGGCGGCCATGGTCCGTTCGGCGTGTGGCGTGGTCGGATCCAGTAGGAGACCGCCTCCGCGGCCTTTACGCAAGAGCCTACGTGTACGAACTCGATGCAACCAGCAATTTTGTGCAAATTCTAGCGGACCAGCAAGGTGTCCCACCGTCTGCCATCACTACTTGTGGTACTTTCCTCCAACGCTTAAAAGATGTCCGCCACATTCGGAACTCGCTGGCGCATCTCCACGAGCGCTCTCAGGCCAAAGGCTATCCAGGGAAGAGACTGCGTGCCCAGCGTTCCGAGTGCACCCCGTAGTCCAGCCAAGGATGCTCATCTCCTACCCGGCCTTGACGGCGCAAGGTGTGAATTCAATTGGCTGGTTTGTCGGCAAACCGCGGAAGTGCGATTAGCACTGAGAAGTCCGCTTGTGCCCGGAGATTGGGTCGTGAAATCACGTCCCACCCTTTGCGCCTGACATGCGACGCATGACGGATGCAGGCAATCATCACAACACGACAGCGGCCGTACATGCCATCGCATGGTTCGGTGCTACACAAGTTGGATCGTGACTCGGCGACCGACCATGGCCGCAGCCCGTTGCAAGCTCGACAGCGTGATGTCGTTCTTTGAGTCTAGCAGCCGGTCCACCTGCGTGCGGCTCGTCTTCAGCAACGTGGCCATGCGGTTTTTCGACATTTTCTTTTCCTTCATCGCCTGGGCCAACTGCCAGGCGACGACCTCTTTGACCGCCTGTGCTTGCGCCTCTTCAAAAATTCCCTCCTCTTTTAGGAAGTCATCAATGCTGGAACCCATGTGTTTCTTGCTCATCTCACTAGCTCCTTCTGGCGCTTGCGCGCCAACGCCAAATCCTCGTCCGGCGTTGCCTGCGTCTTCTTGATGAAGCCGTGCAGCGCCACCAAATGTCCGCGGTACAGGCACAGCATCACGCGCGCCGTGCGTCTCGTCGGCAGATCGGTGCGGATTTCCCAAAGGCCGTTGCCCATTGGCCGGCACAGAGGCATGCTGACTGGCCAGCGCCATTGCGCTCGTAACAGATCTCTCCCTACGGCCTGACGTTCGGCTTCGGACAATTCCTTCAGCCACTCCCGTACGGGTTCCGTCCCCTTCCCGGAGCGGAAGAAGATCAGCGGGATTCTCTGCGCCGTTGAGTGCTCCGTCATCCTCTCTTGTCCGTGTACCTTATATAGCACATGTACCATAGATTGTGCATGCGGGCAAGATGCCAAACGCTGGAGGCGATCCTCAGCAGCGATGATTGGTGGCATTCGCCCGTCTCACGCATGCAGTCGCCAGCATCTATTACTCCCCCCAAGTCGGCCGGCATCCCGCATCGATCCCTGGATCGTGTCCGGGTGGCGCGTGGTTCGACCGGTGAGCGCTATCGCGGCCTAAATGCCGGTAACGTTGTGCCACCAGGCAGGACTGATGTCTGGCAGCTCCGCGAAGGATTGTCTCCGTCGGGAACGTCGGGGAGTCGCGGAGGGTGTGTGACATAAAAGTGGAATCGCCGGCGTGCTTGTGGGGCAGCCATTCCTGGCTGCCGCCGGGCTTCGGCCCGGCGTCTGTCTGAAAGCCAGCCCCCACCTGGGCCACTTCTGTGTCGCGCACCCCTCCGCGAGTCGCGGAGGCGCCGATTGACACCCCTGACGCGCCCTGTTAGCATCACTGGTTCCGCATGATATGTTCTCTATCATCAGGAGGTCTCAATGCATAAAGCGATTCTCACTCTCGCTCTTCTGCCGGCTCTGTCAGCGCTTCCAGCGTTTGCCCAGCCCCAGCAGGGGGCGCCGGCTGGCCAGGGAGCGCCGGCGGGCCGGGGGGCGCCGGGAGGCCGGGGGGCGCAGCCGCCGGTTGAGATAGACAGAACCCCGCCGGTAGAAGATTTCAAGCCCTCGGCGCTCAACCAGCCGGGCAGACAGTATCCTGAGGTCAACTCCCAAAGGCGCGTGCGCACCCGTCTCGTGGCGCCGCAGGCCCAGAGCGTGTTGCTCGATATCGGCGGCGTCCGGTATCCCATGACCAAGGGGGCGGACAACGCCTGGATCGGCGTCTCGAATGCTCAGGATGAAGGCTTCCACTATTACCAGCTCAACGTCGACGGCGTCTCCGTCCCGGACCCCGGCACCCTGATGTTCTACGGCTCCAGCCGCTGGGGCAGCGGGGTCGAAGTCCCGGCACAGGACCGGGACTTCTATGCCGTGAAGAACGTGCCTCATGGCCAATTGCGGGAAGTCTACTTCTTCTCCAAGACTGCCAATGCCATTCTGCGGTGCTACGTGTACACCCCTCCGGCGTATGAAAAGGGGTCGAAGCGCTACCCGGTGCTGTATCTGCAGCACGGGGCCGGCGAAGATGAACACGGCTGGGGCGGTCAGGGATACACCGGTTTTATCATGGACAACCTGCTCGCCGCGGGTAAGGCCAAACCCTTCATCATCGTGATCGGCAACAGCTCCATCCCCGGCGCTGCCGGCCGCCGTGGCGCGGCGCCTGGCGGCGCTCCTGGCGCAGCCGCTCCGGCCGGCGCTCCTGGCTCTGGTGCAGGTCGCGGACAGGCTCCTGCCGGCGCTCCTGGCGCAGCGGGTCGGGGCGCTGGCGCTCCCGGCGGACGCGGCGCTATGACCTTCACCGCGTTCGAAAATGTCCTGATCAACGACATGATTCCTTACATCGACGCGAACTTCCGTACGATCGCCAAACAGACCCATCGGGCCATGTCCGGCCTCTCGATGGGCGGCATGCAAACCAAGTCGATCACGCTCGCCCATCTCGATAAGTTCTCCCACATCGGGATCTTCAGCGGCGGCAACATCGCCATGACGGACATCAAGGACCTGGCCGACTTCAAGAAGAAAGTCAAGTTGGTGTTCGTGAGCTACGGAAGCCGCGAGAACGGCGCTACGGGCAAGACGAACGTGGAAGCGCTGAAACAAGCCGGCATCCATAGCGTCTTCTATGAATCCCCGCAGACCGCTCACGAGTGGCTGTCCTGGCGGCGCAGCCTGTATCAATTCGCACCGTTGCTTTTTCAGAAGTAATTGACAACGTGGTTCCTAAAGCGACGCCGCGAATTTGAGGTATTGGGCGAGGAAGGGGAAGGGCTCTCTTCCTCGCCGGCGTCGACGGCGATGACCAGGACGGCGAAGTCGACGCCATGGACGCGTCGTCAGCGGCCAAGCCTTCGTTGCTGCAACCCGTCCAGCCGTTCACGCAGCCGTGTGAACTTCGATTGAAGTTCCTTTTCTACATTCGGCGTCATTCCTCTCGCCCGAAGAAAGAACCGGAGCATGTCGGAATAGCCCTTCTCCGCAGCGGCAATGGTCCGTTCGGCGTGTTCCCGGTTGCCCATGTTAAACTCGCTTTCGACAACGGTGGCGAACGTCAGGCATACGCCCAAGTCCGTCCTGATGAAATCAATGATTGCTTGGTCGATTTCGTCCCGGATTCTCAGCGATTCGTGGAACACGTCGCCCACATTCATTTTGGCTTCGGCTCTTGGTCAGTATACACCCGCCGCCTTCGTTTGCTCCTCCGGCTTGCAGTTCTTGTCCGAGTTGCAGTTCGCTTCCGGGAGCCGCCTTGGCCCCTGCCAAGCGCCGACAAGTCCCATCTTTCTAGTAGGTTCCATGTGCACCCCGCCGTCCCTCCCCAAACCGAAGCTCGGAAGGGAGTGCTCCTGGCATCGGGCGGAAGATCGGCAGTTCAGGGCTTCAGAGTCCTTGGAAAGCGCCGAGCTGGGCTTATCGGGAAAAGCTGGGGCGTACTAGGACTCACATAGACTGCTCAGCCGCCCAAAGCAGATGTTTCAGATCTTTAACTCTTGTATTCACTCCGGTCCGGGCGTATACTCATCCCGCGATTGGAGGCAATCTCATGAAAGCGCGCGTAGTCGTTCTTCTGTTGTTCGCATGCTTAAGCCTCTCGGCGGGCGCCGACGAGTGGACCACCACCTTTCCCTTCGGAGGAAGCATTCTGCCCTTCGGTCTGGCGGTTGATCCGGCGAATTCGAACATTGTCTATATCTCTCCGAACTTCGCCGGCATTTATAAGAGTATCGATGGCGGGGTGAACTGGACCAGTATCACCGATCCAATCCTTAACCTGCCCTTCGAAAGACAAACCGTTCAATTTCTGGCGGTCCAGCGGATCACGGGCGCGCTGTACGCCATACCAGCGGCATGGGGCGGGAAGATCTTCCGCAGTATGGATCAGGGCGCCACCTGGACAGTTCAGAGCAGCGGCATCACCAGCGCTGTTCGGGTGATGGCCTTCGATCCAGCTTCGCCCGGCACGTTGTACGCGGGTACGCAAAGCACGGGCATCTTCAGGTTTACGCTTCACACTGCACCTCTTGATAGATTGTACCGGTAGTCAGGCTCCTGCCATTCTTTGGTAGAGTGCATCCGGGATCTTCGTACAGGCACCGGTTCTGGTCATTGAACGGGTGGGCGCGGACGAGTCCGCAATGCTGCCAGCGCCAGATGGTTTCGGTCGTGACGCCGCACTTCTGTGCAATCTCGGAGATCGTCAGCATCCCTCGCCCACGGAGCCGGTCGTAACGGCTCTTCAAGCGGTAAGCGATCCGGATGTAGCTGACAGCGGGCGGCGTCAACGGGAGTCCGTCGCCCGTCTTGAAGCCTTTCTCATTGAGAAGTCGGGCTACATCACTGTAGTTGTAATCCTCTAGAAGGCGATCCATTTCTGCAATTAGTTCGGAGGGTTGCCTACGAGCTTGGCAGTAATTCAATGGTTTGGGCAGTATCAGTGTTTGTGACATACCGCCGCGGAAGCGGATGTCAAGCTGTACTTGGTCGTTTTTCCGCACAGTGATGTCTTCAATCAGGAGGCGCACCATCCGTTTGCGTTCGCGCTGCGGCGTATTGACGTCGTTCCACAACCTCGGGAAGTTTCTGGCCAAGGCCAGGACCTGCTCTCGTTGCTGTTCGCTGAGCTTGGCCTGATCCGACTGCCGCTCGCGCTCGTAGTTCTGCTCCGCCTGAGCAAGAGCCCGAAGCTTGGAGTTCCATTCTGTTTCCAAGGAAGCCGCCACCAGTCGGTTGTCGGGATCGACACGCAGAAAGCGCCGCCGAGCCAGTTCGGCTTCATACCGTGCGCGGTCCACCTGGAGGCGACGGAGGCGATCCGTTTCTTGCCATCGAGCTTGGAGTTCCTGTTGCACCTGGAGAGCGACTTCCAGAGCCAGCGGGCTTACGGTCTCCACCAATAACACGCCCACCGCTTTGTCTAAGCTGTCGCCGGAAACGCGTTGACAGTAACCCTTCTCGAACCGGTCCACTTCGCGGCGGCCGGGGCAGATGTAGTCGGGAGCGAGGCCTTCCTTTCGCTGATGGTAGGCCACGGTCATGCGTGTCCCGCAGGTTCCGCAGAGCATCAATCCCTGCAGCAATGCGGGACCTTCTCGAACGGCAGTGCGCTGGTCCACTCCGTGAATCCTCGCACTCTCCTGAAGCCGGCGAAGATTCTCTTCGTAGTCCTGCCAGGTGATGTAACCGGGGTGCGCATCGAGAATGAGGGTGTGCCATTGCTGACGAGGTAAACGCTGGCTTCGGTGCCCGCCGTTCGGTTTCCTCTGATACCGGGTACGGCCAAAGAAGTACGCACCCGCGTAGCGCGGATTACGGAGGATATCGATGACTTTGTGGTGATCCAGATCTCCCCAGCCGACCTCCGCCGGTTTGCCGGGCTCTCGAATCAGACTAGGGAACCGGAGCCCCTGACGACGAAACTCCTTCGCGACTCCGAACGCAGACCCAACGCGGCGGAATGTGTCGAACACAGATCGAATCGCTTGCTGGATTTGCCGGTCGGGATCGAGCACGACGCGCCCCTCCTCATCGTAGACAAAGCCAAACGGCAACTGCGTCGCCAGTTCGCCGCGCTTGGCCTTATTGAGAAGGCCGCCGCGCAGCCGCGCCCGGATCAGGTGCAATTCGGCTTCACTCATCGTGCCTTTTAAGCCCAGCAACAGGCGATCGTTAAAATTCGCCGGGTGATAAACACCGTCCTCGTCCAGGATGAGCGTGTCGGTGATCGCGCAAATCTCCAACAGGCGGTGCCAGTCGGCTGAGTTTCGAGCCAGGCGCGAGACCTCCAGCCCCAGGACGATTCCGGCCCGGCCCATGCTCACTTCCGTCACCAGCTTCTGGAAACCTTCTCGGCCGGCAGACGATGCGCCCGATTGGCCGAGATCACTGTCGATCACAACCACTTGCTCGTCCTGCCAGCCCAGCGCGACGGCGCGCTTGCGCAGCGCGTACTGGCGGGCGGTACTCTCGGTATGCTCCAGGACTTGCCGGGGGCTGGATTGGCGGACGTAGAGGAAGGCACTCCGCTGGAGTTGGCTGGCGGTGACCTTCTGACTGGGTTCAAAGTTCATAGACGAACCTCCGGCGCCTGCCGCAGAGCCATCCCCGCCAGTACCACAACCACCTCGCTGCGGAGATCATCCGACAGGGCAACTGCGTCAACCGCAGAGGAAGGCGAGCGGTTCGAAGGGCAGGATAGGACCCAGGAGCACGCTTGCATCCATGCCACCATTCCCTGGCCAAGCAAGAGGGCCATGCCCAAGCCCCCGGAACGCGAACACCCTGCCGCTTGCCGCCGCAGATCTTCGTAGGCAGAAATCAGAGCCTGCCGGTCCGTCGACTGGCAAGCGCCAGCAGTCTCGTTCAGCGACGTTTTTTTTCCTGCCGCGCCAGGGCGCGCTCGAGGCTGCGCGGATGGGCCGTGATGCCAAACCGTTTTTGGATCGCGGCCACCAGGTCGAGCGAACGGAGCGAAGCATCGCTCGACCGTAGGTGGCCTGCAAACTCGAGGACCTCGGGTGTCAGCTTGTGCCCTCGCCTCGGCCCGCGCTTCTCGGGCAGCAGGCCGAACAATCCGTCTCGCTGAAAGTCGGCTTCCGCTTGATAGTAGGTGGGGCGGGAGAAACCGAAGGCCCAGGCAGACTGGCTGACCGGTTCCTTGTCGATCCTGACGCGGCGAAGCATCTCGTACTTGACCTGCACAACATCGTCGGCGTCGAAGAACTCTCCGGCTTGGAACAAGGGATCCGTCACCCGGCCTGGATGAGGATTGAGTATCCCGTGCCGCTTCAGGGAATCGCGCTTCGATCTCTTGGCCGTGTCGGACATTGGGGGTCTCCTGGCCGCCGACCTCTGTAAGTATAATTATATACCATCTGGAGAGGCTGTCAAGAGTTTTCTGCGTCCATTCTGCGTGTTTTATGGCACATATAGGCCAATTCCTCTCGGGAGGCCGGCCAATATCGGCGAGCCGTAGCGGCATATTTAACTTGACACAATGGACGCAATTTCCTTTACACGTCATGCCGCAGACCTTCGATCAGGCGAGCCAGTTCCAGCAGGTCGGCAACGCGGAACCAGCTCCTGCCCGAGGATAGGGTGAGGAAAGGATCTTCCGGAGCCAGATCCGTCCAACTCAGCGGGATCTCACACCGGCGGCCTTTCTTGTCGAGGAAACAGACCCTCCGCGCGGCCGGGTGGTCTTTGCACCAAAGGAGTTCAAACTCTCGGCCAGAGAGCGGATGGAAGGGATGGGTGATCCGAAACTTCTGCGGCTCGGTGCGAACAATGGGTGTAGTCCGACGTCGCTTCCTATACCATTCACCACTACACGTTCCGGGACTCGACCGGCGCGGAGTACCGCCTGGACGTCCCCAACCAGTCCGAGGAGACCTGGTCGTCCAAGGAGGGCGTTTACCTGACCTATGATCGCGTGACCGACCGGCTCTGGTTCCCTAACGGCAGCTTCTGGGTGATGGGGTGCGCCTCGGCCGGCAGCGAACAGGACGCGGGTACGCGCTACCCTACCCTGATGCAGGACTCCAACGGCAACCAGATCCTGATCAGCTACAACCCCGGTAAGAACATGCTTTGGGACAACACCAGCGCCCGCCTGAAGGTGGTGGAGGACGTGCGCGCCAGTGAAGAATCCGGCGGGACGTACAAGTCCTACGGTTTCACCTACAACACCGACTCGATCCCGCACCTGACGAGAATCCAGTTCTATATGGGGCTGAGCACCTACTACGACTTCGCCTACCTCGCCAACCAGAACTTGTACTCGCCGTTTTCACCCCCGGTGTCTTTCGGCACGGCCCACTTCCTGAGCTCCGTGACCGTGCAAACCGAGAACCTCACCCACTCTTTCACTTACGACGCGGGCGGCGCGGGCGAGCGACGAAGGTCACCTTCCCCTATGGCGGCTGGCTGCGCTGGGACTATCAGGACGCGACCTACGCCGGCACCCGCACCCAGCGTGAGGTGCAATATCGCTACCTGGCCAAATCCAGCAGCGCTTCCGAGACCACTTACACCTTCACCGCCGGGACGCCTGGCTCAAACGTGCGCCCCTACACCTTGCTGGACGACCCCGGCGGCGCCAGCCAGAAGGCGTGGTATTTCACGACCAGCGGATCGGCCTGGCAGATCGGCCTGGAAAGCTCTTACGAGGAGCGCCCCGGCGCGGGCCAGACCTCCAAGCGGAAGAAGGAGTTCACCTGGACCCAGGACTCGATCGGGAGCCCCTACATCGCCTCGGTGCTGACGACGGCAGGTGAGGGCCAGAGCTACCAGAAGCAGTCCAAGACCGGGCAGACCCTGGACACCCACGGCAACGTCACCGAGACCAAGCTCTACGACTACGGCAACCTGACGACACCGGCGCGGACGTACACCAACACCTACCTGGACGGCACGGAATACACCAGCAAGTACATATTCAACCGGCTGCACACCAGCACGCTGAGCGGCGGGGGCCAGCAGGTGACCCTGGTTCACAAGCAGTATGATGGGCTGTCGCCACATTATGTCCACCCGCGCGAACTGGATGAATCCCTCACGTGGGAACATCGCGGCAACGCGACTGAGGTCACGGCCAACGGAGTCACTACCTCGGTGAGTTACTACAACACCGGCGCGGTATACTCCGCGAGTTCCGGGGGACAGTCGGTCGACATCACCCTGGCCAGCAGCGCCAACTATTCCGCGCCCAGCGTCATCACCCCCAATGACGAATCTAACCTGGCCGAAACGCTGACCTACACCAGCTTCCACGGCCTGGCCAGCGATACCGGCCCCAACTCGGCCAGCTCCAGCAGGTCTTACGACCAGCATGCGCGGCGCACGTCGTCCACTTCGGCGCAAGGGGCGACGACCACTTACACCTACGACAACAGCGAGGCCTGGACCAAGGCCACTAGCAACGGCCGGTGGACCAAGACTTACATGGACGGCCTGGGGCGGACGATCAAGGTGGAGACGGGCTATGACACCACCATCGTCTCCACCGTCGAGACCGAGTACGATTCCTGCGCCTGCTCGCCGCTGGGCAAGGTAAAGCGGGTCTCGCTGCCCTACGCCCCCGGCGGAACGGTCTACTGGACGACGTACACCTATGACTGTCTGGGGAGGACGCTGAGCGTGGCGCAGCCGGGGAACTCGGGCACGACCACGTACGTCTATGAAGGCAACATGGTGACCGTGACCGACCCGGCCGGGAAGTGGAAGAAGTACACCAGCGGACGCCCTGGGCAACCTGGTCCAGGTGACCGAGCCCGACCCGGCGGCGGCCAACCTGAGACGTATTACACCTACAACCTGCGGGGCCAGTTGACCGGGGTCTCGATGCCGCGCGGGCGGAACCACCCAAACCCGCACCTTCAACTACGATCTGACCACGGGCCGGCTCTCGAGCGCCGTCAACCCCGAAAACGGCACGACCAGCTACGCGTACAACAGCAACGGGACCGTGGCCTCCAAGACCGACGCCGAGAATCAGCAGGTGCAATACACCTACGACGGCTTCCAGCGGGTGACTCAGATCCGGCGCTACCCGGTGAGCGGCGGCAACGAGGACGCCTGCCAGCGGGTGAATTTCACTTACGACCAGGGAACCCACGGCTGGGGGCGGCTCTACCAGGCCAGTTGGGGCGGGGCCTCCTGCACCGGCGGCGCCTGGACCCACACCTACGAGTACACGGCCAGCGGCTTGCCGACCAGTAAGACGCAGAACGGCCGTGCACCTACCGCGAACTACACCTACGACAACGAAGGCAAAATGATCTCGGTGGAGTACCCGTCGAAGCGGCCCGACCTTCACCTACACCTACGACGCCATGGGACGGCCGGTGAAGCTCACCGACGACCAGTCCACGCCGGTGGATTGGGTGAAGGACGTGCTTTACAACCACGCCGGCCAGGTCACCGAGATGAAGTACACGCAGAACACGCAGGGGTCCAGCTACTCCACCGAGACGCGGCAGTACAATATGTCTGCAGCAGATGACGCGGATCACGGTGGCGGGCGTGCTGGACCAGGAATACCGCTTCTCGGACACGGCCAACAACGGGCGGATCACCCAGAAGAAAGACTGGGTCTCCGGGGAAGAAGTGTACGTATCAGTACGACAGCCTCAATCGCCTGATCTCGGCCGAGACCACCGGCACCGAGTGGGGCCAGAGCTTCAGCTATGACGGTTTCGGCAACCTGCTGGCGCAGACGGTGACCAAGGGCTCGGCGCCGACCTCTTAACGTGAACGTCGATCCAGCGACCAACCGGATCACCACGGGCGGCTACTCGCTATGACGCCAACGGCAACCTGACGGCGATGCCCTCGCTGGCGCTGTAGCTACGACGTGGAGAACCGGGTGGCGCAGACCGTGGGTTCCACGACCAAGCGGTACGTTTACGATCCCGGAAACCTGCGAGTCTGGAAGGAAGGGCATGTCTACTTCTACGGCATCGACGGCAACCTGCTGGCGACCTACGGGGACGGCGCGATTACCGACTACAACGTCTACTTCGGCTCGAAGCAGATCTGGCAGGAAGCGGCGGAGGGTCTCGCGGCGCATCCGGTGAACTCGGACCGGCTGGACTCGAACGTGAAGCACTTCCCCTACGGGGAAGAATCGACCACCACCACCCAGAACCGCACCAAGTTCGCCACCTACTACCGCGACTCGTCCACCGCCCTGGACTACGCCCGCAACCGCTACTACGCCAGGACCATCGGGCGGTTCACCAGCGTGGACCCGTCTTGGCCAGGAAGCCTCGCCAACCCTCAGAGCCTCAACCGCTACTCCTACTCGGGCAACGATCCGGTGAACTTCAATGACCCTAGCGGGCTGATGATTTCCACAGCGGCTTCAGTTTTCCCTCTGGAATCTTCAATACATGGGGATCATCCCGCAGGACATTCCGGCCTCCGATTTATGGTACTTGGAGAGCGGCAACTCGCTCACATCGTATCTTCAGTACATGTATGGGTACGACGAGGAACAAGTCAGGCAACTGGAGCAACTGGCTTTATGACGGGGATGCCTACCCATCCGGCGGGGGCGGTGGCGGTGGGGGCGGGGAGCGCCTCCAACGATTCCGCCGAAGCCAACCCTAGGGAAGTTTTTCCCGTGTCATTCCCGAACGGCTGAAGGCCTCGCTGCGGGAAGTACGTAGCGAACTGGGGGTCAACCTCCGACGCTTTTATAGCCTTGCGGCGCACGAGGTGAGATTCGATGACATCGAACCAACAAACGGGGAATCCGCACAATGTGACCGTGGGCGACGTTACGGGGGCGAATGGCGACACCAGGAAGCTCAGCTCTCTCGCATACGGTGCAGACGCATTACATTATGGGAAAGCCCGGAGGAGGCTCCTACCCGTTTGTCGCGCTGCGGCAGAGTTGGAGCGGGTACACAATTCTTCACGAACTTCTGCACTACGGTGCGCTGTGGAAGCACGAAGACTTCCTTACTCTGCTCGGAAAGTACGGTTTCGTGCACCAATCGCCATTCATGAATCCCGACGAGTTCACCCAATGGTTCGCGGGAGGTTGTGGAGACGACGCCCGAAAGGTCACAACCTACCAGAGGCCAACGATGAGGCGCACGATGAAAGCCGTAGCATCCATTTGTCTACTCCTGGCCGGGCTCCTCCAAGGGCCCGCCTGGAGTGCGGAAGTCCTGCGTCTGGAAGAGGCTGGAGCCGTAGTTGACGTGCTGGTTACGATTCCAAAGGAGGGCTTCTCTAGACAGTCGCTAAGGAGTCTGCCACCGGCTTCGCGGCGAAATATGCTGGCCGTCCGAGGTTTGTCAGGTTGATCATGTTCACTGACCGAGCCGAGGCGGAGGACAGTTCGGCTCGTGGAGGTTGCTGGAACATAGCTACGAGGGTGGTCTCGCCAAGCGCACCCACCGTTTCGGGGAGCAAGGAAGCCGTCTTTGCAGGCTCTCTGTTATATCCAGAGCGGTGCAGTCGAGACGGAGATCCTTTCGCGACGGAGCGGGAAAGATGGGTGTACTATTCCGACTGAGTCCGGTTCGGGCAGGGTGGACCTCATCGCCGACCCAGAGACCGGCCTGACCGAGGGGGTCTCAGTATATCCGAGAACTACCGCTGAAAGATGCGAGAGCGGTGGTGGAGCAGTTGTCGGACCGTACTACTCCTGACCATTGCCTGAGCGTGGGTTTTCGGAACGACACGCTCTTCGTCTATGGGCTCGAGTTCCCGCTGGTCGGCCTCCCCTCTACGATGTCGCAATACCGCCATCATTGGGGGTCTGCCTACCACCAGGAGTGTCGGATGCAGCTACTCGTTCAACGGCCTGAGTTTGGGATGGGGGCTCCGAATCCGAACCCCGAATGAGCTTTGACTCCAAACTACGCGGGTGGCTTCGGTCAGAGAAACTTCCGACGCTCAAGCCGCGCCCCGGCCCCAACTCGGCCAGCTCCAGCAGGTCTTACGACCAGCATGCGCGGCGCACGTCGTCCACCTCGACGCAGGGGGCGACGACCAGCTACACCTACGACAACACCTAGGCCTGGATCAAGGCCACCAGCAACGGCCGCTGGACGAAGAGCTACATGGATGGCCTGGGCCGGACGATCAAGGTGGAGACTGGCTACGACACCACCACCGTCTCCATCGCCGAAACCGAGTACGATTCCTGCGCCTGCTCGCCGCTGGGCAAGGTCAAGCGGACCTCGCTGCCCTACGCCCCCGGCGGCACGGTGTATTGGACGACGTACACCTACGACTGCCTGGGGCGGACGCTGAGCGTCACCCAGCCGGACGAGCACGGGCACGACCACGTACGTCTACCAGGGCAACACGGTGACCGTGACCGACCCGGCCGGGAAGTGGAAGAAGTACACCTGCGACGCCCTGGGCAACCTGACCCAGGTGACCGAGCCCGATCCCGGCGGCGGCTCCAACCATGAGACGTATTACAGCTACAACCTGCGGGGCCAGTTGACCGGGGTCTCGATGCCGCGCGGCGGGACCACGCAAACCCGCACGTTCAACTACGATCTGACCACCGGGCGGCTGTCGAGCGCCGTCAATCCCGAGAACGGCACGACCAGCTACGCGTACAACAGCCGACGGGACCGTGGCCTCCAAGACCGACGCCAAGAATCAGCAGGTGCAATACACCTACGACGGCTTCCAGCGGGTGACCCAGATCCGGCGCTACCCGGTGAGCGGCGGCAACGAGGACACTTGCCAGCGGGTGAATTTCACCTACGACCAGGGAACCCACGGCTGGGGGCGGCTCTACCAGGCCAGTTGGGGCGGGGCCTCCTGCACCGGCGGCGCCTGGACCCACACCTACGAGTACACGGCCAGCGGCCTGCCGACCAGCAAGACGCAGGCGGGCGGCGGCTACGGGAATTTGACCGCCAACTACACCTGGGACAACGAAGGCAGGATGGTCTCGGTGCGAGTACCCGTCGCATCGGGCAGACCTACGTTCACCTACACCTACGACGCCATGGGGCGGCCGGTGACGCTCACCGACAACCAGTCCACGCCGGTGGATTGGGTGAAGGACGTGCTTTACAACCAGGCCGGGCAGGTCGACCGAGATGAAGTACACCCAGAACACGCAGGGGTCCAGCTACTCCACCGAGACGCGGCAGTACAATGTGTTGCAGCAGATGACACGGATCACGGTGGCGGGCGTGCTGGACCAGGAATATAGCTTCTCGGACACGGCCAACAACGGGCGAATCACCCAGAAGAAGGACTGGGTGTCGGGGGAAGAAGTTTCGTATCAGTACGACAGCCTCAATCGCCTGATCTCGGCCGAGACCACCGGCACCGAGTGGGGCCAGAGCTTCAGCTATGACGGCTTCGGCAACCTGCTGGCGCAGACGGTGACCAAGGGCTCGGCGCCGACCTTGAACGTGAACGTGGATCCGGCGACCAACCGGATCACGACCGGCGGCTACGGCTATGACGCCAACGGCAACCTGACGGCGATGCCCTCGCTGGCGCTGACGTACGACATCGAGAACCGGCTGGTGCAGGCGGTTGGCTCCGGGCACCGAGCGGTACGTTTACGATCCTGGAAACCTGAGAGTCTGGAAGGAAGGGCTGGTCTACTTCTACGGCATCGAAGGCAACCTGCTGGCCACCTACGGAGACGGCTCGAACACGGACTACAACGTGTACTTCGGCGAGAAGCTGATCTGGCAGGAAGCGGCGGCGGGTCTGGCGGCGCATCCGGTGAACTCGGACCGGCTGGACTCGAACGTGAAGCACTTCCCCTACGGCGAGGAATCGACCACCACCACCCAGAACCGCACGAAGTTCGCGACCTACTACCGCGACTCGTCCACCGCCCTGGACTACGCGCGCAACCGGTACTACGCCAGGACGATTGGGAGATTCACGAGCCCCGACCCGTTGGGCGCCGGCTCCAGGGGGTCCAACCCCCAGAGTTGGAACCGCTACAGCTACGGCGGCAACGATCCGGTCAACAACAGCGACCCGACCGGACTTTCGACGGCAGAAGAGGACCGGCTGGCGGAACTCCAGTATATAGGGCTTATCCCTTATGGTGTCTCGGTTTGGGATGTGAATCCTGAGATTCTGTGGGCGCCGTGGACCGGCAGCTATAACCAGTATTTTTCGGAGATGCAGTATCTGGGGGGAGTCGCGAACGTGTGGAACATGAGTGTCGAGCAGATGTTCGGTGGGGACGTGGGCGGGGGTGTTTATGTTGACGGAGGCGGCCCGGCCGGGTGGGGTCAGGCTGAGAACCCCTGCCACGAACGCAATCTCCGGTATCTGAGTTCCCTCGGCCTTGGAGTGGCTGGCTCGGAATTCGGCGATAACGGCGGAATCCGTTGGATGGTCACACGTGAGCAAGCAAGCGCCCTGGAAGCCGTGCTGGCAGGCGACCCTGAGGAATTCGAGTCCGGAAGCGGCTGGTTCTGGGGAGGCCAGCACTCCGGCGACTTGGGGGGCACCCCCACTAGTGACAATCGCTCCGTGACGTCTCGGGCGCAGCCGGACAGGGAACGTAGCGCGCAGATTGTGGTTGGACCGGAACTGCTGGATGACATGGGCAACAGGTACGTTTATGTTTACGCCGACACGGACCGGTACAACCCCAAGCAAGGCGTAGGAGGGTTTCTGGGCCACACTGTCGTCGAGGTGATCCCGGGGGCGGTTGGCTTGAATACTAGCTGCAATGGGACCTGACTAAGATGAACTGCATGAGATCGTTGCCGGCATTGTCGATCCTCTGGGCGCTCTGCTGTTGCCGTCTGCCGCTCGCGGCTCAGCCGCCCTGTGACGCGGCGCAGGTTTGGGAGAAGCTGATCGCGGCGAAGGGCGGCAGGGAGAAGCTCGAGAGCGTTCGGGCCTTCTTCGTTAATGAGCAGCAGACCTGGCGGACGTGGGGTATTGTGCGGCACCGCCGCGACATCAGGAGCTTGTATGTAGAACCAAGCTTCTGGTGGCGGTGGGACGATACGGACACCCCTATGTTCGGCGTCACGATCAGCCAAGCTGACTTCGACCGGGGGATGGGAGCTTCCCTCAATGCATCGTCGCGCTTCAGACCCGTGTTCAAGGCAAGCACGTCATCCCCGAAGGTGCTCGTTGACGACGTGATCGCGGCCTATCTCGTCGAAACCAAGTGGTTGAAGCCGAAAGTGCTCGGCTGCGCGATCGCGGTGGAAGAGGGGCGCAGCGTCATTACGGTCGACACCGAAAGCGCAAGGTTCACGTATCGGTACTTCTTGGACGCGAAGACCTACTTGCCGGTACGTCTTGAGCAGCAGGATGGCCGCTGGGCGGCGGAGCACTACCTGGAGGAGTACCGGCGCGTGGACGGGATCATGCTTCCGGGTCGCCGACGGTACGACTATGGAGGTTCGATTCGGACGGACTTCACCGTTCGCTACGAGATCAACCCGGCGTACGATCCGGACCTGTGGAAGCGAGACCCCTCCGTCGAAGCCGGCCCCGACGCCTGGCGGCTGAAGAAGCGGTGAGGCTCCCGGGGACGTTTGATGGTGACCGAGCCCGATCCCGGCGGCGGCTCCAACCATGAGACGTATTACACTTATAACCTGCGCGGCCAGTTGACCGGGGTCTCGATGCCGCGCGGGGGAACCACGCAGACCCGCACTTTCAACTACGATCTGACCACCGGGCGGCTGACCAGCGCCGTCAACCCCGAGAACGGCACAGTGAGCTACACCTACAACACCGACGGGACCGTGGCCTCCAAGACCGACGCCAAGAATCAGCAGGTGCAATACACCTACGACGGCTTCCAGCGGGTGACCCAGATGCGGCGCTATCCGGTGAGCGGCGGCAACGAGGATACCTGCCAGCAGGTAAATTTAACTTACGACCAGGGAACCCACGGCTGGGGGAGGCTCTACCAGGCCAGTTGGGGCGGGGCCTCCTGCACCGGCGGCGCCTGGACCCACACCTACGGCTACACGGCCAGCGGCCTGGTGACCAGCAAGACCCAGGCGGGCGGCGGCTACGACGACCTGACGGCCGACTATACCTGGGATAACGAAGGCAAGATGGTCTCGGTGGAGTACCCATCCTACGGCCCGACGTTCACCTACACCTACGACTCCATGGGACGGCCAGTGAAGCTCACCGACGACCAGACCAACCCGGTGGATTGGGTGAAGGACGTGCTGTACAACCAGGCCGGGCAGGTGACCGAGATGAAGTACACGCGGGACATCTACGGCACGAACTACTCGACCGAGACGCGGCAGTACAATATTCTCCAGCAGATGACGCGGATCACGGTAGCGGGCGTGCTGGAGCAGGAATATCGCTTCTCGGACACGGCCAACAACGGGCGGATCACCCAGAAGAAAGACTGGGTGTCGGGGGAAGAAGTTTCGTATCAGTACGACAGCCTCAATCGCCTGATCTCAGCCGAAACCACCGGCACCGAGTGGGGCCAGAGCTTCAGCTACGACGGCTTCGGCAACCTGCTGGCGCAGACGGTGACGAAGGGCAGCGCGCCGACGCTGAACGTGAATGTGGATCCAGCGACCAACCGGATCACCACTTCGGGCTATAGCTATGACTCCAACGGCAATCTGCTGGCGACCTCCGGGGACGGCTGGGATTACGACTACAACGTCTACTTCGGCTCGAAGCAGATCTGGCAGGAGCGGGCGGAGGGCCTCACGACGCATTCGGTGAACTCGGACCGGCTGGACTCGAACGTGAAGCACTTCCCCTGCGGGGAGGAATCGACCACCACGAGCCAGAACCGGACCAAGTTCGCAAGCTACTACCGCGACTCCTCCACCGCCCTGGACTACGCGCGGAATCGGTACTACGCCAGGACGATTGGGAGGTTCACGAGCGTGGACCCGCTGGGCGGAAGCCTCGGCAACCCCCAGAGCCTCAATCGCTATGCGTATGCCGGCAACGATCCGGTGAACTTCAATGACCCGAGCGGGCTCCTTTCAGAGGACTCGCTCCGGGCTATGCAATACCTTGGGATACTCCCGCACGACTTTAGTCCGGCCGATTTATGGGGCTTGGGCAGCGCCAACTCGTTCATTTCGTATCTTCAGTACATATCGTCTGCGCCCACTCTGAGGACACAAGCAATAACAAGTCAAAGGCGGTGAAGTAGGCGGCGGGGGCTGCTCACGCGAGCGGGAGTTTTCGGGGAAAACGCGTCGGGGAAAACGGGGAAAACGCGTCGGGAAAACGCGTCAGCCTGAACTGAGCGATTTGTTTGAGAGCCTCGGATGGGGGGAGTGAAACGATTGGGTATATGCTGTATCCTGGCTGGAGCCCGCTGCCACGTGACGCGGAGCAAACTTTAGAGTCGAAAAAATCGCGCAGTTCAGGCTGACCCGTTTTACCGACGCGTTTTACCCGTTTTACCCGTTTTCCCGACCCGTTTTCCCTGAACTGAGCGATTTGTTTGAGAGCCTCGGATGGGGGAAGCGTTCTCGGCAAATGGGGTAATTTGGTACTGTCCCTATTTTGGTTGGCGCACGATCATGATGGGCGCGGCAATCTCGTGGCGCACGCCGTTGATGGTGGTTCCGAATATGAGGTCTTTGAGTCCCTTGTGCCCGTGCGCTCCCATCACCACCAGATCCGGAGCCAGAGCCTGGGCGAAGCGCACGATCTCCCGCCGCGGACGGTTCGAGTAGCGGACCTGGGCTTCGACATCCACCCCTTGCGCGCGCAAGGACTCGGCGATTTGCTCCAGATACCGCTCTCCCGACTCGACCTCCGCGGTCGAGGCCAGGGGCCCGTAAACCTGGCTGGTCACGTCCTCCTCGACGTGCAGCAGGAAGAGCTTGGCGGAGTGCATGCGGGCCAGCGCGGCGGCGTGCGCCACAGCCTGATGATCGATGGCGGTGTGGTCCAGAGTAACCAGGATGCGGCGGTAGACCGGCGCCGCCACTTCAGCTTCCACGCGCGCCGGAACCGCTACCTGGGCCCGCGCCCGCAACCGGGACAGCAGGGGCTCGAAGGCTACGTAGGCCAACATGGCCAGCAGTCCGATGACGAGAGGCACAGCAACGGCTAGAACCAGCCAGCGGTAAGCGCCGGTGGCGGCGAGCCATCCGCTAACGGTTTCGACTACCAGATAAACGTTCAAGACAACAATGATGGCGGTCGCCAGCCAGGCCAGAACGCGGACCCAGGCGGGGTTGGCGAACGATCCCATCTTCGCCCGATCACTGGTGAGATGCACCAGCGGAATGACGGCGAAAGGAAGCTGCATGCTCAGGATGACCTGACTCAGGATTAGAAGCTTGAAGGTTCCGGCGGCGCCAGCGAAATAGATGGTCACGGCAGCCGGGATGATCGCCGCCATGCGGGTGACCAAGCGGCGGAGCCACGGGCGCATGCGAAAACTAAGGAAACCTTCCATGACGATCTGGCCCGCCATGGTCCCGGTCATGGTGGAAGCCTGGCCGGCGCAGAGCAGGGCCACGGCGAAGAGCACGCCGGCCAGCGTCGTGCCCAGAAGAGGGGCCAGGAGCAGATGCGCCTGCTGGATTTCGGTAACGACAATGCCGCGCTTAAAGAACGTGGAGGCCGCCAGAATCAGGATGGCCGCGTTAACCAGCAGTGCGCCGTTCAAGGCCACCACGGAGTCCACAAGATTGAAGCGGCAAGCCGCCCGTTTGGCGGCTTCGCCGGCTTCGATGCTGCGGGTCTGCACCAGCGCCGAGTGCAGATACAAGTTATGCGGCATGACCGTGGCTCCCAGGATCCCGATCGCCACGTAGAGGCTCTGGCCGTTGAGACTGGGAATCAGACCGGACAGCACCTCGGTCGCGTTTGGCCGGGCGAAGAAGATCTCGATCATGAAACACCCGGCGATCACCGTGATCAGCCCAAGGATGAAGCTCTCGAGCGCCCGAATTCCAAACCGGGTCAGCCACAGGGCCAGCAGCGTGTCGGCCGCAGTCAGCAGCACTCCGGTAAGCAACGGGATGTGGAACAACAGGTTCAGCCCGATGGCGGCCCCCAGCACCTCGGCCAGATCGCAGGCGGCAATGGCGATCTCGCACAGAAACCACATCACGTAGTTCATGCGCCGGGGGTAGAGCTCCCGGCAGGCTTGGGCCAGGTCGAGGCCCCGGACGATGCCCAGCCTGGCGCTCAGGGTCTGAAGCAGGATGGCCATGAGATTGGCCATGACCAGCACCCAGAGCAACTTGTAGCCGAAGCGCGCTCCTCCCTCCAGGTCGGTCGCCCAATTGCCGGGGTCCATGTAGCCGACGCTAATCAGGTAGGCGGGGCCGGCGAAGGCGAACATGCGCCGCCAGATCGAGGGCTGCGCGGTCTGGACCGTCGCGTGAACTTCGGGCAGGGAATGGGAACCCGAGGGCCGTGTCACCGAATGTCAGTATACGGGGCGGGGAAGCGGGAGGGCAACCCGGCGGGTTGGCGGTCCGCTGGTGGAAGCCGGACGCCGACTACTTGGCGAGCAGTCCGGCGGAATGCACGACCAACGCCAGTTCGCGGCCCTCAACCTCGCCAGCGCGCAGGAAGTTGTCAGTAGAGAAGGCGACCTTGACGGAAGTTCCCGCGGCAAACGCCGCCGCCGGCACGTCGCGCTTGTAGAGGAAGTTGCCGGACTCGTTGTAGGTCTCCGGCGGGAGCGCCGTGTCTCCGACGGTGGCCGTAAGCGTTACCGATTTCCGCCGCGTAATCACGCTATCCATCACGGCCAGGTTGAGTTCCAAGGTCGCACCATTCTGGGCGGCCCCGGGAGGCGGCAGGAGCAGCACGACGAAGTTGTGCTTGGTCCAACGCCAAGCGTTGTTCTCGATTCCCCAGAAGCCGCTCACCAGTTGCCGCTGCGCATTCGGCGCGGCAACCGCGACCACGCTCGAGAGAGGGAGATTCTCTTCCTTCTCCGTGGTTGCCCGGTTGCAGGCCGAGCCGCCGGCGAGCACTGCTGCCAGAAGCGCGGCCGTCATCCAGTGTCTTGTCGATATTCGCATTTTGGCACCTGAGCTAGAGAGTTGCGAAAGCGCCCACCAAAATGCGTGACGCTCCTGGGTTCCAGCAGACCATTATACAGCCGGGAGTTCCTCAAGAACAATTGCGTGATGGGTTAGGGTCGCCGGGGTGGGCCCGGTTGTGCCTGCTGGAGCTGGCCGAGTTGGGGCCGAGACGCGGCTTGAGCATCGAGGATTTCTCTGGCCCAATCCACCCGCGTAGGCTGGGCAAGGATCTCACTGCGGCCGAGGATTCGGCAGCCCCCAAGTGCAACCAAGGCCGTTGAACCAGTAGCTGCATCCGACACTCCTGGTGGTAAGGAAGACCCCCAACGACGGCGGTATTGCGACATCATAGAGTGGATGCACCAGCGGGAACTCGAGCCCATAGACGAAGAGTGCGTCGTTTCGAAAATCCGCGCTGAGCAACCGATAGTCGAATAGGTCCGACAACTGCTCCACCACCGCCTCGCACGCATCAGGGTTGAGTGCTGCGGTGGTGCTCAGATACACAGAGATCCTGCGGCCGCCGTCCGGCCGGTCGCGGAACAGAGGAGCGACGGGCCCAATCCTGACATACAGAATCTCGTAAGTCGCATCCCCTTTCCGGATGATTGTTGGGTCGCTCCCCCAAAGGACCTCCGTCTCGACTGCGCCGCTGTCGGACCGGTACCGCAGAGAGGCGCCCTTTGCCGAAATGACGGCTTGCGCGACCGCTCCCCGAAACGGAGGGTGCGCTTGGCGCAGTGCGAACCACTCCTCGTAGCTGCGCGTCTCCTGCAACCTCAGCGAGCCGAATTCCTCCGCCTCGGCTCTGTCAGTGAACATAATCACCCGAACAAACCTAAAGCGGCCTCCGTATTTGGCCGCGAAGCCGGCCGCATATTCCTTGACGTACTGTTTGGAGAAGACCCCCTTTGGAACCGTTACTAGCACGTCAACCACGGCCCCAGCTTCTTCCAGACGCAGGACTTCCGCACACCAGGCAGGCCGTTGGAGGAGCCCGCCCAGGAGTGACAAATGGCTGCGACGGCCTTCATGGTGCACCTCATCGTTGGCCTCTGGTAGGTTGTGACCTCTGGAGCATCGGTTCACAGCCTCCCCTGAACCACGTCGTGAACTCGTCGGGGTTCATGTACGGGGATTCGTGGGACAAATGGGTCGGACAAATGGACAAATGGGACAAATGGGTCAGCCTGAACTGCGCGATTCTTTCTACTCTGACGTCTGCTCCGCGTCATGTGGCAGGGGACTCCAGCCAAGCTACAGCATATACCCAATCGTGTCACCCCCCATCTGAGGCTCTCAAATAAATCGCTCAGTTCAGGCTGACCCATTTTTGGAACCGGGGGGAAGCTATCATGGATAGGTTATGGAGCTTCCCCAGGGGCGATCCGGGTTTCGCTGGCAGCGGCTTGATTTCCTGCTGCTGGCGATCGTGCTGTTATCGGCCATTCCCCGGCTGTACCTGGGCGCCACGCAGTTCGTCGAGTACGACGGCTACTGGCACGTCTTCGTCGCGCAGCAGGACCGTTGGGCGAATTTCGTGTGGGATTGGCGGCAGGTCGTCCATCCGCCGCTTTACTTCTTCCTCCTCCGGGAGACTCTCTGGATTGGCAAGTCGGACCTGGCGTATCGCGCAATTTCGCTTCTGGCGGGCATGGTAAGCATCGTCGTGCTGGGCCGGATTGCATCGAAGATGATGCGTTCGGCGATGACGCCGGCGCTGGCCGCCCTGGCGTACGGCCTGGCGATGCCGGCGATCATCACTTCCTGCGAAGTGCGGGCGTACATGCTGTGCACGCTCTTTCTGCTGATCTCCTACACCTTCTTCCTGGATATGATCGGGCGCGAGGAGCCGGGCGGGCCGGTGAAAGGGAGGATTATGTTCGCGGTGAGCGCGATGTTAGCATGCGCCACCGAGTATTACGCGGCTTTCTTTGTCGTGGCGGTGTTCGCCCTCAGCATGCTGGTTCCGTTGTTGCGGCGTTCGGCGCCGCTATGGAAGGCCTGGGCCTGGGAGGCGGCGACCTACGTCCCGGTTTTTGGGGTCATGGTTTACCTATACGCCTATCACATCAGCACGCATGCGGTGCTGCAGCAGCACCTCCTGCCTTTCTATTACCGCTCGACCGGTCCGGAGCCGCTGGGCGAGTTTCTGCTGCGCAACCTTCAAAACACCTTCAACCTGTTTTCGCCGTGGCTGGCCCCGGACCGCACCGTTTTCCTGATCATCGCGGCAGCGCTGCTGGCGGCAGTCTGCGGCACGCTATGGTGGCTGCGCCGCTGGTGGGAACCGAGAAACCTAGCGGCCGCCGCCACGGTGGTGGTCACAACCCTGATACTGCTTGAGATCATGGTGGCCTCGCTGATCCGGGCGTATCCCTTCGGGGGCTTCCTGCGGCAGCAGTCCCTGCTGTTCCCCTTCCTGGTTTTGTGCGCGCTCCTGATTCCGGACCGCCTCATCGCCTCTCTCTCCCGTCGCGCGGGATATGCGCTGGCGGCGGTTTTCGCAGTCGGGATCCTGTGGGTCAGCTACCGGGAATTCGACGTCTTCCCCAAGGTGAAAGAGGCCCTCATGACGGACAATATGCAGAGGTACAACCGCCTGGTTCCGGAGCCGGCCGCGGTGTACGTCGATCAGTTCAACCTCATCACGTTCTTCTTCCACCACGACGATTGGGAGTGGAAGTTCGTGGAAACATCCAGTTCCAGGGCCGGCATCGACATTTACCGCCTCAGCCGGGGGGGGCGGCACATGTTGCTGTTCCGCGATAAGGACCGCTGGCTGATTGATCCCCTGGATGCCGGGCTGTACGAGGATCTGGCCGCGTTCATGCGCACCAAGGCGCTGCCCTCCATCACGCTATTCCGGGTGGCGCAGGAGCAGGGGCCGCTGGAGCCCGCCGAACTGAGGGCCGATCGGAAACAGATAGGGGAGCTCGCCACGGCCTCCGGTGTCTGCGTAGATAAACTGGACCTCCACAACCACGACGTCTACATGGAGGTTCGTCCAGGGGTATGCGCTAGCCCGGCCGCCAAAGGAGAAGCGGCCAACTACTTGCAGGGGAGGCCGCGATGATCGAGCGGGAGACGGAGGCCACCCGGCTGGTGTTTGAGCCGGCACCCATGTTTCGAAAGACCCCTTTGCAGGACGACTCGGAGACGGCGCTCGCCGGCGGGAAAAGAATTGCAATTCTGATCGTGACCTACAACGCCGCTTCCACTTTGATGGCAGTGCTGAAGCGCATAACGCCGAACGTGTGGCGGAACGTGGAGGAGGTGGTGGTCTTCGACGATGCGAGCAACGACGTTACCTACGAGGCCGCGATCGGACTGAAGACTTTACTGCACCTGCCCAAGCTAAGAGTGATCAAACACGAGAAGAACCTGGGATACGGCGGCAACCAGAAGGCAGGCTATCGCTATCTGATCGAGCGGGGCTTCGACATTGTGGTCCTGTTGCACGGCGATGGGCAGTACGCTCCGGAGATCCTCTCGCATTTGTATGCGCCGCTGGTGCGGGGCGAGGCCGATGCGGTATTCGGATCGCGGATGATGCGCACCTACGGGGGGCCCCTAAAAGGCGGGATGCCCCTGTACAAGTACGTTGGCAACCGGATTCTGACCACGCTGGAAAACTGGGTATTGGGGATGAAGCTGACGGAATTCCACAGCGGGTATCGCGCTTATTCGCTGGCCACTTTGAAGCGGATCGAAATGGAAAACATGACCAGCGACTTCCATTTCGACACGGAGATCATCATCAAGCTCAAGCACCAGGGATTCCGCATTAAGGAAGTTCCGATTCCGACTTACTATGGCGGGGAGATCTGCCGGGTGAACGGGATGCGGTATGCGGGCGACGTGGTGCGGGCGGTATGGCGATACCGGCGCACGGTGGCGTCAGCGAGGCCGTTTCCCGAGTTTGAGGAATACTGGGCTCGCTATCCGCTCAAGGTGGCCCGGTATTCGAGCCACGGTTACGTGATGCGGATGGTGCGCGGCGCAATGGACGTTTTGGACATCGGATGCGGACACGGCTACCTCGCCGCGTGTTTGTCGGAGGGAGGCTGCCGCATTACCGGAGTGGACGTGCTGCCAGAGCCCGAGCGGCTGGCGGCAATGGAAACGTACGTGCAATGCGACCTGGCCAGAGGCATGGATGACGCTTTGGGGCGGCTGCAGCTTCAGGGTTATGACCGGGTTCTGCTGCTGGATGTTATGGAGCATCTACCGGAGGCAGAGAAGATCCTGCGGCATGCGAGGGCCTTGCTGAAGCAGGATGGGCAGATCGTCGTATCGCTGCCGAATGTGGCGAATTTTACGGTGCGCATGATGCTGCTTCTGGGCCGGTGGAACTATACCGACCGGGGCATTCTGGACCAGAGCCACTTGCGTTTCTACACTCGAAAGACGGCACGGAAATTGTTGGAGCAGAACGGCTTCGAGGTGGTGAAGCAATGGATGACCATCATTCCCGTCGAGTTAGTGCTGGGGATGAAGCCGGAAACACGAACAGTGCGCTGGGCCTCGGCGTGCTTGCACGCCGCTACGCTACTGCTGCCGGGGTTGCTGGGATACCAGATGATGTTCGTGGCGAGGAAGGGTTCGACGGAAGTTGCCAATAGCCTTGAGACGCCTGCCCGCATTAACTAGTCCGACATGTCTACAGGTTCCGAGAGAGCGACGCTGGCGCCCAACACCGGCATGAAGGGCGCCCGCCAGGGCATCGAGCGATGGTCAGTGCCGGCGCAAGTCGCCGTGGCCATCCTTATGTTTATCTTCCTGGCGGGCGATGGACTGGGCGCGTTCTTCAGCGGCGACGACGTGATGAATCTGTACAAGTATCTGCAGCAGCCGCTTAGCCACTGGTTGAAGGGCGTCGTGGTCTTCTGGTCGAGTTCCTACTACCGGTCCTTTGGAGGGTTTGCGTATCTGGTCCCCCACTCCCTCTTTGGGTTTCATCCACTAGCCTTCAGAGTGATTGTGTTTGCGGGACTCCTCTTGAACCTGGGAATATACTTCCGTTTCGTCAACAGGCTGACCCAATCGGCCCAGTTGGCTTCGTTTGCGCTGCTGCTGTGTTGCTATCACTCGGCTTTTGCCGGGATGTATCAGAGCTACGGAACGATCTATGACGTCTCGAGCTACTTGTTCTTCTTTGGCGGACTGCTCGGATACCTGACCTGGCGAGGCGCGGGCTCCAGCATTCAACGTTCGATCGGGCTGGGCGTTGTATTCGCCTGCTTCCTGCTCGGTCTTTCCTGCAAAGAGACTGTAGTCGCATTGCCGGCCGTGCTGGCCGCTTACGATCTGGTTCTGGGCGGGGGCATCCGGCGGGACAGGTGGATGTGGCCGCTACGCGGCGGGTGGCCGATACTGGTGTGCTCGGCGCTCAACCTGATCTACATATCGGGCAAGCTGGCCGGCACGGAGTCCCTCGCTAACAATCTGCTGTACAAGCCCCACTTCACTCTGCATCAGTACGCGCTCATCACCGCTCATTACATGCGGCAGTTGTTCTATCTTCCAGAGGGGCTGCCGACTCCCACCGGGGCGCTGTGGGCGCTGGGGCTGATGCTGCTGGCGAGCCTGCTGTTACGTTCCAGGCTCATGCTTTTCAGCCTGATCTCCATGCTAGTGACGCAGCTTCCAGTCTCGTTCATAGCCACGCGCGGCGCGTTCGCCATTTACATTCCCTGGGCGTTCTGGGCGCTGTACACGGTCGCGCTGCTGGATTCCGCCGTGCCGCTGCTCAGGCGTCCAGCGCCCGCGGCGATAGCGTTTATGGCGCTGGCGGGATTGTTGCTCACGGTTCATTGGCGCATGAAGCCGCGCTACGACCGGGACTACACTGTGCAGACGCGCGCCTACGGGGAGCTTGACGAACAACTGGACCGCTGGCGCTTCCAGTTGCCGCGAGACGGGCACGTCCTAATGCTCAACGACCCGTTCCCTCCTGATTGGAATTTTTACGACATGCTGTTTCTGGTGTCCCTGCATGCGGGGACGACGAACGCCGGCGTGTTTCGCGCGAAGTACGAGCGCTTCTTCCCGGCGGATTCCGAGATCGACGGGTACGACTACATCATCGACTATGAGGGGAAATGGCGGCTGCTGAAAGGCCCGGGGCAGCCGCTGGCTTCCGCCTCCATGGTACGCGTCGAACAGTTGGCACAAGACCGGCCCATACGTCTTGTGCATGGTTTCGGGCTGCCGACCGCGGAGCGCTGGCGCCGGGCCACGGAGAGCTTTGGAATTAAGGTGAGATGCCCGCACGCCGGTGCGAACTCGCTGGACATCAATTTCATAACGCCGGGGGCGCTGGTGCTCTCGGCCCAAGGAGCCTTCGTCGAACCGGTCGAGAGATCGCTTTCAGCGGGCCAAGCTCTCCACTTTGCCGTGACGGTGCAGGCCGCGGCTGCCGGCGAGGAACGAGAGGTCGAGTTTCGCGTGCGCCGTCAGACTGAGGGAGCTGGGGCTGTTCCGGGGCTGCTCTTCTTTGAGGCGCAATTGCGGGATGAGTGAGAGCCGAACGCCCCCTGGTCCATTGCGATCAGACTGGTGCTTTTCGGCCACTGGCATAAGTCCGTACTGCCTTAACAATCAATGACTTAGGGTTTGGAACGGCAATTGCGATTAGAATGGTGGAGTTGCGGAGGCTGCCATGAAATCTACAGGGTGGAAGTTGATGGTCTTGGTTGCAGCCCTTGCCAGCATCGGGTGGGCCCAGGACAATGAGGATCCAGGGCGTGGAGTGGCGCGCGTTAGTCTGATCAACGGGGACGTTTCGGTGCGCCGCGGCGATTCGGGCGATTGGGTGGCCGCGGGCCTAAACGCCCCTCTGGTGGCTGGAGACCAACTCCTGACGGGAGCGGGATCCCGCGTCGAAGTGCAGTTCGATTGGGCGAATGTGGTGCGCTTGTCGGCGGATGCGGAAATACATCTGGCCGACCTCGAAACGAGCCGCTACACGCTGCAATTGGCACGCGGCACTGCAACCTTCAGCGTGCTGCGCGACAGCGACGCGCAGGTGGAGATTGACACTCCGAGCGTGTCGGTGCGGCCGCTGCGGAAGGGCGACTATCGCATCTACGTGGCCGATAGCGGCGAGGTAGAGATCACGGTGCGGTCGGGTGAGGCCGAGGTGTTCACGCCGCAGGGAAGCGAGCGCCTGGGGGCGGGGAAGACGATGTTCGCCCGGGGCCCTGCTTCGGATCCCGAGTATCAGGTTCGCAACGCCGTGGCTTACGACGATTGGGACCGCTGGAACACAGAACGCGACCGGTACTTCGACCGCAGCGCCAGCTATCGCTACGTCGACTCGAGCGTGTACGGAGCCGAGGACCTGGACGGGTACGGGTCGTGGGTATGGGCTCCGCCTTACGGCTATGTGTGGGCGCCGAGGGTTGACGTGGGTTGGGCGCCGTATTCCGACGGGCGCTGGTCGTGGATCGATTACTACGGTTGGAGCTGGGTGAGTTACGATCCGTGGGGCTGGGCCCCGTTTCACTACGGGCGGTGGTTCTATAATCAGCCCTACGGCTGGTGCTGGTGGCCGGGCGCAATGCACGCGCGCCACTACTGGAGCCCGGGGCTGGTAGCCTTCTTCGGCTACGGCGGATGGAACGGCATGGGCGCGGTATTCGGCGCAGGCAGCATAGGCTGGGTGCCGCTGGCTCCCAACGAGACCTATCATCCCTGGTATGGCCGGGACGTTTATCGCGGCTATCGCAACACAGGTTCTCTGGGCAACAGCGTTCACATCGTCAACAACACCAACATCGTCAACGTGTATCGGAATGCGCGGGTGACGGGAGGCGTCTCGGCGGTGGATGCCACCCAATTCGGGCGGGGCAACAGGAACGTGGTAAGGCTGTCGAGCAACGATCTGCGCAGCGTGGACCTGGTCAACGGCCAGTTGCCTGTAGCGCCGGCCAGGGAAAGCCTGCGGGTCTCGCGCCGCGATGTGACGCCGATGCCCGCGGCTCGCAGCAACGCGCAGGGGAGGTTCTTCAGCCCCAGACCCACGCCACAGGTGGAGCGGGTTCCGTTCGCTCAACAGCAGAGAAGCCTGGAGCAGGTGACGCGGCGGCCTGTCACGCAACCGGCCGCGACGCAGCCGGCCGCCCCGCGGCGCGCGGAAGTTGCGCCGCAAACCCGGGCTCCGGCGCCCCAGGTCAATACGAACCCTGGCTGGCGGCGCTTCGACTCGCCGCCGCCGGCGCGGCAGGCTGCGCCCCGCAAGTCGACACGAATCGTGACCGTGGCAGCGCGCCGATGCAAGTCAATCCGCCCAGCGTGCGTGAGCGGCAGGCGGCGCCTAGCCAACCGGCTCCGGCTCCCAGGATGGAGAGCCCGCGGCAGATGGCGCCTCAAGCGGCGCCCAGGATGGAGGCCCCGCGGCAGGCGGCACCCAGGATGGAGGCCCCGCGGCAGGTGGCACCTCCACCTCAGGCGGCGCCCAGGATGGAGGCCCCGCGGCAGGTGGCGCCTGCACCTGAGGCGGCGCCTCCTCAGCAGGCCGCCCCCAGCGGGAACCGTGACAGCGGCGGGGAGAACCGGGGAACTCGGGCGAATCCGCGCTAGGCAGACAGATTGGCTTCTTTCCTCAAGGCCCGCCTCCAGGGAAGTCGGGGGCGGGCCATTTTCTATGGCCCGGCAACGTAAGTTTACATAATATACGTTATCGGCAAATCGGTTAAAGCCCGCCCGGGACTTGGGCCCGATTAATTTGTCAACTTGTACGGACCCGCATAATCAATACTTTAAGCCATCAAACTTAAAGTGCACTTCACTCTTCCGGGGCGCTGGCCGATAGATATGCTGTGAGACAACTGATCTTGGCTATCCTATTGTGCGGGCTGGCTGCCGCGCAGAAGAGCGTTCGGGACTTTGGGGCGAAGGGCGACGGCAGCGACGCCACGGCCGAGATGGCGGCGGCGCTGGCGGCAGCCTCCGGACAGTCCCTCTATTTTCCTGAGGGCACCTATGTCTCGAAACCCCTGACGGTCCCTGCCGGTACCAAGGTGTGGTGCACATCCCACGCGGCCATCCTGAAGCTGGCGGATGGCAGCAACCACAGCTTCATAACGCTGATGTCGGGCGCCGAGTTGAGCGGCTGCACGGTGGATGGGAACATCGCCCATCAGAGCGCGTTCCAGAGCCCGGGCGACCCGCAATCGACCGGCGGGGTCAAGATATTGAACGGGTCCGACACGGTCGTCTCCGACAACCACATCAAGGACGTCTACGGCACTTGCGTCTTCGGCGATGGCGCGGCCGGCACGATCGTCAGGCCGGTGGTGCGGAACAACATCATTACCGGATGCAAGGCCAGCGGGGTGTTTTTTCGCAGTGACACCGACTACGCCGCCGTCACGGAAAATCGAATCAGCGCCCTGGGAGAGGTTAAGGCGTGGAAAGGGATAGGAATCTCGGGCACCCGAAAAGCGCTCGGGGACGCCGAGAGCGAGGCTCCGCTGGTCCAGGGCAACGTCATCGATCTATCGACGGTGAAGGGCGCACAAGGCGGACTGCTGATTGAGGTCTGGGGTGGCGTGCCACGCGCGAGAATCATAGGAAACACGATCCAGGGTGACGTTGGCTACACGGACTACTGCATCTCCGTTGACGTAAGCGACTTCAGCGTGGTGGTGGGCAACACGATCAGCCATTGTCACCTGGGTATAGAGGTGGCCGGCAGTAGCGACGTCACGGTGTCATCAAACACGATCTCCGACCTGGGCCCGGCGGGAGGAATCGGATCGGGTATGTGGATTGACGGCACTGCCCGCATCCCACACCGCCTCAATATCATCGGGAACGTTTTTGACTCGTCGGCCGCGCAGAGTTGCATCGAGGCCACGGCGGGAACGAATTTCAATATCACCGCAAATACGTTCATCGACTGCGCGACCTATTGGGTCTTCTTGAACGGCGCGGGCCAGAGTTCGCTCATCAGCGGGAACAAATTTATTATTCGCAACCAGACGCGGCCACTCGTCTCGGCGGTGTATTCGGGAAGCAATGACGTGGTGATCTCGGGCAACACGTTCATTGCTGATCCACTGGGCAGGAGCAGGCTGGGACTGGTCCCGATTGTCGTTGGGGGAGACGCCGTCAGCGTCACGGGAAACGTGTTCGACGGTCTGGCTCCCACGGGCGGCGCTATGGCTGCCAGAGCGGTGGCCGTCACCGCCGGGGCCACGAATCTATCCATCACCAATAATATAGGGCAGAATTTCAGCACGGGTTTCCTGGACACAAGCGGCGTAAAGGCCCCTGTGTGGCTGGCCTGGAACCAGTGCCGGCACAACTGCGCCGCCGGGATCGTGACCAAACCCGCCGACTACGGCGTGGCATCCCTGGCTCCGTCTGGAATGGACATACAGCGCTTGAGAATCACCGGCGCCAACAACATTTCGCGGCAGGAATGGTATGACTCGCTGGTCCATCCGAACGTGCTCACTATGAATACGGTGAACTACGGCAACGAAGTTCAAGGCGGTTTTCTTAGCGTCAATTCCCGATTCGCCGGGCATCCGAATTGGGTGCAGACCAGCACGGCGAGCTACAACCAGGCGCTGTTCGTGCGATTGGCGGCCGCCATGTTCGAAATTCGCTTTGGGGCAGCCGCGAACGCCGGCGGAGACAATCCTGGAACGCCGGTGCTGACCGCGGCGAATCCCACCGGTGCGTTCCCTTATGTTAAAGTTCACACGCCCTTCGTACCGGCTTCCAGGACGTTCGCGGAACTCAAAGCGGGCATCATTGGGATCAAGACGGCCGCAATCGTCTATTGCTCTGATTGCGCGGCGACGAGCCCGTGTACGGCATCCGGAACCGGGGCGTACGCGTTTCACATTCTTGGCGGAAACACGTTCAATTGCCCGTTTTGAGATTGAAGGGCGACAGGGGGTGCGCGGCATAACCCGCCGGCGGATTCTGTCGGCGGGACCGCCGACATGGCAGGTCTGGCGACCTGCTCCACGGCCGGCGATTCACCGCGGTCCGCGAGGAAACGCCGGCTCAAAAGCCGGCGGCGGGGTGAAAGCCCGACCCCACGGCGCGGGCAGGTCTGGCGATCTGCTCCACGGGACGGAAAACCGGGCTAGGCTATAATCAGTCTTATGCTGACGCCCACCCAGAAAATATGGCACAACGGCCAGTTGATCGCATGGGACGATGCCAAGATCCACGTCCTTTCCCACGTGGTGAGCTACGGCTCATCGGTGTTCGAAGGGATTCGTTGCTATGAGACGGCCGCGGGAACCTCGGCCTTCCGGGTTCGCGAGCACGTCCGCCGCCTGCTGGATTCCGCCAAAGTGTACCGGATGGAAATCCCGTTCTCGCTCGACAAGTTGGTGGAAGCGATGCTGGACGTGGCGCGTGTTAACCAGATGAAGTCCTGCTACATCCGCCCGATCGCGCTTCGCGGCTACGGCGACATGGGAGTGTTTCCCCTGCGGAATCCGGTCGAGGTGTTCATCGCTTGTTGGGAATGGGGCAAGTACCTGGGCGAAGAAGCCATGGTCAGCGGCGTCGATGTATGCGTTTCCAGTTGGACCAGGCTGGCGCCGAACACGCTTCCAGCCATGGCCAAAGCCGGGGCCAACTACATGAACTCGCAGCTCATCAAGATGGAAGCCCTGGCCAACGGCTACGCCGAGGGGATCGCGCTGGATGCGAGCGGTTACGTCAGCGAGGGCTCCGGAGAGAATATATATGTGGTTCGCGACGGCAAGATCCACACGCCGCCGCTGGGCGCCTCGGTGCTGCCCGGGATCACGCGCGACACGGTTATCCGCCTGGCGCAGGATCTGGGCATTCCGCTGGTGGAGACGCTGGTGCCGCGCGAGATGCTCTACATCGCCGACGAGGTTTTCTTCTCCGGGACCGCCGCCGAGATCACGCCCATTCGCTCGATAGACAAGATCGTGATTGGCAAGGGCAAGCGCGGGCCGGTGACGGAGAAGCTGCAGAAGGAATTCTTCGCGATCACCGAGGGCGCCAAACCGGACCGTTACGGCTGGCTGACTCCTATCGGTGCGGCCCAACCGGTGGGCGCGGGCACATAGATAAACCGGAGCGCGGCCCCGTTCGGCTACCTCCCCCGAGATCATCCGCCCGGGGCGCGCTCACAATCTATGCTCTTCTTGTAGCAGCGATTGGCGCGGAATACCAGAGCTGATTTCGAGTTCCCTGCCCCTTTTCAACAGATCTATGTGTCCCCTTTTCTTCACATTCCTCCGCTCGACTTGTGAGAAAATTGTGCATAAAGCAGCGGTCTTATGAAATGTTCCGGCATAAATGTCGCCACGGGCGAAGAAGTTGAAATCGGTTTTGCCACGCTGATCGAATCCGTGGAACCGGTGCTGGCGCGGACGGAGAATCCGCCCCTGCTGGCGCCGGGATTCATCGACCTGCAGGTGAACGGCTTCGTGGGCGTGGATTACAACTCGCCCGAGACGCCGCTCGAGGAGATCCGGCGATCGATCCAGGCGCTTTACGCAACCGGCGTCACCCGCTTCTTCCCCACCGTGATTACGGGCTCGCCGGACGATATGGCCGGCGCCATGCGCAACCTGGCGCTGGCGCAGGAGCACCTTCAGGAAGGCGAATCGATCGAAGGCATCCACATGGAAGGGCCTTACATTTCAGCGGAGGACGGACCGCGCGGCGCGCACCCGTTGCGCTGGGTAAGAGAGCCCGATGCGCACGAGTTCGTGGGTCTGCTGGATGCCTCCCGCGGGCTCATCCGCATTGTGACCGTGGCGCCCGAGTGGCCCGAGGCGCCGCGGCTTATCGACGCCCTGACCACGACCGGCATCGTGGCCAGCATCGGTCACACCGCCGCCGACAGCGGCCAGATCCAGGCGGCCGTGGCTTCGGGCGCCAGCATGTCCACGCACCTGGGCAATGCCGCGCACGACCGAATTTCGAGGCGGTCCAACTACATCTGGGACCAGATGGTGGAAGACCGGCTGGCGGCGGGCTTCATCGTGGACGGGATTCATCTGAACGACGCCTTCTTGAAAGCGGCCTTGCGGGCCAAGGGCGTCGAAAGATCGATACTGGTGACCGACGCGGTGGCGCCGGCCGGGTGCCAGCCTGGCCTTTTCCGGCTGGGCGAGGTGGAGGTTGAACTCACCGCGGATGGACGTGTGGTGCTGGCCGGAGGCACGCGTTTGGCCGGCTCGGCGCTGAGCATGGAGCGCGGAATCGAGAACCTGATGCGGATCGCCGGCTTATCGCTGCTGGAGGCCGTGAGCATGGCGACGCGGAATCCGGCGCGCGTGGCGCGGGTCGCCTCGCGCCAGCGAGGGCTCACCCCTGGAGACCGCGGCGACATCGTGCAATTCCGCCTCGAGGACGGCAAGATCCGGATTGAGAAGACGTTTGTGAGCGGACGCGAAGTGTACGCCCGATAAGTTCCCTGCCCTACTTCACCGGACCGAGGTAGCGGTCGAGCCAGGCTAGCGACTCCTTGACATATTCGTTTTGGGGGATGAAGTGGTCGGTGTCGTAGACTTTCAGCCTCTTGTTCTCGGCGGGAGTCCCCAGCAAGTCGAACATCGGTTTGACTGTTGTGTCGAAAGGAAACGTCATGTCGTACTTGCCGTTCAACATCAGGATTGGGACTTTGATCCTGGTCACATAGCTGACTTGATTGGCTTCGGGACGTGTTTCTCTCCCAAAGCCTCCCACCACCAGAATACCTGCCTTGATACGATCCTCCGCGGGCAGCATAACGGGAGCCAGCAAACTACCCCAGCTATAACCAAGGTAAGCGAGTTTCCTGCTGTCGATATCCGAACGAGTTTCCAGATAATCGGCACACGTCTTCAAGTCCTTTACGAGCTGAATCAGGTACTCTGTGTACTGGCGCGTGGGCGCTCCCATGTGAATGGCAGCCAGAGCATCGTCCCGACGTTCGAAGGTGCCTTTGTAGACAGGATAGACGACTGCTCGCCCGTTCTTCACCATGAACGCAAGAAACATCTCAAATTCACGGTAACGGTCCAAATCCTTGCTCGATGCCTGATACATCGAGCCTGAGCCTGGGAAGTAAATTACGGTCTGATAAGGCGGAGAACTCCGTTTGGGAAGGAACAGGTACAACGGTAACTGTTCGTTGCCATAAGCTGCGTCGACAGTTACTTTCTCCTGGACCCAGTTACCCGAGGTGTCACTGCGCCATTCGACTTGCGGGTTCAAGTCCTTCGTGTCGTAGGAGAACTGATCCTTGTACACCTGGAAGACAGAGTCCGGAACGGGCATCTGTTTTGTAAAGTCCCTCGTCGCAACCTCGATCGGCGCGAGTGCTGTCGTAGGGATGTTGCCAGGGTCAGGGTACAGAGCGCAGCGGAAGCCGTTGCTTGGCGACCGATCGAATGCAGGCGCCTGGCTCAGGTTGTTCATCATATAAGTGGCGTTATTCCATGCGCCGCCCCTGATGATCCTCCCGCTCCTGGTCTCATTCCAGCACCATTCCCGAACATTTCCCGGCATGTCGTATGCCCCGTACGCGGTTATGCTGGGGTAGCTTCCAACGGGCGCCGGACCTTCGCCTTTGAAGTTGCTGCTCTGGCCGAGCCAGCCGACACCCGAGCCTCCCCACAGAGGAGTGCGGCTGCCCGCAGCCACCCCCCAATGACTCGCCGTCGGCAGAGTCTTGCCGGCATACTCCGCGAACGCCGCCGCTTCGTACCAACTGACGCCGGCGACGGGACAATTTTCCTGGCCCTTGGCGTAATCTCCGGCTTGCCAGGTGGAGGGTCCCGGCCTGCCGGTTTGGTCCAGGAACTGCGCTACCGCCTCTTCCCAACTCAAGGACCTCCCGTCCTTCAAGAAGGTGTGCTTCCAGTACTTGGGATCCCGGTATCCGCCGCTATCGACGAATTCCTTGTACCGCTGGTTCGTGACCTCGTACCGGTCGACGAAGAAATCGTCCAATTTCTCGGCAGCGGTCTGCGTGCTCGGCACCCGAACCATGTTCGGCGGAAGCTTTCCCTTGGGATCGAGGATGCGGTAAAAGTCGTAGGGAAGCCGGTATTGTCTGGAACTCATATCAAGTCGAAACGTTGGCGCTACCGCCGTGACTGTCTCATAGCCCTGTTTCTCCAGCTTCCACCAGAATGTGCCGAAGGGCACTCGGGTCTTCTCGATGGGAGAGGTTCCCAGGTACTGCCATTCTTGACCTACAGCGCTGACCTCTTTCACGTAGACGGCCGCCCCGGCAGGCTCCGTTTTGACATTGATGTATCCGGAACACCTGTCCAGGAGCCCGGATAACGTGGGGTCACCCGGGATATGCTTCTCGGCCTCTAATGCGAGCTTGTAAGCTCTGGGGAGGTTCACGGACCCAAGTTCCGTCGCCAACACGAGGCGTTCAATTTCCGGAATAGCCTGTTCCCTGGCCCAGCGAATCCTGCTCTGGCGGTATAAGAACCAAGCTGCTGCAGCGCACAGGAGGATTAGGCAAGCGGCGACAGGAATCGCGATGGTGGGTTTCCGAATGGTGCGCAGGACCGTTCGCGGCGTAAGAACACTCAACTCCTGGGCCTTGAGGCCGTCCCGGTACCTCTTGAGGTCGCCGGCCATTTCAGCGGCTGAAGCGTAGCGCGCCTTGAGCTCCTTCTTGAGCGCCCGGTTCACGATCTTTTGTAGTTCCGCGGGAAGGCCGGGCTGTGCTTCCTTCAACGGTTTCGGCTCTCCGTGCACGACCGAATAGAGGATGGATGCTGCCCTTTCCCCCGTAAAGGGGAGGTGGCCGCTCAACATCTCGTAAAGGACGACACCCAGCGACCAGATGTCGGTCCGCTGATCAACGTGCTCCCCCTGCGCTTGCTCCGGCGACATGTAGGCGACGGTGCCCAGCGTGGCGCCCTCGCGAGTGTGCAGCGTCTCCCCACTGACCTTGGCCAGCCCGAAATCCATGACCTTGGCCTGGCCCTTGTCGGTCACCATGATGTTGGCGCTCTTGATGTCCCGGTGGATGACCCCCTTCTGGTGGGCTTCCTCCAGGGCTTCGGCCACCTGGATCGCAAGGTCCACCGCCTCGCTCGTTTCCAGCGGGTGTTCCCGTATGCGCGCTTTGAGGCTCCGCCCCTCGACGCACTCCATCTCGATGAAGGGCTGGTCGTCCTCGTCGTGGATCTCGTAAATCGTGCAGATGTTCGGGTGTGACAACGCAGCGGCAGCGCGCGCTTCGGTGAGGAACCGCTCCCGGGCCTCCTGGGTGGGCAGCCGCTCCGGGGAAAGGAACTTCAGGGCGACCGAGCGGTGGAGCTTAACGTCTTGAGCCTTGTAGACAATTCCCATCCCACCCCGGCCCAAAACTTCGAGGATTCTGTACTTGCCGGCCAGCACCGTCCCGGGGGCCAGTTCGGCCGCGGGTCCGAGGATCAAAGTCTCGGTAAGAGTGTCGTCTGAGGAATGGGCAGGGGTCCCGCACTTGCTGCAGAAGCGGGAATCGTCGAGTATCTCAGCCTGGCAGCTAGAGCATTTCATTGGGGATTGCCGTTGCCGACCTCCCGCCAGACAGAAGTATACAACGTAAGCAGGTCCGGTGTGAGCGGACGCGAAGCTTATTCCGAGATCTGACCTACCGGAGGTTGCCCGCCGGCGAAAGCATTCCGAGCATGGTCCCCACGCGCTCGGGTGATCCCGTGAACAGGTTTACGGGCGGCGTGCGGAGGCCCATGATACGGAGGTAAAGGGTATCCTCGAGGCGCGAGTTGATTCCCCACCCCGCCAGGTATTGCAGCCGCAGGTCTCCATCGCGGGTGATTTCGGCGTCCTTCAGCCAGGTTGCGAAGTCGGACTTCTGGCCGGCGTAAGTAGAGAGCAGCTCCAGCGGCGAGGTCACACCGATGTCGTAGAGCGACTGCGCGACCTCGGCGTAATCCGGGCGGGCCAGCCTGTCGAACATCCCGTCGATGTCGATCTTCGAGGGTCCGTTCTGGCCCATGAAGACCATGTCGTAGCCGCGCCCGTCCACGGTGTTGGCCCAGATGGTCCCGTTCGGGAAAGCCTCGAAGAAGGTTGCCAGCTCGCTCTTGATGGTTCTCTCGTCGGTCTCGTAGAGCGGCACGTACAGGGTGAAGATGCCGCCGGGGTTCAAGTGCCGCTTCACCGCCTCGAAGTACTCGTAGGAATACAGCGCGGCGGTGCCTTTGGCGAACACGTCCAGCGGATCGGAGGCGATGATGTCGAACTTCTGCGGGGTGGTCATCACGAAGTGCCGGGCGTCGTCGAAGACGATCCGGGTGCGGGGGTTATTCATGACATCGTAGTTCTGCGGCCCGAAGAAACGCGTGGAGGTCGGCGGGATGACCGGCTCGATCTCGCAGACGGTGATGCTCTGAATGCCGGGGTAGCGGGTGAACGTGCCCGCCGAGACTCCCGCGCCGAAGCCGATCCCCAGCACCGACTTCGGATTGGGGTGCAGCATAGCGGGCAGGTGCCCCACCATCCGCTGGAGCTTCATGTCGAACGGCCGTGGTGGTGGCTTCCACGTGGCCGTTCACCGCGATCTCCCGCGATCCGTCCGGCCACTGGGTGATGACCACCGAAGAGGTCCGTCCCTCGATCTTATAGATGACCTGCGACTGGCGTCCCCAGACGGCCACCCTGCGCCCATAGGCGATCAGTTCGCCCGGAACTGGATCTATCCGCTTGGCCAGCAGCACCGCCACCGCCAAGGAGCAGGCCAGACCGATCGCGACCGCCTTCGACGAGCGCTTCCAGGCGTATGGCCCTAGCACGAACAGCGCGCTCAGCGCCGCCGTCAGCAGCAGCAGCCTCTGAGTCCACTGCATTCCGATCCAAGCGACCAGCACCAGGCTCACGCTCAGGGCGCCCACAATGGCGCCGAGGGTGTTGGCGCCGTACACGTTGCCCACCAACTGCCCTGGATCTTCGCCCGGCCTCGCCACCGCCGCCAGGGCCAGCGGGAAGCTCGCGCCGAAGAGGATCGCCGGGGGCAGCATGGCCCACAGGCAGCGCACCAGGTCCACCTGGAAGTTGAACCAGGGACTCGAGCTTAGAAATGGATCGACCGGCCAGTAGGGCAGCGAATTGGACATCATGTAAGACGCCCAGAAGATCCCCAGCGTGAGAAGAATCTGACACCAGCCCAGCGCCAGCCGCGGCTGCACCGTGCGCGCCAGGAACGATCCCGACGCCAGTCCCGATCGCCAGCCCGACCAGGAATACCGCCAGGATGATCGAGAACACGTACACGGTCGAGCCGAGCATCATTCCCATCACGCGGGTCCAGATCACCTCGGCGCCCAGCGCGCAGGCGCCGGAGAGTCCGATGGTGACGTAAACCGGCCAGCGGCTCTCTCCGCTCTCAGCAATGCCCTGCCCTTCTTCCGTCGCGGGACCGGCTTCTTCCGGATCCCCCACCGTTACGCGATGCGGCGTCTTCGCCGCCACGGCCAGGCTCACCAGCGCCACCAGGACGTTGATCGCCGCGCCGGCGAAGGTCGCCACGGCCGTGTTGTAGAGCCGCAGAAGGTAGAACCCCGCCAGCAGGCAGCCGAAGACGGCTCCCGCGGTGTTCGCGCCGTACAGCAGTCCCCACCACGAGGCTCCGCGGGGCGTGGCTTTAATCCACCGCGACATGGCCGGCAGCGACGCCCCCATCAGGATGGTGGGCGGCAACAGACAAACGGCGGCGAACAGCGAGCGCAGCAGCATGCTGGGCAGGCCGTGTTCGGCTCCGGCAATGTAGACGCGGTCGATTAGAGGTACTCCGGCCAGCACCAGGACTGCGAACAGCGCGATGCCCAGTTCGATGACCGCGTACACGCGCAAGGGGTGCTGCTTCACCCAGCCGAGCCGCGGCAGCGCGAGGCTACCCAGGCAGAGACCGCCCATGAACGTGGCCAGCAGCACGCCCAGGGAAACCGCGCTCGAGCCGATGGCCAGTTGCAGAAAGTGATACCAGACGATCTCGTAGATCAGCGCGGCGCAGCCGCTGCCGAAAAACAAGATGAGCAATACTGGCAGAAAACGCGAAGCGTTAAGGCTCGCGGGTTGAGTCTGGGCTTGGTCCATCATTTTTTGGGGGGATGCACTCCAAAGAGAGCAGACTCACATCATAGCCGATTAGTTACACCGCCCGCGGGCCGGGGAGGGACTGCACCGGCTACGGTATGCTCGCGCCGGCTGGAAAAGCGTCAGTGGCGCGGCAAACGCCGTTTGGCTGATCTGGCTAGCACCACCGAAACGGACGCTGAGACTGCGCTCAGTAGAGTCACGGAACCTATTACTACGACAGGCAGCAGCCACAGCGGGCGTCCGTTAGTCTTTTGCGACCCCAAAATGAACGGAAGCACGCCCACCAGCAGACCAGCCATCGCCCCCCAGACGGAGGCTCGGGAAAGCGACAACTCATCGAGTCTGCGACGGCCCTCGGCCAGCCGAAGCAGCGTGAACAAGAGCACACCGCAAAGGAAGCCCGGGAACGTCCCCACCGCCACCCACGGTTCATCCATGGACCCATCCGGGTCCACGATCGACCCTATCAGCAAACCAACCGGCGCCCATGCGACAGCCCAGGTCAGGCCCATCAAGAGCGCACCGCGGATGTTTCTCCACCAGTTGTTCATCGCGAACTCGCCTCGTTTGTTGTCAAGTCCTTTATATCACAAAGTACGCAATAGGCAAGTTGAGACAGACGGCGGGGGCTACAACCGAGCCAGGAGGCTGCTTTCAGAGGGCCACGCCTCAGTTCCAAGGTGGACGCATCAGCACTACAACGCAATCGGCTTGCAACGATTGGCTGCGAAGGTCGATTCGTTTTAAGACCGCATGAGCACTCTCACTATCACACCCGCGATGGCGCGACGCATCGAATTGTGGCCTGCCGACCGGCTCCGGCCGTACGCAAAGGGCATGGGCGACTACATGGACAAGCACAACGACAATTCCAAGCCCTTTGTCTGGACAGCCAAAGCGTCGGATATTCTCGAAAATGTCAAGCGAGCCCGTGCCCTTCTGGATGGCGGTCAATCTGATTGCCGCAGACCACTAGCGTCAACAGTTCCGCTGATAGCCCGTTCCTTCCAAGACGCTTCTGGCTCAGCTAGATACCACTGAAATACCGAAGAGGCGAGAGCTTGCCTCACCGCCGCCGTGGATCTGGTGTATTCTGTGAACTAACGCGCCGTGAAACGTCTGGCAAGAGTCGTATGGTCGGAAGGGATGTACCTGGGACCGCACCATTTCCAGGCGCAGGCCCGTTATTTTGAGGACGCGATGCAGTTCGCCTCCTCGTCCCTCTACTTTGCCGGATACGGCCTGGCCGCCTGCGAACTGGACGCCGAGGCCCTGGAGAACGGGACCCTTTCGCTCATCCGCGCGCGCGGCATCTTCCCCGACGGCCTCCCGTTCGAGATGCCGGACTGCGATCCGCTGCCCGAGCCGAGGCACATCACCGACCTATTCCCTGCCCTGGCCGAGCGGCTGGCCGTGTATCTGGGCATCCCCGCTTACAGCGACGACGCGGTCACCTGCTCTCTGCCCGAAGCCGCGGCCGGCGGCGGGACCAGATACGTCGCCCAGCTTCAGCAGTTGCATGACGAGAACACCGGCCGCGACGAGAAGCCGGTCCATCTGGGCCGCAAGAATATTCGCTTCTACCTCGAGACGGAACTGACCGAGGGCCTGGTCGCACTCCCCGTGGCGCGAGTGATGCGCAGCGGAGCCGGGCGTTTCGTCTTCGACCCCGATTTCATCCCGCCCTCGGTCCAGATCACCGCCAGTGAGCGGCTCATGGCGATTCTGCGGCGGCTGATCGGCATTCTCGAGGAAAAGGGCGAGGCATTCCGGCGCCTCCCGGCCAAGAGCGGCGATATGGCGGCGGCGTTCTCGCAGCAGGAGGTCGCCACATTCTGGTTCCTGCATGCGGTCAACTCCAGCCTGGTGATGCTGCGGAACCTGTGCTTCTCCAAACGCGGGCACCCCGAGGAGGTCTTCGCCGAACTGTCGAGGCTGGCGGGCGCGCTTTGCACCTTCGGCCTGGACTCGCACCCCGCGAACCTCCCGCTTTACGACCACCAGCATCTGGACGAGTGCTTCGGCGCGCTGGACAAGCAAATCCGATTCCTGCTGGAAAGCGTCGTCCCGACCAACTGTATCTTGATTCCGCTCAAGCCCACGGCGGATTATTTCTTTGAGGGCGAAGTGGTGGACCAGCGCTGCCTGAGCCGCTCGCGCTGGATTTTCTCGATCCGCTGCGGCCTCGGCGAGGCCGACTTGATACGGCTCGCGCCACAGCTCATCAAGGTCTGTTCGAAGGAATTCGTGCCGAAGCTGGTCGAGCGGGCGCTGCCCGGCATGACCCTGACGCACCTGCCGGTTCCGCCATCCGCCGTAGCTCCCAAAGTGGATTGCCAGTATTTCGGCGTAAGCAAAGGCGGCCCGTGCTGGGAGCACCTGGTCAAGACCAGAGAAGCCGGCGTCTACGTGCCGGGCGAATTCCCCCAGCCGGAAATCGGCCTTCATGTCATTCTGGAATCCTAGAGGAGACCCATGCCTGCACGCACGGAGAATCTTGCGCTGGCGTTCCAAGAGGCGATCACGGCCATCGTGCGCCTCCGATCCAACCGCCAGCCGGTAGCGAACTCGGAAGCTTTTCGCTCACACGTCCGCCAATTGCTGAGCGCGGCCGACCAGGAAGCCCGCAACCGCGGCTACTCGGGCGAAGACGCGCGCCTGGCGACCTTTGCCGTGGTCGCGTTCCTGGACGAATCCGTTCTGAACCTGCATAACCCCGTGTTCGCGGACTGGCCGCGCAAGCCGCTTCAGGAGGAGTTGTTCGGCGGCCACGTCGCCGGCGAAATCTTTTTCCAGAGCTTGCAGCGGCTGTTGGAGCGGAACGAATCCGCGCAGCTGGCCGACGTTCTGGAGGTGTACCAGCTTTGCGTGCTGCTCGGCTACCGGGGCAAGTACGGCGCCGGCGGGCAGGCCGAGCTGAAGTCCCTGATGGACACCTTGGCGCAGAAGATCCGGCGCATCCGAAAAGACGGCGGGCAACTGTCCCCGGATTGGGCGCCGCCGGCGGCGGGCCCGGCGCGTGCCGGACACGACCCATGGTTGCGGGGCATGCTAATCGCCGCCGCCAGCATGGTTCTTCTGGCGGTAGTGCTTTTCGTGGTTTTCAAGTTCTCGCTCGGTTCGGGCGTTTCCAGCATTCAAGCAGTCATGGCCGAAACCCGGAGGTAAGGTGCTCTCATGAACATCTATGCGATGGTAAGCGTGGCGCTCGTCCTGTACATGACTTTGTGCTGGTTTCTCGGCTCGGTGCTGGGCCTGAAGGGCGGCGATTTGTGGATTTTGCGGGGCGGGCTGGCGCTGATCGGGTTCGTGGTCGCCGCAGCTTACATCTGGTATCAGCTCAAGAACGTCATGCCGCGGCGCAAGGCGGGCGAGAGCGCGCCAAGTGGCGGGGCAACTGGTGGCGACGGCGAGTTAGATCTCCTGGTGCGCGAGGCCGAATCGCGCCTGGCCGCTTCCGCGCTGGGGCGCAAAGCCAGCATCGCCAATCTGCCCGTGATCCTTTTTGTCGGACGCGAGGGATCGGCGAAGACCTCGGCGGTGGTCCACTCCGGGTTGGAGCCGGAGTTATTGGCGGGACACGTTTTTCAGGAGAATCTGGTTGCTCCCACGCGGACGGCTAACCTGTGGTTCACGCGGCGGACGGTTCTGGCGGAAGTTGGAGGAAGACTAGTTGAAGACGCCGGCTCATTGAGCAAGTTTCTGCGGAAACTGCGGCCCGGCACGTTGAGTTCGCTGGTGGGACGCGGCGAGCAGGCCCCTCGCGCCGCGGTGCTGTGTTTTTCCCTGGAGGAGTTTCTGGCGCCGGGCGCGTCCGATGCCGTGGCCGCCACATCGCGGAAGATGCGGGCCTGGCTTGAAGGAGCGGCCCAGACGCTCGGCGTGCGCCTTCCAGTGTACGTGCTGTTCACCAAGGCGGACCGCGTCGCTTCCTTCAACGAGTACGTCCGCAACCTGGGCGCCGACGAAGCTGGGCAGGTGCTGGGCGCCACCGTGGCGCCGCCCGAGGGCCAATCCTCCGGCGTTTACGGCGAGCGCGAAACCCAGCGCCTGACCGAGGTCTTCAACAATCTCTTTTACTCGCTGAGCGACCGCCGGCCGGACTTTCTGGCGCGTGAGCACGATCCGGCGACACTGCCTGGGGTCTACGAGTTTCCAAGGGAGTTGCGGAAGCTGCGTGCGCCGATCGTTCAATTTCTAGTGGACGTGTGCCGCCCCAGCCAGCTTCAGGCCGGGCCGTTCCTGCGAGGCTTCTACTTTTCGGGCGTGCGCGCCGTGGTGACGCAAGAGGCGACCGCTCTCCCACCCAGACCGCAGGCGGCGAGACCCGTCGCCGGAGGCGCCACTCAGGTATTCACGGTGGGTTCGACCTCCCAGTCCATGGAACCAACGGCGCAGCAGACCCTGACGACCAGGCGCGTGCCGCAGTGGCTCTTTTTGTCGCACCTGTTCAGCGACGTGCTGCTGGCGGATGCGGCCGCCACGGGCTCGGGCGCCGGAGTCCGTGTGTCGCGGCTTCGCCGCATCCTGCTGGCCGCCGCGGCCTGCCTGGCCCTGTTGTATTCGATCGCGCTGATCGTTTCATACGCGGGCAACAAGTCGCTGGAAAACCGTGCGCTGGACGCCGTTCGCGCCATAGGCTCCGCCCAGTCCTCGGCCACCGAGACGCCCAACCTGGAGATGCTCACGCGTCTGGAGACTCTGCGCCAGTCGCTCGAGACACTCACCGGCTACCAACGGGAGGGCGCGCCGCTGCGTCTTCGCTGGGGGCTGTACGCGGGAGACGATCTCTATCCGGCGGTACGCTCGGCGTATTACAGCCGCTTTTCCCGGCTCTTGTTCGGCGGGACGCAGGTCAAGCTGATGGACGTGTTGCAGCGGCTTCCAGCCGCGCCCATGCCCACCGACGAGTACAGCCCGGTCTATGACACGCTGAAGGCGTACCTCATCACCACCTCGAACCACGACAAGAGCACCAAGCTCTTCCTCGCGCCGGTGCTCATGAAGTACTGGAGCGAGGGACGCAATCCGGAGGCGGACCGTTTGGCCCTGGTGCGCAAGCAGTTCGATTTCTACGCCGAGGATTTGGTCCTTTCCAATCCCTTCTCCTCCCAGAACGACGCGGGCCTGGTGGATCGCGGACGGCGCTACCTGTCCCAATTCGCCGGCCTCGAGAGGGTCTACCAGTTCATGCTGGCGGAGGCCTCCAAGCAGAATCCGGGCTTCAACTTCAACCAGAAGTTCCCCGGCTCGTCTCAGGCGGTGATCAACAATAAGGAAATCGCCGGCGCCTTCACCAAGGGCGGCTGGGATTTCATGCAGAAGAATATCCCCAACGCCGACCGCTTCTTCGCCGGCGAGCAATGGGTGCTGGGAAGCCAGGGCGGGGCGGGCATCGACCGCGCTCAGACCGAGCAGCAGATTCGCCAGCGCTACACCGCGGACTTCATCGCGCAGTGGCGTGCGTTCCTGCAAGCCACCAGCGTCGTGCGTTACGCCAATCTGAAGGACGCGGCGCAGAAGCTGACATTGCTGTCGGGCAACCAGTCGCCGCTGCTGGCGGTCTTCTGGGTGGTTTCGCAGAACACGGCGGTGAGCGCCGAGCCAGTGCGCAGCGCCTTCCAGCCGGTGCAGGCGGTTGTAACGCCGGAGAGCAAGGACCGCTACATCGGCCCGTCGAATCAGAATTACATGAACGCACTGGTTTCGTTGCAGTCTTCGGTGGAGCAGGCCGCGGGCGGCACGGGCGCGCCTGGCGATCCCCTGATCGGCCAGGTGAGCGCTCAATCCACCAGTGCCAAGATCGTCACCAAGCAAGTGGCGCAGGGATTCCGGATCGACCCCGAGGGCAAGGTCGAGGTCACGACGCAGAAGCTGCTGGAGGACCCGATCCTCCAGGTGGAGAACCTCATCCGCTCCATGGGCCCGGGCGAGTTGAACGCCAAGGGCGCGGCGTTCTGCGCGGCGTTGAAGCAACTGGTGGCCAAGTACCCCTTCCAGGCGGCGGCCACGCAGCAGGCGACCTTGCAGGAGGTCAACGGCGTTTTCCAACCTGGCACGGGATCCCTGTGGACCTTCTACGACGCGACACTCCGCAACTACCTGGTGAAGCAAGGGACGCAATATGCGGCCAATCCGAGCGGCGGAATCAACCTGAGCCCCGCTTTCGTGGATTTCTTCAATCGGGCGGCTGCATTCTCGGACGCTTTGTATCCCGGCGGAGCGGCGGCCCCACGTCTGGCTTACACCCTGAAAGCCACAGCCCCGCAGGGGGTGGAGAGCCTGGCACTCAGTGTGGACCGCCAGACTTTGAACGCCACCCGCGGCAAACAGACATCGATGAGCTTCGTCTGGACTGGCTCGGCCTCCCAGGCAGTGAAACTGACCGGAAAGTTCGGCGGCGGGCCGGAAATCGCCTTCGCCACCTACGACGGCCTGTGGGCGGTCTTCCAGTTCTTCGGCGACGCCGACCGCTGGCAGAGCAGCGGCAACACTCACCGCCTGGATTGGGTGATCCGGCAAGGGCGCGCAGCCAAACCGCTGACGCTCCCCGACGGCACACCCCTTACCGTGTCCTTCGACTTGGAGATGCCTGGCGCGGCACCGATTTTCCAGAAAGGATTTCTCGGCGGACTTAGCTGCGTCGCCCGCGTGGCTCAGTGATGGAAGATCCCAAGCGAATAGGCAAGTACGAGCTTGAGGAGTATCTCGGCGGCGGCATGGCGAGCGTCTACCGGGCGCGCGACACCGTCATTGGGCGCACCGTGGCGGTGAAGATCCTCAAGCCCGAAACCGCCGCCGACCCCGACACCAAAGCGCGCTTTCTGCGCGAGGCCCAACTGGCCGGAGGCCTGGCTCATGAGAACGTCATGAGCGTGTACGACTTCGGCGAGGACGAGGGCCGCCCGTACATGGTGACGGAGTTTTTGCGCGGCGAGGATCTGCGCAGCGCCATGAAGAACGGGCATACCGGCGACCTGGCCGGCAAGCTGCGCATCGCGCTCCAGGTGGCCAAGGCCCTGGAGTACATCCACGAGCAGAAGATCATCCACCGCGACATCAAGCCCGAGAACATCCAGCTCAACACCTCGGGCACGGTCAAGATGATGGATTTCGGCATCGCCAAGAGCGCGGACCTGAGCCTGACCCGCCCCGGCTACACCATGGGCACGCCATACTACATGGCTCCCGAACAGGTGACCGGCCGCGACGTGACGCACCTGGCGGATGTCTATGCCTTCGGCATTCTGCTGTATGAACTGCTGACCGGAGCCCGGCCGCTGGCCGGCGACACCATCGAGCAGCTTTTCTACAAGGTGCTGCATGAGCCGGTGGAGCTGGCCACGCTCCGGACGGCGGGCGTGCCGGAACCGATTGTCAGCTTGATCGGCCGCTCGCGTGGCCAAGAACCCCGCCGAGCGCCCGCAGAGCTTCAGCATAGTGCGGCAGGAGATCGAGGCCGCGCTGAAACCGCCGGAGCAGGCGGCCGCGCCAGTAGCTGGGAGCCGAAAATGGATGATTCCCGCCGCCGCCGTTTTGGTGATCGTGGCGGCGCTGGGCCTGTATTTCGCGCTCCGCCCGCGTCCCGTGGTTCAGCAGACTCCGGTCAAAGTCGAATTGAGCCCGACGCTGTCAACGCCCTCGGGTGTGATGGTGCTGGTGGAGGGCCGCTTCTATATCGACAAGACCGAAGTCACCAATGCCGCCTACGCCCGCTTCTGCAATGAACGGCAGCGGCCGCTGCCACCCGGTTTCGCGGCGGATCATCCGGACTATCCGGTCGTTAACATTACGATCGTGGATGCTCAGGAGTTCGCCAAGTGGGCGGGCCAGCGGCTCCCCACGAAACAGGAGTGGGAACAGGCCGCGCGCGGCTCCGATGGGCGGGCTTATCCCTGGGGCAACACCAAGGACCCGGCGCTGGCGAACGTGCGGGACAATCCGGCTCTGACCAGTCGCGGCCTGGCGCCGGCGGACTCCTTCGCGCAGGGGGCCAGCCCATACGGTGTGCTGCAAATGGCGGGCAACGCCTGGGAATTCGTGGATGAGCTGATCACGCCCAGTCCGCGCGCGCTCGAGACTTACGCCAAACTGCTGAATCCGGCGCCTACCGCCGACGAGCCCTGGTACACCATCCGCGGCGGGGCATTCGATACGCCGCTGATCGAGAACGTGACCACCGAATGGAGCGCCGTGCCGGCCCGCTACCGCGAGCTCAACATCGGCTTCCGCTGCGCGAAGGACGCGCGGTAGCATCGGCTACCGATTGACAGGTTGCGTGGTTAGTGTCATTATATCCGTAACGGATATATGTCCCGAAAGCGAACGTCGCACCCAACACCAAACCCTACGCTCACGTCCGCGGTGTTCCACATCCTGTTGGCCCTGGCGGAAGGCGAGCGGCACGGCTACGCGATCATGCGCGAGGTCAGTGAGTTGTCGCGCGGCGCCGTTCGGATGGGGCCCGGTACGCTATACGGGACCCTCAACCGAATGCTGGAGGCGGGTTTAATCGAGGAATGCGCTCACAAGCCCGACCCGGCGCTAAGTTCAGAACGACGGCGTTACTATCGCCTCACACGGTCCGGCCGACTCGTGGCGGAGGCGGAAGCTGAACGGCTCGCTAACATCGTCCATGCGGCGCGGCTAAAGCTGTTCCATCAGGAGGCCTGATATGTCTGATCGCGCACCCTGGTTTCTCCAGTTGTTGATCCGGCTGTTCCCGGCGGAATTCCGGCACAAGCATGCTGATGACATGGCGCAGGTCTTCCGAGACCGGCGCCGCGAGTGTGGCTCCTTCGCTGCATGGCTTGAAGCCGCGCCGGACCTCGTCCGGTCCGCCGTGGTCGAACGTTGGAGGGATCTGGTCCGACTCAGTCACGGTACCCACGTTGGGGCCCTGTTCCATCTCTTCGAGATCGTCCACCGGGTGCGTGAGATTCACGCCAGTAGTGCGGATACGCGCTCACCTTTTCCATCCGGCTTCAAGCTGCCCTTCTTTTTCGCTCGTTACGGCGCCGCTTACGCCGGGTCGTCGGAGATCGGCCTCGAACATCTCGTGATGGGACTTCTGCGTGCCGATCCGGCCCTTGCCCGGTCATGGTTCGGCGAGCGCGAAAGGGCTCTGATCGACCGTGTCGTCGAGCACAATCGCAGCCGCGCTCATGTGGGCGCTCTCAAACCCGGATCGTTGGACCTGCCGCTCAGCGACGAGTGCGAGCGAATCGTAGAACAGGCCACCGCTCAGGCGCTTCTGGGAGGCAAGGGAGAACCGGAACTCGTTGACTTATTCCGAACGATTGCACAACAGCCGTGAAGCCAATCGTCTTCTCCAACCGCGCGCGGCTGAGAATGGCGGACCGCGGCGGAGGAAGCGGATAGGATAGTAGTGAGGGCTGCCTATGCAGATCGCTTACGACAAAGATGTTGACGCCCTGTATATTCGGCTGCTGCCCGGCGAGCACCAGTGCCACGTCGTGCGCTTGACGGACGAGATCGCACTCGATTTCGCCGAAGGCGAGAAGCTGGTCGGCATAGAAGTACTCGGGGCCAGCCGTCTGTCTCTCGTCGCAGCAGCCTAAGCGGCGCCAGCCGCCCTCGGCCTTACCTGGTTGCGGCCCTCGGCCGGTTCCTGCGCATCCCCAGCGGCGCGTTCGCCGGGAGGTGCGGATGGACCTCACCCTTGTATCCCAGGCACATATCGCTATTGACTCCGCCGCATGCCGTCTGGATCGCGCTGTAGGCGTTCGCCAGGCGTGCGTTCAGCGAGGTGGTCGCGAGCGCGGCGGTCATGCCGTCGAACCCGGAGGTCAATTGAGAGTTCGTGGTAGCCATCGAAAGCTTCGCCAGCGCGCCTGGAACGGCGTAGGGGTCGTACCGGGCGACGAGCAGGATGTTCAGAGCCCACTGGTCGGCGTCAGCTTCTGCGTTGGTCGGCACGTATTTCAACTGGCCGCCGTTCCGCGCTTGATAGATGTGACCAAGCTGATGCGCCAGGACGAAGGCCATCTCGCTGTCGGAGTCGTTAATCAATTCCGACAAGCCCAGCGTGACGTCGACTTCCGTGGTCCCGGTGATGAAGGCGTTCACGACCTGGTCGCTGAGGATACCCAGATCGATCGCGGACGAGGAGAAGGAGGCGTCCATGTTGTATGCCTCGTCCAGAAGGATGCTCCAGACGAGCCAGATACGGTCGTAGTGCGAGATGGGGAAGACGAAGTCGCCGGGGGGCAGCGTGGAGAGTATCCCCGCGTAGCTGTTCACCGTCCATGCGATAAAGCGGTCCGGATACGTTGGGTCGAGGCCTTCGAGGCGAAGGACGCCCTGGAAGTTCAAGTCGCTCAGCGAGAACTTCTGCCAGGGATTGAATTCGATGTGCCCGTTGACGGGAATCGTCAACAGGACCGGCCCTCCCACAAGCGCCCCACTCTGATCGTACAGGTAGGCGTTGACCAGGGTTTCGGTGTCGGTATATGGGTTTGCCAGAGCGACACCCAGGAAAGCATTGGCGGGGGAAGTGTAGGTCAGCGCCGGCAGGGTCGGCTGCGCGCTAAGTTCCTGCTTCGGCACGCCGTTATCGAACAGCCGGAAAGCAACAGTGGCCTGCACCGGAACGTCGGTCTCGGCATAAGCCCATCCGGACACGTTCGCCGTGGTCGTGAATACGCTCCGCATGAGGTACAGGCCGTTCGCGGGAACCGCAAAGGTGAAATAGTCGCCTGCGCCCGAACCGAAGTCCACACTGAGAGGGTTGCCGTTGCCGTCGTAAAGCCAAAGCTTCACATTGGCGGCCGATAATCCGACGTTGGCGAAGGTGAAAGTTGTCTGCCACTGCTGGCTGGTGGGTTGCCCCGCCACGTATATCGTCCCATTAGTGAAGTGCGGGAAGTACAGGTTGACATGGGCGCTTCGCGGCTGCAACTGGGCCGAAGCGGCGAACGTCGATGCGAGAAGTAAAGTGAAAAGCGAAACTAGTCTGACCATGGCTTAACCTTTCTCCATTGTGACGCAAATCACGCGTTTATGGGTACGCCGGATTTGGCCCCACGCGCGCGCATGCGCATGCCGGAAGGCCGGGTTAGCCGTCGGCGCACTCGGAAACCACGTATCGCGGGCGCTGCTTGGTCTCCTCATAGATGGCAGCAAGGTACTCGGCGATGATGGCCAGGCTGAACAGAACGCAGCCGCCGATCATGAGTTCCAGGATGATGACGGTGGTAAACCCGCTCACGGCGCGGCCCGCCAGCCAGAGGTGGAACGCCCATGCGCCGAGCAGCAAGCTGAACGCCAGGAACGCGGTAGCGAGAATATGGATGACGCGAAGCGGCAGGTAGGAGTAAGAGGTGATGGCGCGCCAGGCGAGACTGGTCAGGCCGGTGAGACCGAAACCGGACCTCCCCGAAACGCGCCGCCCAACCGTGAAGGGCACCTCGCAGAACGAAAGCCGAGCCAAGCGACCATGCCGCGGAAAAAAGTGCGCCGTTCCGGCATCGTTCGCCAAGCTTCGATCACCTTGCGGTCCAGGAGTTTGAAATCGGCGCTGCCATCCAGGCGGATTCCCGTCAGGAGCGTCGCGGCAGCGGAGAAGAGCGAGGAGAGCGCGCGGCGAACCAGAGGCTCGGACTCGCGGCGGTTCTTGACCCCATTGACGACCTCGTAGCCCTCCTCCTTCCATAGCCTATAGAAGGTTGGGATCATCTCCAGTGGATGCTGAAGGTCGGCGTCGATTATGATTGCAGCCGCGCCCCGGCAACTATCGAGGCCGGCCGCAACGGCACCCTCCTTGCCGTAGTGGCGGGCCAGGCGCATACCGAGCAGGCGCGGGGATTCAAGATGCAGCGCCTTGATCAGAGGCCACGTGGCGTCGGTGGAGCCATCATCCACGACCACGATTTCATAGTCGGGTGTCACTTTCGCCAAAGCGTCCGCAATCGCCCGGAGCGACTCGCGGAGAAGGCTCGCCTCGTTCCAAGCGGGAACGATGGCGGAAAGCTCAGGCATTGGAGCCTCCCGGACGGCGTGTGGGCCATGCCAGCAGGCAGACGCAGGCCGCCAGCGCCGCAAGGCTAACGACTGCCCCTAGGGACAGCCAAGTAGAACGGTACCAGAGCCGGACCTGGTGCATACCCGCCGGAACATTGAGTCCCATCAAGGCATGGTCCATCCGGAATGGGGAGACCGCGCGGCCGTCGATCTGTGCATGCCAGCCGGGGAACCAGGGAATCGCGATTCGCATGACGCCGCCGGCGCCGCTTTCGACCCGCAATCGGTATTGCTCCGGCCGGGCGTAGGCCACCGCCGCCGTACCCTCACCGTTGGCGACGATTCCCGAGCCGCCGACTATAATCCCCTCTCGGGTCGCATCGAGCGTCCTGAGCGCGGCTAACGCTTCGGTCTCATTCGTCACCAGCACCAGCCGCTGCGGGAAGTAGAATCGCGGCAGAGCGGGCGAATAGGGGTGTACTGTCCATTCATGGGAATCAAAGTACTCCCCCACTCCGAGCGCACTCATCAGAGTTCGATTGCCGTTCAACGCCACAAGGTAATCGTAGTACCGTGCGAGCATAAGTGCATTGGCCCCGAATGTGGTCTCAACCGGAAAGGCGAACGGCGCGGAGGCGGGAAAAAAGTAGACCCACCGGCCGGGCGCGGCCAGACGCTGCAGGGGAGGAAGCGGCGGGCGCACAAGTTCGGCGAACCAGCGGTCGATCGGCCCCTGTAGTTGTTCATAAGTGCCACGCCCGTAGACTAACTTAGTGTGGAACATATTCCACCACCCAAGGTCCAGGAGGAGCACGGCGCACAGGGTGACCGTCGTCCACTTGGAGCGTAAGAGCGCCCGGGCCCCGGCCGCCGCCAGCAACGCCAGGCCGAGCGTAGCGACGAACATGCAGTGGCTCGGCGCCCGCACGCTGGAGAAGCCTGGCAGCTTCACGAGAAGCCAGTAGAGCAGTCCGGCAGGGCCGACGGCGTACAACACGGCGGGGATGATGAGCCACGGCGCGAGCCGCCGCACGGTTTTTTCCAGGCAGCCAATTGCCGCCAGCGGCAGAAGCAGTGCGCCAGCATAAAAGTAGTGCTGAGTAATGTCCGCGGGACCCTTGTAGGCTTCGTCAAATACTCCCAGGGCGTTGGGCCAGACGAACGTTGCAAAACTGCGCCAGCCCGCAATGCCGAGGTTCCAATCCGCGGCGGACAGACGGGAGCGCAGCGACAACGCCGTCAGTTCCAGTCCAGGCAGGATCGCAATCATAGCCAGGCCCGCCGAGCCGAGGCCTAACGCCGCGAAAACGCCGGCAGCGCGCGGCCAGAGTCGTGGGCGTTTCAGAGTAAGTCCGCAGCCCCAGAGCGCGACGGCGCAGAAGCTGTAGAGCGCGGTCTGAAAATGACCGGCGAGAGCCGTCAAACCTCCAGTGAGCGCGAGCGCGGCGATCCAGCGGCGGCTCCCCGTCTCCACCGCACGCTCAAAAAACAACAACAGCCAGGGCAGCAGCGCCGCCGCCTGGAACAGGCAAACGTGCTGGCTGTGCGCGGAAAAGTACCCGCTCAAGCCGTAGAACAGACCGGCGAACACGGCGGCACGGCGACTCCCAAGCAGGCGAAAGCAAAGGGCGTAGGCGCCCGCGACTGCTAGAAACGCGTGCAGCCAAAGCTCCCAAAAGACCGACTTCGGGCCCATTCCGGCCAGAAAAAACGGCCAGTTCAGCGGGTACCACGCCCCAACCTGGATGTCGGCCAAGAATGGAAATCCAGAGAACAGCACTGACGTCCACACTGGAAGGTGGCCGGCCCGAACCGAGTCCGAGAAGTACTTCTGATAAGGGTAAAAGTATGAGGCCGCGTCCCACTGGAGCGTGGTCCGAGGGTCAAAGACCACTCGAGCGTAGAAGAGCGTGACGGCGGCGAACAGAATCCCCAGCGTAAAAGCGTGTCGTCGGATGTTCATGAGCGGCCGCGGTAGGACTCCACACGAGCTTCGTTAGGAGAGGAACATTCGATATAGCGATAAAAGCCGGCATGCAGGCATGGCGCCGGGAACTGGGCGACATGAACTCGCTCGAAAAACCAACCCAGGACCGCGGTAATCTCCAGCGCCGTGTTGATGTGCTCGTGGCGCATAACCAGAGAGTAACTGGCATGATTTCGAAGGCGATAAGAAAGGCCGGTGGTCAGCCGCCAGCCGATGGCCCACAATAGCCCCCCCTCGTTCGGGACAGCCGCTTGAAACAGGCCGCCGGGCCTAAGATGCCTCGCTCCGGCGGCAACTACACCGGGTAAGTCGTCCAGGTGCTCCAGCACTGCAATTGAAAGCACGCGATCATAACAGTTTGAATCCGGCACATCGCCGAGCGAGCGGTACAGCGCCCGGAGCCGGCCGGCGTGGGGACTCCCGTCCGTCAGATAGCCGGCGGGCTCGACGGCGTCGTAGGCTGCGGCCGTGGTCTCGTATGGCACGTGGTTCAGTGTGCCAGCCCCGATCTCAAGGATCTCCTCCCCTGGGCCGGCTGCCGCAGCGACCTTGCGATGCATCCAGGCCTCGAGTGAGTTCACCCTGCGTATGATCCAATTGCCGCCCGTCCGGTTGGCCCGAATCTCGGCTGCATAGATATCGCACTGCTTAGGCGGCAAGCCCGGCCTCCGGCGCGGATAAGTCGCCAGCAGGCGCTCAGTATTGAGCTCCGGCACCGTTTGATTATCGCACGAAGATTCCGGGCCGCTACTCACCTTGCGACTCACGGCGCCGCAGGGTGAACGCGGCCAGAACGCCCAGGAAGGTCCCCAGGGTCAGAAAAGCGCCGGCGTAGACGGACCACGGCGTGTAACTGAGGACAACCCGGCTCTCGCCAATGGGAACTACAACCCCGCGCAGGCCGCCATCCACTTTGTATATACGCTGCGCGGCTCCATTGACGGTTGCGCGCCAGCCAGGGTAGAAGATTTCGCTGAGCACCAGCAGCCCCTGGCTTTCCGCCCGGACGCTGAGTTCCATTCTGCTCGCGCCGTACGACCGAAATGCGACGTTCTCGCTCGCGCCCTCAACAGGCGGTTCAAGAGCGGTCTGGAGGCCTGCGCCAAGGAGGGCCTGCCGGTGAAGATCGATTTCTGGTGAATCCCGGCGCTCGACCAGGCGTTCAGAGGAGGGTTCAACGATGGCCTCATGCACGACCCAGGCGCGGGGATAGGCGTTGGGATTCTCATACACTTTCCAGTAGGCGTCCTGATACACCGGTCCAGGTTCAACCGCCGAGGCTGGCCGCAGGAGATAGCGCGCGTTCAGGAGATCCGATCGTCCCATCAGGGGGGCGTAATCTTTTAGCAGGGTTGTGCCCCTGCCGCTGATTGCCGGAATCTGGAAGAGGTCGCCGATATTCGGCGGTTCGTTCGCCAGCACCTGCACACGAAAAAGCCCTGGTTGCGACTTCAGAAAGCTAACGGCTCCACGGCAACTCAAGGCTCTCTCGAGCTGGTCGGTTCGCGTCTTCGCTGCCTGGATCTTGTTCCACCATGACCAATTGAGGGCGCTCAGGTCGAAGAGAATCAGTCCAAGCATCAGCAGCCGCGCCGTGGTGCCAGTATGCCCGCGAAGGATGTAGCGGAACAAGCCATAGGAAAGAAACACGAGAAGGATGAAGAAGGACGACCAGGGATTGATCTCCACGCGCCGGAACAGCGCGGGTATCGCCAAAGCGACGCCGCCGCCGATCACGCACCAGCCGAGGATGCGGTTCAGACCGCGCCAGCCGGCCTGCCCGATCAAGAGAGTCTCCGCGCCAAAGGCGGCAAGGACCGCCAGCGAGAAGTGCGCCAGATACATGAAACGGTCCGCCTCCCATGCCATCCACAAATAAGGGACCAGAGCGTAAAGAGCCCCGTGCAGTACGGAGAACGAGCCGAGCGAGTATAGGAATGCAGCCAACGCGAGTCCCCCCAGATACCGGACCCAGAGATTGCCCCAACACTTCCAGATGCCGATGACGGCCGCGATCATCGGGAAGACCCCCATATGCGGGCTGATGACTTCCCCTCCCCCCAGGTTGCCCCCGAATGCAGACTCAAACAGGAGCCCCACAAAGCCGTGCGGCCACAGGCCGTCGCCAAGGTACGCGTAGGGGATCTTCTGTGTAGCCGGAAGCGCGGGGACGCCTAGCCAGCGCAAGGCATGGGGGCCGTACTCCATGGAGGGTAGCAACTGAACGGCTCCTGCGCAGAAGCCGATGATTGCGACAACAGCTGCGGCAAGCGCTGCCGCGATCCACGGCCTGTTTCGGAATGCCTTCCCGACCGTTTGCGGATTGAAACCAGCGAAAGCCGCGGCCGTGACAATGACGATGGCCTGCATCATCACAACGTGCAATCCACCAGCCAGGACGGAGAGCCCCAGGCAAAGTCCACTAAGTGAGGCCCACAGAGCCAGACGTCTTACGCTGTCCGCGCGAATGGCCCGCAACAGGAAAAGGAAAATCAGCGGCAGCCAGATTGCGCTCTCGAACATATGCGGCCATCCGGCGTACGCCACGAATCCGCTGAGCGAAAAACAGACGCCGGCGACGATCGCCGAAAAGCGGCTGAGTCCAAGCTCTCGGACCAGGGCAAACATGAAACAAGCGCCCAGGAAATGGGCGAATGCAAACCACTGATGGTAAAGCTGCGGAGAAAACACGCCGTTCTGGTCGAAGGGAAACAGCAGCAGGAGCAGATGCAGCGGGTAGAAAGCCGCAGTCTGCATTTCCCCGATGAAGCTGTGACCCGAGAGAGTGTAAGGATCCCACAGGGGCAGCGTGCCATGGCGAATGCTTGCTATCCAAAAGTTCAGCCAGGAGTACGCCTGGTTCACGGCTTCGGCGTCGAAGAGCAGAGAAAACTGACGTGTCAGCAGAATCTGCCAGTAGGACAAGGCCGTCACCAGCAGGAGCAGGAGCAATGCCCGGATGGTAGGTTTGGTCTTCATCTTGCTCCTTGGACGGAACGGTCGGTTCCGGGTTACGGAACATCATACACCAAGGAGGTTTGAAAGAGGAGGGAGTGGAACCTGCTATCCACTTAACTGCTATAAAATCAACTGGTGAGCCGGGCGGGATTCGTGCCCGCGACAGCTTCGGGACCGTCGCACTAGTACGGCTCAGCCCCAGTACTGCCACTAAACGTGTTCCAGGCCCATTCTTAATCGCAGTCAGCAGGTACATGTTGAAGAGGAAAGGACTCCATATGAGCGCAGACCAACCAGTCGAACCCTTCGCGCTAGGGCTCCTGAAGGAGTACCGGCGGGGGAAGACGGTCGAAGCACTTTCCCGCGAAATGGGGATTCCCGCTGAGCGTATCGAGATGAGGCTGAAGGTGGCGGCGGCGTACTTGAGAGAACATCCGCAGACCGATGCGAGGATTTCGGACAGCTAGGGCTATTCACCTCACTCCAGATCCTCGACATACTGACGACACTGCCGGCCCTGCGCTTGGGGCTGGTGGAGGGCATGAGCTTCCCTGCGGCTCTGATGGCCCACACGAATCCGATTCTGGGCCTGGCGATGTGCAAGGCTCCTGCCTGGCAGAAAGGTGTCGATCTACAACCGCTGGTTCTCGCTCTTGGTTTTGTGGAATTGCGCGCTGATTACAGGTCGAGCTGCGGGCCTCTGCTGAACAGAGATTTCGTTCTTGTGTTCACTGGGTGGGTCGGCCAACACAGCTACTCGTCCTGACGAGGGCCCGGCGCGGTAGCTGGTGCTCTCCGCGGCATTCGGCATGGCTGCTCAGAAACTAGTTTCTGTCGTCCCCGATGACAAGTCCCGAACACGCCCGGTATTACTGGCTGCTGCTAGTCGAAGGGCATCTGACGCGGCGGCTGTTTGGGATCATGGTGCGGCGGATTGCCGCGCTGCCGGTTCATCCTCGGTACGATCACGGATGAAACCGAACTGGCACCCCTGGAGGAACATCTCCTGGTTTGTGCTGAATGCATCGACCGGGCAGAGCAGACCCGCGAGTACATCGGGACCGTGAAGGCGGCGCTGGCAGGGCTGAACGTGCCGAGACGGTAGGTCGGGCCGGTGCGGGTCTCCTTTGAAGAGGTCCCGGACAGCGGCAGGCCGTGCCGCTCTGGACCTCCTCACGGACAGTACAGCCCGCCGTTGAATCCCCACACTATTTCGTGGTGATCCCATGCGGCACGTCGGGCGGATCTGTGCCCCGATTGTCTCGCCGGGTTTGGGGTGCAACCAGCTGTTTTGGGGGCCAATACGGGTACTGGAACTCACAAATTGCACAAATCGGAGCCAGCGTTCTGAAATAAGTTCAGAATGGCCGCAAACGGGTGTAAACTTCTTTCGCAGCTAGGAGTCGAAAGTCGAAATCCTAGCTGATAGGCTTCGTGAACTCAAGTAGAAGCGCCAAATCTAGCGTCACCAGTTGACACGAAGCGGACCAACTCCTTCCCGGGTTGAACCGGTCCTTTTTAGGAGCGCTACCCCCGTCGTTTGCAGGAGATCTCCGTGAACGCGGCCAGTGTCTACAGGGCCAGGACGCGAAAGCGGAAGTTCTGGTTCACTTCGCTCTGGAGGAATTCGATGAACGAATTACACAAGCTCCTGTTAGCTGGAGTGCCGTTTTTTGCCGTCATGCGAACTCGGTTCTTGCTTGTTTCCTTGTTCTGTTTAGCCGCTTGTTGTCCATTGAATGCCGACCTGGTCCAATGGACCGTCAACGGCCATTGGTACGAAGCAGTTCCAGTTGTGGAAGGGATAAAGTGGGCTGATGCCGAGGCCGACGCGGTGGCTCAAGGCGGGTATCTGGCTACCATCACCTCCGCGGCGGAGGGCGCCTTTGTCTACGGATTGGCCAACGCGGATACGTCCTTGTGGGTGTACGGCGGGAATTCGGGGCCGTGGCTGGGGGGGGTCCAACCAACCGGCTCACTCGAGCCTGCTGGCGGTTGGCAGTGGGTGACTGGCGAAGTGTGGAGCTACACAGACTGGAGGCTTTTGGGGGGCAGCTACACTGAGCCGAACAACTCAAATGGAAACGAAGACAGCCTGCAACTGGTCAGGGATAGTTCCTGGGGGTCGATCCACTGGAATGACACTTCCGGTAGCTCTTCTCCGGTCGGTTGGGTTCCGCATGGATACATTCTGGAGGTTGCGCCGGTTCCGGAGCCCTCCTCGTTGTCTCTCGCTCTTGTTTGGGCACTTCTGTTTGGCGCACGGCTGTTGCGGCGCAGAGCGTAGCGCTCTCACCTCTCGCTCGCGCTGGCGGCTCGGCAAACCCGGGTGCTCGCTGCCGACACGAAGAGAGGGGTCTGAGGCGGCGGGTCAACTCATCCCGCCGGCCCTCGGGTCCTTCCCAGCCGGTTCTCGCTTGCGGGTTGATTTGTGGCACCGTCGCGCGAATTCTGCAGGAGGTTGGAGCTTGTGGGTAGCACCATTCTGTGCATTCGCGCTACTGGCCCTGGCCCGGCTTGGCCCTGTGCCTGCAGCCTACGCCTGTGGTGCATGGTGCATGGTGGTGCCGTCATCGTGCCATCACACCGTGAGCCCGTTGGGGCCGCCCCTCCCACAAAAGCAGGAGTATCCCCCGCCGTATCCCCCGAGGCCATTTTCGGCGCCCCTGCCATCCACTTAACTACTCTAAAATCAACTGGTGAGCCGGGCGGGACTCGAACCCGCGACCCTCTGCTTAAAAGGCAGATGCTCTACCGTCTGAGCTACCGGCCCGCGGTGGGGGGACTGCGGAACACTTCGAGAATAGCACACCGACTACGTTATACTTCGAAGTTCACAACGAGGAGGATCACCTGTGAGAGTTGGAATCGTTGGCTCTGGCGCAATTGCGCGCAAACACGCCCTGGCGTACCGGAATATCGGCTACGAGGTGACCGTTTGCACGGATATCAACGAGCAGGCCGGCCGCGGATTCGCCGCAGAGTGCGGGGCGGAGTTCGTCGCGTCCTACAAGGACGTCTGCCGTCACCCCAAGGTGGATTATGTCGATCTGTGCACCTTCCCGGATTTCCGGCTGCAAGCGGTTGAGGCCTGCGCCGAGGCGCGCAAGCCGATCCAGGTGCAGAAGCCGATGGCCACGAACCTGGCCGCCGCCCGCGCGATGATCGACGTCGCACGCCACGCAGGCATCCGGCTGGGGGTGGTCAGCCAGCACCGCTTCGACGACGCCAGTTTGTTTCTTTCCAAGGCCATCGCGGCGGGGCGCCTGGGCAAGATCATCCAGGCGGACGCCTACGTGAAATGGTACCGCTCGCCGGAGTATTACTCGCGGCCTATCAAGGGAAGCTGGGCCGTAGAGGGCGGTGGCGCGCTCATCAATCAAGCAGTGCATCAAGTGGACTTACTGCTGTGGCTGGCCGGCCCGGCGCGGCGCGTCGCCGGCTTCTGGCAGTTGGGCGCGCGGCATAAGATCGAGTCGGAGGACGTGATCTCGGCGGTGGTCGAGTACGCCAGCGGCGCGACGGGCGTCATACAGGCCTCCACCGCGATGTGGCCCGGCTATCCCGAGCGCATCGAGATCCACGGCTCCAAGGGGAGCGCGGTCATAACCGGCGATAAGCTGACGCGTTGGGACGTGGAAGACGACTCGGGCGATCCCCCGCCCCTGATGCGCAATGTCGAATCCGGCGCCTCCGACCCGATGGCCATTGCCCTGGAGCCTTTCGAGCGGCAGTTCCTGGACTTCGGCGAGGCGATCCGCACCGGCCGCAAGCCGCTGATCGCGGGCGAAGAGGGCTACCAGGCGCTGGAGTTCGTAGTGTCCGTTTATCAGGCCTGCCGCGAAGGCCGCGTGGTCGAAATGGGAGGCCTGGCCAGCTAGCGTATGTCCTGGACTAAACTGCGCGTGCCGGCATCGAGCGCTAACCTGGGGCCCGGCTTCGACGCTCTGGGCCTGGCGCTGGACATCCATCTCGAGTGCCGCTTCCGCCCGAGCAGCGCCCTCTCAATCCAGGCGACCGGCCGCGACGCCGATCAGATCTCGACGGGACAGGACAACCTCATCTGGCAGACGGCGCTGGCGGTGGCGCTGGACACCGGCGGCCAGCTTCCTCCCATCGAACTGATCATCGATAACCAGATTCCCGTCGGCAAGGGCCTCGGTTCGAGTGCAGCCGCTCTTACCGCCGGCGTGCTGATCGCCGACCGTCTGCTTGGCCTGAACTGGAAGCCGCTGCGCATTCTGGACGAGGCCGCGCGCATAGAAGGGCATCCGGACAATGTAGCGGCGTGCGTGCTGGGTTCGATCGTCGCCAGCGCCATCGATTCCGGAGGCGTGGCGCGAGCCGTGCGCCTGGAACTGCCTGAGCGCTTCGGCGTGGCGGTGGTGGTGCCCGACTTCGTTCTTCCAACCGTACAGGCGCGAGGGGTGCTGCCCGACACCTATTCGCGGCAGGACGCCATCTTCAACGTTCAGCGCTCCGCGCTGCTGATTGCCGCGCTGGCCACGGGCTCGGCCCACGCCTTCCCCACCGCGCTGGAAGACCGCCTTCACCAGCCCTACCGGCTGGCGCTGGTGCCCGGCCTGGAGGAGATCCTGAAGCTGCGCGCGCCGGGGTTGCTGGGTTGCGCGCTAAGCGGGGCGGGGCCTTCGGTGCTGGTATTCTACGAGCGGGGTTATGAACCCGTCTGCGATCTGGTGCGCCAGGTCTTTCGAATCCACGGGCACGATTCCGAGACGCTACTGACCGAAATCGCCGATCGCGGCTGCGAGTGCGAAGAGGACTGAGGCTAAGGGGCAACCTGAAGCTACTTCTGCCGGCGAGGCCGCCGGCATTGCGGGCCTGGCGGCCCACTCCACAACCGAGCCCACATCCTCAGAGTGCAAGCTACGGCTTGGCTTCGGCGGCGGGCAGGAGACGGTATTCGATTTTGCGCAAAGCTCCGGTTGTGCCGAATGACGCGAAGCCGAGGGGCACGGATTTTTCGATTTCGCCGGGACGCAGGCTGACCTCGCGTCCCACGATGTTGACACTTATAACCTGCTCGTCGTCGATCCAGGCGTCGATCTGGGAGTCGGTCACCTGCAGGCGAAGCGAATACCACTGACCCCGGTTGAACAGGTGCATCACCGTGGTCTCGTTCTCCGAGGCGTCCATCGTGTCCAGGCTGGACAAGCCCACCAGCATTCCGCCCCAGCCACCCAGAATCCAGGTGCAATACGAGTCGTGGACCGGAAACGTGAGGGCGGCGAAGAAATCGCTTCCCTGAAGCCGCGCGGCTTCATAGCGCACCTCATAATTGGCCTTGGGAAAATCCTTGGTCCAGTTGATGCCGGTCATAAAGCCGGTCCCCAAAGTGATGGACCCGTCCTGGACGGTGACCTTGCCTTTGGCTATAAACGGCGTTTCTTTCCAGCCGGCCAGGGACTTGCCGTCGAATAGCGAACGCCATTCGGCGGGCGGGGCGTCCTGCGCCATGGAAACTCCAGCCGCCGCCCAAAGGGCCGCGCCGAGAAGCGAGACGAGACATCTGTATGCCATGGGATCATTATCCGGCTAGAGCCGGCCCCAGACAAGCGCGCACGGTCCTTTGCCAGAGGCAGTAGAATTGGAGACTCGGTTCAATGCGGATATCGGTCATCATCCCCGCGTACAATGCGTCTGAGCACCTGGAGGTATCGCTGGCGCGCCTGGCCGCTTCGACTGAGGCGCCGCTGGAGTGCATTGTTGTCGACGACGGCTCCACGGACGGCTCGGCCGATGTTGCCCGGCGGTGGGGCGCCCAGGTGCTTTCCACGCAAGGCCGCACCGGTCCCGCGCACGCCCGCAACCTGGGGGCTCGCGCGGCGAAAGGCGACATCCTCTTCTTCCTCGATTCGGACGTCTGCCTTCATCCCGACACACTGGCGCGCGTGCGGCAGAACTACGAAGACGATCCCGGCCTGGACGCCGTGATCGGTTCCTACGATACCGCCCCCGGCTCCGGTGATTTCCTTTCGCAGTACAAGAATCTGATGCACTGCTATGTCCACCAGCACGGAAAGCGGGATGCCTGCACTTTTTGGAGCGGCTGCGGGGCCATTCGCCGCGACGTATTCTTCCAGCACGCGGGATTCGACGAGTCCTACTCCCGCCCCGCCATCGAGGACATCGAGTTAGGGTACCGCCTGCGCAACGCCGGCCGGAAGGTCATCCTGGACAAGGACCTCCTGGTAACCCACCTGAAGCGCTGGACCTTCTGGGGACTGCTTAAGACCGACGTTCTGGATCGCGGCATTCCCTGGACCGAACTGATTCTGCGCGATCGCTACATGCCCAACGACCTGAACCTGGAACTAAGCCAGCGCGTGAGCGTGGCTCTGGCGTTCATGCTGTTGTTCGTGACCACCGCCGCCGCCATCTACTGGGGAGGCTACTTCCTGACGCCGCTGCTGGCTCTGCTGATCCTACTGCTCTCGAGGTACTGGCTGGAATTTGCTTCCGGCCCTCGCTCGCCGGCGGTTCTGGTGACGATAGGCGCTATTGTCGGGCTCATCGTCTGGCTGGCGATCCGATATCGGATGAGGAACATCCTGCCACCGCTGCTATTGGGCTGCCTGCTGCTCTTGCTGCGCCACCGATATGGCCCGGTCGGGGGACGGATGCACCGGATCTCGGAGATCATCGTCGGACTCTACATACTTGCGGCCACCATTTACATGGTGATGCACCTGCCCTATCACTATTGGATCTTCGCCTTCTTCATGGTGGGCGCGCTGATTGTGATTTTGAATAACCGCTTCTACCTTTTTCTGGCGGCCAAGCGCGGCCGCTTCTTCGCCCTGGCGGCCTTGCCGTTCCATATTCTCTACCACCTCTATAACGGATTCTCGTTCATCTTCGGTTTGATCCACTATTCCTGGACGAACCTCTGGCACAAGGGTAAGGTGGAGGTCACCGGGCGGGAGTTATGAAGCGCGCCGAGCCAGCCAGAGCAGGATCGCTCCGAACGCCAGCGCCGAGAGTCCCACGTACAGGTTGACATTGGCCTGGGTCAGCGGCGCGCGCCAGCCGGGGGCCAGCGCGCCCGTCAGGCAAAGGGTAATCCCCAGGAATACGAAGAACCAACCGGAAGGTGTGCGCAGATCCCACATAAGCTTTACCAGAACAGGAAGTTAAGCAGTATGCACGCGACCCCGGCGATGACCGCGACCACCCAGGGTCTCCGATACCAGACTACGCCTTCCTCCGACGGCAGTTTGGTCAGACCGTAGACCAGGCCACGGAGATCTTCCTCCCGCTTGGGCCGGGTCATGAGACTCACCAGAACCGATACTGCGAAGCAGGCGCTGAAAGCGCAGATGGCGATCCAGAAGTTTTGGGCCATGGTGGAGGGAAACTGATAGAGGTTCGCCAGCCAGCCGCCCTTGCCCTCGGCGACCGTCAGGCCGTGGGCCAGCGCCGCCGCCGACGTCCCCGCCGCCAGTCCGCTGAACGCCCCGTGGCCGGTCGACCGCTTCCAGAACATCCCGAGCAGGAAGGTGGCCAGCAGGGGTGCGTTCACGAAGCCGAACACCAACTGCAGCAGGTCCATTATGTTGTTGTAGCGCGCCGCCAGGTAGGCCGCCCCGACCGATAGCGCCACGCCGAACAGGGTCGCCATCCGACCCATCCACAAGTAGTGCGAATCGGGCGCCGACTTCCGGATATAGCCCTGATAGATGTCGTAGGTCCAGACCGTGTTGAAGGCGGTCACGTTGCCCGCCATGCCCGACATGAACGAGGCCATCAGCCCGGTCAGCCCCACTCCCAGCAGCCCCGACGGATAGAACTGCGCCATCAGGGTGGTCAGCGCGAGGTCGTAATTGTAACTGTCACCCTTGGGCGGGAGCGAGTATCCCAGGCCCATATGGGTCAACGCCATCGCCGCGATACCGGGAACGATCACGATCAGGGGCATAATCATCTTCGGAAAGGCGCCCATGACCGGCGTCAGGCGCGCGTCGGTCATCGACTTGGCCGCCATTGCGCGCTGCACCACCAGGTAGTCCGTGCACCAGTAGCCGAATGACAGGACGAAGCCTAGCCCGGCTATCATCCCGAAGGCTTCGACTCCCATCGGGTTCTGCGAAGGGTGGGCCGTGTACTGCCAGGTGTGGGTCATCACCGCGGGCAGCCGCGACGACATCCCTTCCCAGCCGCCGGCTTTGGCCACCGCCATAATCGACAGCGGCGTGAAACCTATCACGATCAGGAAGAACTGAAGCACTTCGTTGTAGATGGCGCTGGTCAGGCCGCCCAGGAAGGTATACACCAGCACGATCGCCGCCGACAGCAGCACGGACGCTGTGAAACTCCAGCCCAAGACCAGTTCAAACAGCAGTCCCAGCGCGTACATGGAGATGCCCGAGCTGAACACCGTCATGGCGGCGAAGCTCACGGCGTTGAAGGCCCGGGTCTTCTCGTCGAAGCGCAATTTGAGGTACTCGGGAACCGAGCGCGCTTTGCTGCCGTAATAGAACGGCATCATGAAAACGCCCACGAACAGCATGGCCGGAATCGCCCCGACCCAGTAGAAGTGGAAGGTCATGATGCCGTACTTGGCGCCCGAGGCGCACATCCCGATCAGTTCCTGCGCTCCGAGGTTCGCCGCGACGAAAGCCAGGCTGGTGATCCACAGCGGAACCGAGTGGGCCGAGGTCAGGAAGTCCGCGCTGGTTGACACCTTGCGGTGCAACAGCCAGCCGATACCGATCACAAACCCGAAGTAAACGACCAGAATCGTGTAGTCAACAAACGTGAGTGTCACGCAGCACCTTGCCGAAATGGCGTGTCTGTAAAACGGTTCAGTCTATCACAACGGCCAGCCCCACTGGTCGCCGCGGGGCTTTGGCCCGGCGTCTGGCGAGAGCCCAGAGAAACGCCGGCTCAAAAGCCGGCGGCAGGGTGAAAGCCTGACCCCACGTGGGCATACGCTTGCAGTCCCTCAGCGGCGTCGTCATGCGGGTACAATGAGCGAATGGCTGATTTTCAAAGACTGTATGACGCAGTGCTGAAAGGCGACAACAAGGGCGCCGCTGCCGTAACGAAAGAGGCGATAGCAGAGGGCGTCGATCCGGCCGAATTGGTTTCGAAATATATGATTCCGGCCATGGACGAGATCGGGGCGCGGTTCGCTAGCGGCGAGTGCTTCGTGCCGGAGATTCTGCTCTCGGCGCGCGCCATGAAAGCGGCGATGGAGTTGATCCGTCCGCTGCTGGCCGCGCGCGGCGCTCAGCCCGTGGGCCGGGTCATCATCGGCACGGTCCGGGGCGACCTGCACGACATCGGCAAGAACCTGGTCGCGTCCATGCTCGAGGGTGGCGGGTTTGAAGTCATCGACCTTGGCGCCGACGTGGCGCCCGACAAGTTCGTCGCCGCGGCTGAGCAGCATAAGGTCAACATCGTTTGCCTCTCGGCGCTGCTTACTGTCACCATGCCGGCGATGAGGGCGGTTATCGAGGCGTTCGAGAAGGCCGGCCTTCGGGATCGAGTCAAAATCCTGATCGGCGGGGCGCCCGTGACGCAACAGTACGCCGACCAGATCGGGGCCGACGCCTACGGGCGGGACGCCAGCGTGGCAGTGACCCTGGTCCGCCAGTTCGCATAATACGGCCATGACCCAGGAGCCCCGCGCCAACCACCTGCGCTCGGCGCTCGCCAAGGGCGAGTTCGCATATACCGCGGAATTGGTGCTGGGCCGGGACCACACCGCCGCCGAAGCGGAGACGTTCGTAAAGGACGCCGCAGCCGAGCCCGGCGGCATCAAAATCATCAGTCTCACGGACCTGCCCGGCGGCAATCCCGCGCTCCCACCCGAGGCTTTTGCCGACTGCGTGCTTTCAAGCGGACTCACTCCCATTGCCCATCTCAGCGGCAAGGACGGTAACCGGTCATTTCTGGAGGGTCGGCTGCATGCCTTCGCTCGAATGGGCGTCGAGAACCTGCTGGCCCTGACCGGAGACGCGCAGAAGGACGGCTATGAGGGTAAGGCTAAACCGGTCCACGACCTGGACTCGGTGCTCATTCTGCAGTTGATTCGCGCTGCACGCGAGGGTATCCAGTACAAACTGGGCCCCCGCGCCGTCCGGAGCGCGCCCGCCGCGTTCTTGGCCGGCGCCGTGGTGAATCCGTTCAAAGTACGCGAATCCGACCTGATGATGCAGCTCTTTAAATTAGAGCTGAAACTCATTGCAGGTGCGCAGTTTATCGTCACTCAACTTGGCTTCGATATCCGCAAACTGTACGAGTTGCGGCAGTACCTGCTGCGCGAGGGGCTGGGACCCGTGCCGGTGCTGGCGAACGTCTACGTTCCTACTGCTACCATCGCGCGCATGATGCAGTCCGGAGAACTGGCCGGCTGCGTCGTTTCCGACGAGCTGCTGCATCGCCTGGAGTCGGAGAAGAAGCCGCAGCGCCTGGAGCGGGCCGCCTTGATGGTCGCCGCGGCCCGGGACCTCGGCTTCGCCGGTGCGCACATCGGCGGCTTCGGACTGTCTCACAAGGACTTCATGACCATCGTCGACCGCGCCGCGGCACTGGGCCAGGACTGGCGCAAGAGGATGGACGAAGTCGTTTTCGCGCGCCCCGGCCAGTTCCACATTTTTCCTCTGGGAGCGGACGGGCTGAGCGATGGCACGGGCGCATATCAGACAGACCCGGCCCGGCCCCGCCGATCCTTGAATCAGCGGGTGTCCATGTTGGTCCATCGCCACCTGATCGCGAAGGATTCCACCGGCGCGCGCTTCTTCGCTTCGAAGCTCCATCCGGGCGGGGTGTGGCACAGGCTTCTAGGCCTGTCATCAGTATATCGTAAAGCAACTTTAGGATGTGTGAGTTGCGGAGATTGTATACAGGATCACTTGAACTATGCCGGATGCTCCATGCGCTGGTGCTACAAGGAACTGCGCAACGGGCCGTGCGGCGGATCGCGGGTGGACGGCAGTTGCGAGGCCCGGCCCGAACTGCCCTGCATTTGGAATAAGGTGTACTCAGCCACGCTGGCGGTCGGCGAGGACCCGCGCAAGTTCGCGCGAACTCGGCTGCGGCCGCGCGACTGGAATCTGGACCAGACCAATTCGCTGGCCAACCGCCTGGCGGGTTTGGACGGCCTTAGCAGGGAGGAAAATGTTAATCATCGGTGAACTGATAAACTGCACACGCAAGAAGGTTCGGGAGGCCGCGGAGAAGCGGGACGACGCCTACATCCGGAGCATCGCGCTCAAACAGGTGGAGTCTGGCGCGCACATGCTGGACGTGAACGGCGGGATCGCCGGCCAGGAGGCGGAGTGCCTCTCGTGGCTGGTCACTGTGGTTCAAGAGACGGTGGACGTGCCCCTTTGTCTGGACAGCGCGGACGCCCGCGCGCTAGGCGCGGCCCTGCCCTTGTGCAAGTATCCGCCGATGGTCAACTCGATCACGGACGAACCGGCGCGCATCGCCGCTCTGCTGCCGCTGGTCAGGGAGCACGGGTTGAAGGTGATTGCCCTGTGCATGGGAGAATCCGGCCCGCCCGCGGGTCTGGAGGATCGGCTAGCTACGGCTGGCCGGCTTGTGGACCGGCTCACTGGCGAGGGCGTGGCGCTCGACAACATCTACGTCGATGCGTGCGTGATGCCCGTCAGCACCGGCCCCGAGCATCCCAAGGCAGTGCTGGAGGCGGTGGGGCGGATCATGATCGAGTATCCCGGCGTCCATACCAGTGTCGGCGTGAGCAACGTGTCTTTTGGCCTGCCGGTGCGGAAGCTGCTGAATCAGGTTTACCTGTCGCTGCTGATGGCGCGGGGCCTCGACACGGTCGTCGCCGACCCCAGCGACCGGCAAACCATGATGAATGTTGCCGCTGCCGAAGCGCTGCTGGGGCGGGACGAGTTTTGTGTGGAGTATCTGCGCTTGTTCCGGGACGGAAAGCTGGAACTCGTACCGGCGTAAGGACCCGATTGCAATGGCGCAGATACTGGATGGGAACCGGACCGCGGCTGAGATTAAGAATGAAGTCGCCGCGAGAGTCGCCGGGCTGGCCGCGGCGTCATCGCCGGCCGGGCCTGGCCGCGGTGCTGGTGGGCGACAACCCGGCGTCGCAGATCTATGTCCGCAACAAGGTGAAGACCTGCGAGGCGCTCGGCATCCACAGTGTGATGTGTACGCCGCCCGCGGACACGACCACGGAGGAGTTGCTCGGCCTGGTGGCGAAGCTAAACGCCCAGGACGAGATCGACGGCATCCTGGTTCAATTGCCGCTGCCCAAGCAGATCGACGCGCAGAAGGTGCTGCTGGCGGTCGCTCCCGATAAGGACGTGGACGGGTTGCATCCGCTCAATATCGGCAACCTGGTAAGCCTGCGTCCGGGACCGCGGCCCTGCACGCCGGCGGGCATCATGGAGCTGCTGAAGAGATACCGGATTCCCATCGCCGGCCAGCACGCGGTGGTAGTGGGACGCAGCGACCTGGTGGGCAAGCCGGTGGCGTTCCTGCTGTTGCACCAGCATGCCACGGTCACCATTTGTCATTCGAAGACGCCCGACCTCGCCGCCGTGTGCAGCCGGGCGGACATTCTGGTGGCGGCCATGGGACGCGCCGCCATGCTGACCGCCGATTACATTCGGCCCGGCGCGGTGGTGGTGGATGTGGGGACCAACCGGATCGACGATCGGGCCCAAGTTGAGCGGATTTTCCGGGGCGATCCGGAGCGCCTGGCGGCGTTCGACAAGAAGGGCAGCGTACTGGTGGGCGATGTCGATCCAGTTGATGTCGCCGAGCGGGCGAGTTTCTACACTCCGGTCCCCGGCGGAGTCGGGCCGCTGACTATCGCCATGCTGATGGTGAATGTGACGGAGAGCGCGGAGCGAAGGCTGGGGATGGCGTAAGCAGTGAAGGGCGGGATGGTAAAATCCTGGCCGGGGGGCGGCTGCATGCCCCCCGGCCAGGGATGATTAAGGCTTGGGCGGTGCGGGCACCGGCGGCGCGCCCGGGGCCGGAGCGGCAGCTCCACCTCGTCCGGCTCCACCACGTCCGGCTCCACCACCACCTCCAGCAGGCGTTCTGGGTCCCAGGAACCCGCTACGGTCGGCCTCGGCTGCCGCACCGGTCGGGGCCGGATATAGCTTCGCACCCGCGGGGGCGGGCCCCGCCATATTGAGAATGCGGAGCGCCGCCAGGCGCACTGGCCCCGGCATCGACGTCGCGCTCATATCGGTGTACAGCTCCATCGCCCTGGGGCGGTTGGTTGCCATGAGCCCCTCGGCGCACAGCAGGCAGGCTCGGGCCACCACCGGAAACAACGGCGGTTTGGAGGTCTTCAATGCCCCCTGCAATGCCTTGGCAGCTTGAAGGCCGCCAATCATTGCCACCGAAGCGGCGGCCGCCCCGGCAACCTCGCTATCGCTGTCGCTCATCAGCTTGATTAGGGCGTCCAGCGCCTTGGCGTCTTTGCGCACGCCGATGGAGGTGATGACGCCCACCTGCAGCCTGCCCTTCAGCTTCGGCAGCGCGGCGCGGAAAGCGTCGTCCACCGATGGGTCGGGGTTCGGCTCCATACCAAAACGGGCGTAGCAGCCGAGTTGCGGGTGGCTCAAAAGGGTCGCCATCGGCGCGATGGCTTCCCGCCCGCCCACGAACGCCAGCTTCTTGCAGGCGATGGCCTTCTGAAACACCGTGGAGTTCGGGTCCTTGACCATCGCTAATAGCTTCGCCGGAGGCGATATCCAGATCGGCAGGCCATCGAATTCGGGCGGAACCGTAGGCGCGGGCGGCCGCGGTGCTGCTGCTGCCCGACCGGCTCCAGGCGCTTGTCCCGGCGCTCCCTGTCCTTGTTGTGTTTGTCCAGGCACTTGCATGTTAGTTATCTCCTTTTCCTTTCTCGTCCCTTACATGCTGGTGACCAGCGCTTCCATGCGCCAAGGCTCCCGATAAGCCCGGCTGCGCATGCGGTTGGCCTCCTCGTCGTTGATAAATACACGCTTGGCCGGATCCCAAGTGACCTTGCGGTTCAGTTGCGAGGCGATCCAGGCCGCATGTGAGGCAACGTGGGCGTGGGCGGTCTTGTCGGCGCCCGCCCGGGGTGTAGTTCGCGAGCGAATGGCTGAGACGAACTCGCGGATGTGTTCCGCGGTCGGGTCAAACCTGGTTCCCTGGCGAGTGGACACCAAAGACTTCAGGTTGGGGGACACCTCGATCCTGCCGCTGTCACCGGTCTCGACCCAGCCCTCGGTTCCCTCGAACCGGTTGCTGCACGAACCCAGGATCATCCAACTGTGGTTACGCAGAATGAGCTGCACCCCGTTGGCATACTTGCAGTAGATAGTGTACCGGCCGGTTATTCCGTCTCCCCTGAAGTTCCCGCCCTCGGGCACGTATTCGATGGGTTCGGTGTGCTCCATATCGGCGGCCCACTGGGCCATGGCGACGGTGTGCGAGGCCCATTCGAGCAAGCCCGCATGGAAATCCCAGAACTCGCCTCGGCCCCGGTCCACGTACTGGGAATTGTACGGCCGCCACAGGCACGGACCGAGCCAAGCGTCCCAATCTAAGACTAGTGGATTCGGGTCCGGCGCATCCGCAGGCCACCAACCGTGCCCACCAGCGTCGACGGTCCCTAGCCCAATCGCGGTATCGGCGTGCACAGCCAACAGTCTCCCGAGCTTGCCGCTGCGGGCCAGGCCCACGGCGAACTCAAAGGCGTACTGATTCTTCCGCTGGCAGCCGGACTGGTAAACCACACCATAGCGGCGGACATTGTCGGCCATGGCGTAGCTCTCCTGGATAGACATCGCAGCGGGTTTCTCGATATACATGTCCTTGCCGGCCTGCGCCGCCCGCATCGCCATAAGGCCATGCCAGCGGTCGCTGGTGGCGATAAGAAGCGCGTCGATGTCCTTGCGGGCCAGTATTTCATCCGCGGTGCGGTACATGACGCAGTTCTGGTTCTTATAAGCCGTATCAACAGTGCTCTTGACGGACTCGCGAGCGCTCTCACGGGCATCGGCATCGGCCACGAACTGCACCCGGGCATCGCCCAGCAATTGCCTCAGATCGCTCATGCCGCGGCTGCGGATCCCAATGCCACCGAAAATAATACGATCACTGGGCGCATAGTTCCCTACTACTACCGGTCCGATCGCTGGCTGTCCCGGGGCTGCGGCCGGAGCTGGGGCCGGGGCTGGGCCACCGAGTTGGCCTAGCGCAGACCTGGGGATAAACATCGGGGCTGCGGCCACCGTGCCGACCTGGGCTACGGTTTTCGCAAATCCTCGGCGGGAAACAAGATCCTTCTCCTTCTCTTCTGCCATTCTTTATCTCCTAAGCCAGGATTCCCGAGTTGGCCTCCTGGACATCATAGATTGTACACAAAAATGCCAAAGTTTACTTCATGCAGGATGGCTGGCTGTCCAGAAGTTGGCATCCTGACCGGGAGGCGGCTGCTTACCCCCCGGTCAAGAATCGGCGATTCAGAGTGACGGAAGGTTACATCTGGGGCTTGGGCTCAGCTACGACGGGGAGGTTGCGCGGTATTTAGTGTGTTATCTTCGAAGAATCGGGGCCGCAGGTTCGGCGGCGGTTCCCGTGCTCGCCTTCCACAAAATGTCCAAACAACGTAAGCAGCACTCGTCTCAACACGCCCCCGTAATCGCGGATGGCATGACCCTGGGCATCGTCGGAGCCGGCGTCATGGGGCGCACGCTCGTCCGCGGCATCCTGGCCAGCGGTCTGCTTCCTCCCGAGAGGCTCTGGGCGGGCGACAAGAGCGCAACCGCGTGCGAGAACGCCGCCAAAGAGCTGGCGATTCCCGTCGAGGTGGATTACCAGGCGCGCGTACCCTCCGCGGACCTCATTTTGATCTGCGTCAAGCCGGGCGACGCGGGACGTGTCCTGAACGCTCTGAGAGAGTCCGGGTTGCGGCGCGGCACGCTGCTCATCTCCATCCTAGCCGGGACGCCTACGGCCACCCTGGAATCGCTGCTGGCGACCGATAACCCCATCGTGCGCGCGATGCCCAACACGCCGGCCATCGTGGGTGAGGCCATGACGGTGGTCTGCCGCGGCACAAACGCCGCCGAAGTGCACCTGGATAGGGCGAGTCACATCTTCGAGGCCGTGGGCAAGTGCCTGGCCGTGGACGAGGTCCACTTCAACGCCGTCACGGCGCTCAGCGGCAGCGGCCCGGCTTATCAGTATTTGATTATGGAAGCTCTGGCCGACGCGGGAGTACGAGTAGGGCTGCCGCGCCAACTGGCGCTTACCCTGGTCGCCCAGACCGTGCTTGGCGCGGCCCGGATGGTGCTAGCGACAGGGCGCCATCCGGCTTCGCTGCGCGACGATGTCACGACCCCGGCGGGCTGCACCATCGGGGGCCTGCTGATGCTGGAGGACGGCCGGATCCGGTCGGTGCTGGCGCGCGCCGTGGAGGAAGCCGCCAGAATCGCGGCCCACCTGGGGCCGCCGCCCAAAGCGCACGAGACTTCGGCAGCGCAGCGCGCGGGACATTAGGCGATACGGCTCATGCGACATTCCAAACCCAACCCTCGGACTGAAGAACTGATCGCGCTCGAAGACCGTTGGGGAGCGCATAATTACCATCCCCTGGACGTGGTCGTCGAGCGGGCCTCGGGTCCCTGGGTTTACAGCGTCGATGGCGAGCGCTACCTGGATTGCCTGAGCGCCTACTCGGCGCTAAACCAGGGGCACTGCCATCCGCGGATCATACAGGCGCTTCAGGAGCAGGCCGGCCAGGGTCACTCTGACCTCGCGCGCTTTCCGCAACGATCAACTCCCCCGTTTCGAAGAGGAGCTGGCGAGTTTGTGCCAGATGGATTCGGTGCTGCCCATGAACACCGGCGCAGAGGCGGTGGAGACGGCCATCAAGGCGGCACGCCGCTGGGGCTACACCCGGAAAGGGATTCCCGACGGACAGGCCGAAATCATCGTCTGCGAGAACAATTTCCACGGGCGCACCACGACGATCACGGGCTTCTCCTCGGAGCCTCATTACCGCGACGGGTTCGGCCCCTTCACTCCAGGCTTCGTGACGGTCCCCTTCGGGGACGCCGCCGCCCTGGAGCGCGCGATCACGCCGCACACCTGCGCATTCCTGTTTGAGCCGATTCAATGCGAGGCGGGCATTTTGATTCCGCCCGACGGCTTCCTGCGAGCCGCCGCGGAAATCTGCAAGCGTCAGCGGGTCCTGATGGTAGCCGACGAGATCCAGACCGGCCTGGGCAGGACCGGGCGTTTCCTGGCCTGCGAGCACGAGGGCGTCAGGCCGGACGTGTTGATCCTGGGCAAGGCGCTATCGGGGGGCGTGTATCCCGTCTCAGCCGTGGTTTCGAGCGCCGAGGTCATGAGCGTGTTCACTCCCAGCAGCCACGGCAGCACCTATGGTGGCAATCCGCTGGCCTGCGCGGTGGCGCGCACGGCGCTGCGGGTGATCGTGGAGGAGCGGTTGGCGGAGCGGTCGGAGGAACTCGGAAACTGGGCGCTGGAGGAATTGCGACGTATCCGGCATCCGGACATCCGTGAGATTCGCGGCCGCGGACTGCTTATCGGCATTGAGCTAACGGTGCCGGCCCGGCCCTATTGCGAGCGCTTGATGGACCTGGGCGTGCTGTGCAAGGAAACCCACGACTACGTCATTCGCCTGGCGCCGGCGCTGATCATTTCACGCGAGGATCTGGCGTGGATGACGGGCCGGATAAGCGCCGCGTTTGCGGCTGCCGGCGGATAATTCGCAATAACGCGTCGACAGGAGTGTCGACGCGGCACGCATGAGTGCGTGCGCCACTGAGGGCTAGAGGGCGTTTAGAACCGCGCGGATGAAGTCGGGCGTCGTGCCGCAGCAGCCGCCGATGAAGTCCGCTCCCGCTTCCACCAGGGCGGGCACGTGCGCGGCGAATTCGCCGGGGGTGGTCCGATATAGGGGGCGGCCGCCGGCCAGTTCGGGCAATCCGGCGTTGGCCTTGATCCAGAGCGGGAGGCCAGTGGCGGCCTGCAGACGGCGGCAGATCGCGACATATCCCTCGATGCCCTGCCCGCAATTGGCGCCGATCACGTCCGCGCCGGCGGTGGTCAGTTCCGCCGCCACTTGCTCGGGAGTGGCGCCCATCATGGTGCGGTCTTTGTCCTTTCCCGAATCGAAGACCATGGAAGCGACCACGGGCAGACCGGTCTGACGGGCAGCGCGGATAGCCAGCGTAGTCTCCGCCAGGTCCGTCATGGTCTCAAGGACAATGGCGTCGGCGCCCGCGGCGGCCAAGGCGCGCGCCTGTTCGGCGAACACGTCCGAAAGCTCCTCGGGAGTGATCTCTCCGGAGAGCAGCAGCTTGCCCGAAGTGCCCATGGAAGCGAACACCAGAGCCCGGCCGGCGGCCGCGCGGCGCGATATCTCCACGCCAGCCGAGTTGATCGCTTCCAGCTTGCCGGCCAAGCCGTGACCCGCCAAGGCGATGCGGTTGGAGCGGAAAGTGTTCGTCAAAATAATCCGGCTGCCGGCGTCCACGTAGGAGCGGGCCACCGCCTCGACGCGGTCGGGATGCAACAGGTTCCAGGAGTCAGCCGGTTCGCCCGGCTCCAGGCCGGCGTCCAGGAACTGGGTTCCCCAGGCGCCATCGGTAACCACTGGTCCAGCCGATATCAGGTTTTCGATGAGGTCAGGCATGGGATTCACGGAACTCTCCCATGGTAGCAAGCACCAGCGCGGCGATGCCCGCCTACTCGCACCTCAGGGCCGTCATCGGTTCCACCCGCAGTGCGCGCCGCAACGGGATGCAGCAAGCCACTACGGCGGCTCCCAGCAAGACGATTGTGGCCGCGCCGAAAGTGAGCGCGTCGAGCGGCGTCACGCCGTAGAGAAAAGTTGAGACGAGCCGCGTGAGACCGTAGGCCGCCAGCAAGCCCGCGGTGATCCCCACGAGGACCGGCCACAGTCCGTCAAGCAGGACCAGCCGCGCCACGTCGCGCGGGACGGCGCCGAGCGACACCCGGATTGCGATCTCGCCTGTGCGCCGCGCCACCGAGTACGCCACCACACCATAGACTCCGATCGCCGCCAGCACTAACGCCAGGATGCCAAAGGCGGCCGAGAGCCTCGTCAGCATGTGCTCGCTGAACAACTGCTGGTCAATCTGCTCCGAGAGGCTGCTCATGCGTCCGACCCGAAACCCCGGCGCCGCGTCTTCGATTGTCTGCCGCACCGCGCTGGCCAGCGACATCGGGTTGGATGCCGTTCGCAGGATGAGATAAGCCCCGGTTGAAGCCGGGCGAAAGAGCGTTGGTTTGACCTCGCTGCGCAGCGATTGATACTTCGTGTCGCCGACGACGCCGACGATCTCAAGCACCCCGCCCTCTCCGATGCGCTGGCCGAGCGCGTTCCCATTGGGAAAGTAGCGTCGAGCCAGAGCTTGATTCACCCAGACGGAACTCGGCTTCCCCTGGCAGTCCTCGGGCTGCACGCTGCGGCCAGCCAAGACCGGAATGCCCACAGTCTCGAAGAACCGCGGACCAATTCGCAAGGAGTTAACTTCGATTTGCCCCGAGTCCGCCGGGCCCGGAATACCTTCACTACTTTCGTTGCCGATCAGCAGCAGATCACTCGACCACGTGGCCGAGGCCACGCCTGGCAGGGCGGCGAGCCTCGCGTGCAGCAGGGGGTAGGCTGCCGGTTGGAGGCCGACTCCTCCCGCCCCTCGCTTAAAGGTCGTGCCCACGGTCAGAAGTTGATCCATGCGGAAACCCGGGTCGAGCGTCTTGAGATTCACCAGCGTGCGGAGGAAGAGTCCCGCTCCAACCAGAGACACCAGCGCCAGCGCCGCCTCCAGGGCCACCAGTGGCCGCCCAATACGCGCCGAGCGCCTCCTTCCAAACAGCGCGCCCCCCGCCAGACCTGCGCTCGCCTTCAGTGCGGCGGCGGGCTCCACGCGCGTGCCGATCAGCCCCGGCGCCAATCCAAACAGGAGAACCGCAAACCCACTGGCGGCCACAGCGAAGCCAAACAGATACCAACTGGGCCGCACATCCAAGGCTATGGGGATTGTCGCTCCAGATTTCATCCACGTGGCCAACAGGTGGCTGCCCGGCCACGCCAGCAGCACCCCCAGCGCGCCGCCCAAAGCCGCCAGGACAAGGCTCTCCGTAAGAAGTTGACGCGCCAGCCGCCAGCGCCCCGCGCCGACGGCCACCCGCACCGCCAACTCTCTATTGCGGGCCGCGGCACGCGCCACGAGCAGTCCGGCGATGTTCGCGCAAACGATGAGCAGAACCAGGCCCGCCGCCACCGCCAACACCTGAAGTGCGGGCAGAAACCCCCGGCGAAGAACGCTCAGCCCGCCTGCGGCGCTGGTAAGCGCGATTCCGGGCAGCGCTTCCGTCCCGGTCCAATGCGCGGAATTCGTAGCCAGGCCCTGCCGGAAGAGGACCTCCAATTCCGCGCGCGCCTGCTGCACTGTGGTGCCGGGCCTAAGACGACCGACCACGAACAGCCACGCGGATCGCTCGTCCCTGGAATCCCACCGGCCAGGACCCAGACCCTTCGCGCCCTGAAGCGTTATCCATACGTCCGGCGGCAAAACCGGCTGCAAACCGTTGAATCCCTCGGGGGCGATGCCAATGATCCTGAATTGCGCGCCATTCAGGGGGATCGTCTTCCCGACAGCCGCAATGTCCCCACCAAAGTGCTCTTTCCAAAACGCGTGGCTCAAGACGGCGACTGGTTCCGCGTCCGGCTGATCGTCGCGCGGGGCGAACGTTCGGCCTCTTTGAGCTTGTACGCCCAGCTTGGAGAAGAACTCGCCGCTAACCAGTTCCGCGCTGGCGGCAATGGCCGCCTCACCGAGTCCTGTTTGTATGGTCTGGGAGCCACCGAATGACAGCACGCCGCTAAGAGTCTTTGCGCCGGTGCGGAATCGCTCGACGGCCGGGTAGGGGAAAGAACAGCCTGACCTGCCCAGCCCAGGCTGCGCGGCATCGCAGCCTGAGTAGCTGTTCATGGCGGACCACTCCGGCGGCCTCTGCCTGGTCCAGTGCAGTAGAACGAGTTGCTCCGGATGAGGGACAGGCAACTGCCTGAGCGTCACTAATTCGATCAAGCTGAAGATGGCCGTGTTGGCGCCGATGCCCAGGCCGAGGGTGAGAATCGCGACCGCTGCAAATCCCGGGTTCCGGCGCAGCGTGCGCAGACTGTAGCGGACATCCTGGGCCACGGTCTCGAGCAGTGGTATCCCGTACCGGTCCCGGTAGGCTTCCTTTGGTGACCTCGACGCCGCCCAGCTTGAGCACTGCTGCTCGCCGGGCTTCCTTCGGGCTCATGCCCGCGCGAATGTTGTCCTCGGTGTGCAGATCGAGGTGGCTTGCAAGTTCGTCGGCCATCTCGCGTTCCCATCGGCGCTTGCGGAACAGGCCGCGCAAACGCTGGAAGCCGGCGCGTATCGGTCTCATGCGGTCTCCTTCCCGCCCGGCAGGAATCGCGCCATGATCGCGGCGGTTTGTACCCAATCGCGGGCTTCCTTACGAAGCTGCTTTCGGCCGGCTGGGGTCAGACTGTAGAACTTGGCCTTTCGATTGTTGTCCGAGACCCCCCATTCCGAGCGGATATAGCCTTCTTGTTCGAGCTTGAGCAGCGCCGGGTAGATAGTTCCGTAGTTCACGGCGAGGAGATCGCCGCTGATCTGCTCGATTCGCCGGGCGATGCCGTAGCCGTGCAGGGGCGCCAGGGCCTCGAGGGTCTTGAGAATCATCAGCGCCAGGGTGCCCTGGTGCACATCCACCTTGTCCGCCATAATGCTCCTATTGGATTCCCATACTACTATACTTCCTATGGGAATGCAATAGGGCGGCGAGGCCAACCACGGTGCATAGCAGGGGGAACCAGTCGCCGTAGCGGGTGTAGGTCGTCTGCGCGCTCACGTAGGAGTAGGCGGCGCGCTGGGCGACTTCCTCGAAAGGCGGCACGCGGGTCAGGATGCGGCCGGCGGGGTCGATGGCGACCGTCAGGCCGTCGTTGGTCGAGCGCAGGATCCAGCGGCGGTTCTCGGCGGCGCGCATGCGGACGATTTGCAGGTGCTGCTCGCGGGCGGCGCTGCGGCCGAAGTAGCCGTCGTTGGACATATTCACGAAGACCTCGGCGCCCCCGGCGGCGAAGCGGCGCACGAAGTGGGGCAGAACCGCTTCATAGCAGATGAACGCGCCGACCCCGCGCCCGCCGGCGCGAAAGACGACCAGGCGGCTGCCGGGCTCGAAATCTCCGGTTTCCTGCGTGATCCGGTTGGCGAACGCAAGCACCGGCGGCACGTATTCTCCCAATGGCACCAGGTTCATCTTGTCGTAGCGGCCCACGTAGTCCCCACCCGGTCCGAGCAGCACGGCGGAATTGAGCGGCGCGCCCGCGGCAGTGTGGGCCACGGTGCCGAAGAGGAAGTAGGTGCGCGCCAGACGGGCCAGGGCTTCGGCCTGCTGGCGAAAACGCGGGTCGCCGTCATAGACGTAAGGCGCGGGAACTTCGGGCCAGACGATCAGGCGCGGCGGCGCCTCCGGGTCGCTCAGCGCGGCCTTCAGCGACAGGTAAGAGAGCCGGGTGTAGGACTGCTCAATCGTCCTCGTTTCCCAGTCGGTCGACTCGGAGATGTTCGGTTGCACCAGCACGGCGGACTCGGTTCCCGGTTGCGCCTCGGGCAGGGATGGAAGGAGGTAGAGCAAAGGCAGCGCCAGCAGCCAGGCCAGCTCGCGTCGATTGCGCCGCAGTGCAACCAGCGCGAAGGCCGTGCTCATCATGACAAAGACGAACGACAGGCCGTAGACGCCGGTGATCGGGGCCAGCCGCAAGGGAACGCCCATGCCGATGCCAGCATTGCCGAGAGCCTGCCAGGCGAAGCCCAAATTGGCGTGAGTTCTCTCGATGGCGACCCACAGGGCGGCGACTGCCGGGATGGCGTAGGCGCGGCGCACGACAGCTCCAGCAGCGAGGGCGAACGCGGCCAGGTGCAAGGCCTTGTACAGACAGAACAGGAGGAAGCTTCCCCGGCTTCCCCAGAAACCCATGCCCCCGTGGACTTCGAGAACGAACTGGATCCAGTAGCAGGCGCCGGCCCAATAGGCGATGCCTGCAACGTATCCGAGCAGCGCGCGCCTCAGCGGACGGGCCTCGCGCGCCAGAGCCACCAGAAGCGGCGTGAGCGCCACGGCCGCCAGGAAGGAAAAGTTGGCGTCCGGGAAGGTCAGAATCAGCAGGACGCCGGTGGCAATGGCCAGGGCAAAGTTCAGCAAGCCGCCTCCGGGAGCACCGTTTCAGCCAGGTAGGAACTGCGGACCAAAGGCGCGCTCGACACTTCGCGGAAACCGAGCGCCAGGGCATACGTGCGCCAGGCGTCGAACTCCTCCGGCGGAACATAGGAGACCACCGGCAGATGGGCGCGCGACGGCGGAAGGTACTGGCCGATGGTCACCACATCCACGCCGGCCTCGCGCAGATCGCCTAGAAGCCGCTCCACCTCGCGGCGCTCCTCGCCGAGTCCGAGCATCAGCCCGGACTTCGTGACGACGTTGGGCGAAAAGCTTCGGGCCGTCCGCAGCACGTTCAAGGAGCGGCGGTAATCAGCTTGAGGACGGACCAGGGGGTAGAGCCGCTCCACGGTCTCCAGGTTGTGATTGAAGACGCGCGGGCCGGCTTCGAGCACCTGCCGGATCGCCTCGGGGTCGCCCTGGAAATCGGGCGTAAGAACTTCGATGGTTGCCTCCGGGAGCGTGTCGCGAATGGCTGCGACGGTGAGGGCGAAGTGGCGGGCGCCGCCGTCGGACAAGTCGTCGCGGGTGACGCTGGTGAGGACGACGTGGCGCAGCCGCAGGCGCTGGGCCATGCGCGCGAGAGCCTCCGGCTCCTTGGCGTCGGGCTGCAGCGGGACTGCCGCAAGGGACCGCGCAGAAGCCGCAGCGCCGGGTGCAGACGTTGCCCAGGATCAGAAACGTCGCCGTTCCGCGATGAAAACATTCGTGGATGTTGGGGCAGCGGGCGGACTCGCAGACCGTATTGAGACCCAGAGAGCGCAAGTCCTGTTTGATCGCATGCAGCGCGGCGAAGTGGGTCTCCGACTTGCGCAACCAGGCGGGCAGAGGCACGGCTCAATACTTCCGCAGGATCGGCTTGGGGAAGCCGGCCTTCACCAGGGCCTCGCGGGTTCTGGCGATGGCGGCGGAATCGGCCAGCGGTCCCACCAGCACGCGAGTAAGAATGCCGTCGGGGCTGGGAGCGAGCATGGTGGGGAAGCCCTGCTTCTTCAGGAGTTCGGCGATCACTTCCGCTTCGGCGCGCTTGGCGGCGATGGGTTGAAGAAAGGTCTGCCCGGCCGCCGGTTCGACGGGCCTGGGAGGAGCAGCAGCCGCTTCGACGGGTGGTTGTGCCGGCGTCGAGGGCGGAGGCGTCTCAACCGCTGGTCCGGAGGGACTGGGGGAAGAAGCCTGCTTGGTTGGCGCGCCGGCGGGCGCCGCGGCAGCCGTGGCCGGCCCGCCCGAAGCGTAGTTCCTTCCCATCACAAAACCCATTGTGAAAAACACACCCAACAGGATGACCCCAATGAAAAAGATGCTCAGCAACTGACGGTTGCCCAGCAACCACTCATGCCCGCCGTCTTCGTTCTTCGCCATACGCGATAATCTTCTGAGCGTAGCTCAGACGGCCGGGCGGGTGTTTGACGGCCTTCTCCAGGAGTGTGCCGACGGCCGAAAATATATCGATCGGAATGGGGAACACCACGGTCGTGTTCTTCTCTTGTCCAATTTCGACCAGGGTCTGGAGATAACGCAACTGGATAGCGACCGGCTGCTTCTGCATCAACTCGGCAGCCATGGCCAGCCGCTCCGCGGCCATGAATTCGCCCTCGGCGTGGATAACCTTCGCGCGCCGTTCGCGTTCCGCCTCGGCCTGGCGCGCGATGGCCCGGATCATCTGGTCGGGCAGGTCCACCTGCTTGACCTCCACCATGGAGACCTTCACGCCCCAGGGGCCGGTATGCTGATCGAGCACCGACTGTATACGCACGTTCAGCTTCTCGCGCTGGCTGAACAGATCGTCCAATTCCACCTCGCCCAGCACGCTGCGCAGCGTGGTTTGGGCGAGCTGCGACGTGGCATAAAGGAAGTTGGACACGTCGATAACCGCTTTGGTCGAGTCGATGACGCGGAAGTAGATCACGGCATTCACCTTCACCGTCACGTTGTCGCGGGTGACGACGTCCTGGGAAGGCACCTCCAACGTCTCCAGGCGCAATGAAATCCGGACCATCCGGTCGATGGGCGCGAAGACCAGGACAATGCCGGGGCCCTTCGGCTGCGGCAGCACGCGGCCCAGCCGGAAGATGACGCCGCGTTCGTACTCGGCGAGAATCTTGATCGAAGACAGCACGTAGAGAACGACGACGATCAGCGCAATGGTCGGGATGCCGATCATTAGAATGACCTCCAAATTTCGCTCAATTAGGTTCCACCTTCAGGACGAGTCCCTCGACGGCGGTGACTCGCACGTGGGCGCCGGCCTCCAGGGGGCTGGAGGAGATGGCGTCCCAAATTTCTCCATGCACGAAAACCTTTCCCGCGGGATTCAACGGGGTGCGGGCGATGCCGATCTGATCGATCATGCCGGCGGTTCCGGTGAGCACTTTATTGGCTCTGGCCCGCAGAATCAGAGACAGCAGAAAGACCGTAATGATGGCAAAAGGCAGGGTCAGGCCTATGGCGGTGGTCCAGCGAATGCGCATTTCGGGGATGGGGCTGTCCACCAGCAGCACCGCGCCGAGCATCATGGCGACGGCCCCGCCCACGCCCAGGATTCCGTGAGAGGCGAATTTGGCTTCCAGGATGAAGAGCGCAACGGCCAGCACCAGCAGCGCCGCGCCCATCCAGTTGATGGGAAGCACGGAAAGAGCGGTCAGACCCAGCAGCACGAAGATACCCCCTGCCACGCCGGGCAGGATCAACCCGGGCGAAGAAAACTCGACATAGACGCCGAGCGCGCCGATCACCAGCAGAACCAAGGCGATGTTGGGATCGCTGATGGCCTTTACCAGTTGTTCGCGCCAGGTGAGTTGGTACTCGTCGAGCGCCGCGCCGGCCAGCTTCAGCACCTGCTTGCGGCCGTCGAAGCGGACGATCTCGCGGCCGTCCAACATGCGCAACAGCGCCTGCTCGTCGGGTGCGATCAAGTCGATCAGGCGGTTGTCCAGGGCTTCCTTATCGGTGAAGGACTTGCTCTCACCGATGGCTTTCTCGGCCAGCGCGCTGTTCCGGTTTCGCTTGTCGGTGAGGCTGCGCAGGAGAGCGGCGGCGTCATTCTCCACCTTCTTGCGCATGACCGCGTCCATCTCGCCGGCCAAAAGCACGGGGGAGGCGGCTCCGGCGTTGGTGCCGGGGGACATGGCAGCCACGTCGCCGGCGAGCAACAGGAAGAAACCGGCCGAGGCTGCCCTCGCGCCACTGGGCGTCACGTAAGTGATGACCGGAACCGGGGAGGCCACGATTTTCTCGATGGTCTGACGCATGGCGTCCATGAGCCCGCCGGGGGTGCTGAGACGGATGAGGACGGCATCGGCGCCGGTGCGGCCCGCCTGATCGAGCGCATGGGTGACGATTTCGACCGTGACCGGGTGGACGACGCCGTCGATATCGACAGCTACCACCCGCGGCGCCCCGCTCAGCGCGGCGCACCCGAGAACGAGCAGCAGAAGAGCGGCTTTCGCGTTCAAGTCACAATCAATATACCACCATCTCAAACCGGGGACAGTAACCAATTGTGCAGTTTTCTCGAGAGAGTTGCGGGCGCATGGCGACTATTCCCGTGTATGGCTAGAACGCCGAGAGCAGTGGTGGTGGATACACCGCATCACGTTACCCAGCGTGGAAACGGCAAGCAGACGGTCTTCTTCACCGACAGAGATCGCGAGGTGTACCTGGACGCGTTCTTCGATTATGCCGCGCGCTACAGTCTGCGGGTGTGGGGCTACTGTCTGATGAGCAATCATGTTCACTTTGTGGTGGTCCCGGAGCGGGAACATAGCCTGGCGCGGGTGTTCGGCCGCACGCATAGCGATTACGCGCGTTATGCGAATCTGGCGCGGCGCAGTTGCGGGCATTTGTGGCAGTCGCGGTTCTATAGCTGCGCGTTGGATGGGCGACACGCCTGGGAAGCGCTAGCCTACGTCGAGCGGAACCCGGTCCGCGCCGGCTTGGTAGAAAAGGCGGAAGAGTACCGGTGGTCAACGGCGGCGGCCCACTGCCGGGAGGACGGGCTGGACGGACTTCTGGATTTGGAACCGTGGGGACGGCAATTCACGGGCGAGTACTGGCGGGAGGCCTTGGGCATCGGCCTGCGGGACGCCGCCATCGAAGAACGGATTCGGGAAGCCACGCGGCGCGGATTCCCACTGGGCGACGACGAGTTCGTGGACCGCATCAGTCGGGCGCTGGGCCGGGATTTGCGCCCCCGCCCGCCCGGTCGTCCGCCGAAATCGACGGACGCCGCGATCTGCGAAATGGGGTAATTTGGTACTGTCCCCAGTTAGAGGAGTTCCATGTACTTGCGCCACCGCTTCGATGCCGCGGTAGAAGTTCGGCAGGTGGAACTTCTCGTTGGGCGCGTGCAGGTTGTCGTCGGGCAGGCCGAAGCCCATCAGGACGCTGGGAATGCCCAGGCTCTTGTCGAACAGGCCCACGATTGGGATGGACCCGCCGGAGCGGATGAAGACCGTCTCCTTGCCGAAGACCTGGCTCATGGCCTCGGCCGCAGGCGCGTGACGAACGGGTTGGTGGGATCGACCAGCGACGGCGCCGCGCCGCTGAATCGGCTTCACCTTCGCGGTGACGCCCTTGGGACAGGCCTTCGCCACTGCGCGCTTGAGCTGCTCCAGGGCCTCGTCCGGCTTCTGATCCGCGACCAGGCGCATGCTGAGCTTGGCGGTGGCGCGGGCCGGGATCACGGTCTTGGCGCCTTCGCCGGTGAAGCCGCCGCGGATGCCGTGGACTTCGAGCGTCGGCCTGGCCCAGGTGCGCTCGAAGACCGGCACCTCCGGCTCACCGACCAGTTCGCTGGCCTCCATCTCCTTGCGCTTGTACTCCTCCTCGTTGAAGGGCAGACGAGCCCAGGCCGCCCTTTCCTCGGGGCTGGGCGGACGAACGCGGTCGTACAGGCCGGGGATGAGGATGTGGCCGTCGCGGTCCTTCAGCGCGCAGAGAATCTCCGCGATCGCCTGGATCGGGTTCGGCGCGGCGCCTCCGTAGATGCCGGAATGCAGGTCGTGCCCCGCCCCCTGAACCTCGAGTTCGGTGTAGACGAGTCCCCGCAGCCCCACGCAGATGGTCGGCAAGCCGGGCGCGAACATCTCGGTATCGCAGACCACGGCCGCATCGGCCTTCAGCAGCGGGCGGCTTGCTCGACACATAAGCCTCGATGTGCTCTCCGCCAACTTCCTCTTCGCCCTCGATGAGGAACTTGACGTTGACCGGCAGGCGGCCGGTCGGTCTTCAGGAAGCCTTCGACGGCCTTGATGAGGATGTAGACTTGCCCCTTGTCGTCCGAGGAGCCGCGGGCAAAGATATCCTGGCCGCGGACTTCCGGCTCGAAAGGCGGAGACTTCCATTCGTCCAGCGGATCGGGCGGCTGCACGTCGTAGTGGCCGTACATCAGGAGCGTCGGCTTGCCGGGCGCGCCGAGCCATTCGGCGTAGACCAGAGGATTGCCTTGGCCCTCGATCAGGTGCGCGTTGCTCAGGCCGGCGGCGCGAAACTCGTTGAGCACGAATTCGGCGGCGCGGCGGATGTCCGGTTTGTTCTCCGTGAGCGTGCTGATGCTCGGAATGCGCAGGAACTGTTTCAACCCTTCCAGGAAGCGGTCGCGATTCTCGTCGTAGTAGCCCATATCTCGATCATACGCCCGGAGATAGAATGAAGGCATGGCAACCCTCCCGCTTCAAGGCATCGTGCCGGCCGTGGCCACTCCTTTCCGGCCTGACGAGACGATCGACTATTCGGCCTGGCAAGAACTGCTGGAGTTCCTGATCGCCGCCAAGGTGCATGGCCTGTTCGTCATCGGCGGGCAAGGCGAATTCTTCTCGTTGTCGGAGGAGGAAAGAACGGTGGCCGCGCGTTTCTGCGTTCAGACCGTGGCCCAGCGCGTGCCAGTTTTCGCCAATGTCGGAGCCGTGACCACGGCCGAGACGGTGCGGCTCGCGCAAAGCGCCGAGAGCGACAAGGTGGATTATCTGGTGGTTGTTACGCCGTACTACATTCAGCCCTCCAACGACGATCTTTTCGAGCACTACTCCGAAGTCTGCCGGAGCGTGCGAATTCCGGTCCTGGCCTACAACATCCCGCAATGCACCGGCGTGGCGCTGAACGCCACCTTGCTGCGCCGGATCGCCGAAGCCAATGAGAACTTCGTGGGGCTGAAAGACTCGAGCGGCAAGCTCAACCTAATTCCCGAGTGCAAGCGGGCCGGCCTTTCGGTTTTCATGGGCCAGGACAACCGGATTCTGGACGGGCTGCGGATGGGCTGCGTGGGCGCGGTCACCGCCTGCTCAAACGTGGCGCCGCGGCTATTCGTGGACCTCTACGATGCCTACCAGGCGGGGAAACTGGAAGAGGCCGTCAGGCTTCAGGCCTTGATCGATTTGCTGGCGGAGGCCGCCTCACTGGCTTTTTACACCTCGGTCATAAAGGACCTCATGAACATGACGGGGCTGAAAGTAGGCCGATGCCGGCGGCCGGTGGGTCCCGTGCCGGAGCCTTCGCGCAAGAAACTGGCAAAGGTAATCGAGAAGCTCCGGGAGGCGAACTACGTTCCCGCTCTGACAGACCTGGGACATGCACACCAATCGTCTGGCGCTTGAGAGAAGCCCTTATCTTCTCCAGCACGCCCACAATCCGGTGGATTGGTATCCCTGGGGGCCGGAGGCTTTCGAGAAGGCAGCCCGGGAGGACAAGCCTATCTTTCTCTCCGTCGGCTACTCCACCTGCCACTGGTGTCACGTCATGGAACGGGAATCGTTCGAGGATGGGCGCATCGCGGCGATCCTGAACGAGCGATTCGTGCCGGTCAAGGTGGATCGGGAGGAGCGGCCCGACGTCGACCGCGTGTACATGCGCTACGTGCAGGCGACCACGGGGAGCGGCGGCTGGCCCATGTCGGTCTGGCTTACGCCCGACCTGAAACCTTTTCTTGGCGGCACGTATTTTCCGCCGGAGAGTCGCTATGGCAGACCGGGGTTCGCTGAGGTGCTGGAACAGGTTTCCGCGGTCTGGGCCGATGACCGGGATCAACTGGTCGAGTTCGGCACTCGGGCACTGACTGAGCTCAGCCGGCAAACGGAGAGCGCCGGCCCGGCTGCCTACGTTGATGCCTCGACCCTCCAGAGCGGGTACCTCGCGTTCCGCCGCGTCTTTGACCGGCGCTACGGGGGCTTCGGCGAGGCGCCCAAATTCCCGCGTCCATCCGTGTTCAACTTTCTGGTGAGGGAGCACCGCCGCACCGGCCACCAGGAAGCCTCTGGACATGGTGCTGCAAACGCTGCGGGCTATGGCCCAAGGCGGTATACACGACCCGCTTGGCGGCGGCTTCCATCGCTACTCGGTGGATGAGAGCTGGCAAGTGCCGCACTACGAGAAGATGCTGTACGACCAGGCCCAACTGGCCGTCGCCTATCTGGAGGCATTCCAGATCACGGGTGACGAGTTCTTTGCCGGCGTCGCGCGCGACACCCTGGATTACGTGCTGCGCGACATGACCGATCCCGGCGGCGGCTTCTATTCCGCCGAGGACGCGGATAGCGCCGTCGATCCGGCCCATCCGGAGGTGAAGAGCGAAGGCGCCTTCTACCAGCGGTCTCCAGGAGAGACCGAGGCACTGCGCCCGGACCGGGACGACAAGATCCTGACCTCGTGGAACGGGCTTATGATCTCGGGGTTCGCGCTGGGGGCGCAGGTGCTGGAGGAATCGAAGTATCTGGAAGCGGCGCGCAATGCGGCTGGGTTTGTCCTTTCGCGGATGTACGAACCAGCTTCGGAAAACCTCCTGCACCGCTGGCGGGACGGCGATGCCGCGATTCCCGGCTTCCTGGACGACTACGCGTTTTTCGTCCAGGGCCTCCTGGGTCTGTATGAGGCTGGGTTCGATCCGTCCCACTTGCAGGCCGCCATTCGGCTGACCGCCAGGCAGCGGGACCAATTCGAAGACAAGGAAGGCGGGGGGTTCTGGGCCACGGGCGACGGCGACCCGAGCCTGGTGCTCCGCTTGAAGGACGATTATGACGGAGCGGAGCCGACGGGCAATTCGGTGGCCGCGCTGAACCTGTTGCGTCTGGCCGAGATCAGCGGCCAGCCGGAGTATGCGGAATCCGCCGGCCGGACGCTTAAGGCATTTTCGCGGCAACTCGCCGAGGCTCCCAGTGCCCTGCCCCAAATGCTGGTGGCGCTGGGCTTCAGCCTGGCGGCGCCGAAGCAGATCACGATCCAGGGCCGGCCCGGGGCGGCCGACACGAATGCCCTGCTCCGGGCTTTGCGGAGACGGTTTGTGCCGTACAAGACTGTCTCGCTTGTGGCCGCGGATGCTCCGGCTACGGCGACCGTGTGCCAGAGGCAGACGTGCGGTCTGCCGGTTTCCGGCGTCGACGAATTCGTCAAGCTGCTGGAATAGCCGCAAGAAGGGAACAGACGGGTTTTGCCGCGGTCGGCCCAAGAGAAGGCTGAAGGTGAGGATGAGACGGAAAATGCGTCTGTCCCCTTTTTTGTCCAAACGGAATTTCGGATTTTGGCGTCTATAGCTCTAAAGGCCATTCATGCTCATAGTGGTTTTGCTCTTTGCTCTTTTCAATCAAGGCAAAGCGGCCGAACCTGTCGTCAGAGCCACCGGGACGGTGCAGGCCGTACGGCAGATCTCGATTCTGGTTCCCAGCATCACCGGGCAAAGCAGCCGCATCACGCTTACGCGGTTGATTCCTAACGGGATGCGGGTCAAGGCCGGCGACGTGTTAGCTGAGTTCGACCGCACCCAGCAACTGGACAATGCCCGCGACGCAGCAGCCAAGCTCGACGACCTCGAACACCAGGTAGCACAGAGAGTTGCGCAGAACCGCAGCGACGCCGAGCAGCGCGGGGCGAGCCTGGCGCAGGCGGAAGGCGACGTCGCCAAGGCCCTACTCCAGATCCGCAAGGCGCCGGTCATCTCGGAGATCGACCGGCTCACCAACGACGCCAGGCTGCGCATCGGCCAAATCAAGGTGGAGAGCCTGAAGAAGTCCGGCCGCTACCGCGACGACTCCGCCGCGGCAGCCCTACGGATTCTCGAATTGAAGCGCGACCGGCAGAAAGTCGCCCTGGAGCGCGCCCTCGGCAACTCGGAGAAGCTCATGCTCAAAGCCCCGCTGGCGGGCATGGTGGCGCACGAAAACACCTATCGGGGCGGCTCGTCAGCCTCGATGGGGCCCGCGCAAGAGGGCGACCAGCTCTATCCCGGCATGCCGCTGGTCCGCATCTTCGACGCCTCGGAGATGGAAGTGGTCGCGATGGTGGGTGAGCCGGACGGCGCGATTCTCCAACCCGGCGCGCGCGCCGAGGTCACCCTGGACGCTTACCCCGAGCTGGTGTTTCGCGCCCGATACTTCTCCTCCAGCCCGGTTGCGGGCTCCGGCTTTTCCAGCCCGATAAAGACCTTTATGGCGCGCTTCAGGCTGGAGGGCTCGGACCCGCACCTGCTGCCGGATCTGTCCGCCGCCGTCATCATTCACCCGCCGGCGGAAGCTGCCAAGAAGGGCCCGCAGCCATGACGCCGAGACGGCCACGATCCCGCCTCAGGTTCTTTGCCGGCCTCCTGACCACGCTGATTGTACTGTCGGCGGGCAGCTTCGGGGTGTACCGCTGGCAAAAGGCGCAGGCCGCGGCCAGTCTGCCCGTCGCGCCGGCGCGCAAGGGGGATTTCCTGGTGATTGTCCGCTGCCGGGGCGAGATCCGGGCCCGCCGCAGCGTGCAGATCTTCGCGCCGGTGAACGTGCCCGACCTGCGCATCATCTGGCTGGCGCCGGCCGGAGGCCAGGTCAAGGAAGGCGAACCCGTCATCCGCTTCGATCCCAGCAGCGCCACGCGGCAGCTACAGGAGAAGCAGGCGGCCCTCAAACAGACTCAGGCCACCCTGGACCAAGCCGTCGCCCAGGCACGCATCACCGCCGAGCAGGACCGGCGCGACCAGGCGGGGGCGCAGTACGACGTGGAACTCGCCGAGATGGAAGCGTCCAAGCAAGCGATTGTCGACTTCATCAAGGGCGAGGGGAGTAAGATCGATCTGGCTCTGGCGCAGCGCCAATTACGCGTGAAGGCGGCGGGCGCCGCCCTGCACGACGCCGCCAGTGAAGCCAAGCTCGCATCGCTCACGCGCGTCCGAGATCAAGCCCAGGCCGACGTGGACCTCGTGAAAAGCCGGATGGCGCAGTTGGAGATCAAGACGCAGGTCAGCGGCGTGATCGTTTACGCGACCAACTATTCGCAAGGCTTCTTGAACTACCAGCCGTTCAAGGTGGGCGACCAGGTTTGGGCAGGCGCTTCCCTGGCCGAGATCCCGGACCTGAGCACGCTGGAGATGGAGGCCAAGATCGAGGAGATCGACCGGGGCAGGATCGCGGGCGGCAACGATGTGCGCATCCGGGCGGATTCGCTCCCCGAGCTGACCTTCAACGCCAAGCTCAGCCAGATTTCGGCGCTGACGCAGATCGCCTACGAGTGGCCGATCACCGCGACCTTCCGGGCTTCGGCGCGGCTCGAGAAACCCGACCCGCGCCTGAGGCCGGGGATGAACGGCAGCATGGACATGGTTATCAGCCGTCTAAAGGACGCCATCAGCATTCCGGCCAAGGCGCTGTTCACCGTGGGCGGCAAGCCCGTGGTCTACCTGGCCGAGAACCAGCGTTACCGGCCGGTTGAAGTGAAGGTGATCGCGCGCAATCCGGACGAGGTCGCCATCGAGGGCGTTGCAGCCGGCGCCAAGGTGGCGCTGACCGAACCTCAGTCCAAGGAGAGCAAGAAGTGAAGCGCAAGACGCTGGTCGTCGCTCCGCTGGTGCTGCTGATGGCAGCGCTGCTGGGATGGGGCGGCTTCAAGTTGTACCAGATCAGCACGGCTGAAGCCGCCGCCACGCTGCCGTCCACAACCGTGAAGCGCTCCGCCGTGAGGATCGCGGTGACCGCCAAGGGAGATCTGCAAGGCGGCAAGTCCGAGATGCTGAGCGCCCCGATGACCGGCGGCGGCGCCCTGGTGCTCAAGTATCTGCGCAATGCCGGCGAATTGGTGAACGAGGGCGACGTGGTGGCCGAGTTCGACACCACCGAGCAGGCTTACGCGCTGCGCGAGGCCGAGGCGGACCTGGCGGAGGCCGACCAGCAGGTCGCACAAGCCACGGCCGACAATCTGGCCAAAGAGGAGGAAGACCGGCTTTCCCTGGTCCAGGCCCAGTCCGATGTCGAACTGGCCGAGCTGGTAACGCGAAAGAATCCGCTGGTGGCGCGGATCGACGCCCGGCAGGCGGAGCTGAGGCTGGCATCGGCCCGCGATCGCTTGAGCCAGCTTCAAAAGGACCTCGCCGACCGCAAAGCCACGTCCGCGGCTGGCGTGGCCATCCAGGTTGCCGCGCGCAACAAGGTTAAGATGGCGTCCGATATGGCCAGCCGAAACATAGCGGCCATGACGCTCCGGGCCAAGTCGCCCGGCTACGTCGCCATCCAGCCCAACAGCAACGTCAACATGATCTACTCGGGGATGAAGCTGCCGCCATTCCAGGTCGGAGACACGGTTCGGGCGGGGATGGCCGTGGCGCAGATCCCGGATCTGAAGGACTGGGTGGTTGCCGTGCGCACCGGCGAGCTGGACCGCGGGCACATGGCGGCCGGGCAGGCGGCGGAGATCACGGTCATCGCCGTGCCGGGCAAAGTCTTCCACGGCAAGGTCCAGAGCATGGGCGGGACCTCCGGGCCGAGTTGGAACCGCACCTTCGAGTGCCGGATTTCGATTGACGATCCCTCGCCCGAGTTGCGTCCAGGCATGAGCGCGCGGGTGGTGATTACCACCGGCTACATTCAGGACGCGCTGTGGGTGCCATCTCAGGCACTATTCGAAAGCGACGGCCGGACGTTCGTCTACCTCAAGTCCGGCGAGACGTTCACGCCCGCCGACGTCACGCTGGTGCGAGAAGAGCGAGAGCCAGGTGGTATTGACCGGACTGCGCGCGGGCCAGGTGGTCGCGCTGGCCAGCCCGCAACGGCAGGCCGCCAAGAAATCGGGCGGGGCCAGCGCCACGCAGGCGCTGCCAAAGCCATGACCGACTCACAATCTAATCCGGGGATCGGCGGCGGGGTGCGCCGCCTATTCGCGGACATTGCCTTCGCCGTGGCCAATCTGGCCGCACAGAAGACGCGAACCGTGCTGACCATGCTGGGCGTGGTATTCGGCGTCGGCTCGGTGATCGGGATGCTGTCGATCGGCGAAGGCGCGCGCGCGGAATCCTTGCGGTTCATCGAGCAGCTTGGCGTGCGGAACGTGCTGATCGATTCGCGCCCGGCCACGAGCAGCGAGGAATTGCAGCAGCGGCGCAAGAGCTCGATGGGGCTGACCGAGCGCGATTTGCGCATCATCGAGGCCAATATCGAGGCGCTGGAGGTGAGCTCGGCGCGGCGGACGCTGCATCCTACGCGGGTTCTGCCGAAGCCCTCGCGCGATGTCCCGGAGCTCTACGGAGTGCGGCCGGCTTACGCCGCGATCCACAACCTGCGCACCGCCGAGGGCCGGTTCTTTGGGCCCGAGCAGGACGCCGCCAGCGCCGCGGTGTGCGTGCTGGGCGAGTCCGCCAAGGTGAACCTGCTCGGCTTCGGGAGCGCCGCGGGCAAGTACATCAAGGTGAACGACACGTGGCTGGAAGTGGTGGGCGTTCTGGGCGAGCGGCTCAGCGGCGGCGAGAGCAGCACGGCGGCGAGGACGGTCGATCTGAACAACGCCATCTACATCCCGTTCAATACGTTTCAATACCGCTTCTACGACACCGGCAGTTCGCTGAAGGACGAACTGGACGGCATCGATCTGCGGCTGAAGGCCGGCGCCGACAGCATCGAGGTGGCCAAGATCGTAACGGCCGTTCTGAATTCCACGCACCGCGACACCCAGGATTTCGTGGTGACGATTCCGGCGGCGCTGCTGGCGCAGCAGAAGCGAACGCAAACGATCTTCACTTACGTGATGGTGGCGATCGCGGCCATCTCGCTGCTGGTGGGCGGCATCGGGATCATGAACATCGTGCTGGCGACGGTGCTGGAGAGGACCAAGGAGATCGGCATCCGGCGCTCGATCGGCGCTCGCCGGACCGACATCGTGCGCCAGTTTCTGATCGAATCGGTCATGATCTCGGTGGTGGGCGGGCTGATGGGAATCGCCTTGGGATTCGGCCTCGCGACGCTCGTCGCCCAGGTGGCCGAATGGCGGACCATCGTTACGTCGACGGCGATCCTGATTGCGTTTGGGGTGTCGGTGGTGGTCGGCGTGGCGTTCGGGATTTACCCCGCGATGAAGGCCGCGCGAGTGGATCCGATCCAGGCGCTGCGGTACGAGTAGGAATTCGTCAAGCTGCTAGAATGGGCGCAGACCAGTACTCGAATCGAGGAGGAAAAATGGAGAGAGCAGCAGCAGCCACGTTGAAAGGGAATCCCCTGACGCTGATCGGACCGGAGCTGAAGCCGGGCGACAAGGCTCCGGATTTCAAGGTAGTGGACATGACGCTGAGCCCGGTCGATCTGGAAAAGACCGGCAAGTCGGTGCGGATTTTCAGCGTGGTGCCTTCACTCGATACGCCGGTCTGCGATGCCCAGACCAAGCGCTTCAACGACGAACTGACGAAGATGCCGGGCATCGACGTGTTCACGGTGAGCATGGACCTTCCCTTCGCTCAGAAGCGCTGGTGCGACGCATTCGCGGTGGACCGGGTCAAGATGCTCTCCGACCACAGGGACGGCACTTTCGGGGCCAGCTACGGCACCCTGATCAAGGATCTTCGGATCGAGTGCCGCGCCATCTTCGTGGTGGACCAGAACAACGTCATCCGCCACGTGGAGTACGTCAACGAGGTTACTGACCCGCCGGACTACGCGGCAGCGCTGAAGGCGGCACGAAGTCTGGTGTAGTGCGGCGGACCCACTTTCCAGCGGGTCCGGCCGGCCGGAAGGCCGGCTGCGGGCAGGATTGCCCGCCCCACAAAAACAGGCAGAATCTCGGCCGCGCGAATCGGATCAGGCTGCATAAAGGAGCTTTCCTTCGCGGACTACGGTGGAAGGCAGAGACGCTAGAAGATGCAACCGACTCTCGAAACGGTCCCGGCTCCAAACCAAAAAATCGCCGCTTCGTGGCAGTCCCTCAACGGCCGCATAGCCAAGGTCCGAACTCTTCAGTACGGCCGGGGAATCATCGGGCACGACGATCATGAGGTCGTAGTCGCTGTCCGGACCAGCATCCCCGCGTGCCGTCGAGCCAAAAAGGTAGATCCGCTCGGGCCGATAGACGCGGATCAAGCGGCGCACGATCTCGGCCAGCAGCGGATCGGCAGCGGATGGGGTCTTGAACAACTCAGGCCGCTCGCTCGCCATAGCCTATTCCACCACCTCCGAAACGTGGTTGTCGAGGCGGGCGTGGGCTGGGGTGCGGCGGTGCCACCAGCGGGCGAATCCGTTGCCCAGGTCGTCCAGGTAGGTGTAGACGACCGGGACGACGAGCAGGGTGAGCAGGGTCGAGGTGATCAGGCCGCCGACCACGGCGCGGGCCATCGGAGCGCGGAATTCCGCGCCGGCGCCGAGTTCGAACACCAGCGGCAGCATCCCGAAGATCATCGCCAGGGTGGTCATTAGAATAGGACGCAGCCTCACCCGCGCGGCTTCGATCAGGGCCTCCCGGCGGTTCGCTCCGGCCCTCCTTTGCACGTTGGTGAAGTCCACCAAAAGGATGGCGTTCTTGGTAACCAGGCCCATCAGCAGGATCACGCCGATCATGGACATCATGTTCAGGGTGTCCTTCACCAGGTAGAGCATACCGGCCACTCCCAACAGGGACAGCGGGAGGGAGAGCATGATGGCGAAGGGCTGCATGAAACTCCGGAATTGCGACGCCAGAATGGCGTAGATCAGCACGATCGCCAGAATCAGCGCCTGGCCCACGTATCCGAAGCTCTCGTTCATTTCCTCCGCCTGGCCGGTGTAAAGGATGCCGTAACCGGGAGGGAGGTTCAGCGCCGTCGACCGCTGTTTGATGTCGTTGACGACTTCACCGAGGGAGCGGCCCTGAGTGTTGGCTTCGACGCGGATCTCGCGCATCAGGTCTAGGCGGCGGATGTTGGAAGGCGCGGAGCCGGTGTCGATCGAGGCCACCTGAGACAGGGGCACGAGCGTCCGTCCGAGCTGGCCGGGAAGATCGAGCTCCAGCAGGTCTCCGCTGCGGGCGCGCTGTGAGGGCTCGACCCGCAACCGCACATCGTAAGTGTCGCCGTCTGGGTCCTGGAATTGGGAGACAACCTGACCGGCGACCAGACCGCGGACGGTGGTGGCCACGGTGCCCAGGTCGAGGCCCAGATCCCCCGCTTTCTGGCGGTCCACGCGTACGCGGAACTCGGGGCGCGGATCCTCCTCGCTGGTATCCACGTCCGCCGCGCCGGGCGTCTGCTTCACGATGTTCAGCAGACGGACTCCATACCCGCGAAGCTGGTTCAGGTCGTCGCCGCGGAGGCTGACCTGGATCGGCGCCTCGGCGCCGCCCATGGACTCCATGCTGACCGCCGTGCGCAGGGCCGGATAGCGTTTCAGGCGCTGGCGCAGATCCGCCATGATCGCCAAATAGTAGCGCCTGGTCGCGGGATCCTTCAGCCTCACGTACATCGTCCCCTGGCTTAGCGCCTGGCCGCTGGTGCCGCCCACGGTGGTGTAGGTGTAGTCCACACCCGGATCGCTGCGAACCTCGGCGATGAGCGTCCGGGCAATCTCCTCCGAGCGCTGCAAGCTGATGCCCGGCTGCGCTTTGTAAGTCACCATGAACGAGCCCTGGTCGGAGGCCGGCATAAAGGTCGAGCCCAGCTTGCCGAACAAGGAAAAGCTCGACAGCACGGCCACCGTGCCGATTGCGACCACCGCCCAGCGGTGCGAAAGCGACCAATCGAGCGCCGCTGCCAGCACGTTGCGCAGGCGGTCGACTTGCTCGTTCAGCTTGTTGAGCTGGCGCCCGAACCACTTCCTGGGCACCTTCGGATCGGCCGCGGGATCATACCAGCGCGAAGAAAGCATGGGGTCCAGGGTGAAGCTGACGTACAGGGAAACCAGAACGGCGAAACCCACGGTGATTCCGAACTGGTAAAAGAACCGCCCCATAATGCCGCCCATGAAGGCCACCGGCACGAAGACCGCGATGATGCAGAACGTGGTGGACATGACCGCCAGGCCGATTTCGGCGGTGGCCTCGCGGGCCGCGGTGAAGTGGTCCGCGCCGGCGTGCATGTGGCGGACGATGTTCTCGCGCACCACGATGGCGTCGTCGATCAGCAGCCCGATGGCCAGCGACAGGCCCATGAGGGTCAGGATGTTCAGGGTGAAGCCCAGGGCGCGCATGACGATGAAGGTACTGATCACCGACACCGGCAGAGCCAGGCCGGTGATGACCGTGCTTCGCCAGCTATTCAGAAATATGAAAACGATGAATATCGTCAGCAGGCCGCCCAGCAACAGCGTGGTCTGAACGTCCTCGACCGAGTCCCGAATGAATTTCGATCTATCCGTGACCACGCGCAGGCGGATGTGCGGGGGCAATTCGGCGTTAAGCAAGCCGACCACGCCCTTGACACCGTCGGCCACCTCGACCGTGTTAGCCCCGGATTGCTTCACGATATCCATGGCCAGCGCCGGCCGGTCGTCGATGAGGGCGGAGCTGCGGCGATCCTCGATGCCGTCTACAATTCGCGCCACTTCGGAGAGAAGAATCGGCCGGCCGTTGCGGACAGCTACAATCAGGTTCTTGAACTCATCCACGGAGACGAACTTGCCGGCGACCCGCACCAGCGGCTCGTTCTCGCCCTGCTCCAATTTCCCGGCGGGAAGCTCCAGGTTCTCACGCTGGAGAGAACCGGCCACCTCGGCGAAGGTCAGCCCGAGGGCCTTCAGCTTCTCCTTGTTCACGAACACCTGAACCTCGCGGCGGGCGAGTCCGACCAAAGTCACCTGGCCCACGCCGGCCACGTTTTCCAGGCGCTTCTTGAGGGTCTTTTCAGCCAGCGAAGAGAGCGTCTTGATGTCGGTCGAACTGCTTTCGACCGCCACCGACACCACCGGCATGGCACCGATGTCCAGCCGCTGGATAATGGGCGCCTCCATGTCCGTCGGGAAATCAGCTTGGATAGCGTTGATCTTGGCCTGCGCGTCCTGCTGCGCCGTGGTGATGCTGACGCCCAGCCGGAATTCGACGACCACGAGGGACAGCCCCTCGGTCGTCGTGGAGGTGATGTGGCGCAATCCGGGAATCGTATTCAGCGCTTCCTCGATGCGCTTGGTGACCTCCCGCTCGACGGTCTCGGGAGCCGCGCCGGGGTAGGTCGTCTGGACCGTAAGAACCGGCAGTTCCACGTTGGGCATCAGGTCCACACTCAACTCGCGGTAGGAGTAAATGCCTAAAACCACCAGGGTGACGGCCAACATCGTGGCCAGCACCGGCTGTTTAATGGAAAGATCGCTCAGAAACATGGAACCCTACTTTCCCGGTTCTACGCGGACGCCATCGGCCAGTTCTATCCTCTGCTGCGCAACCAGCAGATCGCCGGGCTTGAGCCCATCGGTGATCTCCAGTTTGGAGTCAGTTTCGCGGCCGATCTTCACGTTGCGGCGGACGGCTTTGTTGCTCTCCGCGACAAACACGTAGGCGCCAGAGGTGGTCCCCTCGGCGCGGTAGATTGCCGCCGCCGGAACGACTATGGCGCTCTGCGCGACGCCGGCCATGATCTCGCCCTCCGCGAACATGCCCGTCTTGAGCCGCCGGCTGCTGTTGTCGACGCTGATGCGCACTTTGGCGGATCTGGTCAACGCGTCCACTGCCGGATTGACTTCAATCACCTGCCCGTTGAAAATCACCCCAGGGAAGCTGCTGACCCGGAATGTAGCTTTCTGGCCGGATTTGATTTGACCGAGCTGGGCGGATGGCACCGGGCTATCCAGTTCCAGCCGCTGGTTGTCGACAACTGTGAAGACCATGGTCGGGGCCTCGACATAGGCGCCGGAATTGATGTACTTCTTCTCGATCGCGCCCGCGACAGGCGAGACGATGGTGGTGTCCTTCAACTTCTTCTGGGCCACGGCCAGGGCCGCGCGCGCCTGATCGATCTGAGCTTGCCCCAGTTGCACCTGCGCCTGCGCATCCTGCTGCGCCATTTCGGCGGCGCGCAGGTCCTTGTCGGTGATGCCGCCCGATTTGATGAGGTTCCGGGCGCGCTCCAGTTCACTCTGGTTGTGTGCCGCCATGACGCGCGTCCTTTCCAGTCCGGCCTCAGCCACCTGCACGGCGGCTTGGGCCTGGCGGACCGCGAGTTGATAATTCTCCGGGTCCACCCAGGCGACCGCTTCGCCGGCCGCAACCGAATCGCCCTCTTCCTTGGGGAACCTTAACAGACGGCCGATAATCTCGGCCTTCACATCCACCCGGGCGTTGGAGACCAAGGTTCCGGTGACGGCAATCGTCAGAGGCAAAGGCTCAGTCCGAACCTCGATCACGCTAACGGGAACGGGCGGCGCGGCGGTGGGCGCGCTGGCCTCGGTTTCCTTCTTCTTGCAGCCTGCCGCCAGCATAACCGCCGCGGCCAGGATCATGATCAGTGCGGTTTGAAGTCTCGTCATTTTCCTTACTCCCACGGGCTTCGCCCGGCTGTCCAGAGCAGATTCGCGCGGGCGACCGAGCAGTCATACAGGCCGCGCAGCAGGTTATTCCTGGCCACGGAAAGCGCCGTTTGCGCGTCCAGGATGTCCAGCGTTGTGGCGGCGCCGTACTTATAGTTGTCCTGAGTCATGCTGAGCACCCGGTCGGCCTGCTGGATGTTGCTCCGGGCCGCGGCAATGGTCTCCGCCGCCGCCTTCATTTCGTCCAACCCCTGCTGGAGCCCGAGGCGTACCTGTTGCCCGACCTTCTCCCGCTCCAGACGCGCCGCGCGCTGGCTGGCCGTGGCCTGGTAGACCAGGCCGCTCCGCTTGTACCCGTCGAAAACCGGCAGCGAAAGGGTCACGCCGAACCGCCAACTGACAAAAAGCGAGTTGAAGAAGTTCGCCGGCTTGCGGGCGGAGACCCCATAAGCGGCATTGGTGTCCATTCGCAGGCGGTTCTCCGCCTTGGCCAGATCCAACTGGACGGCGGCGCTGCGCTCAGCGATTCGCAGCCGGGCCAGTTCAGGTCTGCGGCGCGCAGCCTCCTGCATCAGCGCATCCAGATCCCACTGGTCCCAGGTCCGGTCCTGGAAGTCGCCCGTGACTTCGGTTGGGAAATCGAGGGAGCGGACCAGGTAAAAGTTAAGCAGGGCGCGCGCCTGCCGGATGGCGTTGTCGGCCCGCACCAGGTCGGGCGCACCGTTGGACACGGCCACTTCGGAGCGCAGCGCATCCACCTCGGTGGCGACGCCGTTCTTGAACCGGGTGCGCGCCATCTCGGCATGCAGCTTCCGCTGTTCCTGGGTTTCCGCCACAAGGGTCCTGTAACGCTGGGCCCACATCAGTCCGTAGTAGGCCTTGACAACTTCCCGCGAGAGATCCTGCTGGGCGCGGTCCACGTCGGCCAAGGCGCCCTCCGATTCCACCGAAGCCAGCTTCAGCGCCGTGCCCACCTTGCCTGCCGTGTAGAGCGGCTGGCTGACGTTCAGGGAGTAGCCGAACATGTTGCTGGCGACCGGATTCATGGCGTCCCGCAGTTCAGGGGGGAAGTTGTCGAAAGCCGTGGCATTGAGAAAACTGGGGTCGCGGGAGCGATTGCCGTTAACGTTGATGGTGACCTGCGGGAGCGCCTGAGACCGGACCTCCCTGATCTTTCCCTTGAGAATATCCGCGGAGGCCCGGGCCTTTTCCACATCGGGATAGCGGTCGAGGGCGATCTTCACCGCCTCTTCGAGGGTCAAGGCGGCCTTTTCGGGCGGCGTTTGCCCTGCCGCCGGAAAACAAAACGCGACAACTAAAAGAATCCAGATTCTCATTTAGCTTTACCTACCGATCGGTATGATTCATGCATCCGTCGACCAAAAGATCCACCACGCGCCGCGCCAGGTTCCGGTCCAGTTTGGGGGCGCCTGTCAGGACGTACGACATCGAATAGATTAAATGGATTCCCATAAAAGACTCCGCCACCTCCCGCGGCCGGCCTCGCAATTCGCCCTGGCGGATCCCCTCGGCCACCACGCCTTCGATCAAGCGCACCCACTCAACCGCCATCTGCACGGAGTTGATCCCCGGCTCGCTTTCCCCGGTGGGAAACACCATGCGCAGGAACATCATCGAGAGCTTCGGCGCGCGCATTGTCAGGGCAAAGTCCGCCGTCAGGACATTGGTCAACTTCTCCCGCGCGGTCCCCTTGCGCTGAGATGCCAGAAGAAGCTGCGTGCGGGACTCGCTGCAGGCGTCCATCACGAGTTCCCGGTACAGCCGTTCCTTGTTTTCAAAGTGATAGTACAGGACGGGCTTGGTGATGCCGGCGCGCTGGCAGATCTCCCGCGTGGTGGTGGCCGCATAGCCTTTCTCGGCGAACAGGCTGATGGCGGCATTCCGGATGTTTTCCCGCGCGGCCGTTTTCATACTTACCGATCAGTATAAAACAACGCATGCCCCCGGCAAAAAGTTCCGAAAAAACCGGACCAAGACCGCGCCAGTGATGCTAAAGTGGTTCTATAAGAGTAGTTGCAGCCGAAAGGAACAGTCAGGTAACGAATATGAATGGCAGTGAGAATTCCTCTTCGTCAGGGGCGTCGCGGATTTTAGTTCCCGTGCTGATCGGGGCGATCGTCGCGCTAGCGGCGGCCACAGTTTACTTGTTCGTCCAACTCGACGGCATGCGTACGGAAGTGGCCGGCATGCGCCAGTCGGTTCAAACCGAAGTCTCAAAGCTTCAGGATGCGTCTTCCCTTCTGGATTCGGCGAACCGCCGCAACGTCGACGCGCTTCGCGAAGAACTGGATACGGCGAGGAAGGCAGCAGCTTCGGCGGTCGGCCAGGTCAAGGTCGAGGCCCAGAAGCACGCCGAAGATCTCGCCCGGAAGCTGGAGGCGGAGCAGAAGCGCCAGCAACAGCAGGTCTCGACGGAGTTGTCCGCGGTTAAGGAAGCGGCCTCGACGACTAACACCAAGATCGCCGATGTTTCCACCGAAGTGAGCAGCGTACGCACCGAAGTCGCCGCCACCAAATCCGAACTGGACAAGACCATCGCCGAATTGAAGAGCGTTCGCGGCGACCTGGGCGTTCAGAGCGGCCTCATCGCGACCAACGGCAAGGAACTCACGGCGCTGAAGGCTCTGGGCGACCGGAACTACTACGAGTTCAAGCTCGCCAAGAACAAGAAGATGGAGAAGGTGGGCAGCGTCTCGATGCGGTTGACCAACGCGGATACGAAGAAGAACAAGTATACGATCCAGCTCATCGCCGACGACAAACAGGTCGAGAAGAAGGACAAGAACGTCAATGAGCCCTTGCAGTTCTACGTGGCCGGCGCTCGCTCCCCTTATGAGATCGTGGTGAATCAGATCAGCAAGGATTTGATCGTCGGTTACCTGGCGACGCCGAAAGTTCCAGGACGCTAGGATCACCCCTTTTACCTGCTACTGGGGAGAGGGCGGAACCTTATTACACACTAAGTCTCCGCCTCTCCATCCTTTAACCTTCCTGTTTTTAGCCACTTGCCGGTTGGTCTCAATTTGGCGGACGAATTGCACATCACATGCTCGAGGTGAGCATAAATGAATGATTCAATGTCGACGCCCGATATGAAGCCTTCCAAGGGCAGTCTGTTGACACCCGTCCTTTTCGGAGTGGTTCTGGTTCTGGTGGTTGCGGTCGCGATGGTTTTCGTCCGGCTCGACAATCTGCGCCGAGACATGGGCCAAACCCGGGATGCGATGCTGACAGAAGTCGCCAAGGTCCGGCAGGAGCAAACCTTGAACACCGAGGGCAGCCGGCAGCACCTTGACCAGCTTCGCGACGAACTCCAGATCGCGCGTAAACAAGCCGCTTCCGCGGCGGGCCAAGCCAAAACCGACGCTTTGAAGCACGCCGACCAGCTCGCCCGTCAGCTCCAGGAGGAGCAGGCCAAGCAGCAGGCGCAGATTAGCACGGAATTGGGCGACGTACGAAGCGCCGCCGACACGACCAATACCAAGATCGCCGATGTATCCACTGACGTCGGCAACGTTAAGACCGACATCGCCTCGACGAAGTCCGAACTCGATAAAACCATCGCCGAGCTGAGGAGTGTGAAGGGCGATCTAGGCGTGCAGAGCGGCTTGATCGCCACCAATTCCACGGAACTGGGCGCGCTGCGGGCCCTAGGCGAACGCAACTACTTCGAATTCAACGTGGCGAAGTCCAAGCAGTTCCAGAAGGTGGGCAACATCCAAATTCAGCTTAAAGCCGCCGACGTCAAGCGCAACAAGTACACCATTAAGCTGGTCGCCGATGACAAGACTGTCGAGAAGAAGGACAAGAACCTGAACGAACCGCTCCAGTTCTACGTAGCTGGGAATCGGCAACCGTACGAAATCGTTGTGAATCAGGTCGGCAAGGACAAGATCGTGGGTTATCTGTCGACGCCCAAGGTCGTACAGGCCCGCAACTAATCAGTTCCCCCCAACGGGGACAGGGGCGGCAGGCCCCTTCCCCGCCCTCAATCGAGCGGAAGGCCGGAGACCACCAATCTCTCCGGCCTTTTTACTTCAATTTTGAGCCGATCTCCGAGAAGGATGTTCCCCTCCACCGACAGCGTGTAGCAGGAGCGCACCACATCCAGGACGCGCGGCGCGGCTTGCGGGCCCGCGGAGCGCTTGGTGCCGCGCAGGCTGAAGAACGCGCCGCCGGTTTGCCGCGCGAGACGCTCGAACAGGGGCAATTCCTGATCCGACGCAAAAACCGGATAGATGGAGACACCATTGCGCCGCGCCAGCCGAAGGACTTCCCGCTCGGTGGACCGGCTGGGGCCCTCCACGCCAGCCGTCACAAGCACGATGACCCGCCGGAACGCGCTCCCGCGAAAACCGCCTTCAGTCGCGGCGTAGAGCGCATCCAGGATGCGGGGAGCGTTGCCGTACTTCACCGACGAGATCGCCCGAATCAGCAATTCGCGGCTGGAGGTGAAGTCCTGGATGAGATCCGCCGAGGAATGGAAAGCCACGACCGCCATCTGATCTTTGGGCTGAAGCTGTCCGACCAGGCTCTCGGCGGTGGGCTGCAGCGCTCCGCCCAACTGGCTCGTGTCGAGGACCAGCATCACGTCCAGGGGTCCGGTGAAGGGCTCCGCCGATTCCACCTTGCGCTGCCGGTTGTCGTCCGTAACCGTAAACTCCCCGGCCGACAGCCCGGTTAAGGGCTTGCCGGACTTCTGGTCAATTACCGTCACCAGCAGCCTGGTCGCAGCCCGGGCGCAAGTCAGTGAAAGGAGAACAGCTACGACCAGTCGCTTCATGATTGCCCCGACTCAGTTTCCGCCTTCGCGACGCGGCTGTCAACTCGCGGTGCAAGCTAGCTAGAATCTAAGGCATGCACTCCTATCGCTTAGCCCGCTTTTCCGCCAATATTTCACTGGCCTACCTGCTTACGGCGGTTTTGCCAGCGGCCACCGATAATCGCGCCGTCGCCGAAGCCGCCTTCGATGAACTGATCCGCCAGGACTTCGCTGGCCTGGTCAAGCGCTTCTCCCCCGAGGTGCTCGCCGCGCTGCCGGCGGACAAGGCAGCCGCGACGTTGGGGCCTATCGTTCAGTCCCTGGGACCGTTGCGATCCGGACGCCCCGCCCCGCGAGTGGCGGGCGTTCAGGGATCCGAGGTCTTCATCTTCCCGGCCGAGTTCCAGAACTCGAAATTGAACGTGGTGATTACGGTCAACGCGGCGAGTCAAATCTCAGGACTCCGGTTCCTGCCCCCCGATCCGGAGCCCGCCCGGCCGGGCGACCTATTCGTTGTGACCGGCGACCTGAAACTTCCGGCCACTCTAAGCTTGCCGAGCGGCGACGGCCCTTTCCCGGCGGTCGTCTTCCTGCACGGCAGCGGCCCCAACGACCGCGACGAGACAATCGGGCCGAACGCGCCATTTAAGGACCTGGCGGAAGGTCTGGCCGCGCGCGGCGTTGCCAGCCTGCGATTCGTGAAGCGCACCAAGCAGTACCCTGGCAGACCCGTTGCCACTGTGAAGGACGAAGTGATGGATGACGCTCTCAGCGCGCTGGCTCTGCTGCGCCAGCAACCAAAGATCGACGCGAAGAGGGTGTATTTACTCGGGCACTCGCTGGGCGCCTATCTCATTCCTCGTATCGCGCCGTCTGACCCCGCCGTCGCCGGTTTCATCATGCTGGCGGGCAACGCCAGGCCGATCGAAGAACTGGCGGCCGAACAGTTGAAATACCTTGGCGCGCCGCCCGAAACGCTGGCGCAACTCAAGCAGGCCGCCCCGGCTTCCTACTGGGACGACCTCAAAGCCTACGACCCCGTCGGCGCCGCGCTTAAGCTCACCGCGCCGCTGCTCATTCTTCAGGGTGAGCGCGATTATCAGGTAACAATGAAGGATTTCGAGATGTGGCGGTCGGCGCTGAAAGGGCGCCAGAATGTCACGTTGAAGAGCTACCCCAAGCTGAACCACCTCTTCCTGGAGGGCGAGGGAAAGTCCATGCCCGCAGAGTACGGGCAGGCCGGGCACATCCCCGCCTATGTGCTTGACGACCTCGCCGGCTTCATGGGGGCGAAAGGCGGCAGGTAACTGGAGCCTACTTTTTCGGCGGAAGGCGGTGCGCGGTGAAATCGATGTTCTCGACGTCGTGGGAGGTCACCGCGGCGGTGTGAAAGGTCGGAGAAAACCTGTATAGCGTGTGAGCCGGACGCACAGTGTACGAGCCAGGCGGCACATTCCGCACTATATAGGTTCCATCGGCCAACGAGGTCGCGGTGCGGTTAGGCTTGTTTGCGGCGCTCAGCACGACCCTGGCGCGATGGGCGGCTTCCAATCCGGCGATTCGGCCGGAAACGGGGTACCTGGGTGGGGCCTTCTGCGCGGCAGGCGCCGAGAACAGAGTCATGGCAAGGCACGCGAACGCGAGCAAATGGATTCTGGCGGTCATAGCTTCTCCTCGGGCGTAGCTGAAAGTATACCCCGAGCCATGCCGCCGCTCCCTGACCTCGCGGCTCTGTTCCTAAGCTAGCGGGCCAGATCGTGAAGCACATACGGCAGAATTCCGCCGTAACGGTAGTAGCCGGTCTCGCGCGGCGTGTCCACGCGGACCACGACCTCGAAGCTCTTTTCGGCGCCGCCGTTGGACACTGCGCGCACTAGCGCCCGCCGCGAGCCTTCGAGGGCCTGCTTGATCCCGGTAATTGAGAAGCTCTCCGTGCCCGTAAGGCCGAGCGTCTCGCGGTTCTCTCCGGGCAGGAACTCCAGCGGAAGCACTCCCATGCCGACCAGGTTGGAGCGGTGAATCCGCTCGAAGCTCTGGGCGATCACGGCTCTCACGCCGAGCAGCGCGACGCCCTTGGCCGCCCAGTCGCGGGAGGAGCCGGAGCCGTATTCCTTGCCGGCCAGGATCAGCAGCGGGACACCGTCCTGTTTGTAGCGCATGGCCGCGTCGTAGATCCACATCTTCTCGTCAAAGGGGACATAGGTTGTCCAACCGCCCTCGGTTCCTGGGGCAAGTTGGTTGCGCAGCCGGATGTTGGCCAGTGTGCCGCGCACCATCACCTCGTGGTTGCCCCGCCGCGAGCCATACGAGTTGAAGTCCTTGGGCTGGACCCCCAGCCCGATCAAGTACTGTCCGGCGGGGCCGTCGGTGGCAATCGAACCGGCGGGAGAGATATGGTCCGTGGTCACCGAATCGCCCAGCACGGCCAGGGCGCGCATCCCGTGCATGTCGGCCGGGGGCTGGGAAGGATCGGCCATTGAGTCGAAGTACGGCGGCTTCTTGATGTAAGTCGACGTCTCGTCCCAGGTGTACAGCGCGCCGGGCGGAACCTGGATCGCGTTCCACCGCGCATCGCCCGCGAAAACCTCGGAATACTGTTTGCGGAACATCTCCTCGTGAACGAACTTGCCGGCGGCGGCGGCGACTTCCGCATTCGACGGCCAAATGTCGCGCAGATAGACGGCCGCGCCGCTCTTGTCAGTGCCGAGAGGCTCGTTTTGAAGGTCGAGATCCATGCGCCCCGCCAAAGCGTACGCCACGACCAGAGGCGGCGAGGCCAGATAGTTGGCTTTCACCAGGGCGTTCACCCGCCCTTCGAAATTGCGATTCCCGCTAAGGACCGCGGCCACCACGAGCTTCTCGCTTAGCACCGCTTGCGCCACGGGCTCGGGAAGCGGGCCGCTGTTGCCGATGCAGGTGGTGCAGCCGAAGCCGACCAGGTGGAAGCCCAATCGTTCCAGGTAGGGCAGAAGGCCCGATTCACTCAGATAATCCATCACCACTTTCGAGCCGGGCGCCAGGCTGGTCTTCACATAAGGCGGAACGGTGAGCCCGCGCTCGACGGCCTTCTTCGCCACCAGGCCCGCGGCAATGAGCACCGGCGGGTTCGAGGTGTTGGTGCAACTGGTAATCGCGGCGATGACCACAGAGCCGTCCTGGACGCTAGTTCGCTTGCCGCCGATCTGCACGTCCACCTTGCGGGGCGCGGCGCCCAGGAAGTTCAGGAAGTTCTTCTTTACGTCGGGTAACTCGACGCGATCCTGCGGACGCTTCGGTCCGGCGAGCGAAGGCGCGACGGTGGAAAGATCCAGCGCCATGGTGTCCGAGTAGAGCGGTTCGGGTAGCCCTTCCGTGTGGAAGAGCCCCTGCTCCTTGGCGTAAGCCTCCACGAGAGCCACCAGCTCGGGCGGGCGGGCGGTCAAGCGCAAGTAGCGCAGAGTCTCGTCGTCGATGGGGAAAAGGCCGACGGTCGCGCCATACTCGGGCGCCATGTTGGCGACGGTGGCGCGGTCAGCCAGGCTCAGGGCGCTGAGCCCGTCCCCGTAAAACTCCACGAACTTCTCGACGACCCCCTTCTTCCGCAGCATCTGGGTGACGGTGAGCACCAGGTCCGTGGCCGTGACGCCTTCGCGAAGCCGCCCGTGGAGGCGGAAACCTACAACCGGAGGCAGCAGCATGGACACCGGCTGGCCCAGCATGCAGGCCTCGGCCTCGATTCCGCCGACGCCCCAACCGAGCACACCCAAGCCGTTGATCATCGTGGTGTGCGAGTCGGTGCCCACCACCGTGTCGGGGTAAGCCGAAGCCACGCCGTTCCCTTGCGCGCTGAACACGACCGGGGCGAGGTATTCGAGATTGACCTGATGGACAATACCCGTCTCCGGCGGCACGACGCTGAAATTCCTGAAAGCCGATTGCCCCCAGCGCAGGAACGCGTAACGCTCGCGGTTGCGCTCGAATTCGATCTTGGAGTTGAAGGCGAAGGCGTCCGGCGAGCCGAACTTGTCTACCTGGACCGAATGGTCGATGACCAGGTCAGAGCGCAGCAGCGGGTTGGCGCGGGCAGGGTCCGCTCCCATAGCCTTGAGCGCGTCGCGCAAGGCGGCGAGATCCACCACGACCGGAACGCCGGTGAAGTCCTGGAGCAGCACGCGGGCCGGCATGAAGCTGATCTCGCGAGAGTCGGGCCGGCCGTTCCACTTGGCCACGTACTCGATGTCGGCGGCCTTGACGGCGACGCCGTCTTCCTGCCGCAGAAGGTTCTCGAGAAGGATCTTGATGGAAAACGGCAGACGGGAGACGTCGCCCAGAGCGTCCAGGCGGTAAATGCGGTAGGAACGGCCGCCCGCGCGCAGAGTCGCGGCAGCACCGAATGAATTTAGGTTCGACACAGATTGCACCCTCTTATTGATATAGTACGCCAGCGGGGCCGACTAAAGTATGATCATCAGTATGGTCACCCGCAGAGAAATGCTGGCCTCGGTCCTGCTGCCTCCCGCCCTGTACGGTAAGCAGCCGGCGCGCGTGGATCGCTCGCGTATCAGCGCCATCACTGACGAGATCGCGCGGTCTCCCGAACAGGCGATCGCGTTCCTGAAGCAGTATGGGCTGCGTCTGGCGGAACTGCGCGAAGTTCCAGGCGGCGGCGGAACTTACGACGAAGCACTGTCGGAGGGGCAACTCCGGACCGCAGCCAAGCAATTGAAAGACGCCGGCATCCGCGTATCCTTTCTGGACGCCGGCTCCATGAAGTACTTCCTGCCGGGAACGGAGCCCCCCGCCCGGCGCGGGGAGAGCGCCGAAGCGCGCGCCAAGCGACTCGCCGGCTACGCGGCACAGTTCGAACGCCGCATGGAGCATCTCGACAAGGCAATCCGGGCCGCGAAGATTCTTGGAACCGACATGGTGCGCATCTTCGCTTTCGGACGAGTTGCCGAGCCATTGCAGCTCATGCCCCGTATCGCCCAGGTTCTCGAACCCATGATCGCCGTGGCCGCCAAACAGAAGGTCCGCCTGCTGGTTGAAAACGAGGGATCATGCAACGTCGCCACTAGCGCTGAGATGGCTGAGTTGATGCGGCTGCTTCCGTCGAAGTGGATTGGAGTCAACTGGGACATCACCAATGGGATGGGCCAGAAGGAGGTGCCCTTTCCCGACGGTTACAGACTGCTGCCAAAGGACCGCATCGGCAACGTGCATATCAAGGGCCGCAGCGTGCTCGACTATCCGGAGCGCCAGGACTGGCGAGCCATTTTCGATACTATGACGAAGGATGGCTACACCGGCCCCTTCGGGCTGGAGACGCACATCTTTGGCGAGGGCCAGATCCAGGCCTCGCACGACTCCATGAAGGAGATCCTCCGGATTCTGGGATAAGGCAGTGGCATTGGCCGGCAGCACTCCTCTTCGCCGCCCCGAGTGGCTTCGCGCGCCCGCCCCGGTTGGCGACAATTACCGCAGCGTCAAGTCGCTGGTTCAGGATCTCCGGCTGCACACCGTTTGCGAGAGCGCGGCCTGCCCCAACCTGGGCGAGTGCTGGAACCATCGCACCGCGACCTTCATGATCCTGGGCAACGTCTGCACGCGGCGCTGCGGCTTTTGCGCCGTGCGGAAGGGGGGCCCGCTTCCCGCCGATTACGACGAGCCGCGGCGCGTGGCCGAAGCGGCCGCCGCGCTGGGTCTCAAGTACGCCGTCATCACCAGCGTCAATCGCGACGACCGCAAGGACGGGGGCGCCGAACTGTTCGCCCTGACCATTCGCGCCATACGCGAGCGACTGCCCGATTGCAGGGTCGAGGTCCTGATCCCCGACTTCCAGGGCTCGCACGCAGCGATGGACACGTTGCTAGACGCCGCGCCGGACGTTCTTAACCACAACGTCGAGACGGTGCCTCGCCTCTACCCGCAGGTGCGGCTGGGCGCGCGCTACGAGCGATCGCTGGATATCCTGGCTTACTCCAAGCAGGCCCGACCCGAGATTCCCACCAAGTCCGGCCTGATGCTGGGCCTGGGCGAGCTGGCGGATGAGGTGCTACAGGTGATGCGCGACCTGCGGACTAGCGGCGTGGACATCCTCACCCTCGGCCAGTATCTGAGGCCGACCGAGAAGCATCTGCCAGTGATCCGCTACGTTCCGCCGGCGGAGTTCGACGACTTGCGCCGCGCCGGCTACGAGATGGGCTTCCGGCACGTCGAGAGCGGCCCGCTGGTCCGCAGCTCCTACCACGCGGCGGGGGCCACAATGGACACTGGAGTGACCACGTGAGAATCAGCACTTTCAGCGAGCTCCGCGCCTCAGCGCCGAAGTGGGCCGCGAAGTTGTCCACCGCGGGTTGACGGCGAAGAAACTCTGAAGGATTTCGAGACGTGGCGGAAGGACCGCCGTAAAACTCGCCGTTGACGCAAACGGCCATGTTGAAAGTTCCGTCGGCCCCCGGCGGACGCAAGCTGAAGCTTGCGACTGACTTTCACCACGGCGGGCGCGCCAAGCTGGCAATGGTCCACCCGCGAGGTGAGGAAGCTCAGATAGACAAGCCTGCCGGCCCTACCGCTCCATCAGTTCGTCCACCAGACGGGAGGCTCCGTAGAGCTTCTGCATGGCCTCGGTCATGGCCGCGGTGTGGACCGCTACGGCGCGATTGGTTACGCCCTCGTAGACGAAATCGCCCACCAGCGATTCGATGTTGCCATCGAAGATCAGCCCCACCACCTCGGCGTTGCGATTGATGACCGGCGAACCCGAGTTGCCGCCGATGATGTCATTGGTCGTGACGAAATTCAGCGGCGTCGTCAGGTCCAGCTTCTCGCGCCCGTCCAAATAGCGCTGGGGCAGAGCGAACGGCCCCTGCTGGCCGAAGCTGTAGGCCCGGTCATACAAGCCATACAGAGTGGTCTTAGGAGGGGCTATGGTGCCGTTCATCGGGTAACCCTGCACCTGGCCGTAGCTCAGCCGCAGGGTGAAGGTGGCGTCGGGATACGTGGTCTTGCCGTAGGCCGCGAAGCGCGCCTTGCCGAGCTGCTCGCCGGCCTGCTGCTGCACACTATCCACATTATCTTCCGTCCACTTGATCAGCTCGCGCCGCATCGGATCGAGCTTCCGCGCCAGCACGATCATGGGGTCGGTGGAGGCCGCCACCGCCGCCTCGCCGCCTTCCACCAACTTCTTTCGAAACTCCGGATCGTTCAGCTTCGTGCCGTTCACCAACTCCGTGGCCACTGCTCGCGGGGAGCGTCCGCCGAGAACTAGCTGGACGAACGGGTCATTGGGGCCGGCTTCCGAAATGTCCAGCGCCAGGGCGCCGGTGATTCGGGCGATCTCCATCTCCGCGTAGATCGGCGCGGGCGAAAACAAGGTGAACTTCAGGGAATCCAGTTCCGCCTCGTGGAAGCCCGGGAGCCGCTCGCCGTCCGGCTTCTTGACTTCGGCCACGTACCAGACAATGTCGCGCGCGAGGTTCGCATACCGGGAATCAAGCCCACGGAAGAAGGTGTCCTTGGCGCGTGACGCGGCTTTCTTCTGTGCCTGGGCAATTGCGTCCCAAGCGCCGCCGTAAGCCTTTTGCCATTCGGGGTTCGACGCCACCTTAGCCTTGAAGGCCGCCTCCTCCTCCCGCTTCTTGTCCATCACGCCCTTGTCGAGCAGCCCCTTGTAGCGGCCCTCGTAGGCCTTCAGACTGTTCGCCAAACCGAAGACCAGCGACGTTGCCTGGCGCGCCTGCTCCGCGCCCAGCGCCGAGTATGCGTTCAGCACTTCGATTCGGCGCCGGAGGAGCTTGAGAATGGTCGGCTCGTAGACTTCGCGCTCGAAGTCCAACTGCGACATGGTGTCCATCCGCTGCGTCGAGCCGGGATGGCCGGTGACGAATACCAGTTCGTTTTCGGCGGCGCCCTTGGGGTTCCACTTCAGGAAGTCCTTGCTATCGATCGGCTGGCCGTTCTCGTACACGCGGAACAGCGCCATGTCCAGGTCGTAGCGCGGGTAAGTGAAGTTATCCGGATCCCCGCCGTAGAAGGCGATCTGCTGCTCGGGCGCGAACACCAGCCGCACGTCGGTGTACTTCTTGTAGCGATAGAGCCAGTACTCGCCGCCCTGGTACAGGGTCACGACGTCGGAGCGAAAGCCGGTCTTCTGTAGGCTTTCGCGCTCGATGTCGGTTCTAACGGTCTTGCGCGCCGCGAACTCCTCCTCGGGCGTCTTTGCCTTCTGGAGCGCGCCGAGCACCCGGCCGGTCACGTTCTCGATGGAGACAAGTACGTTCACTTCCAAGTCCGGGGATTTCATCTCTTGTTCGGACGTCGCCGCATAGAAGCCGTCCCGGACGTAGTCGCGCGCGGAGGTGGAGTTCTTCTGCAACTGGCCAAGAGCGACGTGGTGGTTGGTCAGCACCAGCCCGTGCGCACTGACGAACGACCCCGACCCTCCGTCATTCAACCGCACGCAGGAGAGACGAACATGATCCAGCCACTGCTGCGTAGGAGTGAACTGGTACTTATCCTGCAACTGCTTCGAGGGGGGATTGTCGAACGTCCACATGCCCTCCTCGGCGCGCGAAGGCACGCCGACTGACAGCAATCCAACCAGAACGACAGCCGCCCGTATTGACCGGAACCGGCGAATTTCGAGCTTCTCCATTTGGCCTCCCAACCTACTCCGAGTATATCGATCTCGGTCTTCGCCCGGGAGGCGCAAATGTGCTGGCGGCTAAGCCACTTCGACGAACTTCGACCTTGCCGTCCCGCAGATGGGACATTTATCGGGCGGATCGCCGAACTCGATGTGGCCGCAAACGGGACAGAGGTAGAACCTAGCTTCGGTGAGGTCCTGCCCGCGCGCGGCGGCTTCGAGCGCGCGCCGGTAGAGCTCCGCGTGCACCGCCTCGGCTTTCACCGCGTAGCCGAACATGAGTTTGGCGCGATGGCCCTCGACTGTAGCCCCTTCGAGCATGGGCGGATACATCGAGGTGTACTCATAGGTCTCGCCCTCGATAGCGGCCTTGAGGTTGTCGGCCGTGGCGCCGACCCCGTTTAAGCTCTTCAAATGGCCCTCGGCGTGGATGCGCTCGGCTTCGGCGGTAGTCCGAAACAGGCGTGCGATGTTGGCGAAGCCTTCCGCCTCCGCCTTCTTGGCGAAGGCGCGGTACTTCTGGTTGGCCTGGCTTTCGCCGGCAAATGCTTCCTTGAGATTGTCTGTCGTGCTCATGGTGCCCTCGGTTCTGGTGCCTCGAAGGATGAGGATAGCACGAAAGTCCTTGAAATCAAGGTTGACGGCCGCCGCTCACCAGAGCGAGAGGGGGAGTTCGCCGGGGCTGAAGGCCACGCCAACGGAGGCGGCATGATAGACCCGGTAGGGCCATGCGTCCCCCATCCGAATACGGCGGGCGCTGTAGTCGCCGGTCAAGTGCAGCCATGACTTCACCTGGAACCCACAACTGCCGCCGGCGGAGATGCTGACGAACCTAGCGAGCCGCTGAATGAGAGGGGAATAACTCGTGTATCTCGCGGAAGACGCGAAGCTCCACCGCCGGCCCGCCGTAGCGCCCCATTCGACGCTGCCGCTCTGCGACTTCGAAGTCAGGTAGATTCCGTTGCCCGGCGTAGCCCCGGTGCTGTAGCCGAACGTCAGCCTGGAGCGCCGTCCGACCCAGCCCAGGCGCGCCTCCGCCGAAGCGATGTAGTTCAGGCTGTGGGCGGACATAATGAACGACGTCTGGCCGAAAAGCGCGGCCAGGACGGGGTCCAGAAGGATGGAGAATTTGGTGGACGACGCCACCCGCGAAGCGCCGCCGCTCAACCCCAAATCCCAGGCCCGGCCCAGGCGAAAAGCCAGGTCCAAGGACGCGGAGTGAATATCGGAGACGCCGGACTGATTGGTGAACTGATAGTGGGCGAAAGAATAGGCGGAGCCAATCGAGAACGACCGGCCCAGCGTGTATTGCACGTTGCCATTGCCCGACCAGCTGTTCAGGCCGGCCAAGCCGCCGCCGCCCCGCCGCCGCACGATTGTTCCGCCACCTCCCATGCCGAAGGAGAGCCGCCGGCTGGGGGAGAGGGTGACGCTCGCCATGGTGTTCGAAAAGTTGGTGCGCCCGTTGAAAATCTCGTTCAGCGGAGCGCCAGTGTCGGCCGGGTCGAGTATCTGGTAGCCGGCAAGCATGCCGGTACCGCCCGAGTAGGTGCTGGCCGCCTCCGCCAATCTGAAGGTCAGCCAGCGCTTGGGCTGGTGGGTGAGGGACAGCGTCAGAGTGTGGTTTGAGCCGTCATAGTAGCTCTTCTTGTCGTAATGGCGGACGTCGCCGCGGTAGTCGATGCCGAGCAAAGTGTTCCGCCAGCGGTGGTAGCCGTTTACTCCAAAGCCCAGCGACACACCGTAGCCCTGCGTCACGGGGACACCTCCTTGGGAATCCACGGAAAAGGGAATCAGCCCCGTATCGTAAACCCCGGTAGCCGTGAAAAAAGGCCGCACTCTGAGCAGTTCTCCCCCTCCCTGGACGAAGGCGCTCAGGCCACGGCTCAGGATGGTGGGACCGGGCCGCTCGCCGACTTGCGCCAGCGCGGAAGCGGCCGATAGTACTAGAAGAAGCGCAATCAGGCGTTTCAATATGCCTCCATCGGAACCCGGCAACTTCAAAGTCTGACGCTCGAAACCGGGTCTGTCAAGTCCGTGGGTGGCGAAAGGGTGATGAAAGGAAGTCAGGAATCGAGGCATCTATGGATTGTGTGGGCAGTTTGGTTCAACATAGTGACAAGGAGAATGAGGCGCCATGAAACTCGTATTGGCTCTTTTTGCCGGGTCAGTGGCAGCGGCCCTGGCCGCGGACCTTCCCGTACGCCAAGTGATTCTCTATAAGCATGGCGTGGGGTATTTCGAGAGGTCCGGAGAACTGAAGCCGGGCGAGACCGCCCGTCTGGACTTCCGGCCGTCGGAGATGGATGACGTTCTGAAGTCGCTGACGGTCCAGGAGGGCAATGGCGGCAAGGTTTCCGGCGTGCGCTACGATTCGAGCGAGCCGCTGGCACGGCGCCTGGCCGACTTTCCCTTCCGCCTGGGCGACCAGCAGCCCCTGAGCGCATTCCTGGACACACTGAAGGGCGCGCGGGTCGAGGTCCGCATCGGCCAGGAGGCTGTCGCGGGCGCCATCGTGACCGCGCGCCAGTCGCCCGCCGTCATGCAGCAGCCGGAGAAGGAACTGCTCACGCTGCTGTTGGACAACGCCGACCTGCGCACCCTGGACCTGGCTTCGGCGACCAGCCTGCGGTTTCAGGACCCGGCGCTTCAGGCTCAACTGAAGGAGTATCTGGCCGCGGTTAGCGGAGCCAGGAGCCGGGAGCAGCGCAGCGTATACATAGACTCGACCGGATCCGGGGGGCGCAGCATATCGGCCAGTTACGTCATCCCGATGCCGGTCTGGAAGTCGAGCTACCGCTTGCTGTTTGCTGACAGCGGCGGCGCGACGCTGGAAGGCTGGGCGATCGTGGACAACGTCACCGGCGGAGACTGGAACAACGTGCGGCTGGCGGTCGTTTCGGGACGCCCGATTTCGTTCATCAGCCGCCTGTATGAGCCGCGCTACGTGCAGCGCCCGACGGCGGGATTGCCGGAGGAGCGCGCGCAGGCGCCGGTGCTGTACCAGGGCGCGATATCGGATGAACTAGCCCAGCGGAAAGATGCCGGTGTTATGGGTGGAATTGGCAGTGGTTCCGGGGGCGGCGTTGGGAGAGGAGTTATGGCAGCTGCGCCTGCCGCGGTGCGGCAAGAGGCTCGCAGCACGGTCATCGCCGACGCCGAGAGCCGGGACCTGGGAGAACTCTTCGAGTACAGCTTCGCCAGCCCGGTGAGCGTGCGCCGGGGCGAGTCCGCCATGTTTCCGTTCGTGCAACAGAAGATCACCGCCCGCAAGCTGCTGATCTACTCCGATCTGAGCTCGCAGTACCCGATGAACGCCGCGGAGCTAACCAATGACACGGGAAAGACGCTGGACGGCGGACCGATCACGATCTACGACGGCAGCGCCTACACCGGCGAGGCCTTGGTGGAGACGCTGAAGGCGTCCGACAAGCGCATGATCAGCTATGCCACGGACCTCGGAACGCGCATCACCACCCGCTTCGATTCCACCCGCGACGTGGTGCGCGAGGCCCACTTCAGGCGCGGCATCCTGACCACGCGCCAGGCGATCCAGGAGACCCGCACCTACACCATCCGGAATGTGGATCAGAAGGCCAAAGTCCTGGTGATCGAGCATGCCGCCCGGCCGGAGTACAAACTGGTCAACGCGAAACCGATCGAGACCACGGCCAGCGCCTACCGCTTCGAAGTCAAGCTGGCCGCGGGAGCGACCGAGAAGTTCCCGGTCGCCGAGGAGCGGGTTTTCGAGAGCACGTACTCGGTGGCCAGCCTTACGCCCGACCTGCTAGCCAGTTACGTCGCCAACAAGGCGTTGAGCGAAGCCGCCCGAAAGGCACTGGAGACGATCGCCCAGCGGAAGCGCCTGATCGCCGAGAACGACAGCGCCATCAATCTGGCGCAGCAGCAGTTTAACGAATTCACCGGCGACCAGCAGAGGCTAAGGCAGAATATCGACAGCCTGAACCGGGTCAGCGGCCAGCAGGACCAGGTGCAGCAGTACGCGCGGCAACTGGCGGCCCAGGAGACGCAGTTGGCCGGGCTCCGCGACCGGTTGGCTGAACTGAGGAAGAAGAAGGCCGCGCTGGAATCGGAACTGAATTCGCTGATAGAGAAGATGGAGTTTTAGCGTGCTAGACTGGCGGTAGGCATGGGGGATACTTTGCGCGCGCGAATGCGGCGTTTTTTGTTCTGGCAGTACCCCCGCGCCAGTTGGCCGTACGAGATCATGGTGGTCCTGATTCTGGCCTTCATCTTCCTGACTCCCCGCGGATGGTTTCGAGATCAGCCCCGCCCATCGAGCATCGTCCTGATCGAGGGCGGCGAGGGAGCCGGCGCGGTCTGGATCGCCCCCGAGCTTTTGGCCGGAGTTCCCGAGGGGCGGCGGTATGCCGTGGCATCCGAACTGATCCAGGGCAAGTTCGGCAGGAAGTTCAACCTGATTCGTGTCGATCCCATTTCCGACGCCGAATCCGAGATCCAGGGCTACATGGTTCTGACCAAGCCCTGAGAACCGAGGCCCCATCTTGTTCAATCACCGCTTACGCCATCGATTGCTGGCGGCCGCGCTGGTGCTAGGCCCCGCCGCGGCCGCGGGAGCTTCCCTCGACGAGACGCTGGCGGCCATGGATCGGGGCGCGTCCGTCTTCCGCGACATGAGCGCCAAGGTCAAGCGCGTGGTAGCACACGGCCGTGATCAAAGACACGACCGTGGAAACCGGTGTCGTGCGGATGAAGCGCGCGGCGGCGCGGGACATCCGCATGTTGCTCGAGTTTGGCGAGCCTGACACGCGATCCATGGCTTTCGAGAAGAATACGGCGCAGATTTACTACCCGAAGATCCGCACGGTTCAGATCTTCGATCTGGGCAAATACCGGTCGCTTGTGGACCAGTTCCTGCTGCTGGGCTTTGGAAGCACCAGCCGGGAACTCAAGGGCAGCTACGTGCTGAAAGCGCTAGGGGAAGAGCAGATCGGAGGCGAACCCGCCATGCACGTTGAGCTTGTGCCGCGGTCCGCTGCGATGCTGCAAGAGGTAAAGAAGGTTCACCTCTGGCTGTCCGGCACCGGCTATCCGTTGCAGCAGAAATTCGATCTCCCGTCGGGAGACTACCAGCAGGCCACCTACAGCGAACTCAAGATCAACACCGGCCTCACCGACGACGCGGTGCGGCTGAAACTGCCCGCCGGCGTCAAGCGCGAGTACCCCGGCAGGTAAGCTATACTCAAGATTACTTCGTCTTCCGAGTGCTGCCCGCGGATGGGACCAAAAAGAAGTTTTTCAACCAGACTGGCGTTTCTCGACTGGACTAGAGGCCTAGCCGCACTAGTCATGTTGAATGGCCACGTCTTCAACTCCTTCATTCGGCCGGATCAGCGCGGGAGTTCGGCCTATCAGCTCACGCAGTTCATCGGGGGGATGCCGCCGGCGGTTTTTCTGTTCTTGGTGGGGGTTACGCTCGCCTTCCTGATGGAGAGCCGGGAACGGCAGGGATTGCCGGCCGGAAGCCGCGTTACAGCGGGCTTGCGCCGGTCCGGCTACCTGTTCGGAATCGCTATCCTGTTTCGTCTCCAGCTCTGGGCGTTCGGGCTGCCGGGGAGCAACTGGATAGACCTGTTCAAGGTGGACATTCTCAATGCCATGGGCTTCGCGGTGGCCGTGTTTGCACCGTTGGCGGTTTTCAGCACGGCTCAGCGAATCCGGCTGGGAGCGATTTTGGGAATGGCGATAGCGTTCGGCGCGCCGCTGGTGTCGATGCTGAAATGGCCGGGCTCGCTATGGCTGGCGGAATCCTACCTGGCGCCGAATCTGATGACGTTCGGCTTCTTCCCTTGGGCGGCCTTCACGGCGTTCGGCATCAGCGCCGGAAGTATTCTGCGCCTGACCTCCAGAGAGCACTTGGACCGGCTGATTCAATGGGCGGCGCTGCTGGGCATTTTGCTGATTATGGGCGCCGGCCTCTGCTCGGAGCTGCCCTACTCGTTATACGTACAATCCGACTACTGGCTGAACGGCCCGTGGCTGATCCTGATCAAATCCGGCGTAACCCTGCTGGTGCTGGCCGCCGCATATCTGTGGACTCAGCATGGGTCGGCGCCGGGCTGGAGTTGGATGCGGCAGTTCGGGACAACCTCGTTGCTGGTCTATTGGGTACACACCGAGATAGTCTACGGACGCTGGCTGTGGTTTTGGAAGGAGAACCTCACGCCCGCGGAAGCGGCCGCCGCCTCCTGCGTGGTCATCCTGTTCATGCTGGGCCTGTCGGTGCTGAAGACTCACTGGAAGAGCGTGCGATCCGCCCTGCTGGCGTTCAGGTATCCATTCTTCGAGCCGCGCCGGGTACCCGGAGACTGATTTTCCGGTTTCCCTCAGAAGCGAAGCATGGTGTGATAATGTCTCATATACCATGCGCATTCTGCTGATTGAGGACGAGAATCCAATCGCCGACTTCGTCCGGCGGGGCCTTGATGACAGCGGCTATTCCACGTCTGTCGCGGAAAGCGGCCAATCCGCGCTCTCAAGTCTGGCGGAAGCCGCCTACGATCTGATCATTCTGGACCTGATGCTGCCCGACATGGATGGCTTCAGCTTGCTCGAGAAGATCCGCAACCGAAACGTGAACCAGCCGGTGCTGATCCTCAGCGCGCGCAGTTCCCTCGACGACCGGGTAAAGGGACTGGACCTCGGCGCCGACGACTATCTGGTGAAGCCGTTCTCCTTCATGGAACTGCTGGCCCGCGTCCGCGCACTCTTGCGCAGGGGGCAGGGCCTTCCCGAGAAGTTGCAGGTGGGAGATTTGTCGCTGGACTGCATCCGGCGCAAGGTCAGCCGGGGCGGGGCGAACATCGATCTGGCGCCCAAGGAGTTCAGCATCCTGGAGTACCTGATGCGGAACCAGGGGCGCCCGCTAAGCCGCACCATGATCGTCGAGCACGTCTGGGAAATGGACTACACCGGGCTGACCAACATCGTCGACGTCTACATTCGCCACCTGCGCAGCAAAGTGGACGACGGCTGGCCGCTAAAGCTGATCCGCACGGTACGAGGTATCGGTTACATGATCGCGCAGCCGTCTGAGTCCAAAATCCAGGTCTCGGGCGAGTAGCGGAAGACGATGCCCACCTCGGGCGCACGAACTCGCTTCACGCGGTCGTTGGGCTTCCGCCTGAACGCCGGAAACCTGTTTTTCTTCGCGCTGCTGCTGCTGCTGGTAGGCGTGGCCTTCCGCCAGATTCTGGTGACCATTCAGCGGGGCCAGGCGCAGGAAGCCCTGGAGGGGGAGTGGGGCGCGCTCAGGGGCCGCCTGGAGGAAAAGGGGGGCGTCGCGGTCTGGACCTATAACACCGACGATCCGGAGGAAGACTACCTTGTCGGGCGGCTGCGGCAGATCCTCCTGGTAGCTGATTTGAACGGCAGGGTATTGGAGATCTCTTCGACCTACCAACGGATCGGTACGGATTCGCCGGCGGAGATCCGGGAGGCGGCCGGCTCCCGCGCGCCGGTTTGGCGTACGCGCCGGACGCCGCGCGGAGACGCCTATCTTACCCGCGCCGGCGTTTTCGCCGGCCCGGACGGCAGGCGGTACTATGTCTCTATCGGGCGCGCGCTAGAGACGGACGAAGCCGTTATCAGCCGCTTCACGTGGACCTACTTCTCGCTTGTCCCACTGATCATTCTGTTCCGCGCCGTGCTGGGGATGTATCTTACAAAGCGCGCACTACGGCCCCTCAACGATGTGGCGCGCGCCGCGGAGTCGATCACCAGTGCAAGTCTGAGCCACCGCCTCCCGTTGCGGGGCGCCGGCGACGAGTTGGACCGTCTCACTGAGACTTTCAACCGGATGGTCGAGCGCCTCGACGATTCCTTTCAACAGATGCGCCAGTTCACGACCAATGTGTCGCACGAACTGCGGACGCCCATCACCGCCATACGCGGCCAATTGGAAGTGGCCCTGATGACGTCCAAGTCGGAGGAGCAGCTTCGAGAAGCCATGCTCACGGCGCTGGAGGCCACCGAACGTCTTTCGCGCTTCGTCAACGCCATGCTGCAACTGGCCCAGGCCGAGTCCGGGCAACTGGCCCCGCGGAGGGAAAGGCTGGATCTGTGCGCGCTGGCCCGCGGCGTACTGGAGCAAATGCGAATCCCGGCCGAGGAAGCCCGGGTCCGATTGCTGGCGGAGCTTCCGGAGCAGTGCCGGGCGGAAGTAGATCATACCCAGTTCGAGCGTCTGCTGTATAACCTGCTGGAAAACGGAATCAAGTACACGCCGGAGAACGGAGAAGTGCGCCTTAGCCTCCGGCAGGACGAAAGCGAAGTGAGCATCGTCGTGGAAGACACGGGCCGGGGGATGCCCGCCGAGCACCTTCCCCACATTTTCAAGCGCTTTTACCGCATTCCCAACCTGGACTCGATCGAGCAGAGAGGGTTGGGGCTCGGGCTGAGCTTCGTGGCGTGGATCGTTAAAGTACACGCGGGAAGGATTGACGTCGCCAGCACCGAGGGCGAGGGCAGCCGCTTCACGGTTACTCTGCCGCTGGCGGCGGACCAGCCCACGGGGTAACGGCAGGAAGATCGAGGGGTACAGTCATGAGTTTCCTGATAGAGCGGCGGGAGAAGGAAGGAATTGCGATTCTGGACCTGGCGGCCTCGTTGGTCGCGGGAGAAGCGGCCGGCTCGCTTCGCGACGAAGTGCGGAGGATGGTGTCGGAAGGCAGGCTTAACGTGGTCCTCAACCTGGAGCGGGTGGACCACATCGACAGCACCGGCCTGGGCTCGATGGTGGTCTGCTTCACAACCCTGCGCAAAGGCGCCGGGCGGCTGGTGCTCGTCAACCTGAACCGGCGCCACATGGATCTGCTGGTGCTGACCAAGCTGTACACCGTCTTCGAAGTTTTTGACAACGAGCAGGACGCGGTCAACAGCTTCTTCCCCAACCGGCTCATCCGCCGCTTCGACATTCTGCGCTTTGTCGAGGCGCAACGTCCCGACTGACGGCTGCTACACTGAAAACAAATGTCCTCTGGGATTAGGGATGCATTGAAATCGGCCGCGGCCATCGCCACAGGGATGAGCGTCACCCTGAAGGAGCTGATGTCGCCGACGATCACGGAGAACTACCCCGACGAGCCGCCGAAGTTTCAGGAGCGATATCGCGGAGTTCACGTCCTCCAGCGCGACGCCAACGGCCTGGAGAAATGTGTGGCCTGCTTCCTGTGCGCTGTCGCCTGCCCGTCAAACTGCATCTACATCGAGGCCGCCGAGAACACGGCTGAGGTGCGCATCAGCGGAGGCGAGCGGTACGCCAAGGTCTACAACATCGATTACAGCCGCTGCATTTTCTGCGGCTACTGCGTGGAGGCCTGTCCCACGGACGCGATCACGCACGGCCACGGATTCGAAGTGGCCGCTTACGAGACTACGACTCTGATCTATCGCAAGGATCGGTTGCTGGCGCCGCGGACCGAGTAAGGCGGCGGCGTTCCCCCTCTTCGGCCGCCAGCGCGGCCAGCAGGACAAAGACCCAGGCGGCCAGACCCAGTCTCTGCATGGGATAGTCCACCAGCGCGTGGAGCAGAACCGAGATCACTCCCAGGCCCCACAGCGACCGGATCGCGGGCAGCACGGCCCACACTCCCGCGGACATCAGAAGAAGGGCAAAGGGGACGCCGCCTTCGGCCAGCCATTCGGCCCAATCGTTGTGCGCATGATTGACCACCAGGCCGACGTCGAAGCTAGCGTAGGCCGGGTAGGCCTTCTCGAAAGTGCCGAGCCCGAAGCCCAGCCCGGGACGTTCGCGCCCCATGGCGAAAGCGGAATAGAAGATCTCGCGCCGGTGAATGAAAGGATCCGGCAGCTTCAACCGCTCGATGAGAGTTCCCGGGCCCACGATCGCGGTGAACAGAAAGGCCATGCCTACGATGCCGAGCAGGGCGCGGCCGAGTTGGCGAGTGGAGACCAGCCCGCGCGCCAGCGCCAGCGCCAGGACGGCGACGATTTCACAGGTCGCCAGAATGGACCCGGCCCGCGAGGCCGAAGCGATCACCGAGGCGTACATCACGCCCGCCATCGCCGCATAGACGACTGCTCTCTGGCGGTCGCGGATGGCCTCGAGTAGCGCCAGCGGCAGCAATAGCTCAATGAAAGCGGCGTAGTTGTTGCGGTAGACGAAAGGTCCGAACGCGTCGGGGTAGCCGGAGGGGAAGATCCAGAAGATTTTTCCGCCGGAGGTAAAGTACTGGGTCGTCGCCAGCACGCTGAGACCGAAGCCGAAATAGACCAGGACCCGAAGGAAATTCCGGCGCGCCGCCTGCCGCTCGAGAGCCTGAAGCGAAACGAAGACGAGTACCAGCGCGGTGGTCCAGAACAGAACTGCGTTCCAGGTGTCGAAGCGATAGACCGTCGTGCCCAGGGCCAGTTGCAGGAGTCCCCAGGCGGCCGCCGAGGCAAAGGGCATTAGCAGGAGACTGCCGCGCAAGGTGGCGCGGCCCAGGCCCCAGGCCGCGATCCAAACCATCCCGGCCAGGAATGTCCCGGCTTGAAGCAGGCTCAGGGCCCAGCGTTCGCGAACCCAGAGGGTCAGGACGCCGAAGAAGAGTAAGGCTGCCAGCGCCACTTCCGGGCGGCGCGGGGGAATCTCGGGGAAGGTGATCTGGCGGCGCATCCAAATAGGCTAGCGGCATGTCTCCAAAGTTCCTTTACCGCTCCCTGACGGTCGCGGTTCTGTTCGGAGCTTCCGAGACACTACACTAGTATGCGCCCTGGCGCAGCAGGACGGCGCGGACCGTGCGGGCGAGGATGTGGATATCGAGCCAGAGCGACCAGTTGCGGATGTAGTAGGTGTCGAGCTTCTGCTGAACTTTGATATCTCCGTCGCTGCGGGCCGAGACCTGCCACAATCCGGTCAGGCCCGGCAATACCCTGGCGCGCATGGCTCGGAACTCGGGATCGAATTGTTCGAGGTGATAGTGAGGAAAAGGCCGGGGACCGACCAGGCTCATTTCTCCGCGCAGCACGTTCCAGAGCTGGGGCAGTTCGTCGAGGCTGGTGCTTCGCAGGAGGGGGCCGATCACGGGAAGCAGTCTGGGATCGCGCTTCAACTTGAAGTATCGATCCCATTCGCGGCGCGCCTCCGGGTGCTCCCGCAGGTGGTTCTTCGAGCAGAGCGCCGGCATCGGGGAACATGGTGCGAAGCTTGAGCACGCGAACGGTCTTTTCGCCTGCGCCCCCGCGCAACTGCGAGTACAAGGCGGGGCCCGGACTGACGCGCTTGATCCAGACCACGGCCGCGGCCAGGATCGGCAAAGCGAGAACGCCCGCCGTCAGAGCCAGGGCCAGATCCAAACCGCGCTTCAGGCGGCAGTTTACGGGGCTCAAGAGGTTCTGCTTGATCTCCAGGCCCAGCAGGCCTCCCAGGTCCTTCGCCGACACCCATAAACTGGACATGCCAAGAAGGTCCGGGATGACGATCACGTGGCTGAAGATCGCACCGGCGCGCTCGAGCACGCCGATCAGTTCTTTCCGGTTGAGGCCGGGCATGGCTACCACGGCGTGCCGTATGCGAAACCTTCGGCTCAGATCCGCGGCCAGCGATAACGGGCCGAGAAATGGGACGCCATCGGCGCCGGAGTCCAGGGCGGCGTTGTCGTCAAGGAAGGCCACCGGCTTCAGGCCGAAGCTCGGGTTGCGCCGTCAGGTTTTCGACCACCATGCGCCCGGTCCCGCCGGCCCCCAGCACCAGCACCGGGACGCCCCACCAAGGTTGGGACGCCGCGACATGCCGCAGCGCAGAGCGCATAAGGGGGACCAGCGCCGCGGTGAAGACCCAGCAGGTCAGAAAGACGCCGCGGGAGTGGCGGCCGCCTTCCTTGCCAAGAAAAATGGAGGCCGTCGCCACAAGGTAGACGACCGATGTGCCGAGTACCGTGCGCCGCAATTCCTCGACCGGGCTTAGTCCCACGCCCGGGTACAGCCCGCGCGTGGCGTAGGCGGCGAGAAACACCAGCGCCGCCGGCCAAAGCCGCAGATAGAGTTCCGCCGGGATTGCGGGGTTTACGCGGGTCCATAGTTCGACCCCGAGCCAGAAGGACGCAACCACGGCCAGCGCGTCGGCGGTTATGACCGCCGCGCCGGTCGCCAGGGGATTGGCGACTCGCGCGAGGGGAACGGTTGCGGTCAGCTTGCGGCTGAAACAGGCTTCAAGAGTGGTACCCATAAGCCGGACTCAAATCAAGCGGCCGGTCTCCGCGCCAGCAACTGGATGGCGAACAGGGCCGCGAACCGGGGATTGTGCTTCAAATAGCGCCGCCAGAGCCGGCGCGGCTCGGTGGCGAAACGAAACACCCATTCCAGGCCGGAGTTCCGCATCCAGAGCGGCGCCTGCGGCTTCACTCCGGCCAGGAAGTCGAAAGCCGCGCCCACGCCCAGCATGACCGCCGGGATGCGGCCGCGGTGGGCCGCCATCCAGCGCTCCTGTTTGGGCGTGCTGAGACCCACGAATAGAATGCGCGCGCCGGAGGCGCGAATCCGCCGGACAACCCCTTCGTCCTCGGCCAGAGAAAGGGGCCGGAACGGCGGCGAGTAGAAATAGACGACCGGGAGGCCGGGGTAGCGCCGCCGCAAGACCGCGAACAGCCGCTCCATGGCGGCCGGCCCGCCGCCATAGAAACCGACCGGGACTCCCTCGCGTTCGGCCGCGGCCAGCACGGCCGGCGTGAGATCCGGGCCGTAGACTCGCGTGGCCTGACGCGCTCCCAGCATACGGAGGCCCCAGACCAGCGGCATGCCGTCGGGGGTCACCAGGTCGGCGTCGTTCATGATCCGGCGAAACTCGGCCGAGTCGTGCGCCTCCATGATGTTGTTGACGCAGGCGACCGAGACATAGCGTGACTCTCCCTGGCGGGCCCAGCCGAGGACGCTCCGGGTGGCCTCGGAGTAGTTGGTCGAGTCCACCCGCACACCCAGGATCAGGCGCGAAGCTGACCGCGCCGCTGCCGGGCCGCCGCCGAGCAGCGAGCCGTAGAGATCAAGCAAGCGCGCATAGCAGGTCTCGAATTCGAATTCCTCCTCGAAGCGCTTCCGCCCCTCCTTTCCCATGCGGCGGCGAAGGCCTGCATCCTCCAGCAGGCGTTCCAGGGCGGCGGCCAGCGCCGACGGGTCGCCAGGCGGCACCAGGAAGCCATTCTGTCCGTCTGCGATGATCTCGGGGATACCGCCGAGCGCGGTCCCGACCACGGGTTTACCCAGGGCCATGGCCTCCAACAGGACATTGCCCAGCCCCTCGGGCTGGCGCGCGGGCAGCACGCAGATATCGAGGGCTGAGTGCAGCGCCGAGAGGTCGTCCACGCTCGCCGGTGAAACCGATCCGGTCGCTCAGGCCGAGTTCCACCACCAACTGGCGGAGCCTGCGCGCGTGCGCTTCATTGCCCGGATAAGGATCGCCGGCGACGACGAAGCTCGCCTGGGGGAAGCGGTCCGACAGCAGGGCGGCGGCCCGCACAAAGACATCCTGGCCCTTCTGCTCCAGGTTGATTCGTCCGACTGACTCCGACCAGCAAGTCTCCTCCCAGGCCGTGCCGCGCCCGGAAAGCGGCTACGGTTTCGGCCGCGGCGGGGGCCATCTCGCCAGCGGGAATGCCGTTGTGGATCACGGCGATTTGTTTCCGGCGACGGATGGACGGGCCGAACTGGCCGGCCACCGCCTCGGAGATACAGACGACGCGAGTCGAGCAGGCCGCCATAAACCGCTGGTAGTAGCGCCAGAGGGGACTGGCGCCGGCGAAGAACTCGCGCATGTGCCAGACGTGCGGCGTGCCGCAAAGCCGGGCGGCCAGGCCGGAGGAGAGAACCACCGCGCTGTTGGTATGCACCAGATCCGGCCGCGTGGCGCGGATGTGGGCGACCAGGCGGATGGTCGAGGCCACCGAGCGAACCAACAGGCGCAGCCACCCCAGCGGATTCTTCAAGGCTCGCCGGCTGAGAACCGGCAATCCGGGATGGATGAGGACCCCTACGCCGGCCTTTTCCAGGCGAGGACGCAGCGAGCCGTCGCCAGGAAGAATCACCTCCACCTGGTGGCCGTCTTGAACCAGGCGGCTAGTCAGGCGCAGCAGCGAGCGGCTGGCGCCGTACAGGTCGCTGACGTTGGCGACATAAAGAAGTTTCATAGGATGATGGTGTTCAGGCCAGCCCGACGCTCGGCCCGATTGAAGGCCGTGCCTATTCCGCCCTTATCCCGTCAGCGTGCCCAACTCGCCTCTCCGGCAGGCACCCAACTCAGGCCGTCCGAGCTGGTAGTATGCCGCGCGTTCCGCCGCTTCGGCGCTTCGTCCGCTAACCATTAGCGCCAGTCCCACGCCAAACACCGACCAGAACCAAATCCCGCCTTGCGGCCCCTCCAGATACACGTCAAACGCGCCGTTGACTGTAAAGGCCGTCCAGTAGGCGAGAATCCACACCGCCAGCGCCGCCCGTGGGCTGTCACCGGTGCGGCGCGCCCGGCGATAGGCGCCCAGCAGGCCCGCGCAAAAACCGCCTTGCAGCAGAATCCACAGAACCGCACCGGGCATTCCCGATCGGGCCAGAATCGTGAGGTGTCCGTTGTGAGCGCTGCGAAGTGCATGGTCGGAAGTGACCTGAAACCCGTCATCGTCGGCCAGGTTCACCCCGAATCCCTTGCCTTGCCAGAAGTAGTTTCCGAGCAAGGTGTAGTCGACAATCTTGCTCCACCACTGAAGCCTCCAGCGGCGGGTCCCATCATAGGTGGACTCGTCCCCGCCGGTGACGCTAACCAGATTGGCGGCAATCTGACGGGGTGAAACCATCCTGGCGCTGCCGAAGTTGATATCGAGGTCGAGGAAGACAAAGAGCGTCGAGCCGCAAAGACCGACGATGACCAGCTTGATCCAACGCCCTCTGCGCCACATGACCAAGATCACCAACAAGGTGATCAGAATACTGAGCAATCCGCCCCTGTTCTGGGAACCGTAGAGCAGCACGCTCGCCAGCCACGCCGCCCACAGAAACCACTCCTTCAGCCAGACGGACCGCGCGCCTGCGGGCTGGTCCTGGTGCAGGCCAAGGATCAGAAATGCACCAATTCCGGCGACATGAACGGCTGCGTCTCCAGCTTTCACCTGGAACAGAGGCGTGCCGCTGGCGCCGAACGCCGGCAGGCTGCCGGGAGCAATCACCCGAATCGCGCCAGCCAAGATAATCCAGGCCAGGTACAGCGGCGCGAACCGAGCGTAGAGGCGCGCGACATTGGGCAGCGATTTACAACGCAGCAGCCCTCCGGCCACCACCAGCGCGAACGCGCTATAGCCCCAGATCGCGGCGTCTCTCAGGGCGTCCACTCCGTAGATCGACAGGTAGGGAAGCGTCCGCAATGCGCCCCAGCCGGCGAACAGGAGCAGCACCCAGGCCAGTTTAGACCTGAATGGAGCCCATAGCGTTCCGTTCAGCAGGGACCAGCACAACGTAAGCGTCAGGACGATTTCGCCGATGAACACGGGCTGAACGCTGAGGTAAGCGAAGCTGCGTCCCAGGCAGGCATAACCCGCCAGGAGAAACGCCACCAATCCCAAGCTGAGCCTCGCTGAGCGGGCGCCAGGAAGCAGCGCGACACCGGCCGCGGCCGCCACGGCCGCAGCCGCCATCGCCGGCTTCGGCCACCGCACCAGAGCCAGGGCCAGCGCCGCGGGGACGCCCAGAGAGCAGGCGAGCAAGGTGCAGAGCTTCTTCGATAAAGTCACTTGTAAGAGTCCGGAGAGATTTCACGCAAAGGCGCAGAGACGCAAAGGATTTGAGTTCAACTACAGAGCCCTTGGCAGGGCGGCTGGGCGCCTCCGGCGCAGAGGCTCTGCTGCATTAGTGGACTGCATCGCAAATGATGCTTCAGGCTCAGCGAGATGCCACTGAACCACGACCGGGAGGGAGTGGTCAGTATTTGCGCCGCAGTACATTACGAGCGGCAACGCGGTCACTCGCGTGTTACTGGAGAGCGCCCTACTTTGGCCCCGCCGTTAGATTGCCCCCGGCCAAACCCGGGTAGCCGAGACTGGTCCAGCCTACGCCGGACTCATACCACCACAAGCTGTTCGAAACGGTGCGGCCAGCCAGAAAGTACCGCCCGCCGATGGCCGCGACCGTCACTTTCTCCAGACCGCCGTCGGGATAGATCCAGCCCTGCCAGCCGTTCCCGCTTCCCTCCCGAAACGGCCGCACGTAGACGACATTACCAGTACCTGTAATCGCCGCGTAAATGGTTCCTCCCGCCGCGGCCAAGTCCGGATCTTTGGCCAACACCCTTCCGCCGGAGTACCAAGGCCCCCAGACGTCTCCTTGCAGGCGCGCCATCCAGAGCACGCTATCGGTGGCTTTAATAGCCACGTAGACGGCGCCGTCCGCGCCCGCCGCGACCGCCGGCCTGCCTGCCGCCAGCACGCTGGGAGAGGCGGCTATCCACCCCTGAAAGCCGATTCCCGGAAGGTATCGTCCGCCATAGACCACCCCGTTGGCCTTCCTCCCCAGCAGGTAGATGGCCCCGTCTTGCGCCAGAGCGATGGCGGGCTCGGAGGCAAAACCACCCCCCAGCGAGACCCATCCATCAAAGGCGCCGGCGGATTGGTAATGGTTGACGTAGTAGTTGTAACTGGCGTCGCGGGCCACCACCCAAGCCTCGCCCGTGGCAGAGGCCGCCACGGCCAGGATTGCCGTACTTCTGATCACCCACGTATATCCAGCCGGCCCAGGCCTGAGTGTCGGCGCGGAAGATGTTCAGGTACACCCGAGTGGTGGCGTTGAGGCCCACGGCATACGTGTCCCCGGCGGAGTTCTGCGCAACCCCCGGATCGGTGGCGATGTAGCCGCCGGCGTTCGCCAGACTCGTGGAACCGTAGCTCGATCAGTATGGTGTTCCCGTTGTACGCGCGGAATACGGCGACTGGAGTCGGTTCGCGGAACTTCGCCACGAACGCGCTGGCGCCGCCGGCGTTCAGGCTCTGGAACGCGCTCTTGAGAGGGAAGTTCAGGGATTGGGTCTGGCCCGCGATCCAGGTGTTCCCGTTGCGGTCCATGGCCAGGGCGTTGGCCGAGTCGCTGTCGCTCCCGCCCCAGTAGGTCGCCGTCTCCAGGGCGCTGCCCGCCGGCATCAGCCGGGCGAGGAAAGCGTCATAGCCGCCGGACTTGGCGGGTTGCAGCGCACCGGCCACCGGGAAGTTGGAGGAGGAAGTATAACCGGCCACGGCCGCGGCGCCCGCGGTGGTAACCGCGACGGCGTTGGCGTAGTCGGCGCCCGCGCCTCCCAGGTATGTGCTGTAGAGCAGCGCGCCGCCGGAGGGGTTCAGCTTGGCGACAAACGCGTCGGCGACCCCGCCCCCGTGCGCGGCCTGCAGCGGGTTCACCGTGGGGAAGTTCTTCGAGCTGGTGTAGCCGGCGACGTAGATGTTGGCGGCCGCGTCGAGGGCGATTCCCGTCGCCGCCTCGCCGGCGCCGGTTGTGCCGCCGCTGCCTCCGAGGTAGGTGCTGAACAGCAGCGTCCGGCCGTCGGCGGCGAGGCCGGCGACAAAAGCGTCCTGTCCCGCCGCCGTTGGCGGCTTGGATGGCCCGATAGGTTGGGAAATTGGTCGACGTGGTCCCGCCGGTCAGGTAGACGTTGCCCGCCAGGTCCAGGGCCAGCGCGGCGGCCCGCTCGTCGCCATATCCGCCGAGGTAAGTGCTCCAGACCAGAGAGCTTCCAGTGGCGTTCAGCTTCGCGACAAAAGCGTCCTGACGGCCGCTATTGGAGCCCTGCAGTGCATTCATAACGGGAAGATTGGTCGAGTAAGTGTCGCCGGCGATGTAGGCGTTCCCGGCAGCGTCGACAGCGATGGCGTTGCCCGAGTCATGTCCGCTGCCTCCCAGGTAGGTGCTGTAAAGCAGCGCGCTGCCCGAAGGATTCAGCTGGGCCACGAAAGCGTCCCGTCCTCCGCCCAGGACCGGCTGCCGGGAGCCGCTGGTGACGGGGAAGTTCGTGGAGTAGGTCCAACCCGTCAGGTAGGCGTTCCCCGATCCGTCCACCGTGATGCCGAAGGCGCGGTCGTCCCCGCTGCCGCCGAAATAGGTGCAGTAGATCAGACCGTTGCCCGCCGGGTTCAGCTTGGCCACGAACGCATCCACGCCCCCGCCTCGGGAGCGCAGGGGGTTGGCCGTGGGGAAGTTCAGCGAATCCGTATGTCCGGCGACGTAGGCGTTGCCCGCAGCGTCCACCGCGATGGCATTGGCCGAATCCAGGCCGCCGCCGCCGAGGTAGGTGCTGTAGCTGAGAATGGGGTCGATGACCAGCGGCCGGCCCTGATCGTAGGATTCGGTTTGGAAGCCGACCGAGCCATCCGCGAAGAAGCGAAACGAGCCGGCGACGGGAATCCGGCGCCCGCCGATCTCCTGGTACAACGCCGGCTTCCGCTCCCGCAACTCACCGCCGGGCGTGGCCGCAATCAGCCCGCCCTGGCCGTCGCCGCGGGGGGCGCTCGCGCCCTCGTAGAACCAGCGGATCAGGCCGGGGTCGACCCCGGGGGCCAGCCGGAACTCCGATTTCAAGCGCCCGTCTTCCGCGCCATAGATCAGATCGACGCCCGGGTACAGGCCGCGGTAGGCCAGGGCGCCGTAAGCCGGCAGGCCGGTCTGCCAGTTCGCTTTGCTGTTCCCGATCAGGTAGTTCACCTGGCCCGGCAACAACTCGAGGGGTTCCAGGCGCGGATTGGCGCTGGCCCCGGCGAAGCGGATTCCGAGCATTTCGCCTTGGAGGTCCAGGCGGGTTTCGGCCGGCGTGAAATAGGCCGATAGTTCCGCGGAGCGCAACAGGTAGCGCACCGGCGCCGGCGCCTGCCCGCGATTGGGAACGAAAAACAACGGCAGACCCGGCCGCCCTTGGGAAGCTGCCGGTGCGAGGGCGAAAACGAGCAGACCGATCCAAACTGCAACTGCATTTTTTAGAATCATGACAATTGTTCCCTGAAGGGGGAGGCTGATTCGTGGAATTACGCCAGTGGCGCACCCGCCGCCGCAGCCCTGGTTAGATTCAGGAAGGAGATCTACGACTTGGCGTCGGGCTTGTAGTACTTGCCGTAATGGCCGTAGTAATAGTAGCTGTCGCTCATCTCTTTGTGAACTTCGTTGAGCACCACTCCCACCACGGTGGCGCGCAGACGACTCAGCGTCGCGATGACGCTCGACACAGCTTTACGGCTGGTCTCGCCGGCGCGAGTGACGACCACCACGCCGTCGACGACCGTGGCCATCTGCAGCGGTTCGGCGAAGCCCAGCAAAGGAGGAGCGTCCAGAATGACCAGGTCGTACTCCTGGGAGGCCTCCTCCAGAACCTGCTGCAAACCCCGTCCGATCAGATCCGCCGCGCGGCGGGAAGGCGGCCCCGCCGGCATCACTTCCAGGCCGGGGACGTCAGCCAGCCGCAGCACGACTTCCTGCCAGGGCAGTTCGCCCACCAGCGCGTTGGAGAGTCCCACCGAACTGGGCACGTCAAAACGCCGGTGCACGCTGGGCCGGCGCAGGTCGCCGTCGATCAGCAGCGTCCGGTGTCCCTGCTCGGCGTGGGCCACGGCCAGATGCGCGGCGATGGTGGACTTGCCTTCCCCGGGCGAAGCGCTGGTTACCAGCAAAGAGCGCAGGCGGCGGTCGAAATCCGTAAGCAGAATCGAGTTGCGCAAGGTGCGGATGGCTTCGTCGTAGCCGGTCAGCGCGCGGTTGCCGTTGTCGGCCGCCAGCACCAGGCTCTGTCCGCCGGGCGCAACGCGGACCGGTCCCAGGCGGCCCCGCCAGTTCTTCACCACCGGCAGGCTGCCCACGACTTCAATCCGCATGAGCCGCTTCACCTGCTCCGGATCGCGGACCGTGGTGTCGAGCATATCGCTCAGCACGGCCACGCCCACCGCCAGCAGGCTGGAAAACAGAAAGGCCAAGGCTAAGTTCAGCTTCAAGTTCGGAAAGACCGGCGTTGCGGCGGGGCGGGCCGGGTCCGCGATGCGAATGGAACTGTTCTGAAAACTGGCGTTGATGCCCGCCTCTTTGATCTTGCGGACCAGTTCTTCGTAGAGCGTCTTATCGGCCTCAGCCCCGCGCTTCAGCGACTGATACTCGAAAGAGCGCGCATTGAGGCTGTCAAACTCGGTTTTGGTCTCCTGGACGGCCTTCTGCAACATGGCTTCGCGCCGCCCCGCCGACGCTGTACTCTATCTCTACCCGCTGCCGGATCTCCTGGGTGGTCTTGTCGAGTAAACGCTGCACCTGGTCCAACTGAACAGCGGCCTTCTTGTATTCGGGATGGTTCGCTCCGTATTGGGTATTCACTTCGGCGATGTGCTGCTGGGCTTCGTTCGACTGCTCGGTAAGACGGCGCAGCGACTCGCCTTGGGAAGAAACCTGCGCGGCCTCGATCGAGCCGTTTCGGACGGCTTGATAAGCGGCCTCCTTGCGCACGCGGTCGCCCTGCGCATTGGTGTACTCCGTATTCAGTTGCAGCAGGCGCGCCGAGAGGATGCTGGTCTTCTGCTCGGGATTGATGACGTTCAGCTCCCGCTCGAATTGCAGCAGGGCCGCGCTCGACCGCTCCATCTTGGCCTTCAGCTCCTCCAACTGCTTTTCCATGAAGGCCGACAGACTCGCCGAGGAGCGGTAGCGGATCTGGTAGGTGTGCTCGAGGAAAGAATTGGCGACTCCGTTGGCCACGTTGGCGGCCAGTTGGGGGTCCGCGGAACGGTAGTTGATCAGCAGGATATAGGTGTTGGGGGGGCGGGTCACCTTCAGGCGCTTCAGCAGGACGGGAGCGTCCTGGGCCGGTCCGGCGAGCGCGCCGGGTGCGACCGCCTCTCCCTCCGTCTCGCGCAGGCGGTACTTCTCCGCGACCGGCCGCAGCACCGAGTCGGACTGAATCAGCTTGATCTGGGTGGCCAGAAACTGGTCCGAGTCATTGGTGGCCGAACGCATCGACTCCTGCCCGATCACTCCCGTCGGCGTCTGCCGATCCACATCCACGGTGGCGGTCGATTCATAGATCGGGGTCAGGCGGCTGGAGACGACCAGCGTGGCCAGCACGCAGGCGCAGACGAAGCACAGGATTTTCCAGCGGTGCCGCTTCAGGATCCACAGGTAGTGGGAAAGAGGAACCGCCGGCTCCTCCGGTTCCAGACCGGGGAACTGCGCCAGCGGGAGCGGCCCGGAAGCCGGATAATGCTCCAGCGGGGCCGAAAGACGCCGTTCTAGCTTTGTGTCGGACATTGTAAAGTGACCCTCGGGCCTATCGGCCCCACACCAGAAGGCCTGAAGCCGTCGATGTGCCGAAGCCGGCGATTCTCTCCAGGGCGTTGACCGTGACGCGCCGTCCGGTGTTGTCCGGGATATACAGGATGTCGTTGGGCTGCAGCGGAACGTCGGGCGCCTTGCGGCCGAGAATCTTGCTCAACTCAATCCGGATCTCGTGCTTGGCGCCGTTGGCCGCTTCCTGGCGGTAGACATACGCTTGCTTGGAGGCGAATGGAGCCAGTCCTTCAGCCAGCGCCAGGATTTGCAGCACGGTCGTTTCCGCCGTGCTCTGGATAGGGAACGCTCCCGGTCTCTTAACCGTGCCGACCACGTAAATCTTGCCCACCTCCGGTACCCGGATCTCCTCGCCGCCGGTCAGCTTGAGATTCATGTCGGGGTCGGCCGCGTCAATCAAAGCCCGAACCGGAATGCGCTGCACCAGAGCGGTGGGCGTCCCGTCATCGGCCATTTGCACGCGGCTCACCAGAATCTCCGCGCCGGCGTCGACACGCAGTCCCCCGGCGCGCGTCAGGGCGTCGAGCAGGGTGACCGGTCCGACCGCCTGGAAGGTGATCGGATCCTTGACGGCGCCAGCCACGCTGATGGGCCTGCTATGGTACTCGGCGATGGTCACGGTCACCATCGGATCGACCAGCAGTTCCTCGCTTTGCAGAGCTTCGGCTATGGCCGACTCCACCTCGGCCGGGAGCAGGCGGTCAGCCTGGATACGCTGCTTCAACATGGGCAGCCGGATAAACCCGTCGGGGCCGACCCGTACGGTCCGGGTGAATTCGGGCGCGGCGTAAACGGATACCGCGATCAGGTCATTGGGCCCGATGGTCTGAGCCGGGAGATTGGCGCCGGGATCGGTCGCCGTCCGTTGCGCTTGCCCCCACGCCGCGCCCAGGATAACCAGCAGGCAAACCACCAGCCACGCGCTTCTCATATTCATCCTTCACCCTTCCCGGGGGGCCCGCCGTTAAGCGGCAGGCGCCCGCTTCCTCCGACAGCTTTCCGCTTCCGTTTCCGCCGGCGCCGTCCAGCGCGCGCAGCAGTTGTCCCAAGCGGGACTCCAATTCCGACATACCCAGGCCCAAAGCCGAGAGCTGCTTCTGGACCGAGGCCGCCTGCCGCCGTCCCACGCGAGCGCGGCCGAGCACCGCCAGCCGGGCAAAATCGGAGACGCTACGCGCTCCGTGGGTGGCGCAGGCGGCTCGCAGCGATTCGTACTCCTCGTCGTTGACCCGGAAGTTGACCAGCTTCCGCCGGGGGCTATGAACAGACATGCACCCCCCATCCCGTAGCGCCGCGCGGTCCAGCGGCGGCTGCGGGCCGCGCGGGCACCACCGAGAGCATGTCCCGGTCGACCTCGGCCGCGACCGAGCGCTGCAGCAATTCGACGCTGACCACCACCCGCCAGGCGTCCTTGACCTGGGTCAGAATACCCTCCAACCCGCGCAGCGGGCCGGCCTCAATGCGCACCCGCTGGCCAGCGCGCAGAAACGGCCACGGTGTGACGGGCAGGCTGGAGGCAACCAGGCGCCGGACGGACTCGATCTCCTCTTCCGGCACCGCTTCCGGCGCGCGCCCCAAACCCACCACCGAGTTGACGCCGGGAGTGGCCAGTACCAGGCCGCGCTCTTCCCTTCCAAAGCGGCAGAAGATGTAGCCGGCAAAAAGCGGCAAATCCAATTCGCGAAAACGGTCCGACCAGCGCCGCCGGGAACGGTACAAGGGGAGAAAGCTCTGCATGCCCCGGTATTCGAGCGCCCCGGCGGCGGCTCTTTCATGATTCGGCTTGACCGTCAGCGCGTACCAGCGAGGATTCGATTCGGCGAGCATCATACACCAGTACCCATGACCCTCCCCAGCCGCCAAACCGCAGCGGAGCCAGGGCGAGCCCAATAGCAATCACTTCCCAGGGGGAGGCATTCCAACAGGGGGAGGCAACCAGACTGAACGCCGCCGCACGCAGCCCGGCGTCCACTCAAGCGTATTACAGAACGTATACGAAATACGGGGCCGATTGTCAAGAGCAGAATCGGCCCCGCGGCAAGATTCTGGGCGGCGGGGCCGGCCCAGCGCCCGCCAGCTACGGACTGATGGGACCGGGTTTGTCACTCTTCCTTGTTTCCAGATAGATTGCCGCACCGGCTCCGGCGCCGCCGACAATGACGCCGGCGATGATCGCTTTCCTAGCGCCGGACATTCCCGGCGCGGGAGCCGCCTCGGGACCACCGGCCGGGGCGCAACCTCGTGCGAGGCGTCTGAGCCGGGTGGCCTGAACGACTTCGTTGGCGCCCGAGACCGGCTGGACATTGGGAATCACGGTGGCGGTGATCTCGACGGTGTTGCCGGCTTCCTTTTCGATGCCGCCGCCGCGCACCTCCTCGGTGAGGCCGGTAACGGGGTCCCTCAGCACGAAGCGCCCGTTCAAGTTCGTCAGGCATCCGGTCATCTCGAAGGGCGCCTGAGCGCCGGTGACCGCCTGGGGTTCAAACTCCAGAGCGGCGCCCGGCTTCAGTAGAGCCACGACGGTCCCGTCGGTAGTGGTGACACGCAATGAACCGGCCAGGGCGGCGGCCTGTACTCTGCGGCCTCCACTGATGGCCACCCGGCCGGCCGAGCCGGGCGCTGCAGCCAGGATCCGCAGGCCCATGGCTTCGACCACATAGCCGGCAGGGCCACTCCACTCGCCAACGCCCTTCTCCAGCAGCAACCGGGTCCCGAAGACCTTGCCGCGCGAATCCGAGGCCAGGCTCAGCCGGACTCCTCCATTCAAGCGGAGGTCCGAGGAGGCCTTGGCGGTCTCGATCAGGTTGCCTTCAAACAAAGTTGCGTTTCCTACCACGGGGTTATCGTCAACACGGAAGCTGCCATCGGCCTGGGCTACGCCAATGGCTGCGGAAAAGGCGGGCAAGCTGCCGAGCCCCAGACAGATGCACAGCGCAATCGCCGGACGGTACATGCGAACTTCCTCCGTAACAAAGAATGCGCGTGCGGGGTTGTAGGCATTGTTCCATGCGGCTCATCAGGTTGTCAATAGCTTTTTGTCGTTTCGGGCAAAGCTCACGCTCTGTGAGTCCCATCGGGGCTCTTTTTCTTAAGCGCCGCAGTACCGGTGGCGCGGAAGCGTTGCTTTACACACCGTTTACGGAATTGAGCGCCGCTCCCAGTGTCTTGATCGGAAGAAACGCTGTTGCGCTTTAGCTGGAAACGCCCTGATGTTCTCCTTTGGGCGGAAAAAGTTTCGGAACCAACGCAGGCGAGAGACGTATATGCTCAGTGGAGGGGACGATGCCCTACCCCAGGATGCCGGAGGTAAGAGAATCGTGAGTCGCAACGGGAAGAATGGCAAGAACCGGAATCTGCGCCGCTGGATGTGGGTGGGCGTAGTTCTGATGCTGCTGGTGGGCGCGTTTTTCGGCGTCAGGGCTTCCTTGCGTCCCAACAACGCCATCGATCCCGCCAAGTTGGCGGACGTGACGCGGGGCAACATTGCGCGATCGGTGGTGGCGACGGGCAAGATCCAGCCCCGGGCGAAGGTAGACGTGAAGTCGAAGGCCAGTGGGATTATCCAGAAGATCTACGTGGACTACGGGGAGTTCGTCAAACAGGGACAGGTTCTGCTGGAACTGGACAAAGTGGAACTGCAGGCGCAGGTGCGCGAGGCCACCGCCACGCTGGATGCGGCGCAGGCGGCCGAGCAGTCGGCGCAGGCGAGCTACGAGAGGAACCAGGTGGATGCGGAGGGACCGGATTTGCCATTCCTCAAGTCGGGCATGGACCGGGCGAGGAAACTGGGGGCGCAGGGGTTGATCTCGCCGTCCTTGGTGGAAGACGCCGACAAGGCGTACCAGATGGGGCTGAACAAGCGGACCTCGGCGATGCGCAACGTGGCGGTGGCACGGGCGGACATGGCGCGGGCCAAGGCGCAGGTGGCCCAGTGTCAGGCGGCTCTGGAGAGAGCCAGGGAGAGTCTGCTGTACGCCACGGTGGTAAGCCCGATGGACGGACTGGTGTTGTCGCGGAACGTGGAAGTGGGCGACGCGGTGAGCTCGATTCTGGTGCTGGGGTCGAATGCCACGCTGATCATGACCCTGGGGGACATTGGAGATGTCTATGTTCTGGGCAAGGTGGATCAAGCGGATATCGGGAAAGTGTATCTGGGGCAGCGGGCGCGCATCGTGGTGGAGTCTTTCAAGGACAAGAAGTTCGAAGGCCAGGTGACGAAGATTGCGCCACTGGGTGTGGAAAAGGACAACGTCACGACTTTCGAGGTCAGGGTATCGATCAAGAACCCCGGAGGCGAACTTAGAGCCAACATGAGCGCCAATGCGGAGATTATTCTGGAAGAGAAGCAGAACGTCCTGCTGGTCCCTGAAGGCGCGGTGCTCTACGACCGGAACCGGAACACGTCAGTGGAGGTTCCCGACGCGATCGCCGAGAAGGGCCGGCGCAAGATGCCGGTTAAACTGGGAATCTCCGACGGCGTGAAGACAGAGCTTGTGACCGGGCTGAAGCTGGGCGACAAGTTGATCCTGCAGTGATCAACGGCTGGCGGCTGGCATGACATTCCGCGACCTGCTGACAGACACGCTGCGGACGCTGTGGGCGCACAAGCTGCGGACTTTCCTGACGCTGTTTGGGATCGCCTGGGGGGTGGTCTCGATCACGCTGATGATGGCGGCCGGGGAGGGCCTGCGGGTAGGGCAAAAGCGAAACACGGAGGCGTTCGGCAAGGACATCATGATCGTGGCGGCCGGCCGGACGAGCCTGCAAGCCGGGGGGTTGCGGGCGGGACGGCGCTTGTTCTGGGAGGCCACCGATTACCGCTTTATCCAGGAGCAGGCGCCGGACTGCCAATACGTGGTTCCCGAACTGGGGAACCCGGCCCCGATTCGAAGCTCCTACAATGCCGCCACACTCACGGTCACTGGTTCTCTGCCGCCGTTCGCCGCGATCCGGAGCATACCTGTCGGCGAGGGGCGCTTCTACAGTTGGGAGGACGACGCGCTGGCGCGGCGCGTGGCCTTTCTGGGCACCGATGTAAAGACACAGCTCTTCGGAACCAGGCCGGCGGTGGGCGAGACCGTGTTGGTGGGGAGTTTCCCGTACACGGTCATAGGCGTCATGCAGAGGAAGGAGCAGAACTCGAGTTACGACGGATTTGACGTCAACAAGATCTTCGTCCCCTTCAGCGCGGTCCTGCGCGACATCCCGAACAAGCCGCCATCCACGCCGCACAGCGTGGATCGTCTGCTGGTCACTCCCAAATCATACGCGCAGCATGAGGCGTGCAAGGGGCAGGTGGCCCGGGCGTTAGGGACGCTGCACAACTTCGATCCGGCCGACGAGGAGGCCGCGAGCATCTGGGACACGGTGGAGAATGCTAAGCGAGTCCAGCGGATCTTCGACGGAATCCAGTATTTCCTGAGCGCGGTGGGCTTGACCACGGTGCTACTGGGGGGGTTGGGAGTGATGAACGTCATGCTGGTGGCGGTGCGGGAGAGGACGCGGGAGATCGGCGTGCGCAAGGCTGTGGGCGCCACGTCGCGTGCCATTGTGACCCAGTTCTTCGTCGAGACCCTGATCATCGTATTCCTGAGCGGCGGGATTGGCATGGGTTTTGCCTACGGGCTGTGCGCGCTGGTGAATCTGCTGCCCATGCCGAGGTTCTTTGCTGGCATGCTGCCAGGTTGGACACCGGCGCTGTTCTCCTTCGCTCTGCTGGGCGTGGTGGCGGTTGGGTCGGCGCTATATCCCGCCAACCGCGCGGCGCGGGTGGATCCGATTCAAGCTCTGCGTTACGAGGCCGGAGGCTGAGGGAAAGCGATGCTGCGCGAGATCCTGCTACAGGCCCTGGGAACGCTGCGAAGAAGCCCGCTGCGGAGCTTCCTGACTCTGCTGGGAATCGCCTGGGGCATTGTGTCGGTGACGCTGCTGGTCGCTTACGGCAACGGTTTCCGCGGCGCGCTGGTGGAATCGTTCGAGGCCGCCGGTAAGAGCGTGGTGATCGCCTGGCCGGGGCAGACCAGCCAGCAGGCGGGAGGGGAACGCGCCGGGAAGGTGGTCCGCTTTGAGCGGGAGGACACGGAAGCGATCGCGCAAGAGGCAACGCTGGTGCGGCGAATCTGCATGGAAAGCGTTCGGGGCCAGCCACTCACTTACGGCGACCGGCTGGCGAATGCCACGGTGCGGGGCGTTTGTCCGGAGTACGGTGAGATGCGCAACGAGGTCCCTTCCGAGGGGCGGTGGCTCAGTCCCGAGGACTACGCAGAACGGCGGCGGGTGGTTTTCCTGGGAGACCGTTTGCGGGAGAAGCTCTTCAGCGGGAGGCCGGCGGTGGGGGAGACGGTAACCATTGGGGGGCTGCGTTTCAGCGTGGTCGGCGTGCTCGAGCAAAAGATGCAGGACAGCAGCTACTTCAGCCCGGACAACGAGTCAGCCTTCATACCGTACACGACCGCCGGGCAGTTGTGGGACACGCGCTACGCCAGTGTGCTGGTGTTCACTCCACTGTCTTCGGAGTTTGAGTCGCGCGCCATGGACCAAGTGCGGCGCACGATGGCCAAACGGCAGAAGTTCCTGGCCACGGATAAGCGTGCGATCCAGATGTTCGGCCGGGAAGAATACAGGCCAATCATCGACGGCATCATCCTGGGTTTTCAGGGCCTGCTGACGTTCATTGGGGCGTTGACCCTGGGCATCGGCGGGGTGGGACTTATGAACATCATGCTGGTGTCGGTGGATGAGCGCGTTCGGGAGATCGGGCTGCGCCGGGCGATTGGCGCTAGGCGTCTACACATCAAGATGCAGTTTCTGGCCGAAGCGATGACGCTGGCGCTGGCGGGCGGCGCGTTGGGGATCGCGCTGGCTTACTCGCTCTCCGCCCTGATCGGTCCGCTGGAGTTCCTGGGGCAAGCTTACGAGAACACATCGGGGAAAGGGGACATCCGGTTGATCATCACGCCGGCGACCCTGGCTATTTCCACGGGAATCCTGGTGCTGGTGGGCCTAGTCAGCGGGATCTACCCGGCGATTCACGCCTCGCGTCTGGACCCGGCGGAAGCGCTGAGGTACGAATAGCGGCGCGTGCTACCATCGGTTTCTGATGGCTTCCAAGCGCGCGTTGATCACGGGCATCACGGGACAGGACGGGTCCTACCTGGCGGAGTTTCTGTTAGGCGAGGGCTACGAGGTGCACGGCATCGTGCGGCGGGTGGCGCTGGAGGACCCCGAGCACAGGCTCTCGCGCCTGGTGGACGTTGTGGATCGCCTGCAATTGCACGCGGCGTCACTTGAAAGTTACGCCAGCATCCACCAGGTGATCGACAACGTGCGGCCGGATGAGTGCTACCACCTGGCGGCGCAGAGCTTCGTCAGCTACTCGTTCGACGACGAGTTCTCGACGCTGAACGCCAATATCAACGGGACGCATTATCTGCTGGCGGCGCTGAAGAACCTGGCCCACGATTGCCGCTTTTACTTTGCGGGTTCGAGCGAGATGTTCGGCCACGCCGAAGAGGCGCCCCAGAACGAGAACACCCGGTTCCACCCCAGGTCCTCCTACGGAATCAGCAAAGTGGCGGGGTTCGACTTGACGCGCAACTACCGCGAAGCGTACCAAATGCACTGCTCGAGCGGGATTCTGTTCAATCATGAGTCGCCGCGGCGGGGCTACGAGTTCGTCACCCGGAAGATCACCTCCGGGGTGGCCCGGATACGAGCCGGGAAAGTCCAAGGAACTGCGCCTCGGGAATCTGGAAGCGAAGCGCGACTGGGGCCATGCGCGGGAGTACGTGACGGCCATGTGGCGGATGCTCCAGCAGCCCGCGCCGGACGATTACGTGATCGCCACCGGCGAGACGCACTCGGTCCGGGAGTTCGCGGAACTGGCGTTTTCCCACGCCGGGCTCGACTACCGCGACTATGTCAGTCCGGACCCAGCGCTGCACCGGCCCGCGGAAGTGAACCTGCTGCTGGGCGACGCCTCCAAAGCCAAGGCGAAGCTGGGCTGGCAGTTTCACATTCGTTTCGAGGACTTGGTGCGCGAGATGGTCGAGGCGGACTGCCGGGCGCTGGGCGTCAGATCGGCGCTACCGTCCGGTTGAGAGCATCCCTTCGATCTGGGCATAGACGGCGCTGAGCGCAGCATCCAGCCCAGCCACATCCTTGCCTCCGGCCTCAGCCATGTCGGGACGGCCGCCTCCCTTTCCGCCAAGCACTTGCGCCAGAGAAGAAGCGAGCTTACCGGCGTGGACTTTGCTGGCTAAGTCCCTGGTGACGGCGGAGACAATGGCCACGGCCGAGTCATTGGCGGAGGCCAGCACGATCACTGCGGACTTCCACTTATTGCGCAGCGAATCGGCGAGAGAGCGCATCTGCTCGCGGTCCAGGCCGTCCACCCGGCTCACAAGCACCTTGGCGCCCTCGAGCAGGCGAGCCTGGCCTTCCAATTCGCCCGACTGCGCCTGGGCCACTTTCATTTTCATCTGATCCAGCAGGCGTTCCAGGTTCCGCTGTTCGACGAGCAACTTCTCGACGTGATCGATGAGTTCCGGCTCTGACACCTTGACCAGTTGCGAGAGCCTGTTCAGGGAATTCGAAGACTGCTGGAAGCGATCTAGCGCGCCCTCACCGGTGATGGCCTCGATGCGCCGCACGCCGGCCGCGATGCTGCCCTCGTAGACGATCTTGAAGAGGCCGATGTCGCCGGTGCGCCGCACGTGAGTGCCGCCGCAGAGTTCCCGGCTGAAGCCGGGGACGCTGACCACCCGCACGCTCTCGCCGTACTTCTCTCCAAACAGCGCCATGGCGCCAGTGTAGAGGGCCTGGTCGAGGTCCATGAGGTCAGTCTGGAGATCAGCGTTGCTCAGAACCTGGGCATTGACGAGGCGCTCGACTTCCTCGATTTCGGGCCGGTCCATAGCGGCAAAGTGGGTGAAATCGAAGCGCAAGCGGGCCGGTTCAACCACGCTGCCCGCCTGCTTGACGTGCCCGCCGAGGACGCTGCGCAGCGCGGCGTGCAACAGGTGCGTGGCGGTGTGGTTGCGCATGGTGGCCAGACGCGAAGAGGCGTCGACCTGGGCGCGCAGCCGGTCACCCACATGGATGGGCGCAAGAGCAACGATGCGGTGAACCGTCAAACCGGCAAGGGCGTGGTAAGTACCCTCGACTCGGGCTACGGTTTGGCCGGTCTCGGCGGAGACGAGAACGCCGAAGTCGCCCACCTGACCGCCGGATTCGGCATAGAAGGGAGTTTCATCCAAAACCAGATCGGCCTTGGCGCCGGGCGCCACCTCGTCGACGAGAAGCTGGCCGGCGACCAGGCCCACAACCTGGCAGGAAGCGGATTCGAGCGCATCGTAGCCGGCGAAACGAGTGCGTCCTTTTTCGGCGAGTTCCTGGTAGGCAGGGGCAATCCGCGCCGGTTGGGCGCCTTTCCAGCTGGCGCGGGCGCGCTCACGCTGGCGATCCATTTCGCGCTCGAAGTCGTCGCGGTCGATGGTCAGGGAATACTCGCGGGCCATCTCTTCCTGTTCGTCGATAGCCAGCCCGTAAGTATCGTAGAGCTTGAAGGCGACCGGGCCAGGAAGCACGCCTCCAACCGCGGCCTTGGCTTCGTCGTGAAAGACGCGCTCGGCGATCTGGAAAGTGGTCTGGTAGCGGTGCTCTTCGTCCTTGACGACGCGGGCGACCCGCTGGATGCTCTCCATGAGCTCGGGGTAGGCTGGCTGCATCAACTCGGCGACAAAACCGGTCAACTGGTAGAGGAACGGATCCTGGACCCCTACCAGACGGGCGTAGCGCATGGCGCGGCGCATGATCTTGCGGACCACGTAGCCGCGGCCATCGTTGGATGGCAGCACGCCGTCGTGAATCAAAAAGGCGGCGGCGCGGCTGTGGTCGGCGGCGATGCGAAGCGCGGTATCGACGCGAGGGTCGTCGCCTTGGGTGACGCCGAACAGGCCGGCGGCATGCTGAACGATGGGAGCAATGAGGTCGCTCTCGTAGTTGGAAAGCTTCCCCTGCATGACCGCAGCCATGCGCTCCAGGCCCAGACCGGTATCGATGGAGGGGCGCGGCAGGGGGGTCATGATGCCGTTGATGTCGCGGTTGAACTGCATGAAGACCAGGTTCCAGATCTCGACGTAGCGGCCGCCGCAGTCGCTCGGGAACTCTTCGTGTTCGTGGCCGGGTTCGGAGGCCCCGGGACCTAAGTCGTAGTGGATCTCGGAACAAGGGCCGCAGGGGCCGGTTTCGCCCATCTGCCAGAAGTTGTCCTTCTCGTCCAGACGGAAAATCCGGCTCTTGGGCACGCCGGCCACTTTCTGCCAGAGGAGCTCGGCCTCGTCGTCTTCCCGAAACACGGTGAAGTAGAGCCGGTCGGCGGGAATACCGTAAGTCTTGGTGAGAAGTTCCCAGGCGAAGGCGATGGCGTCAGCCTTGAAATAGTCGCCGAAGGAGAAGTTGCCGAGCATCTCGAAGAACGTGTGATGGCGGCGGGTGTAGCCGACGTTATCGAGGTCGTTATGCTTGCCGCCGGCCCGGACGCACTTCTGGGAGGTAGTCGCGCGCTTATAGTCGCGCTTCTCGTCGCCGAGAAAAACGTCCTTGAACTGGTTCATGCCGGCGTTGGCAAAAAGCAGGGTGGGGTCGTTGGCCGGCACCAGGGACGAACTGCGGACGATGCGATGGTTGCGCTCGGCGAAAAAGTCTAAATATTTCTGGCGGATGTCGTGACCGGTCACAGATTCATTGTGACATGGCCGCGGATCTCGTCGCAGATTTTGAGGACTTCCGCGCGAGGATCTTCGGCCCGCGTTACCTGGCGGCCGATGACGAGATAGTTCGCGCCGTCCCGCAGGGCCTCGGCAGGGGTGGCGACGCGCTTCTGATCGCCCTTCCCCGCCCCGGCGGAGCGGACGCCGGGCGTGACCAGGATCGCCTTAGGTCCGGCGAGGCGGCGAACTTCGGCAGCCTCGAGCGGCGAGCAGACCAAGCCGTCGACGCCGGCTTCCATGGCCTTGCGGACGCGCAGAGCGACGAGATCGCGCACGGGGCAGGGGTAGCCGAGGTCGGCCAGATCGGATTCGTCGAAGCTGGTGAGGACGGTGACGGCCAGGAGCTTGAGCTGGGAGTCGCCGCGCCCCGCGACAGCGGCGCGCATGACGGCGCCGCTGCCATGCACAGTAAGGAAGCGCACGCCGCTGCGGGCGACCTGGGCCACGGCGCGCTTGACGGTCTCGCCGATATCGTAGAACTTCATATCGAGGAAGACGTGCTTGCCTTCACCCACCAGTTCACGGACGAACTCCATGCCGGCGGCGGCGTAGAGTTCCATTCCGACTTTGTAGAAGGAGACGCTGTCGCCGAGGCGGGTTACGAGCGAGCGGGCCTCGGCGGCGGATTCGACATCCAGAGCGATGATTATGGACACTCTCTTTAGTTTATGCGCGGCAGGGCGCCGTTGCGACGGGCCGCCGGGAACCTCAGGGCAAGTCCTCGAACGGAATCATCTTGAGCTGGACGGCCCTGCGGTCGCTCGGCTTGAGCGAGAGTGACTCGGCCTTGCTTTCATACTTCTTAAGGAACTCGGGGTCCTGATAGGCGCCAGTTTCAATGTCTTCCCAGGCCAGGAGTTTGTAGTCTCCAGGAGTGACGCCCTTCAGGCTGAACGCGCCGTTCTGATCCGTGCGCTCTTCCCTGTAAAGCGAATAGCGCCGGGAGCCAGGAACGAGGACGACGGTAGCTCCAGCGACGGGTTGATTGTCGGTGTCCCGAACCACGCCATCCACCTGCGCGGCTTCCGGGCTGAGCGTGATCTGGAGCGAGCCCGCCACGCCGCCAGTAAGGTCGAGACCCTCTTCGGTGACGTCCTGGTCCCCAAGCCTGACGGATTTCACGTAGGAGCCCTCCGGACCGTTCTTCACTTGAACCAGGTAGCGGTTCCCGGCCACGCCCTTCAGCGCGAACTTGCCTTTCTCTCCAACTGCGCCGACGGGGCCGATCGAACCGGCGGCGGCTGGGACCGCTAAATCCCGCGGTTGGAGCACGACTTGCGTCTGGTCCAAGTTCACCGAGCTCTTGCCTTCCACCGTAATCACTCCGGGCAGATCGCTGCTGGCACCGAGTTGCAAGAGGAGGCCCTCGATGTTCTGCTGGCCCACCTGAACCGGCAGGGCTCCAAAGAGCGGTGCCTGGGGGTCCGACGTCGTGCCGCTCAGAACATAGGTTCCGGCTGCAACCCCGTCTAGTTCGAAGGAGCCGCCGGACTGCTGAACAGTTGTCGTCTTAACCGCAAGCGACCCCAGTGCCCCTCCGCCCTGCGGAATCAGCCGGATGTTGACCGGCTGGCCCTCTGATCCCCCAGTCAACTTGCCGCTGACCCGCACCGTGGGCACCGTCAGCAGCCGCATGTCCGCGAGTCCGGTCTCTCCACCAGCTACCGCCTGAAGCGACATGGCGCCCGCACGCGTCGATGCTGTTCGGGTAGTAGGTCATGACGTAGCCCATCACCGGCTTCTGGCTGTCGGGCTTGCCGCTAGTCCCAAAGCTCCCCGGTGGGAGAACCAGTCTCGCTGCCACGATATAGCTGCCGGCCACCAGGTTGGCTATGCGAAACTCGCCCAGGTCGTTGGTCATAGCGGTCATCGCGAAAAACCACTGGCGCTCGCCCCGCACGTAGCCCGGCCGGAGAGCAGCGACGACCACGCGTCCCATCGGCGGCCCGCCTTCGCTATCGAGCACCCGGCCGGAGACGATCGCGTCCGGTGACAGCCTGAAGAGAACCTCCTTGACTTGCTGACCCATCGAGAGCACCAGGGGAGTGACGCTCGACTGGTTGCGCATGCCGCCGTATGCCTGCGCCGCGAAACCAGTCCGCTTGGCCAGCAGCGTGTACCGTCCGGGGTTCAGATCCCGAAAAGCGAACCGGCCGTTCTCGTCGCTCTCCACCATGCGGCTGCCCGCGTTGAGATCAGCGGCACTGACGGCGCTGGCCGGCATCAGCATGAGCGAGACGCGTTGGACGGCCTCGCCGGTGACGCTGTTCACGACGCGGCCCTCGATCGAGCACTTCTCGTCCTTGGGTTTGTCGGCGGTCGCGGGCGCCTGGCCGCCGTGAAGGGACAGGATTGTGCCAAGGAAACAGGCAAGTAGTTTAGTCATAGTCTCACCTCAACGTTGAACCGGAAACGCAGCCACCCGGTTGCCTTCGATCTGAGCGAAGAAAAATCGTTTGCCGATCGCGATGCGCTGGGCTGAGGGTTCGGAGGGCTTGAGGTACCGCACGTCGTGGAGCAACAGGCCGGTTGGGGGGCGAAAGGCGAGCACGCCGTCTCGATAGGCGACCATCAGGGTGGAGGAAGACTCGTCTGACGCGAGTCCCTTCTGCCCGAGGAAGAGGCCGGTGGGAGTTTGGCTGGTTTGGACGGGGTTGGAGGGATTCTTCAGGTCATATCGGAGGAGGCTTGTCGGGAAGTAACCCTGCGTGTATAGTCCGTCTCCCGCGATGGCGACATCCCTGGCTATCGACGATGACACGAATCCGAGCGGCGTCCGACGGGCTACTCTCGGGCGGGCAGGGTCGGTAACGTCCAGCGTGACGAGTTCGCTACGGCCTAACACGTAAGCGTAGCTGCCCTTGACGGCCATGACGCTACCGTCGATTGCCAGGGCGGCCGTCTCGTGCGCCCCCTCCTTGGCCGACAGGTCGAATACGCGGAGTCGGCTTCCATCGCCGAAGTACAAGTAGTTGCCAATAACCAATGGCCTGGCGAGCGCCGGGCGACTCTGCGTCGGGCCGAGGGTGAGGATCTGTCTCCGCCTTGGGTGCGGCAGGGCCCTTCAGGTTGACGCGCAGCACGATGTCGGCTTCGGGAAGGTTCTTGCGAAGTCCGACAACATACGCGGAGTCGTCCGTGAGCCGTACGCCCCGGACGGCCCCCACGGGCAGACTTACATTCGCCAGCAGGCGTGGGTGCGCAGGATCGGAGAAATCAATCACCGTTAGGCCTCCCTGCAGGGTGATGACTGAAACGCGATCGCCATCGGCGGTGATTGAGGAGATCATTGGCTCATTGAGTGCGTAGACGCCGGCAGGGGACACGGTGACGGAGCGCTCCTGCGCCCATCTTGGCCCGACGATGAGGAGCACGAACGAGAGGGCCACGCAGGCTGCAATTACGAGCCAATTGCTCTTGGGTTCCCTGCGCAGGTCCAGAATCTTCCCCGCCAGGACGCCGGCCAGGATGGCGAGCCCGCACCATGTGGCGGCGACTGCGGTCAACAAGTAGCCATTCCTGGCAACCAGGGTCCACTCGCCTGTCTGTAGCGAGAGAGGGAACCAGAGGCCGGCCGGCAGGAACGGTGGGATCAGTCGACAGAGCTACACCAGCGACCAAGAGCGCAATGAAGAAGGCCCCCGCACCCACAAACGCCTTGGCGCTTTCGTCGACGAGAACCGAGATCAGAAACGTGAGGGCATAGAGGAACCAGAAGGGAGGAAGCAGCACAGCGAGCAGCTTGGGGACTCCTGCTTCTAGTATGGGTGGAGCCAGAACAGACTCGAATAGCCAGTCTTTGTTCTGGATATAGATGAACACGGCGAAAAGGCCCACGATGTAGAGCACCACAGCCGACCCAGCGAGGAACTTCGCCCAGATGATTTGGTTTGCCGAGGCGGGCCGGGTCAAAAGGAAGTCCAGCGTACGCGTGCGGCGCTCCTGAATCAGGTTGCTCACGCCCATCATGATGGCGACAAGGGCAGCCCCGAAAGGAATGAGCATGCTGGCCGAGTGAGCGTACATGGCCTGGAAGGGCTGGACCAGGTGGCTTCCTACCAGGAACAAAAAGACAAGCGCCCAGAGAATGAACTGGAACCGCACTTCGCGGAACTCTTTCCACAGAAGCGGCTTCATGGGGCGGTCTCCCCGGCCGGGGCGTGGCGGCCCACCAGATTCACAAAGGCTTCTTCGAGGCTCATGCTTCCCTCCTTCAGGCGCTCGGGCGAGGTCGATGTCACCAGGCGGCCGGCTTCGATGATGACCACCTGGTCGGCGACGCGCTCCACCTCGTGGACGAGGTGCGAGGAGAAGAGAACCGTCCGTCCTTCCTCCTGGATCAACTGGATGATGCCTTCGAGGAAATCCCGCCGCACAATGGGGTCGAGGCCGGTGGAGGGCTCGTCCAGGATCAGAAGCTCCGGGTTGTGGCCAAGGGCCAGGGCGAGCGCCAGTTGCGCGTTGGTGCCGCGCGAAAGGCTCTTCACCTCTTGCCCGCCGTCGATGCCGAAACGATCGAGCAGCGAACCGACCCGGCGGCGATCCCAGGCGGCGTAGAAACCGGCGGTGAACTCCACGAGCTCGCGGACCTTCATCCAGCCGTGCATGGCGGGCGCCTCGCCGACGTAGCCCACCCGCCGCATCAGTTCCACGGATTGGCGCTGGGGATCGAGCCCGAGCAGGGTGGCCCTTCCCGAAGTGGGATGCAGAAGGTTCATGAGCATGCGGATGGTGGTCGTCTTCCCCGCCCCGTTCCGGCCGAGGAAGCCGCACACGCGCCCCGTTTCCACCTCGAAACTGAGCCGGTCTACCGCCAGGCGTCTGCCGAATCTCCGGGTGAGGTTTTCGACGACAATCGCGGGAGCACTCATCGTTTGGCCTCCTTCGCCGCAAATCGCTTTCAAAGAGATCGCGCACTTGTTGGGCGGGCATGTGCAGTTGGGTCGCTTGAGTCAAGGCCTGGTCCAGGAGTTCGCCGACGATGCGCGCCTTCTCTTTCTCCCCGAGGCGCGTTGCCTGAGAAGAGATGTAGGTGCCGGCGCCGCGCCTCTTCGAGACGAAGCCCTCGCGCTCGAGTTCCAGGTAGGCGCGGGCCACGGTGTTGGGGTTGATCAGGTGCTCGGTCGCCAGGGCGCGCACCGAGGGGAGTTCATCCTCCGGTTTCAAGGCGCCCGCCGCGATGCCGCAGCGAACCTGGTCGAAGATCTGGGTGTAGATCGGAACCGGGCTGGCGGGATTGAGCTTGAGCCGCATCGTATTACTGTATTATGTCACTAATACAGTAACCCATAGCTTCGATGCTGTCAAGAGTTTTTTTCGAGGGCGTGCGATGATGTGGGGCGGAGCGGACACCATGACAAAAGCGGAACTGTTGGCAGCGGAGATTCGAAAGTACTGCGAAAAGCACGCCAAGCCCGAGCTGGCGGACAAGTACCGGCGCTATTTCTCGGAGGGGTACGCGGCCTGGGGAGGGTTCGACAAGGACCATCCGATCTGGAACGCGCAGGAAGAGGAGTGGTTCGAGAAGTACCGCGGCATGGGGCTGCGCGGGGTTTCTGAAGCTGGGAGAGATCCTCTTTGCCAGCGGCAAGTCCGAAGAAGGCTCGCTGGCGGTCCGCCTCGTCAAAAGGCTTCGTGAAAAGTTGGATGAGAAGGCCGTGCCGGGGCTGGCGAGGTGGTTCAAGGCGGGCATCGGTAATTGGGCGCACACCGACGTTCTATGCGTGGAGATCCTCGCTCCGCGGATTACCAGCGGGGCGGTTCCGCTGGAGGCGCTGGCGGGGTGGCGATCCTCGGCGCTGAAGTACCAGCGTAGGGCCGTGCCGGTATCGATGCTGGGGCTGCTGAAGGTCAGGGAGGACTTCGGCCCGCTGCTCGAATTCATCCGGCCGATGATGCTGGACCCGGAAAGAGTGGTGCATCAGGGGCTGGGCTGGTTTTTGCGGGAGGCGTGGAAGAAGCAGCCCAAACCGGTGGAGGCTTTCCTGTTGGAGTGGAAGGACACGGCCCCCCGACTGATTTTTCAGTACGCCACCGAGAAGATGACGGCGGCGGCGCGGGCGCGTTTCCGCCGAGAATCTACCTCCCGAACTCGAAGTTGACGTCGACGTACATGACGAGCTCGATGGGGTCCCCGTTCAGCAGGGTCGGGGTGTAACGCCATTCCTTCACGGCGGCCATGGCTGCCGCGACCAGCAGCGGGTGGCCCTTGACCAGGCGCAGGGTGCGGACCCTGCCATCCGTTCCAATCACCGCTTCCAGGTTCACCACACCGGAGACGCGGGTCTGGATAGCAATGGGCGGGTAGACGGGATTGGGCCTGCTGATAGGAACTGGAGCGCTGACCACGCCGCCGACTCTGACCCTTAGGGGCGCCGCACGGACGACAGGTGGAGCGATTGGGACCTCGGGCGGCGGCGCAGGGAGGCCGAATGCAGGGATGGCCTGGGTCAGAAGGACGTTGTCCGGCAGAGCCACGCGGGCGGCTGCCAAGGACTCCAGAAGCGCCGGGCGGGTCAACGATGGTGACGGGCCTGGCGGGAAACGCGGTCGGCTCGATCAAGCTATTCCCAACTAGTTGCGGCGGCACGAAATCCTTTGGAAGCCGAACCAGCGGCTCGACGGGCGGGGGGGACAGGTCTGGGGCCTGCATCGTGATGACGCTTTCCAGCCAGTCAGTCCGCGGGAGCACGTCGGTGTAGGCGAGAGGGATCAAGATGGCGAGCGCGACCACGGCCATCTGTCCCGTGAAGGACGCCAGAACCGCGGACGGCCGGACCGTTCTGCCCGTAGGATTCACGAAAACCTGTTCGAACATAACGCACCTCCTGGCGGCGCGGGGCGCCCTCGGGGGGGCTGGCCAGCCCCGCGCTCTTAACCGCCACTCCATGGCCGCCTTAGTAGACACCAGCGCAAAACAATAAGTTCCATGGGGGCGGCGCAAAGGCGATCACAGACATTTTATAGCCAATAAGTGCTTTGGTTACTAGTAATTGACCTTTTCGCGGCCGTGAGAGGTGCAGGCCGGCGGTGTACTCTTTGGGCAGAGAACCTCGGTTGAAGGTTCCAAAGACGGGGGCAGCCGACATGAAGGCGATTCTTCTGAGAAGGGGGAGGAGCTGGAATGGATGGCGTTGGAGCAGAAGGTAGTCAGAAACCGAAGAAGAGGGTTACCAGTAAGAGCAAGACGAAAAGCGCGGAAAGGCCTTCATCGTTAGGCTTCGTCGAGGGGTCGATCAAGAGACTCGAAGAGAAGCTGGAGAAGGAAGAGTTCAAGGCCTCGTTTAGCGACTATTTCAAGCTGCTGCAGATTCGCGACGACATGACGAAAGAAGAGCCGAAGGAGATCAAAGTTACGTGGGTGGAACCGACAGAGAAGGAACCTGCTACCGAGATATAGAGTACGCGCGGCTGCCTTCTCAAGAACGGTTCCACAGGTGTTTAGCCAGATTCAAGGGGTTCTCTGGTCCGGTGGGATCAGGCAAGAGCCTGGCGCTGTGCCACGAGGCAATCCGGCTTAGCTACCTGAATCCAAACCGCGCCGGATTGCTGGGTGCGCCGACATATCCAATGCTGCGAGACGCGACACAAAGCACGCTGTTCGAGATACTCGGCAGGGACCAAATCCCGCACCAGTATCACAAGGCGGAAAACACACTCGTAATGACGGACACAAACTCGCGCATCATCTTCCGGCCGGTGGACGATTACGAGCGGCTCAGGGGCACAAACCTGGCCTGGTTCGGGCTGGACGAACTGACATACACGGCGGAGGAGGCCTGGCTGCGGCTGGAGGGGAGGCTGCGCGATCCGAAAGCGAAACGGCTCTGCGGATTCGCGGTCTGGACCCCCAAGGGCTTCGACTGGGTGTACCGGAGATTCATGGACCAGCCGGTGGAGGGGTATGAAGTAACGATTGCGGCACCCTACGAAAACCGGCACCTGCTGGAAAAGGTACCCGACTACTACGAGAGGCTGAAGCGAAGCTACGACGGGCAGTTTTTCGAGCAGGAAGTGATGGGGAGGTACCTAAGCGTCGGCGAAGGGCAGGTCTACCACTCCTTCGACCGGCAGAGGAATCTGGCCGCCGGCGAGTTGGCGGCGGAAGGGCCGCTGCGCTGGTCGCTCGACTTCAACGTAGACCCGATGTGTTCGATCGTGGCTCAACTGAAGGACGGCGTGCTGCGGGTGATCGATGAAATCTGGATGGGGCGAGCCACGACGCCGGAGGTTTGCGAACAGTTTCTAGAGAGGTATCCGAACCACAGAGGCGGGGTGGTGATCTACGGGGATGCGTCAGGGGCGCACAGACAAACGACGGGATCGAGCGACTTCGAAATGGTAAAGCAGGCGCTGGCGAAGGGGGGCTACCGGTCGACCAGTTACAAGATTCCCCGGGGCAATCCCGAGGTTCGGGAGAGGGTGAACCTGGTGAACGCAATGTTGAAATCGGCCGCGGAGGAGACGCGGGTGTTCATCGACCCGAAGTGCCGGGAGTTGATTCTGGACCTGGAGCAGGTGCGATACAAGCCGGGCAGCGCCGTGATCGACAAGGAAAAGGACGGGCGGAGAACGCACATGTCCGACGCGCTGGGATACCTAATCTGGCAGGAGTGCCGGCCGCTCGCCAAGGCCGGAGAGAGGGCAGAGCGGATTCTGTAAGGAATCCACTCCGAGGAGCTAAACGAGTGTTCGACATCGACAGAGAGCATCCGGAATACACGCGGAGGAAGGCGACCTGGAAGCAATACAGGGACCTCTACGCGGGCGGAGATCAATTCACGGCGAATGCGACGCAGTACCTGATCCGGCGGCACAAGGAGCCGATGGACATCTACTACGAGCGGCTGCAGCGGGTTTTCTACGAGAACTACCTCGGGTCGATCGTGGACTGGTACGCGGCGACGCTGTTCCGGCGCGAGCCGATTCTCAGTTTCCAAGGGCCCAATGAAACCGCCAAGGCCTTCTACAACGAGTTCGTCGAGGACTGCGACTTAAGCGGGACGTGTTTGTCGGATTTCTTCCGCAAGGCCCTGATCGAAGCGCTGGTCTGCGGAAGCGCCTACGTGGTAACAGAATTCCCGAAATCCGCCCAGCCCGCCAGAAACCGGGCCGAAGAAGAGGCGGCCGGAGGAGCCCGAGCTTACCTGATGCTGTACAGTCCGCAGGAAGCGATCAACTGGAGCCATGACGACCGGGGCCGGCTGGAGTGGATAGTCCTCAAGACCTCCACGCTCAGAGGGGCGGAATACAGCCGGGGAGCTTGGGCCCGAGAGACGAAGTGGCTGTACTACGGCAAAGAGACGTACGAAGTATACCGCTCGGTCGAAGGTCAGGACAAAAAGGGAAAGCCGCAACTCGCCGACCAGGGCCGGCACGGGCTGGCGCGATTGGGAAAGCCTCCGGTCTTCCAGTTGCAGATCAGCGACGGGCTGTGGACGGCAAACAAAGCGGCCTCGCTGCAACTCGAGCATTTCAACAAGTCCAATGCGCTGGCGTGGGCGCTGACGATGGGACTGTTCGCTTCGCCGGTGATTTACTCCGACCGCGAGTGGAAACAGATCGTGGGAGAGTCCTACTACATCCAACTGGGATCAGAGGACCGTTTCGGTTGGACCGAACCCGAGGGGAAAGTCTACCAGCTGGCGGCCGAGAACCTGAACCGGCTGAAGGACGAGATCTACCGCGTCTGTTACCTGATGACCCAGGCGGGCGGAGGGCTTTCCAGCGCGTCGCAGCAGTCGGGGCTCAGCAAACAGAGAGACTTCACCGTTACTCAAGAGGTGTTGCGGGCATACGGGGATGCGGTAAAGGACAGCATGAAGCGCGTGCTGCGCGCCATCGAGGCGACCAGAGAGGACGGGCTGGCGGTTGACGTCTCGGGGCTCGACGAGTTCGACATCGGCGATTTCAGCGGCGAGCTTGAAGACGCGGTGAAACTGCTGGACCTGGGGACCGGCTCCAAGACTCTGCGCAAGCAGGTACTGAAGAAGCTCTCGTTGAAGTATCTCTGCGACGTGCGGCAAGAGATCAAGGACAAGATCGTCGGCGAGATCGACGAGTGGTGCGACCGGTCATAGGGAAAAGGAGAAAAGGGGATGGAAGAAGGCGCCAAGGAAACCGCCGTGAAGACGGCGGAAGCAGGAACGGACATACGCGGAATCATCCGCGATGCAATCGAGGAGTACACGAGAAAAGAAGCCGACAAAGCCGAGCCGGCCTACAAGAACGAACTGGTTGAAGAGCGGAAGCGCCGGGAGCAACTGGAGCGGAGAGTCAACGAACTGGTCCAGGAGAACACGCGCAGCCGTCAGGCAGCCGAGGAAGCGGAGCGCAGCGCCAGCATACGGTCGGAATTGCAGAAGCTGGGCGTGACCAAGGTGGACCTGGCGTTTAAGGCGGTCCGCGACGACGTTCGGCGCGCGGAAGACGGCCGGCTGGTGGCGGAGAGCGAACGCGGGACGGTGAACCTGCGGGAGTTCCTAAGCCAGTTCGTCAACGAGAACCCGGAGTTTCTGCCGGCCCGCAATCTGGGAGGGTCGGGAGTTACCGCGGCTCCTAAGGGATCCCCGGCGCACAGCGCGACAGTGGATCTGGACGGGATCAAGCCGGGGATGAGTCCTGAAGAACTCGATAGAGTTCGCCAGGAGATAGCACGGATTGCTTCCCGGACACTGGGCGGCCAGTAGAGCGCACAGTGAACGCGGAAGAGAACACCACGCCCTCAGAGGCGGAACTACAACTGACAGGAGAAAATAGATGCCAGCAGTAACATCAGCAAATTTGGCCAACGCGATTGTCAAGTTAGTGGCGGTTGACGCACTGCCTTCCCTGATGGGGAACCTCATCATGGGCAACCTTGTCAATCGCGACTTCGAGCCTGTACTGGGCCACGCGGGAGACACGGTCAACGTGCCGATCCCTCCGGTCCTGGTGGCTAACAACCTCGCGGAAGGCGGGACGGTTCAAGCGCAGAATCCGAATCTGGGCAACGCGCAAATCGTGCTCAACACGCACGCGGAGGCGACGTTTCAGATACCGGACGTGACCAAGATCCTGGCGGTTCCGGATCTGCTCAGACTCTACATGCAGCCGGCCCTGGTGGCCCTGGCCGAGAAGATTGAAAGCGATCTGCTGGGGCTATACGCAAGCTTCACCGCCAACGCTCCGGTGGGCACGTCGGGCGTAGCGATCGACGAGGCCGCGGTGGACTCCGCCGAGACAGCGCTGTTCGAGGCCAAGGTGCCCACGAGCGAGCCGAAGTATCTGGTAGTGGATTCGGCCACTTACTCGCAGTTGAGGCAGATTTCGCGTTTCAGCGAGTACGGAACGGTGGGTGAAGCCGGACTTCGGGCCCTGGTCGATGGCTCGGTGGGAAAGATCAAGGACTTCTACGTGTTCCGGTCGCAGTTCGTGAAGAAGACCGGCAGCGGACCGGTTTCGACGCACAACATGGCCTTCGCGCGGAGCGCGCTGGGCCTGGTGGTGCGGAGGCTGCCGCAACCCCTTCCGGGGACAGGCGCCATCGCCGAGTACGCCGAGATGGGCAACTTCGGCATGCGGGTGGTGATGAGCTACCAGCCTAACACTCTGGCGCAACAGTTCACGGTGGACGTGTTGTACGGAGTGGGCGTATTGCGCAACGCATTCGGCGTACAGGTGAACAGCTAGGACAGGCTACCCCTGGGCCTCGGCTCGCGGGCCGGGGTCCCAGGGGACCGGGAGAGGATATATGGATCTCAAAGCGTACTACCAAAAGTTGCGGCAGACCGAATCCGGAATCGCAGAGGCTCAAACCGTCGTAGTGAGCCTGGAGACTCCCGACGGAGGCCGGGCCGGGGTAGTGACGGAAGTCCCGCGCGCGATCGCGGCGAAGTTGATTGTGGAAAGCGCCGCCCGGCAGGGCACCGAGGAAGAGGCGCTGGCGTTTCGGGAGGAGCGCGCGGAAAAGCAACGTCTGGCGGACAGGGCGGCGGCAGCCAGCCGAATTCAGGTCACGGTGGTGTCGGAGCCCGAGCCGAAAAAGCCCGTCGTAGTGAAAGGCTTAAAGGCATAGGAGCGAGCGCCTGGAAACCAGGATTGAGGGGAGAGGATGGCACTATTCACGGATGGGACAATCTCGACACTGGAAGAGCTGAGGGGCTGGGAGAGCAGCATTTACGACCTGGCATCCACCGAGGGCATCGACCTCTCGCGAAAACTCGTTCTGGCGAAGCAGGAAGTGGAAGTCGAACTGACGACCCGGATGTCCCAGGAGGTTCCCGAGGGGCTGGAGCGAGTGGTTGTGACTCGGCCTCTCCAGTTATGGCACACGTTTCGAACACTGGCCCTAGCGTACCGGGACGCATACAGCAGCCACCTCAATGACCGTTATAAGGGCAAGTGGAACGAGTACGAACGGCTGGCCAAGTGGGGCCGTTTGAGCCTGTTCGAAACGGGCTTGGGAATGGTTGGGGAACCGGTGGAGAAAGCGGCTGCGCCGACAGTGAGCGCCGTCGCGAGCAGCAACGCGCCGCGGCGACCTACTGGGTGAGGGTGGCGTGGGTCAGCGGGACTGGGGCGGAAGGCTGCCCCAGCGACCTGGCGGTGCTGACCGCGTCGCAGGGCGAGGCGCTGGGGGCGGAGGCGACAGCGGCTCCGTCAAACGCCAGAGGCTGGAACGTTTACGTGGGTCTCGAACTCGAGAGCCTGCAAATGCAGAACGTCTCGCCCATCGCCATCGGCGCGAAATGGGTGATGGGGGCCGCCGGCATGGTCAACGGGAAGAAGCCCGGCGACGGTCAACCGCCGGAGTTCTACAGGCGCTTTGAACGCCGGCTGCAAAGGGGATAAACAAAGTGGCCCAAGTAGCGAATGCAGTCTCAACCACTGTGGCGGGAAGGCTGGGTGCGCCGACGGGGCTGCCGGCCTCGCTGGCCGCCATCGCCAGCCGCGAGAACATCGGACTGGCGGAGATCGGAGCAGCCCAAGTCCTGGCGCAGAACATAGCGGCCGAACTGGCCGAACGAAGCGCGGGAGTCCAGTATCCGGTCTTCTACGTCTATTGCGAAAAGCTGAAGAACAACCAGCGCGAAAAGTTCAGGACGTTTTCCGGGAAAGCCGGAATGGCGGTAGAGGTCCGTGTATCCCGGGACAGGTTGGAGGATCTGGGGCGGCTGGTTGAGCTGCACGCGGAGGCGGTTACGAACGTGCTCGACGTGCAACGCGGCAACTGGGGCGGAGGGATGTACTACACGGGCGGGTACGAGGTGGTTTTTGGCGGCGTAAAGCACGGCGGCAAGAACTTCATTCAGTCTGCAAGGGTGACTTTCGAGGTCGATGTCAGCATCGGCTAAGAAGGCCCAGGGGATCTCATGGCTTGCTATATTTCGTCTAACAACAACCGATTCTATTCAGCGACCGAGACAGCTTACGGAACGGTGCCGGCAGTCACAAGCAGCGACCGTTTTCCGGCGGTAAAGTTGACGGTCAAACACGCGACGGACAAACCGGACAGGAAAGACAAGACGGGCACGAGGACTTTCCAAGGCCTGCCGGTGAACCTCCGCAAACAAACAACCTTCGATGTGCGCAGCTACATGACTGCCTGGACAGGCGAGGCCGGACAACCGGGGTACGCTCCATTGTTCCAGGCCGCGCTGGGAAGCAGTCCGCTGGTCTTCAACGGAGGAGCGGCTGGGCCGGGGTCCGCCGACAGGATTCTGGCGCTGAGCGGCCCACACGGGCTGACGGCCGGCCAGGCGGTCGCATTCGGAGGCGAGATACGTTTCGTCACGGCGATCGTGGACGAGCAGACGGTGGTGATCAACGCCGCCTTCAGCCTCACGCCCAGCGAAGGCTCCCCAATCGGGCGCACCGTCACGTATAGGCCGGCGACCCAATTGAAGAGCGCCAGCATCTTCGATTATTGGTCGCCGGAGGAAGCCATCCAAAGAATCCTGTGCGGGGCGGCCATCGACAGGATGCAGATCCAGATCAACGGCGACTATCACGAGTTCCAGTTCAGCGGAACCGCGAAGGACTTGATAGATTCCGGGAGCTTCACGCAGGGGCAGGGCGAGCTGGAGAGCTTCCCGGCGGAGCCGACAGAAGGCGGGTTCGACTACACGATCATTCCGGGGCACCTGGGCCAAATGTGGATGGGAAGCGCTCCAGACCGCTTCTTCACCATCACCGACGGGGCCGTCACGCTGAAGAACGATCTGGATATGAGGGCGCGCGAATTCGGCGCGACGACGCCGCGATGCTTCGCGGCAGGAACGCGCTCGGTGACCCTCGATATGGACCTCTTCGGGAGGGAGGACGACGCCACCAAGAGCCTGTATCAGGCGGCTCGCCAGCGCTCGCCGATCGAGGTCATGCTCCAGTTGGGCCAGGATACGGGACAGCTCTTCGGGATGTATCTGAAGAGCGTGATACCGGAAACGCCGGAATTCGACGACAGCGAAACGCGCCTGCTTTGGAAGTTCCGAGGGTGCAGAGCGCAGGGCACGGTGGACGACGAAATCGCCGTGGCTTTCGGGTAAGAGCATGAATTACGAGAGCCGAAAAGCAGTCATGTCCGAGACGCGCCCCGGCGTGGGCTTCACCGTCCGGCGGATGAGCCTGGAGAGGCGGGCCGAACTTACGCGGCGCCTGCGGGACTTGCTGCAGAGGATCGAATTCCTGCAGGCCGGAAACGATCCGCGAGAAACCCTGGAAGCAGCGCTCCTGGCGACGGAGGTGAACCGGGTCTACCTCCTGTGGGGAATCGACGACGTGACGGGACTTGAGCTGGACGGCGAGCCAGCCACGCCGGAGAGCCTGGCGGCGGCGGGCCCGGAGGATCTGTGCCGGGAGATCATCGCGGCGGTTAAGGCGGAGTGCGGCCTGACCGAGGCCGAAAGAAAAAACTGATCCTCGCATTCCACTTCCAGTTCTCGGACCAAGCCAAGTGGAAGTGCGAGACATGCAGGGCGGCCGGCTTGGAAACGAAGCGCCGGTGCGGATTCGCGACAGTCCATCCGGAACTGTCGGACAGAGTGGTCTGGGCGCGCAAGCACACTGTCGCGACGAGCTGTCCAAAGCCGCTCATAACCGCCGCGAGCGCGGCGTGGCTCGCGGAATACTACGCCTGGAAATTCGCGGGCAAGCGGAGTCACGAGGAGCTAACGGCAAGGCAACTGGACGCTTTCAGCACGCTGGAAAGAGAAGCTATGGCGGAGGGGAGCAGCCCGAATGAGTGATTTAGAACAGACGATTCTGGGGGCGCTGGGGATGGAGGGCGCCGGTAAGACTACGCCAGCGGAGGTGGCTCAGGCGACGCTCGAGTCAGCGGCCAACGGTTTCGCCGCGGGCGCGGCTACGGTCAGCAGTCAACTGGAGCAGCTTCGGAGCGTGGTCCAGATTCAATCGAATGCGGTCAGTGCGAACACGCAAGCGGTGGTGAGCAGCGTGGTTGCCAAGACCAGCGGCGGAGCGGGAGAGATCGCTAAATCGGCGGCCAAGTCGCTGCTGGGGGGAGTGGGAGTGGCGTCGCTGGTTTCGGGGATCGTGGGCTTGTTCACCGGGAGAGGCGATTCCGAACCAGCGGCGCTGGCAGAGTACACGGCGCCGCCGCCAGTTGACTTCGAGGGCGCTTCGGCAGCGTGGGCGGGGCAGCCGATCCGTGCGGTCAGCTACGACCAGTACGGGCTGCCGCGGGCGCAAAACGCGACGGCTCCCTTCTTCGCTCCGACGATTACAGTCCAGGTGCAGGCAATGGACAGCCGGTCCTTCCTGGACCACAGCGACGACATCGCCATGGCGGTACGAGAGGCGATTCTAAACGGGCACGCACTGGGCGGCGTGATGAGCGAATCCTAACATGAGCGAGTTTCCACTTCTCAAAACAGGAGCTGTAGCGCAGTACCCAGCGGGCCGAAGAATCGAACACTCGACGTGCGTGCTGCGGTTTGTCGACGGAACCGAGCAGCGATTCCGTGAATATGCCCGGCCGCTGCGCCTATGGGAGATCCACCTGGAACTGCTGGACGAGACCGAGATGGCACGCCTGGAAGAGTTTCTTCGAATCGCAGCAAGGGAGACTCGGCACCTTCTCGTTCACCGATCCGTGGGACGGGACAGTTCACGATGATTGCAGCTTGGATAGCGACAGTCTGGCACTGGACTTCCAGGACGTGATGAGAGGGCAGGCGACGCTGATCGTGAAAGAAAACGGGGAGTGAAATGCTCTACTTTCCACAGCTTATGCCGGGAGCGACAGTCCAGTATCCGATCGTAAAGCGCAGGGTGCAGAGGAACATCGTGAGCCTAACGCGGGGCGGCCGGTTGCTCAAACTCCTCGATCCGGGTGGAGCAAGGATCGAATGGGAACTCACGTTTCAGGCCCTCACCAGTGAAGAGCGCGAGAATCTGGAGGTATTCTTTCGCGCGGCCGAGGGGAAGCTGGGGGAATTCACGTTTCTTGACCCGACCGATAATCTACTTCTCCACAGCGACGAACTGGCCGAGGTGTCATGGTCAAGAGGGCCTTCGCTCGGGCTCGCGGCAAACGTGGGCGATCCGGAAGGCGGAACTCAAGCCACGAGCATCCACAACGCTGGGGCGGCTCTGGAAAGCCTACAACAGACAATCGCCGGTCCCGGCGACTTCCACTACTGCTTCAGTCTCTATGTACGGAGCGAGACGCCGACCAATCTGACATTGTTTCGCTCGGTGGGAGGCGCGGAAGAGTCGATTACCCAATCCGTCCAATCCAACTGGAAGCGCCTGGTCCATTCCGGACGAAGCTCGAGCGCAGAGGCGGGCGTCACATTCGGCATCCGAATCGACGGGGGCGCGCAGGTTGACGTATTCGGGATGCAGGCTGAAGCGCAGATCGCGCCGTCGGATTACCGGCGAACGACCTCGCGGTGCGGCGTCCACGAAAAAGCGCGATTTGACCACGATGTACTGAGACTGACTTCCGAGGGGCCGGAGCAGCATTCCGGAGCGCTGCGGATCGTGGCGTTTCCCGCCATCTAGGAGAACCATGCCGACAATCGCCGACTTGAAGGAACTGGGCACAACGCAAACGCCGCTCTTCCTGCTCACCTTCCAGCTTGCCTCCGGCGCGACCGAGAGGTATTGCACGCACCGGGTGGAGGTGGACGGCGAGGTCTACGAGGCGCGCGTGCTGGGTCACAACCTGTTCGATATGCGGTCGGATGCCAACGAGGGAATCGACAGCCTGGCGCGTCTGTCGGTCAGCCTGGCGAATACAGACTCGCACTGCTCGCAGATCGAACGGAGCGCCGGCTGGAAAGGCGCAAAGGTGACGGCCCGTTTCCTATTCTTCGACCTGAAGAACGGTGTGGCCGCCTCACCGAGCGCTGTCGTATTCCGCGGTTCGGCGAACGCCCCCGACGAGATCACCGAAACGACGCTACGCGTTACCGCGACAAACCGAATGAACTTGCAGCGACTGCTGACGCCGGAGGTCCGCATCCAGCGCCTGTGCCCCTGGAGATTCCCGGCGAATGCGGCGCAGAGAGCCGAAGCAGCAACTGGGGGGACGCAGGGGCCATGCTCGGCGTTCTACCGGTGCGGCTACTCCCCGGACATTCCAGGCGGCTCGGGAAGCCTGGCGGGAGGCGTCCCCCACACGTTCTGCGATTACACGCGGGCGCAATGCCAGCAGCGAGGCATGTTCAGCCAAGACGCCGCCGAGAGTCCCACGCGCCGCTTCGGAGGCATCGAATTCGTGCCGCCCTCGATTCAAGTTCGAACCTACGGCGAGAAGTCCTTCCACACATCGGCCGTGCTGGAGAACGAAGGCCGGTACAACGATTTCGTTCCAATGGTCTACGGGACCGCGTGGTACGCACCGCCGATTGTCTTCGCCAGGAACGACGGTAACCTGACCCGCATGGAAGTGCTCCTGGGGATGGGCGAGATACAGGGTGTACAGAAGGTCCTGGTCAACGATATTGAAATACCGGCGGGGAGAGCGGGCACGAACATGACCGCCACGGGCTGGTTCAACATCGTCGGCCGCGGCGTACGGACGGGCGAATTCAACACGGATTTCACGGACTCGAACGGAAATCCCCTGGGCGATCCCTACGGGAGCATGGCGTTTCTGTCGGTGGTTGTCCCGAACCGGATCAATGACGGCAGCAGCCTGCCCAAGATACAGGTGCTGATCGATGGCTTGAAAGTTGCGCGCTACGGCGAGGACGGGCAGCAACTGGACCTGGCGTTCGACAACAATCCGGCGTGGGTGATCCTGGACATCCTAAGGCGCTGCGGCTGGACGATGGAGGAGATCGACGCGGCCAGTTTCGCCCAGACCGCCGCATACTGCGCCGGCGAGATCCAGGCCCAGGACTTGCACGGCAATCCCATCCAGATCCGCCGCTATCAGTGCAACCTGGTGCTGCGGCGGAGGCGCAGCGTAGCGGACGTGATCCGCGGCGTCCGGACAGCATGCCGCGTCTACCTCACACCGGGGGCGGACGGGCGGCTGCAACTGCGGGCCGAGAACAATCTGGCGCTGCAGCAACCGGCCAAGGCGGCGGGGAGCAACAGCACCGAGACACTGAACGGCGGCTGGCCGTGCTACGAATTCGGAGACGGGACGTCAGGCTTCTCCGGCATTCTGCGCAAGGAGAGCGGCGAACCCAGCATCAAGTTCTGGAGCAAGAGCGCGGCCGACTCGTCGAATCGATTCAGCGTGGAATTCCAGGACGCTTTCAACGAGTATCAACAGGACAGCCTATCGCTGGTGGACGTGGATGACGTCCTGCTGACCGGGCAGGAAATCAGCGCCTCGCTGAACGCCCTGGGGATTCCCAATTTTCACCAGGCGGCGAGGATCATCCAGCTTCAGCTCAACAAATCGATTTGGGGCAACAAATACGTCCAGTTCGAGACCAGCGTGAGGGGAGTCGATCTGAGGCCGGGAGATCTCATCACGCTGACCTATCTGAAAGAGGGGTACGCACGGCAAGCCTTCCGGGTCCAGAGTGTGTCGCCAGGGCTCAACTACCGCACTGTCGTGATTACCGCCCAGATTCACGACGACGAATGGTACACGGATACGGCCAGCGCCAGCGGCAGCGGAAACAGAAGACAGGCGGGCTGCGGAGTGGGCCTGCCCAGGCCGCTCGTGGGCTCCATCCTGAATGCAGACGGAGGGACGGATTTCGACATCCAGGAAACGGTGGACCAGACGGGCGAAGGCCAAACCAATATCCGGCTCAAGGCCGGGTTTGTGGTCCCGCAGCAGCCGTCGACGAGCGGCCCCGGCATCCCTTTGGTGGACTTGTCTCCCGCTGTGTCAACCTCCGGCGGGGGACTGTATGGAGATCAGACGCTCTACTATGCGGTGAGTGCGGCCTCCGCCGACGGGGGGGAGAGCCCGCTGTCATTCCTGGTGCGCGCCACGATACCGCCGGGCACGGACAGCAACACAGTCCAGCTAAAGGGACTGAGCTTCTCCTCGAGCACCAGCGGGTTCAAGGTATACCGGGGCACGAATCCGGTGCATCTATTCCTGATTGCGACAGTGCCGAGCGTGGCCGCAACCTTCCTGGACACCGGGCTGGCAATCCAGTTGCAGGCTCCTCCCGACGCCAACTACGATCACGCGAACTTCTACTGGCGGCTGGAACTCCAGCCCGAACTGGCGGCTGAAATCCACTCGATCAACACAATCGGCAACTCGACTCTGACCCTGACCGAGAACGTGTATCGGGGGATGGTGGTTCGAATCACCGCGGGCAAGGGACGCGGCGAAGAGCGCAAGATCCTGTCCAATGACGCAACGACAATGACGGTCGGGGGGCCCTGGGAAACGGAACCCGACGCGTCGAGCACCTTTGTGGTGGCGGAGGCGGGCTGGCACTTCGGCGCCCTGGGGAGCACGAGCCCAGTGGAGTTCGAGGCGCCCAATCGCCCGGGAGCCACGCTGCACATCTGCGGGCGGGCGGCCAACGTCAACGATCAGGAGTGCGCCTACGAACTGTCGCCAGTGACGCGCTGGAGGATCGGCGACTCGAGTGGGGCGCCGTGGGACGCGGATCGGCCAGGGATACCGATCTTCGGGCTGCGGCCAGCCGGCCAGGGGACGGTAGAGTCTGACGGCCGTCGGTTTTGAGAGTCTGACCAACACCCGAACGATCACGAGCGGGATGCTGTGGCTGTACTACTGGAATGAGCTGGCCAGCCCTTCGCAACTCTACTTGACCGCCGAGATGAGCGCCACGGACGAGGCCCTGAGCTTATCGTCGGGGGGAAGCGTGCAAGCCGGGGACAGGATCCAGGTGGACGCCGAGGTAATGGCGGTTACCGAAGTGCACGAGGACGGGAGCGTCAGTGTCGTCAGGGGCGTCGATGGCAGCACGGCCGCCGTTCATCTTCAGATTACGCCAGTCTACCGGCTGAGCAAGAGGACCTACGTGCTCGCATTCCCGAAGGACTTCTTCGGCAGTCCCGCCAGCGGCAGCTACAGCCATCCGATCTTCCTGCCGGATGTGCGGATAGCCAGCGCCGAATTGGTTGTGACGAATATGCACGGCAGCAGCGACGTCTCACCAGCCAATCTCACTGATACCACGGACCTGGGTTTGAGGACGCTTCACGGGGGGCAATTTTCGATTCAAGTGGAAGGCTACCTGGCCATCCAATCCGATGTCGCCCCGCCACTGGTGGTCGAGGCAGCGCAGTCGGTGCAAGACGTATTCGCGGTATTGCGGGAGCCGCCGACCGGGGCTCCGGTCGAACTGGAACTGCGCCTGGACGCAGCGCCCTATTGCCGTCTGACCATCCCCGCGGGTGGCTCGATGTCCAATGTGGTTTGGGGCTTCGGCTTACCGCCGCTCACGGCCGGAGCGCAGCTCAGCGTGGATATCCTTTCCGTCGCCGCGGGTGGAAGCGGCACGCCGGGGCGCGACCTCACCGTGACGATACGACTTTAGCGAACCTTTTCAACGATCGCGCAGACCCTCAGCCTGTTATCTGAATGCGGACAAGATGGAAAATGCGTCTGTCCCCTTTTTGACCCCTGGCGCGGTATAGTTGACGCTTGAACCGTGGTTACCGCTGATAAGGTCTCCAAAGTCTACCGGCTTTACCAGCATCCTTCCGATCGCATCCTCGAGATCCTGCCGTTCTCGAGGGCCAGGCATCATGCCGATTTCTGGGCGCTCCGCGAGGTGAGCCTGAGGGCGGAGCGCGGCGAGTTTCTGGCAATCGTCGGCCCCAACGGATCGGGCAAGAGCACCCTCCTGCAAATCCTCAGCGGAATCATCCAGCCCACCAGCGGGCGCACCCTGACGGAAGGCCGCATCGCGGCGCTGCTGGAACTGGGGGCGGGCTTCGACCTGGAGGCGACGGGGCGCGAGAACGTCTACATCAACGGCGAAATCTTGGGGTTGTCGCGCCGGGAACTGGACCGGGCGTTTCCGTCGATCGCAGCCTTCGCGGAGATCGGAGAGTTCATCGACAGGCCGGTCAAGGAGTACTCGACCGGCATGTACGTCCGCCTGGCCTTCTCGACGGCCATTCACGTGGAGCCGGACATCCTGGTGATCGACGAGGCGCTGGCCGTGGGCGACGCCGCGTTCTCCAACCGCTGCATTCACAAGTTCGATGAGTTGAAGCGGAAGAACGTGACGGTGGTGTTCGTTTCCCACGACCTGGGCCTGGTCAAGCGGCTCTCCGACCGGGCCATTCTGCTGCTGCAGGGACAAGTCGCCGCGCAAGGGTCTCCGCACGATGTCGTCAATCGCTATGTGGGATACGTGCTCGAGCAGCAGAAAGAAGGCCCGCGTCCCCCGGACGAAGGCCCGCGCAGCAGCTACCGGCACGGGGACGGAGCCAGCCAGATCCAAGAGGTCGTTCTGCTCAATCAGGAAGGCGTTCCGGCGAACACCGTTCGCAGCGGCGAGCGCGTGGCGGTAAAGGTCCGGGCCCGCTTCCTCAAAGCGGTAGATGAACCCGTGGTCGGTCTGCTGGTACGGAACAGGCTGGGCATCGACGTGTTCGGAACCAATACCCGCCTTGAGCAAAGGAGCCTGGGCCGGTTCGAAGCGGGAGAGGAGTTGGAAGTCACCTTCCGCTTCGATTGCCTTCTGACGGGGCAGGAGTACACCTTGACGGCCGCGACGCAGTACTGGGACGGACTGAGCCAGGACTGGCTGGATGATGCACTGACCTTCCGGGTCATGGATGATAAGGTTAGTGTGGGCTTTTTGAGCCTGACGACAGAGGTGGAATGGCGGAAGAACTAGGGGCTGGCGGCAAGGAGTTCTTCGGACACCCTCGCGGCCTGGCCACGCTCTTCATGACGGAGTTGTGGGAGCGGTTCAGCTACTACGGAATGCGCGCCCTGCTGGTCCTGTTCATGACCGCGGGGGCAGCCTCGGGCGGGCTCGGATTCGACGTGGCGAAGGCCGGCGCCGTCTACGGCCTCTATACGGCCTCGGTGTATATGCTCAGCCTGCCGGGCGGCTGGATTGCGGACCGGTTTCTGGGACAGCGGCGGGCGGTGCTGTACGGAGGAATGCTGATCGCCGCGGGCAACATCTTGCTCGCTGTTCCGGCGCTGGCCACGTTCTACTTCGGACTGACCGTCAGCGCGGTCGGAACGGGACTTCTGAAACCAAACGTCAGCGTGATGGTAGGACAACTGTACGGCGCGGACGACGCCCGCCGCGACGCCGGCTTTTCGATCTTCTACATGGGCATCAACCTGGGCGCGTTCCTGTCGCCCCTGGTTTGCGGCTACCTCGGCCAGCAGGTCAACTGGCACATCGGATTCGGCGTCGCAGCGGCGGGAATGGTCCTAGGCCTGATCCAGTACGTCGCGGGCGGAAAGCACCTACGCCAGGCCGGACTGCATCCGGAGCCGGCCGCAACTCCTGAGCAAGGGACGCGAGAACGCCGCTGGCTGCGGAACGGGCTCGGAACGACGCTGATTCTGATCCTGGTTCTGGCCGGACTGAACCTGAGCGGCGCCGTCAACATCACCGCGGGGTTGCTTTCGGATGCGCTGGGCGTGATGCTGCTCGTAACCGTGGTTGTGTTCTTCTCCTGGCTCTTCTTCGGCGCCGATTGGAGTTCGGCGGAGCGCAAGAAACTCATGGTGGTGGGGGTGCTGTTCCTGGCTTCGGCGCTTTTCTGGTGCATGTTCGAACAGGCCGGATCGACACTCAACCTCTTCGCCGACCGGAGCACGGACAAGAACGTCCTGGGGTTCTCGTTTCCTTCCAGTTGGTTTCAATCCGTGAACTCGCTGTTTATTATTGCTCTGGCTCCGGCGTTCGCCTGGCTGTGGGTCCGGCTGGGATCCCGCGAACCATCCAGCCCGGCGAAATTCGTGATGGGTTTGCTGGCCACGGGGCTGGGCTTCGTGGTGATGGCGCTGGGCGCTCTGAAGGCCTCAGGAGGAGCGCAGGTGAGCCCGATGTGGTTGGTGGTGGTTTACCTGCTGCATACCGTGGGTGAACTTTGCCTTAGCCCGGTCGGCCTGAGCGCCATGACCAAACTGGCGCCGGCCAGGATCGGAAGCCTCCTAATGGGCGTTTGGTTTCTCTCGCTTTCCGTGGGCAACTACCTGGGCGGGCGCATCGCCTCGATGTACGAGTCGCTGCCACTGCCCACGCTTTTTGGTCTGATTGCGGCTTTCGGGATCGCCGCCGGGCTGATCTTGTCACTCTTTGTAAAGCCCACCAAGGCATTAATGGGAGGGGTGAAATAACGGAGGGATGTCAATGAATCTGAATGAGATTCAGGAGGCGCTGCGCGATCAGCATCTGGACGGCTGGCTGTTCTTCGATCATCACCGCCGCGATCCGCTGGCGTATCGGGTCCTGGGATTAGGGCCGGAAGTCGATCCGACCCGGCGCTGGTTCTACCTGATTCCAGCCTCCGGGGAACCGAGAGGCCTGGTTCATCAGATCGAACCGGCGGTCCTGGACGCGGTTCCGGGTGACAAGGCAAAGTACTCGAGCTGGAGCGGACTTTTGGAAGGCCTGGGGAAGTTGCTGACTGGCTGCGGCCGGATCGCCATGCAGTACTCCCCCCAGTGTGTGATTCCGTATGTGTCCCTGGTGGACGCGGGCACCCTGGAACAAGTGCGGAATCTGGGCATCGAGGTTGCCAGTTCGGCGGATCTGATCCAGCAATTCGAAGCTCGTTGGGACGAGGCCAAGCTAGCGAGCCATATAGAGGCGGGCCGCCGCGTGGATTCGATCCGGCGCGAAGCATTCGAGTTGGTTTCCGGAAGAATGCATTCCGGTTCATCCATTTCCGAATGGAAAGTGAAGCAGTTCATTCTGTCACGATTCGCCGCCGAGGGCCTGGTCACCGACCACGGCCCCATCGTGGGGGTGAACGAGAACGCGGCCAATCCGCACTACGAACCGACTCCCGCCAGCAGCCGCCCGATCCGGCCCGGGGACCTCCTTCTGATCGACATGTGGGCCAAACTCAACCAACCCCACAGCGTCTACTACGACATTACCTGGACCGGGTTCTGCGGCGCGCAAGCGCCCCCGGAGGTGGAGCGAGTATTCCAGGTGGTGCGGGAGGCTCGCGACCGGGCTATCCAGCGAGTGCAGTCCGCGGTACAGAAAGGCGAGGCGCTGCGGGGCTTCGAGGTGGACGACGCAGCCCGAAACTACATCCGGGAGCAGGGCTTCGGAGACGCCTTCGTACATCGAACCGGACACTCCATCGGCGAGGAGGTTCACGGGGCCGGCGCCAACATGGACAACCTGGAGACCCACGACGAGCGCCGGATCATCCCCCGGACGTGCTTCTCAATTGAACCTGGGATCTACTTGAATGCCTTTGGTATACGGTCTGAAGTTAATGTATTTGTTGATGTCGATAAGGCGGTCGTCACGGGCGAGATCCAGAACGCTCTTGTCCTGATCTAAGAGATCCCGAACAGCGGGTGGTACTTCTCGGGCAGCCTGACCGGCTTCATCTGGGGGTTGCAGAAGATGTGCTTGGTCTCGCCCTCGGCCAGTTTCCGGCCGCTCTCGGCCAGGGAGATCTCATAACCGAAACGGACCCCGCGGGGGGTCGCGCCGGCAATCCAGGTCTTGACGGTCAGTTCATCGTCGTAACGGGCCGGACACAGATAGCGGCAGCGGGCTTCAACCACTGCCAGCCGAACGCCATCGGCGGATTCCATGTCGCGGTAGCGGAAGCCAATGGCCTTGCAGTATTCGACGCGGCCCACCTCCATCCAGACCAGGTAGTTGGCGTAGTAGGCGACCGCCATCTGGTCGGTTTCGGCGTAGCGCACGGTGAGGCGGGCCTCGTGGCAGATTCGGTCCATGGGCACATTGTCGCACTGCGGCGGAGAATCCATGGAACCTAAACCCGTTCTGCTATCATCACTCGTAGTGTGAGGGCCATCGGCTCCATCCTGGGCGGTATAGTGCTGCTCGGCTCGATTGCTATTCCGGCAGCAGCCCAGCAACCGCCGACCTTCAAGGTTGACGTCAGGCTGGTGCGAATTCTGGCCACCGTGAGGAATCCGTCCGGGGACCTGATTGGGACGCTGCAGCGGGACGACTTCACTATCTACGACAACGGTGTGAAGCAGGACGCTGCGTTTTTCGAGCGGCAAACCGTGCAGCCTCTTTCGGTGGCGCTGCTGGTCGACACCAGCCTGTCGACGGCCATCGAATTCCGTTACGAAACGGAGTCGGTTTCCCGCTTCCTCAAGGCAGTTTTCGACGAGGGCAACCCGGAAGACTCGGTCTCGCTTTACAGCTTCAGCTACAACGTAACGCTTCAGTCCAGCTTTGGCCGGCGTCAGGCGCGCCTGGAGCAGGCGCTGAAGCTGCTGAAACCCGACAGCGGCACATCGATGTACGATGCCATCTACCTGGTTTCAAGGGACCTGGAGAGGCGGGATGGACGGCGGGTAATCATCCTGATCACCGACGGCGGCGATACCACCAGCGCCAAGACATTCCACGACGCCTTAGAGGCGGCCCAGTTTGCGGACGCTGTCATCTACGCCATCCTGGTGGTGCCTATAACCAATGATGCCGGACGGAATCTGGGGGGCGAAAACGCGCTGGCCGCACTGGCCGCCGGTACGGCGGGCCGGGTGTTCGTTCCTAGCGACGCCGCTTCTTTGGACAAGGCTTTCTTCGACATTCTGAGCGAACTTCGCACCCAATATCTTCTGGGCTACTACCCGCGCAACCTTCCGCCCACCGTTGAGCGGTTTCACCGGCTGGAGGTCAAGGTGCGCAATCCGGATTTGCGGGTACAGGCGCGCAGTGGCTATTATGAGGAATCCGGCCAGCGAACCGCGGGCGGAAAACCCGATGGACAAGCGCGATAATAGACCCAAGCAAAGCCCCGCGGACCAGACCTTTCAAGAAGTGCAGTATCTTCGGCGCCTAATCCAGGACGAAACCCCGGTTCGGGTTCGCCTTCGCAATGGCGAGGAATACGCCGGAACCATTGAGTTCTACGATGCCCACTTCATCCGGCTCACCCGGAGCGAGGGACCCAATCTCTTCGTCTTCAAGCACGACATCAAGTATCTGTACGAAGAAGGCAGCTAGCCGGTCTTAGATGGCCTCTCATCTCGAAATTGCGCAGGACATTGCGCGCGACGCGGGCGCGTTGCTGAAGGAGTATTACCTGCGCCGGGTCGATTTTCGGCTCAAAGCCGAGTTCGACCTGGTCACCGAAGCGGACATCGCCTCCGAGAAGCTGATTGTGGAGCGGCTGCGGCTGGAATTGCCCGATCACGCGGTGGTCGCGGAGGAGGGTGGCGCGCGCCCAGGGGCCTCGGAGTATCGCTGGTACATCGACCCTTTGGACGGCACGACCAACTTCGCGCACAGCTTCCCGGTGTTCTGCGTTTCCATGGGGCTGGAGCGGGCGGGCGAGCTGATCGCCGGGGTGATCTTCGACCCGCTGCGGGGCGAGATGTTCACAGCCGAGCGCGGATCGGGAGCTTTTGTGAACGGCGAACGCATCCACGTTTCCCAAGTGAGCCGGCTGGCCGAGAGCCTGACCGCGACGGGCTTCCCCAACAGTAAGCGCAGCAAGAACATCAACGTTCACTTCTATCACCAGTTGGCCATGCTGACCCACGGCGTCCGGCGCGCGGGGGCGGCGGCCCTGGACCTGGCCTACGTGGCCTGCGGCCGCCTGGACTCGTTCTGGGAGTTCAGCCTGAGGCCCTGGGACATGGCCGCGGGGGTGCTGATGGTCACCGAGGCCGGCGGCGCGCTGAGCGACATGCACGGCGGCCCACACGGCCTGCACTCTCCGCATGTGCTGGTGGATAACGGGCTCATCCACGCCGAAATGCTCCAGCTTTTCGGCGACATCTTCGCAGGGCGGTACCGGGTTCCGCTACCCGTCGTGAACGCCTAGCAGTCGCAAGCTAAAGCTTGCGCTACTTTGGCGACAGTGGCGCAAGCTTCAGCTTGCGGCAGCTCTGGAAGCCGCGTTAACGTAAAACAATGGCGGAGGGTCGCGGGCTGCTGATGGTCTTCACCGGCAACGGCAAAGGGAAGACTACGGCGGCCATGGGCGCGGCGCTGCGGGCTGTAGGCCAGGGTCTTAAGGTCCTCATGATCCAATTCATCAAGGGCTCCTGGCACTATGGAGAACTGGATGCGGCGCTGTTGCTCGGGGGAGCGTTTGAAATCCGGGTCATGGGGCGCGGTTTTGTAATGGTCCGCGGGCGCCCGCTAGAATCTGAAGATGTGCGCCTCGCCGGGGAGGCCTGGAAGGCGGCACTTGAGGCCATGCGCTCGGAAAAGTACGATATGCTGATCCTAGACGAGATCAATTGCGCCATTCACTGCGGCATGATCCCGCTGGGCGATGTGCTGGCCGGCTTGGCGGAGCGCCCCAAGCGAGTACATGTGATCTGTACGGGCCGTGACGCGTGTCCGGAGTTGATTGAGGCCGCGGATCTGGTGAGCGAGATCAGGGAGATCAAACACCCTTACAACAAGGGCATTCGCGCCCAGCGTGGCGTTGAATACTAGACGGAAACATGGCTTGGTTCACCAGACAAAAGTCCACCCCAAACCCGGCTGGCGGGGTCGAGCACACGGTTCGCACCGAAGGCCTGTGGCTCAAGTGCGACAGTTGCGGCCAGATCATCTGGCGCAAAGCGCTGGGGGACACCCTTAACGTCTGTTCCAAGTGCGACTTCCACTTCAAGATCGATGCGGCCACGAGGCTGCGGCTGATGCTGGACGGCGGCGCTTGGGAGGAGTTCGACCACGGCCTGGCTTCCAGCGATCCTCTGGAATTCGTCGACCAGCGTTCCTACAAGGATCGCCTGGCGGCGATGAAGAAGTCGACGCTGCTTGAGGACGCCGTCATTTCAGCCGCCGGCCTGCTCAAGGGCCGGAGGGTTCAGGTCTGCTCGCTGGAGCTCAAGTTCATCGGCGGCAGCATGGGCGCGGTGTTGGGCGAGAAGATCACGCGCGCCATCGAGCGCTCGGTCGCCGAGCGTGCGCCGCTGATCATCGTTTCGGCCTCGGGAGGCGCGCGCATGCAGGAGGGCGCGGTCAGCCTGATGCAGATGGCGAAGATCTCCGCCGCCTTGATGCGTCTGGACGAGGCTCGCATCCCGTATATCAGCGTGCTCACGGACCCGACCACGGGCGGCGTTACGGCGAGCTTCGCCATGCTCGGCGACCTCAACATCGCCGAACCCGGCGCGCTGATCGGCTTCGCCGGCCCTCGCGTGATTGAACAGACCATCCGCCAGAAGCTTCCCGAAGGCTTCCAGCGCAGCGAATTCCTCGTCAAGCACGGCTTCCTCGATGCCATCGTCCGGCGCCCGGAGATGAAGGACTACATCGCCACGTCGCTGGACTTCTTCTGCGGCCCCCTAACGTGATTCAGCTATCCTCGGCCGGCAAGCGTTTCGGCGAAAAACTGCTTTTCGAGAACGCCGACTGGCAAATCAATCCCGGCGAGCGCATCGGCCTGGTCGGAGCAAACGGCACGGGCAAGAGCACGCTGCTCAAGATTCTCTCCGGCTCCGAGACGCTCGACTACGGCGCGCTTTCCTCGACCAAGGGCGTCACGGCGGGCTATCTTCCGCAGTTCGGGCTCGAACTGGCCGGACGGACGGTCTTCGCCGAGTGCCTGGCCGTTTTCGAGGACCTGCGAGCGGCGGAAGTGGAATTGGAGGCGCTGACCCGCAGCATGTCGCACCTCGACCCCTCCAGCGCCGAATATGGCGAGGTCGCCGACCGCTTCCACCGGCTGGAACACGAATTCCGCACCCGCGACGGCTACGCGCTGGAAGCGCAGGTGGGCGCGGTCTTGAGCGGGCTCGGCTTCCCTAAGGACGACTGGAACCGGCGAACCGAAGAGTTCTCCGGCGGCTGGCAGATGCGCATTGCCCTGGCCAAGCTGCTGCTCGAGCGGCCGAACCTCCTGTTGCTGGACGAGCCCACCAACCACCTCGACCTGGAGGCCCGCAATTGGCTGGAGCAGTATCTGCTCTCGTATCCGCACGCCCTGGTCCTCGTTTCCCACGACCGATACTTCCTGGATGTCACGGCGCTGAAGGTGGTGGAGATCTGGAACCGCAGGCTGAACTTCTACGCCGGCAACTATTCGCGCTATCTGGAACTGAGGACGGAGCGGCGCGCGCAACTGGAAGCGGCGCATAAGAACCAACAGGCCCGCATTCAGCAGTTGGAGGCTTTCATCAGCCGCTTCCGCTACCAGGCCACCAAGGCCAAGCAGGTGCAGAGCCGAATCAAGGAACTGGAGCGGATGGACCGGGTCGAGATGCCACCCGAGGAGGAGAAGGCCATCCACTTCTCCTTCCCTCAACCCAAACCCAGCGGGCGCATTGTGGCCGAGTTCCGCGACGTGCACAAAAGCTATGGGACCAAGCGCGTCTTCGACGGCGCGAGCTTTGTCATCGAACGTGGAGACCGCGTCGCGCTGGTGGGGGTCAACGGTGCGGGCAAGTCCACGCTTATCAGGATCCTCACGGGGTTGGAGCCCCTTACCTCGGGGGAGTTCAGGCTGGGTCACAATGTCGTACCCGACTACTTCGCCCAGGACCAGTACAAGCAGCTCGATCCGAGCGTGCGGCTGATCGACGACCTGATGGATCTGGCGCCGCGATCGACCCAAACCGAGCTGCGCAGTCTGCTGGGCTCCTTCCTGTTTAGCGCGGATGAAGTATTCAAGACCGTCGGCGTCCTTTCCGGCGGCGAGCGAAATCGCTACGCGCTGGCGCGGTTGCTGCTCGATCCGGGCAACTTTCTTCTGCTCGACGAGCCCACCAATCACCTGGACCTGCGGGCCAAGGACGTGCTGCTCGAAGCGCTTCAGAAGTACTCGGGCACGCTGGTTTTCGTCAGCCACGACCGCTACTTCATCGACAAGCTGGCCACGCGCGTGTTTGAAGTGGGCGATGGCGAGGTGCAAGTCTACCCCGGCAATTACGAGGATTACCTGTGGCGCAAGTCCGCGCAGGCGGCCGAGCAGAACATTGTTGCCGCTGCCCCCGCCGGCCCGGAGCCGCAGGCCGATCCGGATGCCAAATCCAAGCGGCTGAACCCCATCCGCCTGCGCCAGTTGGCCGAACGCCGCGCGGCCATCGAGGGAGAAGTGGCGCGCCTGGAAGCGGAGATCGCGCACGTCGAGCGGGAGATGGCTGTTTTCAAAAGCGCGGAAGAGAGCCGCCGAATGACGGAGTCATTGGCGGAGCGCCACTCGACCCTGGAGCGGCTCCTGGCTGAGTGGGAAGAAGTCTCCGAAGCGATCCAGGAGGCTGACACCAACTGAGCCGGGGGTGTGCGACATAAAAGTGGAATCGCCGGCGTGCTTGTGGGGCCAGCCATTTCTGGCTGCCGCCGGGCTTTGGCCCGGCGTCTGCCGACAGGCCGAAGAAACGCCGGCTCAAAAGCCGGCGGCCGGCTGAAAGCCTGACCCCACGTGGGCACTCTGTCTTTGCCGCTGAATCACGCCGGCGCGGAGTTTCGCCGCCGGTTCGAGAGTTCGGTACACTTTCAGATGAACCGCCGCACTTCATTTGAAGAGGATCCATGCCAGACGCGTCCCGCATTTCCGTTCTGATGATCGACAGCGACCCGGCTGACGTCGGCCTCGCGCAAGAGATCTTCGGCTCTTTGCCCGGAGAGTACCATCTCGAGACCGCCGCCGAGCTTACCGCCGGGCTGAAGCGTCTCGACGCCGGGGGAATCGACGTTGTTCTTCTGGACCTGAAGCTGCCCGACTCCTGGGGCTTCGGCACTTTCGAGAAAATCGCCCAAAAGGCGGCGGGGATACCGATCATCGTTTTCAGCGCCTTGGACGATGCCGATCTTGCGCTGCGGGCCGTTCGCGCGGGCGCACAGGACTATGTGGTCAAGGGTCGAATGAGTCCCGCGTCACTGATGCGTTGCGTCAAATACGCAGTAGAGCGCTACCGTCACATTGGCGCCCTCCTGAAGAGTGCCGGAGGCAAGGGAAGCGCGAAGGTCGTAACGTTCCTGGGCGCCAAGGGCGGAGTCGGAGCAACGACGCTGGTGCTAAACACCGCCGCCGCATTGGCCAGCACAGGCAGGAAGACCATCGCCCTGGAACTGGCCCCCTATTCGAGCTTCTCGATCCATATGGGCAAGCCACGCGCGCTCGACCTGGCGGAACTGCTCCGCGCCGAGCCGGCCAACATCGACTCCCGGCTGGTCGAGCGGCACCTCGTCGACCTGCCCGTAGGCTTCCGGGCGCTCTACGCCGCCCCGATCGCCTCCGACCCCCATCCGATCCAACCGGAGCACGCGGGCGCCATCATTCGCGGCGCGGCCGGCTGCGCCGATTTCGTTCTGGTCGATTTGCCTTCGCAGTTAGCCGGTGCGCATCAGGCTGCGGTGCTGGCCTCGGATTTCTCGGTCCTGCTACTTGAACCGGATCCGCTCTGCATTGAATTTGGTAAGAACCGTGCCGAGATGCTTCGCCAGTTCGGTCTGGCCAGCACCGCCTTTGGCTTCGCCATCATAAATCGGACGCCCTCGGCGAATTTGATGCGGCCCCAGGAGGTTCAGCGCCAAATGGGATGCGGCCTGCTATCAGTTGTTCCTGGGGCGGCAGAGGGCTGCATCGCCGCCTTCCAGGCCGGCCAGCCGCTAGTCTCAATTCAACCGGAGTCCAGGTTCGCTACAGCCGTCCACGAATTTGCCGAAGCCTTGGCCCAGAGCCCGGTCAAGATACTCGCCATCTGAGCAGACGCGGTTGACCCGGACGAAGCTGTCCGCTTATAATCCCGCCATGACCCTTAAGAATGCGGCGTTCTTCGCATTGATCGGAATGGTTCTGCTGACGATTCTGCAGGCGGCTATCTTCATCCGTGACTTCCTGGCTGTTCTGAACGGCGCGGTTGCCGCCATGGCGCTGTTGAAATCGGGAATCTATTTGCTGGCCAGCCTGAGTGTGACAGTATTCCTGTACGTGTTTCACAAAGCGCAGTCTTGACGCTTGGCGAAACCTGCCCCTCTGGCTTAGGGCTATTATTAGAGCAGGAGGACACCACGATGAAGCTAGTAGCCATCAGTCTGATCCTGGCAGTCGGTGTGCTAGCCCAGGTCCAGCGGCCTGTTTCAGATCGGGCGCGGGCCAGGCTCGAGCGCGAAGTTCGCCACGAACTAGTAATGCTCCCTTACTACGGGCTGTTCGACAACCTCGCATTCCGGATAAATGGGGCCACAGTCACGCTATTGGGACAGGTGACCCGCCCGGTATTGAAGCAGGATGCCGCTCGCGTGGTTAAGGAAATCGAGAGTGTGGAGAAGGTCGACAACCAGATCGAGGTGCTGCCAACCTCTCCCGGCGACGACCGCATCCGCCTCGCGACTTATCGCGCGATTTACGGACAAGCCGCGCTGAACCGTTACGCAGTGCAGGCGGTGCCGTCGATCCACATCATCGTCAAGAACGGGCACGTCACGCTGGAAGGAGTCGTCGACAACCAGAACGACAAGAACATCGCAGGGGTGCAAGCCAACGGCGTCTCCGGGGTCTTTTCGATGACAAACAACCTTCGGATCGAGAGCGGCAAGTGAGTGACTCTGGCCTTGTGCCCGGGCGCCGAAACCTGCATGTCTCCGGCAACTCCTGCACCTCCGGCACGCGCCGTAGGCGTCTAAGCCCTTATCTGTCTTAACGCTAGAGCTGGTGCGGAACGTGCACTAACGTTGATTGTGCATGAATCACAACAGATCGCTGCCGAACACCGCGACCTTGCTGCCCACGCCCATCGCGCCGGCGCCGAGCATCACGGAAAAGAAGATCACCTGACCGGACACGAAAGCTCCAGACAAGCTCTTGAGCACTCGAACAAGGCCTACCTGCACCTACCTCAGAGGCTTCCGAAGGCCTACTCCGAGCAGGACATCGCCGCCCTCGCTTATGAATTCTGGCAAGCCAGGAGCCGTCCAGAAGGATCACCGGAAGAAGACTGGTTTCGTGCGGTAGAAGAACTTAGATCCCGGTAGTAGGCAAGATTCAACGACAAGGAGGTTACCGTACATGAAAGCGCTTGGAGCAATCCTGATTGTGCTTGGTTTGGTCGGTCTGGTGTGGGGAGGTATTACCTACACGACTAAGGAAAAGGTCGTCGACATCGGGCCGATTCACGCCACTCGCGACAAGACCAACAACATCCCGTTGCCACCCATCGTTGGCGCGCTGGCGCTCGTGGGCGGCATTGCGCTCGTAGCCGTAGGCAAGAAGTAGCCACGGATCCGCGCCGCTGCCGGCGTCGTAAGATGGTCTGTATGCACGCGTTCGTCATCTTGTTCGCGCTGGCATTGAATAGCCAGCCGGGCGCACTGCAGGCACGCGACGCCAAAGCGATTGAAATAGCGAAGAACACGAACGTGCGCCAGATCGAGGCGTCCTTGCCCAGTCAGGCTTTTGCGCCCTGGCTGCGCGGCGTGGTCGGGACTCAATCCGAAATCCAGTGGGAGGTTAACGACTGCGGCGAGCAGACCGGAAATCCCGCATTGGACAAAGGCAGGGATTTCCCGATGTGTGCCGAGGCTCAAGTCGTTCTTGGGGCGAAGCGCAAATTGATTGTCAGCCTGTCCGTGGGCACGTTTGGCACCTTCAAGGACGGCGCAAAAGCCGGCCCGGCGAGTTTCTTCTATGCGGTGATCGTGGAACCGGATGGCTCGATGACCTGGGTCAAGAGCCTGTCTCGACTGGGAGAGGCGCTGAAGGCTGTTCCACAAACGTCGCGTCCGTGAACGTAAACAACTGGGATTCCCTGAGATCGTAGCGCCGCTGTTCCTCCAGGTAATAGTGCCGCGCTAAACGCAGTCCCAGACACTGCTCCGCGGCAACTTGGCCGGATCTGCGGCGGCTGACGGGAGCGATGGACAAGCTGATTATCGTGTTGCCCAGGAATCCGCCGCCAAAGTCAGCCAGGATATCCTGGACGTTGCGGAATTCCGCGCGCACGATTTGGTTGTGCGGGTGAAATGGTTCGGATCCCTGCTGGTAGTTGTAGTGGGCGAAGTCAATTTCGACATCGAAAATGCCGGTGCAACTCTGGCTGAGGTCTTTACCGATCCGGTCCTGCGACTCGAAAACGATCCGCTGCATGAACCCGTCGTGGAAGCCGTTGAAGTAGTCCAGCGCCAGTGCGGCCGTTTCTTCGGATGAAACTGCAAAGCTTCTTAGTCCGCTCATCGAGGTTCTCCCTCTCAGTAGGGCGCCACGCGAGGCTTCAAATTGCATGGCGTTAAAATCGTGCAGCGCCTTGCCCGACGCTGGACCCGAGGGGTTGACCAGCGCGCGATGCAGAACGCCCTTCTCCGCCCAAACCAGCGCCGGACCGTCGCGCTCCGCCCATTCCCAGGTGGGAACCGAAAGCAGCGCTTTCCGCGCCGGGTGCTCCAGTTCGTGTTCGTCCCAGTAGCATCCGGCGCCTTCGGGGTGATCGACATCGGCGTAGGCGAACTTGCGCAGAATCCAGCCGTGCGGGAGGGGCTTAGTGAAGACGGTGCAGGGTGCAACGCGGCCGGGTCCCACTTCCATATCGAGTGACCACCCGTCGCGCAAGAGGCGGCGATAGTAGACGCTGGGGCATTCGGCGCCGAAGGATCCTTCCGGTTTGTACTTCTCGTCTTCCGCCAGTTCGGCACTCTGCCGCACTACGAAATGGCATCCATTCAGCCAGTACTTCCCGTTTGAGGTGAACAAGCCGCCGCCTTGCCAGCAGTCGCCCTTTCCATAAAGCGTAATGGCGTGCAACCAAGGCGCGCGGGAAATGGCCGTCCAGGAGCCCTTCGTTTCTTGGTGGCGGCGGCCGCCGCGCGCGAAGTAGATGAGGTGGCGGCCGTCGGGTGAGAGGTCGGTGCGGCGTTCGTAGATCCGGCCTCGAAACCATTGGCCGAGCGTGAACTCGTCGGTCTCGCGATTCCAACCGACCGTGCAAACCGAGTTGGCTGGGCCCCGCCGGAAGACGACGCCCACCGGCGCCTTCGAAGCCAACAGAACGTGCAGCCGTGCTGGAAACCTGCCAGTCATGCGTCTCCTCTCAATATCGGCTCACGCGCAGCGCCTTGATAAAAAACTCCATCAGCACTTCATCGTCCTCAACGCCGTCAATCATCACCTGGCGGGTCAACCGCCCGCATTCCTGGAACCCTAGCCGTCGATAGAAACCCTGTGCGGCGTTATTCGATGCGCGAACTTGGATGGCTAGTTTTCGATAACCCGCCTGACGGGCAAACGATTCGGTGGCGCTCCACAATTGGCGACCCACGCCTCGTCCTCTCCATTCTGGCAAAAGAAACGTTCCAACTTGACCGACATGTGCCATCGAAGTGAGCGATGGCGACCACAAGTCGAGGCTCTGAAAGCCGACGATGCCTTGCTCCGCATCGACGGCTGCGTGAAACGCCTTCCGCGAGGAAAGCGACTCGATGTAGCGCGCTTCCTGCTCGACGGACCATACTTGCTCAATCGCCGAGTGGATCCGCTCCGCCGCGATCACTTCAAGCACTGCGACAATTCCGGCGGCGTCCGTTGCGGAGGCCCGCTTGATCTGCGGGGCAGCCATTCCAAGTATTGTAGCCCACCGTTCCGATTTGCAGACTCTGGGTCCTAACAGCGAACGGCCGCCCTTGTTCAGAGTCGTTGAAGAAGTGCATACTGGCCGGGAGGCTCGTCGTGAAGCTGGGCATGGTGTTCGATCTCTACCCCCTACTCCACCCCCGCCAGCAGGCTCATTTCGATCGTATACATCATATGGGATAGCATATTGTCAAATTAGATCGATATGCCTTCGCATATTGCACTGTGACTGAAGAAACCCCAGAGGCCATGCGTCAGGAACTGATCGCGGCCCGGCATCTGAGAGGCTGGAGTCAGACCGAACTGGGGCAGCGCGCTGGCCTGCCACAGATGCACATCTCCGGCATCGAAAACGGCAAGGTCGCGCCTCGATTCGACACCCTTCTCGATCTTGTCCGGGTCCTCGAACAGGATGTGCTCCTGGTCCCTCGAGAGCTAGTACCGGCGGTGCAGGCTCTGGTCCGCGATCATCGAAGCCGCGCCGCCCTCGGTCTCGGCGAAGAAGAGGAGCGTGCGCTCTACACGACGGATGAAGATGGCGAAGAGGACCGGCAGCGATGACGATTGATCCGAAGCGACTGACGACTCTCGGAGTCCACCTGCACGGCCGCAGACGGGGTGAACGCCGAGCGGGAGTTTTTCCTCCTGGCGGTTCTGGGCGCCGATCTGCCTGAGGCCGTCGTCGTGAAGCCTCTTGGCGTCGATGCGGATGAGAGTGGCAGTCCTGGAGATCGGGGCGCACTTCGGTTTTCCCTGGCTGGTGTTCAACCGAAATTCTCCGCGGTGGTGGAAGCGGCTGGTGGCTTGACCATTCCCGCTCAGGGGATTGGCGGTTCATGGATCGTCAAGCTCCCCTCCACGCGCTTTCCTTCCGTGCCGGGGAACGAATTCGCGATGCTGGATTTGGCGCGCGCCGTTGGCATACAGGTCCCGCACAGCCGGCTGGTTCCGGTCAGCACGATTCGGGGCCTGCCCGCGGACGCGGCTCGAATGCCCGGCAACGCCCTCGCCGTGCGCCGCTTCGATCGTGATTCTGACGGACACCGCATCCACATGGAGGATTTCGCGCAGGTTTTCGGCGTCTTCCCTGAAATGAAGTACAAGTCCGCCAGCTACGCCAACATCGCCCGCGTCGTCTGGGCCGAAACTGGCGAGCAGGGGACATACGAATTCGTGCGCCGGCTCGTGTTCTCCGTGCTGATCGGCAATGCGGATATGCACCTCAAGAACTGGTCTCTGCTTTATCCCGACACCCGCACGCCGGTCCTCTCGCCAGCCTATGACTTCGTAGCGACTCTGCCCTATCTCCCCGGCGACAAGCTGGCCCTGACCTTCGGCGGCAGCCGGGCGTTGGACGGAATCACCGCCGATCAGATCAGGCGGTTCACCGAAAAGGCCGGGCTACCCTTGCCCACGCTCGCAAACATCGTCCGCGAGACGGTGGAGCACACCCACGCGGCCTGGCAGACGCTCGACCAAAGGGACCTGCTGCCGTCGGCCATCCGGAAGATGATCGGCGCGCAAATCGACAGCGCCAGCGCCCGCACGGAGGCTGAGCTCTAGCGCGGGTGCCTCCGGCGCGCAGGAGTGGCTGGTTACCGCCACTGAACTCACCGGCAGGGGGGCGGTACTGCCAACCCTGTATTTATGCCTCCATGGTTGGTGATGGTGATGCGTCAGCTGATGATCCCCTTGCGCACAGCGTAGAGGATCAGATCGGGGACCGTGTGCAGGCCGAGCTTTTGAAGAATGTGGGCGCGATGAGTTTCCACCGTGTAAACACTGAGGTTCAACAGATTCGCCACGTCTTTGTTTGACTTCCCTTCGGCCACCAACTGGAGTATCTCGCGCTCGCGTGATGTCAGCAGGTCATAGCTGTCTTCGTCCCCGCGCTCTTTGAGCTGACGAACGTAGTCCTCAACCAGCGCCTTGCCTACAGCGGGGCTGAAGAAAGACTTGCCACCCTGGACTGCGTGGATCGCACGGATCAAATCCGCTTCCGCGGAATCTTTCAAGAGATAGGCGCGGGCGCCTGCTTTGAGCGACCGCAGGATATAGCTCTCGTCAGAGTGCATGCTCAGAATCACGACGGAGGTGCTGAGGGCTCTTGTCCACGATCTGGCGGGTGGCCTCGATGCCGTTCAAGTTGGGCATGGCGATGTCCATGACCACCACATCGGGCTGCAGTGTCTCCACCAGTTGCACGGTCTGCCGGCCATCTTCGGCTTCGCCCACCACGGCGAGGTCGGGTTGGCGCTCGAGCAACACCCGCAAGCCAGCTCTCATCAGGGTGTGATCGTCCGCGAGCAAAACTCGGATTTTGTTCATGTTGTTACCTCGTGTGCCCGCACGTGGGGCGCGTCCACTGGCAGATCGACCTTCAGCCGCGTTCCTCCGCCGGGCTGGGATTGAAGCTGAAAAGCGCCGCCAAGATGTTTCACTCGCTCCTCCATGCCGAGCAAGCCGAGGCCGCGAACCCGTGCTGCGTCGAATCCCTTGCCGTCATCTTCTATTGAGAGGTGGAGCCGGTTTGTTTCCTGATGGACGACGATTCGCACATCGCGCGCGCCGGCATGCCGCGCGGCGTTTTGAAGGGCCTCCTGAACCACCCGGTACACGCACGTCCGGTGCTCGTCCGGCAAATCTTCCGGAATGTCATCGGCAACGACGTCCACCCGCATGCCCGTGCGTCGTGAGACCTCACGCGCCTGCCAATGCAGAGCCGGCACAAGACCAAAGTCGTCAAGCATGGATGGCCTCAACAACAGCGCCATATTCCGCAGCTTTCCGATGCTTTCATCGGCAAGATTCCTGGCGGTAGTGATCAGCTGGTGCGCTCCCTGTTCGTCCGAAGGAGTGATCGCAGCCAGATTTCCCAGATCCACTCGCAGCGCGTTGAGCGATTGGCCCACTTCGTCGTGCAGTTCTCGGGAAATCGTCCGCCGCTCCTCTTCCTGTGCTTCTACCAGGCGAGCTGAGAGGCTCTTCAATTCCCGTTGCGCCGCCTGAAGCTCCTGGTATCGAAGCGCGGCTTCCTTTTCCAGCCTGAGAATGTGGAAAATACTCGCAGCCGCCATGATCGCGCCAATAATGAGCGTCAGCCCGAGGATCGCTATCACGCGTCGCCGAAACATTTTGAAAAGGTCTGCAGCCAGGCTGTTACCACTTCTGAGGGCCTCCCCGTTCACTGCGTCGACCTTGGCGGCAACCGCCAGCAACTGAACCCGCTGTGGGAGGACTTTCGCTTGGAGGAACTGGTACCCCTGGCTACGCTTCTCTTCGGCCCCCCAATGGAAGACTGGTTCAAGGGTGTTCCAGTACTTGTTGACTTCCGCCTCCATGTTGGAAATGAGGCCCTTTTCACTCTGACGGGACGGAGCGGGGTAGGACAGGAGCGCTGAGGTCATGTCATCCCTGAGCCTGCGGAGGTTGCCCAGGGACAGCCTTGCGGCATCCGGATTTGACTCCAGCAGGTAATCTCGGATGAACGCGCTCGAGAGATAGAGGGATGAACGAATCTGCTCAAGCAGTTGGTGGCGCTTCAGGTACTCCTGGGTGATTTGGGCGTTTTGGGCCTCTATCCGATGCAGCGCCCGAACAGAATCGAGTCCCGTTAGCGCCATCAAGCCGAGTACCCCGCCAAACCCTGCCAGCAGTGCCATCTTCGTTCCGAATTTGATCGGTTTGATGGTGCCGTCGGACAAGCTCTTGCCGCTTTCCCTTACGCTCATTGTGCCGCACTTTCGCCGCCAAGGGCGGCCCGGCGGCAGAGCCGGAGCCGGCCGGCGCGGCAGGTTCAAGCTGCTTCGTCCAGCAGCGCTATCGCATCCTTCGATGCAGATTCCTTTACCAATTCCATCGTCTCCTGACACTGTATGCAGTAAGCAGCCCAAGGAACGGCAAAGAGCCGGGCGCGGCGGATCTGCTCTCCGCAATTCAGGCACAGCCCATAGCTGCCATCCGCAATTCTCTCCAGCGCAGCCGTCACGTCTCTACGCTGGGCCGTATCGCGCTCCAGGTTCCTAATCGCCAATTCGCGCTCAGCCGCGAGCTGCCCCTCGTCAATGGTCTCCGGCACCCTCTCGACCGCAATGTCCTCATGTTGCCGCAGCCTGCTGTCCAGCAGGATCAGCCTCGCTCTCAACATGTCCTTACAAGCCATCAAGTCAGATCTTGTCATCTATCCACCCCTCAATAATCAGTTCCTTCCAATCGAATCAGACGCAGCGGCAGTGCTCACAGGCATACCAACAAAGGGGTATTTGTGGCCGTTGCCGATTGTGACCCTCTTGCCCCTACCGGCTGATCGGGCGCCATAGCCTGGCGTTCAGGCAACTTATACCGTTTCGCCTGTATGTCACTTCATAGCCAAGGGCCATATCCTGGAATTGCAGAGGAGGAGTCCATGGCTGAGGCAGATGCGCCAGTCCGTCACTGGGTCCAACAGCTTGTAAGTTTCGATTGGAGGCCCTATGCCATAGCGAGTGGTCTGGCGATTTCGGCTGAGCTGATTCGGTTGTCGCTCCGCCCATTGCAGGCCCACGTTTCGTATCTGCTGTTTCTGGCCGCAGTCGCGGTCAGCGCTCTGATCGGCGGCGCCGGCCCCGGCCTTCTTGCCTTCGTCCTGGGAGGCTTGGCCGAGATCTACCCATCGTCCGCGCACCTTCCTGGCGGCGGCATCAGCCCGGCTGAGGCGTCACGGCTCATAGTCTTCTGTGCCCTGGCGCTGACGGTGGTGTGGATTGCTGTAAGAATTCGTCGGACACGGAAGATACTGACAGACCTGCTGTCGAGCATGGACGACGCCGCTGTGCTGACGGATGACAAGGGGAATGTCGTATTTTTAAACCCCGCGGGGGAGGTGTTGAGCGGCAGTAAGTGGAAGGATGCAGTCGGAAAGCCCTTTGGGGACGTTTTCCGCCTCACCAACATAGGAACGGACAGCCAGATTGAAGACCCCCTGCAAAGCGTCCTTTCACTTGGGAGAACCGTGGACTGGAAGAACGGCGTGATGCTGCGGTCGATCGACGGAACGGCAAGGCGGATTCAGGGCGCCGCGACGCCGGTGATGGATGGCGCGGGACGTGTGAAGGGCATGACTGTCTTCTTCCGCGAGATCGCTTCCAGAACAGAATCGCCGGACGAACGTCGCCAGGCCGAGACCAGAGAGGCTTTTGCGCGGCTCGCCAGCGGCGTAGCGCAGAGCTTCAGCAACTCCCTTACGGTGATCACCGGCCATGCGGAGTTGTTGCTCAGCAGGGCCGATGTGCAGAGGGATTCGCTGCTGCGTCGAGAGTGTGGAGGAGATCCTGAGGGCCTCCGAACAGGTGGCTAGCCTGACCCGCGAGCTTCTGGTCGTTCGGCAACGGACATCTGGCACAGGCTCCGCCGGCCGAGACTACACCTGTAATTTCGTACCTGCCCAAGCGGGATACCGCAGCGATCCGAAATGCCGCGACGATCCTGGTCGCGGAGCGTGACAAGGGCGTGCGGGCGCTGATGGGCGCGGTCCTCAGGGAAAAGGGGTATGTGGTGCTGGAGGCTGGAGGCGGCATCGACGCTGCGGCGATTGTCGCGGAACAACTCAATGAGCTTGACCTGATCGTCGCCGATGCGACGATGTCCGTCATGGGAGAGCATGGACTGATAGAGCGGCTGACCATGCTGCGTCCGGAGCTGAAGATCCTCTACCTTCACGGCAGCAGCGACACTCTGAGCTGGACGAGGGAGAACGCGAACGGCAGAGTGCGATTCCTGTCGAAACCCTTCTCGGCCCGAAATTTCCTGGAGCGAGTGGAGTCACTGCTTAGCGAGTGACATCGACCGCCATGGGCGGGGCTTGAGAGGAATACCTGATGGACGGTATGCCTGGTGGGTCGAGCCACAGCGTCTCTAGTATTGGGAGAGAAAGGAGAATGAGTATGTCGTTGATGTGGAAAGCAGCACCGCTCGTGATGGCGGTTGCGACGATGGCGCCGATGGGTTGGGCGCAGAGTCAGCCAAGCCCATCCGGCAACGGCTCCGAAAGTCGCAGCGGCCAGCCCGCAGGCCGGGACCCGGCAGATGAATTGGCGGGAGCAGAGGATGGCGGAGCGCAAGCAGATGATGGCCGACATGAAGGCGATGGACGCACGGCTCCAGGCCAAAGCTGGACGCCATGAACCGGGCGACGGGCGCTGCTAAAGAATCCGCCATGGCCGCGGTCGTGAACGAGATGGCTCAACAGCGCCACGAGATGATGTCGAAGATGGAGGCGATGGGCGCGAACATGATGGCCATGCGCGGTGGAATGATGAATTCCGCGATGGGGCCAAGCTCCACGTGTCCTTGTATGCAGGGCACACAAGGGACGAAGGCCCCGATGACGGGCACGCAGAGCAAGTCAGGCAAGCCCAATTCGTAAGTGGGCGGCAGGGCTCTGACGGCTGGGCGGAAGTACATCGCTCGGATGGTGTGGACTTGAAAACCCAGTGTTGAACTTGACGACTCTCCGCTGGCAGAACGCGACGGATTTTCTGGTCCTCACCATCGCTTTCTATGGACTGATCCGCTGGGCGAGAGAAGCCCGGGCTCTGCGCATCGCTTTCGGAATCGCGGGATTGCGCGCCGGGGCGCTCCTCGCACTCCACTTCGATCTTGTAGTCACCAGTTGGGTGCTGAACGGCCTTGCTCTGATCGCGGTAGTGTTGCTTGTCGTTGTTTTCCAACCGGAGCTTCGTCGAACTCTGATGCGCCTGGACAGCAGGCTGAGGCTCTGGACGCAGTCCCGCCCCGGTCTGAGTTCCGCCTGCACGTCAATGAGCGAGGCGGTCTTCTCCTTGGCGCGGTCCCATCTCGGGAGCCTGATTGTTCTCGTGCGCAAGGATTCCGTAACCGAGTTGACCGACGACGGGATAGTCATCGAGGCGCACATCTCGCGAGAACTCATCGAATCCGTATTCCAGAAATCCTCACCCCTGCACGACGGCGCGCTGATCATCTATGGCGACCGCATCATCAAGGCCAATGTGGTCCTGCCGCTGACCCAGCGGCAGGATGTGCCGACATGTTCGGGACCCGCCACCGGGCGGCGATGGGCCTCGCCGAGCGATCCGATGCCATCGTATTGGTCGTGTCCGAACAGCGCGGTGAAGTACGGGTGATGCGTGCGCGGGAAAGCCGGCCGGTCCGTGACGCCGCTGAACTGCTGGAAATCCTTTCTTCCCTGGAAACGCCCGCTAGGACTAGCCTGGCCAGAAGATCGCTTCGGCTTCTGACATCGGACCTGCGCATCAAGTTCGCGGCTGCGGGGCTGGCGGCCTTGGTCTGGAGCATCTCGTTCCTTGCCGCCGCGACCACTGTCCGAATCGTTAGTGTGCCGATAGAATTCAGCAATGTCCCGCAGGGAATGGATGTTTCTGAACAGTCTGCCACGAGACTGCAGATTGAGATCCGCGGCGGCGCCTGGATAATGGACACCTCAAGCTTGACGGGGCTGATCGCGCGCTTTGACTTGCAGTCATGCAGAAGGAAGGTCTTCAAACGCTGCACGTCCAATCCGACACGGTGGACCTGCCGCCGGGAACTGTAATAACCAGAGTCTCCCCTGAGACCGTCAATGTCCGGGTCGTGCCCCATCATTGAGGTGGCTACCGGGATGCAGTCGGCAGGCCCCGCAAGGAATATCAGCTACATCATGTCTGACTATATTGCCTAGCGCCCCTAGCGCTTCTTGTCTTCGAGCGGGAGCACGCTGGCCCCAGCCGCCTCGACGATGAGCGCCGTCTCCAGCCGTGATGCGTGTCACTTTGCCGGATACGCCGGCAGGTCGGGAGGCCGCGACGGGAGTTTCTCCGGGTGCTGCTGGATTTGGCTCGTCACCAGTTCGACCGCTCCGGTTCGAGGACACTCTTGGCGAAGGACACCGCGTTGTCAACGGCCTGTTTGAGGGGCACCATACCCGCACGTTAGCATAGGGGCCCAGCCCTGAGCAAAACGCTGGAATGCAATTCAAGTCGTCGAGCTTCCGAAGCCGGCTTGACACCCAGCCGCTCCCCTACTCCGCCCCCGCCAGCACCGCGCCTACGCGCAGCGCCTTGATGCGGTCGCGCAGCGCGGCGGCCCGCTCGAACTCGAACTTGCGCGCGGCTTCCCGCATCCGCTCCTCCAAGTCCGCCAGGAAGTGCTCGCGCTCGCCGGCGGTCATCGCTTCCACTTCCTCGTCCTCGGCTTCGAGCGGCACGGTCACATAGTCGCCCTCCGCCACCGCCACCAGGCTCATGTCGATGGGCTTCACGATCGACTGCGGGGTGATGTTATTCCGCTCGTTGTATTCCGACTGGACCTGCCGGCGCCGGTTGGTTTCGCCGATGGCGTAGCGCATGCTGTCGGTCATCCCATCGGCGTAGAGGATCGCCTTGCCGTTGATGTTGCGCGCCGCTCTCCCCATGGTCTGGATCAGCGCTCCGCCCGACCGCAGGAAGCCCTCCTTGTCGGCGTCCAGGATCGCCACCAGCGAGACCTCCGGCAGATCCAGGCCCTCGCGCAGCAGGTTCACCCCGATCAAGGCGTCGAACTCGCCCTTGCGCAGATCGCGCAGGATCCTGATGCGATCGAGCGTCGCGATCTCAGAATGCAGGTAGCGGCAGCGCACCCCCGCCTCGGAGTAATATTCCGCCAGGTCCTCCGCCATGCGCTTGGTCAGGGTCGTCACCAGCACGCGCTCGCCCTGCCCCGCCCGCTTGCGGATCTCGCCGAGTAAGTCGTCCACCTGGCCCTTGACCCGCCGCACCTCCACCTCAGGATCGATCAGCCCCGTCGGCCGGATGATTTGCTCGACCACCACGCCCGCGGTCTTGGTCAACTCATACGGCCCCGGCGTCGCCGATACGTAGATCACTTGGTTGACCCGGTGTTCGAACTCTTCGAACGTGAGCGGACGGTTGTCGAGCGCGCTCGGAAGCCGAAAGCCGAAATCCACCAGCGTCTCCTTGCGCGACCGGTCGCCATGATACATGCCGCGAACCTGCGGGATGGTCTGGTGGCTCTCATCCACGAACAACAGCGAGTCGTGCGGCAGGTAATCGAGCAGCGTCGGCGGGGCCTCGCCCGGCAGCCGCCCGGAGAAATGGCGTGAATAATTCTCGATGCCGTGGCAGTGCCCGATCTCGCGGATCATCTCCAGGTCGAACATGGTCCGCTGGGAGAGCCGCTGCAATTCCACGTGCTTGCCCTGCTTCAATAGCTCCGCCTGCCACCATTTCAACTCCTCTTCAATGCTCGCCAGGGCCTTCTCCCGCGTCTCGGCGCTCATGACGTAGTGCGTCTTGGGGTAGATGGGCAGCCGCTGGTAGGTCTGGCGCACCTGCCCGAGCAGCGGGTCGATCTGCGAGAGGCTCTCGATCTCGTCGCCCCACAGCTCGATGCGATAGGCGTTGTCGTCGTAGGTGGGATAGATCTCGATCACGTCGCCGCGCACGCGGAACGTGCCGCGCCGGAAATCGGCGTCGCTTCTCTCGTAGAGGATCTCGACCAGCCGCCGCAGGATCTGCTCGCGGGCGATCTTCTGGCCCTTCTCCAGCATAAGCAGCATGCCGTAGTAGGCTTCCGGCGAGCCCAGCCCGTAGATGCAGCTCACGCTGGCGACGATCACGCAATCGCGGCGCTCGAACAGGGACTTCGTGGCCGAGAGGCGCAGCTTGTCCAGCTCGGCGTTGATGGTGGCTTCTTTCTCGATATAGACGTCGGCGGATGGGATGTAGGCCTCGGGCTGGTAGTAATCGTAGTAGCTGACGAAGTACTCGACCGCGTTGGAGGGGAAGAACGTACGGAACTCGTGGAAGAGCTGGGCGGCGAGGGTCTTATTGTGCGCCAGCACCAGCGCGGGCCGTCCCGCGCCTTCGATCACCTTCGCCATGGTGAAAGTCTTGCCGGAACCCGTAACGCCGAGCAACACCTGGTGCTTCTCGCCGTCGCTCAGGCCCCGCGAGAGTTGCTCGATGGCCTGCTCCTGGTCCCCGCGCGGGCGGTAGTCCACCACCAGCCGGAAGCTCATGCTTAGAGTATAGGGGGAAGGGACTAGGGGCTAGGGACTAGGGGCTAGGTTGCGGCGGAGACTCTTTTGCAGGCCGCGAAGCATTTTTCCAACGGAATCGGCAAGCTTCAGTGGCGATTGAAGATGCGATTCCTCCAGGTGTCCTAACCGCGCGGCAATCAGCAACTGCGTCTCCAACTCCGCCAGCGATCCCAATGCTATGGCTATGAACTGAAGGAATTCTTTTGTCGACTGCCGTGCGTGACCTTCAGCGATATTGGATGGCACCGACACCGCGGCGCGCCGCATTTGCATCGAGAGGCCATAGACCTCCTCCCGAGGGAAGCCTTTGGTCAACCGATGAACCTCGTCTACTAAGTCCATCGCACTCTACCAAACCTTCAAATCCCTATAGCTCTGAATCATCTTCCCGCTAGCCCCTAGTCCCCTAGCCCCTGATCCTCTCGTACTCCGCGTTAAACTCGCACCCGATCAGCGCGATGACTGACAGCAGGTACATCCAGACCAGCAGGGCGATCACCGCCGCGATGCCGCCGTAGAGCACGTTGTAGCCGGAGATATTGCGCACGTACCAGGCGAAGCCCAGCGTGGAGGCGAGCCACAGCAGAGTCGAGACCCACGCGCCGGGCAGGACCAGGCGCCATTTCTGAGGCCGGTTGGGGCCCAGGTGATACAGCGTGGCCGCGACCACCACGTTGGTGCCGATCGCAATGGCGTAGCGGCCCAGGCGCGCTACCAGCGCCACCCCGGCGCGCACCTCCTCGCCCGCCTGGATCACCCCCAGCCAGCGCAGCACCACTTGCTCGGCGCGAGAGCCGGAGATGACCAGACTCGTGGCCGCCACGGCCGGCACGGCGGCGGCGAAAACCAGCAGGATTGCCACGCCTTGATGCCTCAGAAAAGGCCGCCCCGTGGGGATATGATACGCGGCTTCGAATCCGTCCATGAGAGACGTCATCATCCGGGAGGCGGCCCAGATCGAAACCAGAGTGGCAATCACCAGCAGCGATACCGGCCTCGCCCCAGCGGCTCTGAAGTTCTCCAGAACGAGCCCCTCGGTTCCCGGCGGGACCACGTGCGACAGCGCCCGATAAACGAAGTTGGAAAACGATACGGCCCGAACCTGAACCAGCACGATCGCCGTCGCGGTCAGCAGCGGGAAGAAGCTGAACAGGGCGGAATATGCGGCGCCTTTGGCTATCCCCAGGCACCCGTCCTCATAGGTCAGGATGAGAGAGCGCTGAAAGAGCCACCAGAACGTTCGCCAGCGAGTCGCCACTCAGCTAGTTTACAGCGTACCAGGCCAGGAAGCAGAGCGACATCATGACCAGCCCCACCGGGACGGCATAGCGGGCCCACTCGCTGCTGCCGATCTTCAGACGGTGGGCGGCGACGATGTTCGGAACGTTCCCTGGAATGAGCATTCCGCCGCTGATCAACAATCCCAGCAGCGCGCCGGAGATTTGGCGCCCAGACAAAGCAGGCCCGATCTCCGCCGCCGCCAGGGTGGCGTTGTCCAAAATCGCCGACACCGAATTGGCCCAGAACAGCAATGGAGCGGCGAGGTGCGTGATGAAACGGTCGACCAGCGGCGAAACCCCTTTTCCCAACAGCACCAGGGCGGCGATGAAAGCATACACCCGCACCGCCCGCAGAAGCACATCCCACGGCGTCTGGTGTCTTTGCGTATCGTGCAGCGAGTGCCCGCCTGGGCGCGGCTTCAGACAGGCAGCGACTATGCTCACCGCCAGGATGCCCGCCAGGATGTAGGGGCCGACCAAGCCAGCGATATACCAGAAGCTCTCGCGCATCTTCAGAGTTACGATCGCGGACAGGGGTTCCCCAACCGGAGTCAGCGCGGCGCCCAGACCGATGCTGTAGCAGGCCAGCACCGTCAAACGCACTTCCTCTCTTCGGTCCAATCGCAGGACGTGGATCACCTCTACCAGGACCAGGGAAGCGATGATTGCCGTCACCACGCTCGACAGCAGGCCCAGTGAGGCAACGATGAGAAAAGCCAGCGCCCTCGGCGGCACTCGTGACTGGAGTCCCTTGAGGCCCCGGTCGAAGTGGCGGCGCAGGAGGTGGAATCCCAGTCCGACCGCCAGCACCACGGTCGAGATCTGCCAGGGCGCTCGCAGGGATTCCAACAGGAGGTCCCTCGACCACAGCGAGGCAATGGAAGTAGCCAGCGCACCCATAAGGAGCAGGAAGATCTCGATGTTCTGCTCGACTCTCCGCCAGCGTAGCGGTAGCAGCAGCACCAGGACCACGATGCCCCCCAGCAGCCAGTAAACGCTTTGCGGCGGAATCATCGGGAGCGCTCAGCGGCCCAGCCATTGCGGCAGCAGGGTGGTAAGCAGCGGGATATAGGAGATCAGCAGCACCCCGACCAGCAACACCAGCAGCATGGGAAAAGAGGCGCGCACGACTTCCGGCATGGGCCGATTGAAACGGTAGGAGGAGATAAAGAGGTTCATCCCCACCGGTGGCGTCAGGTACCCGAGTTCGAGGTTCGCCAGGAACAGTATCCCCAGATGGACCGGGTCCATACCGAACGCCAGCCCCATGGGGACAATCAGCGGCACCACGACCACAATCGCCGAGTAAACGTCCATGAGGGATCCGACAATCAGCAGGAAGAGGTTGAGCAGGATGATGAAGACCCACCGCGAATGGATCGTAGCGGTTACCCACGCCAGGCCGCGCGCGGGAATCTCGGCGAAGATGAGGTAGTTGGTGAACCCGAGCGCCACGCCCAGAATGAGAAGCACGCCCCCCACCAGCAAGCCGCACTCCGCCATTACCCGAATCGCGTCGCGCGTGATCCTCAGGTCGCGGTACACGAAGAACTCGATGACGAAGGCGTAGAACGCGGTGAGAGCGGCGGCTTCCACCGGAGTTGCGAAACCGGCGAACAGGCTGGCCAGGGCGACCAGCGGCAGCATCACTTCCCACTTGGCTTCCCACATCGCCTGCCTGGCTTCCCTCCAGTCCATACTCTGCTTACCGGCCGCGGCGGGACTCAGGCGGGTCCCCCACCAGGCGGTCATGGCCACCAGCAGCATTCCTGGCAACAGACCGCCTAGAAACATCTCCTTCAATGTGATCTGGGCGATGATCGCGTATAGGATCAGAGGCAGGCAGGGTGGGAAGAGGAGCCCCAGAGAACCAGCGCCCGTCAGCAAGCCCAGCGCGGCCCGGTCCTTGAAGCCGGCGGCCAGCAGAATCGGCATCAGCAGTCCGCCTAGGGCCAGGATGGTCACCCCGGAGGCGCCCGTAAATGACGTGAAGAAGGCGCAGACCAGCGCCGTCACTATGGCGGGGCCGCCGCGGAAGTGCCCGAACAGCGCCTGAAACACCCGTATCAGCCGCTTGGACGCCCCGCCTTCCGCCAGAAAATACCCCGCCAGAGTGAACAACGGAATGGTGGGAAAGGACGGGCTGACGACCTGCCGGTAGTGGTCTATGGGAAGTGAAGAGATGGGCATCCCTTCTCCCCAAAACAAGATCAGGGCCGCTCCGCCCAGGGCTACAAACACCGGCGCGCCACAGACCGTCGCGGCCAGCAGGGCCAGCAGCGCAGGCAGAACCATGGAGGCCGGAGGAACCGGCGGGTGCACCCCGATCAAGAATATCGCGGCTGCCAGCAGAACCGCTGCGCCGCGGCCGCGCCAGGTCGCAGAGGAGTGCCGCAGCAGGCGCCACGATACCGCGGCGAAACCCAGCGGGAGCAGCGCCTGGACCCACCAGACCGGCACGCCGCGAATAAGCTGGTTGCCGGCCTCCCGTTCGCTGAGGACAAACTGCACGCCGGCCACGCTCAGAAACGCGCTTACCGCCGCGCCGAACGAATAGGCGAAAATGCGCGCCGCCGTCTTGACCCGGCCGTGGAGCACGGACTGCAACGTGGAAAGAGAAAGCAGGCGATCGTCTCTGGCCGCGATGGCTCCGCCCAGCATTCCCACCACCAGGGTCAGATGCTGCACGATCGAAGTGGCCCCTGGTATGCCCACGCCGAAAACCGCGCGCAGGGTGCTCTCGGCGAGCGGAATGAGCATCATCGCCGCCAGCGTCAGCGAGATGAGCAGATTCTCGGCGAACGCCGTCACCGGCCCGGCTTTCCTTTGCCGGCGCGGTAGTCAGCCAGCAGGCGCTGCACCTTGTCGAACATGTCCGCGGGAACCATGTTGCCTCGGATCTTGGGGTAGATATCCTCCGCGATCCGGCGCCATTCGGCCTCGACCTCCGGGGTCACGGGGTGCGTCTTGAGGCCGCGCTTCACCATGGTCTGGACCGAGTCTATGGCTTCCTGCCGGCCCCGTTTCCGCATCTGCGCCCCGGCCTCGTCGGCCGCCTTCTGGAGAACTTCGCGCGTAGCCGCCGGAATGGACTCCCAGGTCTTCGCGGTGACGACGGTAGCCCCTACCAACGCCGCCCAGTTCATATCCAGCATGTGTGGAGCCGGGCCGTAGACCTGGGTAGCGAGCGCGTAGAAGGGCGCCGTAGGGATCGCGCTGATCAGGCCGGTTTGCAGGCCAGGGAGAATGTCGCTGGTCTCGAGAGGGGTCGGCTGAAAACCCACGGTCTTCATCAAATCGATCTGGTAATTGTCTCCCGCCCAGACGAACAGCTTCAGTTTCCGGAGGTCCGCGGGATGCAGGATCGGTTCCTTGGTGAAGAAACGAACCCAGCCGGCGTCGCCCCAGAACAGGGTCACGAAGCCCTTCTCCAGCAAACGTTTCTCCAACTCCGGCCGCAACTGGTCGCGGACATAGTCCAGCTCATCGAGCGATCGGAACATCATGGGCATGTAAGAAAGCGCAGTGACCGACTTGTCGATCTCCGAGAGGCCGACCACGCTCAGCAAGCCCGCCTGGAGCTGGTTCTGGCGCATACGGCGGACGATGTCGGCCTCCCCGCCCATGCTGCTTCCCGCGTAGATGGTAAGGGTGACGCCACCGCCCGGCGCCTGCCGCCAGGCCTGCCCCATTTGCTGGAGGATCTGATGGTAGGAGGTGCCGCTCGGCATGACCGTTGCCAGGCGGACGGTGACCGGCTTGGTCTGGGCGTTCAGTGCGGCCGCTAGAAAAAGCAGGAATGCCAGTTTTCGCATGAGAATCCTTTTTCCTTCGCTGCTACTCCACAAAAAGCTGATCGGTTCTTTTCAGCAACCATCGGGCGCGGCGCTGCGTGACCAGGTTGTTGAGCCGCCACTCCGGTTTGGAATCCGCGTCGATGGCCAGCGCCTGCTCCAACAGGGACTGAAACTCCTTGCGGTTCTGCTGGTGCACGGAAACGGTCTCGGCCAGCGCCACCAGCGGTCCAGCCAGCTTCCCGCCCGAAAGCTGCATGGCGCGCTGGAAGTGCTTCCGGGAGCGGTCGGTGAATTCGCCTTCTCCCGCCAGGCGGCTGGCTTCGTAGGTGATTAGAAAACCGTGGATCGCGCCGAAATCGTAGTCCGCATCGAGCGCCAGAGCGCGGTCGATCAGAGCCTCCACCTGAGGCTGGTCCGCGACCAGGTCCGGGACATCCTTGGAAACGGAGATCGCCAGGCCCCAGGCGGCGGCGGTCCAATACAGCAGTGGCACGTCCGACCGTTTGGTCAGCGCCACCGCCGCCTTGGGGTTGGTCCGGATGGTCTTGCCGAAGTCCCGATAGCGGACTTCCAGGCCGCGCAGCCCGTAGTCCCGAGCCCGCAGGTAGAGCCGGCGCGCCCGTGCCCGCAGCGCCAGGGACTTATCGAGGTCCTGGTCCTCCATCTCGTCGGCGTCCTCGGCGACGAAGGCGTAGGAGTACTGCGTGAAATTGCTGCACGCGGCGAACAGCAGACCGCGGTGGCGCGGACTCTCGGCCAGCAGACTCTCGATCAGCTTCAGGCTGAACGGGACTGCGGCCTGGATCAGATCCGGATCGTCATCCGAAGCGAAAGTCGTCCCGCTGCCTGCCAGCGCGTCCCCGAGCCGGTTGACCGCGAACCGCCGAACGGAACACCCCGTCGCCAGGAGCGCCGCCACCAGGAGGGGGATAATTCTGCAGCGGGTGTGCATGTTGGCCTACTCCGAATTCTATCCGGTTCCGCAGGCTCGGCGCTTACCGCCCCTTCACCGGCTTGAAATACAGGCTGCTCGAAACAGCCTGAGGATCCAGCCCGATTTTCGCCAGAAACGCGCTGATCTCCGCGCTGCCCGCCGTGATCACCGGCTTGCCATCCAACATAACGTGCGCCAGCGCGTCTGACGAGGTCACCCGACTCTGCAGCCACTCTGAATCCAGCCAGTGAAACTTCACCCCGTCCGCGGTCTTCTCCACCAGCATGAAGAAGTGCGCCCGAACCGCCAGGCTCGTCTCCTTGACGGCAATCAGGTCGAACACCAGCCGGTCGCCCACTTTTACCAGTTGTCCCTTCAGACGCAGCGCCTCACCCGCGTCGGGGAGCCACACGATGTCGTAATCCTTCTTCTCAGCTGAGCCCGCGCGGATCAGGGCCACACCTTGTACGTCACTGCGATCCAGACCACCTTTCTTTGCCTCGTCCCCGCACGACCACTCGCCCGTGAGCGTTGCGTCGAACACAGCCGTTTCCGCCGTCGCCAAAGGATGGACCGACAACAAGTCGGAGCACCCTGATAACAGCAGCATCAGGACCATCGCTAGTACTATCAGGAGAGCCCGCATCTCATTTCACCTCTTTCCCGAAATCTTGCTTCCCGCGGCCAATCACCATACCCTGCCTTCGACTGTCAGGCAAAACCCGGCGGAAAGAGAGGTTCAGCAGGGTTACTTAACAGTAAAGCGGCTTCAACTTCCACGCCAGGACTGCGCCGGCGTGTATCGCAGCATCACCGTACGGAATCGCCAGGAGCACTGGCCGCCGACGTGTAGATCACTTCCTTGTGTGGGGGGAAGAGTGAGGAGATGCAGGCGGCGACACCCCCCAAGACCACCGCTGCCAAAGCTCCCGAGATGATCACCCCTTTCGCCGAGCAGCCGCTCGACGCGCAAACCGCACCCGTGACGCCACCCGTGATGCCACCTGTGATCAGGAAGGCATCCTTCGCCATGCGCCCCCGCGACATCCCGGCAACCAGGCTGACCTGGGCAATGTCGGATTTCGCAAACGGAGCGACCTTGTCCTCACCCTGCCGCACAGTCATCCCTTCGGGGCTCCAGGCTTCCATCTTCCCGTTCAACGTCTTGCCAGACTGCAGCTTGACGGCTACTTTCTTGCCTTGCTCGATCAGCTTTACCCGCTCCCACGGATCGACCTGACCGAAGCAGGTCTGCCAGCAAAGCAGTTGTGCAAGAAGAAATACAACCGCGGTCTTTAGAACCTGTGTCGGCTGTTTCATCTCCCGCTCCCAGACCGCGCGCCCTAAGGCGCCTTCCGCACGACCTTCTCGGCTTCATACAGAGGCGGCCCAAGCGGCAACCCTGCGCCCACCCCCGCGCCGATAGGGAGCCCAAACACTATAAAGTCCCAATCTGGGTTTTCGCTCGCGCTCGCCATCAGCGCGGCGGCCGCCGCGCCTCCGATCAACATACCCCACACTATATGCCTCCTCTGGATGCCCGCATACCTCACCCGGAAGACATCTCCGCGGGCGACCTCGACGTCCATCTTCTTGAACACGTCGGGGGATCTAGAAACAAGCACCCGTGCGTGGACTGTGATGGACTCGGCGGTGAGGGAGAGCACTTTCCCCTCCACCTTGGAGGAGTTCATCCGAGTCACCACCACTTCCTTGCTGGAGTTGATGCTCCGCATCAGCTCCTCCCAGGACCGGTTCACATCTCCCGCCGCCAGACAGGCATGAGCGGTAGTCCACAAGCTGATTAAGAGCAAAAGACGCTTTCCTTTCAGGAGAGCCCGCATCTCATTTCACCTCTTTCCCGAAATCTTGGTTCCCGTCGCCAATCACCATACCCTGCATTCGACTGTCAGACAGAACCCCGCAGAAAGAAAGGTTCAGCAGGGTTACTTAACAGTTAACCGGTATTCACGCACTACAAGCATCAAAGAAGGCGATGGCGCGCTTTAAGCCGCGTTCACTATTCCATAAAGCAATCGGGTGGAAAAGTTACACGTGTCCTTATCACCGCGGATTGCCGGCCTGATCCATCAGATCCTTCAGCGTGTAATGTGACCTCGTATCCCAGATCCTCACGGCGCCCTCGTTAAAGGCCTCTCATATCGCAGGACTTCACTCCCTAGCTCCATGTCAGGGACGCCCGGTCGGGTTCGGCGACGCGCTGGCGTAGATCGTCCTTTGTATGCCGACGATCGCCCCGGCGGCGGCTCCCAAGAGGGCGGTGATGTCGAAGTCGTGCTCCTTCTGTCCCGCCGTTAACGCTGCTCCCGCGCCGGCCCCGATCCCCAGCCCAATTAACGCCCCTATCCAATGCGACAGGTCCCGATCTGCTGGCCCGGCGCAGAGAGATTCTCAGGCGCGGTTGGTGGCGGCTGGCGCAGGGCGGCGGCGAGCAGGCATCGGGCGCACAGGCCCTCTCCCGAGCCGGCCTTCAGAACGCCTCCGCACTCCGGGCAACGCTCCGATTCGTTCATCTATCAGCCTTCCAATGGTCAATGAAGGACTCAGCGGCAATAGTTACGGTTGTCCCAGAGCGCCCACAGTCGGGTGCCCCAGGAGACTGCTCGCCTCCGCGTCAGAGTCTAACAGCCCCTCGGTAGTTAAATCGTGCATTGCTCAGGGAATCCCGGATATCAGAACAACGTCGCGAGTCTCGATGATGCGCGCGCACGCCAGGCGCTTTCCGTCGCGCGACCAGGCAAACGCCGTGCAGCCGGGACACGATGGGCCCGACAGGCGTACGGCAGGCCCACCGGAGAGGGGAACCCGCCAAATGTCGTCCTTGACATAGTCGATTCCACGCCCGTCGGGCGACCATCTCATGGAGGAGAACCACCGCAGGTTCGCGGGCAGCGAGCGGATTACCTGACCTCCCGTTGAACGCAATACCTTTATCTGGCCGGACCTGTATCCCGCGACGAGCGTGCCGTCCGGGGAGAAGCTCGGGCTCGCCAGGATCTCGGTCGTCAGCCGTTGGGGTTGGCCGCCGTCGACGCTGATTCTCCAGGTGCCCTCTTGATCCGCGTAAACCACCCAGCGTCCGTCAGGAGAGCAATCGGCGAATTCGCTCACAGGCCCGGTCAGCACCCGGGGATTGCCCCCATCGGGATCCATACGCCACAACCGAAGATCACCCGTGCGGTTCGAGGCAAAGATGATGTGTTGTCCGCCCCCGCATACGCTGGAGAGCAGATTCGCTCCGGCGCCGTGAGTCAATTGACGCCGGTTTTCGCCCACGGGGCCGGCGCTCCAGATTTCCAGTTTCCCCGTGACGTCGGAGTTATAAAGCAAGTCGCCACCAGGCGTCCACGCGAGGTCGAACGCTACCTCACCTGCGCTGCTGACACTGAAGCTCCTGCCTTCCCGTGGCAGAAATACCTCCACTGAAGTTTCCCGTTTCACCGCCACGACTTGGTTGGCGGCGACAGTGACCGAGTCATATGCGCCGACATCCGGTGTGATCCGGCGTACCTCACCCTGAGGATATGTGACATGCCACACGGGGGTGAACCAGAATGCATCGGGCGCGGAGCCCGCGACGAGCAGGCTGGAGCGGTCGCGCCATGCCATGCCGCTGATTGAGAGCCATCGGCCGGCGCCAAGGGGGCGCGGCGCTCCGCCGCTTACTGGTACGACCACCAGTCTCGTCTCCTCCGGCCCTTCGATGGCGCAGGCGATCACATCGCCGGACGGGGACCAAGCCGCAAGATCGAGCCTGTCCGGCTCGCTCCAGCGCACCAGGACTTTCCGCTCCCGTGCCGTCGCATCGAAGAGCATGAGTGCGCTCTCTCCTGGACGACTCTCCTCTACCTGCGGGGAGACGAAATGTCGGCCGTCAGGAGAGAAGCTGATGCGCCAGGATGCCTCGCCTACAGCCAGGGATTCGGGCGGGCCCCCACCCACCCCGATGCGAGACAGGCCACGGGCAAAAATGCCTGCGCCATAGTAGATGAGGTTGCTGTCGGGCGAAAAGGCAACCGTATACGGATCGCTGGGCTTTTGGGCAACCAATTGCCTTTCTACGCCGCTTGCCAATTCGCGGATGCGGAGACCGTCTCCCGTGTAGGCAATATAGCGGCCGTTCGGGGAGATCGCGAGGTTTCGGACATTTCCGCTACCGGTGAGGCGTGTTATGCCAATGCCTGAGCCCTCGGCGGCATTGCGGCGGTACAAGGCCGTGGTGACGACCGCCCCCGCCACCAGGAACAGGGCGGCGGCACAGGCCGCCAGAATAGTGCGATGTCTCCACGCGAACTTCCGGAGCCGGTAGGCGACTCCGGCCGGACCGGCGGTCACAGCTTCCCCACGCAAGTAGTGTTGGACGTCGGCCGCCATCTCCGATGACAATGGATACCGGCGGGCGCAGTCCTTCTCCAGCGCCTTCATGGTGATCCAGTCCAGCTCTCCGCGAACCTGCTTTCGCAGTGCGCCGGCTTCAGTGGCGCGGCATTGGGCGATTTCGGCGGCTTTCGCTCCCAGCGCCAGCAGGCGCGCCGCCGGTGTGGGTGGATCCTCCTCCCGGATGATCCGCCGGATCTCGTCGTAGCCCGCGCTGCGCAAGGCCTTGGAGTCAAACGGACCCGCTCCCACCAGCAGTTCGTAAAGCAACACTCCAAGCGAGTAGATGTCCGTCCGCGTGTCTACACTCACTTTGCCCAACGAGGCCTGCTCCGGGCTCATATACTCGGGAGTCCCGATCAGCACGCCGGCCTCGGTGAATAGCGTCTCCTCGGTGAGATGCTTTTCCGTGGCCTTGGCCAGACCGAAGTCGATGATCTTGGGCACGGCTTCCCCGTCGCGCTCCATCACCAGCACGTTGGAGGGCTTGAGGTCGCGGTGAATCACCCCCTTCAGGTGCGCGTGTTGCACCGCATTGGCGATCTGCAGGAACAACTCCAGCCGTTGGCGCGTGCCCAGCCGGTGGCGGTCGCAGTACTGGGTGATGGGGACCCCCGGCACGTACTCCATGACGAAATACGGCCGTCCCTGCGCGTTCGAACCCGCCTCATACACCTGCGCGATGTTGGGGTGGTCCATCAGGGCCAGGGCTTGCTGCTCCGATTGAAAGCGCCCCAGCACGGCGCGCGTATCCATCCCCAACTTGATGATTTTCAGAGCCACTTGCCGGGCGATCGGTTCTTCCTGTTCGGCCAGGTACACCAGGCCCATTCCGCCTTCACCCAGAAGGCGCAGGATGCGACAGGATCCGATCTGGCTGCCGGGCTCCGGGAGATTCTCCGGCGCCGTCTCGGCCGGTTGGCGCAGGGCGGCCGTGAGCAGGCAACGGGGGCACAGCCCCTCCGCCGAGCCGGCTGTCAGACGGCCCCCGCACTGCGGGCAACGCTCCGCTTCGCTCACCTTTCGACCTCAGAATAGTCAATAAAGAAACCGGCCGGCAATGTTGCCGAGGCGCCTGTCCTGGGCGTGTCGTCACTGAAGTCGCTCATGATCCTAGGCCTCCGACTCTGACGGCGATTCGGCCGGGCTCTGCGGCCTTCAGTTCGGCCTCTCCGGGCTCGCCGCAGAGCCCTGGTTCTGACCGTCGCGGACGCTCTCCATCTGCTTCAGGGTTTGCTGGACCCACTGCTCGCCACTGCCTCCGAAGCCAAGGTGCTCAATCCGGATGGTCCCCGCGGCGTCCGCGACCCAAGTTGTCGGGATACCGATCGATCCAGCGAAGCCATCTACGAAGGTTTCCGCCAAGAGGGATGGGAAGGTGTAGTTATTCTCGTTGAGAAAGGGTCCGACCAAGCTGGTATCCTCGTCCACGTTCAACGTGATCACCTGAATGTCGTCGCGATTCTTCACTTGCTCATAGAGCTTCTGCAGTTGGGGAAGTTCCTCGCGGCAGGGACCGCACCAGGTGGCCCAAACGCTGATCAACGTTGCCTTACCCTTGAGACCGACGAGGGTCCAGATCTTGCCGTTCTGATCGGACAGCTTGAAGTCGGGGATGGCGCGGCTTACGCTGGACACTTGCGGGGCGGCGCCCATCCGCGGCATCGGCACCGTCCTGGTGGACTCCAACCACGCCTGCCAGGCGGGATCGGTCCCGCCGAGTTCCTTCCAGATTCGACCTGCCTGCTTGTCCGATTCCAGGTCCATGAAGTTGGATGGCGTCGCGTATCTGCCGTACCTCACGCGAAACGACGTTTGGTAGAAGGTAAGCGCGTCGAGCTTCCGCCCCTCGCCGTCCGCCAGTTGAGCGAGCGCCTCGTAGTACTTTGAATCATCGCTGGGAATGCCCCCGGCCAAGGCCTCCTCCATGCCGCGAACGAGGCTGGATACCGTGGAGGAACGCCCGGCCGCGGCCGCTTCCCGCGTCTTCGCCGTACGTCTCGTGAGGATCCCGTCGGCACGCCTGCGGCGCACGTCGAGAGCGGCTTCCCAATCCGCGAGAACGGCGCGCGCCTCCGTGAACCGCCGCGCCTTGGAAAAAGCTGTCACCAGGATTCTCCAGGCACTCGTTTTCGTTGGCCACCGCCGGCTCTCTTGCATCAGTTCTTCGTACGGCCCACTGTAAAGGTCGGACTGCTGTGCAGACCCTGGCCGTGCCAATGACTTCTCTTGCGCTGCCGATGCCTCTTTGACCAGTGCCGTGACACGATCCAACTCCAGGCCACGCTGCGCCCAAACCCGCGCCACCTCCATAGAGGACGAGGTGTCCACGCCACCCGAGAACTTACGCATTACATCCAGGAGCCTCTGTCCTTCTCGTAACAGCACTTCATCCGGAGTGTCTGGGATCGACGAGAGCGCGGAGAACCGCGCCGTCACGATGCCGGGCGCGTCGGGAACCTTGGCCTGCCACTCGTCGAGAAACTGAAGCTGCCTCCGGTAGTAGGCCACTTGCGTCGCCGAGTCGCCGATGGAAGGGGGAACGGGATTCGCACTCAGCCACTCGTATTGCGCCTGGGCGAATGATTGAGCACTCGGCCCAGGCGGCTGCGGCGTGGGAGTCGAGAGCCGCTGCTGCGCCTCCTGGTTGCCGGTTAGCGTGTAACCCTGCCTCAGGAGGGAGTCCAGCGCCCCGAATTTCGCCCTGCTCAGTCCTTCGAGGAAGTTCAGATCTTCCTCGACCCCCTTCTTGAACTGCTGCTGGCCGGCCCCCGGGGTGACCTTGGACTCCAACCGCCACAGAAGAAAGTAGAGCGGGAGCGTCTGCGTATCCGCCTTCCCCGCAATGCGTTTCCGCAGATTCCCGGTGTAGGCAATAAGAGCATCCGACTTATCCAGATCCACCGCCAAGCCGACAACTTCGGAGTCTGTGGTGTCCGGGCAGCGCTCCAGGAAACGCTCAGTGTACAGCCGCTGTTTTGCGCGGTCGCTGAAGTTCGGGTACCCATGCAGAATCGCCAGCGTCACCCACGCCGTCGGGAAGGAGGGCGTCTTCTGGGTCACGGACGTCAGGATTTCGATCGCCTTGTTTGTGTCACGATGGATCAGAGAATAGGCGTAGAGGAAGGCGGCCTCCGGGTCGTCCGGCTGGGCATCGTAGTTCAGCTTGAACCGGGCGCTGACAGCCTCATCCACCCTGCCGCTAGGGATGCCACTCGCATATTCGATGGGCATGGCAGGTTCGGCCCCCATGGCGAGGATGTAGGAGCGCTGGACCCAAAAATCACCCGGAAACTTCGTGAGCAAGGCCTCGATTCCGGGCCGGCTCGCCCGGTCGATGGCGGCCTGAATCTCAGCCGGCGCTTCGCAAGCGTAGGAAATACCACCTGGCTGGGCCCCCAGCAGGGCTTGCCCAGCCAGGATTGAGAGCAACAAGCAGCGGCACTGGAATCTAATATCCAGCCCCGGGAAGGCCGGGTTGGCTCGATTCCAATGGCCCTTCACCAGTCGCAGCCAGGAGTGCCGAGCATGTTTGACCAACCGATCGCCCGTTTTGGTCACAGGCGTAGGGAGAAACAGCAACCATCGAATTGCGCTGCCCATATCGATAAGCTCCTACCGTCATATAAAGAAGACGGACCAAATAGTTACAGCGCGAAAGCAATCTTCGCCCGGTAGCCGCAAGAACCCGGCCGGACAAGTGGCCGGCCTTGCGGCTGCGGGCGTGTAGAGGGCTATTTCCTCAGAAGTTCCCAATTGATGCCAGCTCCCCTGACGCTCATCCTATTTCCACCATCCCTGACATCGATGATCACATCTACCCAAGATCGGTTTACGTATCCCTCGAGGGCGCGCTGCACTTTCCCTGCGATGATACTGTCCGAGATAAGGGTGCCTTGGCACACGACTTGACCAGCGGGTATGTATATGCTGGAGGTTGTCTTCGTCGCAAACAGCGAGTCACCATCTCGAGTGATGCTGAATTCAAGATCACTTTGGTCGTTTGAGGTATCTGCCGAGGCACGATACCATATCCCAGTGAGGTCATACCTGGGCGATCCTGGGGTCTTCACGACCGCTGCTGTTGATTGGTTGCTTGGTGGAAGCCCTGGTTGTTTCAGTTGCGCGTATAAGAAGTCGGTCTTTCCGCCACTCGTGTTTTCAAACGAGCCCGTTGATGGTCCTAGGCGAATACCTAAGGCACTAACTTGCTTATGATCGGTGTCTAGCGCGTAATGCTTTGGATCGGCCGACACGGGGTCCTGTCCCAAGCTTGATGGCAGCCGCAGTGCCATGGCTACGAGCACCGAAAAGAGCGAAAAGCGCTTTGGTGTCATGCTTTTGAAACCTCCTTTCCATACAGAGCCATAACCATTCGAGAAGGCAAGGGCCACAACGAATACCTTCGACATCTTGCCTTCCTCGTTATTAAAGACCCGACGAGCGCCGCGCACGAGCTTTCCCCATTGCCGCGATCGCCTACCGACACGTGCTGACGTTCTTATGCTGAACTGGGTTCATGACTGCCACGGCGGAACCCCCATCTCCGAACCGCTCCTTGGTTAGCGCCTCGACCTTCTCTTGGAGCTTCTTGTCCTTCTGTTCCTCGAATCGTCCTTTGCTCTCCAGCGGATAGGTCCACTCACCTCCGTCGGCGAAGCCCACCCGGATGACGCCGCTGGTCACCATCCTCTTGGTTATCCCCTTCTCACGAAAGTACGATACGGCCCGGTCAAATCCGTTGTACGCTTCTGTTACGATCAGGAAACCACCCGGAGGCACGTTGGCCTGGCACACGCGTCCGGATAGCGTGGTCGCCGGCACAGAGGAATTCCCGTCTTCCAGCACCAATCCCACCACTGTCTGTGTCACCTCGCGGTCGGAGACATTCACCAGCAGTACTCTGAGCATTGTGTAGTTGAAGATAGCATTGGCCCTTTGCAGCGGAGAGCCAGGCTGGAAAGGGGTGCGGAGCCTAACGGAGCCGCCTTCCTGACCGGCGGCGCCGACCGAAGCCAGAAGAGATACGGCCAGCAGTGTTACGGTCTCAAGAATTCTATTCACGATAACCTCCTACCATGGAGTAAAGGAAAAAGACCGGATCGTTACAGCCGGACGGGCAACTCTCAGCGGCCGCCGGCGCGCTCATCAATGTCGAACATCCGGCGAGCGGATGACGGACAAATCTCTTGACCGAACGGGCTGAGACAACCCGTCTACTTCTTACCGATTGCCTCGGCGAACGCATCTGCCATCACGCCGTAGCCAGCATTAGTGGGGTGGACTTCGTCGGGCGCGGCGCCGTGCTTCTCGATGAGGAGCAGACCGCTACGCCCTTGGAAGGCTGAATAGATATCCACAAGTACCACCTTGCCGGGGAATGCGCTGACCACCTGCGCAGTCACCTGGTTCATGGCGGCGACGATCAGTTCCCCTCCGGGAATGGGTAGTTTCGGATCGTACAGATTTCCCACATAGACGCGGATGTCCCCCGGCGTGCCGACCAAAATGCTTAGGATCGCGGATAGATGCTGGCCGTACGCTTGCAGCATTACGGGGATCGCGCCCTCATTGACCGTCCCGTCAGGATTGAGTATCGAAAGCGCGTCGTCCCCGCCCATGGTGAGCGTAACCACCTTTCGGTATGACACCCCGGTGTCCGTGAAGAAGAGGTGGACCTGCGGGACCTGGTACATCAGAACATCGTTGCTGGTCGCGGCCGGGACCGCCGCCGCGCAAAAAAGCAGGTTGTTCAGCTTGTCGACGACGCCGCTCTGGTAGAGGCGGTAGACAAAACCTTGAGTGGCTGGCTTTGCCCCGTAACCGGCGGAGAGGCTGTCCCCCAGCGCCATGTAACGAGTATCGTTGTCGAACGAGACCCACGGTTGGGTCCAGGCGGCCGGCGCCGCCATCAACAGCAGCACGGTTAGCGTGCCGATGAGCACGCTATGTTGAACTTCTCTGTTCTTCATTGGATTGCTCCTTTTCTATTCACCTGAGATGCACATTGAAGTTTCGAGCCCTCGGGACTCGCCCAAGGCTGTTCCATTCCTGAGCAGCAGCCGAGTGGACCCCAAGGGCCATAACAGAGAAAACAGCCATTGCGATCGCGGTCTGCATGGCAGCACGACATCGTTTGCTTCACAACGTGATGGCTGTCGCCCTGTGTTCGCGGCGGCGCTCACTGTTGCATAAAGAGAACGGGCGGAAAAGTTACAGCCGGAAGCAAAATTCTAGCGGCCGCCGGCGCGCTCCGGCGGCGGGGAGGCTGTGCGTGTGTCCCACATCCGTACGCCGTAAACCGTCAGCCCCAACAGCCGCGAACCGTCAGGAGTAAAGACGAGGTTCCGGATAGGCTCGTCCACCCGCAAGGTGAGGAGTCGTTCGTAGCGGCCGGCATCCCAAATCCGCACCGCTCTAGGGCCCGAGCCCGGCTCAAAGCGGTACCCGCCCGTAACGATGCGGTTTCCATCCGGGGAGAAGACCGCCGAGTCCACCCCAACGGCGGCCTGAAGTTTGGCGGCAACCGCACCGGTTCGGGCGTTCCAAACCCGGATTTCGCCCGTGTTCGAAAAACCGGCCACTACGCGCCGGCCGTCAGGGCTGAACGACGCGCGCGGACTGGGCACAGTCCGACTTGGCTCGGCATGGCTCCGACCAGAATTCACGCAATACCATACCTGTGGCAGCGTTCCAGAGGCCAATCGAGGGCTCAGTGTCGGGCATGCGCGGCCACTCCCCCCCAGCCCCAACCAGAAGACCGGCGCCATCCGGTGAGAAGGCCACCGAATTCACGGAGTCTTTGAGCTTTATGGTGGTGATTTCGCGGCCGGAAGCGGCGTCCCAAACTCGTGCGGTCCGGTCCTCCGATCCCGTGGCGACGCGGGCGCCGTCCGGGCTGAAGGCCACAGTGGTGACTTCCGCGGTGTGCCCGCGCAACTCAATGCCGGGTTTGCCGGACGCTACATCCGATAGCCGTGCGGAGTAGTCAGCGCTACCTGTAACCAGTAGCTTGCCGTTGGGACTGAAAGCCGCGGAGCGGACGCGCAGTCGATGGGCGAGCCAGCCGCGTACCACCGTTCCGTCCATTCCCCAAAGCTCCACGCGGCCGTCGAGGAATCCGGCGGCCAAGCGCGAGCTATCGGGGCTCACCGCTATTGCGCCCAGATCCGCGCCCCAGCGGGAGATCCCGCCGCCATCAGAGGTTGCATCCCAGACAGACAGCTCGCCAATTGGGGTACCTGCAGCGAGCCGCGTACCATCGGCACTGAAAGCGATCGCCATCGCGTCCATCGGAGCACCACCGACAGCGATCATCACCGCCGCCATCGGACCACCGAGGAACAGACTCGCGGCCAGTTTGCCGTCGAGCCAGATCCGGACGGCCCCATCGGAGCAGGTCGCGGCGATGCGGCGGCCATCGGGGCTGAACGCGATGCTCTTAACGGACTTGCCAACCGCCGCCAGGACGGTGGGGCCCGAAAGTGGATTCAAATTCCATACCACGACTGCGCCTTTGGACGTCGCGAGAGCCAGACGCGCACCGTCGGGACTGAAGGTCGCGTCGCTCACCGGCCCGCCGGCCGACAAAGAGGCGATCCTGCGGGGAGGATCGACGTTCCACAACTCGAGAGCGTCAGCGTCTTTACGCGGAATGGTAGCAATTTGTCTGCCATCAGAGCTGAAGGCCAGAGCAGACCACGTCGCTAACCCCATCATATTGCCGGAGCGCACATCCCACACGACCGTGCCCGGACGGCCGCTCATCGCGATCCGGGTCTTGTCCGGGCTGAAAATGGCGGGATCCGGAAACCACTCGCCGGCCAGCGTTCCTCCGCCCATTCCGTTCTTACAATCGCGGCAGGTCGAGACAGACTTCCCGGACGCAACTTCAACCACACTGATGACCTCATCGCCGGCCGTCACCGCCAGGGCGCCGTCGTTGCTCAGGCCGAGAACCCTGCGAAAGCGAAAGACTGCCGGCGAAGCATAGCCTGGGCCCTCCGAGCATTGTACGGTGGTTACCGTGTTCCAACAGATCCGCGGTCCGGCAAATCCGATCTGCAATGCTCGCGGGCTTTGTTGGACAAGCTTTTCGAACTTCCAGGAGAAACTCGCCAGGCTGGAATCGAGGCGGTGCCAGAGGTGCCGCCACTCCCACTTCCGCAGCGTAGGTTCACAGGCCAACAAGAGCCCCCGCGCGGCATCCGTCTGATTGTCGCGCAGGAGCAACTCGGCGGCTGCCACGTTGGCTGCATAGCTTTCGACCTTCGACTGCTTGTCCTGGCGCTGGATCTTGATCAGCAGACTCGAACTGACGCCAAGGCCTGACGCCAGCAAGAGGAAGATCACTGCCACGGCGGTCACCGCGGACCGGTTCTTGCGCACGAACTTGCGGAGACGGTATGCCCGTCCGGCCGGGCCCGCGGTCACCGGCTCGTCATGCAGATAATGCTGGATGTCGACCACCATTTCCGAAGCTGAGGGATAGCGACGGGCACACTCCTTTTCCAGAGCCTTCATCGTGATCCAGTCCAGCTCTCCACGAACCTGCTTCCTGAGAGCGCCGGCCTCGGTGGCGCGGCATTGGGCGATTTCGGCGGCTTTCGCTCCTAGTGACAGGAGGCGCGCCGCCGGCGTGGGCGGATCGTCCTCCCGAATGATTCGCCGGATCTCGTCGTAGCCCGCGCTGCGCAAGGCTTTGGAGTCGAACGGAACCGCTCCCACCAGCAATTCGTAAAGCAACACTCCAAGCGAATAGATGTCTGTCCGCGTGTCGATGTTCCTGTGCGCCGAGCGAGGCCTGCTCCGGGCTCATGTATTCGGGTGTGCCGATCAGCACGCCGGTCTCCGTGAATAGCGTCTCTTCCGTGAGATGCTTTTCGGTGGCCTTGGCCAGACCGAAGTCGATGATCTTGGGCACGGCTTCGCCGTCGCGCTCCATCACCAGCACGTTGGAAGGCTTGAGGTCGCGGTGGATCACGCCCTTCTGGTGCGCGTGTTGCACCGCATTGGCGACCTGCAGGAACAACTCCAGCCGTTGGCGCGTGCCCAGCCGGTGGCGATCGCAGTAGTCGGTGATGGGGATCCCCGGCACGTACTCCATGACGAAATACGGCCGTCCCTGCGCGTTCGACCCCGCCTCGTACACCTGCGCGATGTTGGGGTGGTCCATCAGGGCCAGGGCCTGCTGTTCCGATTGGAAGCGCCCCAGCACGGCGCGCGTATCCATTCCCAGCTTGATGATTTTCAAAGCCACCTGCCGGGCGATTGGCTCTTCCTGTTCGGCCAGGTACACCAGGCCCATTCCGCCTTCACCCAGAAGGCGCACGATGCGACAGGACCCGATCTGGCAGCCGGGCTCCGGGAGATTCTCCGGCGCCGTTTCCACCGGTTGGCGCAGGGCGGCCGTGAGCAGGCAGCGGGGGCACAGGCCCTCCACCGAGCCGGCTGTCAGGCGGCCTCCGCACTGCGGGCAACGCTCCGCTTCGCTCATGATTCGGCCTCCCAACACCAGTAAAGAATTCGGCCGCAAAAGTTACACGCGTTCCAGGGCCGCTAGGAGAAAACGAATCTCGTCATCCACCTCGTCCGGGTCGGCTACGGTAGCCGCGATTTCCTCCCGGACCATCTCGGTGTACCGCCGCCGTAATCGATGAACCGCCGTCTTGACCGCGGCGGCGCTCAGGTTCAGGGTCATGGCCGACCTGCTCATACGAGCCCGGGTCTTGATCCCCGGTCAGAAACACGCGCAGCCGATCGAACTGCGCCGATTGCCCCTTCAGGGCATATTCCTCGCGCAGGCGCACCAGCACGTGGTCGAGCGCCGCCAGGGCCCACTGCCGTTCGAACACCGCCTCCGGAGTAAGTTCGTGGAAGGGCTCGCGGTGATATCGCTCTTCGCTCGTCTCGAAATCCAGGGAAAGCCTGGGGCAAGTCCCGCCGCGCTTTTGAGCGGTCGACCGGTCCCACTCATTCGCCAGAAAGTGGGTCACCGACGCCAGCAGGAAAGAGCGGAACCTGCCGCGTTCACGCCGGGCTTCGGCGAAGGAGTCGTGCTGCAATACCCGGGCGAAGAATTCCTGGGTCAGATCTTCAGCCTCATCCCGCGAGTATCCTTTTCGCCGGACGAAGGAATAGATCGGCAACCAATAGGCGGCACACAGCTTGCTCAGCGCGTCTGCGGAGCTGGCGGAGTGCCGGCGGGCAGCCGATACTACCGTCCACGAAGTAGTGGGAAACGGCGATCCGATTGGGAACCTCATCCCGGTGAAGATTATACGTCAAAAGGGCCTGATAACCGTGTATTGGATCAAGGGTAAGACGGGCCCGGTTGGAACCGCAGAGGCGTTGGCCCGCGAACCCGGGTGGTTCGCTTAGGCTTCCACGCCTTAGGTCGGGTGGAGCTGGGTAGTCTCTTCCGGAGCAGCTACCCAGGTATGCGCAATACGGTCATGAATAGCCTGACACACGGGGCTGCGGTGCAGCACCAACAGGTGAGCGCCCGGCAAGATCAGGGTCAGGATACTTCCGCCTGGAATAGTGAACGAGGCCGTTCTTCATCAGATTGCGGACGGCAGCCTGAAGCAAGTTGAGCCGGCCTCCCTGAGTGTCGTACACTCGCAATCCCATCAACCGCTTTCCAATGGTGGCCTGCCACGGTGAAGATTCCAGGGCGGTACCATACACAACCCAGAGGATCAGGAAAGAATACCGAGATGGCTGCTCGCGGAGCCGCCTGAGTTGCTTGGCGGCACCGCGCTCTCCACTCGCACAGCCGCGGCGACGACCAGCATAATGAGCGCCGAATCGATTTGCCATGCGAGATAGCGGCGTACTAGAAGGCCTTCGGTGGTCAATTCGGCAGGCACCTGGATCGATGAATCAAACATGGGCATCAGTCTCCACCACGGCATGGGTTCGCAAGAGGCGCACCGAGTGTCTACCCCTTCCTTGACGGGATTCCCAGAATAAGAAGATATCTCCGCATATTGCTCGCCTACTGTCCCTTCACCGGCTTGAACGACAGGCTACCCGACACAGCCTGAGGATCCAGCCCGAATTTCGCCAGAAACGCGTTGATCTCCGCGCTGCCCGCGGTGATCACCGGCTTGCCGTCCACCATCGCGTGCGCCAGCGCGTCTGGCGAGATCACCCGGCTGCGCAGCCACTCCGAATCCAGCCAGTGGAACTTCACCCCGTCCGCGGTCTTCTCCACCAACATGAAGAAGTGCGCCGGAACCGCCAGGTCCGTCTGCTTGACGGCAATCAGGTCGAACACCAGCCGGTCGCCCACCTTTACCAGTTGCCCCTTCAGACGCAGCGCCTCACCCTCGTCGGGGAGCCACACGATGTCGTAGTCCTTCTTCTGGGCTGAGCCCGCGCGGATCAGGGCCACACCGGTGGAGTCCTGGTCCGCGCACGACCACTCGCCCGTGAGCCCCGCGTCGAACACAGCCGTTTCCGCCGTCGCCAGAGGATGGACCGACAACAGGTCGGTGCACCCTGATAACAGCAGCATGAAGACCATCGCGAGTACGAACAGGAGAGCCCGCATCTCACTTCACCTCTTTCCCGGTGATGGCGTCCTCGAAGGCCTGGGTTATTACCCGGTAGCCCGCGTTGGTCGGATGGACCTCGTATGTGCCGGAGCCCTTCTTCTCGATCAACAGCAGCCCGCTCCGGCCATTAAAGGCGCTGTGAAGGTCGACCAGGACAGCGTTCGCTGAGAAGTTGGCGACGACCGCGCCGATCATCCCGTTGAGCGCCGCCACAAGTGCGTCCGCCCCAGGAACCGGGAGCTTAGGGTCATAGTAATTCGCCACGTAGATCCGAGCGTCCGGAAACTGCGTGGCGAGTTGTGCCAGGATCTGGGCCAGATTGGCGCCGACGCTTGGCAGGACGACGTTCGGATCAGCGCCGCCCAGAATCTGCAGCAGGTCGTTGCCACCTAACGTGAGAGTCACCACCTTGCGGTACGGCATTCCCGTGTTGCTGAAGAACCGCTCCACTTGCGGCACCTGGTAGTCGAGCACGTCTTTGCTCAGAGCGCCGGGGACGCCCGCGGCGCAAAACAGCGTGTCGTTGACCTTGTCGATTGCACCACCCTGATATAGCTGGTACACAAACCCCTGCGTGGCCGGCATCGCTCCGTAGCCGGCAGAAATGCTGTCCCCGAGCGCCATGTACCGGGTGTGGCTTTCCATCGAGACCCAGGGCTGTGCCTGGGCCATCGGCGCCAGGCTGAAAGCCAACGCGAGCAGTACTTTGCCAGCGTGTCCACAAAATCTTGTTTCTTTCATTTGGTTTCTCCGTTCTGATGGGATGAATTCGGATGGACCTCGGCCGGAATAGCGGACATCGGGGTCCTCTTCCTCATACTGTTGACTGTGAGGCAGGACCCCGTGGAAAGAAAGGTTCGGCGGGGTTACTTAACGGTTAAATCCAGCATTCCTGCTAACGCCGCCGCACTGGGTACGGCACGCTGTAACCCTTCACCGAGTGCCAGATGACGCGGTTCAGCAGTGTCCTCGGGCGCCGCGTCGGGCTCGTCGAAATCCATCTTCATCGATTCCAGCGCGAGCTGGCGTTGAAGCCCGCGCGTGGCCTTAAGCGGAGGGTTCATTTCGTCGAGCGGGATCCGGTTGGGCAGAGCCTGGTAAGCGGCGATGTCGGGCTGCGCGGTGAAGACGCTGAACATCGGTTCGGCGGCGAGGTCGAACTGGTTGAGCGGCGGGAGTCCAAGGATCTGTTCTATCGTCCGGAACATGTTGATGGTGGTATAGAGCGAGCTGTCCACCACCTTGCGCTTCGCGTAGGGGCTGATCACCAAGCCCACGGTGCGGTGGCCATCCACGTGGTCCAGGCCGTTCTGCGCGTCGTCTTCGGTGACCAAGATCGCCGACTCCTTCCAATACCGGCTCTTCGAGATGGCCTCGACGATGCGGCCCAGCGCGAGATCGTTGTCCGCCACCATGGCGCGAGGCGTCGGGAAGCCGGGCGCTGGTGCCGTTGGTGTGGTCGTCCGGCAGTAGCATGATGACCAGGTCCGGCAGGTTGCCGTTCTTTTCGTACTTGCGGAATTCGCTCAGGAAAACATCGGTGCGCCACTGGTCGGTGATGCGCATGTCGAAGCCGGGGAAATCCGGATTCATGATGTCGCGCACGCCGGCGACGCGCGTTTGCGTCGCCGATGGTGACTGTTTCCGCTCTTCTGCTTCCACGCGTTGTAGATGTCGGTCCAGGTGGCGCTCTGTCGGTCTGCGAGTGCTCAGAGGTGAACTCGCCGTAAATGCGCACGCTCTTGCCGTGGTTGCGCGCGTGGTCCCAAAGGAAGCCGGCTGGGCGCAGTAGGCCATCGGGTTGGTGCCGGCATAGTTGTTGCGGGCGTTGCCGTACTTGTGAGACGTAGTCGTTGGCGTAGGCCTCGTCGGTCCACTGGTGGCCCAGCGCCGACTGGTCTCCCACCACGTAGAAGTTGTCGAGCAGCACGAACTGCTCGGCCAGGGCGTGATGGTTCGGCGTGACTTCGCGGCCGAACTGAACCAGCGTGGCGTCGCCGTTGCCCTGCGTGAAGTCGCCGAAAACCTGGTCGTAAGTGCGGTTCTCCTTGATGATGTAGAAGACGTGCTTGATGGGCGATTGCCTCGGAGCGATACATCGGAACGGGGAACCTGCGCGTGGCCGTACGCGGCGCCCCAGCGGGCTTGCCGGCGCCGGGCGCGCCGGTTGTTGCGCATCACCTGGCGGCGTGTAGGCGGCCAGTTGAGCCGTCGGTCCGGGCGTCGCCAGGATCGAGACTACGCCCACCCGATCCGAGTAGGCCCGCCCGGTCGCCTTTCGTCGGGGCGATGGAGCCGAAGCCGTAGCCGCTGGCGACGAACAGGCGCTGGCCGTCGTTGGTCACGGCCACCGCGGTCGGAAACCAACCGGTGGGGATGAAGCCGCGCAGCGGCTTGCTGGGATGGTCCGGATCGACCACCGCCACGGCGTTGTTGGCGGCATTGGCGACATACAACGTGCGCCCGTCGGGGCTCAGTGCCAGCGCGTTCGGAGCGCTGCCGAGCGGAGCGCCTTCGAACAGGCGGACATCCAGCGTCCGAGCCACGCGGTCGGTCTTGGTGCCGATCACGGACACGGTGTCGCTATTGGCGTTGGCGACAAACAGCCGCGCCGCCGTCGCGGCTCAACAGCATGGCGCTGGGATGCAGCCCGACCTCGATCTGCTTGACCACGCGCTGCGACTTCGCGTCGACCACCGACACCGTGCCGTTGGTCGGCATTCCGGTCGTTGGATCGACCACCACGGGATGCCCGGTTCGGTGGCATCGCCGGGTTCCGCCGGCGGCCGCCCCAGTTGCTGACGTAAACCTTCGCGCCGTCCGCGAGTCACCACCGTCGTGTAAGGATAGGCGCCCACCGGGACCTCCTTCACCGCGCGCGACTGCGTGGTGAGTATCGCCAGTGAGTGCCGCGTGTTCAGTGCGACGTACAGCCATTCGCCGTCCGGGCTCAGACTCAGCCCGCTTGGCGCAGAGCCGGGAATCGGGACCACGCCGTCGTCGACGTAAGTTCCGTCCTCGCGCCGCAGAAAGAACTTCACGTTGTTGTCCCGGCCTCCGCCGACATACAGGTGACCCATGTCGTGGCTGAAAGTCACGCCGACGAAGCTGTCGCCGATCGGGATCGATTGCCTGATCGAGTCTTGGCCAGGTCGATCAGGTGGACGTCGGCGGCCGGCGAAATTGCTGCCGGTGACCACCGCCAGTTGGTCGCCGCCGGGACTCACGGCCATGCCCAGCGGGCGGTCGGCGACTTCAATGTGCGTGCCGGCGGGCGTAATCGTCTGGCCGGTGGGGACGATGATCGAGCCGTCCGGCTGCACGCCCATGCGGGGATTCGGCGCCAGGCTCACCGCGATGACCGCCAGAACCGCACCCGCCAGCAAGGTGGGGAGAACGCGTTTCATGAGACCCTCTCCATTCCGTCTCTCCAGTAACACGCGATTGACCGTGTTACCGCTCGTAATACAGCAGGGCCGCTGCGCCAGAGGCGCACAGCCGCCCTGCCAAGGGCTCTCCGGACGAGTAAACCGGAATCTTCAATCCGGTTTCCCGCCACGGTTGATTGTACACGACACCATCTCTTGATGGCGAGCGTATGGCGCCACCGGGCGCAGCGCAGCCTTCAGTGAGCCCCCGCGGCCCGCGCAACCTCACCGATTCGGATCTTCTTCAACAGTGCGGCAAACCGCTTATCCGTCCGCAGTGCGTCGAAGCGATGGTCGACCCCCAGCCAGGCCAGCCAGGCGTCATGGTCCCGTTGGGCTTTCCGGAGCCACTCGAACGCGGTCTCCTTTTCGCCCAGCGCCACGTGAATGGCCGCAATCATGACCGGAGAAACGTACTGCCGCTGGGAAAGACGCGTCAACTCCTCCAGCACTTTCCGTGCTCGGCCCCGCTTACCTATCAGCGCCTCCCGAAAAGTGAATCTGGCGGCGACATCGAGGCTGGTGTTGGTCAGCACGCCGGCCTTACGAAACGCCTTGAGAGCCTTGAAGAGCATCGAGCGGTCCAGATAGATAATACCCAGCCACCATTGGGCGAGGTAGAAGTTCGGATCGACCTCCAGAGCTTTCTCAAAGTAACCGATCGCGTCATCGTAGTTGCCCTGGACGAAGTAGAGCATCCCCATCGAAGTATTGATTGGAGGCGACAGCGGATCCAGTTCCCGCGCATGCCGGATGGCGGCTTCCGCCTCCTGCAGCCTGCCCTGGGGCAGCAGGCAGAGCACGCCATACCACTGGTACGCCGCGGCGCAACTGGCGTCCAGCTCCAGTGCGCGCAGAAACTCCTGTTCCGCGCCCTCCCAGTCCCAATCGTAGATGGCCCGAACCGCGCCGAGCGAGACGTGGGCCTCGGCGAAGGAATCCTCCAGCTCCAGGGCCCGTTGGGCCGCCTCGCGCGCTTTCGGCATCAGCTCGCGCGGATCCGATTTTCCGTAACAGGCCAACACAAATTGGGCATCTGCCAGGCCGGAATACGCCGCGGCCATTTCCGGGTCCTGGCGGATGGCGGTCTCGAAGAATTCGATGCTCTTCCGGAAGCCGTCCTCGGTCCACTTATTCAAGTAGAACCGGCCTTTCAGGTAGGAATGATACGCATCCAGGCTCTCCGTGCGCCGCTTCAGAGGGCGCCGCTCGCCCTCGCGCAACGTACCTGCGATCGCCGCCGCAATCTCCTGCTGTACGGCGAACAGGTCGGTCATTTCCACCCGGTAGGAGCGCGACCAGGTGTGATAGCCGTTGCGTGCGTCGATCAGTTGCGCGGTTATGCACAGCCGCTTCCCGGCTTTTCGAACGCTGCCCTCGAGGATCATGCGAGCGTTCAGATCCTTTCCGATCTGGCGGGCGTCGGCCGGCTTGCCCTTGTACTGGAACACCGATGTGCGAGCCACGACCCGCAGGCCGTGCACGTTGCTGAGGGCGCCGATCAGTTCCTCGGTAAGTCCGTCACTGAAGTATTCATTCTCCGGGTCGGAACTCATGTTTACGAACGGAAGGACGGCGATCGAGTCCGGCGCCTGATCCGGCGGTGCAGGCTGGCCAACCTCCGTCCGCTCCCGCAGCCGCGGCACGTAGCTTCCTTTGGTGTACTCGATCAGCACAGGATCGTCGTGGCCCTCCTGGGCGTAGTATTCCGCCACCCTCGAACGGAGGCTCACCGCCTGCACGCGCACGATGGCGTCGTCTTGCGGGTCGAAAGAAGGCTTGCGTCCGAACACTTCGACGGCGATCGGATACTCCTTCAGCAAGTCCGCGCGGCCGGCCAAAGTCTGCGCCACCGTGAACTCAAGGAAGCGCGAGAGCTTGGGCGATCTGGCGAAATGACTGCTCGCCAGCATCTTGGCCAGCTGCGCTTCCACTTCGACCGTGGAAGGGCCGGTCGGAGGCTTCTTTTCCACTAGCTAGATTGTTTCAATCCGCGGCCTGCAAAGCAAGGCATAAAAACTGGTCAGCCTGAACTGCGCGATTTATTTGAGAGCCGGAAAAATCGCTTAGTTCAGGCTGACCCATTTTAGGGGCGCGGTGCGCCGGACCAGGTCCCAGACTTCGTCCACGTCCTGCTGGGTGGTGCCGAGATTTCCGATGGCGCAGCGGATTACGAACCGGCCGTTCAACTCCGTATGTGACAAGAACGTCTTGCCCGTTGCGTTGACCTTGTCCAGCAGAGTCCGGTTCTCCGCATCCGAGCCCTTATAGCGGAAGCAGACCGTGGAAAACGGAACCGGGGCCACGCGCTCGAAGCGTGCGTCGGCGTCGACGGCTGCGGCCAGCCGCTGGGCGAACGCGATGTGCCGGCGCAGGATCTCCATCACCCCTTCCCTGCCGTAGTAACGCATGACGAACCACAGCTTGAGCGAGCGGAACCGGCGGCCCATGGCGAGCGAGTAGTCCATAAGGTTGGAGGCCTTGCCGTCTTCGCCGGTGCGAAGGTATTCCGGCACCAGGGTGAAAGCGCGCCGCAGAATGTCGGGCCGCCGGGTGAAGAAGGCGCTCAAGTCGGAAGGCGTGAGCAGCCACTTATGCGGATTCATCACCAGCGAGTGAGCCCTCTCGGCGCCCTCCAGGATCCAGCGGCACTCCGGAAGGATCGCCGCCGAGCCGGCGTACGCCGCGTCAATATGGAGCCACAGCCCATGCTTCTCGGCCAGATCGGCGATCTTCGCCACCGGGTCCACGCTGGTCGACGAGGTGGTTCCCACCGTGGCCACCACGCAAAACGGCTTCCGGCCGGCTTTGAGATCCGCTTCGATAGCCTCGGCCAGCGCCTCGGGACGCATCCGGAACTCGGCGTCCACCGCGATCTTACGCACGTTCTCGCGGCCCACTCCCAACGCGATGGCGCCCTTCTCCACCGACGAGTGCGCCTGCTCGGAGGCGTACAGCGTAAGTTCCCGCGTGGCGCCCTTGACCCGGATTTCCGGATCGGCCATCTCGCGCGCCGCCGCGATGGCATGCACCGTGCCCATGGACGCCGTGTCGTAAATGATGCCGAAGAACTCCGGGGGCAAGCCCAGCCAGTCGCGCAGCCAGCCCATGGTGACGGCTTCCAGTTCCGTGCTCGCCGGAGAACTCTTCCAGACGATCGCATTGGTATTCAGCGCCGCCGCCAGCATCTCGCCGAGCACGCCGGGCGGTGAAGCCGAACTGGGAAAGTAGGCCATGAAGCGCGGGTGATTCCAGTGGGTCACGGCGGGGAGGATCAGTTTATGGAAATCGGCGAGGATCGCCTGCATCGGCTCGCCCCGTTCGGGAGCGGAGCCCGGAAGGCGCGCCGCCAGGTCGCCCGGCTGCATCTTCGGCAGCACGGGAAGGTCTCTCGGATTCTCAAGGTAGTCGGCAATCCAGTCCACGATTTCGTGGCCGGCTTTGCGAAATTCGTCCATGCGGTTGTTCATCGGATCTGTACTGTGCCGGTCGCGGCCATTTTAGCGGCCTGCTCGGCCGGCAATCTCCAGCTTCGGTCAAAACTGCCTTCGGCCACCACGTTCTCCAGGGAGCCCTTGAAGAGGATGAAGTCGCCGAAGCCCATCAACGTCCGCTCGAGCGGCGGGGTGAACTGAAAAACGGGCCGCTTGGCCTTGTCCGCTCCGGTCCAAAAGGGACGCCCGGAATTCACCAGCACGTAGCGGTCTCCGGCGGGGAAAATGAACACCAGCCCGTAATCGGCCGCCCCGGCGTTCAATTGGATGGGAAGCGAGCCCGCCAGATCGGCAATGCGCCGGTTCGTCTCTTTCGTGCCGAACAGCACCAGGTTCGCGCCGCTCCACTTGGGATCGGCGGCCTCCTGGTCCGATACGACGGGGGGGAGAGAAGTATCGGCGAGCGCGGGTCCGACCAGTTCGCGGCGAACATAGCTTGCGCGCGGCGGCGCTGGAGTTCCTCTGTCGTCCGGCGAATCCGCCGTCCCGTAGACATAGATGTGCCGGCGGCTGACGGCTTCAATAATCGGGCCTTCCAAGCCAGGCTGTTTCGAGCCTGCCGGCCGCAGGTACGGCGCCGCCCTCCAGCCCTGCTCTGACCTGGCGAAAGCCAGTGCAGCTTGGGCGCCCACTCTTAGCGAAGCGCCATCGAGCTTCAACGCTAGCGGACGGCGCGGCGTCATAAAGCGGGTGCCCAGCAGGCTGCAGCGAGAAGCCGTCCAGCCCCGCGGTTTGAATCTCGATCTGATTCGGACCGGTGAATCGGGCGTCGATCGAAGCCAGGTTCCCAGGGGTCAGCCCATCCAATTTCACCCAATAAGCTGAGGTGTATTTGTAGCTGCGTGTGGCAAAATGCACCCTCTCCGGATAGGGATTCCGCTTAAAGCGCGAAAACCAGACGAATAGCCCGGCATCACTGTAAGCGTCGTTCCAGACATTGTGTTTGACCCCGGGATACTCGGTGTACTCGACGCGCGCGCCGGCCTCCTGGAGCCGCTTGCTCCAATCCCTGAGCGACGCGACCGGCGTCATGGGATCGAGCCCTCCAGCGAAAATGCGCACCGGCATGGCCAGCGCGTTGGGCGCCAGTTCCACGGTGCCCGGCGGGGGTAGCGGGCACACCGGAGCGATCGCCGCCCACACGTCGGGGCGCGTCAACCCCAGCCACAGCGCGCCTCCGCCTCCCATCGAGGAGCCCGTCAGGTAGATGCGGTCCACGTCGATTGGAAAGCGCCGCTTCACGTCCGCCAGCACGTCGTAGACGTCCTTCTCGGCAACGCCCTGGTAGCCCATCGAGCCCCGGGCGAGCGGCGTGGCTACGATCAAATCCTCGTCTGGAAAGCGTGGGAACGGCCCATTGGCGGCGTCCGCATCGGTCTCCCGGACCAGCGTATCTCTGCCCCGGACGCCAGTCCGGCCCACCTGGCCCGGCGACAGAATGAACTCCACCCTCTCCCGATTCTTAATCCCGAACACCCAGCGCAGATCGAGACGGTGGTTCGAGCCGTCCGCATGCAGGCTGATCACCAGAGGGTACTTGCGGGACGCATCGAAATTCCTGGGCAGGTAGAGCCCATAGGGCTGCGTAGAGTCGTCCACGTCGGAGACGAAGGTCAGCACCCGCGGCCCGGAAGGAAACGGCTGCGCCGCCAGGTACATTCCGAATAACGCGAGAATGAGGAGCGCCTTGGGCATACTCGGCCTTATCGCAATCTCTATTGTCGCGCAGTGTGTCGCCGGATTCCGCCGCTGGTTTCTTGGCTGAGCACCCCTCCGTTGCTAAACATCTGCTATGGTCGAGTCGATAAAGGGGTTATATGCAAGAGCGGCGGGTCGATGCCAGAATGCTTTGTTCCGAGTTGGTGGATGTCTCCTGGCGAGACACCCATGGGCGCCAGCGTAAGGCGATGGCGAACCTGGAGGATATCTCGATCTCCGGAGTTTGTCTGCAGCTGGACATTCCCCTCCCTCTGAATACACGCCTGCACATCCTCCATCCCAGGGGCGAATTTCAGGGCAACGTTCGCTATTGCCTCTACCGCGAGATCGGGTACTTCCTGGGCGTGCAGTTCGCGCCGGGCTGTGCGTGGTCGCCGGACGCCTACCAGCCTTCGCACCTGCTGGACCTGCGAACACTGGTTACACGCAGCGCAAAACGAGCGGACAGTAAAACCGGCCAGGACGAAGCCGCTCAGTAGGCTGCTGAAGATTCTCTGCTGGACGTTCGAAGAGGACAAGCTGAAGCTTGCCCCACACTGTCTGTCAATGACGTACGGCCCCTCGTGGGGTAAGCATCAGCTAGCCAACGGGTCTTTTCAGCGGCCGTTAGTAGTTATGCAGCCAGCGCGCCTTTTCAAGCACCGCCGGCAGGCTGGGCAGGAAAGCGTCCTCCAGCGGCGGGCTGTAAGGAATTGGAGTGTCCGCCGAGGCGATGCGGACGACCGGGCCGTCGAGACTGTCGAAAGCGCGCTCGGCTATGCGCGCGGCGATCTCCGCGCCGACGCCCCCGGTCAGAGTATCTTCGTGCAACAGGATGGCCTTGGAGGTCTTCCGCACGCTGGCCAGGATGGTCTCCTCGTCGATGGGCAGCAGAGTCCGCAGATCGACGATCTCCACCGAAATGCCCTCTTGCGCCAGTTGTTCGGCGGCGTCTTGCGCCAGGTAGACCATCGCCCCGTAGGTGATGATCGATACGTCGTTTCCAGATCGGAAGACCTTGGCTTTTCCGATGGGCACGGTATAATCGCCCTCCGGGAGGGACTCCTTGACCCGCCGGTAGAGCGCCTTGTGCTCGAAGAAGACCACCGGATCGTTATCGCGGATCGCGGACTTAATCAAGCCCTTCGCGTCGTAGGCCGTGGCCGGCGCAACCACTTTCAGGCCGGGCACATGGACGAACCACGCCTCGGGGTTCTGGGAGTGGAACGGGCCGCCTCGAATCCCTCCCCCGGAAGGCGCCCGCACCACCATGGGGATCGCTGCGCCCCACCGGTAGCGGCACTTGGCGGCGAAATTCACTATCTGATCGAAGCCGCAGGTGATGAAGTCGGCGAACTGCATCTCGGCCACGGGCCGCAGCCCCAGCATGGAGGCCCCGATGGCCGCGCCCACTATGGCCGATTCGGCCAGGGGGGTATCGATGACCCGGCGCTCGCCGAAATGGTCCAGCATTCCCTCGGTGACCTTGAACGCGCCGCCGTACACACCGATGTCCTCGCCCAACAGAAACACGTTGGGATCGCGCTCCATCTCTTCCCAGATTCCCTGCCGGATCGCGTCGAGGTAGGTGGTTTCCACAGGTTCACTCTCCCCCGGCGGGGGTTTGCGGCTGCTCATAGACGTTGTCGAGCAATTCGGAAGGATCGGGGAGCGGGCTCTTCTCGGCCCATGCCACGGCTTCATCCACTTCGGCGTCGATCTCCCGGTGGAGCTGGTCGATCTGTTCCCGCGAGCCCCAGCCTTTGGCGAGCATCAGTTTCTCGAGCCGGTCGATAGGGTCTTTCTTGGCCCATTCCGCGACGAGTTCCTTAGGCATGTAGTGCGCCCCGTCATGCGCGGAGTGGCCGGTCATGCGAAATGTCTTGCACTCGATCAGGTACGGCCCGCCGCCGGCCCGCGCGTGAGCGGCGGCTCGCCCGGCGGCGGCCCTGACCGCGCAGACGTCGTTGCCGTCGACTATCTCGGACGGGATGCCGTAGGCCGGACCGCGGTCGGCGACGTTGGCGCACGCCATCTGCTTGTCGAGCGGCGTCGAATAGGCATACCCGTTGTTGTTACAGACCAGTACCAGGGGCAGCTTCTGGACGGCGGCGAAGTTCACCGCTTCGTGCCAATCGCCGCGGCTGGTGGCGCCGTCGCCGAAGAACACGAAAACCACGTTGGGCTCGCCCCTGTACTTCAGCGCCAGGGCCGCGCCGGCGGCCACCGGCAGGGAGGCGGCAATCTGGCTGACGATGGCCACGATCCTCAGCTTGAGATCGCCCATGTGCATGTTGCCGTCTTTGCCCCGGGTCAGCCCGCCGACCCGCCCCATGTATTGGGCGAAAACCTGGCGCGGATGGATGCCCCGCATAAAATACAGCGCCAGATCCCGGTGGCAGGGGAACAGTACGTCATTTGGTTCGGCCGCCAATCCCGCCCCGACAGGAATGGCCTCCTGCCCCCGGCCCACATAAACCCCGCCGACGATCTTCCCCTGGCGGTAGAGCTTGCGCTCCACCCGATCTTCCACCTGCCGCATCAGCACCATATAGCGCAGGGCGCGAAAGGCCAGTGCAGCCTCCGGGTCCGTGCCGACGGAAGCAGCGTACTCGATTGGTTTGACCGCGGCCATCGCTATTGCTCAGAAATGGGAAACTTCCCCCCGAAGGCAGTAGTATAGCGCGGCCACCGCGCCGTCTGGCGGCTGGGTGTAGACTATACAGGAACGGGGAACCCAAATTGGAAGTAACAGACTACGACGGCTTGGAGACAACATGGTTTTACGATTCTTGAGGATTCATTCTAGAGCGGCGATGGCCCTTGTCGTCGGCGCGCTCGCTGTGGGATACATCACGCGGACCGCGGCGCAGCAAGCGCCTCCCGCGGGCGCCCCTGCCGGTGCTCCCGGACAGCCTGGGGCCGGCCGCGGCGGCGGCGGCGGTTTCGGGCGCGGCGCGACGCCGGTCGCCTACGACGACTACACCGGCTACACCAAAATTTGGGACGGACAAACGTTCAAGAATTGGAACGGCGAAATGGATGTCTGGTCGATCGACAACGGCGGGATCCACGCGGACACAGTTAAGACGCCCGGCCAGCATCACATCTACTACACCGGACCGGGCGCCGTCATGCGCGACTTTGACCTGAAGGTTGAGATGCGCATGTCGGAAAAGGGCGCCAACGGCGGCATACAGTACCGCAGCCGCCTGCTCCACCCGTACCATGGCGGATCGATTGAGAATCCGCTGGGCAAGCCTCTGCCGGCCGGCGTTACGACGCTGGCCCAAGCCATCGCCGCCGGTGTAACCGCTCCCCGGGCTCCGGCACCGGCTCCGGCCGCGGCTCCGGCCGCGCCTGCTGGTGGTGGCGCAGCCGCGGCGCCAGGGCGTGCCGCACGCGGGGGCGGCGGCGGCGGCGCACCGAACCCGTGGCAGGTGAGCGGCTATCAATTCGACATGAGCGCGGATAACCGCTATACGGGCCAGCTCTATGAAGGCCAGGGCCGTAGTATTGTGAACGCGCCGGGCGGGTTCGTCATCCTGCAGCCCGGTCGAGTGTCGGCGCGCATTGGCACGGTAATAGCCGATCCCGCGGCGGCCGTGAAGCCCCACAAGGGGCTCGATGGCGAGTGGAATCAGATTCAGATCATCGCGCGCGGCAACACCTTAATCCACATGATCAACGGCCAGGTCATCACGATAACCATTGATGACAATCCGGCCGATCGAGCCTACCAGGGCATCCTGTCCCTGCAACTCGAAGGCAGCGGACAGATCTGGTACCGCAACGTCTACGTCAAGAGTCTGGACAAGCCGATGGAGTTCCCCAAGTAGTAACACCTCCAGTTGCAGCGTCCGGAGGGGCCGCCCCAGGCTCCTCCGGGACGATGGTCAGAACCCCGGCAAGCTCATGGCGGCTAGGTGTAGACTAAACAGGAGGCGGGACTCCGAAATGGAAGTGACCCGCTATGACGGCTTGGAGGCAACATGGTTTCACGGTTTTTGAGAACTCATTCTAAAGCGGCGATGGCCCTTCTCGTTGGTGCGCTCGCTGTTGGATACATCACGCGGACGGCGGCGCAGCAAGCGCCTCCCGCGGGCGCCCCTGCCGGCGCTCCCGGACAGCCTGGGGCCGGCCGCGGCGGCGGCGGCGGTTTCGGGCGCGGCGCGACGCCGGTCGCCTACGACGACTACACCGGCTACACCAAAATTTGGGACGGACAGACGTTCAATAACTGGAACGGCGAAATGGATGTCTGGTCGATCGACAACGGCATGATCCATGCGGACACGGTTAAGACCCCCGGCCAGCATCACATCCACTACACCGGACCGGGCGCCGTCATGCGCGACTTCGACCTGAAGGTCGAGATGCGCATGTCGGAAAAGGGTGCCAACGGCGGCATCCAGTACCGCAGCCGCCTGCTCCACCCGTACCATGGCGGATCGATCGAGAATCCGCTGGGCAAGCCTCTGCCGGCCGGCGTTACGACGCTGGCCCAAGCCATCGCCGCCGGTGTCACCGCCCCCCGGGCTCCGGCACCGGCTCCGGCCGCGCCTGCTGGTGGTGGCGCAACGCGGCAGCGCGGCGCCAGGGCGTGCCGCACGCGGGGGCGGAGGCGGGGGCGGCGCGCCGAACCCGTGGCAGGTGAGCGGTTATCAGTTCGACATGGATTCGGGTAACGGCTTTACGGGCCAGCTCTATGAAGGCCAGGGCCGCAGCATTGTGACCCCGCCGGGCGCATTCGTCATCCTGCAACCCGGTCGCGTGTCGGCGCGCATTGGCACGGTCACGGCCACTCCCGCGGCGGCCGTGAAGCCCCACAAGGGGCTCGATGGCGAGTGGAACCAGATTCAGATCATCGCGCGCGGCAACACCCTAATGCACATGATGAACGGCCAGGTCATGTCGATCACCATCGATGACAACCCGGCCGATCGAGCCTACCAGGGCATCCTGTCTCTGCAACTCGAGGGCAGCGGACAGATTTGGTACCGCAACGTCTACGTCAAGAGTCTGGACAAGCCGATGGAGTTCCCCAAGTAGTAACACCGCCGGCTGCAGCATGAGGAGGGGCCGCCCCAGGCCCCTCCGAATTTCAGAAGCGGAATAAGTAGCTCAATTTGACGAAGACCTGCCGGCCCGTATTCAAGTCGGGGAACGACGTGCGCTGCAATGCGGGATTCGCCGACGCCTCAAGCCTCAGATTGTCATACAGGTCCGTATAGCCGAAGTGCAGCGCCGTACCGGGGTTCAGCATGTACGTGAACAGTGCGTCCAGGCCAACCCGCTTCGCCTGTTCCGTTCTCATGAGAGTGCTGTTCGGCAGCACCGCGCTGTAGTCCGTGATGCAGCGCAGCGAGAGGCGCCGGCTGAACTGGTAGTTCAGGTTCGACCGGATGATGTGGTTGTCGAAGACAGTTGTTCCTGGACGGACGCCGGAAAGCCCGGACCCGGCGTAAGTCCTCAGCCCGCTGTAGATGTAGGTCTCCTCAATCCGCAGGCGCGGGCCAGGGCGAAGCGTGAGGCCCACTTTGCCCTGCAGCATTCTCCCCAGGAATGGGTCCAGCCCCGGGCCGGGCTTGTAGTTGATGCTTGTCCCGCGGCTCAAATCCCCGCTCACCGCGAACCATTTGAGCCACTGGCTGGCGAAGCTGATCCCGCTGAGTTGCTGCCTGAATCCCGTGTTGTTGTACAGCTCGAAGAGCCTTCTGTGCCAGACCGTCAGCGTGGTCGATCGGGTCAGGCTGAGACTGAATGCCGGCTGAATACTCCAATCCTGCAGACGCCCCGCCCGGTCGTAGTTGATCGACCCCGTGACCGCCGGCCCGAAACTCTGGACGGAGCTCCCCTCCGGGCGCCAGTTGTAGCCGAGCGGTGTGGCTCGCCTCGCGGATGTCCACGCGCTTGAAAAAGCCGAGCTGAGAACGAAAGTTGGGGCTGTGGTCGGTGTACTTGGTCGTCGAAACGAAGTGCCTTCCGAAGTGGCTCCATTCCGCGTAGTAGGCCGGTCCCGCCAGCCGCTGGCCGTTCTCCAGACGGGTGTCGCTGGTCAGCGCTTGTCCCGTGAGAATCCAGTTGGGGAGCAGTTGCACGCGCGCATCCACCGAGTAGACGCGGTTGTGCGTGGATCCGAAGTCCTCACTGGTCACCATGGCCGCCAGGCTCGAGCGCCGGGTGTTGCCGCGAAACTCGCGCTGCACGCGGACCACGCCCAGGGGCGAGTGACGCCCGCGCCAGGGGTCGCTGGCGGCCACTCTCTCTCCGGGAGCGCGGTCGTCCGCGAACAGTGCGCCGATGGTCCAGTTCCCCACCTTCCCCGTCAGTCGCGCACCGAGCCGCGGATCGACGATGCGTCGCGAGAAGAACACTTGCTCCGGGGTCACGAAGTAGCTCGCGTTGTCCATGAAGAACGGGCGCTTCTCCGGGAAAACAACTTCGTAGCGCTGGTTGATGGTGACCTGGGGCTCGTCCGACTCTACCTGGCTGAAATCGGGGTTCAGCGCAACATCGAGTGTCAGGGCGTCCTTCAACACCACCTTGCTGTCGAGTCCCACGCGAGCTTCGTTCTCGGATCGAAACAGCGCCGGTCCTTCCGGCGGCCTGTCAAGATACCGCGACTTCGAGAAGAGGCCGTAAGGAATGAGCTGGATGTTGCGTCCGGGCGAAATGTCTTCGAATCCCTCCAGGTCGCCGCCTTGCCGCACGAAGTCGGGCCGCCGGCTGCTGACATAAGGCCAGGTGGCCCACTCGTTGTTGCGCGTGATGAATCGCCCTAGCATCAGCCCCCAGGTTTGCTGCCTGTCGCTGGGGAAACGGATGCTCTTGAACGGAATAGCGGTCAGAGCGACATAGCCGTCCCCGGTGATCTTCGCGTCGGAATGCCACAGCGTATCCCAGGTCGAGACGTTCCCCTGACCATCGGTGCTGGTGCCGTCCGCCTGCACGCCGTAGGGGTTAACGTTGAACCAGTACATGTTCCGGTGGTCGTGGAAAGTATCCAGATTCACCATGGTCCGGTCGTCCGACATGATCTGATCGTGCTTGGCGAGACGGGCCCGAATCAGCTTCGGGTCGTCCTTGCAGATGAAGGCGACGTAGAGGTTCTGGTCATCGTAGGAAAGAAATGCCGTCGTCGGCTGGCTCACCGGATCGCCGTCGCCCGGCCTGTATTGCCGGAAATCGGTCACCGTGAGCTCCGCCTCGCGCGGCACGCCCTTCAGAAAGTCGTCGAGCACCGGCGGCCGGCTGACGCGAGGGATCCGCAAGGTCCGCATCTGGGTCTCGATGATTCCCGCCTGGGCGTGAAGGCCGGTCTGGCCACACAAGAACAGCAGGATCAGAATTGTCAGCGCTCGACACATGCTTTTTAGAGACCCGGATTCTGTCCAGCATACACCAAGCTCATTCCGCAATCGGCGTAAGCACCAGCCGCGCCGACACCCTCGAGTCTATTTGGAGTTCATACGCCTTTGTTCGCATCGCGGTCAACCTGCTGATGCCTTCCGGCGATTTGTCTACAGGCGCCTTGGTGCCGATGACGAAGTACTTGCCCGGCGCTAGAACCGAGGACGACCATTCGCCATTCTGGTCAGTTTGCCCGACGACCATCGTGGAAGCCAGTACACCGTCCGAACGGCTGAGCTCCGGCAAGAGCACGACCGTCACATCCGGCAACGGGTTGTCGTCTTTATCCGCCATCCTCACAGTCACGCTGCCGCCATTGCGAGCCAACACGATTCGCAGCGAACTCTGGCCGGACTCGCGCCCCGCCCGGAAAGCATCGTACAGTATGCTTCTGCCGTTGTACGTGATGTCCTTGACATAGGCGCCAGTGGGGAGATCGCTGACCTTGACGGCGTACTCGTCCTCGTATAGGTGGTTGAAGGCGAACTGGCCGGGGACAGTCATTCTGAGTCGCCAAGGAGCAGAACCGGCGGACATTGGATTCTCAGGATTCGATTCGCCCACAAACGAAAAGACACGAGTGACGTTGCTCAATTGGACCGTAAGGCGCAAGGGGTCTGGAGGCGCGTCCCCGTCCCACGCGATCTCGCCCCGCACCGCAACCTGGGGTAAGGCCTGGACGGCAATCTCGACATCCTTGTCGGCGACGGTGATCGGCGTACGCACGAAAGACTCGGGTGTTGGGGATGCGGATGTACTCGAATAGGCGGTCAGGAAGTAGTCACCCGGGTGAAGGTCGCAAATGCGGAACCGGCCATCCGAGCCGGTAGTGCCGGCGACCGGTATCAGCCCAATGTTGCTAGCCATGTGCGCCAGTTCCTGTTCGGCAATGCTGAAGTCCATTCCCTGCGAACCGCCGACGGATTTCAGGGTGCCGCTTATGCAATACGAACGCGACCGGCGGACGCGGACATCCACCCCTTCACGCATTTCGCCCGGTCCGAGAATGATGGGCTGGGCGCCTTGGGCCGAATCCGTGCCGGGGTAGTAGGTTGGAGCAAACGTCTTCTTCCGAAGCTTGGGGTCCGCGGGCGACTGGGAAATTGCGGTGAGTTTACCCTTGAGATGGGCGCCAGGGGAACGCGGAGAGACCATGAGCAGATACGCACGTCCTGGCGTGGCATTCGCCCCCAGCCGGTACTGGCCGTTTTCATCGGTTGCGCTGGTGTCCCTGAACCGGTAGCGCAGGACACCGAATACGTACTCGCGCTCTATCAGGTACACGCCGGCATCTGGCACAGGTTCGTCGTTTTCGTCGGTTACCGTTCCAGAGATCACAGGCATGGAAATACAAGACGAGATCGGCGGACCTCAGTTCCTGACCGGGACGCACGGTGACGATTCTCGTGGCAGGCTTGTACAGGCGAGCTACCGCAGGACGACGGGGACCGCGCGCGCTGATCCGGAATTGTCCCTCCTTCAAGTCCCTTCGCCTCGTACCTGCCTTCGGAATTGGCGCTCACACTGCCAACCGGCGCTGATGTCGATGAATCGCTGAGATCGGTCAATCTCAATCGTGGCATCCGCAATGGGCATTCCAGTCGCAGCGTCGCGAATCAGACCACTGATGGATGCGGGGTCAGGCTTGCTCTGTGCCGCCGGTTGCGCCAGCGCCGAGCCCGCCGCAATAACAATCGCCAGGAATACGTTCATTCTCTTCCCGTAGTGCCGTACACGGGAAGATCAACCTCCACCGTGCCCCGGCTTGGCACCTCAATTGGGAACATCGCCTCCGGCTCCGGCGCGCCGCCCAAAAGCCGCGTTCCAATGCGGTACGAACCGGGAGGCAGTTGGCTGAAGGAGAACCGCCAGTCCTGGCCGGGAAAGACAACTCGATTGGGGGAATCAATGCCGGAAGGGACCAGGATGACAGCCACATCGGATACGTTGCGCTTTCCGGCGATCACGCGGCCGTTAATGGAGCCTCCCGCCGCCAACGTCACGGTGACGGGAGAACCGCTGGGCGCTTCTCTCAGATCGAGGACGCTGCTTCCGGCGATGTAACACCCTTCGGCGAGATTCTGGGCCGAAATACGATACTGGTCCGGCGCTATGTTCGCGACGGCCGTCTCCCGCCCCATGCTGACGTTTACCCGGAGTGTCTGCTGTGCCCCCCAATCCGAGATTGGCGCAAGAGTGAGCGCCACGGCTTGAGGGCAGGCTTGCGGCAACTTCTCTTCGGCTGAGCGTAATTGCATGGCGATGGACTGGCCCGGCCGGGGCGTCAGGGTTACAGACTCCGTGCCTGGGCCGGCGACCTCGACGCGCGTTCGAGCATAGAGAGGCGCCTCGCCGGCAGACCTCCTGGTTGGTCCTAATGCAATAACCTCGTAGGAGCCAAGTGGGACGCCGCTAAAGCGGAAGCGCCCCTCCGGTCCGGATTCCGTCGCCGAAATCGTGACGCCCGGGTGCGAGAGCAGTACGAGTGCGACGTCGAATCTCGCTTCCGGATCGGAAATCTCCACCTTGCCACTCAATTCCTGGAGACCCGACGCCAAGACTACGAAATCAGTACTGCGCCTCTCGGCGCCCCCGGAGATATTCACGAATTCGATCCGGGCGTTGCCGGGATAAAACAACAGTCCAGAACCGAACTTGGCGGCAGTCGTCGCGCCGATCCGCATTCGGCTACGCACGATATCGGACCCGCTCCAGGAAACTGCCACGGCGTATTCTCCCGGAGGCAGACTGGAAACGCGGTACTCCCCTTTCTCATTCACTCGGGCGGAACGGGCCGTTCCTGACGCGCGAATGAGAGGTTCGGCTTCCGCCGGTTTCGGGAACACGAAAACCGTTGCGCCGCGACACCGGTTCCCCGCCCTGGTCCGCCACGCGCCCCGATATGGAACCGCAACGGACCAACCACAGCGTGAAGCCTTCCCCGCCGGGTGGCAATCGCAGATGGGAGACGGAACTTACGAAGTTCCGCTTGGACACCTCAATGCGGTAGTCCCCCTCGGCCAGACCTGGCACGTCAAAGCGCCCTTCGGCATCCGTTTCCACTTCAGCGGCAACGGCCGCCGCGCCTGACTGCTGAATTCGGAGGCTGGCCGCAGCCACAGCCGAACCCGACCGATCTTCTAGGACTCTCCCCTTGAGCGCGGCCCCGGACGCGAGCTGGGCCAAGATGAGCGTGAACACCAAGAGCACGCCGTTGCGAGTCATTGACATCGCGTCACTTCATTGCGGCGTGCGGTTCTGGCCTTTCAGCCGCTCGAGCCTAGCGTACAGCGTAAGTATCATGGAGCCGGACTGCTCCAGTCGCTTGAGCACCCATTCAACATCTCGTTCCGTACGCTTATCTACTGCCGCTTCCGTAAGCCGTGACAACCGCAGCCGTTGCAGCAGCATGCTGGTCTGCTGAAACCACAAGACCGGATTGTCCCCTTGAAGACGGGATGCCGCAATATGGTCCACGGCTTGCCGAAGCACCAGGTCTCTCTCAGCCCCCTCTGGGACCAATTCGACGAGCGTTTCGTAGAGAGCACCCTTCTGAAGGAAATAATCAACCTCGCTTTTCTCGTCTCCGGGTTTCCAATCCTCCATCTTTCCCAATACCGCGACCAGCCTTGTCTCCCAGTCTGCCGTTCTTCTCGCCTCCACCGACAATGGTTGCGGCCGCCCTACTGTACCCCTCTGCACCGGTCCAAATCGCAACTCCTGCGCACCCCTCAACAAGTCCTTCGCCTTTGCGCTCGTCCAGTACGGTGGATTGTCAGCCGCACCCGCCACTTTTACTACTCGCACCTCATCCTCACTCACGGCCTCTACTTCCCGTGACACATATTGAGGGAACCTTGCCTTCCATTCATTAAACCTATCCACCACCGTTCCCTTACCGCCCGCGGTCCGGCCACCCCCAACCTCTCCATGCACACCCTCAGCACACCTGGTTCCGCTCAGGTTGCGCACAATGTGCCCTCGCACAGCGTTGACCAAATTGTCACATGTAATACCAAACCCCAAACAAAGCGTGCTAAGCTCATCAACGCTCTCAATGACTCCGTAGCCGTCCCGGAACGCCCGGTCGTCCGGCACCAGTCGCCCTAACGCCTGGCTAAACGTGTTCAGCAGAACAATAACCTCCTCCTTCGAAAACACATTCGCCGCCCGAAGAAACTTCGCCAGTGGAACGACTTGAGCCGCCGACGAAACCGACGACACAAATGGCAAGACGAAGTTGAACTGCTCGTTCCTATTCCTCTCAGACTCACTAAATCCGCTCTTCACAAGAAGCAATAGCGTCTCATAAAAGATTTCTCCGTTATAACTCAGCGAGCCGCTGCATTGATGAGGTGGAACCGGGACCGCGACGACCTCAAAAAACAGGCGGCGAGCCAGGGAGGGGTCCACCGTAATCATCGCCTTAACGGCGCGGCACCGCAACGACTCCGAATCTAAATTCAGATCGTAAGCATAGCTCATCCAACCCTCTCTGGTGTCGGTACGCCCGCCACTTATCAAATATGAAACCTTGCGCGGCAAATGGGCCCTCCCAGCTAAATCAAAAGCATCATTTAACAACCGAAGCTTCACGCTCCGTTGCGCCACTGCTCCGGATTCCACGAGTTGCAGCAGCGCGTCAGCCCCAAACTCCGGCGGCGCCGAGTACGCCAGGTCACTGACGTCCGCCCACAACTCACGACTCGCGGGAACCGAGCTCGGAACTTGGCCCATTAAGCATAAACAGGCCGCCAGGCAGCACGCAGTTACAACGCATGCAATTACGACTGACCAGCCGCGACAGTGAAATAGCATAACTTATCTCGCTCGGCCTCCTGGGCCTTTAGCGAATTCCCGATTGCTTCTTGCCGCCATCCATTGAAGGCATATACCCCGGCTCTGGAGATCTCCAGCCGGTACTCGGCAGGTGGCAACCGGAGGGCCTCGAAGCGGCTGTCCGCCACGGTCTCGAAATCTGCATGATGGCAAGTTCGTGCTCGGCCAGGACCAGCCTGCGGGCTCTCATACGAACACATCGTCAGTTGACAGTAGTCGTATGTCAAGAGGAGAATTGGAGGGGGACAGGGAACGCGCAGTACGGCGGTCGCCACTTCTTCGACTTCGATCGCCTCCATCGAAGCGCCCGCGACGATCGTGACGTTGGGCCCTCGGGGCGCCCACACTGCCGGGTCGGTGGGACCGAACAACGCCACCACCCGGGTCCCCGCCGCGGCCGCCAGGTGGGTGATCCCCGAATCGTTTCCGACATAAACCCGCGCCCGGGCCAGCCAGCAAGCCAGTTCGTAGAGGTCGTCGATGGGCGGCGCCGGGTTCGACGCCCTCCTCCACCCATTTCACCGGCATCCGGCGCTCGAGCAGCCGGGCCAGTTCCCGATAACGGTCCAGCGGCCAGTTCTTCCGCGGGCTTCCCGAAAAGGGATGGATGGCGGCATATCCGCCGTCTCCCGGGGGGCAGTCGAGCCGCGGAATCGCCTCCCGGGAGCGGCCCACGATTTCCGCCGCCTGGCGCATGTAGTAGTCGGCGGCGTGCAGGCCCGTTCCTTCCGCCGGCACCGCGGTGAGGAAGTGAAACGGGAGACCGGCCACCGCCTGCCTGAACTCGGGGCGGTTCGTCCCGTACCAGGAAATGATCGAATCGAAGCTCCCCAGATCCTGCCAAAGCCCGGCCGGCGGGTCCACGCCGGGGAGCCCCGCCAGGTCCAGGCCGGTCGAGACGATGGGGCGCGCCCGGTCGGCGAACCGCGCCAAGGGCAGGTTCTTCGAGGCTGCCCAGACCTCCGTATAGTCCGATTGAAGCGCTTCCAGGGCCGGCAGCGAGAGGATGAAGTCGCCAATCGCTCCGGGTCGTATAAGCAGTCTTTTCAAGCTATTGCGACCGAATATCAATGGACAACTTTACCTCCACGGTGCGGGGAGGAAGGCACGAAGAATCGTTGCACGCCTGATAGCGCAGCTTGCCGCTGACCACGGTCATGCCCAGCGGCGCAGTCGCCGGCACGCCGAAACGCGTGGTGATTGCGAAATCGGTGGTGTAGACCGAAAGCGGCTTCGCCGAGAAAGAGTAGGTGTGGGTTTGCGGCTGGGGATAGCCGACTTCAAGGACTTCGAGCGGCGTCGAACCCCATTCCAGGCGCAGCGGAACCAGGTAGTTTTCCGACGGCGTATGGCTGTTCAGGTGGTAGCCGTTTCGCAACTGGACGGGAAGCCGCACCAACTTCGTCGAGTTTCTGACGGCGGTCACCCTAGGCAAAGCCGCAACCGCCACAGGCGGGCTACTTTGCGCGCTCAGCGGCGGCAGCAGCGCCGCCCCACCCAGGATGCCACAGCAGCGCCAGCCTGCGGCTCTTTAAGAAGTTCTTCGATCTCAGTCGCATAGTTGCTTTGGCTGACCAGGCCCACATGCGTGGCCGCGATCCGGCCGGAGCGGTCGAGCAGGAAAGTCGTGGGGAGCGCATCCACGCCGCCATAGACCGACGCGGTGATAGCGTCACCCATGAGGGTGCGGTAGTTCACCCTGAGTTCGCCCAGAAACGGCCTGACCACGCTCCACCCCTCCTCGTCCATCGAAATCCCGACGACGGCGAACCCCCGGTTCTTGTTCTGCTGTTCGAAATCCATGAACCAGGGGATCTCGAGCCGGCAGGGGGCGCACCAGGTCGCCCAGAAGTTGAGCAGCACGACTTTGCCGCGATAATCGGAGAGTTTTACCACTTTGCCGTCGGCGTCCTTCAGATTGAACTCCGGGGCGAACTTCCGGTCCTTCTCCGCTTTCAAGCTGGACTTCTTCTGCGCACACCCGCCGAGCAGCAGCAGGGCGAGGGCCATGGCGGTGAAGCCAATCCTGGGATGAAGCGTCAAGTCATTCTCCTTACTTCAATTATAGTGCGATACGCCGCAGCGCCTCAGCGCTGCAAAACCAGCGCCGGCGGCGGGTCCGGCCACGCCGGTCCAGCGTAAACTCCTCGTGCCGGCCTCCTCCGCTGAGCAGCCAGCCCGCCGTATCGCAAAAGCTCTCGCAGACATACTCGCGCCAGCGGCGGGTGCGTTGACTCCGGTCGCGTGCGGTGAGGCGGCGTTTTCGGCATTCCGCCGACCAACCCAATTCTCCCGGGACACGCTCGCGAATCTCCCCGGCGATAAGGGCCTCATAGGACCGCCGGCCGGGATTGCCCAGCCGCAGCCAGACAAAATGGAAGAGTTCGTGAATCAGGATTCGCGCCAGTTCCCTGGGAGAGGCCAGCAGACCGGCGTCCAGCACAATTTCGCGTTTTCTCAGAAACGACCCGGCGTGGACCTCGACGCCGGGGCCGCCGGCCGGAGTCAGCTTACCGCGGCTGGCCCGCAAGCCGGGGCGAAAACTGACTCGAAGCGCAAGGTCCTGCCGCCGCGCGGTCAAGACCGGTCACTTGGCGGGGGCAGAGGCCGCGGGGGCCACGGGCAGGACATCCGGCGACAGAATCTTAACCTCGATACTGTCTTTAATGCCCTTCATCCAATCGTTCATCCGCATGTTCAGCAGGTCGTCGGTGATTTTGGCTTCCACCTTTTCAAGAGGCTGCACGGTCAACTCCTCCACGCGGAGCAGGTAGTAGCCGTTCGGAAGCTTGATTGGCTTGGTGACCTGCCCCTGTTTCAGGGCGAAGACCGCCGTTTTGATCTCCTCGGGAAGGTTGTCGGATCGCGAGATGACGCCAAAGTCCCCGTCCTTTGCCGCTGAAGTTGGGTCTCCGGAGTTCTCCTTCACCAGCTTGACGAAGTCCGCGCCGGCCTGGATATCCGCATACAGCTTCTCCGCCTTGGCCTGGGCCTCGGCCTCAGTCGGGGTCTTCTTCTCGGGAGTCCCAGAGGAAGCGGCGCCAGAGCTAAAAGGGAGGTAAATCACTTTGATCCGGACTTGAGAGAACACGTCCTTGTTCTCGCCATAGAACTTCTTCACTTCTTCGGGTTTGACGACAATCTGGTTCTGGGCGAAACTCATCTGGGCCTGGGCCAAGGCCAGCATCCGGTTATAGGCCAGTTGTTCCTTGAGCGGGCTTTTCTGATCCAGAGCGCCCTTCTCGGCCATTCCCGCCAGCCGCCGCATCAGGCCATAGGTCTCGAGGAAGATGCGCGGATCCTGCAGAATCTGCTGCTGCTGCGCGGGCGAAACCGCGCGCATGACGGCCTGCAGGTCCGAAGCCAGCACCTTCTGTCCGTCGATGGTGGCAACCAGCGTGTCCGGCGGCACAGTCAACAGGGTGCGCGGAATGGGAACTTCCGTAGCAGCCGGTTGGGGCTGAGGGGCGGTGGATGGAGGGGCCTGGGCGAACAGCAGCGCCGTCGCGAGCCAGCCCAGCGTGAGTGCATATTTCATGGGGATCCGGTCCTTGGCCTGGAATCCCCAATTCTATCACGCAGCTAACGGGGGGCATCGCTGCGCTTCACCTGCGCCCGGCGCCGGCCGGTCTCGAGATTGGCCGAGGCCTTATCGCGCGCGACCTGGCTGACTTGCACCTTGTTGACCACCTTGCTGGCGCCGGCTGTGCGCGCCATCCGGGTGGCCGCGGCCTTGCGCTGCACCACCTCAGTCTTTCCCTCAATGGTGGCCACGCCACCCTGCACCCGCACCGTGAACTTGTCCTCCGCGCACTTCGACCGGGCAAATCGTTCGGCGATCGATTTCTCCAGGGCGGCGTCGTTCAACGCGGTCTTGCCGGGCGCCTTGGCGGGCGTTTGGTTCTGCGCCGCGGCCGTCAACAGTGCGGCCGCCAGCAAGCGTAAGCAGTCTATATCGGCAGCGCAATTTCCGCTCCTTAGTAGGGGCACGGCGGCGCCGTGCCCCTACGTTATAAGTGGCTGCTCGGGCGAAAATTCGCACCCGGTCAGCGGTTTCCGATAAGTGCGCGGGTGGCCTCCTGCAGGAGCAACACCCCCAGTCCCGGAAACCCGCAGCCCGCATAAAGCCGGTTTAGCCTCCTGCCGACCGGCCTGGCGAAGGCCGACGCCACTGCCGCGACCCGCCTTCGGCCCGCGCCGCCGTCCTGCTGGCCGGCCTCGCGCATGCCGCACCCCAAGATCACGAAAGCGTTAACCAGAAAAGCCTCGGCGGCGAGGAGTCCGAGCAATAACCTGGGCTTGGCCTGGACTGCACGAAGCACTTCCTCGGCCCGTGCCGGATGGTAATGAACCGCGGTCGACTTGTCGCCCGCGTGCCGCAGAACGGCATGGACGCGGCTCAATTGCTTGGGTAGCTGGCGGGAGACCCGGCGAAAGAACAGCGCCATGCTGGCCTCGCTCAATATGTCGTAGGTGAAGTCGTACTTGGACCCGCCAACGTAGGGCCGGCTGCTACTGTAAACCAACAGTGGAAACGCCGTCTCCAGAGTCCTATAGCGCTCCAGACTGGTGAAGAACATGCGGGGGAGCCAGGTGCGCAGCGACCGCTGCACCGCTACCGAGACCCGAGGATATACGTCGCGAAACGCGGCATCGCGCTCACCGGGCGCCTGGAGCCAGGCTTCGCCCGTAGGCTCCGTCAGCAACTCGGCCAGCACAGCGATTGACATGGGTTTCCTCGGCGACGAGAACCAGTAGCCGATTGATTATACGGATCAATCTTCTGCCGGCGAGCAGAGCGCCTCGACTGCGGGCGCGGGTGCAAGCGCTAAGCTCCAGCGGCACAGGAGGTTGCGGAGGAAAATATTTATTGCCGGCCGGCGTGACCGGCCCGCGGCGCTATATCATATAACAATGCAACCTATTGGCCGCCGGACATTCTTAGGTTTAGCCGCCGCAACCGCGATTCCGTCATTCGCACGAACGCTGGAAGTCGTCGGTGCGCAGCTATACACGCTGCGAACAGTTTTGCCGAAAGATCCGCTCGGGACTTTGCGCGCGTTGGAGACGATCGGCTACCGGGAAGTCGAACTCACCACCGACAGTCTGGACCGGGTCTCAGCGGCTCTCAAGCAGACCTCGCTAAAGCCGGTCAGCCTGCATCTCGACTCGGCCCTGTTCATACGCAACCAGAGCCAACTGCCGGCCGCGCTCGCCGATGCCAAGACGCGGGGCGTCGAGTACGTGGTTTGTCCATACGTGGCCCCGGCCGACAGGGGCGGCGCGGACATGATGCGCCGGCTGGGCGAGACGCTGAGCAAGGCCGGCGAGATGGCCCAGAAGTTGGGGATGCAATTGTGCTACCACAATCACGCCTTCGATTTTGAACCTTCTGGAAACGGGACTCTGCTCGACTTGTTGTTCCAGGGGGCCGACCCGAAGCTGGTGGGCCTGGAGCTGGACATCATGTGGGCGCAGGTGGCGGGCTTGAACCCGGTCAGCGTTCTGGAGAAGTACGGAAGCCGGGTTGCGCTGCTGCACCTGAAGAACGTCGCGGGAGGCATTGAAAAGCGGTACACAGAGACCGTACCGAAAGAGGCCTTCCGGGAAGTGGGCAACGGCGTGATCCCAATTCCCGCGGTGCTGGCGGCGGCCGCCCGGGTCGGGGTCAAACACTACTTTGTGGAGCAGGACCAAACCCCAGGCGATCCGCTCGCTTCACTCCGTGAGAGCTACAGCTATCTAAAGACGCTGAGTTTCTGAGACCGCTCCCTGTCGGTCGCGGTTCAGTGCAGGCACGGCGCCGCCGTGCCCCTACCGGACGTGGGATCCGTTGTAGAGTGGGTCGCCAGGCTGAAATTCGTCACTCCAGTCCCAGGATGAAGGTCTCCATGACGATGCGGTCGTCGGGCCGGGCGTCGCGGAGGCCCTTGTCGGCGAGGTAGATCCGCTTCAGGGCCGTCTCCAGTTGGCGCTTGGTGAAGAGCGTGGCGGCCTGGTGGATCTGCTCGGCGCGGGAGCGCCAGACCGGCCGTCCCGGTTTGGAGAGCGCCTGCTGGATCTGCTGCGCGCCGCGCAACCCACTCTCTTTAGCGGCCAGCGCCAGACGCAGGAGCGTGGCCAGAAAGTTGAGGGCCAGCGGCATGTACTCGCCCTGCCGGGTCAGCGTGTCGAGCAGGCTCAGGGCGCGCAGGCGGTCGCGCCGTCCCAGGGCGTCCACCAGAATGAAGATGGTCGAGGCGCTCGAATCCGGCACCAGCATCGCCAGATCGCGCGCGCCGACGGTCTTGCTCGATCCGGCGTATAGCGCCAGCTTGTCGATTTCGGTCTTGATCCGAAGCGCATTCGAACCCAGGGACTCCACCAGCAGCTCCACTGCGTCCCGGTCCAGCCGGAGGCCGGCCGCTTTGGCCAGGTCCACGGCCAGGCGGCGCGCCTCGGCGGCGGAGTAGCGCGGAAACTCAACCTCGGCCGGGACCGCGGAGTAGAACTTGCGGACGCGCTCGAGCTTGGTCTTGTCCTCGCCTTCCATGTCGTAGCGGGTGACATCCAGCACCAGGACCACGCCCGGAGCGGGACGTTTCACGTAGTCCGCAAGGAGAGCGGGTGGATCCGCGGCCACTCCGCGAGGCAGCGCGGCCTCGGCATTGGAGGCCCAGACCAGGCGTTTCGGCGCGAACAGCGAGAGCGAACTGGCGTCGTCCAGAACGGCGCTGAGCGAAGTCTCCTGGAGATCGAAGCTGGCCAGCGCCTGCTCCGGATCCTCGCCGGACAGGAAGCCGGCTGCCAGGGCCCGGCGGCAGAGCATCCGGCGGTAGGGTTCGGGACCGAGAAACAGGTAGGCCGGAGCCGGCTCCTGGCGCTCGATCTGGGAGAGGAATTGGTCGGGGGTCACGGTTTCAGAATTTCTCCAGCACCGCGCTGACAATGGTTCTCGCGAGATCCTGGCTGAGCCGGTCGAGGGCGGGGCCGCTCTCGTCGAAGTAGGCCTGGGGATCGATGCTGACCTCGTAGCGCTCTCTGAGTTCCAGGTCCTTCCGCGAGAACAGTATCGTGCCGGTGGCGCGCTCCCGCAGGGTGATATTGAGAAACACGCTCAATTGCGCGGCGCTGGCGCGGCCCGTACTGGGGTCGAGGGTGGTGGGATAAGCAACGTATCTTGTGAGATCGCCCTGCAAGACGGCGTCGGCCGAGCCAGCGTCCTCCACCACCCGGTAGCGAGTGCGAGCCAGAAACTCCCGAGTGATCGCCGCGGGCAGAGACTCGGTGAGCTTGTAACGCATGGTCGCGTTGGCGAAGGCGGGGATGGCGATGGTGCGGACGCTCTTCGGCAGCGCATCGCCGCGCCCCGCGGGACGGTAGCCGCAGCCGGCGAGCAGGGCCGCTGCGAGAACCAAAGCCGCCAGAGTCCGCCTCATCGTCCCTCGTCCGGCGCGGGCTCGAGCAGCGGCAGAGCCACGGCCAGCGCGTTGTCCGCCATCAGCCGGAAATTGTCAGCCGCCGCCCAGAGCCAGCAAGCGTTCGGGTTGTTGCGGTCGGCGGAGATGGCGCCCACGGCGATACCGCTCTGCCCGGCGACGCTCACGTTATTGGGCGGCTCCAGGTCTTCGCCGCGCACATCGATGTCGGCCGAGGCCAGCACCGAGGCCAGCGCCTTCAGGTCCGGCCTGGCGTCGAACTCCACGTGCAGCGAAATGCTGTGGCCGTGAAAGACGGGCGCCTGAACCAGGCGCAGCGACGGCATGGGCGCCGGGCCCAAGGAGGCCAGCAAGCTGGCGAGATGCCGCTCGATCCGCAGTTCGATGGATTCCAGAGCTTGCGGCGCGTCGTCGCCGTATCTGGCGAGCAGGGTGAATGCCAACTGCGCGTCGAATACATCTTTGGGCATGGGCTGGAAGCTCAGCAAGTTGACGGTCTGCCGCCGCAGTTCCTCCAGCCCGGGTTGGCCGAGCTCGCTGACCGGCTCGAAGACATGCGCCGTCGAGCGCCGGATGGGGAACTTGGAGGCCATGCGCGCCAGCAGCAAAGCCAGCATGACAGCGGCGGGGTGAGCGATGACATGCAGCGATCCGGCGGGGGCGGCGTACCCCGGCGGCTCGGCCATCGGAGCGCGAAGCCGGGCTGAGACCTCGTCCTCGGCGGCGTAGGTAAGGTCGACGATGGCTGGGGGAGTGGACGACTGCGCCGCGATCGCCAGCGCGATCCGGCTGGAACTCGCCGTGCCGGCCAGAAAGACCAGCCGCGAAGACAGCAGATTCTCCTCATCCAGAGGCGTGAGGATGGCGGGCTCGCCGTCCTGCTCGGTCAGGACAATGCCCTCTTCGTCCACTCCGACCAGGTTGATCCTGGCGGGGAAGCGCTGTTGGGCGAGGACGTCGCGGAGTTCCTTGGCGAGAAGTGAATCGCCTCCGACAACCGAAACCGTGCCGGGATTCCGCATGAGTTAGCCGATCTGCCTTTCCGGTCCAGGGTGCATCCGGTGGAACCAGCGGCGCGCGGCGCCGCCCACCCGGACCACGATTCCGCTGGCCACGTAGGCGCAGGCCAAAGCCAGGAGCACGGGTTGCGAAAAGTTCCAGATGAGGTAGAACAGGGCGCCCCAGACGATGACGGTGAGGGGCGAGCGCGGCCGGAGCAACTGCACGTCTTTCAGGCTGCGATACCGCCAGGTGCTCACCATCAGGAAGCTCAGCAGAGCCAGCGTAGACAGCCAGGTGATGGTCAAGGGCAAGGACTCGATCGGGACCGAATTCGCCGCGTAGACCACCGCCGCAACCAGGCCCGCGGCGGCCGGAATGGGCAATCCGACAAAGTACTTGCGATCCGGCTTGCCGGGATTCTTGGGAACCGGATTCCTTTGGACATTGAAGCGAGCCAGGCGCACCGCCCCGCAGAGGAGGAACAGAAAGCCTACGAAGTAGCCGATCCGGCGCACATGATCGCGCCAAAAGAGAGGGAAAGAGCCATCCACAAACTGAGCGCCCCAGGCCAGAGCCAGCACGGCCGGCGCGACGCCGAAGCTGATGACGTCGGCCAGCGAATCGATCTCCCGCCCGAACTCGCTGGTGGTGCCCGTCATGCGCGCGATCCGGCCATCCAGACCGTCGAGAAGAATCGCCACGCCGATCGACCGGGCCGCCAGTTCGAAGTTCGGATTGTGGCCGAGGTTCCCGGAAGCGGCGACGAGCGCGCCCTGGAAGGACTTTATGATCGCCAGAAAGCCGAGAAACAAGTTGCCGGCGGTGAAGAGCATCGGCAAGGCATAGGCGGCGCGTTTGGGGTGGCTATCCGCCGGGAGCGCCTTAGTCATGGGAAGCCGCCTTCCGCCGCGCGAGTACGGCGGAGCCCGCCTTGACCCGCTGGCCCTCGCGCACCTGGATCTCCCACTCAGGGCCTAGCAGAACGTCCACGCGCGAACCGAACTTGATGAGGCCGACGCGCTCGCCGGCTTGGACCGCGTCGCCGGGCTTCTTGTGAAAGACGATGCGCCGCGCGATAAGACCGGCAATCTGCTTAAAGACCACGCGGGAGCCGCCGCCGTCCACGGTGACGATGTTCTGCTCGTTTTCCGAGGAGGCCGCTTCGCGGCTGGCGACCAGAAACCGCCCGCGGCGGTAGGTGACATCCTGAATGGCGCCGGCGATGGGCGAGCGGTTGACGTGGACGTCGAAGATACTGAGAAAGATGCTGATCCGGGTGAGCGCCGGCGCCTGGGGCCGGATGGCGACGATCTTCCCATCGGCCGGGGAGACGGCCACCGGTCCGCCGGGCACGACGCGCTCCGGATCCCGAAAGAAGTACAGGCAGAACGCGGCGAGAAGATACAACGGCGCTCCGTAGAGCGGGTGCGTCAGATAAGAAACGACGCCTCCGCCCGCCGAGCAGGGCGATGCCGTAGTAAATGCCGTCCGCGACCATAAGCAGACCTCATTCTCGCATAGCGGCCCGTGGTGAAAGTCCTGTCGCCAGTAGGGGCACGGCGGCGCCGTGCCCCTACACCGGCCAAAGTAGCGCACGTTTTACAGGTGGCGACTGGCTTAGATACCGCCGGAGGCTGACGCTGCGTTTTCAGTTGGGTCGGGCTGGTCTGGCTGCATGGTGGAAGGGATCGCCGGAGGAAGTGGGGGGCCAGAATAGATGCCGGCGACGAAGAACCGCATGCCGAGACATAGAATGAGGGCTATGAGACAAAGCGTTCCCAGGTCGGTTGACGAGTACATTGCCACGCAGCCCGAGGCGGTGCGGCCGAAGCTCGAACAGGTGCGCGCCGCGATTAGGAGCGCCGTTCCGGACGCGGTGGAGGGCATCGGGTATCGCATGCCCGGATACAAGCTGGATGGAAAGCCGATGCTGTACTTCGCCGGCTTCAAGGAACACTATTCGCTGTTTGCCGCATCGGGGACGTTCTTCGCGGCGCTCGAAGATGAGCTCAGGGGCTATGAATTGCGAAAGGGGACGGTCCATTTCCCGTTTACCAAACCGGTTCCGGTCAAGCTCATCAGCCGGATTGCGAAGTTGCGTGCGGCTGGGATCGCAGCCCCGGCGAAAATGACGCTGCTGGGCCGAGAGAAGAAGAGGTGCAAGTCGGCACAGTAGGAGACAGGGCGGCCCGGCCGCTTTGATCCCTGCCAGCGATATGATTTAGAAGGGCAGGACGGGTGGCGGCCAATTTGAGACGCCGGCCGCAGCAGATCAGCAGATGAACTGGTGGGTCACTTATACGGACCGATGCAAAGACCGCGGCACTGGCCCTGATCGAGCATAAGGAGCTCACGAACATGAAGCCAAAGAACACGATCTGCCTCTGGTTCGACAAAGACGCGCATGAGGCGGCGCGCTTCTACGCCGTCACCTTTCCGGATAGTAAAGTAACCGCTGTTCACGAGGCTCCCAGTGACTATCCGGGCGGCAAGAAGGGCGATGTGCTGACGGTGGAGTTCACCGTCCTGGGCATTCCCTGTCTCGGTCTCAACGGCGGCCCGGCGTTCAGTCACACCGAGGCCTTCTCCTTCCAGATCGCGACGGAGAATCAGGAAGAGACGGACCGTTACTGGAACGCGATCGTCGGCAATGGCGGCACGGAAAGCGAGTGCGGTTGGTGCAAGGACCGCTGGGGCCTCTCCTGGCAGATCACCCCGCGCGCGCTGACCGATGCGCTTGCGGCTGGCGGCGGTGAGGCAAAGCGTGCTTTCGAGGCGATGATGACGATGAAGAAGATCGACATCGCCGCCATCGAGGCAGCGCGGCGAGGCTGAGTGAATACGCCGATCGGCCGATGCACATCGTCGGGAGTCCCCACCAGTGTGCAGCCCAACCGCGATGCAATCTCTCACTATTGCGACGGAGGAAGCGGTGCTGGAATCTCGTTGTCTATTGGAGGCAGGGACCTCAGATAGGCAAAGATCGCTTTGAGATCATCGTCTGTCATTTTTCCAATGTTCTGCCACGGCATCGGTGGCAGCATATCGCGGGATGTGCCCATGAACTTGCCGGTTCTGAGTGATTGGATAAACAATGCCTCGGTCCAGTTTCCAATTCCCGTCGTCGGATGCGGCGTGAGATTATACGAGAAGCTCACCCCCCATGGTCCCACCCATGCAGTCATGTCGTTGGTGGTGATTGCACCCCATTGAGCCGGGCCGAGGACACCTTTGGGTATCTCGGGAAGTTTGACACTTGACGGATTGCCGGAGAATTGTCTGGCCATATCGGGGACCGGACCAGCGGCGGTGAAGACCTTGGGTGAATGGCAATCTCCACAGCCACCAACCATCACGAGATACTTCCCTCGTTCAACTGGTGACGGCTCCGTCCTCTTCGTTGTACAGCCGTCAAGCAGAAACACGATCCCGCTTATTGCAAACAAGGAAATCCAGAGTATTGTCGCTTGTGGTTTAATCAATGCCGTCCTCTTTCATGTTGGTTTGTCGATCGCTCCTCTCCTTGAGCGTTATCGCATCTACCCGAGATTCATATTTTGGACTCACGATACCGTAATCCTACACCCAAAACCGCCTCCGCCGATGCCGGAGCTCTTGAAGTTCACGCACGCCAGGCCACGAGGAGGAGTTCCTCAAGACCGCCCACTCGCGCGCCTTCCGCCTATACACCAGGCTGGAGAATGAAAAGCCTTTAGAGCGTTGCGACCGCGCCTGGCGCGGAGAAGAATCGCGGCAGGCGAGGTCCGCCGAGTCGCGGGGCCGGCATCGCTGTACGATTGGCTGCCGAAGCCCTGAACGAGCCCGGCTGCCGCCGGATAGGTCCACCAAAGGTTGGCCTTGCTTCCGCGATCCAGCCTGCGCGAGCCCCCCGCCTCAATGCGTCATCGCATACGCAATGTAGTTGATTCCCAACCGGATGGCCAGGCCGGCGCATGGTTCCGGATACCTCGGATCGTCGGCCCACTCCCAGGCGTCGCCGAGGTCGGAGTTGTATGAGACCGCCACCATGAGGCGGCCTTTGTCGTCGTAGATGCCGCGCCAGTGCGCTCCTTTTCCATCATCGGGCCCGGTGGCATGGATGGGCCGCTTGTAGCCCTGTTGTAAGTGGGCCCAGCCGGGCACCTGGAAGCGATCGTTCAAGTCGTAAACCGTGTGGAACGCGGCGTCCTCATCCGTGAGTTCGACGATGGGCCGGCCTGGAAACGTCATGCGCATGGTACGGGCGAAGACCTCCCACTCATACTGGCCATGCAGGTCGTCGGCCATGAAGAAACCGCCGCGCAGCAGGTATTCGCGCAAGACCAGGGCTTCCGGTTCTGTGAGTCCCCATTCACCTACTTGAACGGCGTAAATCCAGGGCCAGTTGTAGACATCGCCCGAGTCGAGATCCACCACTTGTTCCACGGAACGGGTGTCAATGCGGGTCAGTCGCCGGACGGCGAGGGAGAAGAGACGGTCGGCGCGCGGGTAGTCCTGCGTCCACAGGGAAAGGCCGAGCCGGTAGTCTCCCTGGAAGCGCGGGTAATAGCCGTCGAGAACACCACCGCCCGGGAACATCAGGCGGGCGAAAGCCCACTCTGTCTTTTCCTGAAAGTCCGCGGGCAGCGGAATGTCGCCGAGGCTGTATTCGACACCGGGGAATTCACGAAAGGGCGGCTGGAAGGCGTAGAGTGAGACGATCGCTGCAAGACCGTACACCGCGGCCCGGACTGGCCGGTTCCACTGCATCCCTCTGCCCTTTTTCCAACGATAGCACCCTGGTCGGCCAAGATTCGCGCGCCGGCTACCTAACAACACCTGACCAGGGTTAACGTGAAAACAACCGTTTTCCGAGTCCTCTATCCGCCTGTTCCGCCCAGTTGCGGGCGGTTTGGGGAGCTAACCGGAAGCTGCCGCGCTGGCGGACGGGGTGTAGACTGAACAGGAGCCGGCAGCCCAAAATGGAGATACCGGTTTAGAATTTAAAGGAGCCGCCGGGAAATGAGACGCTCTTACGCATGGCCCATGGCAGTTCTGGCCACCCTCGGTTTGCTGGCAGGGGGCGCCAGGGCGCAGCCCTCAACGGATTTTCTCGCCAATGCGGCAGCCGGGCTGAAGACCCTCCAGGCCTGGTATGTGCCTGAGACGGGCTTATGGCAAACGACGAATTGGTGGAACGCGGCCAACGGCGTGACGGTGCTGGTGCGCTACTCGAAATTAAGCGCCTCTTCAGAATTTCGGCCGGTCATCGCGAATACCTTCGAGCGCAATTCCAACGGCAAGTTTCCGAATTTTCTAAACGACTACTGGGACGATGAAGGCTGGTGGGCGCTGGCCTGGGCCGGCGCTTACGAGTTGACGCAGGAGGCGCGCTATCTTGAAATGGCAGACCGAATCTTCGTCGATATGACGAAGGGTTGGGATGATACTTGCGGCGGGGGCATCTGGTGGAGAAAGGACAAGCGCTACAAGAATGCCATTGCCAACGAGTTGTTCCTTTCCGTGGCCGCTACTCTGGCGAATCTCACGAAGGACCCGGGTCAACGGGCAAATTACCTGGACTGGGCGCAACGGGAATGGGAATGGTTTGCGGCATCCGGCATGATCAATCCAGAGAATCTGGTGAACGACGGGCTGGATTCCGCATGCCAGAATAACCGTCGAACCACCTGGACATATAATCAGGGGGTCATCCTCGGGGGTTTGAGCGCGCTGTTCAAACAAACCGGCGATGCGAAACTCCTGGAGCGCGCGCAGTCCATCGCATCGTCGGCGATCTCTCAGCTCGCCGACAAGGACGGCATTCTCCACGAATCTTGTGAACCGCGCTGCGGGAACGATGGCGTTCAGTTCAAGGGTATTTTCGTGAGGAATCTGGCAACGCTGAACGCGGCTGCTCCGGATCCCCGGTTCAGGCGCTTCCTGCAGACGAACGCCGAAAGGATCTGGCAGGTTGGGGACCCCGATCACCGGTTTGGAGTGGTGTGGTCCGGGCCCTCTGAAGCGAAAAACGCTGCAACCCAGATTTCCGCCTTGGACGCCCTGGTGGCCGCAGCCGAAGCGACGGGCGCCGCCGCCAGGCCCTAGTGGTCGGCGGCGTTAACCGCTCCCTGTCTGTCGCGGTTCGGTGCCCTGGCTCAGCGAGATACCAACTGAGGCGGCTTGAGTTTCTCCTCTACGCTGCGGATCTTGTCTTCCATGTGTTGCTCGCGATCCACGCGGGTACCGAATCTCATGCTGGTTGAGATCCTAAGCACGCCCTGGTGGTGGAGGGCCTCATGGCAACGCTTCACGGCTGCGAACACGTCGTCCCACTCCCCTTCAATGTTCGTACCGTAGGCGTGAAGCTTCGTCTTGAGGCCCGCTTCGGTCAAGATCCGCTCGCAGAGAGCCACATGTCTGGACACGGACACTCCGCCTCCCATGGGAATCACGCAAAGGTCGGCAATCACATTCATAATGCAACCTCAACTCACTTGCAGCAGTAGTGTACACCCTTTGAGCAGTTGTGGTCACACGCTACTGGCGCTACCCTAATTTCAGGAGGCGTCCATGCGGTACTGCCTGCTGCTGATCGCGATCTCGGTCAGCCTCTTCGCACAAACAGCCGAGAAGGATAAGGCGCCCAGCCGGCCCGCCGCCGTCACGATGTCCGGCTGCATCGATCAGGCATCGGACGGTAACTTCATCCTCGCCGACAACAAAGAACTGCGCAAGATCATCACGCTCCACGGTGAGGGCTTCCCCGACGAGGGCTTCGCGAAGCACGTGGGCCAGCAGGTGAAGGTCACCGGGCGGATCGCGAAGGAGGGTGACGAGCAGGTGCTGCGGGTGAACAAGATCGAGACCGTCTCCCAAACCTGCCACCCGTAGCAGCTTGTGGTGAAAGTCAGCCGCAAACTGAACAGGTTGCGGAGAAAGACCGAAAACCGCTGACACGGGCGAACGTGGCCAGCCTTGATGTCAAACTTCGCAACCTTGAACGTCTTCGCGTGCCCGGGCCGCCTTCAGCATAGGAAACCCGGCCGGGCGCCTCCGGTTTACATCCGCTTCAGGTAGATATTCCTGGTCCAATATCCACCGGTGCTTTCGACTTCGAGGCCGATGAGTCCGCTGGGGCGGAACAGGGTCGGATCGTTATCGATGAACAGGGATATCAGGTGGCCGTTCATGTAGAGCGAGGTGGTATTGCCCTTGCAGATGAGAAGGAACTGATTGTAGTCATCCTTCTTGAACCAGGAGTCCCGCGCCGTTTTGTCGTGAAGGGTGGCCAGAGTGAGGCGCTGGTTGACCGGCAATGCCAGAGTAACCGAGCCCGGAGGGCCGGCAATGCCGCGAGGCGAGGCCTGCTCGTAATAGCCGCCCGGCCACTGGTTGTTCGCGTCAAAGTCGAACTGCGGACCGGCCATATCCCACTTAGCCTCTTCCGCGCGGGAAGGTGCAGTCCCGCGAGGCTGGCCGCTGGGACAGGCAGCCGACTGCTGCCCGCGCCCACCACCCCCGCCCGGCGCCCCGCCACCCGCGGCCGCGCCGCGACCCGCTGCCCCTCCGCCAGCGCCAGGAGCGCCGGTACCGCGTCCGGCGCCACCGCCAGCGGGCGCCGCGCTCACCATGGTTCCAAATCCGCCGCGGCCGGGATACTTCCCGGAAACGTTGATATCCGCGGTCAAATAGCTGCGGAACTGCACTCCACCATTGACGGCGCCGGTGCCTTTGGAATCGAACTTCAGCATGAAGTCCCCGACCTCGCCACCCTGCCATATGAGGTAGATGGTGCCGGTCGGTTTCTCGCAGGTCGGCTCAACGTAGATGGCTCCGTCATCGACTTTCCAATAGCGGGTATCGCCGTCCCAACCACTCAGATCGCGCCCATTGAAGAGAGAGACCCAGCCTACGTTATCAGACATATCGAACGCCGCAGCGCCGCGTCCGAAACCGCCACCGCCGCCAGCGCCCCGTCCTGCGATTGCCGCTCCTGGAGTTCCCGGAGCGCCCGGGGCTGTCTGCGCGGCCGGAGCACCGGCTTGTGGCGCCGGTTGTTGCGATGATGCCCAAGGGGCAATGAGCAACAGCGCTGCCGCGCCGATGCCACCCGTCGTCCAAATCGTCTCGCTTAGCCTCATAGTCTTCTTCCGTTCCTTTTCCAAATCGCAGAACCAATCCTGAGTTTCCGCCGGTTCTCAGAATAGCAAGGCTGGGAACAAAGAAGTTCACCACAGGAGACTCGGAGGCGGGAGCGGCGGGGCCAGGGCGTATGTGAGCCACGATGAACTCGGCCTGCTCGAGCATGGCCGCAGTCCCGACCGGGGAAAATGCGTCTGTCCCCTTTTTGCCGTTATAATAGTGGCTCCCCATGCCAACTCTGGATATCGAAGAAATTCGCAAGATTTTGCCGCACCGGTTTCCGATGCTGCTGGTGGACCGCATCCTGGAATTGGAGCCGGACCGCATCGTCGGCATCAAGAACGTGACGGTGAACGAGCCCTTCTTCCAGGGGCACTTCCCCGATTTCCCGGTGATGCCGGGTGTATTGATCGTCGAAGCCATGGCGCAGGTGGCCGGCGTGCTGGTGCTCAAGGGAATCGAGGACCGGGCCAGCAAGCTGGTGCTGCTGGCCGGAATCGACAGCGCCAAGTTCCGGCGGCCGGTACTGCCCGGCGACCAGCTTCGCATCGAGATGAAGGTGATCAAGAAGAAGGCCAGCGTGGCCAAGATGCGGGGAGTGGCGACGGTGGACGGCAACGTGGTGGCCGAAGTCGAAGTGCTCTGCAAGCTGGCCGACCGCGCGCCCTCCGCCGCCTAGCGCGCCATGCCCATTCACCCGACCGCCGTGGTCGATGCGTCGGCCCGTGTGCACGAGAGCGCCGAAATCGGCCCGTATTCGATCGTCGGGGCCGAGGTCGAGATTGGGGCCCGCACGCGCATCATGGCGCAAGTGTACCTGGAGGGGCCCACCTGGATCGGCGAGGACAACGTCTTTTTCCCGTACTCGACGATTGGAGTCGCTTCTCAGGATCTGAAGTACAAGGGCGAGCGCGCCGAAACGCGCATCGGGAGCCGCAACACGATCCGCGAGTTCGTGGCCATTCACCGGGGGACTGAAGGCGGCGGCCTGGTCACCTCGATCGGTGACGACAATCTGCTCATGGCCCACGTGCACCTGGCCCACGACACCCGGGTGGGAAGCCATGCGATCCTGGGCCACGGGGCCACCATCGGCGGGCATGTGACGATCGGCGACTGGGCCAACGTTGGCGCCTTCAGCGGAGTCCACCAGTATTGCCGGGTCGGGCGGCACGCCATGATCGGCGGCTACAGCGTGGTTACGCAGGACGTCATGCCGTACTCGACGACCGTCAGCGAGCGTCCCATCAAGGTCTTCGGGGCCAACAAGATCGGCCTGGAGCGCCGGGGTTTCCCATCCGAGACTGTCGAGCACCTGCAGAAGTTCTTCCGCCTGTTGACCCGCTCGGGCTTGAACCGGTCTCAGGCGATCGAGCGCATTCGCGCGGAGATCCCGGCTTGCGCCGAGGTCGAGGAGATTATCGCCTTTATGGAAACCTCCGGGCGCGGCGTAATAAAGTAGGGACGATATGAAGTACGGCCTCATCGCGGGCAGCGGCCGCTTCCCCGCCCTGGCGCTGGCCTCGGCGCGCCAGCTCGGCCACGAAGTGGTGGCCGTGGGGATCAAGGAAGAGGCGTCCAAAGAGATTGAGGCCCTGGCGGCGCGCTGCTATTGGATCAGCCTGGGAGAACTGAGCCGGCTCATCGACATCCTGAAGAAGGAGGGCGTCGATGAGGTGATCCTGGCCGGGCAAGTCAAGCACGCCCGGATCTTCTCGTCGATTCGTCCCGACTGGCGGCTGATCAAGCTGCTCGCATCCCTAAGAGAGAAGAACACGGACGCCCTGATCGGCGGCGTGGTCAAGATTCTGGAAGGCGAGGGAATCCGCCTGGGCGACTCGACGCGGCTGCTCAAGCCGCTGTTGGCCGAAGCGGGTCCGCTCACCAGGCGCAAGCCTACGGCGGAGGAGGAAGCGGACGTCGACTACGGCCGCCGCGTCGCCGGCGCGCTGGCCGGGTTCGACATCGGGCAGAGCGTGGCCATCGCCGAGGGAGCCTGCGTAGCCGTGGAAGCCATGGAAGGCACCGACGCCATGCTTCGCCGCGCGGCGACTCTGGTCAACGGACGGCCCTTGCGGCTGGTGAAAGTGTCGCGGCGCCGAAAGCATCTACTGTTCGACGTGCCCGTGGTCGGCCCCGGGACGATAGCGGTGATGCGCGAAACCGGAACAACGGTGCTGGCGGTGGACGCCGGGCGTACGCTGCTTCTGGACCGCGAGGAGATGCTGCGGGCGGCGGACGGCGCTGGTGTTGCCATTGCGGGCTACGAGCCGCAAGATGGAGAGGGGAGCCCGTGAAAGAAACTCGTGTAGCCGTCGTTGGCGCGGGGCAGTTCGGCCTGCGCCACATGCGGATCATCAGCCAATCCGGCCGGGCCAAGCTCGCCGCCGTGTTTGATACCGACGCGCAAAAGGCGGGTGCAGCGGCCGCCGAATTCGGTTGCCCGGCGGTTGCGGAGCTTGGCGAGCTGGAAGGCCGCGTCGACGCCGCCGTGGTGGCCGTGCCCACCAGCGCTCATGTCGAGACGGCCTGCTCGCTTATCGCCGCCGGCATCGATGTGCTGGTGGAGAAGCCCATCGCCGCCGACCTGGCTTCCGCCCTGCAACTCGTGAATGCGGCCCGATCCGCCGAACGCATTCTTCAGGTAGGACATTTAGAGCGGTTCAACCCCGCCGTGCAGGCCTTGCAGAAGGCGACCCGGCTGCCGCTGTTCTTTGAAGTCCACCGGCTGAGTCCGTTCACCCCGCGCAGCCTGGATGTCGATGTCGTCCTGGACCTGATGATTCACGACATCGACGTGGTACTCTGGCTGGTCGGCGAAATGCCAGAGGAGATTCGCGCGGCGGGAATCTCCGTACTGACCCGCACGCCGGACATCGCCAGCGTAAGGCTGGCCTTTCCGGGTGGTTGTGTGGCGAACCTGACCGCCAGCCGCGTATCCACCGAGCGGGTGCGCAAGCTCCGGCTTTTCCAGCCGAGCGAATACCTGGCGCTGGATTACTCCCGGCAAGAGCTCTCCTCGCTGGCCGTAACGGAAGATAGGCGGATCTCGTCCAATCCGGTGCTGGTGGAAAAGGACGAGCCCTTGCGGCTGGAACTCGACTCGTTTTTCGAATGCGTCGAGACGCGGGCGGCGCCACTGGTGGGCGGCCACGACGCCTGCCGCGCCCTGGAAGTCGCGCTGGCAATCGCGGAAAAGATGGAAGAGCACTCCCAGGTGGTTGCGCGCTCGCTACAGCGCCTCGGAAAGGTGTAGATGGAGAGGCCGGCAGCGTCGCTCGAGGCGGGCGCCGAGGAACTGGATCTATACCCGGCATGGCGCAGTCACCAGGGCGCGGTGCGGGCGTGGTGGGCCCGGGCGGCCTCGGTGGGGCTGCACGCGGCGGTGATCGCGCTGCTCTTCTTGACTCCCCTGGGGAGAGGTTCGGCGCCTGACATGGCCCGGATCGTGGTCCAGTTGCACCAGCCGATCCGGCTGGTGGCGCCTCTCCGGGAACTGACGCAAACCCCGCCGAACCGCGGAAAGGTGGGCAAGGAATTTGACCTGAAGAGCCTTCTGCCGCGACGCGTGTTTGTGCCGCCGGCGATGCCGCCGGGGGCGCCTCTGGCGAGTCTGCCCGAGCCACCCAAGATGCTTCCGGCGCCAGCGGGCGCGCCGGCGCTGCCGCCGCCCGTCATCCAGGCCGAGGAGCAGCCGAAACTGGCTTTCGAGAGGCCGGCGGCGCCGCGCGTCCCTGACGCCGCCAAACTGATCCAACCCGGATCTTCGATCACCGAAATGCGGAGCGGTGTAGGGCGCGGGCGAGGCTCCGGCGGCCTGGTTCTCGAAGACATCCCGCCCGCGCTGGGCGGCGCGGGTATGGACATATCGTCCCCGCCCAGCGGAGTTGGCAGCAGCCTGGAACTGCTAAGCGACCCGAAGGGGGTGGACTTCAAGCCGTATCTCATCCAGATACTGGCATCGGTCAAGCGCAACTGGCAGTCCGTGCTTCCCGAGAGCGCGCGGCTGGGAAGGCGCGGGCGAGTGGTGATTCAATTCGCGATCAGCCGCGACGGGAGCGTTCCGAAGCTGGTGATCGCGTCGCCTTCCGGCACGGACGCCCTGGACCGGGCCGCGGTGGCGGGCATCAGCGCCACCAATCCGTTCCCTCCCCTGCCCGCCGAATTCAGCGGCGACAACATCCGGTTGCAGTTCGTGTTCCTGTACAACGTGCGGCCATAATGACGAAACGGAAATTATGGATGGCGATGGGCGCTTACGGGGTGTTGGCCGCGCTGGCGGCAACCACGCTCGATAGAACGCCGCGCGTCGTCGTCTGGATCTTCCTGGCCGCCCTGGCCGTTAAGACCTGGATCGCTTACCGCCGCGAGACGTTGTAGCGCGTAAGGATGGGGTCCGTAGTGGAGTGGACTGCCAGGACTGCCAGGCGGATGCTGTAGGACTCCGGTTGCCAATTTCAATCGCCGAGTAAGCTTGGGGACCGGGATATGCGGGGTCACCAATAGACGCACGTAAGAACGGACCCGTACGGCTGGAAGAATCTCTCCTTCTGCCGGCGAGACCGCCGGAATTGCGATCCTGGCGGCCCACTCCACGGCGTGCTTGTGGGGCAGCCATTTCTGGCTGCCGCCGGGCTTCGGCCCGGCGTCTGGCGACAGCCCGAAGAAACGCCTGACCCCACGCGGGCACTCTGTGGTTTACAGCGAACCACGATCGGGTGTAGAATTTTGACATCTCGGAGTTTGGGTAGCACCACGGCATATTTATACTTTCAGAGGAGCAAGACTAATGGAAAATGAAACCCTGTCTGTCACCGACAACAGGACTGGAAAGACCTATACGCTTCCGCTGTTCAAGGGATGCATTCGAACCATGGACCTGCGGCAGATCAAGGCCAACGATGCCGATTTCGGCGTGATGGGCTACGACCCGGCGTTTACGAACACCGCGTCCTGCCAGAGCAGCATCACCTTTATCGACGGCGACCGCGGCATTCTGCGCTATCGCGGCTACCCGATCGACCAACTGGCGGAGAAGTGCGACTTCCTGGAAGTCTGCTATCTCCTGCTTTACGGGGAATTGCCTTCGGCCGCCCAGATTAAGGAGTTTAGCGCCGAAGTGATGGAGCAGTCGACGGTCCACGAGAACATCAAGAAGGTGCTGGACGGCTTCAACCATGACGCCCATCCCATGGGGAAGTTGATGGCCTGCGTGGCGACGCTGGCGACGCTCTACCCGGATTCCAAGCAGGTGCTCGACCCCAAGGCGCGGCGGCTGCAGATCCTGCGGCTGCTGGGCAAGGTGCCGACCCTGGCGGCTTACGGCTATCGTCACGGTCTGGGCTTGCCCTACATTTCGCCGGACACCAGCTTGAGCTTCTCCGAGAACTTCATGAACATGCTGTGGAAGAACCCGGCGGACCCCAACTGGAAAGTGAACAAGGTGCTGGCCAAGGCGCTGAACATTCTGTTCATTCTGCACGGCGACCACGAACAGAATTGCAGCGCTAACGCGATGCGTTCGGTCGGCAGCTCGCAAGCGGATCCGTTTGCCTCGGTCGCGGCGGCGATCGCCGCGCTGTGGGGCCCGCTGCACGGCGGAGCCAACGAAGAAGTCCTGAATATGCTGGATGAGATCGGCACGGCCGACAACATCCCGGCGTTCATCGAGCAGGTGAAGGCCGGCAAGGGCAAGCTGATGGGCTTCGGGCACCGGGTCTATAAGAACTACGACCCCCGCGCGAAAATCATCAAGCAGGTGGCCGACGAGGTCTTCCAGGTGACGGGACGAAATCCAAAGCTGGACATCGCCATGCAACTGGAGAAGATCGCGCTGAGCGACGAGTACTTCATCAAGCGGAAGCTGTACCCCAACGTGGATTTCTACAGCGGGATCATCTACCAGGCGATGGGATTCAAACCGGACATCTTCACCGTCCTGTTCGCGATCGGGCGTACGCCGGGCTGGCTGGCGCAATGGCAGGAACTGATCACGGACAAGGAACAAAAGATCGCCCGGCCGCGCCAGATTTACACCGGCTACGACGAGCGCAACGTTGTGTCTGTGGCGAGCCGGGGCGCATAACCGGCTTAGGCCATAGGGCCGGAACAAACGCCAAGGTCCGAGAAGCCATTCGCTTCGGGTCCGATTCGATATACACTATGTACGGATCGGCTGTCAGAGGCGAAGGAGGCGAATTATGGGCCGGCTTTTCAAGCTCGTCATAGTTGCGGTTGCGATTGTTTCCATTGCGGGCGCCCAGCAGAAGAAGCGGGTGGCGGTCATGGATTTCGATTACGCGACCGTCCGCAGCGGGGTGGCGTCCATTTTCGGCACGGATCGGGACATCGGCAAGGGGATCACGGACTTGCTGGTGGACCGCTTGGTCAAGAGCGGCGTCTACTCGGTAATCGAGCGGAAGGCGCTGGATAAGATCATGACCGAGCAGAACTTTTCCAACAGCGACCGGGCCGACGCCAACTCAGCCGCCAAGATCGCCCGCATCCTGGGCGTGGACGCCATTGTCATCGGCAGCATTACCCAGTTCGGCAGGGACGATTCGAGCAATAGCGTTGGCGGAGGCGCCATCGGCGGGATCACGCGCAAGTTCGGCATCGGGGGCGTGCAGCGGACGGCGTCCAAGGCGGTGGTCGCCATCAACGCCCGACTGATCGACACCAGCACGGCCGAGATCCTGGGGGTGGCGGCCGGCAAGGGCGAATCGCAACGCACCGGCACTTCCCTGCTCGGCGCCGGCGGAAGCTCCGGCACGGCAGCGGGCGGCGCGGTCGACATGCGCAGCAGCAATTTCGCCACCACGATTCTGGGAGAGGCTGTCACGGCGGCGGTCACGCAGCTGGCCGGCGAGATGGATCGATCCGCCGGCAAGCTGCCGACGGTGAAGATCAACGTGCAAGGATTGGTGGCTGACGCCACGGGGGGCACGCTGGTGCTCAACGTGGGCAGCAAGTCCGGCTTGAAGGTCGGGGACCGCCTGGAAGTCCGGAGGAAGATCCGGGACATCAAGGACCCCGCCACCGGGAAGGTGCTGCGGAGCGTCGAGGACAAGGTCGGGGACGTGGTCATCACCGAAGTGGACGAGACGTCTTCGGTCGGAGCGTATACCGGCAGCTCGCCGGCCAAAGTCGCGGACGTGGTAAGGAGCGCTCCGTGACCGCGAAGATCGGCGACCGCATCGGCGACTACGAAATTGTCGGAGTGCTGGGCGCCGGAGGAATGGGCCGCGTCTATAAGGCCCGCAACGTCATCTCGGACCGCATCGAAGCCATCAAGGTGCTCCTGCCGGAACTGGTGAACGTTCCCGAGCTGGCGGACCGGTTCATGCGGGAGATCAAGGTTCTGGCGGGCCTGGAGCATCCCAATATCGCGGCGCTGCGCACGGCGCAGCGGGTCGACAACCAGATCATCATGGTCATGGAACTGGTCGAAGGCGTGACCCTGGAGGACTGCCTCGACAAGGGCCCCGTGCCCGTTCCCGAGGCCCTGGGCTACATCAGCCAGGTGCTCTCCGCGCTGAGCTACGCGCACGCCCGCGGGGTGATCCATCGGGACATCAAGCCGGCCAACATGATGGTGACGGCGGGCGGCGTGGTCAAGCTGATGGATTTCGGGATCGCCAAGGCGGCGGGCGAACGAAAACTGACCATGACCGGCACCACGCTGGGCTCGCTGTTCTATATGTCTCCCGAGCAGATCCGCGGGAAGGACCTGGATGCCCGCTCCGACCTGTACTCGCTGGGCGTCGCGCTTTATGAGATCGTGACCAAGTCGCGGCCATTTCAGGGCGACAGCGACTTCTCCATCATGTCGGCGCACCTGGAGAAGGAGCCTGTTCCGCCGATTCAGGTGGATCCGAAGCTGCCGGCCGAGTTGAATGAAATCATCCTGATGGCGATAGGCAGGGAGCCGGAGCAGCGATTCCAGACCGCGGACGCCATGCGGGCGGCCATCGACAGCATCCGCGGCGTCACGGCGGCGCCGACCCATGCCGTTACCGCCGCTGCTATTGCCGCCGCTGCCGCTCCTCCTCGTCCTCCAACGGTGGCCGCGGCCGCCGCGCCAAGGTCCGGGCATCGCGGGCTGTACATGGCGATTGGGGCGCTGGTGGCCATCGCGGTGATTGTACTGGGCGCGATTCAGATTCCGAAGTGGCTCGGCACCCGCGCGGGCAGCAGCCAGCTTCCGGCCGAACAACAGGCTATGCCAACCGGGCAGCAGGCTGCGCCGGTGGAGCAGCAGGCCGGGCCGGCGACGCCCACTGAACTGCAGCCCACTGCGCAGCCGCCCATCGCGCAGCCTCAAGCTCAGACCGTGGTCCCTCAACAGCGGCCCGCTACCGCCAGGCCTGCCACTGGTGGCAACGCACCGCAAACCGCGCAGCCGCTGGTCGAGCAGCGGGCGCCGTCTCAGACGCCCCCCAGTCAAGCTTCACCGGCTGCCTCGGTGGACCAGGCCAAGGTCGCGGCCCTGCGGGAGTTGCAGAAGAACTGGCCGATGCTGGATTCGAGAGCGGCGGCGGTGGACAGCAGTCTGCAGACCTTGCAGCAGCAACAAGCCCGTTCAGGGCTTGGTTTGCGGGGGGATATCTCGGCCTCGTGGAGGCGCATGCAAACCTACATGCGGCAGACCGAAGACGCCCTGGCGTCTAAAGACGCGGACGCCGCCAAAGAGAACATGGACAACGTCGAGCGGGAGCTCGGCGTATTAGAGAAGTTCCTTGGACGTTAGCGCTACGCCACGCTGGTCTCACCCATCTTGGTGAGGACCCAGCGGCAGAATTCCGGAATGCCGGCGCCGGTGGTGCATGAGGTTTCGAAAATCTCGAGCGCTGGGTTTACCCGCAGCGCCAGCGCGCAGGCTTCCGGGAGGTTGTAAGTCAGGTAGGGCAGCAGGTCCGTCTTGTTCAGAACCATGGCCTCGGAGCGGCGATACATGGCGGGGTACTTGAGCGCCTTGTCCTCGCCCTCGGTGGTGCTGGAGAGAACCACCCGCAGGTGCTCGCCGAGGTCGTAGGAGGCGGGACAGACCAGATTGCCCACATTCTCGATAAAGAGCAACTCAATCTTGGCGAATCCCAGTTGCTCCAGCGCTCCCTGGACCATCTGGGCGTTAAGGTGGCAGGTGCCGTTGGTGACGATTTGAACCACGGGGACACCCAGGGCCTCGATGCGGCGGGCGTCATTGTCGGTCTGGACATCGCCCTCGATCACGCCCACGCTGACCTCTTGGCGGAGCAGCGTGAGGGCCTTCTCGAGCAGACTGGTCTTGCCGGACCCAGGGCTGCTCGCCAAACTGACGACAAAAATCCCGTGCGTGTCGAACAGGCGGCGGTTGTCGGCCGCCACTTCGCTGTTGCGCTTCAAGATCTTCTGTTCAAGCGTGAATATTTTCGCCATCCTGCACCTCAAAACTGGTCATAAGCAACTCATCGCCATTCTTGAAAACGAGCGCCGCCGCGCCGCAGGCCGGACACAGCCAGGCGGTTTCTGCCAGCGAATGGTCCGCGCCGCACTCCCGGCAATGCGCCTGCAAGTCAACCAGAGTGACGGCCAGCTCCGCCTGCTCGCCCAGCGTATCCGGGCGCAGGAGCTCGAAGTAGAACTGCATCGCATCCGGGCTCACGCCCGTCAGGAGGCCCACCTTGACGTCCACCCGCAAGACCCGCTGGCCGCCGGGAAGGTTCTCGCGAACCAGGGCGATGAGACTCTCGACTATGGATGCTTCATGCATCGCGCTGCACGGGCTGAGCGGCTTCCTCCCGGATAAGCTGGGTGAGAGTCCGGACGATTTCTGGAAGCCGGCTCGACAGTTCGTCGCCAAGGTGTTCCTGAAACTCCCGCGGCTCCCGGATGACGACGCCGTAGACGCTGACCGACGCGGGAGCGTCCATGTCCAGGGCGCGGGCCAGGGCCAGGGCCGAACCCAGGCCCGCCGTGTGAAAGCCCAGCCCGGGAATGGCGCGGCCTTCGACCAGTTCCAGGCGCTTGACGGCGCCCAGCGGTTCGGCTTCCTCCGCCAGGGCGTCGATGATAACCGCCCGATCGAAGCCCGCCAGGCGTTCGATCAGCTCCAGGGCGGACGTGGATAGTATCAGGAGGCTGGCGCCAGTCTCTTCCGCCAGCGCCGCATGCACCAGCCGAGCTGCCGCGGGACCGACTCCGTCGTCTCCGCAATAGGGATTTCCGTAGCCAACGATAACTGTCTTCATGGGATGAGGAAGCACAGGCCCAAGACTGATTATAGCGGCTCGGTCCGGTAAGGCTTTAAAGGCTATGACCTCGCAGACACGCTCCTCCTACAGAACCATCTCCGGAAGGCCGATAGATCCGTGAAGTCCCTCCAATCCGCGCCAGTGCGCTCACTGGCTGCAAACGCTCGGCGGGGACCTCGGCTCGCGACACAAGAGGTGGAATGATCAAGCACTTAATCGATTCCGTGGCAGCCGGACCTGAGCCGCCCGCCGGATCCAGCGCCAGGATCCTGCTGGTAGAGGACAACGCCGGAGACGCCCGCCTTACGCAAGAAAGCCTGGTCACCCAGAAGGTCGATAAGTTCACCATGGTGCATGTCGCCAGCCTGGCGGCGGCGTGCTTGCGCTTGCGGGGAGAGCATTTTGACGCCGTGCTCCTGGACCTGTCCCTGCCGGACTCGCATGGGCCCGCCACACTCAGTTCCCTGCGGCAAGAGGCGCCATCCATCCCGATTGTCGTTCTTACCGGCCTGTCCGACGAAGCCACAGCCATGGAGGCGGTGAAGCAAGGCGCTCAAGACTACCTGGTAAAAGGAGAAACGGACGGCAACACGCTGGCGCGCCGCCTGCGCTTCGCCATCCAGAGGCACCTCAGCTCCTCCGCCCACGCCCTGCAGGCCGAGCAGCCGAGTTCGTGCAAGACGCTGGGGTTGCTGGGCAGCAAGGGCGGCGTGGGAACCTCGACCTTTGCCTGCTACCTGGCGACCGCGCTCCACGACCTGACCAAGGAGCCGGTTCTGCTGGCCGACTTCGACTTCGACTGTGGCGTCTTGGGTTTCCTCATGGAAGTGGAAACCAAGTATTCTCTGATGGACGCCCTGCAGAACGCGGACCACCTGGAGGCGGGCAATTGGAGCACTCTGGTCTCGAGGAAGACCGGCGGCCTGGATGTAATTGCGGCTCCCCGCGACGTGAACCTGCAAGAGGAGGTCACCCCGGAGCAGTATCGGCAAGTCCTCGCTTTCCTGCGCGGCACATACCGTTGGATCATCGCCGATCTGGGGCGCGGCCTCAACCGGCACACCTCGGATTTGCTGGACAGCACCGATGTGACTTGCCTGGTGACCACGGTCGAGTTAGCGGCCTTGCGCCAGGCCCGATTGCTGATTCCGAGACTGAGGCGGGCGAAGGATCAGACTGAATCTCTGCGCCTGGTGCTCAACGAAATGCCGAAGCGGCCGCCCTTCTCCCCAGGGGACATCGAAAAGATGCTTGGCTGCCGGGTTTGGGCCAGCCTGCCGCAAGTCGCGGAACTCCGCGAGAATGAGAAGCAATCCACTTCGTTGCCGCGGGCTGCCGCTCTGGTGAAGGGACTGGCCAAGATGACCGAGGAGATTGCGGGGAAGCCCCGCGGAAAGTAGCCGTCTCCGCTCAAGCCTTCACTTCCGGGGGGCTTACGGGGACGGTGAAATGAAAAGTCGCCCCCTTCCCGGGTTCCGATTCCACCCAGATCCGGCCGCCGCGCTGTTCCACGATCTTCCTGGCGATCGCCAGCCCGATGCCGGTGCCGGGGTAGTCCTCGCGGGCGTGCAGACGCTGGAACACCATGAAGATGCGGTCGGCGAACTGGGGGTCCAGGCCGATGCCGTTGTCGCGCACCGAGAAGACCCATTCCTGGCCGTTCAGCTCGGCGGAAACGTGAACCCGCGGCGGAGCCTGGCTGCGGAACTTGATGGCGTTGCCAATGAGATTCTGAAACAAGTGAGCGAACTGGGCGGCGTCCCCCGGCAGGGTGGGGAGCGGATCGTGGCTGATTTCCGCGGCGGCCTCCGTGATGGATGCCCGTAGATCGGCGCAAGCTTGGCTGAGGGCTGCCTCGCAAGGCATGGCCACGATCTCCTTCCCGTTCTTTCCCGTCCGGGAGTAGGCCAGCAGATCGGTGATCATCCGCTTCATTCGGGTGGCGCCATCCACCGCGTAGGCAATGAACTCAAGAGCATTGCTGTCCAATTGATCCTTATAGCGCTCCTCGAGAAGCTGGACGTAGCTGGCCACCATGCGCAGCGGCTCCTGCAAGTCGTGCGACACCACATAAGCAAACTGCTCCAGTTCGGCGTTGGAGCGGGCCAGTTCCTCCACGCTTAGTCTTAGCTGTTCAACGCCCCGCCTGCGTTCCCGGCGCATCCGCGCCTCGCCGAGTTCCCGCTCGACGACGGGCGCCAGCCGGGCCAGATGGTCCTTCATGAGGTAGTCATGGGCGCCGGCCTTCATCAGGGCCACGGCAGTTTCCTCGCCGATATGGCCGGACACAACGGTGAAAGGCAGATCCAGGCCGGTCTGCTGCAGAATTACCAGGGCGGCGGGAGCGTCGAACCCCGGCAGCTTGTAGTCGGCGATCACGATGTCCCAGTCCGGTTGTTCCAGGGCCGCCCGCATCTGGCCGGCAGTCTCGACCCGCTCCCAGCGAACGTCATAGCCCGCCGTATTCAAGTGGCGAACGATCAGGGCCGCGTCGCTTTCCGAGTCTTCCACCAGCAGAACTCGAAGCGCTGTGCTCACGCCTGGCCAACTTTCGGGGGAGGCTCATTCAAGACCAGCCAGTACAGGCCCAAGTACTCGATGGCTTCGGCGAACTGCGCGAAATCCACGGGCTTTCGGATGTAGCTGTTGGCGCCGAGATCGTAGCTCGCCGCCAGGTCCTGCTCCTCATTGGAGGAGGTGAGGATCACCACCGGCAACCGCTTGGTTCGCGGGTCCGCGCGAATCCGCCGCAGAGACTTCCAGCCCGTCCAGCTTGGGAAGCTTCAGATCCAGCAGGACCAGAGTAGGCAAGTCTTTGACATCCCGGCCGGCATGGGCTCCGGTGGCGAACAGGTAATCCAGGGCCTCCTTGCCGTCCTCGGCAACCAGCAGAGCGTTGCTGATGTGCCGCTTCTCCAGCGCCCGCTTGGTGAGTTCGACGTCGCTGGGGTTGTCGTCAATCAGTAGAATCAGTCTCGAATTCACGCTGCCTCCTCGAGGGTGAAGTAGAAAGTCGCGCCTCGATCGACCTGCGCCTCGGCCCATACCCGGCCGCCGTGGCGCTGAATCACGCGCTGTACGGTGGCCAGACCGATTCCCGTCCCCGGGAACTCGGATGCCTTATGCATGCGCTGGAAGGCCCCGAACAGCTTCTGCGCGTAGATCATGTCGAAGCCCACGCCGTTGTCGCGGACGAAGAAGGCGGGCCGGCCATCCGTCTCGATCCGGCCGAACTCCACCCTTGCCAGAGGACGCCCACGCGAGAACTTCCAGGCGTTGCCGAGCAGGTTGGACAAGACCACGTCCATTAGCCGGGCGTCGCCCTGCGCCCTCAGCCCCGGTTGCACGGCGAACTCCACCCGGCGCTCCGGCTCCGCCTCCCGGAGGCGGGCGGCGACGCTTTGCGCGATGGCGGTGAGGTCCACCGGGCCCTGCTCGATCGGGCCGCGGGCCACGCGCGAAAGCCGGAGCAGGTCGTCTATCAATCGCCCCATGCGCTGCGTGTCGGCGCGCACACGCTGGAGGTACTGGCAGCCCTTTTCGTCGAGCTTGTCGTGGTAGTCCTCCAAAAGCGCCAGGCTCCACCCGTCAATGCCCCGCAGCGGCGCGCGCAGATCGTGCGAGACCGAGTAGCAAAACGCCTCCAATTCCCGGTTGGACGCTTCGAGCTGGCCGGTGCGCTCCTTGACCCGCTGTTCCAATTCGTCGTTGAGCCGGCGATCCGTCGCCTGTTGTTTCCGAAACCATTGCGTGTCACGCCGGTGCCACAGCAGGCCCGCGCCCAGGACCGCCGCCAGGGCGGACACAAAGAGGACGATCACGAGCATCGGTCAGGCCCTCGCTTCAGAAGCGCGCGCGGGGAGTGTGAAATGAAACGTCGCCCCCTTCCCGGGTTCCGATTCCACCCAGATACGGCCGCCGTGGTGTTCCACGATCTTCCTGGCGATGGCCAGGCCGATTCCGGTGCCGGGGTAGTCCTCGTGGCGGTGCAGGCGCTGAAACACCATAAAGATGCGGTCCGCGAACTGCGGATCCAAACCGATGCCGTTGTCGCGCACCGAGAAAACCCACTCCTCGCCGCTCAGCACGGCTGAAACGTGGATCCGCGGCGGAGCCTGGCCGCGGAACTTGATGGCGTTGCCAATCAGATTCTGAAACAAGTGAGTGAGCTGGCCGGCATTGCCCAGCACGCTGGGAAGCGGATCGTGACTGACTTCCGCGGCGGCCTCCGTGATGGACGCTTTCAGATCGGCGCAGGCCTGGCCGAGCACGGCTTCACAGGCAATCGGGACCATCTCCGTCCCCTTCCTCCCCACCCGGGAGTAGGCCAGCAGATCCCCGATCATCTGCTTCATTCGGGTGGCGCCATCCACCGCGTAGGCGATGAATTCGTGGGCGTCGCTATCCAGCCGGTCTTTGTAGCGCGCCTCGAGAAGCTGGACGTAGCTGGCCACCATCCGCAGCGGCTCCTGCAAGTCGTGCGACACCACATAGGCAAACTGCTCCAGTTCGGCGTTGGAGCGGGCCAGTTCCTCGGTGCCGTGGCTGCGCTGTTCCTCGGCCTGCTTGCGCAGGCTGATGTCTTCGACCACTACCACGAAGTACTTCGGAGCCCCGGAAGGCTCGCGCGCCAGCGACCGGGTCTGGCGAATCCACACATCCGGGCCCAAGTCGCGATGCCAGCGCATGTCCATCGAGTAGCTCTGCAGTTCCCCGGCGAGGAGACGGCGCGTGTTTTCCAGGTCCGTCTCCAAGTCTTCGGGATACATCAGATGCCGGGAGGGCCGGTCGATCAGGTCTTCGCGCCGGTGGCCCACGATCTCGCAGAACCTTTGGTTGACCAGCAGCCAGCGGTCATCCAGTCCCGCGTGGGCCAAGCCCACGGCCGCCTGGTCGAAGGTGGCCTGGAATCGCTGCTCGCTTTCGCGCAGCGCTTCCGCCATTCTTTCGAGTTCGCTTGACGAAGGCAATCTTCCACTAATATCGACGGTGAGAATAGGTAACTTTATGCTAGTCAGGCGGGTTACACGGACACCGGAACCAGGACCGGCTCGGCGAGTTTGTTCGCCAGTTCAACCAGGCTGGCGGCGGCCAGACTGTTTGGCTCGCTCAGCGCCAGCGGGACGCCCAGCTCACAGGCTGCCGCGCAGATCTCCGCCGCGGGCGGGATATTCCCCGCAATCGGGCAGCCCAGTTGAGTTCGGATATCAGACTGCGCCAGTAACGAGGCCAGCGAATCCTTCGTGACCAGAACCGCTGCCGAGCGCTTGCTTGTCCGCGATCCAGGATCTGAGGAGATCGACCATGCGGCTGCCGGCCGCCACCGATCCTGGCTCTCGTTCGACAACCAGCGCCGTGAAGTTGCAGCAAGCGACAGCAGCCTGGCTGGCGTAGCAGGGATGGGACGGCAGATCGAGGATTACATACTCCGCCATTTGCGCCGCCGCCCGGATGATGGCTTCGGCCTGCTGGGGTTGAATCTCCATAAACCCCTCGGCGGTCTGGGCGCCAAACAGCGCTTTGGCCCCGCACGCCAGACTCACCAGGCGCTGATGCAACACCTTGGCGCCGATGTCCCCGGCCTCCAGATCGAGAAGGTCTCTCAGACTGACAGTGGGCGTCAGGCGGAGTTGAAAGGAGAAGCTCCCCAAGCAGGACCTGAGTTCCAGGGCGATGACGCTCTTGCCTTGCCCCGCCAGAACTGCCGCCACGTTCAGCGCCACGGTTGTGACGCCCACGCCGCCTTTGGCGCCGATGAAGCCCAGAATTCTCCCCGACAGCACGGGCCCGCCCCCAGGATCTTGTGCCGCTCGATGGTGAAGCGGATCAAGCGCGCCAGCGACAGCAGGCTGGCACTGTTCTTAAGCACATAGTCCTGCACCCCCTCGCGCGCCGCCCTCAGGGCGAGTTCTTCATCGTCCAGGCCCGTGACCACGATCACCGGGATATCCGGAGCTTGGGCGCGCAGCTTCAGGAAGGTGTCCAGGCCCTGGCTGTCAGGCAGGGAAAGGTCGAGCAGGACGACATCCACTTCGGTCTCGGCCAGTTGCTTTAACCCGGTCGAGAGACGCTCAGCCCACCACAGGTCCACGGCCGCGCCGCCCGCCCCGGTGAGCGTCTCCTGAATCAGCCGCGCATCGGCAGGATTGTCTTCGATGAGAAGGATGCTAGTCGCTGCGCTGCTCATTGGCCGAGGTTCCCGGGAGCTTCGCCACGCCGAACCAGTAGTCGTTGAGCGACTGAATGGCCTTGAGAAAGCCCATCAGGTCGATCGGCTTGGTCATGAAGCAGTTGGCATGCAGGTTGTACGTGTTGCGAATATCCTGCGGCGCTTCGGAGCTGGTCAGAATCACCACCGGGATGCTTTTGAGGATGGGGTCTGCTTTGACTTCCGCCAGGACCTCGAGCCCGGTTTTCTTTGGCATGCGAAGATCCAGGAGAATCAGATCCGGAATAGGCGCGCTCGCGAACTCGCCAGTGCGCCGCAGAAACTGAATCCCCTCCATGCCATCGCTCGCCACGCTCAGCTTGGCCGCCGGCGCCGCCATGCGGAGAACCTCGGCTATCAGACGAGCATCTCCGGGGTTGTCATCGATCAACAGGATCTCCGGGGCCTCAATTCTCACCGCGCTCATCTCCATTCCCCCAAGCAGCTAGAACCGGCGTGGCATAAACCTCGCGCTCTGCGCTTGCCACGTCTATCGGCAAGACAGGGCTTAGGCTTTACAGGGGCTGGGATCAGCCGTGCACACTGAAGCGATCACCGGCTCAATAGGGCCGCTTGCCGGCCCAGTTGCCTGGCGGATCGTAGTTGCAGACCCAGACCTCGCGTCTGCCCCCTCTCGCCACCGCGCATCCCACTTCTTTCGTGTCACGCCAGACGATTTGGGTGTAATGCCCGCACATGCCGCTACACCGGTTCGAATTGTACTTGTAGTTTCGGGATTCCGCCGCCCAGGCGTTGACCACTTGCGCGGGCGACGCGGCCACACCGGTAATCTCGAACAAGTTCTCGCCGTAGGCCGAGTCCGGACGGTGGATGAATTGCTTTCGCGCCACGAGAGTGTCCGCCCACTCTTGCGAACGTGCGGCCAAACGATTCGACCACGCCAGGGGAGGTACTCCCACGCGCGCCCGCATAATGTTGTGGACCGCCAGCATGTCGGGCGCTAGAGAGGACTTTCCGGGAGCAGGCGGGGCGCTGCTGTTTCCGGCACACAGGATCAGAAAGCAGAGCGCGGGTCGCATGCTTCTATAGACGCGCACGAATGGACTTTCGTAGGCAGCAAACAAGCAAGTCCCGCACTCAAGTGCAGCTTTTGCATCTCTGCCCGGATATATTTCGCCGGGCTAGGCTGGCAGCGCCGCCCCGACGCACTTGGTCCGTCTCGTGCTGTATACCTAGAGTGGTCTTAACATTATGCCCAACTCTCTCGCCGAACAAGTCGATATTCTGGCGGCTTTCGCTCCCACTGAGCTGCCCGTCATCAGCCTATACCTGAACACCCAGTCCGACGACCATGGCCGGGACAACTTTGCCTCCTTCATAAAGAAGGAACTCCACACCAGAGCCAAAACGTTTGCGCCGCAGTCGGCGGCTCACGCCAGTTTCGTGCGTGACGTCGAACGAATCGAGAAGTACCTGGCGGCGGAATTGCGGCCCTCCACCAATGGCCTGGCGCTATTCGCCTGCGCCGGCGCGGAGGATTTCTTCGAGACGGTGCAATTGAACGCTCCGCTCGAACGGCACGAGATCTTCGTCGATCGCCGGCCGCACCTCTACACGCTGGCTCTGGTCACCAAGCAGTTCCCGCGCTATGCGGCGGTCGTCGCGGACACCGACTCGGCGCGCCTGTTCGTGTTCGGCCTGAGCAGCACCATCTCCGAAGACCGCGTCGATAGTCCGAAGATGAGCCGTACCCAGACCGGCGGCTGGTCGCAGGCACGCTATCAGCGGCACATGGAGAACTATCACCAGCACCATGCCAAAGAAGTGCTCGAGGTTCTCGATCGCGTGGTGCGCAAGGAAGAGATTGAGTACATCGTGTTTGCCGGCGACCAGGTGGTGATTCCGCTCCTCGAGAAGCAACTTTCGCCCTTTCTAGCCGCCAAGTTAATCGATGTGCTGCGGCTGGACATCCGCGCTCCCGAGCGCCAGATCCTGGAGGCTACTCTGGCGGCAATGCGCCGTCAAGATGCCAAAGACGATTCCGAGAAGGTAGAGCACCTGATCGGAGACTACCGGTCGGGCGGGCTGGCCGTGGTGGGAGTTCAGGATGTGCTCGCCGCGCTTTCCAAAGGTCAGGTGGAGGAAGTGCTCCTGAGCACGTCCTTTAGCGGCGAGAGCGGCGAACTACCGGAAACCATCCTGTCGCAGGCCCGGCAAACGGGGGCGCGGTTCAGGCTCATCGAGGACGCACCTCTGCTGGCCGAAGTGGGCGGGGTCGGCGCCAGTCTGCGATATCGAGATTAGAGGAACAACCATGTCATTCGGGATTTACGTTGTCGGCTTCCTGATTCTGATCGGCGGGTTAATCTGGGGAGCCGTGATGCTGAATGTCCCAACGCGCTGGATCGCAGTAGGTGCAATCGTGCTCTTGGGCCTGGCGATTCTGAAGGGTGTCCAAGCCACGCGGCAAAAAGATCCGTCGTAAATTGCCCGGCATGTACCCGCCGACTTGCCTCACCGCTTGTAATACAGCCCGAGGTAGCCGGCCGAGTGCCGGTCCCCACTGACGGTGCGGCCGATCATGAAAAGCACGCTCAGGTTTTCACCAACGTCGTAGCATCCGCCGGCGTTTGTGTAGGTTGTTTGCCGCGCGCCAGCACTCTGGGCTCCCTTATGGTACACTTCCGCGCCGAGCGCGAGTCGTTCTGTGGCCTGCCGCTGAACTAGCCAGCCGGCGAACTCCGAACTTTGCATGCCGGGTGCATGATTAATCTCATAGCCTGCGCCCCCGTATGTAGTCCAAGGCCCCTTGCTCTTCTGCACCCAAACCGGCAAACGCGCCCAGACTTGTCCGTTGCCGAGTCCACGACGACTGTCGCCGCTCGGGAGCTCAAGCATTGGAAATATGCCTATTTGCGGGCGTTTCGCGGTTTCCTGTAGAAAGCGGTATTTCGCGCCAAGCTCGACATCGCCAATGCCGTACGCCCCTGGCGGCTTGAGGTACATGCCCGGGATGACAATATGGAGCTGCAGGTTCGGCGCCGCACCCAGGTTGAACTCAACCGCCGGGAGTTGCAGGGTACTCGATCCGAAGCTTCGGTCGACGGTGCTGAATACATACGCTTCGTAGTGGCGCCAGGCTACGGGTTCAGGATCGTCGGTCAGGAAGGGAGGCCCAGCGACCACCGTCGAACACAGAAACAGTGTCAATAGGGGAGCCAACCAGAGCGCGCGACGGACCACCATCTTCATTCCACGCTCGGAAGGCCATCGGTCTCCGACTCCTGGCTGATGTCGATTGTACATCCAATCGTCCTCACTGAGCATAGGGCGAGGTCTCTACCGAAAGACCTTCAACTTCGGAGCCGCTCTGCGTAACGGCTCTTCTTTCTTGCCTAGCGGAGTTCCGCAGCCAACGCAGACGTAGTCGAAGGTCTCCCGATCCAGCAGCACCAACAGAAGGCGCTTCCGCACGGGCATTGCCCGTTTGCACGAAGGGCAGTAAAGCTGGCTGGCCTCCAGGTCCTCGAAATCTCCTCTGCTGCGGGGCGGCATCATCGGATTCGGGCGTTGTCATCCTAGGAGTAGCACAGGAATGGGTAACCCTCAAAAGGTGTAAACTACTTCTGCAAGTGAATGGAGGGGGCTATGAGCCAGAGAGTGTTTTCGCTGGTTGTCGCAATAGTCTTCCTGCTGATCACCGTTGGCCACCTGTTGCGCGTCTTCCTTGGAGCCACGTTGTCCGTGGCAGGCGTGGCGATTCCCATGTGGCCGAGCGTGCTGGCGGTGATCGTTATGGGCTATCTTGCCTTCGAGGGCTTTCGGTTGAGTACCAAGCCCAAGTCAGGTCCGTGACATTGTGCCCGCGGGTACGCCGCATGATGAGAAATGGAGAACCGTCTCAATGAACAAGAACCTGAGTGTTGCTCTTGCCCTCGTCGCTGGGCTTCTGGGCGGACTGCTCACCCGTTACGTCGCACCGCCAGCCGCCCTTGCGCAAGATAAGGCGCCGATCACGAAGGATATCCGAGCGCAAAGTTTCACGCTTGTTGACCAACTGGACCGTACCGTCGGCACCTTCACAATCGATCCTGGACCCGTGACGACCCGACTACTGCTCCCGAACAACCAAGTCGTACCTGTCCGCCCGATGCGTATAGTGCTGCGCGATTCCGATGGACGCGAGATTTGGAGCGCGGGAGATAGCGTGATCCGACAACTGGCTGAGAAATGATTCCAAAGCAGCCTGCTACTTAGCATGGTCAAAGGGGCCTGACTCTAACGATGCGACCACTGCATCGAAGAACCCGCCCTGTTTCAACAGCGCAAGAGCGGTCCTGAGCAGCGTATCATCCACGCAGCTCCAGCCTGGCCGGAGTCTGGCACAAATTGCGCTCATTCCCTCTAATGATGTACTAAACTATTGAAAATAAAGACAAAAAAAATGGCGGAGAGAGAGGGATTCGTACCCTTGAGGGGTCGATAGAATCTGCAAGTTGCAGATTCCTGGTTGCCAGGAGTGCCACATCTACCGGGGCTCCCGTCGCGCATTGCCCAAGATTGCCCAAGACTTAGGGATGCGACACATCCTTCGAAATGGCCCGCCAAGAGGGCGCTTGCTTACGACCCGTACGTCAAGTAAGTGGGGTTGAGGTTTCCTTGAACGCCAGCACACAATCAGCAGCGACCTCCTGCCGGGAGGAGCCAGCGCTGCCCCCGACCTGGGCCGCCAAAGTCGCTCGGGATACAAAGTATGAAGAAAACGGCTCCGACGGAAGCGGTTGAATGTAAGATCGATAGTGACGAGGAGGTCAAAATGGAAATTCCGCCTTTATCCCCTCGGGCAGGCCGGGGACAACGCGATGGTAGGGCGATGGTAGCTCGGGGCAGTGGTCGCGACAAAATCGGGCATTGCGAGAGCCGGCGTCACTGCTTGCTGGCATCCGTCTTCATCTTGGCATCGGCCCCTCTGGGGGCTCAGTTACCGTCCGATCTGAGTACCTTCACTTTCAAACCCATCTACATGGGGCAGGCGGTCACGGTGAGCGCGAGTGCCGTGCTCACTGGAACGGCTTGCCAAGTGTTCGTCAATGGTGTTGACACCCGCGCTCCGGGGCTCCCTTTCACTTTCGTCTGGGGCGATGGCTCCTCGACGACGGCCTTCTTTCCTCAGTACAAGACGTACAGCGACTGCACACGGAACTATGTGGCTGAAGTACGGCCTAACTATGGCAGCGGCCCTGAGCCGGGTGCTGTTTTTCTGGTCCGGTTTATCCCCTTGTCGCTGATCGCAAACCAGGATATCTCCCTCACTCCGGTCACCGTTCCGGCCACCCTGCCAACGCTCAGTACGCGGCTTTACGCTATTCCATCCGGCCTCCAGGCGATGACCAGCTCCGATTTCTTGGGAATCACGCAGCCAAGTTTTGAATATCTACTCAGCGTAATCGCGAAGATCCAGCGCGAGTACGTCAATGGAGACGTGTATCCCGCCGGTCAGCCGTTCCTCCAAGTGGTGCTCAAAGAGCCCACCGTGCCCTCCGGAACGATGTACTCGCTGTGGTTCCTTGACCCGGTTGTGTTCGTAGTGGGAACTCAGAATGGACCACCTGGATTGCAGTGGACTTCCTTCTTCCACGAGATGGGCCACAATCTCACTCTCAACACTCCCGCGAGCTTCTACTACGGCGGCAGAACCGACGGACCCGCCAACGCCATTTACAGCGAGACGATGGCGCAGATCTTCCAGCACGCCGCCGGGTATGAAGTCGTGCGCCGTGCTCCGGAACTTGGGCTGGGCAATGACGCCGCCCTGGACATTGCGGTGAGCCTCTGGGGATCTATGAATTTCCTGAAAAGCCAGTACGACGCTTATGTGGCGGGGGGCAAGACTTATGATTCCTGGAATGATGCCGGCACGCAGGACGATGAAGCGGTATTCAGGACGTTCATGGCCCTGGGCTACGTCTTTCTGCGCGAGGCGGAATTGCGGGATCTGGGCTATCGCGGGCCAGTGCAGCGGATGTTGGAGTTCCTGCAACTCTGGAACCCGCAATGGCAAACGCTCTTCAGCCAGTCGAGCAACTCCGACGCGGCGGAAGCGTTCCGTTCAACGCTCATGGTGGCCGCCATCTCCCACGGTCTCCAGGACGACCTAAGGCCGATGTTTCAGGCGCTGAACTTCCCCGTGGACTCCACGACCTGGAACAATCTAACCGGCGCCGACCTGACTGGTGTCCCTTTTTCGCCGCCTTCGGGCGCGGCCGGCTCGCAAGGAGGAACGGGCAGTATTGAGATTCAGCTTCCCAGCGGTACTCTTTGGACCGCCACGAGCGACTCGCCGTGGCTGGTCATTGAGTCAGGCAGCGCGGGAAATGGGACTCGCACGCTGCAATGGCGAGTCGCAGTGAACACGACAGGCCAAGAGCGCACTGGCCACATCCGCATCGGGCAGACGACGATCCAGGTGGTCCAGGCCGCCTTTCCCAAGCCCTCTGGGGTGGGCACTTACAGCGCCGGTCAATGGAAGCTCGACGGCAATGGTAACGGCGTCTTCGATCCCGGCGTGGACCAGAGTTTCGATTGGGGCTGGGCGGCGACGACGCCTGTTCATGGCGACTGGAACGGGGACGGCAAGGACGAAGCGGGCTTCTTCAAGGACGGTCTCTGGTACCTGGACTACAACGGCGACGGCGCTTGGGATGACGGTGTGGCCGACAAGATGTACCCCTTCGGCATGGCCGGGGCTGAGCCCAAGGTCGGGGACTGGAACGGCGACGGCAAGGACGAGATCGGGATCTACATCAACGGTTTCTGGTTCATGGACATGAACGGCAACGGCGCGTGGGAGGGAGAACCCACCGACAAGATGATCATCTGGGGCTTTGCGGGCTCGACTCCGGTGACTGGGGACTGGAACGGGGACGGCAAGACCAAGGTCGGCCTATGGAAGGACGGCTTGTGGTACCTGGATGTGGACGGCAACGGGACCTGGGACGGCGGCACGACGGACAAGATGATCGTCTGGGGCTGGACGGGGACCACGCCTATACATGGGGACTGGAACGGGGATGGCAAGGAAGAAGTGGGAGTCTACCTGGACGGTTTCTGGTTCCTGGACATGGACGGCAACGGGACGTGGGACGGCGGCACGACGGACAAGATGATCATCCTGGGCTGGAGCGGCACGCTGCCCGTGATCGGGGACTGGAACGGAGACGGCAAGACCAAGGTTGGGACTTACACCAACGGTTTCTGGTACCTGGACTACAACGGCAACGGCGCCTGGGACGGCGAGAGCACGGACAAGGCCTACGTCTTCGGCCAGGCCGACGACACGCCAATCATTGGCCGTTGGTAGTTGCATTGTGATAAAAGAGTAAGCTCATAGCCAGGCTAGATCTCGGGGTCGACTGGGTGGTTCTGAGACGCGTGGCTTGAGAGCGGAGGTTCACCTGTGACTCGTTTTCCGGCAGTCTCTCTGGCCATTGTCCTGTTGGTGGGGTGCTTCAGCGCGGCCTACGCGCAGGACTCTGGCGCGCGCATTCGCATCCTCGAGGAGACTCTGATCCAGGCCTCTCCAGGCAGCCTGCCTGTGGTGTCCTATTCGGTTCGCGACATCGGCCGCATTGCTGGCGCCGTGCGGCTCGCGTTGCCGGAAGCAGGCGGGCACGCCCTGGTCCTTGCCGAGGCGGGCAAAGTGTGGGCGTGGGGGGATAACCGAACGGGTCAACTCGGTGTGGGTGACACCACAGTCCGTACGGAGTGGGTGGCAGTCCCGGAACTGGACTCCGTGGTCGCCATCGCGGCTGGGGCGGCGCACAGTGTCGCTTTGCGGCGCGATGGGACCTTATGGAGTTGGGGTGAGAACAACCAGGCGCAATTGGGCGACGGGAGCCTGTGGGCTAGGTACCGGCCGGTGCGGGTGCAAGGGATTCGCGATGTTGTGGCGGTGGCGGCGGGAGCGCAGTACACGCTAGCGCTGCGGCGAGACGGAACGGTGTGGGCCTGGGGCGGCAACTGGACGGAAGTAGCGCCAGGAGTGCCGGAGAGGATTCTGCTGGCGCCGGTAGAAGTACGGGGCTTGGAGAAGGTTGAGGCTATCTGGATCCGTGGCAACCGGCCCTATGCCCGGGACGCTGAAGGGCGGCAGTGGACCTGGGGCGCGCCGGAGGCCGGCTTGCGGCAAGTGGAACCAGCAGCGGAGCCGGAGACGGCCACGAGAGTAAGTTGGCCGGGTCGGCTGGGACGCGATCGAGTGGTGCGGGCGGTGGAAAGCGCACTGGAGGTTCAGGAGAAGGGCGCGACTGCGGCACGGATCGAATCGGGCGGCCAGGTAGTGGATTTGCAGGCAGGCTGGGCAGTGGGCTGGATTGAGGAGACCGGTGTGGCGGCGGCTCCCCCGGCCAGCACCACGACCTTGGTTCCGTCGCCGAACCCCTCGGTCTTCGGTGCGCTTGTGACCCTCACGGCCACGGTTACGCCCTCGGACGCGACGGGCCAGGTGACGTTCTACGACGGCACTACGGTGCTGGGCGTGGGTACCCTAGTCAGCGGAACGGCGACGTTAGCGACGCGCTTGTTGCCGGCGGGCGACCGGTCCTTGCGGGCGTATTATTGGGGCGATGCCTCCTATAATGCCAGCACATCGGGGTGGGTAACCCAGACGGTGAACGCGCAGCCAGCGAACAGCTTTTGGGCGGCGGTGAACTACGGGGCGAGCAGCGGCCCTTGGTCGGTGGCGGCCGCGGACTTCAACGGGGACGGCAAGGCCGATCTGGCCGTGGCCAACTACGGCAGCGACAACGTGAGCGTGCTGCTGGGCAATGGGGACGGGGCCTTCCAGGCGGCGGTGGACTACAGCGCAGGCAGTGACCCTCGGTCGGTGGCGATTGGGGACTTCAATGGGGATGGCAGGACCGATCTGGCCGTGGCCAACTACTCCAGCAACGACGCGAGCGTGCTGCTGGGCAACGGGGACGGGACTTTCCAGACCGCGGTGAACTACACCGCAGGCAGTGGCCCTTGGTCGGTGGCGGTCGCGGACTTCAATGGGGACGGCAGGGCCGACCTGGCTGTGGCCAACTATACCAGCAACAGCGTGAGTGTGCTGTTGGGCAACGCGGACGGGACTTTCCTGGCGGCGGTGGACTGCGCCGCCGGCACGGTCCTGAGTCCGTGGCGATCGGGGACTTCAACGGGGACGGCAAGGCCGACCTCGCCTCGGCCAATGTCACCATTGCCAAGGTGAGCGTGCTGCTGGGTAATGGCGACGGGACCTTCCTAGCGGCGGTGGACTACGGGGTGGGCGCGAATCCCTACTCGGTGGCGGTGGGGGACTTTGACGGGGACGGCAAGGCCGACCTGGCCGTGGCCAACTACAACAGCAACAACGTGAGCGTCCTGCTGGGCAACGGCGACGGGACCTTCCTGGCGGCGGTGGGCTACGGGTCTGGCAAGGGTCCCTTTTCGGTGGCGGTGGGGGACTATGACGGGGATGGCGAGGCCGACCTGGCCACGGCCAACTACTCCGGCAACAGCGTGAGCGTGCTGCGGGGCGTTGGGGACGGCACCTTCCTAGCGGCGGTTTACTACGGCGCGGTCGCGGGACCTCGTTCGGTAGCGGTCGGGGACTTCAATGGAGATGGTAGGGCCGACCTGGCTGCGGCCAGTTACTCCAGCAATAACGTGAGCGTGCTGCTGGGGCGGTGGGCGACGCCTACTTCCACGCTACTGGGGGCTTCACCGAGTCCTTCCACTCTTGGCCAACCAGTGACCCTGACGGCCACGGTTTCGCCCTCGGAGGTGACGGGCAAGGTGACGTTCTACGACGGCGGCCTGGTGTTGGGGGTGGGCACGCTGGCCAGTGGAACGGCGACGCTAGAGACCAGATTGTTGCCGGCGGGAACCCGGCCCTTGCGGGCCTACTACGCGGGCGACGGCACCTACCTGGCCAGCACATCGGAGTCGATACCGCAGACGGTGAACGCGCAGCCGGCGAACAGCTTCCTGACCGAGGTGAACTATGCCACGGGCGACGGTCCTTCCTCGGTGGCTGTGGGGGACTTCAACCGAGACGGCAAGTCCGACCTGGCCGTGGCCAACAGTGCCGACAACAACGTGAGCGTGCTGCTAGCCAATGTGGACGGGACCTTTCAGGCAGCGGTGAACTACGACGCGGGCACATACCCTCTGTCCGTGGCTGTCGGAGACTTCAATGGGGACAGCAAGGCCGACCTGGTCGTGGCCAACTTTCAAGGCAACGACGTGGGCGTGCTGCTGGGTAATGGCGACGGGACTTTCCAAGCGGCGGTGCACTACGGCGCGGGCACTGGTCCTGAGTCCGTAGCGGTGGGGGACTTCAACGGGGACAGCAAGGTCGATTTGGCCGTGGCCAACGACGGGAGCAACGACGTGAGCGTGTTGCTGGGCATTGGGAACGGGACCTTCCAAGCGGCGGTAAGCTACGGTGCGGGCTCGAATCCTGCTTCAGTGGCGGTCGGGGATTTCAACGGAGACAGCAAAGCCGACCTGGCCGTTGCCAATCGTGCCAGCGCGAACGTGAGCGTGCTGCTGGGCAATGGCGACGGGGCCTTTCTGGTGGCGGTGAACTACGCAGCGGGCACATATCCTCAGTCGGTGGCGGTCGGGGACTTCAACGGAGACAGCAAAGCCGACCTGGCCGTGGTGAACTACGACGACAACGTGAGCGTGCTGCTGGGCAACGGCAACGGGACTTTCCAGGCGGCGGTGAGCTACGGAGCGGGAAACACTCCCACTGAGGTAGCGGTCGGGGACTTCAACGGGGACGGCAAGGCCGACCTGGCCGTTTCCAACTACAACGGCAGCAACGTGAGCGTGCTGCTGGCCAGTGGGGACGGGACCTTCCAGACGGCCGTGTATTACGGGGTGGACAGGAATCCTTCGTCGGTGGCGGTTGGGGATTTCAACGGGGACGGCAAGGCCGACCTGGCCGTTGGCAATCGTTACACCAACAACGTGAGCGTGCTGCTGGGCAACGGGAACGGGACCTTCCGGGCGCAGGTTGACTATACGGCAGGCGGTAGTCCGGTCTCGGCAGCGGTCGGGGACTTCAACGGGGACGGTAAAGCCGATCTGGCCGTGGCCAACTGGGGCGACGAAGTGAGCGTGCTGCTGGGCAATGGGGACGGGACCTTCCAGGCCGCGGTGAACTACGGAGCGGGCAGTAGTACTCAGGCGGTGGCGGTCGGGGACTTCAATGGGGACGGCAAAGCCGACCTGGCCGTAGCCAACCTCGACAGCAACAACGTCAGCGTGCTGCTGGGCAACGGTGACGGGACCTTCCAGGCGGCGGTCAACTACGGGGTGGGCACAAGTCCTTGTTCGGTGGCGGCGGGGGACTTCAACGGGGACGGCCACGTCGATTTGGCCGTCGCCAACGGCGACAGCGGCAGCGTGAGTGTGCTGCTGGGCAACGGCGACGGAACCTTCCAGGCGAGGGTGAACTACTCCGCGACCAACACTCCTCGGTTGGTGACGGCGGGGGACTTTAACGGGGACTGCAGGACCGACCTAGCCGTGGCCAACTACTACGGTGGTAACGTGAGCGTGCTGCTCAGCATTGGGGATGGGGCCTTCCGGGCGACGGTGAACTACCCGGCGGGCACATTCCCTCGTTCGGTGGCGGCAGGCGACTTCAACGGGGACGGCAAGGCCGACCTGGCCGTGGCCAACGAGGGCAGCAACGACGTAAGCGTGCTGCTGGGCAATGGTGACGGGACTTTCCAGGCGAGGGTGAACTACGCCGCCGGCACTGGTCCTGAGTCGGTGGCGGTTGGGGACTTCAACGGAGACGGCCAGGCCGACCTGGCCGTGGCCAGCCACAATAGCAACAACGTAATCGTGTTGCCGGGCAACGGGGACGGGACCTTCCAGGCGGCGTTGAGCTACGGGGCAGGCACTGGTCCTAACTCGGTGACGGTCGGGGACTTCAACGGAGACGGCAGGGCCGACCTGGCCGTGGCCAACGACTCCAGCCACTACCTGAGCGTGCTGTTGGGGAGGTGGGCGTCGGTCTTGACCACTACTGCGCTCGGGGCGGCGCCGAATCCTTCTACGCTGGGCCAGTTAGTGACCCTGACGGCCACGGTTTCGCCTGAGGCGGCGACGGGCCTGGTGACGTTCTACGACGGGACTGCAGTGCTCGGAGTGGGCACTTTAGCCAGCGGGACAGCGACGTTAGAGGCCAGCCTGTTGCCGGCCGGCAGCCGGTCTTTGCGGGCGTATTATGGTGGCGACGACGTCTACGCGGCCAGCACCTCGGATTGGGCAACGCAGACCGTGAATGCACAGCCGGCTAACGGCTTTCTGGCGGCGGTGAACTACGGGGCGGGCAGTCGTCCTCGTGGGGCGGCGGTCGGAGACTTCAACGGGGACGGCAAGGCCGACCTGGCCGTGGCCAACGTTGAAAGCAACAACGTGAGCGTGCTATTGGGCAACGGCAACGGGACCTTCCAGGCGGCGCTGAGCTACGGGGTGGGCAGTGCGCCTCGGATGTCGGCGGTCGGGGACTTCAACGAGGACGGCAAGGCCGACCTGGCCGTGGCCAACGCTGAAAGCGCCAACGTTAGCGTGCTATTGGGCAACGGCGACGGGACCTTCCAGGCGGCGGTGCACTACGGGGCGGGCAGCGGTCCTCGGTCGGTGACGGCAGGGGACTTCAACGGGGACGGCAAGGTCGACCTGGCCGTGGCCAACTACTACAGCGACAACGTGAGTGTGCTTTTGGGCAACGGCAACGGGACCTTCCAGCCAGCGGTGCACTATGGGGTGGGCAGCTATCCATATTCGGTGGCGGTCGCGGACTTCAACGGGGACGGCAAGGCCGACCTGGCTGTGGCCAACAACAACAGCGACGACGTGAGCGTGCTGCTGGGCAATGGCAACGGGACCTTCCTGCCGGCGGTGAACTACGGGACGGACACTGGTTCTTTTTCGGTGGCGGTTGGGGACTTCAACGGGGACGGCAAGGCCGACTTGGCCGTGGCCAACTCCGACAGCGACACTGTGAACAACGTGAGCGTGCTGTTGGGCAATGGCGACGGGACCTTCCAGGCGGCGGTGAACTACGGAGCGGGCGAATATCCTAGTTCGGTGGCGGTTGGGGACTTCAACGGGGACGGCAAGGCCGATCTGGCCTTAGCTAATTCCGACAGCGACAGCGTGAGCGTGCTGATGGGCAATGGGGACGGGACCTTCATGCCGGCAGTGAACTACAGTGCGGGCACTAGCCCTCATTCGGTAGCGGCCGGAGACTTCAACGGGGACGGCAAAACCGATCTGGCCTTAGCTAATACCGGCAGCAACGGGGTGAGCGTGCTGCTGGGGTCGTTGAAGACTATGGCTGGCGTCTACCGAAGCGGCCTTTGGATACTGGACGCCAATGGCAACGGCGTGTTCGACGCCGGCGCGGACCCGAGTTTCGATTGGGGCTGGTCGGAGACTACACCGGTTTATGGCGACTGGAACGGTGACGGCAAGGACGAAGCGGGCTTCTTCAAAGACGGCCTCTGGTACCTGGACTACAACGGCGACGGCGCTTGGGATGGCGGTGTGGCCGACAAGATGTACCCCTTCGGCATGGCCGGGGCGGAGCCCAAGGTCGGGGACTGGAACGGCGACGGCAAAGACGAGATCGGGATCTACATCAACGGCTTCTGGTTCATGGACATGAACGGCAACGGCGCGTGGGAGGGAGAACCCACCGACAAGATGATCATCTGGGGCTTTGCGGGCTCGACTCCGGTGACTGGGGACTGGAACGGGGACGGCAGGACCAAGGTCGGACTGTGGAAGGACGGCTTGTGGTACCTGGATGTGGACGGCAACGGGAGCTGGGACGGCGGCACGACGGACAAGATGATCGTCTGGGGGTGGACGGGGACCACCCCTATGCATGGGGACTGGAACGGGGATGGGAAGGAAGAAGTGGGAGTCTACATCGACGGTTTCTGGTTCCTGGACATGGACGGCAACGGGACGTGGGACGGCGGCACGACGGACAAGATGATCATCCTGGGCTGGAGCGGCACGCTGCCCGTGATCGGGGACTGGAACGGAGACGGCAAGACCAAGGTTGGGACTTACACCAACGGTTTCTGGTACCTGGACTACAACGGCAACGGCGCCTGGGACGGCGAGAGCACGGACAAGGCGTACTTGTTCGGCCAGGGGGGCGACGCGCCAATCATCGGCCGTTGGTAGAGGCCGCGGTGCATCGCGCCAATCTGATGTATACCAAGCGCCTC
>CAVTHW010000002.1:0-228355 GCA_963734625.1 Bryobacterales bacterium | reverse complement strand
AGCAATGGAACAGCTTTCGGTGTTCTTCAAAGCGCTTGCAGACCCGACGCGGCTGCGGATCATGAACCTGTTGTTGCGGTCGCCATTCTGCGTCTGCGAAATGGAGAGGATCCTCAAGCTTTCTCAGCCGCTCCTGTCCCGTCACCTCGCCTATTTGCGCAGTTGTGGGTTGGTCGAGAGCCAACGGGAGGGGATGCGAGTGAACTACAACCTCAACGAGAAACACCTATTTCTCAAGAAGATCCGGCCGCTCCTCCTGGATACGCTCGGCAAGCGAAGCGGCGGGGCGCGGCGATCTGCACGTGCTGAAAACCACCGTTTGGACTAGCGGAGACGGCAGACCCGGAGAAGAAACCCTATGCCTTCTGAAGATGCGAATGATCAGACGCCTGCTGTCGAAGCGGCAAAACCGCCGCGGCGCAAAAGGCTTTCCACGCTGTTACGCGTCGGGCTGTCGGTCGCCACAATCGTCATCCTCATGCTCTGGATCTTGGGCACGTTCCGGCGCGGCGTGATCCCGGCCAGCAAGCAGCCGGTTGCCGAGGAATCGGTGGCGGGCCTGACCACGCAGAAGATCGCGATGCAGACGGTCCCCGCCGTCACCGAGGCCGTGGGAACCATCCAGGCCGAGCAAGTCGCCGCAGTGACTTCCCGTGTGGTGGCGAACATCGTCGAGATGCGCGTTTCGGCGGGGCAGCGGGTAACCAGCGGAGAAACCCTGGTGGTGCTGGACGACCGGGATCTCCGGCACCGGGTCGAGCAGGCGCAGGATGCCGTGCGCAGCGCGGAAGCTACGCTGGCGCAGGCGCAGTCCGACTACAAACGCGACAAGCCGCTCTTTGACCAGCAAGTCATCACCGCTTACGACTTCGAGCACACCCAAACCAATCTGAAGACCGCCGAGGCGAATTTTCATCGGCTTCAACAAGCCGTCCAGGAAACCGAAGTGAACCTGTCGTACGCGGTCATCCGCAGCCCTTTCACCGGAGTGGTAGTGGACAAACTGGCAAACCTGGGCGACCTGGCCGCTCCCGGAAAACCACTTCTGACGATGTACGAAGAGGGCCGGCTATGGCTCGAGGCGAACGTGCCCGAAGACCTGATGGGCCACATCCGCCTCAATGAACTTCTGACGTTCAGGATCGACGCTTTGAGCCGGGAGATGCGGGGGCGGGTGGTGGAGATCGTCCCGTCGTCCGACCCATCCAGCCGAACCGTCGTGGCGCGCGTGCGCCTGAGTGAAACGAAGGACATCCTTCCAGGGATGTTTGGGCGCTTGCTGATTCCCATGAAGCCGGAAGAGGTGCTGGCAGTGCCCGCATCGGCGCTGATCCGCGCCGGCCAGTTGACGATGGTGGACGTGGTCCAGGCGGCTCGAATTGGAGCGGCGAACCGTGCAACTCGGCCGCGCCATTGGCAACCAGTTTGAAGTGCTCAGCGGCCTCGCCGCCGGGGAAACGGTCGTTGTCAGGAAAGCCCAATGAGCCAGCCGCACGATTCCCTCACCATCCGCATAGTCCGCAAGTTCCTGGAATCGAACCTGTCGATGGTGTTCATCCTGGTCTCGATCGCAGCGGGCGTGGTGGCCCTGCTGGTAACACCGCGCGAGGAGGAGCCGCAAATCATCGTGGCCGCGGCCAACGTGATGGTCTCCTTTCCCGGCCACACCGCGCAGGACGTTGAGCAACTCGTCTCCACGCCGCTCGAAAGAATGCTCCTCCAGATCCCTGGCGTGGAGTATGTGTATTCCCGCTCCATGCCGGGCCAGAGCATCGTTACGGTGCGTTTCTACGTGGGGCAACCGCTGGAGCCCAGCTACGTCAAGCTCATCCGCAAGCTCAACGAGAACATGGACCGGATCACGCCGGGTGCGGCGGGATGGGTGGTGAAGCCTATCGATGTGGACGATGTGCCGATTGTCACCTTCACGCTCACCAGCGGCTCCCGCGACGATTATGCGCTGCGGCGCATGGCGGACGAGATCGTAGCCCGCCTGCAAGGAGTAGATAATGCCGGTGTCGCCTACGTGGTAGGCGGCCGCCCGCGCGAGTTGCTGATCCGGCCATCCGCCGCCCGCATGGCCTCCTATCGCATTGCGGCGCTGGATCTGAGCCGGGCCATTCAAGCCTCGAATTCCAGCGTGCTCGCGGGAACCTTCGACCGCAACGATCAGGATGTGCGCGTGCAGGCGGGCCAGTTCATCGCGGATGCGCGAGATTTGCAGAACCTGGTGGTCGGCGCATCAAACGGCCGCCCGGTGTACCTCCGCGACATTGCGGAAGTCAGGGACGGCCCCGGTGAGTTTCTGGACTACGTACGCTTTCACCGCGGATTAGCCTGGGATCATCCCAAAGAAGAGGGTGCCGCGGGAAGCCTGATCGGCGGAACGGCGGCGCATGCGCCTCCCAAGCACGGCTCACAGCCGGCCGTTACGATCGCCGTAGCCAAGAAGCATGGCACGAACAACGTCTGGGTAGCCGAGGCTCTACTAAAACGGATGGGAGAGTTGAAGGCGGAGATTCTGCCCGCCGACGTGCAGGTGGTCGTGACGCGGAACTATGGAGTGACCGCCAACGACAAGGTCAAAGAACTGGAAGCGGGCTTGTTGGTCGCCATCGCGGTAGTCATGGCGCTGCTGGCCATGGGACTGGGCTTCCGGCAAGCGCTGGTGGTGGCCATCGCGGTTCCGTGTGTTTTCGGCCTGACTCTCATCGTCAACTATTTCCTCGGATTCTCGATCAATCGCATCTCGCTGTTCGCGCTGACGGTGGCGCTCGGCTTGCTGGTGGACGATCCCATCGTGGACGTGGAGAACATCCACCGCCATTTCCAGATGCGGGGAAAAGCCACGGTCGATATCGTTCTCGAGGCCGTGAATGAAGTCAGGCCTCCGTTGATCGCGGCCACTTTTGCGGTGATTCTTTCATTCCTCCCCCTGCTCTTCGTCACCGACATGATGGGCCAGTATCTGCGGCCCATGGCGGCCAACATCCCCGTCACCATGCTCATGTCGCTGGTCGTTTCATTCACGATCACGCCTTGGCTGGCGTACCGCCTGCTGAAGGATCATGCCGCTGGCGAGGCGGAAGGCGCTGCGCCGCGTGATTCCGTTTCCGGTCCCCGGCGGTTTTTCAATGCGACCCTTCTTCCGCTCATTGAACGACGGTGGCTGGGTCGGCTATTTCTGCTCCTGGTCATGCTGCTATTTATCGGCAGCGTCCTGCTGGTACTGACCCGCCGCGTGCAGGTCAAGCAGTTGCCCTACGACAACAAGGACGAGATACTCCTGGTCCTCGACATGCCGGCGGGCACGACCCTGGAACGGACCGACGCCGCGGCTCGCGACTTCGAACACTATCTCGAATCGGTCCCGGAGATCACGGACTTCGAGGCTTACGTGGGGACCGCATCGCCGGTCGATTTCAACGGTCTGATGCGGCAATACTTTCTGCGCCGGGCGCCTAACCGCGCGGACATCCGGATCAACCTGATTCACAAGACAGAGCGCGACTACGCGAGCCATTCCCTGGGCTTGCGGTTGCGCGCCGACCTCACCGCCATCGCGCAACGCGACGGAGTGAAGCTGAAGATCGTCGAGCTGCCGGCCGGACCACCGGCCATGTCCACGCTGGTCGCGGCCGTCTACGGCAGCCCGACGCAGTCTTACGAGGACATCATTGGAGCCGCATCGATCGTCAAGGCTCGCATCCGCCGCGAATTGGGCGTGGTGGATGTGGACGACACCGTCGATGAAGACCAAACCAAATACGTATTCGAAGTGGACAAGCAGAAGGCCGCGCTGAATGGCCTGTCCACGGACGAGATATCCCGCACGATAGGGCTCGCCCTCGGTAGCCAGGCGGCGGGCGCCGCCCAAATTCCCTATGAGCGCACACCCGTCAGGATCGCACTCTGGTTTCCCCGGGCGGAGCGATCGAGCACGATCGACCTCGCGCGAATTTACGCCAAAGGCACAGGCGGGAATCTGGTTCCGTTGTCGGAAGTTGGCGCCTGGCGCACGACCATTGAGGATAAGACGATCTATCACCGCCAACTTCAGCGCGTTGTGTACGTGACTGGGAGAGATGGCCGGCCGGCCGCCCGTGGAAACCATCCTGGACCTGACGGCCGACCAGGTCCAGGGAGGCGCAGCGGAGTTTCGTCGACATGCAGGCGCCGCCCCGCCCGTTGAATCAGCGAACCATGTTTCGCAAGGGCGGAGGCATCCCCTGGGCCGTGCCCAACGGGATTACCGTCCACTGGTGGGACGAAGGCGAGATGTACATCACTATCAACCTGTTCCGCGATCTGGCGTTCGCAATGCTGACCGCTTTGATCGGCATATACATCATCCTGATGAACCAGACCGGCTCCTACCGTCTGCCGCTGACCATCATGCGGGCGATCCCGCTCATGGTGATCGGTGTATTGCCCGGATTTTGGCTGCTGAATCAGATCGGCCAGCACAGCATCGGCGGATTCAGGAACCCCGTCTTCTTCTCCGGGCCCGCGTTCATGGGGATGATCGCTCTGGCGGGCATTGTGACTCGGAATTCGATCATCATCGTGGATTTCATTCAACTGGGCCTGCTGCGCGGTCTTTCGCTCGAGGAGGCAATTCTCAATAGTGTTTCAGTGCGATTGCGGCCGATTCTCCTGACGTCCGGCGCAGCGGTACTCGGAGCCATTCCCATCACGCTGGATACCGTTTTCGGCGGAATGGCCTGGTCGCTCATCTTCGGGTTGATCGTCTCGACGCTGTTTTCGCTGTTCGTGATTCCCGTCACGTACTACATCGTCTACGCGAACAAGCCGAATCATGGTTTACCCGACAACATCCGTAACAAGCTCGCCGCCAGCCTGGGCCAGGAGCCCAACGCATCATGAGGCGGATCGATTGAAAGCGCTTATGACACTGGATCAAACTCGCAGCGCCGCTTGCGGCGTTCGCCCTCCTGGCCGCAGCCGCAGAGCCGCCCACCAACGCGAAGATGAGCCTGCGGGAGGCCGTCGAATATGCGCTGGCGCACTCCCCGGATCTGAAGTCTTCACAGACGGAGATCCGGCGCCGCGAAGGGTTGGTGACCACGGCCCACTCATTCCTGATGCCGCAGGCGGATCTCTCCGGCGACGCGGCGCGCTCGCGGTTCGAGCACGGGTACCCCGCTGGGACCACGCCGTCGCTGCTGCGGTTCGACACCGCTCAATACACCGGAGTCGCGGACCTCAAGTTTCTCGCCTGGGATTTTCACAAGACGGAACTCGAACTTGCCGCCACTCGGGAACGCGTCGAGGCTGCGCGGTCGACGACCGACCGGAGGCGGCAGGAGATCATATTTGAGACCGCGCGGCTGTATCTTCAGACGCTGGCGTACTCGGACCTGATCAGCTCTGCAGAGGCAAGGGCAAAGAGCCTGCAATCGCTCCTCGACCGAACGAATCAACTGGTCCAAGGCGGCCGCGCCGTTCCGGTGGATGCGTTGAAAATCAAAACCCGGCTGGCACAGGTGGAAAGCGACCTGGCCACGCTCCGTTCGGGCCGAAGATCGTCATTGAGCGCTTTGGCTTCGGTGATGGGATTCGAGGGTGACCTGCCGCAGTTGGTCTACACCCCGGCGTCTCCCCTGCCGCCGATTCCTCCCGAACCGGAGGTCCAACTACTGAAACAGGCCGTTGCGAGCAGGCCGGAGTTGGTCTCGCAAGACCATGAGATCCGGGCCAGCGAGCGCCTTGAGGAATCCGCCCGGAAAGCCGTCTTCCCCCGCATCGATCTTCGCGCTTCGGCCATCCAGTACGGCTCGAATACCCCGGTGGGCTTTCCCCAACTAATCGGCAAGCTGCTGCCGGCGATTTCCGCCACGGCACCCTCTCCGGGCAACGCCGCCACCGACTGGGTGATTGGTGTCCACGTCTCGTTCCCGCTTTTCGACGGAGGCCGGCGCAAAGGCCAGATTCAGGCGGCACAGGCTCAACTGGAAGAAGCACGACTGGCGCGCCAGCAGTTGGAGTTTCGCATCAGCCGCGAGGTCCGCACCGCCCTGGCCGATCTGGAGAGCGCCGAAAGCCGGGTGACTTCGCTGCGTGATTCTGTCGCCGAAAGTGAGCGCGTGCTGCACGACGAGCGGCTGAAATTCGAGGCAGGGCGCAGTGTCATTAACTTCGTCTTGGATGCAGAGTCCGCCCTGCTCACCAACCAGTCGCTCCTCTCCCAGGCCGAGCGCTCGGTGAGCATCGCCGCCTTGGTGCTGGACCTCAGTGTGGGACGCCTGGAGCCTGACCACTTGCCGTAGGCGCGCCCGCACGCCCTCTCGAAAGGAGGTCTTGGTGGTAGTTGTCTCACGGGAGGCCGACGACGACCGGACTCCGATCTCGAAAGTCGGCCGACCTTATCGTCCTTTTGCGCTGTATTGTACGATCGCGAAAGCCGCACCGCATATGCCCCACTTCAGCGTACACAATAACCACCGGCTTTCCTCAGGGCTTTGATGCGTTTGGCATCCTCCCCACGTTCCGGCCTATCTGAAGCGCCTCCGACTCGTGAGCTTGAGGGGGCACGGCCGAGTCGCGACTTGGCAACTTCGAACCGGGCGCCTGCCCTCATGAGGCCGAATGAAGCGGCCGGGACCGCCTTATTCCGCCCTATTATGCGAGGGGCCGGGCCGCCGACCGCCTCCTAAACACTACCGCCAACCGCTCTCAGCACCCCGCCCGAACGGCAATTCACACGCGGTCATTACGATCGAATTTCGAACCCTCCGTAACATATTGAAAATGCAACCACTTAACAAGCAGTGAGGATTCGCGCTCCACCCTCACTGCGCCTTTTTTGTTTTCAATTAGATGGCGGTGAGGGTGGGATTCGAACCCAGGATAGGCACCTAGAATCTGCAACTTGCAGATTCCTCGTTGCCAGGAGTGCCATATCTCCCAGGGCTCCCGTCGCGCATTGCCCAAGATTGCCCAAAGACACTGTGCGGTCCCGGGGCGGATCTCGTGGCAACCGACGCTAGCCGACTCCGCGGCACAAACAAGTTTGAAGGAACTGGAGACCTGCAAAGAATGGGATAATGAAGGCGCCATGACTGTGAGGCTGGAACTCAAACCTGACGTCGAGGCCAACCTGGCTGCTCAGGCGCGCACCAGAGGCGTCTCGCTCGATGCCTATCTCCAGGACGTGATCGAGGAAATCGCGCGGGTTGACGCTGCCGGCCCGGCAAGCCTCAAGGAAATCGAGGCCGCTCTCGACGCCTTGGCGGAGATGGGCAGCGGTCTTCCTCACTTGCCGTCATCCGCGTTTAGCCGCGAGAACATCTACCAGGAACACAACTGAGACGGTGCGCGTCCTCCTTAGATACGAACATTCTATTGCGGCTGCTGAATCCAGCGGACTCCGAGTACGCGGTCGTTAGATCCGCTGTTGACGCCCTCGTCGCCCGCGGTGATCAACTCTGCTTTGTGTCGCAGAATTTCGTGGAATTCTGGAACGTATGCACTCGCCCCGCCGACAAGAACGGATTTGCCCTGACAGCAGCCGAGGCGGACATACGGGCGAAGCTGATCGAGAGCAGATTCACACTCCTGCCCGACACCGTCCGCATTCATACTGAGTGGCGCCGGCTGGTTGTCTTATTTTCTGTAGCAGGCGTCCAAGTCCACGATGCTCGACTGGTCGCCGCCATGTTGGCCCACGGCATCCCTCAGTTGCTCACGCTCAACGATCGGGACTTCGCGAGGTACCCCGACATCTCCGTGGTTCATCCGCGTGATGTCGTACAGACCGCATCTGGCCAGTGAGACGCGAGGTAATCAAGAGAGGTACAGCGATTTCTGCTTCTGCTCCAGGAGTTTGATGAAGTTGCGTTTGATCTTGTACTTCGCGCGCAGCGCCTCGAGGTTGCGCACGAACTCCGCGCTTCGTTCCGTCCGCTTCATCACAGCGGCAGCTTTCACGAGCAGTTCGACCGAGTCCTCGTAGCGGCCGTTTCGCGTCGCGCTCACGGCTACCTCCGCCTGTCTCAGGTAGATTGACGCAACATCTTCGGGATGTTCCTTTTCGCGCGCGGCGGCAAGTTGAAGCCATAGGCCATCCGAGCATCCGCCTGCCTGCGCCTCGCGCCATGCGGCCTCATTGTCGCGTTCGGAAAGGAAGATCTCCACCAATTGGGAGTGATCAGCATTGGGCCGCATCCAGGGGTGCCGCGTCGGTCCGCCCGACTCGTCCTTGGCCTTTGCGATGCATCGGCGGATTTCAGCCAGCGCCCGCTCGCGCCACTCCGGCCAATTCCCCGCCTTCTTTGCATGACGCTCCAGCGTTCGGTACGTCTCCAGACATGAACGCTCCATGAATTCGGCCCACATCAACTTCATCGCGTCGTCATGCCGCCGTCGCCGATGATACTCCTCGGCGGCGAACTCCCGCAGCCGCCCGTCGGTTCGTTCCGGAAAAGCTGCCAGCCCCTTTTCCGACCACAGCAGAGCCTGGTCGCGCCGACGCGCCTCCCGGTACACCGAGGCGATTCTCAGATAGTTGTACGCATGCGACAAGTCTCGACCCATGACGGCGACGAGTTCCTCGACGTCGCCCGACGCCTGAGCTAGCGACTCCATGATGTGTGTGATTCGGAAGTGCCGCCCCCACTCCGAATGCTTGTTCTTCGCTGTCCTGGCGGGCACTTTCTCCCATTCCGCCTGGGCAAGTTGCCGGTACTCCCTCAGGCCTTTGGCTCCGAGGATCTTCGCGTAGCGTTCGGCGGTGCCATAGAAGACGTCAAGATCACTGTGCATCTCCCAGTCGAACAGCCGCCTGGCGAGCGCCACCGGTTCCGGCCTCGCTTCCTGGCATGCCCGGAAGTGAATGTCCTGCAGACGGTCCCGCAGCGTGCTGAGGTGCCCGTCGGAATAGTCGATGGCTCCCGCCGCAGCCACTAGCCTCTGCAGAGCGGACTCGCACGATTCGATTACCGACGCGGCATGCCCATCCTCCAGCAACTGCGCGATGTTGTCGATGGCGTCGTCCACGCCGCGCGCCCACGCCGCTGCCTCGCGGTAGTGGACGAAGTCGGAGACGCGCACGGCTCTTTCGAATGCACGAGATGACGCGGCAACCCCGCTCTCGAGGCCGGATCGCCTCGCCGCATACATGAGAAGACGCTCACGCAGCCGGTCGTCATCCTTGGCCCAGTCGAGCATCATCCGCATCAACGTGTCTCTGTCCTCTTCCCGGAGTATCTTCGCGGCATCCGCCAGCGTGACTTCCCTCGCCTTGCCGCGAGGCTTTGCCTGCGCCGGAGCGGCCTCGCGGTTCAGCCAAGCCAGTGTCACGGCAACGCAGTGTTTGCAGAAGGCGCCGTCCTCTCCGACCGGGCAGTCGCACGCGTAGTCGAGGACACCCTCGTCGGAGGACAGATTCACCGTATAATCCCGAGTTCCGCGCACAACGGCGTGAACGCCATCTGCATCGTTCTCAAGAGACTCAACGTGGCCGTGCTGATAGTAGTCGTATCCCCGTCGGTAGGACCGATCGCCGGCCAGGCGGAGGACGACCGCGTCAGTGATCGCTTTCGAGACTGAGTTCATCCCTCCATCCATTTTGCATCGATCGGCGACGAGACATGGGCAAGGCAGGGCAGGCGGTTCCGCCGGCGAGGTCACTTGGAAACTCCTGTCACATAGCGAAGCCGAAGCAGTCCCTCCGAGATCGCCTTGCGTCCGTGGGTTGCTTTGGGCAATTCAGGTGGTGAGGGTTCTCTTTCCACCCACGGAACTCTAGCCCGTCTGTGCCTGCTGGAATACCGGGTTGATGAAAACACCAACGTGACGCGGTTGCCCAAGCCGGACGATTCGCTTCATCTATCGGGCGCTTCTTGCGTGAAATCGATTGATTCGATGGTCGTTACCAGCCTGCCCTCACGTACGCGGAGCGGAGTGGGCTTCTGTCCATGTGTGCCTGGACTCCTCTTTCGACTCTAAACGGGGTCCCTGTTCGGCACGGGTGGGGTCCCGAGAGGGTCTGTGCGACGCCGGGCGCCCACCTCACCGCCCCCGACCCGGCTTCCTGGAGCCATGAAGCACGGCGTGGAGGTGCACTGCCTATCTGGTCCGCAACTCCTGTTCCGCCCGAAGCCAGTCGCCCTCTGCCGAGCCACCTTCGCAGCCGCGGGCCTCCCAGTATGAGTAGGCCAGGCGGGCGATCTCCTTCAGCGTCGGCTCAGAAACGCCGGAGCTGTCAACCTCCTCCTCGGCGGGGGCGATCAGCGGGACCGGCATCGATGCTGTGGCCGCCGGATCCGACGCCGCGTCTGGGGTCGGCTGCCGGAACTCAGTCTCTCTCGCGGGTCTTGCTCCTTGAGCTGACATCTGCACTCCTCCAATCCGCTGAAACGTACCTAGCCAGGGTTTCCTCTTTCGCTCCCTGGCCACCATCGATTGTACGTCCGACGGCCTCCGCTGAAGCCGTTTTCTTCATGCCGCCTCCTCCGAGCGAGTTGGGTGGCCCGGATGGGGCGGGTTCTGCCCCTTCGGGTCGCCGAAGACTACGGGCGCTTCGTCAGCTGCCTGATACCCTCTGAGCGAACCACCGGGGTGGCGCTTCCCCTTTAGGACTGTTGATTCAGTACATTTCGGGCAGGAGTACCTTGTCAAATGGTGCGTCCGACCTATTCCTGATGTTCTCCCGTTGCCCCATTTTGAAAGGGAGAGGATTGCACGACGGAATGGTTCTAAAGCTCGCCAGCGACGAAGTCCAGGAACTCCAGAGGGCGCTGTTGGCCGCATACGTGCCCTTGATTCGGGAACTGAGCCGAGTGGACGGCTACCTGAATCGAAAGGAAGGCCTGGAGCTTTGCCAGAGGAAGTGGAAGCTGGAGGCATTGCTCCACCAGCTTGACCACTCCGACGATCCTCATCCCGTTCTAGAATTGGTTCCCGCCGGGCAGCCGCGAAGCCTTCCACAGCGAAGCCGCCTGCCGTCACCCATTGAGTGGGCGCCTTCCTGGCTGGTAACCAAGGAGAGTGATGGTGAAGATGGCACTGCGGAAACTGAGAATAGCGCGGTCAATGGGCCTCAGCGACATAGAGCTCGCTGAGGCGCTGGGCATCAGCCTGAAGCGGCTTGTGGCTGCCCTCAACGAAGCAGGGCTATGTCGATCCCCGGAGAAGGCGACATCCGGAGCACCAAGAAATGCTGTGATACCCTTCTTCGCGATGCAACGAAGGTGTGGCAGATGACCAGGGCCGACCTGACCGAAGAGGTTTACCAAGCCATTGGGATGCCCCTGAAGGAATGTGACGTCATCGTCTGCGCCATACTTGACGGCATCGTCCGTGCCCTGCCGATCCGGCGACAACGTTGAAATCCGCGGATTCGGAAGCTTCCGGACGCGCCAAAGACGAGGGCGCGTCGGACGCAATCCAAAGACTGGGGCCAAGGTCGAAGTGCCGCCGAAGAGAATTCCCTTCTTCAAACCGAGCAAGGAACTTCGCGATCTGGTTGAGAGAATCTCAACAGGACATCGAGTTCCGGTTGAATAGCCCACTTTCCAATAGCGGATCGGAAGGTCCCCTCCATAGGAGCGGCATCCGAGTTGTGGAAAGGTGACCGACCGCTCGTCCAGAATGCGTTTGACAGCAGCAGGCGGATGGCCGGATTGGGGAAGACTATGGGCGTTATCGGCAGCTATCCAACCCCAAGGACCCGGATCGAAGGAGACTACGGTCTGAGGGAACCGCCGTGTTCAAGGTAGTGCTTGCGTTCTGAGTCCGCCGTGAGTACCCTTCTCCTCGATGAGTCGCTGCTAGGGTTCGGGATGATGGAAAGGACAGTTGCCGGCGGAAGGCTTCGGCTTTAGTTTGACAAGTAGCCGTTGTGGCTAACGTAGAGTCTCCTGGAACCGCTGGGCTTGGTGATTCTGGGCAGCTTCGCAGTCACGATCCTGTGCGGCGCGTACTGGCTGGGTGTGGTCGTTGCGCGTTACGCCCTCGCTCAACGATCTGTGGGACTTGGTGGCGAGCCTCTGATGGACACAGGATTGCCCCTGAAGCCGAGTCACTGGCTCATGTCGGATCGCCTACCTCCTGTTGGAATGAGCAGCGATGGCGGGCTCGCCAGCGTGGTTGCGCACTGAGCCACACGGAGGGAACTCCTGAGTCGGAAGAGAGCTACACCCCTACGCTAGTTGACCAAGCCCGCCTTCTGGAAGAGTTGGCGGACCAGCTCGACGGATTCCTCCATGCACTTCCGCCCGTAGGCGACGGTCGCATCCCGGGGATCCTCGCCACCGACTCCGACGGGTTGGTCGGCGCGGTCCTTGGATAACTGGGAGAGGTCCACAAGGCCGGGCCGGTAGTGCATCACGAGCGAAGTCTCGTTGCGTCCGGCGTGGTCCACCTGGCTCCTCCATTGCGAGGAGATCTCCTTCGTGACCCCGAACAGCTTCAGCCCGAAGCGGGTCTCCCGCTCGGGAAGATTCTCCACCCAGGACGTGCGCGAAGGACCGTGGCCGTCGCCGAAGACGGCCCGGAAGCCGGCGCGCCTCAATTGCGCCAGGATGGCATCGACGAGCAGCACGTGCAGCCCCGCCGGGACCCAGTAGCAGCTTCCGTCCAGTTGTCGTGGAGGCTTGGTGGAAGCGGCGTAGTCCATGCCATACAGCACCCGGCCGTCCTCCATCGGGCGAGTGCGATCCGGCCCCAGGTGGATGGGAGGCATCACGATGCCGCCAAACCGGCGTGCGCATTCGATCATCAGGCCTTCGCTCTGGATCGCATCGGAGCCCAGCGGGAGGTGCTCGCCGTGCCACTCCAGCGTCCCCAGCGGGAGGTAGGCGATGGGGCGTGCCGCCAGGCGCGTGCGAAATTCCTGCGGCAACAGCTCCACGTAGAGCACCTTCTGCTTTTCACCCTGTGCGTCGCCCGCTCCGGATACCGCGAGCGAAGCCCCGGAGACTCCGGCACGGATGAAGCCGCGCCGCGAATGGTTCTTGACCTCTCGCATATCGGTTCTACCTTTCGCCGGGCGCTCAAGCGCCCTACGCGAATTGTACTCATTTCCCGCGACAACTTCACCGTGGGGGAAGCCCCTGCGGGCGGTCGCTCCGCTGTATGATAGAGCCGGGCCAGGAGTTCAGTTCAGAAATCTTGGCTCAACCGACGCCAAGCGAGGTAGGTCATGACAGCTTCGCGACGAGATTTTCTGGAATCCTCCGCAGCGGTTGTGGCCGCCCTGAACGCGGCAGCGAGCAAACCAATGTGGCTTCAAGATGGACCATCCAACTCGAACTTCTCTCCAGTTCCGCTCAAGGGCGCCTTGACTTTCGAGGAGCTGGAAAGAGCCGGCCTCTCGGATACGATGACCAAGGCCATCCCGCAGGCGCCGAGAGGCGACTCGATCGCGTGGGGCATCCCGTTCCGGATCGACCGCCCCATTCTCTTGAAAGACGGCCAGGTGACCGAGCGGGTCCAGAACCTGAACGCCGAGTGGCTCGTTTTCTGCCACACAACCGACATCAAGCCGCTGGAGAGGGACTCGCGCGGGTTCATCCGGCCGATGCGCGGCGAGGGCAATCTCGGCGAGCACGTCGCCGACTACACGATTGTCTACGCCGACGGGACCGAAGCCCGCAGCGAGATTCGCAGGCGGCACCACATTGGGACATTCCGCCGCATCTGGGGGGAGAACTGCTTTCAAGCTGTGGCCCACAGGAAGCCCCACCCAGTGCGTACGGTCCGGGAACAGCCCTCGATGCTCGTGGACGCCGGCGGCCTGGGCTGGGGAAACGCGGAGACACGCGTCGTAACGGCGGATAGCGGAAACTGGGTCAACTGGCTGTGGGCCTGGGAGAACCCTCATCCCGAAAAGGTTATCGTCACGCTCCGATTCGCCTCTAAGTCCGGGGCGACGATTCTCTCGGCCGTCTCGGCCGGGCGCGCGTCGGCGGAACCGCTTCGATGGCAGACGCGGCGGAAGGCGATTTTGAGGCTGCCAGAAGGCGTCAACTTCGACAGCCGGGTGGACGGGCAGGGGCACTGGAGCCAGATCCAGCTCGACATGGGCCAGGTGATCTCCGCCGAGCCGCGGCGGATCTATCCCAACGGCGGGTGGGCTGGCACATACAACAACAAGGTCCCTGAGGTTTCAGCGCGAGAAGTGCTGATCGAGTACTGCACTCATCCCGATGCCCGGTTCCACCTCCCAGACGGCGGCCGCATCCCGGTTTCCGACTTGCTCACCGCACCCGGCCAAGGACCACTGGTCCCGGTGACGCCGGCAACGCAGCGTGTGAAGATCCGGGCACGCGAGAAGGCCTCGGGTAAGCTGGTCCCGGTGAAATTACACATACATGGGGAGAGCGGCGAGTACCTGCCTCCGGTGGACCGCCACCGGCAGCCGAACGGCGGCTGGTTTGAGGATTATGCTCCCGAGTTTCAGAACCAGGGGCGCCACTACTGCACTTATATGCCCGGAGAGACGGTCGTCGACCTGCCTGTCGGCAACGTGTATCTGGAGGCCAGCAAGGGCTTCGAGATCGAGCCGGTTCGCAAGACGATTCGCATCGAGCGTTCCACCCAGATCATCGATGTTTACATCGAAAAACTGCTGCCGTGGCGCGAGCGGGGATGGGTGACGGCCGATACGCACGTCCACTTCCTTTCGCCCGCGACAGCGCAACTCGAAGGCTCCGCGGAGGGCGTGAACGTCGTCAACCTTTTGGCCAGCCAGTGGGGCGAGCTGATGACCAATGTCGGCGACTTCGACGGCAAGACCACTTTCGGCTCCAGGGAAGCCGGCGGCGATGGAGAGTGGTTGGTCCGCGTCGGGACGGAGAACCGGCAGCACGTTCTGGGTCACATCTCGTTGCTTGGCTACAAGGGGAATATCATCGCGCCGATGTGCGCCGGCGGCCCGGATGAGGCTGCCCTCGGCGACCCGATCGGCGTGCTGCTGATGGACTGGGCGGAGCAGTGCAAGGCCCAGGGCGGACTGGTTGTTCTCCCGCACTTCCCGAACCCCCGTGGCGAGAACGCCGCGGGCCTGATCGGTGGAGCGATCGATGCCGTGGAGATGACCTCCTGGGGGAGTCTGTACGGCGGCATCGATCCCTACTCACTCTCGGACTATTACCGTTACCTCAACTGCGGCCACTTCATCGCCGCGGTGGGTGGGACGGACAAGATGGCGGCCACTACCGCCGTCGGAACGGTGCGCACTTACGCGCGGATTCCGGATGGTCGGGAATTCACCTATGACGGGTGGCTGGAAGCCGTGCGATCGGGCAACACATTCGTCACCTATGGGCCGCTGATGGAGTTCAGTGTGGACGGGCGGGCGCCCGGAAGCAGGATGGAGATGAAATCCGGCGGAGGCACACTAGATGTCGCCTGGGATGTGGCCAGCGTCACCGTGCCGATGAGTAAGGTCGAGTTGGTCGTCAACGGAGAGGTGCGCGAAAGCCGCGCCGTCAAGCCGGACCGGGACTCCGGCCATTGGTCCATGCGCCTCAACCGAAGTTCCTGGATCGCTCTGATGGTGCGGGGACACTATGCAGACAAACCCGAGATCATCGCCGCGCATTCCTCGCCCGTGATGATACGGATCGAGAACTCACCGTTCTTCTCCACGCTGGATGCCGTGACCATGTTGGACCAGATCGAGGGCGTGCTCGCCTATCTGGACACGGTGGGCACGCGGGCGGAAGACGAAGTGTACAAGCGGCTCCGCCTCAAGCTCACAGCGGCACACAGGAACCTGCACAACGAATTGCACCAGCGCGGGCAGTATCACGAGCACACGCCGGTGACCGCGCACTCGTAGCGGCTAACCCCGCTCCGGCGGCTACGTCGATTTCGTCGCCCGGGCCTTAGCCCGCTTCCTCTCGGGCCGCCATCCTTCCCGTGCGCCGCTCTTGAGGCGCAGGAGGGGCTGGAGGTCAGCGTTTCGCGCCCACCTTGCACGTCCCGACGGTGGTTCCGTCCGGTCGGAGGATAGCGGCCTCCAGAGTGCGCTCCTTCACGTCGACTCGAATGAGAGTCCGGCCCTTGTCCTTAGGGCCGCCCCCGCGGACGATGGGATATGCGTGCCGACCGGGCTCCGGATTGCTGACGGCTGGAGTATGCAAGTGCCCCGAGATCATCATGTCGATCCCGGCCTGGTCCAGCGTCGCTCCGAAGTTCTGGAAGTCATCCTCCATTCCCGTGAACGGACTGGGTGCGGCGCCGACTCGGGGTGGCGCCGGTGCGGCCGGGAATGGCATGTGAGCGAACACCACCCGATACCTCGCGCGCAGGAACGCGGCCGTCTTCACCTCGGCTCGCAGCCATTCTGCTTCCTCGCGGCGATAACGCTCAAAATCGGCCAGCCCGCTGTATTCCGGGTGACTGTCGGTCTTGTCTTCGCCGGTGTCCAGCACGATGAAATGCACCGGGCCGTGGTCGAACGAGTAAAAGTAGCGCCCGTTGGGCGAAGCGACATAGGCTGGGAACTGGCGTGCGAAGCCGCCGCGCGTCTCATGATTTCCCCTGGTCCAGAACAACGGGACTCGCGAGGCGAAGCTCGACACCGCCTCGTCCAATATGGCGGTGATGCGACTCTCCTTGTCGAAGTCACTCACCGTGTCGCCGTTCAGGACCACGAAATCGTAGGGACGATCACCGTTCACCTTCAGAAGGTCGCGGATGGTCGCGGGAATGTCGTGGATGTCGTTGAAGACCAGAAAGGACAAATCCTGCTTGCGCCGATCGAAGGTACGGAACTCCTGAAAGCCGCTGGCGACGGTTTCGCCGAAGTCGACCTTGTTTGACCCGAAATTCAGAATGTCGCGGGACACCACGCGATAGCGGTAGACGGCGCCGGGGCTGAGATCGGTGAGCACCACCCTATGTACGCGCTCGTTGCTGTCGATGAGGCCATCGTGACTGTTGGCCGCGGTTTTCAGTTCGCCGCTGGGAGGGCCGAATTCGACAGCGCCGGTCGCGTTTCGGTTGGTGATCCACATGATTGTAATAGTGGTCTCGGAGCCGCTCTGAAGATACGGACCGGTCAAAACCTTCAGGAGTTCGGCTCCCGAGGCCGGGGCTTGCGGCTGAGCAACCAGTGAGGTTGCGGCGAGAGCGGCAGCGGCCGCTGCTATTGCTAAGAAAGTTCGGCGATCCATGGCAACGCGGGATTTCCCTCCTGGCATCCTGGCCACCGTCGATTATACAACCAGCCGCCCGCGCGCGAGTCCGGTTTCTCTCCGAGCAACAGGTTTGCAGCCATGTCGGCGAAATGGATCCCATTGGGTCGGCATTGGGTCCCGGATCCGGTCGCGGCGCCTCGATAGATGACTACGGGCGCTTTAGGAAGCTATCCAGCTCAAAGAGTCAGTATCCACGAGGACTGGGCTGTCTGCGGGGAGTACTTCGCCGAACGAGACATAGCTTCCGAGATTCTCATCCGACCGCGAACCGGGGCCTTGTTCGGGCGTACCAGCTAATAGTCGACGACTATACGCACGGTTGATCCGCAGGAACAGGGGCGTTTTGCCGCTGCGAATCCGGCCAACTTCCCAGATCTGTCCCGGTTCAGCCCGTGGCCTGCGCCCCGCGACTCCCACGAAACAAGAAGGTCAACACAAACCCGGAAAGGAATCCCCCGATGTGCGCCATGTAAGCGACGCCACCCGTATGCGCTGTGTCGGCGATGGAACCGATGCCGCTAAAAAACTGAAGAACGATCCAGAGCCCAATGACTATCAGCGCGGGCACTTGAATCACTCGTTGCCCCTGCAGTACTTTGACCTTTGCCTGTGGGAACAGCAAAATGTAAGCGCCGAGCACACCCGCAATCGCCCCCGATGCTCCCAAATTCGGCACGTTTGATCCGAGGCTGAACGCCAACTGTGCAAAGGTTGCGCCAAGCCCACAGAGCAGGTAGAAGATGGTGAACTTAATGTGCCCGAAACGGTCTTCCACATTGTCACCGAAGATCCATAAGTAAAGCATGTTGCCTCCCAGGTGAACCCACCCGGCATGCATGAACATGGAAGTGAAGAGCGTCAGAAGATCGCCGAAGGGATTGGCAAGGAAGCGGCTAGGGACAAAAGCCCACTCCCCAATGAAGGCTTCACCACCACTCAGCTCTACAAAGAAAAGTAGGACGTTTAGAGCGATCAAGGCATATGTGACCAGCGGAAAGGTTCTGCGAGAGGTATTATCATCACCGATTGGGAACATAGGATCTACCTCGTTTTACTCTGGATGGATTTGTCACAGCGCAGACTGCCAAGTGCGTCAGGAAACGGTTGACGTCCATCTCGGCCATTTCGCGCGGGTGCGTGCAGCTGTGAAACAAGTGGAAGCGGCGAATCCAGTGGAGGTGGGCCTCTTCGGTATGGGAGCTGTAGTATCGGGTGCGCAGGGCTTCTACCACGCAGTCGCAGAGCCTCGGCGTCGGCTGACCAGGGAATTGTCCCAGTGGCGAGTGACGATCCGCCGCGAAGTCGTTCATGCCGTCCGGCCTCCAATGAACTTCCAGCCGTGGAAACAAGAGTACTCAAACTAGGACCACCGGTCAATCTTCGAATAGACGGCTCAGCACCGAGCCAAGCCGTTTCTGCCCTTGGGTGCTGGCGAATAGGCGATCCGCTCCCGCTCGGCTGGGTGGTTGGGCCGCGCTTTCTGCTGAAAGGCAGCCGCCCCGTTCTCGAAGAACTCCTTCTGCCAGCGGTTGAAAACCGTCGGCTGGAGTCCCTGTTTGTCGCACAGCTCTGAAACCGGCACCTGCTCAACAAGATGCCTCCTCAGGATGGCGACTCTCTCTTCTGCGCTGTAGTGCTTGGGTTGCTTCTTCATGCGTTCTCTCCGCTATCTTAATGGGGGAACGCCTTCTCCATTTCCAACTGAACCGGAACATGGGCGCAATTGGATCCGACATACGTCCGCTGAGCCCAGATGGCCTGGAGCCGGACCGTGCGACGATGCCCCGCCGCGCGATTCCGGCTCCATCCGTTCGCCGGTCCCTCACGACAGCCGTGCCGCCTCCGGAAAGCCCGCGAACTTGGCAGCTGCCCGGTACTGCGGGATCGGGTCACGCGCTCGCGGATCATCTCCCGCTCGAAGTCCGCCACTGCCGTCATGAAGGGTAGGAGCAGGAGGCTGGTCGGAACCTCCTGTCGCGTATCGAAGCCTTGGTTCGTGGCCATAAACGGATTACCCCAGGAACTGAGCGCCCGCAGCAGACCTAGCGCTCGGTGAGCATCGCCTCCTTGGTGCTGGACCCCAGTGTTGGACGCCTGGAGCCTGATCACTTGCCGTAGGCGCTCCCATACGCTCTCCCCTGAAGCAGATCCTGCTGGCTGTTGGCCGCGGTCCGCTCACGTTGCGCATCCTCTTTGATCGTGTCGCCGTTGTCGGAGTCGTCAGAGGCATTACCCAAGAAACATTCAACCCGTGTGTTTAACTCACTGACAATAAAAGGCTAGACTAGCGCATGTTTGCCATGATTTCGGCCGCAGGGCCTTCTAAGCTGTTGAATCATATGGGAGCGGTTGCCCGTTTCGAAAAAAGTGTAGTGCCAAACATTCTGCTGTAGGTTGACAGTTGCCTATTGATCATCTGCCTTTGGTGATGTATATGTAGTGTCAGAGGCTAGCTTTCGTGTTTCTTCGCTCCGTCAAGGCCCCCAACGGCCGGCATGAGTACCTCCGCCTGGTGGAGTCTTTCCGCGATGGCGACAAGGTCAAGCAGAGGATCGTCGCCCATCTTGGCCGCAAGGATCTCTTGGCTCCCCACCTGGACGCTCTCGTCCGCCTGCTCCAGGCCGAAGCCGCCTCGCCGCGCTGGGTGTCGGCCGACGACGTCAGCGCTCCGCGCGCCTCCACCTGGGGGCCCATTCTCGTCGCCCGGCACTTGTTCGAGAAGCTGTCCCTGCACTCGATCCTGGATGCCGGCCGGCCCCAGTTGCGGCACGGTCAGCCGCTGTCGGAACGCGTGTTTCCTCTGGTGGCCAACCGACTCACACACCCCGGCAGCGAGCACGCCTTGGCACAGTGGCTGGAAGATTACTACGTCTGCTCTTCTTCCGGCAGCCGCTGGACGCCGGTCTGGAAACAGTCGCGCCGCGTGAAGGTCGGCTTCGACCAGTTGAAGCTCTGGTATCAGACGCTGGACGATTTGCTGGCGCAAAAGAAACGTGTCGAGAAACAGATCTTCCTGGAGTTGCGCGATCTGTTCAGCCTCCAGCCCGACCTGGTGTTCTACGACATCACCTCGACCTACTTCGAAGGCGGCGGCCCGGCCGGGTTGGGCCGCTTCGGCTACAGCCGCGACGGCAAGCCGCGCAACCGCCAGATCGTGATCGGCGTGGTGATGATGGATGGCTGGCCGGTCGCCCATCACGTCTTTGCCGGCAACCGGTTGGACCAGACCACGGTGATGGAGGTCGTGCAGGATCTGAATGCGCGCTTTGAGTTGAACCGGGTCGTCTTCGTCGGCGACCGCGGGATGATGACGATCGGCAACGTCGATCAGTTGCGCCAGTTGCGGCAAGGCTATCTGGTGGGCCTGCAGAGACGGAACCGGAAAGACACGGCTGACTACATCGCCTTGGCCGAAACGCGCAGCGACTGGCAGCCATGCCCGATGGGGATCACGGCGGCGGAGAAGTCGGCGCCGCCACGGACGCGCGTGGTGGAGGTCGCCGGCAAGGAGCCGGGGGTGCGGGTTTTCGTCGTGCACAGCGACGAGCGAGAAGAGTACGAACGGAGCATGCGCGAGTTGTCGATGCAGCGGGCACGCAAAGACCTGGAGGCGCTACGGGCGCAGGTGGACAAGGGTGAGCTGAAAGAGCCAGACAAAATCGGCGCGGCGGCGGCCACCAAACTGCACCGCAATCACGGCCATCGGTATTTCGCCTGGGATCTGCGCAAAGGCAAGTTCGAGTTCTTCGAGCACCCGTTGAATCTGGCGCGCGAGAAGGCGCTCGAAGGCAAATACGTCATCCAGACCGAAGAGCCGAACCTGTCCGCCGTCGAGGCGGTGACGGCCTACAAGCAACTGAATGAAGTCGAGCGCGGCTTCTCCCACTTGAAGGATCTGCTGGAACTGCGCCCGGTGTATCACCGCCGCGACGAGCGGGTCGAGGCCCACGTGTTCGTAGCGGCGTTGGCACTGCTGCTGGACCGGGCGCTGGAGAAAACCTTGCGAGCGGCGGGCAGCCAGCTATCGTCGCCGTTTGCGTGGCGGGCGCTGGAGATGATGCGCTGCGTCGAAGTAGAACTCGGCACGCGCCGCAAGCGGTGCGTGACGCGCGGTAACCAGCATGTCGCCGAAGTGCTGAAGGCCACCGGCCTCACTGAACTGGACCCGCCCGCGCCGCCGGAGGACCGGCCATGCCTCATGTAGTGACCAAACTCAAAAACCGCCTGCCTGTTTTCTTGGGTTTACAGGGAGCTATGGCAAACATGCGCTAAGCACCGAGGGTACTTACGCCACCCACGGAGGCATCGCTCTTTGTTTTCAATGTTTTAAGGTCTGGAAGAGAGATCTAGCTGCGTAGAAGACGAACCGAGAAACTACGCTACACAATTGATTATAAACTACTTGGCGGTGAGGGTGGGATTCGAACCCAAAGGCCCCATTGAAAACACGCAACTTACTGATTCTACAAGCTCATAAAACGCATAGAACGCAAGAAGCGCTAGTCTCATTACGATCCTATTATGATCGGATAATCAGGTCTGATTTGCTGGAGTTCCACCGGCAGATACCCGAGGCTGCAGGCTGCGTGGCACGTTGCTGACACCCCGGTAGGCCCGGGGGTCGAAGGCCAGGCACGCAGTCTCGTCCCCGCGCCGCACCTCGCTTTGTCACATCAGTCGACGTTTCTGGTCGCGCCGACATCGGCCACGGCGCTCGCCTATCACTGATATTCGAGTGCGAGCATGGCCAAGTCGTCGGCGAGCTGCGCTGGCGCACACCACTCTTCGGCGCCCGCAATCACTGCCGTGAGGCTCTCATCGAGCGGCCGGTGCCGATTCTGATCGTAAGCTTCAAGCAACTTCTCTGCACCGAAATCCCGCCCGGCGGTGTTCTCCGCCTCCGTGAGCCCGTCCGTGGCAAAATACAGACGGTCTCCTGGTTCAAGCCTCACTACCCGCTCCTCATAACTTGCCTCCCCAAGAGACACGCAAATACGAACTCTCGAATGGAGAATTCTGTTGGACGGGAATTCTCCGGCTCGTTAACCACACGGTGGAATTCGGAGATGCGTCCGTCTCGAATGGACGTCTCGCCTGGGGGATAGCGTTGCCGAATGGCTCCCCGGGACCAGCCGTGTAAGGCTTCGTCCGATTGACGTTCAAGCCTCTGCTCCACTTCGCTTCCGTCGCCGAGCACGACCCAGCCTGCGGCGGACATCAGCCGAAGGCGAAGCGGCGGAGTCTTCTTGACTCCATGCTCGCATTATGCGAGCATGGAGCCATGAACGTGATCAGCTCGACGGCCATCAAGAGGTACGCGGCTCTTCACGCGGATGCGGCCGAAGAACTGTTGCGGTGGAACAAGGCAGCCAGCCACGCCGTCTGGCGGGACCTCAATGAGGTTCGTCTGCATTTTCCGGATGCCGACCAGTACAAGTCGCTGCTGATTTTCAACATCCGGCATAACTACTACCGCCTGATAGTGAAGGTTGACTATCGGGCGAAGCTTCTGATGGTCAAAGAATTCCTGGCTCACAAGGAATACACGCGAGGAGGCTGGAAACAATGGGCGCGCTAGTCATCGACGACAAGAAGTACGCTCGGGTATTGGCGAAAGTCCTGCCGCGAGTGATCACGACGGACGAAGAGCATGAACGCATGCTGGCCGCGGTCGAGAAGCTGATGGACAAGAGCGAGCATCGTACCGCGGAAGAGGACACCGCCCTTGACCTGATGGTTCGCCTTATCAAGGACTACGAAGAGGAGCATCATCCTCTGCCCGATCCGACTCCTCACGAAATGTTGGTGTATCTGATGGAACAACGGAGTTTGAAGCAAGCCGACCTTCTTCCGATTTTCAAATCCAGCGGCTACGTATCCGACGTCATCAACGAGAAACGCGCCATCAGCAAAGTACATGCCAGGCAGCTTGCCGAGTTTTTCAAGGTCTCGGCGAACCTCTTCATCTAACTCGTCAGCGTTCCGGGGCTCAACTGAAGGCTGGTGAGCTCGCGCCGGTTCGCGTTCGATTTCGTCGCGGCCCTCGAGGCTCTCTGCACCAGGCGCGCCGCCCGCGAACACCGGGACCGCACCGATCCCGAGGATGCCGCCCCGGATGCCGAAGATCATGCAGGGCCCGCGGCTGGGGCCTGAGTGCCCGCACCCGTAAGAAGGGTAGTACACTCTCGGCTCACCCCTACCATTTCGGCGGCGGCGACCTCGCCAAAGTGGAGCCGGAGCACAAGCGGGATCTCCGAACCCTTTCGAAAGGTGGGCGGCACGGTCAGATCGATTCTTGCCGGGTTGACATCGGTGAGTTCGTGGAGGGCCAGGGCTGTGCGGTGGCTGAAGACTCCCTGCGGGGAATCGCTGCGTCCCCGCGACCAAAGCCACCAGAGGATCAGGTCGGGGCGGGCTGGCGCCGGGAAGAGGGCGACCCATGCATCTGCGGTGCGGCCTGGAACGTTCACGCTCGGCGATCCGGCGCGCACGTCTGGCTCTTCTTCGACGAGGCCCTTCCGGCCGCACTGCGCCCGCAAGGCTCGGCTCGTTGCATTCTCACGGAAACGATGGAGCGCCGGCCCGACGTCGGCCTGGATTCCTACGACCGCTTCTTCCCCAACCAGGACACGCTGCCCCAGGGCGGATTCGGCAACCTGATCGCCCTGCCGCTGCAGAAGCAGCCGCGTGAGCGCGGGTAACAGCGTGTTCCTCGATGACGATTTCAATCCCCACGCCGACCAGTGGGCGTTTCTGTCCTCGGTTCGGAAGACTGGCCGTTCACAAGTCGAGGACCTCGTTCGCGCATCGCCGAACGCTCGGGCGAATGTGGTCGGCGTCCGGTTTCCGCTCGCCGGATGAAGATGAAGCCGAGCCTTGGACGACGCCGCCATCGCGTCGCCGGAAAGAGCCGCCCGATTGCCGGCCGACTGCCGCGCAGCCTGGAGCTCGTGCTGGGGAGCGAGATCTATATCGCCAAGAGACGGTCTCCCGCCGGCCCTGCGCAATCGCCTGCTCCGCGTCGCGGCCTTTCAGAATCCGGAGTTCTACAAGGCGCAGGCGATGCGGCTGCCGCACCTCACGACAAGCCGCGAGTCATCGCCTGCGCCGAAGAGCACTCGCATCACATCGGCCTTCCGCGAGGCTGCCTGGACGATGTGCGACAACTGCTCGTCGGGCCTCGGGATCAAATCGACAGTTCGGGACGAGCGCTACCCGGGTCAGCGGATCGACGTCGCGTTTCACGGGAGAACTGCGGCCGGAGCAGCAGGCGGCGGCGGAGGCGATGCTCGCCCACGATACCGGAGTACTGGCCGCGACCACGGCCTTCGGAAAGACCGTGATTGCGGCGTGGCTGATCGCGCGGCGCGGCGTCAATACGCTCGTCCTGGTGCACCGGCAGCAACTGCTCGAACAGTGGGTCGAGCGACTGTCGGCGTTTCTGGGCCTGCCGGTCGCCGGCCATTGGGCGAATCGGCGACGGGCGGCCGCAAGCCGGGCGGGACGCTCGACGTCGCGCTCATTCAGAGCCTCGTCCGCAAGGGCGTCGTCGACGACTGCGTCGGAGAATACGGGCACCTCGTCGTGGACGAGTGCCACCACCTGTCCGCGCAGAGCTTTGAGCAGGTCGCCCGCCGTGCCAAAGCGAGGTTCGTCACGGGGCTGTCGGCCACCGTCGCGCGCAAGGACGGCCATCACCCGATCATCTTCATGCAGTGCGGCCCGGTGCGTTACCAGGTCGAACGCCAAGCGCAGGCGGCCACTGAGACCGTTCGCGCACACGGTGATCGTCCGTCCCACCGGTTTTCATTCGACCAGTGCGGCCCGGACCTCGGACCACCGAAATCGAGTTTCTTTCGACTATCTCAGGGAACTGGTGGCGGACGAGGGACGCAATCGGCTGATCTGCGACGATGTGATCCAGGCCGTGCGCGAAGGCCCGCTCGCCCGTCGTGCTGACGGAGCGCAATCGGCACCTCGATGCGCTCGCCGCTCAGTCTGTCCGGGAGAATCCGCCACTTGGTCGTGCTTCGCGGCGGCATGGGGAGGAAGGAGACCGAAGCCGTTGCGGAGCGGTTGGCGCGCATTCCCGACGATCGAGGAGCGCGTCCTCCTCGCCACCGGCAAGTACATCGGCGAAGGATTCGACGATGCCGCGGCTCGACACACTGTTCCTGACGCTGCCCGTATCGTGGCGCGGGACTGTGGCCCAGTACGTGGGCAGGTTCCACCGCCTCCACGAAGCGAAGCGCGAGGTGCGCGTGTACGATTACGCCGATCTCGACGTGCCCGATGCTGGCACGGATGTTCGATCGGCGCTGCCGTGGATACGAAGCCGTCGGCTACACCATCGTCCTGCCCGCAGACGCGCTGTGCCGGGATGGCCCGTTGACGTTCCGCTGCCCGTCGACCCAGCGTGGAAGCACGACTACGCAGCGCAGCGTACGCAGGCTGTCAGGGATGGCGTCCAATCGTCGCTCGCTCCCCAAGAGACACGCAAATACGAACTCTCGAATGGAGAATTCTCCTGAAGGAGGATTCTCCAGCCTGTTAACAACGCGAGGAAGTTCGTAAATGCGTCCATCTCGAATGGACATCCTGCATACTGGTGCCGTTGCAGGCACCACCACCGCGAGGCGAACATCGCCACCGTCTACCGGCAGGTCATGTTGTTCGAAGTAGATCTGTTCTGGGTGGCTTGCACCACGAATACTGGCTGGAGAAAGTGGCCGCATGACGCTCGGACGGAATTATTGCGGACCACAGCTCGCCGCAACAGCTTTTCTTTCCTCGGCACCCCGGCGTCGGAACCGGCGGCGACGTGTGCCTGGCTGCCGGCTGAAAGGCGGTTCCAAGGCCATGGGCCGGATCAGTGCAGACTACTTCCGTGAGAGTCTGCCGAAGTCAGCGGCTGCCGTCCTCCCGATCGATTTCCACAGAGCAGCAGTTGTCGCCGGCCCAGCGTTATTGTTTACGGCGCCTCGGGCGCGGATTGGGTTGTGTCTACTGACAGGTCGGCATTTTCGCCCCCGACGAAAAAGCTGCCTTGTGCCTTCAGCACCAGCGGCCTGTCTGGCGTCTGCAGGTCCTTGAGGGCCTGCGCCTCCTGGCGCCGGGCACGCCCGCCAGCGTCACCCCGACGAAAAACACCGAGCGGCACACCACCGCGAATCGCTGACGTCCCACGTGTCGTCTCCGGTCTCGCGGCGGAACGGCTCGGACAGCCTTGCCCGACGTTGCCGGCGGCAACACCGGAATCCTGGCGACCGCACCGCCAGGGCTGGCGGTGCCTTGTACCGGGGGGCGGCTCGACGGCAGTGGAAGGCGCCGCCCGCCCTACCCACGCGCGGGCCAGCCCTCCCAACGACGGTCCGACTGCCGTCCCGCCGCGCCGTCCGTACTATCCGGTCTCAGAAATTCTACCGCTTCCCCGATTCGGTGGCCAACTGCATCACGTCAAGCCGCGCTTTCCAGGAATCCGGGCCCGCGCCGGCCGAGCCATCGGGACGGAATTCGAAGATCAAATCCTTGCTGGGATCGTGACGCGGCCAGGCCGGCAGGTCCGCACCATTCGGGTCGCCGGTCTTGGCGAAGTTGACCCAGTAGCTTTGCGCCATCCGGACGACCGCCTGATCCTCAGGCGATAGCGTCGAGCCTGGGCGGGCCGTCAGCGTGCCGAACACGAAGCCGATTTCGCCGCCGTGCGAGGCCCCCGCCCGCATCTGTTCCCGCATCGCAGTCTGAACGTAGGAGAACCGGTAGCGGTAGACGGGCGAACCGTTGGCCGCGAAGGCATTCGCGGCGAAGCGGGCCGGCTCGGCTTGGCCGAAGTCGTTGTTTGCCCTCGATACCAGCGTGGCCAAATCCGTCGATCCGTCGGGATCGTAGGCCGCCTTCGCCTGGGCGCTCCACTGGCCGAACCGGGCGAACAACTGCTCCTTGGTGGTCGCCCTTACCCGGTTACCCGCAGTATCGTTGCTGTTGCTTCCGAGCAGGAGCGGGACACGCGGCTGGCGGCGGGCCTTGTAGGCGGTCTCGGCAGTCTCCGTGACCAGTTTGCCGTCAAGGACCGGCGTCGTCTCGTAGGACGGAACGCTAACCCCCGGTTGGGCCGGCGCGCCGCGCAGGACCGCGTCGGCGCTGAGGGCGCGCAGACTGGCCAGCGCGGCCTGATCCGTGCCCTCGATCCCCATCGAGCGCGCGAAGTTGATCCCGATCGTCTCGGCCGACACCGGATAGTTCGGATCGACGCCGTCCGCGCGCATCGGCCGCGCGGTGAGCACGCTGTCGCGCGAACCGCCAGACTCGACGATCGCCTTGTGGAACAGGCCGCGCGCCATTGGCGAAACCAGGAGGCTGTGCACCGAGACGCCGCCCGCGGAGAATCCAAAGATAGTGACGTTGCCCGGATCGCCTCCGAACGCGGCGATGTTCCGTTTGACCCACCGCAGGGCCGCGATCTGGTCCATATACGCGTAGTTCCCCTTGGTCTCGTCAGTGCGCTCGCGGCTCAACGCGGGGAAGGCGAAGAACCCGAAACGCCCCACGCAGTAATTGGCAGCGACCAGGACGACGCCCTGTTTAGCGAACTGGGGCCCCGAGGTGTTGGGCGAGGCGCTCGATCCGCCCGTGAACCCGCCCCTGTAGATCCAGACCATCACGGGCAGCCTCGCCCCTGGCGCGGCGCTCGCGGGGCGCCAGACGTTCAGGAACAGACAACTCTCCGACGGCACCCGGGCCGGAGGCGCCCCAGGCGCCGTCGCCTGCTTCTCTTTTCTTCAATAGGATACAAGTAGATCAATGATTAAAACTAGTCAATAATACTGTCTAAGCTATTTAAAATACGACAAATGGCGGTGAGGGTGGGATTCGAACCCATAGGCCCCATTGAAAACACGCAACTTATTGATTCTAAAAACTCACAAAACGCATAAGACGCAGGAACCGCGAGTCTCATTACGATCCCATAACGATCAGATAAACGGGTCCTATTTGCTGAAAGCTCGTTGGCCGTTGCCCGGAATACGCACCCAAGAGTGCCTGGTTGGATTCCGGCAAGGGCGGGCGCTCGACTTTTCGATGGCCACTTAGGGCCATCCCCATCTTGAGGCCTCCCTATTGCCCGGGTTACCGGTGTTGATCTGTGTTTCTTGGAGTTTTGCTTGACAGCGGTCCCGAGCCAAATTACGATAACCGTAGACGGTATTCGTTGTTAAATCCGGAGTCGATCAAAGCGCTGTCCCGGCGGCCGATTGGGGTGACGCGGGCTCGTCGCTGGCTCACGGAGGGCACAACCTACCAGGAGGGAGAAATGTCCAAATGGTTTGCAGAAAGCCGGCGGCGCTTCCTCGGAGGCGCCGCAGCGACTGGTGGCGGTCTGATACTGTCCGGTTGTTCCAGAAGTCCCGAGAACCCTGCCAAACAGGAGGGCGCGGCTGTGAAGAAGGGTGAAAGCGAGGAGGAGGTCTCGCCGGCGGAAGACCTGATGCGGGAGCACGGGATCCTGAAAAGGGTCTTGTTGATTTACCGGGAGGGCATCCGAAGGATTGACTCCAGGCAGGACCTCCCGCCAGATGTCCTTGCCTCGTCGGCGAACCTGATTCGACACTTCATCGAGGACTACCACGAGAGGTTGGAAGAAGAGCACCTCTTTCCGCGTTTCCGCAAGGCGGGCAGCCTTGTTGAATTGGTGAATGTCCTGGAAGAGCAGCACAAGAAAGGCCGGGGTCTGACCGAGACGGTCCTTCAACTGTCCACGGCTGCTGCCATGAAGAACGCCCAGGACCGCTCGAAACTCGGCGATGCACTGCGTCTCTTTGTTCGCATGTACGAGCCGCACGAGGCGCGTGAGGATACCGTGCTCTTCCCCGCATTTCGCAAGATCCTGTCCCCGAATGAGTACGCCTCCCTGGGGGAGGACTTCGAGAGAAGAGAGCATGAGCTTTTCGGAGAGGACGGTTTCGAGAAGAACGTCGACGAAGTCGCCAGGATCGAGAAGGTGCTCGGGATTTACGAACTGGCTCAGTTTACCCCTGTCTAGCGAAGAATGGAGCGATCGGATGAACGCTATTGACAAGCTGCTCAAGACGCACGCCCCCTCCTCCACCCTACTGATCCGGCTCATGGTCGGCTGCGTGTTCCTGTCCGAGGGGATTCAGAAGTTCCTGTTTTCCGATCAGTTGGGAGTCGGCCGCTTCACCAAGATCGGCATCCCCTCGCCGGAGGTGATGGCGCCGTTCGTCGGGTGTTTTGAGATTGTCTGCGGTTCTCTCCTAGTCCTCGGCCTGCTGACGAGGCTGGCCACGGTTCCTCTGATCGTCATAATGCTGGTGGCGATCACATCGACCAAGATCCCCATACTCCTGAGGTCGGGCTTCTGGACCATGGCGCACGAGGCACGCACAGATTTCTCCATGCTCCTGGGGTCTTTGTTCCTGCTAATAGTCGGTGCGGGGTGCTGGTCTTTGGATGCCCGTGTCGCGCACCGTGGGCAGACCGTCCATGCCCCGGAGTGACGCGCCGGAACCTCGCGACAACGCAGGGGGCCGAAGCGCCCTGAGAAGTCTGGGATTAGTGTTCCTGAAACTAGGCACCATCGCCTTCGGAGGTCCGGCGGCGCATGTGGCGATGATGCATGAAGAGGTAGTGAACCGTCGCCGGTGGATCTCCCGAGAGGACTTCCTTGATCTTCTGGGCGCGACGAACCTGATTCCCGGCCCCAATTCCACGGAAATGGCCATCCATATCGGGCATCGCCGGGCTGGGTGGCCGGGGCTCGTTACCGCTGGGTGCTGCTTCATCATGCCGGCAGCACTGATCGTCACCGCCTGCGCTTGGGCCTACGTCCGATACGGGTCGCTGCCGGAATCTGCCGCCCTTCTCTATGGAGTGAAGCCGGTAATCATCGCGATTGTGTTGCGCGCGCTTTGGGAACTTGGCCGCACTGCGATCAAGACCAACCTCCTGGCCGCAATCTGTGTTGCGGGAGTGGCGCTGAATTTCGCGGGCGTGAACGAATTAGCGATTCTGCTTGTGGCCGCGATTGCCGCAGGACTCGTGCGGTGGGTCATTCCCCGAATCCGAACTCGCGGCTCTCTTGGTGCTGCGGTGGTAACAGTCGGCCCGATGGCATGGCTGGCCCAAGGCGCGGGGGCCGCATCCTCGATTGCAGCCGTCCCATTCAGCTTATGGGCGCTCTTCCTATTCTTCATCAAGATCGGGTCGGTTCTCTTTGGCAGCGGCTATGTGCTGCTGGCCTTTCTGCGGGCTGATTTGGTGGTCCGCTGGCACTGGCTTACGGAATCTCAGCTCCTGGACGCCGTCGCGATCGGCCAGGTCACGCCTGGACCCGTTTTCACGACCGCAACTTTCATCGGTTACGTCCTGGGCGGATTCCCCGGCGCGCTGGCTGGGACGGTCGGCATCTTCCTTCCGGCGTTCTTTTTCGTGGCGATCAGCGGTCCGCTGGTGCTGCGAATCCGGCGTTCGCCAGTTGCCGGCGCGGTCTTGGACTCCGTCAATGCCGCCTCGCTATCACTGATGATTGTCGTCTGCTATCAACTTGGCCGGGCGGCCCTGATCGATATCCCCACGGCTCTCTTGGCCCTGGTTGCCGCAGCAGTGCTGGCCCTTTTTCGGCTGAACTCGGCATGGCTCGTGCTTGGGGGAGCGGCCGCAGGCCTGGTGCTGCGTGGGGCCGGGTGATGCGGAAGTGAGGCGCGGGCGTGACCAACGGACTTTGGCAGATATCCTACATCGAATGATATGACTTCACTCCCTGACACCGTTACCAGAGAGATTCTCTTGAGCTTCTGGAAGGTGCACATCCTGCACCATGCCGAAGAGCGGGTGATCTATGGCCAGTGGATAGCCAACGAACTCAGGCGGCACGGCTACAACATAAGCCCTGGGACCCTCTACCCCTTGCTCAAGCGAATGGAGCTGAACGGATGGTTGAAGTGTAGCCAGTCCCCACGGGCCGGCGCCCACGCCCGCAAGGAATACCGCCTGACCAAGGAAGGCGCCAGGATTCTGACTCTGATCCGGGCGCAGGTTGAGCAACTCTACCGTGAGGTGGTGGAAGAGGCGCGCGAGTATCCTGGCCCGAGGGCGCCGCGGGCAGGCAGGGGGACAGGCGCAAACCAGCGGGTTGAGGATTAGTCGGGTATTGAGTCCAATCCTTGGTGCCGCCCGTTGGTCACGACCGATCTTCGTTTTCAAAGCGGCCGTCCGCAACACCGCGCCGGGCGCCCACCCCGTCGAACCAGCCGTTGCGAGCGGTCTGGAAACTGTCGAATCGAGGAACGTAGGGCTTGATGTCGAGGAGAGGTGTTCCATCCAGGATATCCACATCGGCAAGGCGAAGGATGTTTCCCTCCACGGAGAGGAGCCGCACCGGCGACATTCCAATTGCATTGGGCCGGGCCGGTGCGCGTGTGGCGAATACCCCGTGCGGCGCGTCCTCCAGGTAGGGGGTCACGATGAGCTTGCCCCCGCTGGCGGCCCGGTCAAACCAGTAGAGAAGCCAGATGCGTTCAAAGCCTTCCAGGTCCTTGAGACCTTCGACATACTCCGGTTCCAGCACCGCCATGCCTTCCGCCCCTTCTGCCAGTGCAGACTGAATGGGGGTGCCCTTCGACCGGGTGAAGGGGGAGTGAATGACGCCTATCGGTTTGAGTTGCATCCTATTCGCATCTTCGCACCGACGGCTGCTGGAAACTATTGCTTGGTGGCTCTTGCTGAAATGAATGCTGCTCCGAATCCCCCGAGGTGGGACATGTTCTTTTCTATCCCAGAGATGGGTCTGGCTAGAGTGGCGGACGGCGGATAGTACACTGCGCCGCGCATATCGCTCACCCGCAGTCCGGCGCCCGTCAGTATGTCCCGAAGCTCCGCGGCGGTCCAGAAGTGAGCTGTCTTCCAGAACTGGTCGCCCAGCCAACCTCGGAATCTTCTCCTAACGGCCCAGAGACTCCACCGCCCGAGTTCTCCCACGACAAGCACCCCGCCTGGGCGAAGTACCCGGCTCATCTCCTTCAAGGCCACCAGCGGTTCCGAAACGAAGCACAGGGCCGTCACCGCAAGCACCAGGTCAAAGGAGGCATCGCGGAACGGTAGTGCTCTTGCGTCACCCTGACACCACGTCACAACGGCGCCTGCAGAAGGCCCCCTCGCCCGTGCGGCCTCTAACATGGACTGCGACCGGTCCAGCCCGACGACGTCAGCACCCTCTCGGGCTGCTCGAGTGGCGTGTGCTCCATCGCCGCAGCCGGCATCCAAAACCCGCAGCCCGCCGGGATCGCCGATAAGTGAGAAGATACTCTCCTGCTCCAGATATTCGGTGAGAGCGCCGAGGGTGGATTGTCTCCATCGGGCGTAGGCCGCCGGGGTCAAGCTCATAGCTTGGGCAAAGGGGACTGCAGGATCAAACCGTCACCAACCGGTCCGAGTCGCGCACAATCTCGTAGTGATCTTTCAGAGTCGAGAGCGGGCAAATCTCAGACCCTTCGGAGTTGCGAAGTTTCAGGCAGGTCCCGCAGGCCAGGAATTGACCTCCTGCGTCCACGACCTTCTGCGCCTGACCCTTCACATCGAAAGCCGCGTCATCGATGTGATCGATCTCCACGCCTTTGCCCGACAGGAAGATGCGCACTTGGTCGCCCTGCTGCAGACTGTAAAGAGCTAGGCGCAACGCATTGAACACGGTCTCCGGTTCGGTCTGGGTAATAATCATACCGAGTTTCATGAATTCTCCTGCGTACGTTCTTTCAACTGCGAGAAAATAGGTCTACAGAGTGATCGGGATGCCATAGATTCTTCCGCCTGTTTTCATGACCCAGCCAATCAGAGACTTCCTGAAGCCGACTGGGGCCAGCCACCATTTCTCGAAAAGCACCTTGCCGATGTGCCAGCCCTTGCCGATCTGCCGGAGGTTGACCTGGGGCGACGGTTCGGCGAAGAAGTTGCCGTAAGCGAAGCCGGCCAGGTCTTCGCCTGTTTCTAGCATGCAGTATCCGTCGCCACAGAAGGTCTCACTGGGCTTCCGTCCCTCGATTTCAGCCGCGATCCTCGCCGCGACGACCTCGGCCTGCACGTGGGCGAACACGCCGGCTTTCGGCAGCATGAGCGGAACATCCGGCTTCCAGCGGCCGGGGATCGGAATCGCGGTCACGTCGCCGATTGCGAACACACCGTCGTGCTGCGTTTCCAGCGTCTGCGGATTGACCGGCACCCAGCCTGCGGGACTTGTTAGGCCCGCTTCGCGGACAACTCGCGGCGCACGATGCGGCGGAACGGCGACGAGCAGGTCATATCGTTCGGTCTGGCCTTGCTGGAACCGCATCGTCCGCGCTGCCGGATCGACCGACGTCAGCGCATGGAGCGGGTGAAACCGGGTCTCCTTGGCTTCGAGCATCTGTACTACCGCCGCACCCAGTTCCGGTCCCGCCACTGGCATCGGCTGGGACTCCGGAGTGAAAAGGTGAATCTCCACGCCCTTCTGACGACCGGTTCGGCGAAAGTAGTCGGCGATCAGCATCGCCCCCTCGTGCGGTGCACCCGGGCACTTGTAGGGCATGGCCGCCACCACGACCGCGACTCGGCCACCGGCGAAGGACGCCAGAGCGCTGTGGAGGCGGGACGAGCCCTCATATGTATAGAACGTTTGTGACGCTTCCGCCAAACCTGGAATGGCGTCTGGCGCCAGTTCCGCTCCAAGGGCCACGATGAGGTAATCGAAAGCGATCTCACCGGCGCTCGTAATGACTTTTCTCTCGGGTAAGTCCAGTGCTTCCGCGATTGCATGAACGCATTCGACTCCGCGGCGCAACAGGGCCGCCAAGGGCCGGCAAACCTGCTCGGGTTTCCGGTCGCCAGTCATCAGCCATAGAAACGACGGCGCGAACGCATGGTCCGCATTGCGCTCCACCAGCACTATGCGGTGATCCGGCGTGAGACGCCGGCGCAACTGATTGGCGGCGATCATTCCGCCGACACCACCGCCAAGGATGACGACGGTCTTCGATGGCATTTTGGTTATCCCCCTATGCAGCGCGGCGTAACCTGTCGACCGCGTCTGCGATCGCGGATACCGCCGCACGCGCTTCCTCCGGCGTCGTGTTCCGGCCCGTGGACAACCGGAGGGTGCCGCGCGCCCAGTCCTCCGGAACTGCCATCGCGCGAAGCACGGGGGAAATCCGAACTTCGCCAGAATGGCAGGCGGCCCCCGCCGATGCCGCAATGTAGGGCTCGATTGCGGCGAGAAGTTCATTGGCGTTCACGCCCCGAAAGCTGACGCTCAGCGTGTTGGGGAGGCGCCGCTCGGCGTGCCCATTCACCCGAACGTCCGTGATTCTCTCCCGAATGCCTCGTTCCAGTTCATCCCGGCTCTCGCGCATCCGTGCCATGTTCTCGGCAAGGTCACGCCTAGCCACTTCACAAGCCTTGCCGAGCCCGACGATCTCAAGCACGTTTTCGGTGCCCGGCCTCTGCCCATGCTCCTGACCGGCCCCTTGCATAATCGCGTCGAGAGTGACCCCATCCCGGACATAGAGAGCGCCGACGCCCTTGGGCGCGTAGAGTTTGTGCCCGGCGATGGTCAGCAGGTCAACCCCGAGTTCCTGAACGTCGGCCGGGATCTTGCCGGCCGATTGCGCCGCGTCGGTGTGGAAGGTGATGCCGTGCCGCCGCGCTATCTCCGCCACTGCCTCGACCGGCTGGATCGTGCCGACCTCGTTGTTGGCATGCATCAGTGTGATCAGGGTGGTGCCCGGAAGAATCGCCGCCTCCACATCGGCAACGCTCACCAGGCCGTCTCCATCTACCGGGAGCCAAGTGACATCGAAGCCTTCGTTCTCCAGCCGGCGGCAGACTTCGGTCACTGCCGGGTGTTCAATCCGACTGGTGATGATGTGACGTCCCCGCTCCGCACGCGCCAAAGCTGTTCCGCGAATCGCGTAGTTGTTGGACTCCGTCCCTCCGCTGGTGAATACAATTTCGTCCGGCTTCGAGTTAAGCAACCCAGCGACCTGAGACCGTGCCTGCGCAACGGCATCGCGCGTGATTGCGCCGTACCGGTGGGCGCTCGAAGGATTCCCGAAGTGCTCCTCAAGAAACGGCTTCATGGCCGCCACGACCTCGGGTGCATGCGGCGTCGTGGCGTTGTAGTCCAGGTAGATGGGTTGAGTGAGCTTGTCGTCCCTGGGCATCACCTCTCCTCGCCGACCAAGACCGGCAGACCCTCGGCCCGCCAGTCCTGGACGCTCTGCTCCAGGCGGAAGGCGCTGAACCCGCGCGCCCGCAGCATTTCCACGGCTTCCACGGCGAGCACACAGTAGGGGCCGCGGCAGTAGGCGACAATGTCACGCTCCCGCGGCAGATCCGAAAGGCGGCGCTCGAGTTCCTTGAGGGGAATGGAGAGTGCGCCTGGAATGTGCCCCGCGCGGTATTCCTCCGCGGGCCGCACATCCAGCACAATGACCGTCCCATCGCGGACCTTGTTGAGTAGCGCTTCCCGGTCCACCGGCTCCAGCCTCTGGCGATCAGCAAGGAACTCACGCGTGATCTCCCGGATCTCGGCCAGCCGGGTCTCAGCCACCGATCGAAGGGACCGGAAGAACTGGCACACCTGCTCATCGGCCAAGCGGTAGGTCACGTAGAGGCCGGCCTTTTCTGCCTCGACCAAACGAGCCTGGCGGAGCGCCTTCAGGTGCTGGGAGGTGTTGGCCAGGCCCAGGCCTGCTTCCTTGGCAAGGGCTTCCACCGTCCGTGGTCCCTGGCACAAGAGGTCCAGCAATTCCAGCCGGCTGGGGTTCGCGATGGCCTTGCCGATGCGGGCGAACTGCTCGTAGATGGCTGTCTTGAAGCGACGATTGGCCGATTTGCGCACCATCAGTGCAATTCTCCTTGCTGGACCGGAAACCCTTTATTGGCCCAGTCCTGTCTGAAGCTGTGCGGAAGATACAAGACCTTTACATCTTTTGAATCCCATGTCCTGCAACGTCTTGAACGCCAGGCGAACGTTAGGACATACTTTCCAGGGACAGCAACCGCAATAAAGGACCAATTCCCTGTCTCTCCCAAGGGTCTGCGCCTCCCTTTGCAGGTTCTTCAGTCCGTCAGGTTCCGACGTAGGCCCGATACCCTTCGCGCCAGGGACATGCGCCCTCTTGTACAGCACAGCAGGGCCGACATAAAGAATCAGCGGACTGAGGCTGTTTGGATTGGAAACGATTTTTGCCAGGTGCTCCGCTTCCAAGAGTTGGTCAGCCGTCCACGGATCGTCAGGCTCTGGCGCGCGCGGTGGGTCGTCGACGAGTGTCTGCCCTGGGCGTTCAGAGACGGAGTCTTTCCGCTCACATCCAGTCAGCGCCACAACGGATAGGGCCAAGGTGAAAATAGAGGCCCAAGCGATGCCGCCTTTGGTCAACTCGTTGAAAGCGCCCATTGGAGATCAGATTCCCTTTCTCTCGTGGCTTCGGGCCGCATGCCTCCGGCCCCCGTCGATTACCGTTGCCTCTTCACTATTCTATAATGTAGTGAAATACTATAACAACGTCAAGACCCTGGGTTATGCTATCCATGCAAGCTGCTGATTTCGTGGTTTTTACTCTGAAGGGAAGCTGGCCGCGGATGAACCGCAAGACTCGTGCTGCAGTCCCGTCTCTGCAATACGCCGCGCTGGGCGGCGGCCTCCGACTATAGGACAGAAGGAAATGTCGAACGAACAACCGGACCTTCCACTATTGGGGCACTCCTTAGATGCCCCGAGCGTGTTCACTCCAACGGCGTTGCTTGACGCGGTGCGCGCCGAGCGGAACCTGCCGCGTGTTCCGGTGCCCGAGGTATGTCGTCCTGGAATTCGACGGGGACTTGACCGACTGGCTGGTAGCGACAGGACGTGCCAAACGGTGGAGCCCGTGGGCCTGCTTCCACACGTCGATGGAGACAGTGGAAGTGGACGGTGATACCATCGGCGTCATCGCACGCACGATTGGCGGCCCGTATGCGGTGTTGGTAGCGGAGCAGCTTGCGGCCTCCGGTGCTCGTGTCATTCTCGGGCTGACTTCAGCGGGACAGGTATCGCCCGGCCTGAGGATACCGAGCCTGGTCCTTCCCACGAAAGCCCTCCGAGACGAAGGAACGTCGTACCACTACCTCCCTGCTGCCGAGACCGTTGACGGCGATGCTGGCCTCACGGCAGTCTTGCAGGAGGAACTCTTCGGTCTCGGTTTACCAGTGGTCGCTGGGACCGTCTGGACGCACTGACGCACCGTACCGCGAAACCGCTGAGCAGTTGGAGCGGCACGCGAGAAACGGCATCCTTGCAGTGGAGATGCAGGCCGCGTCACTGTTCGCCTTCGGCGCCGCCCGTCGAGTCCGATGCGGCGTTGTCGCCCACGTCACCAACGGCGTCGACCACTCCTCGGCAGATCAGTTCGACAAAGGCACACACCAGCTTGGATTTGCGATCCTCAAGGCGATGTCTCGCGCTGGCAGACGTTGCTTGCAGCACTGCTGATTGCCGGCCGAGGTCAGCGAGAATAGTTGTATGGGGATTCTTGGGGGGGAATTGGGGCTCCGCTCGCAAGGCCGTCGCGCGGGGCCGCCGGCTTGAGTACGTCACCATTGTGTACAACAGCCTGGAGGGCCTGGTTGCGCTCGTGGCCGGCTGGCTGGCGGGCAGCATTGCCTTGGTAGGGTTTGGCTTCGACAGCATCATTGAGGTCAGTTCGGGCGCGGCACTACTTCTCCGCTTGCATGCCGACGCCGACCCTCGCCGCCGCGCGCGAATGGAGCGTTTCACCCTGGGATTCGTGGGCGTGTGCTTTCTGGCGCTGGCGGCGTACGTCAGTTACGACTCATTGAGCAACCTGATTCGGCATGAACCGCCTCGGGTGAGCATCATCGGAATCGTACTGGCGGCGACGTCGCTGATCGTCATGCCCTTGCTAGCCAGAGCGAAGCGACGAGTGGCTCGCGAAATCTCCAGCGGCGCGATGGCGGCCGACGCGAAGCAGACCGAGTTCTGCATGTACCTTTCCGCGATCCTGCTCGTTGGGCTCACCTTGAATGCGGCCTTTGGGTGGTGGTGGGCCGATCCGCTTGCCGGCCTCATCATGGTACCCATCATTGCCCGAGAAGGCATCGGGGCGCTTCGAGGACAAACCTGCGAGTGCTCTTGCCACGAAGCGTGCGAGTGACGCGTCCGTCACTGAGGCGACGGTGTCACAGACGTCCGCGCGCTACGATGAGGGCTTGCGGTAGGTGAAAAGAGGTTGGTACCGACCGACGATATCGACACCATCCTGATGGTGCGGGCCGCGGCAGGAGACCTTGTGGCTTTTGAGGAGCTCGTGTGTCGGAACCAGGCCAAGGCCTGGGCGCTCGCCTGGCGTTGTCTGGGGGACGCTGCCGAAGCCCAGGATGTGGTTCAGGAAGCCTTCCTGCGGATCTACAAAGCGGCCTCCCGATATCGGCCCGCCGCCAAGTTCCGCACCTATTTGTACCGGGTTGTCACACGGCTCTGCCTCGATTGGCATGCGAAAAAGCGTCCGGAGTACACCGAGACCATTCTTTCCATCCCGGATTCTGCCCGTGGTCCGGAAGCGTTGTTCGGGCAGAACGAACTGAGCGGCGTTGTCCAGGAGTGTCTCGGCAATCTCTCCGTCAACCAGCGCCTTGCGATCACTCTACGCCACTACGAGGGAATGACTTAGGATGAGATCGCGGGGGTTCTGGAAGTATCACCGAAAGCAGTCGATTCGCTTCTTCAGCGGGCCCGCGAAGCCCTCCGCCGGGGCTTGGCTGCGTATCGGTGAGGTGGATGCGACAGGTTGAATTCCGGCCCATGGGCGGGGGATTTCCCGCCGCCGGCCGTTAAATTGAAGGGGAAGAGGCAGACGTGATTGATTGCCAGATGGTTAAGGGAAGATTGGGACGATTTCTGGACGGTGAGTTGCCACGCAAGGAGTCGTCCATGGTGCATGCTCACATTGAGGGGTGTTCTGGCTGCCAACAGGAGTTAATGGCGCTCCAGGCGCTGTCGGCATCCCTCGATGCGGTGTCCGTTCCGCCTGTTCCCCCGGGCGCCGTTGACCTTATCATGGCGCGTGTTCGACAGCAAGGAGCCGGATCTGGCAGGAGTTGGGGCATGCTCGAGTTCTGGAAGCCCTGGCCTGTCGCGATGCGGTTTGCTGCGGCTGGAACCGCGGTCGTCGCTTGTCTGGTTGGCGTGATGCTGGGTTCGGCCTCCTCATCCCCTGCCAGTAGAACGCGAAGCGAGATGGCGTGGATGGGGCTGGCATCCGGCGCTCCCATCGCTACCGCCTACCAGGAGACAGCGCGATGAAACAATACGTACGCACGCTTGGCATTATCTTCTCGGTCGTCCTCAATGTTGCGTTTGTCGGAATCTACGCCTATCGGACACTCACGAATCGACCGAAGTTCGCATACGAGGAAATGCGACTCAACCCAGATCAGCGCTCCCGTATGATGTCCAGCCGGGACCGGTTCCTCGGGAACATCGACAGGATCGGCGGCAACATCATCGGTCTGCACGTGGAACTGATTGATGCTATAGCCGCGGAGCCGGTGGACCGCAGCGCAATTGACGCGAAGCTTGAGCAAATTCGCTCTCAGCAGCAATTCATGCAACGCGCTGTCGTCGAACATCTGATGGAAGACAAGAGTATTCTCGATCCTGATCAAAGGAAAGAGCTCTTCGCGGTGTTGAAGCAGAGGATGCGCTTCCAAGGCATGCCTGGTCCACCCTGGGTGCCACGCGACCGCAAGAGTCAGCAATCAGGAGCGGTGCCGGCTGGCGGACTTGAACCGGACGCTGCAGGCGGCAGCAAGGACGCGCGGCAGGGCCGATGACGGGGCCAAGGGCATGACAATGGCGGCCGACTCGCGACGCCATGATGGGTCTGCGCCTCACGTTCCACTATCGTCACTCTTCCTGGCGCTCCTGCGGCTGGGCCTGACGGCCTTCGGCGGGCCGGCGATGGTGGCCTATATACGCGACGTAGCCGTCAGGAAGAAGATGTGGCTTTCGGAGGAATCTTTTGCGGATGGCACCGCTTTGTGTCAGTCGATTCCGGGCGCCACGGCCATGCAGACGGCCGCCTATGTCGGCCTGCGCGCCCGTGGGGTTCGAGGGGCGCTGGCAACCTTCGTGGGATTCGGCCTGCCTGCGTTCGTACTCATGGTGGTCTTATCGGGCGTCTACGCGGTCAGTCGCGATCTCCAGCCCGTAGCATCCGCTTTTCGCGGACTGCATGTGATCGTGGTGGCGTTGATGGCCAACGCCGTTGTGACGTTCGGCCGCAGTTCGATTAAGAATTGGCGCGACGCGATCCTGGCCTGCGGCGCAGCCACTTGCCTGTTCTTTCGAGGCAGTCCAATCCTCGCCATCGTTGCGTCGGCGGCAGTCGGCGCTCTTCTCTATCGCGGCGCAAACCTGCCGATCAAGCCGGTCAGCATCGCCGGCCAGCCTGGCGGGCGGCGAATGGTGCGCCTGGTTCTGGTTGCGGTCCTTGCAGGCAGCGCGGCGCTTGCATCTCTCTTTGTCGCGAACCGTTCCCTGTTTGACTTGGCAACTATCATGGTGAAGGTGGACCTGTTCGCCTTCGGCGGCGGCTTCGCCTCGGTGCCAGTGATGCTGCACCAGGTGGTGGATGTTCGGAACTGGATGGACAGCAAGACGTTCATGGACGGCATCGCCCTGGGGCAAGTCACGCCCGGGCCGATCGTCATCACCGCCACATTTGTGGGCTACCAGATTGCCGGTCTGCTCGGCGCTCTTGTCGGAACAGTGGCGATTTTCTCACCATCCTTCCTGATGGTGTTGATCACGGTTCCCTACTTCGACCGGCTGCAACACTCGTTGCTCTTTCGCCGGGCGTTACGAGGCGTTTTGGCTTCGTTTGTCGGGCTGCTGCTGGCCGTGACGGTCCAGTTCGCCATCGCGGCCTCATGGACTGGCCCGGCGATTTTTCTGGCGACAGCGGCATTCGTGGCGCTTTGGTTCAAGATCGACATCTTGTGGGTTGTACTTGCCGGGGCGGGCGTGTCGATTTTCGTCTTGTGACGTAATCGAGGTCTCGAACATCTAACTCCAGAGGGTGGTGCGGCCATGAAACTCTACGCGTACATGTTGATTCTTTCCGCTGTTGCCCTTGGGCAAGTACCTCACCAGCATCATCCGCCATCCTCTGGCGAATATGCCCAGGTATTGGAAGACCCTTCCCGGGATGCGTGGCAGAAGCCGCACGAGGTGGTGATGGCGCTGGATCTCAAATCGACAGATACGATTGCCGATATCGGCGCGGGGACAGGCTATTTCGCGCGTCGGTTCGCAAATCATGCTGGCGAGGTCTATGCGGTCGATATCGACCGGGAGTTGCTAGCCATCGCCGGGAAGAACGCCCCAGCGAACCTCAAGACGGTTTTGGCCGCTCCCGACGACCCGCGCCTCCCGGAGCGCTCTGTCGATATCATCTTCCTTTGCGACGTGCTTCACCACATCGACAACCGCGCCGCGTACTATCCAAAGCTCGCCAAGGCGTTGAAGCCGGGCGGCAGCATTGTAGTCATCGACTTCCCAAAAAAGGACCTACCCGTCGGGCCGCCACCGTCCATGAAACTCTCGGACGACGAGGTCATCGCCGAGTTTCGGGATGCGGGCTTCACCCTCGCCAAGAGACTCGACATTCTGCCCTATCAGTACTACCTGTTCTTCCATAAGCGCTGACCGGCTGGCTGGTTCCCGCCAACCCCTTAACTTTGTCCGGGGGATTTCCTCACTTCGCCCGTTTATGGGAGTTGAAGAGATGAATCTACCGAAGAAGTGGATACAGCGGTGGCTCCCTTGGGCGGGCGTGTTGTCCGTATTGATGCCGGGTCAAGCGCAGCAGCCGCCCGCCGGGTGGCAACTTCAAGCCCCCATCGCTGGGGGCTTAGCGGGCGTTACGCGTCCATACCGCGCCAGGACGGTTCCCGCAACCAACTTCGCCAACTCTGCGAGGATTGACGCGCTCATGCGCGGCGGCCGGCTGTACTTGTCCGTGCAGGACGCGATTGCGCTCGCACTGGAGAACAACTTAGATATCGAATTGGAACGCTACGGGCCACGCATTGCAGAAACAGACCTGGAACGGGCGAAAGCCGGCGTGACCTCGCGCGGGGCATCCACCTCGACCGGGACTCCCATTCCGAGTCTGGACCCCGCGCTCGTGGGGCAACTCAACTGGAGCCATCGTAGCCTGCCTCAAACCAACAGCTTCAGCACCGGAACGAGCTACCTGGTCAGCAATTCAAGGCTTGCGAATTTCGGCCTTCAGCAGGGATTCCTCACCGGCACGACGGTCAACTTTGGTTGGAACAACAACTGGCTTGACCAGAACTCCGCGCGCGCCGACTTCAACCCATCCACCACGGCCAGCTTCAACCTGACGGTCACGCAGCGCTTGCTGCAAGGGTTCGGCCTGGCACTTAACTCTCGAAATATCCGGATTGCGAAGAACAATCAGCAGGTCTCGGACCTGGTCTTCGAGCAGCAGGTGATCACGACCGTTTCGTCCGTTATAAGCGTTTACTGGGAGCTGGTAAGCCTGAACGACGAAGTGAAGGTCAGACGGCAAACGCTTGCCCTCTCCCAAAAACTGCTTGAAGACAACAAACAACGCGCGGAGCTCGGGAACCTTGCCGCCATCGAAATCTCACGTACTGAGGCCGAGGTTGCGCGAGCCGAGCAGGACCTTACAATCTCGGAGACGGCGCTGCTTCAGCAGGAAACCGTCCTGAAAAACGCGCTGACCCGCTCCGGGGTGGCAAGTTATTCACTGTCTACGGCGCGCGTTGTGCCGACCGATTCCCTCCGGGTGCCCGACCTGGGGACGGTCTCGCCAATCCAGGACCTCGTCGCCAAGGCGCTCGTAGGCCGGCCCGAATTGCGCCAGAGCGTCTTGCAGATCCTAAACACGAAGACCAGCTTGAAAGGCACGAAGAACGCTTTGTTGCCGTCACTCGATCTGGTCGCCAACCTCCAGAACAACGCGCTCGCGGGACAGATCAATTCCCTGCCGATTCCGCCCGTCCAAGGCTCGTCGCTGGCGCCGCAACCCCGGAACCCGAACTCGGTGGACGCATTCTTCATCGGTGGATACGGCACGGCTTTGTCGCAACTCCTCTCGAGGAACTTCCCTGACTATGCAATCGGCTTCCAGGTGAACATCCCATTGCGGAACCGCGCGGCTCAGGCGGATATGGTCCACGACCAGCTTGCGCTGCGACAGCAGGAAATCCGACAAAAGCAACTCGAGAACCTGATCCAGGTGGACGTGCAGAACGCTCTCATTGCGGTGCAGCAGGCCCGGGCGCGCTATCAAGCCGCGGTCAAATCCCGCGTCTATCAGGATCAGACGTTTGAAGGCGAGCAGGGCAAGTACGAATTGGGCGCCTCTACATCCTACTTCGTCGTCCAGGGGCAACGCGACCTCGCGGCGGCTCGATCGGCCGAAATCGCGGCCCTGAGCGCCTACAACAAGGCGCGAACCGATCTGGACAAGGCGACGGGGCAAACCATATCGGCCAACCACATCGTGATCGAGGAGGCCCGGCGCGGACGGGTCTCCCGGGAACCGGGCCGCATTCCTGGTTCGGACCCGGAATAGCGCCGCTCAAAAAGACTATGCGAATGAAATGGATAGTGGTCAGCTTGACGGCCCTCATCGCAGCGGGAGCCGGAGCCTGGTGGCTTCTCAGCAAGCCCAAGCAGGCGGAGTCGGCTGATCAGGGCACGTACGTTGAGGTCAAGCGCCGCGACCTGGTGGCGAACGTAGCGGCGACGGGTAAGGTTAATGCGATGGTCGGGGCAGAAGTGCGCGTCGGTTCCCGCGTCTCAGGGCGGGTTCAGCGGCTGCACGCCAATATCGGTTATGTCGTTCAGGCCGGCCAGGTCATCGCCGAACTGGAAAAGGACGATCAGCAGGCACTCTTGGAGCAACGGCGTGCTGAGGTGAAAGTCGCCGAGGCGAGATTGTCTTCTGTCGAGAGCTTGCGGCCAAGGGAAGTCCAAAAGGCCGAAGCTGCGGTGGCGGATGCGGAGGCAACGGCGCAATTGGCGAAAACCGAATTTGCCCGGCAGAGCGCACTCCTTGCTCGCGGCCTGATCGCAAAGCAGATCGTCGATTCCGCGACGAAAGAACGGGACGTCACCGACGCCCGGGTGATCTCCGCCCGACGTGAACTCGAATTGGCAAAGCAGCGATACATCGAAGATCTGAAATCGGCCAAGGCGCAGATTGAGCAAGCGGCCGCGGCGGCGCGTGTTCTGGAAGCCCAGGTCGAGTATGCCACCATCCGGGCGCCGATACCGGGAATCATTAGCGCGGTTTCGACGCAGGCGGGCGAGACGGTTGCGGCCGGCCTGAATTCACCGACCTTCGTGATCATCATCGATCTGCGCAAACTACAGGTCGATGCCTTCGTTGACGAAACAGACATCGGCAAGATCCGGGTGGGCCAGAAGGCGACGTTCACGGTGGATTCCTATCCGGACCACGACTTCAGCGCGACCGTTCAGGCCATCTACCCCAAGGCGGTGATCATGGACAACGTCGTCTACTACGACGTCGTCTTGCGCATTGACGAGCCGCTCACAGGTCAACTGCGTCCAGAGATGACGACGAACGCGATCATCTCTCTCGACGCTCGTAACGGGGTTTTGGCGGTGCCGTTGCGGGCGGTTACCAGAGAGGAAGGCAGGTCCGTGGTCTATGTGCTCCGAGACGGTCAAGCGGTGCGGCAGACGGTGAAAGTCGGATGGAAGGATTCGGAGTGGATTGAGATTGTAAGCGGCCTGAAGGAGAACGACAAAGTGTTGATTCGCAGTATACCGAAGGCAACGGGAGGCGCTTGATTCATGCTGGAAATGATCGATATCACCAAGACGTATCGAACCGGGACGGTCGATACACCGGTCCTTCAAGGTGTCAGCTTCAAAGTCGAGAAGGGCGAATTCGTGGCAATCATGGGGGCATCGGGCACGGGGAAGACAACCCTGATGAACATCCTCGGCTGCCTCGACGTTCCGACCCGCGGAAGGTACTTGTTGGACGGGGTGGATGTGTTTCAGAACGACGACGATGCGATCTCCTCAATCCGCAATCAGAAGATCGGCTTCGTGTTCCAACAGTTCCATCTGCTCGACCGGGCGTCTGCTCTCGACAACGTATTGCTGCCCTTGACCTACGCGGACAAGTACCCCAGTGACGCTGCCGCGAAAGGCGTGTCATCGCTTCAGGCGGTCGGTCTCGGGGATCGAATTGGCTACCGTCCAAGTCAGCTCTCCGGAGGCCAGCAGCAGCGGGTCGCCATAGCGCGCGCGCTCGTCACAGGTCCCGCCCTGATTCTCGCGGATGAGCCCACCGGTAACCTCGATCGCCGAAGCGGTCTGGAGGTCATGTCCATACTCCAGAAACTGAACAGCGAGGGCCGGACAGTTGTCTTGATCACTCACGATCAAAATATCGCCGAACACGCGGACCGTATCCTCGTTCTCCGTGAAGGGCGGATATTCGAAGATTCGAAGCTCGACTCCCCGCTAAATGCCGAGCAGGAACTGCTTACCTTGTCTGGAGGCGCTCAATGAGAACCTGGCGGCTATTCAAACAATCTATGGTTGCGCTCGGACGCAACAAGACTCGGTCGTTTCTGGTGATGCTGGGCGTGATCGTAGGGATCTCAGCGCTTACTGTGGTAGTCAGCATGGCCAGAGGCGCGAATCGAAAGGTCATGCAGCGCGTGAACAACTTCGGTCCCACCGCGATCATGCTGTTCGCCGGTGGGGGCAAGAATCTCCCTGGACCAGACCCGACTGCCACCACGCTCACGTTGGACGATGCCAAGGCGGTCGAAAGCCAGATCCGAGGGGTGAAGTTTATCTGCCCTCAGGTGATGCGGCCCATGGTGCCGGCGAGTTACCGCGACCGGTCCTATGAAGTCACGGTGATCGGAGCAGCCACCACCTGGCAGGACGCCTGGAACTGGTACGTCTCAGCCGGCGAGTTCTTTGACGAGCAGGATCACGCGGGAATGGCCCGCGTGGCCGTCATCGGACAGACGGTGGTTCGCGAGCTCTTTCAGGGCGCCAATCCGATCGGCGAGACGATCCGCATCGCCAACGCGAACTTCAAGGTCAAAGGTGTTCTACCGCCGAAGGGCACCAGCCCAATGGGCACGGACATGGATGAGCGTGTCATCATTCCGTTAACCACGGCAATGCGGCGCACCTTCAACGCCTCGACTTTCACCCAGGTCCGCGTGCGGGTTGCATCCGCGGGGGACGTGCAGCGAGTAGCCTCCGAGATCCGTGCGCTCATGCGGGAACGACACAACAGTAGGCCGCCGGACGTTGACGATTTTCGCGTAGTCACCCCAGATATCATTGCCGGTTTGAGCGAAATGGTGGCAGGCACACTGAACCGGGTGTTACTCGCCGTGACAGTGCTTTCACTAGTTGTGGGCGGCATCGTGCTCATGAACCTGATGCTTCTTTCCGTCGCGGAGCGGCGTCACGAAATCGGCCTTAGACGCGCGCTCGGAGGCAAGCGGCGAGATGTTCTATTGCAGTTTCTCTTCGAGTCGGTCGCCCTCACCTCCAGCGGCGGGTTGCTCGGCTTAGCGTTGGGCATTCCTGTTGCTCTCCTGGTCGGACGGCTGTCGGCGAAGACGACCGAGATTTCGTGGGAGCCAGTAGCTCTTGCCCTTGGTTTGTCGCTTCTGGTCGGTCTGACGTTCGGGTTGTTGCCGGCGCGCCGTGCGGCCCGGCTTCACCCGGTCGAGGCGTTGCGGTAGACAGGATAGCGCTTCATGAGATGGACTCGTGGTTTGGGAGTCTCCGCGCGAATGCTGTGGGCGCACAAACTGCGGACCATACTGTCGCTCCTGGGGATCGTGGTGGGTGTCGCCACGGTGAGCGTCATGGCCGCTGTCGGCCGCGGATCCGAAGAGAAGGTGCTCGGCGGGATTCGGAAAATGGGAACGAATCTCATTTCCGTGACCGCCGGCAAAGTGACTGTAGTCGCCGGACGCGAGCGGCAGAATGCAGTGGTCACGTCGCTAATGCCCGAGGACGCGAGCGCCATTCAGGCTGCGGCAGCGGATCTGGTCTCTCTGGTCGCACCTTCCCAATCCAAGAAGATGCCGATCAAGTACGAAGAGGTCTCGCTCCAGACGACCATCGTTGGGACCACACCGCAGATGCTGGCGATTCGCAATCTGCGGATTGAAAGCGGGGACACGTTCGATGAAGAGGATGACCGAGCCTCCCGCCGGGTCGCGGTGGTCGGACAAACGGTGGTCCGAGATCTATTCGGTGGGGCGGATCCGACTGGCCTGACTATCCGGATCGGCAAAGTCCCCTTTCAGGTAATCGGAACGCTCGCGGCGGCCGGTGTCGATATGAACGGTGCCGACCAGGACGACCAGATTCTCATTCCATTGCGTACAGCCCTACGCCGGGTGTTCAACATTGTTCACGTCAACAACATCTACGTCCAGGTCCGCTCGGAAAAGCAAATGGATCTCTGCGCGGATCGATTGCGCGACATCCTGCGGGAACGTCATCGGCTGCGGGCTGAAAAGCAAGATGACTTTACGATCCAGAACCAGGCGGAACTGCTGCGTGCTCAAGAAGAGACCCAACGCACGTTCACCTCGTTGACAGTCGGGGTCGCGTCACTCTCACTTGTGGTCGGCGGGGTGGGTATTCTGGCCGTCATGCTGATGGCGGTTCGGGAGCGGGTCAAGGAGATCGGATTGCGCAGAGCCCTCGGGGCGCGCCGGAGCGACATCCTATTCCAGTTCTTGCTTGAGGCCATGATGCTCAGCTTGTCCGGCGGACTAGCCGGCGCCCTCCTCGGGATCACGGTGACTCTTGTTGTCGCCCGGGCAGCCGGCTGGCAGGCCATTTTCGCCGCCAATCCCCTGTTCCTCGCGGTCGCATCTTCGGCGGCCATTGGCCTCCTTTTCGGTACTATCCCTGCCCGCAAAGCCTCCATGGCGAATCCTGTCAACTCTCTGCGAGCGGAGTGAAGGTAAGTGCACAATCTGTGACGAAGACCGGCGGTCTGGCTTGATTGCCAAAGGGCGAATGACGAACTGCAAGGCCCTTCTTAATATGAGGCCCGCGCAAGTGCGATCAATGTGCCGGCCAATCCATTCAGTGCACCTGCGGGAGTGGCGTCTGCGGGTGTTCATGGCGTAACTCTCCAAGGAGCATCGCAGTGATTTCGTCGAGCCGGTGCACCGGGTGAGCCGCCTGCTGTGCCAGTCACTCCAAGACTCCCGCAACAGGCTCTCGGAACGAACCTTGGTGGCCCTCGGCGTGCCGCTCCGGACAACGCAGAAAGATCTTTGTACCGAGGACCCGCGCTCCCCCCGACGTGCGCGTCGGCTCGATCTTTGACCGCAACTGGGAGTTGCTTTCGTTGGCAGGAGGTGCCCCGTATCCGCGAGGTCCTGGACAGCCTTGAATCCCTCGGACCCAGGTGCTCGGCAGCGGGGGATGACAGGGGGAAGCACCCGCGCGGCGTCTTCGAAGTGGCCTTCACGGGCCGCTTTCCCCCTAATTGTGTGAAGCGCAGGGCCGACAGCCACCTCCGGAATGCAGGCGCCAAGCACTCTCGGCAGTCCCGCCCGAATGGCAATTCACCCGGGCTCACTACGATCGTATTACGATCGAAATTTGGCCTCTCCGTAAGCAATTGAAAATACAACAACTTAAAAACCAGTGAGGATTCTTTTTCCACCCACGGGCCGGCTTATTTGTTTTCAATAAGATACGACCAAGTCGAACCCGAGAAACCCACGGAAAACTCTAGTTAAGTTGTTTAGTTTCTGTTATTTGGCGGTGAGGGTGGGATTCGAACCCACGATAGGTACCTGGAATCTGCAACTTGCAGATTCCTCATTGCCAGGAGTGCCATATCTCCCAGGGCTCCCGTCGCGCATTGCCCAAAATTGCCCAAAAGAATGGGAGCAGACCCATGTACAAACTCTGGGGCAGCGCCGACAGAGACGTCGGGACAAGAGGTGGCGACTGCTGCTCCAGCCGTTCCGAATGCGCCCCGCGCTAGCGGAACCCAGCACGGAGTGCGTGTAGATTGATGCACTACTTGGCAGTCCAGGGCGACAAAGCGCGGCCTAGCGCGAAAGTCAATCGACCCTGGACCTACGGGTTCACCCCGGCGGATGCGCTCCATAGCGCCGGGCGGACCGTGCCGGCGACCTCAATTCTGAATGCACAAACTGGCACCTCCGGCCAGAATGCAGCCTTCGAGCCGCGGACCTCGCGCATACCAGCCGGTTATCGGGATCACCCGCCGGAAACCCGAGGGCGTGGCTCCGACTTCAATCGTTTCGCCCATGTAGATCGTGAGATCGGTGATATGCGCCAGTTCGATCATACTGCTGCGGGCGCTCTCTCAGCGCGTCATCGCCCTGTCCCAGGTGCTCACCTTCTTCGACGTCGCCTTGCCGTTGAACCATGTTGCGGTGACATCCTTGCTCTCCGTGTAGAAGGTGAAACCGTCACGTCACATGCAGTGCAGGTCGCCAAAGAAAGATTGCTTGTGCCCGGTGAAGCCGAAAATGCCAAGCGGCACCGGGATATGACTTACTTCACGCTATGCCTCTCCCAGCAGCCGCCTCATCAGGACGTGGTGGTTGCGTACCGCGGTGAAGGCCCCGCCCGAGTTCCTGTCCGCGCCCTCATGCTCGCTCAGCGGGTAGCCGTTCCACTTGTGTTCCACCAACATCTTGATAATGCCGGGATGCGGGATCGGGTTTCTTCGCAGTTGTCGTTCATCTATATGAACTTCGCATGGTAGCAATGAACATAGGGCAGCAGCGGAATCATCTCCTCGATTTTCGACGGTTCCCCGGCTCCTCCCATTCCGCCCGGGGCGCCCGATCTTTCACCCTGTCCACTGGGTCCGCCTGGCCCGCCAGGACCGCCAGCCATGCCGGCCGGCGGTCCGCCAGGCCCGCTTGAATAAGCTCCTGCAGAATCAGGCGCTCTCGTATTCTCCCATTAGGCGCTTTAACATTACCTGGTGACGTCGAAGCTGTATGGAGGCCAAGCCTTGAGTCCGCGGCCCTTCATACTCACTGCAGGTATGCTTGTCGTATCCGCCCTCTATCAGCACGGCAACAATCTGATCGAACGGAATAGAGTATTCCGTAAAGTCATCCAGCATTTCCCAATACTTGAAATGAAAGTGGATGGTGTAGGGCAGCAGCGGCAGAAGGTCCCTGGGCTGTGAGGTCTGGCGTGGCGCCGCCGTCGCGACCGGTCCTCCCGCCGCGCCTCGCCCTCCTGCCCCGCCCGGCGCTCCTGCCCCGCCCGGCGCTCCTGCCCCGCCTCGCCCTCCTGCCCCGCCCGGCGCTCCTGCCCCGCCTCGCCCTCCTGCCCCGCCTCGCCCTCCTGCCGCTCGCTCAGCCGGATCCGACTCGAAATCATTGTCCCTCACTCGACCGGGACGGGTGGCGAGCGCCGAGGTATCGATCTGGAAGCCGAAGTACGGTGTCGGGTACTTCTGCAGGAACGCGATGACTGCTTCATTCACCGGGGATTTGAGCGTACCAGAAGTCTCCCCGGCGCTAAACGCGACGTCCAACTTCTCCGCGAACGGCAGGGCCTTTAGGACAAATTCCTCCCACTTGGGATCGACAATCGGGTTGAAACCCGGTCCCACCCTGTCACCCGGCGCCGATCTCGCCCGCCCTCCCGTACCCTTCAGACGCGCGCGCTTAAATCCCAGCCTGTTGGCGAGCCGCAAATCCCGTACGAACCAATCCAGGGTGTCCTGTGGAGTCCCGATGTCGAGCGTCCAGCCGGAATAGAAGGCCGGCGTGATCCGGTACTTGTCGAGCATCTTGAACCAGTGGTCAACCCAGGCGTTGGAGGGATTCGGATAACCCGGAATATGCTGCTCGGACAGTATCTCGAGGCTGCGGGCGCCCATGTCATCCATTTCCATGAAGCAGTCTTCCAGCGTCATGCTCGAATGATGATCTCCGTTGTAGCTAAACAGGCTGACCCCACGCTTGAACTTAGCTTTCTTTGGGGCTTCGGCAGCACTTGCGGCGCCAGTAGCAGACGACATGGCAGCATAAGTAGTCGCGCCTGCGACGGACCCTAGAAACTCTTTTCGCGTCATTTTCATATCTCCTAGTCACACGAGTATCAATTCCCTGGTAAAGGTGCTCCGAGGCGTTGTGCCCTCCAAGAAACTTACAGACACCCTGACCTTATGATTTCCGGGTTTCAGTCCACCGGGCTTGCTGACCGTTAGAGTCGCCGGCTCGATCCATTGCCAATGGACGTCCGTGGTAGCCAAGAGCTCGTCCTGCGTGAACGCATGATCGCCTATGGTCCACGTTATCTGGTTGCGCGGGAAAGCTTCCCCGTCAACGGTGACCTCAGCGCCCCCAATGACGTCCGTCCACATCCCTTTGTAGGCGACTATCCTCACCCTAACCTGGAACCCCACAACTCGTCCCAAAGCAGAAACATTCCTGAAGCCTTTCTGCTGGATCATGTGGTTCTCTAATATGTGCATCTCTTCCATGTAAATCCAACCTCCTTCTTTCCTGAAATGTAAAGATGGGCGTACTGAACAATCCGTCGTTCTGACCCTTTCAGCGCCAAACTTGGCGGGGAAACATTTAGCCAGGATTGCCATTATGGCTTCCTGGCCACGATAGATTCTACATCAAACCTCCTCCGTTGGAGCCGTTTCTCTCACTTTCTTTTCCGAGCGGCTCAAGCGGCCCCGGCAGGGGCCAGCTCTGGCTCCCGCGAGTACGGGAGAAATCGGAAATGACTGAGTTTAAGCAATTTCTCAAACACGTATCCATCCCCTTCCTCCTTCGCCCGGTTTCCTTCCCCGCCGCGCCCTATCCGGCGGGCACGGGCAGCGCCGCGATCCGGCACACCATGCTCGCGAACAGCCGCCGCGTCAGGTGGCCCTCCGCCAGCAAGAGCCAGTAATAGCGCGCCTGCTTGACCAGCCGACCGCCCGTCTTGAACAACCGCTGTTGCAGGCTGGTCAGCGACCACTTCTCAACCCTCCTCGGCAGCACCGGGTGCCGCCCCGTCCGTACATTCCGCTGAAATCGAAAAGACCCTCTGGATCGGTTCGAGGGACGTAGGAATTTCCGGCCCGGATCGCCAGAGAAACCTGGTATGTTCCCGGCTTCAAGCCGCGCGGCTTCCTTATCGTCAGAGTGGCGGCGTCGCCGAAAGACCATCGTGCTGTCGTCGCGGTCGCAAGTTCCTTGAACGTGTATGTCTTCAGAGGGCTGTCAGGCACTTTCGGCCCGTGCGCCAGGACGGTAAAGGTCATCACGTCGGCGTCAAACTCCTCGTCGTTGACCTTCAGCTTCACGCCCTCTATCTGGGAAAGGTACACGCCCCGGTAATAGGGGATCCCGATCTTCACCTGAGAACCGATGATCTGCCCGGTTTGCGAGACGTTCTGGAAATCGTGTCTTACCAGCAGATAGTTTTCAAACATTTTCGGGTTCCGTTCCTGTTCGTCAGGTCAGATTCGCTCCGATGGTTTCCGCGTCTATAGAATCACGCTAACTCCCAACACGACAGCACAGCGCGGCACCGGGATATGACTTACTTCACGCTATGCCTCTCCCAGCAGCCGCCTCATCAGGACGTGGTGCTTGCGTACCGCGGTGAAGGCCCCGCCCGAGTTCCTGTCCGCGCCCTCATACTCGCTCAGCAGGTAGCCGTTCCACTTGTGTTCGACCAGCATCTTGATGATCTCGGGATACGGGATGCTGGTTTCTTCGCAGTTGTCGTTCATCTCCATGAACTTCGCGTGGCAGCAATGAACATAGGGCAGCAGCGGGATCATCTCCTCAACCTTCGACGGTTCCGCGGTGCCGCCCATTCCGCCCGGGGCGCCCGATCTTCCACCCTGTCCACTGGGTCCGCCTGGTCCGCCAGCCATGCCGGCCGGAGGCCCTCCCTGCGCCCTGCCACCGGAACGGCGGTTCTGGAAGACGCCGAAATCGATGTTGAGGCCGAACCACGGAGTGGTCTTCTCTTTCTGAATGAAGTCCACGTAGTCGTCAATCATTTTGGACTTCAGTCTGGTCGGATTGTGGATCTCCGGCATCATCCTAAAGTTGTACTTCTCCGCCACCGGCAGGGCCATCTTGATAAACTCACGCCAGTTCGCCACGGGAGTCAATTGCCCGTCCATGACTCCGAGTTTCGTCCGCCCACAGGTGAATCCCAGCTTGTTGGCAAGCTTGATGTCCCGCACCAGCATGTCATAGGATTCCTTGGTGCTGAGCCATGGCTGCTTTTCGCTAAAGAGCTTGGAATCCACCCAGTGGCCGTATTCCACGGGCTTGACGTGATATTTGGCGCACATCTCGTGCCACTTCTTCACCCAGGCGTCGCTGGGGTTCGGATAGCCTTCGATATGCGAGTTGGCGAGGATTTCCAGGCCGATTTCCTGGCCTTCTCCGGCCAGGTCGCCGACTGCCGCCAGACAGTCCTCCAGCGTCGCCGTCTTGAAGATGTCGTCCGAGTAGCTGTATATGGACACGCCGCGCTTGGGTCCGGCCTTCTCGGCCGCCGCGGAGGCGGCGCCTGAAATAGCGGTAACTGCGACCGCGCCCGTCACCGTTTGCAGAAATGTTTTTCGCGTCATTGGTCATTTCTCCATTTCGAATTTCGTTTTGCGATTCAACCGGCTCAGACCACCAGCACGATCTTCCGCTTTTCGGTAAACGGCATCATGCCGCGCATAGCGGCATCTATGTTGGGCGACATCGGCCTGCGAGGCATGGCGCCCATTTCCATGGGCATGTACGATGCGGCGTGACCCCACCCGATCTCAACCTCATGCAGGCCGGGTTTCAGGCCGCCAGGCTTCGCCACGGTCAAAATCGCGGCTTCGGAAACGGACCACTGCACGTCGCCGATCTTCTTCATCTCCTCCTGCGTATAAGTCTTGCCGCCAACGGTGACGGTGATCTGGTCCCTCGTGAACTTCTCTCCGTCCACCGTAACGTCAAAGCCGAGCGACATGGAGAGCCAGACGCCCCGGTAATAGCACGACCGGTAGCCCACCTGGAATCCCACGATCTGTCCGTTCTTACGGACGTTTCGGAATCCATATTCCTGTATGATTTCCTTCTCCAGCATTCGTATTCCTCCTCTTCAGGTTCCTTCAGCCTACCTGCCAGCCCTTCCGGTACCGGGGCTTGATGAACGACGCCAGTTCGGGATGGCTTGCCACTTTCATTTGGGAGGCGTCCCACTGCAGTCTACCCTCAACGTGCAGCGCCAACGCCGCCAACTGCACGATCTCCGCAAACGGCCCCGATTCGGAGAAGTCCGAGCACGAAGGTGTACCGCCCTTGCAGGCCCGAATCCAGTCGCGGTAGTGGCCCGGCGAGCGGGGCAGGAACTGCGGCGGCAGTTTGTATTCCTTGTGCTTGGCTGCCGGCAACAGCCGGACATTGGCGCCGTAGGTGTCGGTCGTAAGATACCCCTTTTCGCCAACGAAGCAGGCCCCGCTGGAATCCAGGGACATGCGCCCCCCGCCTCCACGGATAGCGCCCTGTCCCCTCCCGGCGGCGGAAGGCGCGGGAGTTCCGGCAGGAGGTCCTCCCGGACTGCGCCCTCCGGCGGGAAGTGCCAGCGGACCAGCGCCGGTGTAGATCACGCCGCCCGCGCCGAACGCGCCGGCTCCGCCGATATACGGCTCTCCCTGAGGCAAGTCCGGGGGGCGGTAGCCAGGGCCGTCCATGGCAGCATCGGTCCAAATGATCTTGACCGGAGGCATGGAGCCGCGGGCCGGGTAATTGAATCTCGGTCACGGACTTCTTCGGGAAGGCGTACTTGACTCTTGCCCTCCTGCTTGACCACCTCCACGGTGGGAGACGAGCCACCCAGCCGGAGCGCGATATTCACCGCCCCGAGTACGTGGCAGGCCATATCCCCAAGGGCGCCACTCCCGAAATCGAACCATCCCCGCCAGTTGAACGGCGCGTAGGCCGAACTGAAAGGACGCACAGCCGCGGGACCCAGCCACAGATCCCAATCCAGCGTATCCGGCGCCTTCTCCGCCTCGCGGCAGCGCCTGCATCCCCTGCGGCCAGATCGGCCGGTCCGTCCAGCAATGCACTTCCTTGACATTGCCGATTTCGCCCGGACCAGATGATCTCCGCCGCGATTCGCGCCCCGTCATTGGAGTATCCCTGGTTGCCCATCTGCGTCGCCACCTTGAACTTCCTGGCAGCGTCCATCAGGAACCGGATCTCCCATATCGTACGCGCCAACGGCTTTTCCACATAAACGTGCTTCCCCCGCTCCATGCACATATAGGCCGCGACGCAGTGGAAGTGGTCCGGTGTCGTGATCACCACGGCGTCTATGTTCTCTGCCTTCCTTGTCCAGCATCTTCCGGAAGTCGCGGTACTGGGAGGCCTTGGGATATTTCTTGTAGGCCGGCGCCGCCCGGCTGTCATCGGGATCGGCGAAGGCCGCGATGTTCTCTGTTTCGCAGCCCGCGATGTTGGTTTCGGCCCTGCCGCCCGCGCCGATGAAGGCTATGTTCAGTTTCTCGTTCGGCGACTTGTACCCTGCGCTCGGCAGCGAGGGAGTCGAGCCGAATCCGCCGGCGGGCAACGCCCCGGCGAGCGCCGCGCCGTAGAAAAAGTGACGCCTTGTGAATTCGTTCTCTCATTATGTTTGCCCTGGATTAGTTTGTGGGCAGGCCCCTCATCGGCACGGACTTGCTTAGCGCATCATCCACGCTGATTCTTCCGAGGAGGACGGCGCGCAGCTCGTACCTGGCTTCCTGGACGTCCCCGTCTTCGCATGCTTCATAATCCACAACATTGACTACCAGGTCGCCGAGATCCTCACTCAACAACGGATCGAGCGTCGGCTCCGTCACCGGCAGAGGCAGTTCATTCCCGTACTCTGTCCATTCCGAACCGTTCAGCGCTATGGTCCGGCAATAGGTCTGGCGGACTCGCACGCCAAAGAGTTTGGCCGTGTAGTCTATGTAGGAATTGCCTGCGCTGACGGTCTTCATTTCAGCTCGAGTCTCGAACTCAACGAACCCGCGTGGGCTCCAACCCGCTCAGATCATCGACAAACCGGCTGCCGGTTTCCACCCTGAGTCGCCGGCCAGAGCCGGGCGGATTCATCATCCCGCCCAACCCAGGCCTTGCCCCGGGAGTTTCCGGCCGAGGCTGGCTATCCCTCTCCCAGCAATCTCTTCAACATGACGTGCTGCTTGCGAACCGCGGCGAAGGCTCCGCCCGTGCCTCTGTCCGCCCCCTCATACTCGCTGAGCAGATAGCCGTTCCAGTTGTGCTTCTTCATAATGTCGATGACTGCCGCATAGGGAATATTGGGGCACTGGCAGTCGTCGGTCATCACATTGAACTTGGCATGGCAGCAGTGAACGTAGGGCAGCAGCGGAATGATGTCCTCGGGCTTGCTGTACGTGCCCTCCTTCATCGGCTGCCCGCCGGGTCCGCCACGCCCCGCGCTTGTGATGTTCTGGAACACCCCGAAATCGATGTTCAGCCCGAACCACGGAGTGGTCTTCTCCTTCTGGATGAAGTCCACGTAGTCGTCCAGAATCTTCGATTTCAGGAAGGTGGGCGCATGGATCTCGGGCAGCATCCGGAAGTTGTACTTCTCCGCCACCGGCAGCGCCATCTTGATGATCTCCCGCCAGTTCCGAACGGGCGTCAAGGTGTCGTACTCAGGCATACCGGGTTGGTCGATCACGCCCAACTTGGTCCGCCCGCACGTGAAGCCCAGCCGGTTGCCGAGCTTGATGTCCTGAACCAGTTGCTCGTAGGACTCTTTCGTGTTCAGAAGGCTCCGGTTTCGCTGTAGAGCTTGGAATCGATCCAGTGGCCGAATTCCACGGGCTTGACGTGGTACTTGGCGCACATGTCATGCCACTTCTTTACCCAGGCGTCGCTCGGGTTGGGATAGTCCTCGACCACTCCGGTGAGTATCTCCACACCCAGGTCATAGAGCCGCGTGTCCAGGTCGTTGATCTCGGCGAAGCAGTCCTCCAGGGTGTGATCGATATTGAGGTCACTGACGTAGCTGTACACTGAGACGCCGCGCTTGGGGCCAGGCCGCTCCGCCGCGGCGGCGGATGCGGCGCTTGGAATCGCGGCGGCTGCGACGGCACCTGCCGTCGTTTGCAGAAATTCTTTTCGCGTCATTGTCGTTTCTCCGTTTCGAATCTCGCTTCTACGGTTCACCCGCCTCAGTACACCAGCACCAGTTTCCGCGAAGGTGGGGCGCCTCCCCCGCCGAAGTTCAACCCGCCGGGAATGTACGATGTCCGGTGTCCCCACGCGATCGCAACCTGATGGACCCCGAGCTTCAGGCCGCCAGGCTTGGCCACCGTCAAAATGGCCGCCTCATAGTTCGGCCATTGCACGTTGCCGATCTTCTTCATCTCCTCCTGCGTATAGGTCTTGCCGCCAATGGTGACTTTGACTTGATCCCTTGGAAACTTCTCTCCGTCCACCGTGACGTCAAAGCCTGTCGACATGGAAAGCCAGATTCCGCGGTAGTAGGTCGATCGATAGCCCACCTGGAATCCGATGGCCTGTCCGTTTTGATAGACGTTGTGAAATCCTCTCTGTTGAACAACTTCCTTCTCTAGCATTCGTTGTGCTCCTTTCGCTTTCCAGGCCACGACTTCCTGATCCGCCTACAGCCAGGCCGTATTCCGCTCTTGGCGGTCGTTATCCGCGATTTTTGAATTCTCTCGCTTGAATACGCCTTTTCTTAATTCGATAATCTCGTTTGCCGCATTTGTCGCCACAGCATAAACGACGAGACTGCAGACGCCCGCGTCCGCAATCCCCTCGCTTCGTGGATCTAGAACTTGAACCTGCCAGCGAGATCCAGTACAAGCCTGCTTGAACGTTCAAAAACGGAACAGGCCCACTTCGATGTGGTCTTTCCTCTTGCCGGGGGCGCTAGGCAAGAGCATAGAGTCTACTGCTTGGGGGCGGATGATTGAAGTCCAAGACAGTCCGATGTAGACGGTCATCGTGTTCTCAACGACTTAGAGGCCGCCTGCCACTCCAGAAGGCACAGGTCCATGGCGGTGTTGGACAGGGTCTAGACAGCCGTGGTGCGCGGTGGTAGAATCGCCTCGTCTGGGAGGAGATTAGGTGAGTACGCCAAATGCGGGGCATTTGTCAGCCAAGCTGCCGGTGCCTGCGCAAGGGGCGAACGGTGGATGGATTCCCAGTACGGACGCAGAGCGGGAAGCCGCTCGCCGACAGGTGGAGCGTATTCTGTCCAGCCCGGTCTTCAGCAAGAGCAAGCACTACTGTTCCGTTTTGAAGTACGTAGTCGACCGCACCCTGGAAGGTCGAGCCGCAGAACTTAAAGAGCGAACCATCGGGATAGATGTGTTTGGCAAGCCGCCGGACTACGACACGAGTGTGGACCACGCGGTTCGGAGCGCGGCTGGCGAGATTCGGAAGCGACTGGCACAATATTATCGCGATCCTGGACGTGACGTCGAAATCCGGCTGGATTTGAATGTAGGCTCGTACATCCCTCATTTTGGGTTGCCCGGCAAAGCGCCGCTTGGGGCAGCAACCCCTGAGAGGTACGATGCTTTGCAGCGATCGAGAGGCTTGGCGAAACGGCTGACTTGGGTGCCGAGTTTTGTCGCAGGTGCTCTTTTGGCGCTGGGCATTGTCCAGTTGGTGTCGTGGCGCCCAGAGGGTCCTCTCGACCGCTTCTGGGCTCCGGTCGTGGCGCAATCGAGTCCCGTGCTCCTATGCGTCGGGAACGATCGGCGACCACGGACGGATCTTACGGGAGACTCTGGGAACAACCCGGCTGTCAGTGGAACGACTTCCCCGGCTCGACTCGACTTGCAGGCGCGGCAGACAGTAGCCGTGGAGGACGCAATCACGCTTGCGAGGCTTGCCGGCGCACTTAGAGCCAGAGGTAAGGAATTTCGGATTCTTACGGAACCCTCCACGACGTTCAACGATTTGCGGGAGTACTCCGCTGTCCTAATTGGCGCTAGGAATAACGACTGGGTCCTTCGCTTGGTGAGTTCGCTCCGTTTTCGGTTCGACGTGAGAACGTCTGATAATGTTGCTTTCATTCGGGACTCCCAGAATCCTAGTCGGGGTGTCTGGCCTCCAGACTCTTCCATCCCGCAGGGAGCGTATGTGAAGGATTATGCGATTGTCACCAGGTGTTGGGATCCGAAATCCGGCCGCATCGTGGTAGTCGCAGCCGGATTGCGTCAATACGGCACCTTGGCGGCCGGCGAGTTCCTGACCAGTTCGGAGCAAATGGCGAAGCTGGCGGCACAGGCGCCAAGAGGCTGGGATAAAAGGAACTTGCAAGTTGTGCTCTCTACCGATGTGGTTAAGGATGTGGCCGGCCCACCGAACATCGTCGCGTCGCACTTCTGGTAGGCACTTTCCCTTAAGGCTGGGCCTCCACTGAGCGCGTGTTCACGCTGCTCACCTAATATGAATTGCCCCCCTCTGCCCCGATCGCTCGCGGGCTCCAAGCAGGGAAGTGGTGCAAACAGGGAATGGGGCACAGATTGAGTTGGGCGGTCAGTTCCTTACACCACCCTCGGCCCCAGGGTTTGAAGAAGGATGAACAGAACCTGCGCCAGGGCCTTACACGCCCCTCCCATCGAACAGGGCTGGCCATTTCTCACGGGACATCAATGCGTGGAGTCGAAAAGGAACCTCGCATGTCCAGTCCCCGTCCACCACGGTCTTGGACCGGCACAAACTCAAAAGCCTAGTAGGTTAAGGGGGTAGTCGCCGTTCGATGGAAAAGTATTGCACGGCGGGGTTGATGTTTTCCACTCTGGAAGTACCTGAGCGGAGGATAGGGCACTGCGGGGACGCAACCCGAGCGCCGACTCAGCAGCCGGAATGGCCGGAGGCGGCCCTGGCCGCCTCCGAAATCAGCCATTCTGGCCCCAAGGCGATAAATCCCAGGGGCCCGGGGGCGGAGCCCCCCGGTGAAGATCCGGTAGCCAAGCAGCCTCATGGACGAGCCCCCGCGTTCTGCTCGAACTCGGCCGGTGGCACATAGCCCAGAGCCGAGTGCAGCCGTTGCTGGTTGTAGACACGTTCGATGAACTCGCCGATCGAGGCGTAGGCGTCAGCCAGGTCCCGGTACTCTGTCCGGTAAACCTCCTCGTACTTCAGCGTCTTCATGAACGACTCGCAGGCGGCATTGTCGTACGGATTCCCCTTGCGGCTCATGCTGATCCTGATCTTGTGCTCTTTCAGCAGATCGGTGTAGTCGTAGGAGGCATACTGAACGCCGCGATCGGAATGATGCACCAGCCCTGGCCCCGGATGGCGCTGGCGCAGCGCCATCCGCAGCGCGGAAACGGCCAACTGGGCCTCCAAGGTGCGGCCCAGGGCCCATCCGATCACTCGCCGTGAAAACGCATCCAGCACCACCGCCAAGTACACAAACTCCCTGCGCAGTCGGATGTAGGTGATGTCGGCGACCCAGAGTTGGTTGATCGCATCAGGAAGGATGCCTTGCGCCAGGTTCGGGTAGACCGGCAGAGCGTGTCGTGAATCGGTCGTCACCACAAAGGACTTGTGGCGCAGGCACAGCAGATTGTCCTCACGCATCAGACGCAGCACGTGCTTGTGGTTCGCCTCAAAGCCGCGGCGCTCGAGCTCCGCCGTGATCCTGCGGTAGCCATAGGCCGGGAACTGGAGGGCGATGTCTTGCATCGCATCACGCAACTCCATCTCCACCGGGCAGTCCAGAGGTGGCACCCGCCAGCGGTAGTAGCTGGCCCGGCTCAATCCGGTCATCTGGCACAGGGCATTCACGGCTTGGCCTTGGGCGCCAGCTTCCCGGATCTCTTCAAACAAGCAGCCTCGCCAGTGACGACGGTGGGTGGGTGATGATCCCTGAAATGCTGCAAGGCCTTTTTTAAAAAATCGTTCTCCATCGCCAGTTGGCCAATCTTGCGCTCCAACTCGGCGATCCGCTGCAGCTCCGTCAAGACCGGAGACATTCCACGCCGGCCTACTCCCGGAAAGGCCGATTCACCGCGCGCTCGCCACTCGCCCCGCCACCGTTCCAGCAGGTGCGGGCTCAGTTCCAACTGGCGGGCGACCTCACCGACCGTCCGCCCAGTGTCGATCTCTCGCATCGCAGCAACCTTCGTCCCTAAGTGATTCAAAGAGCAGGGACTCCCGTTTTCTGACCGTCATTGACTTGTGCGTCCTTGCATCGTGGCGTATCCTTTCTCGATTCAATGGATCGGTATCTCTCCGAGGTTCTGGGGGTCGTGTGCGATTCAACTTTGGGCCCGCGACGGCGTCCGCGTCTGCCTGATACTTGGGGTCTCGGGGACTAAGGTTTCGCGGCTGCGGCGTAGGGAACGAGGTGGTCGCAGCAGCTGAGAGATTCCAAGTGGAGAACTAGTATATGTCGCGAAAGACCATCGTGCCGGAAGGACTTCAGTGGCCTCCGTCAAGAGAATCCCGCAAGCCCACTGACCGCCACGATGTCAATAGTCGAAATGGACTCACCCCCTTAGCGCGTCACTCCGGTCCAGTAGCTCGAGAAGTCCGTCTCGAGCTTCTGGAAGGTCCCAAATTTTTGAAAGGAGATCCTCAAGTGACATTCTTGAAACGAAGCATATTCGCTTCGGTTGTTTGCGTCCTCGGGCTCTTGTGCGGAGCCATGAGCGCTCAGGTGGTTAGCAGCAACGTCGTTGGGGTCCTGAACGACCCGTCCAACGCCGTGGTCCCGAATGTGGAGGTTCAACTCACGGACCAGGCGACGAACGCGGTCCGCACCACGGTTTCGGGTGCAGACGGCATTTTCCGATTTAACAATGTGCCGCCCAGCACGTACACGGTAACAGTGAAAGCCACGGGCTTTAAGAGCTACTCGCAGAAGGACATCAGGCTCGCTTCCAGCGATACGCGGGACCTAGGGCGCATTGTGCTGGAACTGGGCACCGTGACGCAGGAAGTGTCGGTTACGGCGCAAGCCACGCCGGTGCAGACGGCCTCGAGCGAGAAATCAGCCCTGGTGGACGTTGATCAGATTAACCGGGTTGCCCTGAGGGGCCGTGATCTGTTTGGCATGCTGCAACTCATCCCGGGCATCACCGGCGCCGCAGGCGGCGAGACTACTGGCACCGGCTTGCCGGGCGCCATCAACGGTGGAGGGAACAAGAACTTCACCGTGGATGGGGTCACGGACATGGATACGGGCAGCAACGGCTCGGTGCACTTCGAACCGAACATCGACTCGGTGGCCGAGATCCGAGTTCTCACCTCAAACTATCAGGCTGAATACGGTCGAAACTCCAACGGTACCATCAGCGTGGTGACCAAGGGGGGCGGCCAGGCGTTCCACGGCAGCGCGTGGGAAAACTACCGGCACGAGTGGATGAACGCCAACAGTTGGAGCAACAATAAACAAGGCTTGCCCAGAAGCTTTTATCGCTACAACGTATTCGGGTACAGCGTTGGCGGTCCGGTGTATATTCCCAAGGTGTTTAATGTCGACAAGAGGCGGGTCTTCTTCTTCCTTTCGCAGGAGTTCACGCGACAGAGGCCAAACACCTCAAACACCTACGCCAAGATGCCGACCATACTGGAAAAACAGGGCGATTTCTCGAAAACCACCAATGGCAATGGGGCCCTTCTGGTCGTGAAGGATCCAACGAATCTCAATGCGTCCGGCCAGGCCATCGCCTTCCCTGGCAACAAGCTGAATGATCCCACGCGCATCAATCCCACTGGTTTGGCAGTGCTCAATTTCTTCCCTGAGCCGAACCGGTGTGACCTCAACGGCAATGCGGCCGGCTGCTACACCGAGCTGGACCCAGCCCAGCAATACAATCGGAATTACCTCCTCTCCTCTACGCCTACGCATCCCCGGCGCAACACTATGGTGCGATTCGACCTGAACCCCACTTCCCGGCTCATGACCTACTTTCGCTTTGGGGGCGACCGCGACACTAGCGATAGCTTCAACCCGAATTACGGGCTCAAGAACTCGGCGGGCGTGCGCGCTGCCGCTGTGTGGGACCACCCCTTCAATGGTCACGGCTATGCGGTAGGTATCACCTATACGCTGAGTCCGACGGTGGTCAATGAGTTCACTTTCGGCAAGAGCTGGAACCAGTGGTGCTTCTATCTTAAGGATCAAACCCAATGGTCGCGGGACCAGATTCCCGGTTTGCCGATGTGGGCCGATTTGAAGAAACTGCCGAACGATCCACTCTGGTACGGCAACTACCTTCCGAACCTGCGTTTCAGCGGCGGCCAGCAGGCCGGGGCTCCGAGCTTCGGGAATGCGAATGTGAACGACGCTGAGCCAAGAACCAACTGGAACGACATCTACAGCTTCAGCGACAGCTTGAGCAAAGTAACGGGCAAACACAGTCTGAAGTTTGGCGTATACATCGAGCGGACAAACAAGGTCCAGGGGAAGGGCGGGTTCTACACGGGAAACTACAACTTCGGCAGTTCCACCGCTTCCACCCTGGATACCGGCAATGGCTTCATGAACGCTCTTCTCGGCTACGTTACAGATTACCAGGAGGGTATAAAGACGGTTTATGACACCTGGTTCATGAACGTGGAGCCGTATGCGCAGGACAGCTGGCGGATCACGAAACGGCTGACGCTGGATTTGGGTATTCGTTTCTATATCAATCAGCCGTACATCGACCACAACGGCACCTTCTCCACGTTCTCCTTAGATCGCTGGACACAGGCGAAAGCGCCCAGACTGTACACCTATGGCAAGGACGCCCAGGGGAAGTCGATTGCCGTGGACCCGTTGAATGCGGCCAACTTAAAGCCGTCGCCTTGGGTGGGCCTGTACGTCCAGGACGCCGGTGGAAACGTGATTGGAGATCCGGCGAACGGCTGGTTTAACCCTGGCGCCAAGGCCGTGTACAGCCAGAGCGGTTTTATTCCCGCGGTGCGAATTGGCTTTGCCTATGATGTTTTCGGAAACGGCAAGACCGCGATCCGAGGTGGCATCGGGCAGTTCTACAACCGGTTTGACGTGAACCAGGTGTACGAGATGTCCGGGAACCCTCCCTACTCATACATCCCGCAGGTGTTCTACACCTCGCTCGCCGATCTGGCGACGACCCCGAAGGCGCTGGGGCCGCTGAATTCGGCGAACATCATGAGCGGGGACCAGAAGATGGAAGGAACCGTAAACGGGAGTTTCGGCATTCAGCAGAACGTCGGCTTCGGCACCGTCGTTGAAGCTTCTTACGTGGGAGCCTTCCGGCGGCACACTCTGGTTAGATACGATCTGAACCATCTTGGAATGTACCCCTATTTGGACTCGGCCAATTGGATTCCGGGGACCACCACGCAGAAGGCGGACAACTTTCTGCGGCCCCTGCAGGGGCAAGGTTCTCTGAACAATGCCCAGTTCATGGGGAGCACGAACTACAATTCCCTGCAGGTATCGGTGAACCGGCGCTTTTCGCGTGGGCTGTCGTATGGCCTGGCCTACACCTTCATGAAGCTGATTAGCTCAACCAGCGCCACCTACTTCTTGGACCCGCAGCGGAATCGCAACGTCTCCGGCGCCCCGCACCTGCTGGTGGTCAACTACGTTTATGACGTGCCGAGACTCGGCAAGCGCATCGGCGGCAATGTTGGCAAAGTCGCGGGTGTGGTCACGGATGGGTGGACCATTTCGGGGATCACCACCTTTTCCTCCGGTAGCTGGACCGGCGGAAGCGCCGGCTATTCCTCCACGTTGCAGTACGGGCAGACCGGTGGCTCGCCCGACGGCGCCCGCATGAACCTGCTCGGCGATCCTAAATTGCCTGCGAGCCAGAAGACCTTCTTCCGCCAGTTCAACACCGACTCGTTCTTTCCCGCGCCCCCCTGCACGCCGACTTTCAAGGACCTGGCATGTTTTGGGAGCGCGCCTGCTACCTTCATGCTTGGTCCGGGATGGAGCAACTGGGACATGACCTTTGCCAAGCAGATTCCGACTGGGCTCGGCGAGAAGTACAGACTGTTGTTCCGGGGCGAGTTCTACAACATCTGGAACCACTCGGAGTTCAATTCAATGAACACGAGCATCCAGTTCAACATCAACACCATGCAACGGTTGACTACCGGCAACAACGCTACGTTCGGCCAACTTACCGGGACCGCGGCTCCGCGGCGAGTTGCGCTGTCGATGCGGTTCGAGTTCTAGCGGCCAATTCAAGGGTGACGGCGCGAGGCTAGGCCTCGCGCCGTCACAACTAGTGCAACAGAAGATTTCAGGAGAAACCCAGATGCAGACCAATAGTAGGAGAGACTTTTTGCAGGCAGCCGCCGGGGCCGCCGTTTTCTCTAAGACGGTTCTCGGCGCCAACGACAGGATCAATCTCGGGGCCATCGGTCTTGGATCGCGATTCAACCTGCTGGATGCCGCCTTCATGAAACAAGAAGACCTCACGATCGCGGCCATCTGCGACGTGAACCGGAACAAGATCGACGCTTATCAGAGCAACAAGCTGAAGGACAAGAAAGTCGATGCCTACACCGATTACCGGCGCATTCTCGACCGCAAGGACATCGATGCGGTGGTCATCTGCGCCCCCGATCACCAGCACGCTCCGATCATGATCGCCGCCCTCAGCGCCGGCAAGGACGTGTACGTCGACAAGCCTGCCACCAATACCGTCGAGGCCGGCGTGGCCATGCTGAAGGCTTACCGTTCGCACAAGCAGGTGGTGCAGCTCGGCACTCAGCAGCGCAGTTGGGACCCACTTCCGCGAGGCCGCTAAGCTCATTTGGGACGGCTACATCGGCGATGTGTCGCACGTGATTGTGGCGCACGGAGGTGGCGGAGCTGGCGGCGGGAGAGGCGGCGCGGCTGCCCCGGCGGGTCCGACTCCCGTTCCCGAAGGTCTCGACTGGGACGCTTTCCTGGGGCCGGCGAAGAAGGTTCCTTACGATCCGCGGCGCTACTCCAGTTGGCGTTCCTACTGGGACTACGGCGGGGGCATGATCACGGACTGGGGCGTGCATTGGATGGACATCGTGCACCTGTGCATGAAGTCCGATTTCGATAGCTCGTCCTACACGTCTTCCGTGTCGGTGCCCAATGCAGACCCCGAGATGGCGTCGCCCGATTGGTTCATCATCTACAAATACGAAAAGTACCTGATGACCTTTCTCGGGTTCGTTCCGCCCACCATCGAGCCCGTGGCGGACGGGCCTACGTTCTATGGTACTCGGGGCTGGCTGCGCGTCAACCGCAACGGATACATCGTGCGCGCCAACCGCGCGGTGGTGCGGTCGGCGTCCACTCCGGCCGGCCTGGCCGCAGCAGCGGGCCGCGCCGCGCCGCCCGCTGCCGGTGCACCTCCGCAAGGCGGTGCTCCAGTCCCAGGCCGCCCGCGCCGGCGCTCCCGGAGCTCCCGGTGGTGCTGGCGGTCGCGGCGGGCAGCCCCAGCAGCCGCCAATCGACGACATCACGCAGGTCGATCCGGCCAAGAACGTCCCCGGCGAACGCGGCTCGGAAATCGTCCACGTGCGCAACTTCCTCGACTGCGTCAAGTCCCGCCAGAAGCCGACCGCCGAATTTGAGATCGGCTTCCATTCCACGCTGCCGTGTCTTCTCGGCCGTCTCTCGGTCAAGGAGCGGCGGGCCGTCATCTGGGACGAGAAGAACCTCGCCGCGAGGCTTGTATGAAACTACGGATTGCCGCCGCATGGGCTCTGGCCTGCGCGGCGGCTCTCCCGGCTCAGGTTCCAGCCGGTTTCACCCCCATTTTCAACGGCAAGGACCTCAAGGGCTGGCACATCAGCAGAACCAATCACCATGGCTCCACGCCGAACATCTTCGTCGAGAAAGGGATGATCGTGCTCAAGCAGAATCCCTTCGGCATGGGGGGCATCCTGCTCACCGACAAGAAGTACAAGGACTTCGAACTGTACCTCGAAGCCAACCCCGACTGGGGCTGCAACGGCGGCATCTTCTTCCGCTCGGCGGAAAGCGGCACGGCCTATCAGATCGAGTTGCACCCAAAGAACAATAATCTGGCGTTCATCGGTGAGGTCCTTCGCGTGACCAAGGGCGCCACGGCGCCCGACGCCGATAAGGTCTGGAAAGAGGACCAGTGGAACTCCATCCGGCTGCGCGTGATTGGCGAGATTCCGCACGTCACGCTTTGGCTGAACGATGTGCAGATGTACGATGTCAACTGCGAGCGCAATGACCTGATCGCCGATGCCAAGGAAGGCATGATCGCTCTGCAATCGCACTGGGTCTCATCGAACACTGCCATCGGCGCCACGATGACGATGAATAGTTCGTGGAAGCCCAACGCGGCGCACCGCTACCGGAACATCGCCATCAAGGAGATCAAGTAGATGACCGGCGCAAGGGTAGTTCCTTTCATGTTTGCGCTGGGGACGGCTGTTTTGTTTGGCCAGGAGCCGTCGTATAGGAACACCATCGGGATGGAGTTCGCGCTGATTCAGCCCGGCAGCATGGTAGTGGGTATGTACGAGCCCGGCTGTCCGGTCCCCGGGGGCGGACGCGGCGGAGGTGGTGGAGGGCGGGCCGCGCAACCGGGCGGCGCTCCTCAGGGCACGCCGGGCGCGCCAAGCGGCGGCGCACCGCAGGGCATGCCGGCCGCACCGGGTGGTGGCGCTCCGGAGGCACCGGGCGCGGCGGCGGGGCGGAATCCGGTTCCCGGCGGCGGACGCGCTGCACGCGGTCCCGCGGATCCACGCAACCAGTGGACCGAGAAGGACTATGCCGACTGCCAGGAAATGGCGAAGAAGGCTACGCTGCCGGGCTTCACCGTGAAGATCGCCAGGCGGTTTTACATGGGGACGACCGAAGTCACGCAGGGCCAGTGGAAGAAAGTGATGGGCACGAACCCGTCCTTCTTCCAGGGCGACAAGGTGAAGGACGACGCGGATCTGCATCCCGTGGACAGCGTCACCTGGGCAGACGCGCAGGCGTTCGTCAAGAAGCTCAACGCGCTGGAGAAGACCAAGGTGTACCGTCTACCCACCGAGTTTGAGTGGGAATACGCCGCGCGAGCCGGTTCCGATAAGGAAGTGGCGGGCTACCGCGACTATTCCTGGACCGGCGAGAACAACAAACCCACCTCTCACGCGGTGGCCGGAAAGAAGCCCAACGCGTGGGGGCTGTACGACATGATCGGCAATGTGTGGGAGTGGGTGGCGGACTTCTACAACGAGAAGTTCTTCCCCGACCCTGTGCCGCCGAAGTCGGGCAAGGAGCATGTATTGCGCGGCGCCAGTTTCATCGGCGACGTGCACAACGCCAGCGTATTTACGCACGGCGCCGGACCCGGCAACGGCTGGGATGTAGGCTTCCGTATCGCGCGGGACGCGCAGTAGCCCGGCGGCAAGTGGATTCACTTCGAATCCTATGCGGATGGTCCCCGCGCCGGGCGAGCGGGCTGTTGTCGACGTTCTACGCCGGACAAGACGCTACGAAGAGGAGGTTCGAAGTGAAGCGAGTATTGAGAACGTGCGGCGGCTTGTTGCCGCTGATGCTGGCGGTCCAGCTTTCGGCGCAGGTGGGAAAGATCCCCGAAGGGTTCACTCCCCTCTTTGATGGGAAGACCACGGCCGGATGGCATTGGAGCCGGACCGTGCATCACGGCTCGACGGCCAAAGCGTTGGTCGAGAATGGAGAGCTGGTCCTGTCGCCGTACCCGTACGGTCAGGGCGGGCTCCTCATGACAGACAAGAGCTACAAAGACTTCGAGTTCTACGTAGAATGCAAACCCGATCCTGGCTACAACAGCGGCATCTTTCTGCGCTCGAGCGAAGGCGGTTCCGCCTACCAGATCGAACTCGTGCGTCCCGGCGATACGGGAGGTTGGCTCGGCGAGATGATGCGCGTGAGCCCCCAGTATGTTGGGCAGAGGGTGGGCATCGATACGCTCTGGAAAGACGGCGAGTGGAATTCCATTCGCGTCCGCATGGTGGGCGAAGCGCCACACGTTACGCTCTGGATCAACGGCACGCAACTGTGGGAACTTCAGGAACCGAAGAACGATCAGATTGCCGGGTTATACGGGGGAATGATCGGCCTGCAATTGCACTGGAGCGCTACCTATACCTCGACGTCCGGCGGGGGTGGGGGGGACGGCCGTGGTTGGTGCAGCGTTTCCGGAATATTGGGATCAAGGAGCTGAAATAGTGACACGCAAAGGCGCCATTCTCTCTACTGCACTGCTGGCCGCTGGGGCCGCGATTCTCGCGCAGGAACCAAACTCCACCAATAGTGTCGGAATGGAACTCGTGCTGATCCAGCCGGGCAGCATGCTCGTCGGCAAGTTCGACCCGCCGTACCCGAAGCCGGTCGATCCAAACGCGCCTGCGGCCCCCGCCCGCGGTGGCGCTGCCGCCGGTCGAGGCGGAGCGGGGATCACCCTGACGCCACTCGTCATGGCCGATGGCGACAAGAACAAGGATGGGAAGGTGAGCAAGGAAGAGTTCAGCGCGCTGGCCGGAGCTTGGTTCGACAAACTCGATTCGGACAAGACCGGCAAGCTCAATGCACAGGACTTCGCCCAGCGCTTCGCCGCCCTGACAGCCCCGGCCGGCGCCGCAACTCCTCCTGCAGGCGCTGCGCCCGGGCGCGGTGGTGGACGCGGCGGCGTTGGCCCCACGCTATTTACCGCGGCGGACACCAATAAGGATGGCGTCCTGACTCGCGATGAGTTGAAGGCTACGTTCGAGAAATGGTTTTCCGTCTGGGACGCCGCGAATACCGGCGTCGTCACCCAGGAACAACTGACGGCCGGCCTGACGACCGCACTGCCGCAACCCGCCGGCGGAGGCGGGCGCGGAGTTCCGCTCACGGCGGCAGAATACAAGCGCGCCGAAGACATGGCGAAGGCAGATTACCGGCCGGGTTTCACCGTCAAGATCGACCGACCATACTACATCGGCAAGTACGAGGTCACGCAGGCGCAATGGAAGAAAGTCATGGGCACAAACGCATCCTTCTTCCAGGGAGCTAGGGTCACGAACGATGCGGACAAGCGTCCCGTGGAGAACGTTACCTGGGACGACGCCCAAGCCTTCATCAAGAAGTTGAACGCACTCGAAAAGACGAAGGCATACCGGCTACCGACCGAGTTCGAGTGGGAATACGCAGCCCGCGCGGGCGGCGACGCCGATGCTCCAGGGGCGCAGTTTCGGGATCAAGCCGTCGCCGGATACAATTCCTACACCGAGACGTACATGGTAGGCTCGAAGAACCCGAATGCCTGGGGGTTGTACGACATGTTCGGCAACGTCTGGGAATGGGTTCAGGACTATTACAACGAGAAGATCTTCGCCGATCCGACGCCGCCGAAAAGCGGCAAGGTCCATGTGCTGAAAGGCGGAGGCTTCGTGTCTGACTCGAAGAACTCGATCGCGGCTACCCATGCCGGGGGCCCGGGTAGTAAGTTCGATGTGGGATTCCGCATTGTACGGGACGTGAAATAGACTTTTGCTAGCAGGCAAACTCGGAAAAGCGACCTTAGCGTACTCAGTCCACAGTCCGGTTGGCTCCTGTGCTCCGCACTAATTCCGTCCGAGCGTCATGCGGCCACCTTCTCCAGTCGGTCTTCGTGGTGCAAGCCACCGACAACCGGCCTGCCGCGAACAACGTGACCTGCCGGAAGAAGGTGGCGATGTTCGCTCTGAGGTGGTGGCGCCTGCAACGGCACCGGTATGCCGGGTCAAGGCTCATGTGCGGCCTTCCGTGATTGTAGTGGTCAATCCCCAACTGACGGCTGCGCCTGAGATGCCACTCACCTCGCTACGTACTCAACCTGCTTCACGATCACAGGATGAGCCTCGTGGCGCCGGGAAGCAGTCACTTTTCTTAGATACCTGCTGGTTAACGCGGTTTTGAGAAATCCGCAGAGCGAAGTCTCGATCTTCATTTGTGAAGAGCATTCCTCTCGGGGACGCAAAGGAGACTCGGAATCCCAACCGACTGAGGCTCCACAGTGGCCCACCGCCAATTTCGTGGAATACCGATGTTCGGACGTGGGCTTCCAATTCCTACCGGCGGGGTCGAAATTGCTCCCAATACCGCCCGCTTTGTCTAGCGATCGAGGTTGCTTGCGGATTCAGCATCCTGCTATCGGAGGCATTATCCAAGAACACTCAATCCGTGTATATAACTCTTTGAAAAGACAAGGTAAAACTAGGCACAGTGGGTGCTGACGCCACCCACGGATGCATCGCTCTTTATTTTCAATACGTTAAGGTCGGGAAAGGAGATCTAGCTGCACAGAAAACGAGCCGAAATATCTCTCTAAATAATTGATTACAAAAGCCTTGGCGGTGAGGGTGGGATTCGAACCCACGGAGGAGTCACCCCCTCAACGGTTTTCGAGACCGCCCGATTCAACCACTCTCGCACCTCACCGCGACGGTGGATTGGCCAGTCTCCCTATAATATACCGGACCAGGGCGGTCTATTGCGCCAGGGCCTTCTCGATGGCCGCGGTGACCTCCGGCGAATCGGGCGTCACCTTTGACGGAAACCGGGCCACGATCCGGCCGTCGCGGCCGATGACGAACTTGGTGAAGTTCCACTCGATCTCGCCGCCGGTTTCGCGGGTCAGGTACTGGTAGAGCGGCGTCTTGTCGTCGCCCAGAACCGAGATCTTCGAGAACATCGGGAACGTCACGTCGTAGGTCCGCTTGCAGAACTCCTGGATCTCGGCGTTCGTGCCCGGCTCCTGGCTCGCGGAAATTGTTGGCGGGGAATCCCAGCACGACGAGCCCGCGGTCCTTGTACTTGCGGTAGGTCGCCTCGAGTGCCGTGTACTGCGGCGTGAAGCCGCAACGGCTCGCGACGTTCACCACCAGCGCCACTTTACCTTTGTAAACGGCAAGCGGCACTGCCTTACCCTCGATCGAATCCAGGGTGAAGTCGTAGATGCTGGCGGCCTTCATCAACCCGGCCCCCAGTAAAGCGATAGCAGCCGACAGAAACATAAACCTCATGTTTTATTGGATGCCGCAGCCTCGATAGTGGTCACATCCACCAGGCCGGAGCAGCCGTAAAGCGCTGGGAGCACACGCTCAGGTGGATAGCGGCGGCGCAACTCCGCCACCTGCTCCGTTCCGGCGCGATAGGCCGGCAGGTACATTCGCCCCAGCAACGGATGCCGCCCCCAAGCGCCAGAGAGCTTCTCCGCCCTTTCCGCGGTCACCAGACAATCGCGGCGCAACGCGGCCGCCACTTCCGGTTGCGGCGCGCCCTCCTTCCAGGTGAGGTACGACGACTGATTCTTTGCGTCGTCCTGCAACAGCGCCAGGAGCACGCCGATTTGCAGGTCTTCGTCGGGTAAGCTGCTCCACTTCGGTCGCGCCGTGGGCGATCAGAATAGCGTTGTTGGCGATGCCCTCGAACAGCGCCGCCGAGCGGGTGTTCATGGTCAGCACGGAGGACTCGAAGCCGGCCAGGCCGCGCACGAAGAGATTCTGGAGATAGGCGAAGGTGGTCACGTGCCCGGGCACGACTTCGTGACTCACCAGTTGCTCGAATTCGGGCACAGAGATTTCCAGAGAAGCGTTGATCTCGTAGGTGGCTTCGTACTCCGGGCTGCCGTCGGCGCGGCGGGCCCGGCCGAGATAGTTCATCGAGCCCGAAAACCAGGCGGCCTCGATACGCAGGAAGCGGATGTTGGCGCGAGGCACTTCGCGCAATTCGGCCGGAAGATAGGGCACGAGATTCCCCTGGCTCATGCGGTCGTACTTGGCGATGAAGGCCTCGCCCAGCGCGCCGACCGAGGCCATGGGGACCCATCGGGCGCGCCGCCAGGCGTCCACGGCGGCCAGCAGTTCCCCGTTCGTTCGCGAGGGATGCCCGGCGCGGGCGAGCAACTCAGCAACGCGCTCCCGCTTGCCCGCCGGATCGGAGGGCGCGGGGTCCGCGCCAATCGAGGCCCGGACGCATCGCTCGTAGGGAACCGGCTCGCCTTTGCCCAGCAGTTCCATCACCAGGTCCCACATCACCTCGAAGCAGAGCGCCAGGTTCGACACGTACTCACCGCGCCCGGATGCGGCCAGGCCGGCGATCGCGCCTCGCACATCAACGGCGTCGAGATAGGCCTCGATCGCCGCCTTGTCAGGTGACTTTGCCGAGACTCCGCCCGAGGCTCGCACCGGGGCGGCCGTGGGGTGGGTGTAGGCGACAGGCAGCGGCTCGTCGCTGAACCACGAGTCGGCGATGAAGCGGCCCGTGCCCGAGGCGCACATGACGTCGCCGCCCCACAGGGTGTCGATGCCGAGTATGGCGTTTCCTACCAGTTCCTCAAAACGCGCGCTCACGATGAAGCCTCCTTCTTAAGAGAACCGAACCAGAGGTACAGGCAAAAACCGGCGAAGAGCGCCGCCGAAACCAGTTGCGATACCGCGTCATTGTCGTAGAACGGGGTCTTGATCCAGCTTTCGGTGAAGCCCGGCAGCAGGCGGAAAGCGGCCCCGATGACGCCGCCCAGCGCGCCGCCAGCCATCAGGCCCGAAGCGATGATCACGCCGCGCTCCCGGGCGGTAGCCCCGCGCTTGCCGATGAAGTGCGCCAGGATTCCTCCGACCAGCGCGGGCGTGTTCAATTCGAGCGGCAGGTACATCCCCAGAGCGAAGACCAGCGACGGGACGCCCAACATTTCGAGAATGATCGTGACCATGGCGCCCGCGCCGAACAACACCGTGGCTACCGGCTGGCGGCTCATGAAGCCTTCCACCAGCGCGCGCATGATGGCGGCTTGCGGCGCCGGCAGCACAGTTCGCAGGTCGCCTGGAGCAGCTTCTCCGAATTGAAAGGCGCGGGCCAGCAGCACGATGGTCAGCCCCGCGGCCGCGGCCGAGGCGATTATGCCGATAAACTTGACCTTCTCCTGTGCGGCCGGAGTGGAGCCGAGCCAGTAACCGGTCTTCAGGTCGGTGATCGTTTGCCCGGATATGGAGAGCGCGGTGCAAACCATCCCGGCGATCGCCATGACGAAGAACATTCCCGTCGAGCCCGACAGGCCGAACCGCAGCAGCACCGCCGAAGAGATGATGATGGTCAGCATGGTCATGCCCGAGACCGGGTTGCGGGCCGTGGTGGCGATGGCGTTGGCGGCGACCGAAGTAAAGAAGAACGAGAACACCAGGACCAAGCATCAATCCGGCGGCGAGGACCGGAATCGAAGGAGACAGGCTCCCGAGGAACGCCGCGACGGCGATGGCGCTGAGGATCACGCCCAGCAGCAGAGAGATCACGGGCACGTCGCGGTCGGTGCGCTCGACGCCATCCGCCTCGCCGTGCCGGAAGGCGCGCAGCGCGATGGTGAACGACCCGGCGACGATCTTCAGTGACTTGATGATGCCGAAGATGCCGGCCGTGGCGATGGCCCCCACGCCGATGAACCTGACGTAAGACCTGAAGATCTGGGCGGCGGACATTTGCGCGATCGGGACCTGGGCCGGGTAGACTGCATCGGGAACGTGGCTGCCGATCATCCAAATGAGAGGCACCAGCACGAAGTTCGCGAGAAACCCGCCGGCGCAGAGCAGCATCGAGCTGCGCAGCCCCATGACGTAGCCCAGGCCGAGAATGAAACTGATCGCGTCGAAGCTGAAGGCTACCCTGGAGCGCTCGGCAAGGGCGCGCACGGCGGGGATGAATTGCAGGTCCACGTACTCCTTCCAGACCTGGAAGGTCGTGACGAAGAAGTCGAAGACGCCGGCGAGCGCTGTGGCCTGGAGCAGCAGCTTCGCCTGCGAGCCGCCCTTCTCGCCGGTGATGAGCACTTCGGTGATGGCCGTGGCCTCGGGGTAAGGCAGCAGCCCGTGCATGTCGCGCACGAAATAGCGGCGCAGCGGGATGAGGAAGAGCACGCCGAGGCAGCCACCGGCCAGGCAGATGAAGATGGTCTGGACGGGGTGCGGGTCCAGCTTCAGCATGTATAGCGCGGGCAGAGTGAAGATGGCGCCCGCCACAACCGCTCCGGCCGCGCCGCCGACTCCGGTGATGATGACATTCTCCAGCAGCGAGCTCCGCCGGGCGTACATGCGCGCCAGTCCGATCGCCAGGATGGAAATCGGAATGGCGGCTTCCATCACCTGCCCAACCTTCAGGCCGGAGTAAGCGGAGGCGACGGTGAAGACCACGCAGAAGAACACACCCCAGCCAACGCTCCTCCAGGTGATCTCCGGCGGGGCGGCGGTGGGCGGCACGACGGGCCGGTAGCTGGTCCCGGGCGCTAGCTCCGTATAGGCGTCTTCGGGCAGTCGATTGGATTCAGGCATGGATTCAATCCCTTGAACATAATTCCACCAGGCGGCGGGCGTGCTGGAGCGCCTCGGGGGTGAGCTTCTCGCCGCTCAGCATGCGGCCGATCTCGCGCGTGCGCGCTTCGCCTTCCAACTCGCGAATTGCGGCGGCGGTCCGCCCGTTCACTTCCTTCTTCTCGACGTAGTAATGGTGGGCGGCGAAACCGGCGATTTGCGGCAGATGAGTCACGCACAGAACCTGGCTGGAGGCGGCCAGTTGTTTCAACCTCCGCCCGACGACCTCGGCCGCGCGTCCGCCGATGCCGGCGTCCACCTCATCGAAGACCAGCGTGCGAGGCGCCTCGTCGGTTTGCCGCGCCCTGGGCGCAGCGCAGGTCTTCAGCGCCAGGGCGATGCGCGAGATCTCGCCGCCGGAGGCTACCTTTTCAAGGGGCCGCGGCTCCTCGCCGACGTTTGGCGAAACCAGGAAGCGGACGTCGTCGATGCCGCTCCGACTCCAGGCGGCAGCCGCGAACTCCACCCGGAAGACGGTGCGTTCCATGGCCAGTGAAGCCAACTCCTCCTCCATGCGCTTGGACAGCTTGCGCGCGGTGTCCTGGCGTAAGAGGCTGAGGCGGCCGGCCGCGGTTTCGTATGCGCCTGACAGTTCCTGCAACTGCTTGGTAAGAGCGGCGCGCCGTTCGCTGGCGTGTTCCACCGCGTCGAGATGCGAACGCACCTCAGTCGAGGACGGCCAGAACCTGCTCCAGTGTCGGACCGTACTTGCGCTTGAGCTTGTCGAGGAGGGCGAGCCGGGATTCGATCTCCTCCAGACGAGCGGGATTGGCCTCCAGGCGCGCCAGGTAGTCGCGCACAGCGAAGGCCGATTCCTCGACGGCGAACTCGGCGGGCTTCAGGCTTTCGGCCGTGGCCGCCAGCGTCGCGTCGATGCGCGCCAGTTCCTCCAGTCGCCGCACGGAGGCGCGGATGCGGGCCAGCGCGGACTCCGGCGAATCGTAGAGCGCCTCGTAGGCTGCGTTGGCCGTCTCTTCAATGTGAGCGACATTCTGCAAGCGGCGCCGCTCGACTTCGAGCTCGGCGTCCTCGCCCGGTTTGGGCGCAGCGTCTTCGATCTCGCGGCGCTGGAAGCTCCACAGGTCCGCCAGGCGCAGCTTCTCCTGCTCGCTGCGCTCCAGTTCAGCCAGTTCCTCGCGGCAGGCGCTCCACTTCCCGAAGACAGTCCTCGACCTCGGCGCAGAGTTCGCCCGCGCCGGCGAAGGCGTCGAGCATCTCCAGTTGAGCGTCGGGCTCGAAGAGGCTCTGTTGATCGTGCTGGCCGTGGATGTCGCCCAGGTGCGGGGCCAGCTCGCGGAGCAGCGCGGCGGCCACGGGCCGGCTGCCGGCGAAGGCGCGCGACTTGCCGCCCGCCAGGATCTCGCGCTCGATGAGCAGCTCGCCGTCTTCCGTCTCGATGCCCGAGGAAGCCAGCAGTGCCCGCGCCGATTTCGACGCGGGTGCTTCGAAGATGCCGGAGATGCGCGCGCGGTCCGCTCCGGTGCGGATCATCTCCGGCGAGGCCCGCCCGCCGAACAGCAGATCGAGCGCGTCCACGACAATCGATTTGCCGCTGCCCGTCTCGCCCGTCAGCAGGTTCAGCCCGCGGTGAAAGCGCACCCGCAGGCGCTCGATGACGGCGTAGTTCTCGATCAGCAGCTCAACCAGCATCCCAGGGAATTATACGAACTTTGCGAAGCGAGGGTCTCGGAGCTCAGCGTGTATGATAGGAATCTAGGGAAAGGAGATAGATTGATCTTCCACCCGTTCTGGGCATTCTTGATTGCAGAACAGCATCATCGACCTCGTCGGCCAAGCCTCGCCCGTGATCATGGCGGTGATGGCGCTGCTGGTGGTCTTCTCGGTCTTGTCGTGGGCCATCATCTTCTCCAAGTGGAACGTGCTGCGCGCGGCGCGCACCGCGAATCTACAGTTTCTCAGGGCGTTCCGCAAGGCGAACGGACTGGAGGCGGTGTCGCTCGCCAGCGAGCAGTTCCGGCGGCGCCGCTGGTCGCGGTGTTCGACTTCGGCTACGAGGAGGTGGAGCGGCAGGTGAAGTCGCGGGGCACGCTCAGCAACAAGCTGGCTCTCGAAAGGACGCTGCAGCTCGGCATCAGCGAAGAACTGGCCAAGCTGGAACGCAACATGAACTGGCTGGCGACGACCGCCACCGTGTCGCCCTTCATCGGGCTGTTCGGCACGGTTCTCGGCATCATCGATTCCTTCCAGGCCCTCGGGCTGGCCGGAAGCGCCAGTCTGCGCGCGGTGGCGCCGGGCATTTCCGAAGCGCTGGTGGCGACCGCCATGGGCCTGGCCGCCGCGATTCCCGCCGCCATCTTCTACAACCACTTCGGCCACGTGATCCGCGAGATCGGCGCGCGGATGGACGATTTCTCGCTCGAGTTCCTGAACCTCGCGGAACGCAATTTCGAGGACTGAGCCGATGGCCTTCTCCATCAACGGCGGACAGTTCGTCGAACCGGCGCCGCTCGGGCCGCGTCGCTCACTGTCCGAGATCAACATCGTGCCGCTGGTGGACGTGGTGCTGGTGCTGCTGATCATCTTCATGCTGACGGCGCACGTGATGGAGTTCGGCCTGGAAGTCGATGTGCCCAAGGTCAAGCAGGTGAAGGACAGCGCCCAGGAACTGCCGGTCGTCACCTTGACCCGGGACGGCCGGCTGTACCTGAACGACCAGCCGGTGAACATCAACGAGCTCGCCTCCGCTGATCGAGCAAGAAGTTCGGCAAGTCGCAGGCGGTGTACGTGCGCGCCGACAAGAACGCGATTTGGGACGGCGTCGCCCAAGTGATGAGCGTGCTGGGCGAGGCCAAGCTGCAAGTGAATGCCGTGACTCAGCCTGTCGACGAGGCGGATCAGCCAGGCCGGGCCCCGCGCTAATATATGATGAAGGGAAGATTAAGGTTTATTAGGTGACGGCCCACATCGACATCCTTGAAGCGCAGGAATCTTTGAGGAAGCCCTTACTGGGCTCGGTCGCGCTGCACTGCGGCGTGGCTGCGTTTCTGGTGGTCGGGATCCTTCGTGAGCGGGCGGCCGCGGGAGCTGTGGGGGAATCCCAACTCGCTGGGTGGCGGCAGCGTGGGGATCACGCCAGTGAGCCAGATTCCTCTGCCGAGCCGTGGCGGGCCGGCCAATCCCCTGGCGAACGACACCGAATCGGCCATCCCTCAGCCTCCCCCATCCAAGCAGGCGGCGAAAAAAGCCGCCGCAGTGCACGAGGCGAGCATCGCCATCAAGGCGCGCGGCCAGACCAAAGTCCAACGCCAGTACAAGTCCAGCCAGCCGAGAGCCGATCTTCGGACCAAGGCGACCACCGGGCAGATCTACAGCGACTCGGGCCGGGCGCTTTCCTCTCCGCTGGTGGGACAGACGGGATCGGGCGGCGTGGGCATGGGGCAAGGCAGCGCGTTCGGCGCGCGGTTCGGGGCCTACCGGGACCAGTTGGAGCAGATGGTGGCGCGCAAGTGGCGGACGGCCGATGTCAATCCGATGCTTCAGACGGCGCCTCCGGTGATCGTGACCTTTACTCTGCGTCGCGACGGATCGACTTCGGATGTCCGGCTGGATCAGTCGAGCGGCGACAAGGCGCTGGACTACTCCGCCCAGCGCGCCATCTACGAGGCCAGTCCGTTTCCCCCTTTGCCCGCGGCCTATGAGCGAAACGAGGCGCGAATCGAGTTCTGGTTCCAGCTAAAGAGATGAACACCAAACGCGTGGTTGCCATCACCGCTACCCTTCTTGCCGCTGCCAGCGCGCAACAGAGCGACGTCACCATCAAGCTCCAGCAGGGGGAGCGCACCGCTATCGCAGTCGCGGACTTCCGCGGATCGGGCGACGCGCAGAAGTTCATGGACGCGTTCAACCAGGTACTTTTCAGCGACCTGGACTCTTCCGGTCTGTTCCGCATGGTCCCGAAGAGCATGTACCCGCTGGAGACGCCCCAGAGGCCCCAGGACTTCCGAGCGCCGCGAACGGCAGCCCGAGGGGCGCAGCCCGTGCGCCAGGGGCCGTGGCTGACGGACTGGTCCGACCCTCCGGCGAGCGCCGCCTACCTGGCTTTCGGATACAGCGGCGTGCAGGACGGGAGGCTGGCGGTGTTCGGCTGGCTCTTCAACGTCGTGCAGCGCGATGTGGCCTCGGCCCAGGTGCTGGGCAAGATGTATTTCGGCTCGCTCGACGAGGCGGGCGCGAGAGAGACCGCGCACGCGTTCGCCGCCGACATCCTGGCGCAGTTCGGCTACAAGAGCCTGATGGGCACGAAGATCTTCTTCAATTCCACGCGGGGCGGTTCGAACGAAATCTGGTCGATGGACCCGGACGGATCCAACCAGAAGCAGGTCACTTTCTACAAGACGGACACGTGGCCAGCCAGCGTTTCGCCCGACGGGACCATGCTAGCCTACACGCTGCTGACCAAGGCCGGTTGGATGATCCAGCTTCAGTCTCTGCTCACCGGAGGCAAGCTGCCGTTCTACAACCTTCCCGGGACGTTGAATGTGACGCCGGATTTCACGCCGGACGGCAAGAGAATCGTGTTCTCGTCCAACACGGCCAAGGAAGGCGAGTCGGAGCTATATATCGCCAACGTCAACGGCTCGGACTTCAACCGGCTGACGTCTACCCGCAACATCAACACCGAACCGCGAGTGAACCCGAAGACCGGCAACACGATCGTGTTCGTCTCGCGGCCGTTCGGGCATGCCGCAGATCTATAAAATGAATATAGACGGCGCCGATGTCCAGCGTCTGACGAGCGGGGAGGGCGATGCAGTGAATCCTGCGTGGCATCCCGACGGTCAATTCATCGCATTCGCCTGGACGCGAGGCTTTGCTCCAGGCAACTACAATATCTTTGTCATGGACGTGGCGACGCAGCAGCTTAACCAACTCACCCATGGCGCGGGACGCAACGAGAACCCGACATGGGCGCCGGACGGGCGGCACCTGGTCTTCTCCTCCAATCGTGACGGGGGAACGCAAATCTGGACCATGCTTGCCGATGGGAGTCAATTGCAGAAGCTCACTACTCAAGGCCGCAACCAGCGGCCGATATGGAAATAAAGTTCATCATGGAGTACATTTGAAAGGACTGAAGGAGGAGAAGGAAAAGAGGATGATCATGAGCATGCGAAAAGTCAGCCTGGTTTTACTGGGATTCACGCTTTTTTTGGCCGCAACGGGGTGCAAGAAGAAGGTGGCTCCGCCCCCTCCGCCTCCGCCGCCCAAGGCAGAGGTGCCGCCGCCCCCGCCGCCCAAAGTTGTGATCTCCCAGTTTGTAGCTGAGCCGTCGACGATCCAGCGCGGCCAGTCTTCGACGCTGCGTTGGGAAATCAGCAACGCGACGGATATTTCGATCAACCAGAGCGTCGGAGCCGTCGAGGCTCGCGGCAACCGTCAAGTCTCCCCGACGGACTCCACGACCTACACGCTGACCGCGAAAGGGCCGGGTGGGACGGATTCCCGCGCGGTTACTGTCACGGTGACCGTGCCGCCGCCCCCGCCGCCTCCGCCGGCCGCCAAGCCGGTGATCAGCTTCAGCCAGAGGCTGGCCACGGCAGTCCAGGACGCCTTCTTCGATTACGACAAGAGCGACATCCGGGAAGACGCGCGGGCGACCCTCACGCGAAACTCGGACGGGCTTAAGGCGGTCTTCCGGGACTTCCCCAACAACACGGTCTCGATTGAAGGGCATTGCGACGAGCGTGGTTCGGCGGAGTACAACCTCGGGCTGGGCGACCGGCGAGCCGCCGCGGCCAAGGATTACCTGGTCCAACTGGGGGTCCCGGCCGACAAGCTGAAGACCATCAGCTACGGCAAGGAGCGCCCGCAGTGCACCGAGTCCAATGAGAGCTGCTGGCAGTTGAATCGGCGCGTACACTTCGTATCGGGTCAGTAGGTTTTGCTCCGGGGCCCGCGGTTCATTCGCGGGCCTCGGACATTCGGATATTTGGAGAGCGTCATGAGAGTCGGTTGGCGAATCTTGGTGCTGTCTCTTGCCGTTTCCAGTCTCGGTTTCGGGCAAAAGAAGGAGTATATCGAGCTGAACCGGGAGCTGCTGAACCTGGAAGACCAGGTGCGCGGCTTGCAGAAGTCGATCGAGGAGAAGCTGGCCCAGTTGCAGCAGCAAGTGCAGCAAGCGACCGAAGCGAACGGCAAGACGAGCGGATCGGTTGAGGCGATGGACGCTCGCTTGCGCGAACAGAGCAAGACGCTGGCGGAGCCGGTCGCGGTGATCGGCGCCAAGGTGGATCAGATGGCCTCGGAGTTCCAGGCGCTGAAGGAGTCCGTGGGGTCGCATTAACGCCCGGTTCGGCAAGCTGGAGCAGCAGTTGACGGACATGAACAGCGCCCTGAAGACGCTCCAATCGCCGGTGGCCCCGCCGCCGACGGGAGCCGCGATTGGCCAGTCCCCCGAGAGCCTCTACCAAAATGCGCTGCGAGACAAGGAAGGCGGCAGCCTGGACCTGGCGCTCAAGGAGTTTTCCGACTACGTACAGAATTACAGCGCCTCTTTCCAGGCGCCTTCGGCTCAGTACTATATCGGCGATATTCATTACTCGCGCGGCGAGTTGGACGATGCGGTCGCGGCGTTCGACCTGGTGCTTGAAAAGTATCCGGAGAACGAGAAGACTCCGGACGCCCACTACATGAAGGGCATGGCGCTGCTCAAGATGAAAGCGACCGCCAAAGCGCGCAGCGAGTTCAGCACGCTGATCAAGCGCTTTCCCAACAACCAGCTTTCCCGCCAGGCGCAGACCCAATTGAAGGCGATTCGCCCGGCGCCTGCCAGGCCCTCTCCCGCTAAGTAGGGCTGGGAGGCTGCTTGCCAACGGAAGCGCTCTGGAACCCGCGGGCAATCGCCATTGACAAAGGGCCGGAGCTGCTGGACGCATCGCTCGCGGCGATTCCCGCCGGGCCCGCCGTATTCCTGATTCTGGCAGGGGAGGCGCGACCTTACCTCCGTAAGACAACTATGCTGCCCCGGCGCCTGGGACGACTTCTGGTACCGTCATCGGCGCTCTCGAAGAGGCTGAACCTGCGCGCGGTAGCGACGCGCATCGAATACCGTCCCACGGCCTCGGGGCTTGAGACCAGCCTGGTGCTCTACGCCGCCGCCCGCCGGCATTTCCCCGAGACGTATGTCGACATGATCCTGCTGCGGATTCCGCCCTACGTGAAGATCGTCTTATCCAATGCCTTTCCCCGCAGCCAGGTGACCACTCGGCTCAGCGATTCGCACGGCTTCTACTACGGGCCATTCCGCGCGCGGGCACCTGTTTCAGATGCGCCGATGTCAGGAGAACCTGGAACCCTCCGCGAGCCGTCCCGGCTGCATGTATGGCGAGATGAGTCTGCGCCTGCGGCCTTGCCAGATGGCGGTGAGCGCGGTTGCACAAGCAACTGGAGAAGGTGCAGGAGGTCCTCAAACTCCGCGACGAATTGGCCGGCAACATCGACGATCTCAAGTGCGTGGAGTGGTGGTTCATGCTCGGGCGTTGCTGGCGGGCGCCGCCGCGCTTTGCGGTAGAGGCGGCGGGAGCGAAGGCCGAGTCCCTCGACCGGAGGCCTCGCGAGATTGCGGCGGAGCTTCTTCTCAAACCAGTGATGTTAAGATCGAATGCATGTTTCCAACTTTGACCCACATATTCAGATTGCTTCTGCTGTTGTCCATTTTCTGTGTCGCCTGCTTTGCTCAAGGTCATGCGATTCTCGCCACGGGCAGCTTCGGCAAGGATTTCGTTCCATTTGCTGAAAAGAACAAGTACAAAGGCTTCCGTGTGGATGGCCCCGCACCGGGCGTTGAAGCCGTGTTCAGCCCCCGAGGAAGGGTGGGAGGGAGCGTCTATTACTCACGCCTCAACCTTGCCGCCGATCCCTCGGAAGAAACGGGCACGGACACCTTCGGGGGTCAGACTCACACCTGGAAGAGCGTTGTCTATAGGGAATTTGAACCCACCCACTTTGTGGGTGGCATGTTGTACGTCAACGTCTCTCCCCGGCCGGGCCGTTATCGGGTGGAGCCTTTCGTCGGAGCCGGGGGAGGCCTGGCGTTCGTGAAGAGCAACAACCGGTATCTTTCCTATTTCGACGGGGTGCTTCAAAGCGACTACTCGCACGATTCGAAGCTCTACGCGCCGACAGCAAAGTTCGTCGGTGGCGTGAACGTCTTTCCGGTGAAACTCCTGATGTTCTCCGTGTTGGGCGGTATACAATACGGCGGCCCCGTTGTCGAGATCCGCGGAGGTCTGGCCTTCTAATCCGCGGCCAGACCTCATTCCGGGAGGCCATTTGCCGACGGACGCGCTCTGGAACCCGCGAACAATTTCGGCCGAGAAGGGGCCTGAGTCGCTGGACGCATCGCTCGCGGCGCTCCCCGCCGGGCCCGCTGTATTCCTGATTCTGGCCGGGGAGGGGCGGCCCTACCTCGGCAGGACCACCATGCTGCCCCGGCGCCTGGGACGACTCCTGGGGCCGCCATCGGCGCTCTCGAAGAGGCTGAACCTGCGCGCCGTAGCGACGCGCATCGAGTACCGTCCCACGGCCTCGGGGCTTGAGACCAGCCTGGTGCTCTGCGCCGCCGCCCGCCAGCATTTCCCCGAAACGTACCTCGATCTCATCCGGCTGCGGATGCCGCCCTACGTGAAGATCGTCTTATCCAATGCCTTTCCCCGCAGCCAGGTGACCACGCGGCTCAGCGACTCGCACGGCTTCTACTACGGGCCATTCCGCGCGCGGGCCGCCGCCGAGCAGTTCGAAAGCCGGTTTTTGGACCTGTTTCAGATGCGCCGATGTCAGGAGAACCTGGAACCCTCCGCGAGCCATCCCGGCTGCATGTATGGCGAGATGAACCTGTGCCTGCGGCCTTGCCAGATGGCGGTGAGCGCGGAAGAGTACGCGAGCGAGGTCGAGCGAGCGCGCCAGTTTCTTTCGACCGGCGGGCGGAGCCTGTCCGGCGCCCTGCTGCACGCGCGTGACAGGCTCAGCCAGGAGATGAACTTCGAGGAGGCGGCGCGGCTGCACAAGCAACTGGAGAAGGTCCAAGAGGTCCTCAAACTCCGCGATGAATTAGCCGGCAACATCGACGATCTCAATGGCCTGGCGGTGACCCGATCCGTCGCGCCGGGGTGCGTGGAGTTGTGGTTCATGCTCGGGGGTTGCTGGCAGGCGCCGCGGCGCTTTGCGGTAGAGGCGGCGGGGGCGAAGGCCGAGTCCCTCGACCGGAGGCTGCGGGTGATTGCGGCGGAGCTTCAGCCAGACAGCCCTTGGCAGGGCGGCTGTGCGCCTCTGGCGCAGAGGCCCTGCTCGATTACGAACGGCAACACGGTCAATCGCGTGTTACCGGACAGGGTTGGGGCGCGCGAGCGTCAGGAACATCTGGCGCTGCTGGCGCGCTGGTTCTACTCCAGTTACCGGGACGGAGAGTGGATTCCGTTCGCCGGGCTGGAGGATATACCCTACCGCAAGCTGGTGCGGGCGATTTCAAGGCAGGGGCAGTGAGGGACGCACGCGTCGGTGTGTGTTAAAGTGAATCTTTACTGCCTCTTGCCGACATGCCGGCGCGGGTAAGCGAATCCTTTATCCTACGCACGTACCCTTTTAGGGAAGCGGACCTTGTCGTCAGCTTTCTCGCGCGGGACCAGGGTAAATTGCGCGGTGTGGCGCGGCGGGCGAGGCGTCCCAAGAGCGGCTTTGGGTCAGGCTTGGAAAGGCTTTCGCACGTTCAGGTGTCTTATTCCCAGCGCGAGAACCGAGAGCTGGTTGGGGTGGACGCCTGTGAGTTGATTCATTCCCAGTTTGAGTTGCAGTCGGACTACGGGATGGGAGTGGCGCTGGATTACATGGCGGAAGTCTCCGAGCAGCTTCTGGCGCCAGGCGAGCAGAGTGAGCTGTTTTTCCGGCTGCTGGCGGCCACGCTGGATTATTTGCGCGCGGAGCGGGACCAGGCCCTGTGGCCGGCGGTGACTTACTTCACCTTGTGGGCGGTCCGGCTCTCGGGATTCCTGCCCGCCTTGAGAGTGAGTTCGGATTCGATGAGCATTGCCGAAGAGATGGTGAGGCGGCCGGTCGCGCAATTGACGCCGCAAGTCTGGACCAAACAGACCGCCGCCGACCTGCGCCGGTTCCTGGTGCGCGAGATCGAGAACCACATCGAGCGGCGCCTGGTGACGGTCCCCATTCTGGAAACGGTGTGATGGATTCCTTTCAGCAGACACTATTCAAGTTGAAGAACTACTGGGCCGAGCGCGGGTGCGTGATCCAGGAGCCTTACGACGTCGAGGTTGGGGCGGGGACGATGTGCCCCGAGACCTTCCTGCGCGTGCTGGGTCCGAAACCCTACCGCGTGGCGTACGTGCAGCCCAGCCGGCGGCCGGCCGACGGGCGCTACGGGGCCAATCCCAACCGCCTCTACAAGCATTCGCAGTTGCAGGTGATCCTCAAGCCCTCTCCGGCCGATGTCATGGATCAGTACTTGCAAAGCCTGGAGGCGATCGGCATCGACCTGCGCAAGCACGACATCAAGTTCGAGGAAGACAACTGGGAATCGCCCACGCTGGGGGCCTGGGGGATCGGCTGGCAGGTGATGCTGGACGGCCTGGAGATCACTCAGTTCACCTACTTCCAGCAGTGCGGCGGCGTGGACCTCGACCTGGTGCCCGCCGAGCTGACCTATGGCCTGGAGCGCCTGACCGCGTTTCTGCAAGGCAAGGACAGCGTGTACGACATCGAGTGGGCGCCGCGCGCGAGCTACGGCGACGTGCGCCTCGCGGATGAATTGCAGTTCTCCGTTTACAACTTCGAAATGGCGGATGTGGCCACGCTCTGGCAGCTCTTCGAGTTGCACGAGAAGGAGTGCCGGCGCCTGCTGGACGCCTACCCGTCCTATCCCGAAAAGAAGCGCTTCCCGCTGCTCCCCGCCTACGACCAGGTGCTGAAGTGCTCTCACTTGTTCAACCTGCTCGACTCGCGCGGGGCGATCAGCGTGACCGAGCGGGTGGGGGTGATCGCCAGGGTGCGTAAGCTGGCGGTTGGGGTGGCCCAGGCCTGGGTGGACCAGTCCTCGCGGGAGGTGGCGGCATGAAGACGCTGCCGTTCCTGCTGGAGATCGGGACCGAAGAGATTCCGGATTGGATGATCCAGCCCGCGCTCAAGCAACTGGCTGAGTTGTTCGAGGCGTTGCTCAAGGCGCAGCGGCTGGAGGGCAAGGCGGTCATGCTGGAGGGCACGCCGCGCCGGCTGGTGCTGAAGGCCGAGGGCTTGCCGCCGCGGCAGCCCAACAGCGTGGAACTGGTGACCGGGCCGCCGAAGTCGGCGGGCGAGGGCGCGGCGGCGGGGTTTGCCCGAAAGCTGGGCGTGGAGCCCGCGGCCTTGCGGACGGTCAAGACCCCCAAGGGCGAATACCTGGCCTACAGGAAGAAGGCACAAGGCCGCCGGACGCTGGATATTCTGGCCGGGGCGCTGCCGGAGCTGATTCTCAAACTGCATTTCCCGAAGACGATGTACTGGACAGGGAAGGCTGGGCCGCGTTTCATCCGCCCGATCCGGTGGATGGTGGCGCTGCTGGGGACGCGGGTGGTGCCTTTCGAAATCGCCGGCGTGAAGTCCGGCAACGTCACTACGGGCCACCGGCAGCTTGGGAAGAAGAAGATCCGGGTGACGGTCGAGACCTACCAGCAGCTTCTGCGCGACAACTACGTGCTGGTCTCGGCCGAGGAGCGCCAGGCGAGAATCGAAGCTGGACTCGGAGGCGCGAGTCCGGACGCCGGGCTGCTGAACACGCTGGTCTATCTGACCGAGTATCCGACGCCGATCGTGGGCGGCTTCGACGAGCAGTTTCTGAGCTTGCCGGGGGAAGTGCTGGTGACGGTCATGCGGCACCACCAGCGGTACTTCTCGATTGGCGGGCCGGACGGGAAGCTCGCGCCGCGGTTCATCGCGGTGATGAACACCAAGGAAGACCCCGAAGGGCTGGTTCGGAAGGGCAACGAGCGCGTGCTGCGCGCGCGGTTCAACGATGCCCGCTTCTTCTGGGACTTCGACCAGAAGAAGAAGCTGGCGGACCGCTTGCCGGATCTGGCGCACGTCACCTGGCAGGCGCAGTTGGGCTCCTACCTCGAAAAATCCGAGCGGGTGGCGGCGCTGGCCGGGGAGTTGGGCGGCTCGGAAGACGCACAGCGGGCGGCGCGGCTCGCCAAGTGCGATCTGACCACGGAAATGGTGAAGGAGTTCACCGAGCTGCAGGGCGTGGTGGGCGGCCTCTACGCGCGGGCTCAGGGAGAGCCCGAGCCGGTCTGGCGGGCGATCTACGAGCACTACAAGCCGGTGAGCATGGAGGATTCGATCCCGGCGACGCCGGAAGGGCGGTTGGTCTCGCTCGCCGACAAGCTGGACACGCTGGAGGCTGTTTTTCGCATCGGGTTGATCCCAACCGGATCGAAGGACCCGTTCGCCTTGCGCCGGGCGGCGCAAGGGGTGGTCAAGATTCTGGTGGAGGGGAAGCTGTCGCTGCGGATTGCCCGGTTATTGGGCGGCAGTGCGGAGTTGAAGGAATTCTTCCTGGATCGCATCCGGCACTACTTCCGGGAAGTGCGCGGCTTCAAGTACGACGAAGTGAATGCCGTCGTGGCTTCCGGCTGGGACGACCTGCCGGATGTGGAGAGCCGCCTCGCCGCATTGCAGGCGGTGCGGCCCACGGAGAATTTCGAACCCCTGGCGGCCAGCTTCAAACGCATCCGGAACATCCTGCGGCAGGCGGGCTTCGAAGGCGGCGGCGAAGTGGAAGAGACTCTGCTGGAAGACGGACCCGAGAAGGCCCTTTTCGCGGCGTTCCAGGCGGCGCGGGCACGGGTGCTGGCAGACGACCTGGACTACCGGGAGAAGCTCGAAGAAATCGCCGCGCTGCGGCCGGCGGTCGATCTGTTTTTTGACAAGGTTATGGTGAACGCGCCCGATCCGAATGTCCGGCGCAACAGGCTCACGTTATTGCATCGGTTGCTGACGGAGTTTTCGGCAATCGCGGACTTTTCTGAAATTGTTACGCAAGGCACTCAAAATAGTTAAGGAGATAAGAGCACTATGACGAAATACGTGTACGCCTTCGGCGGTGGTACCGCCGACGGGCACGGAGCAATGAAAGACATTCTGGGCGGAAAGGGCGCCGGCCTGGCCGAAATGAGCCGCGCGGGCGTGCCCGTCCCTCCCGGTTTCACTATTTCCACCGAGGTCTGCAACATCTATTTCGACAACGATAAGAAGATTCCCGCCGAGATCGAAAAAGAGGCCAAGGCCGCCCTGGCTCAACTGGAAGAGCGCATGGGCCAGAAGCTCGGCGACCCGAAGAATCCGCTGCTGGTCAGCGTTCGCTCCGGCGCCAAGTTCTCGATGCCGGGCATGATGGACACGGTTCTCAACCTGGGCCTGAACGACGTGACGGTCGAGGCGCTGGTCGGCAAGAGCGGCAACGCGCGGTTCGCCTATCGACTGCTACCGCCGCTTCATCCAGATGTTCGGCAACGTCGTGCTGGAGATCTCCAAGGACGAGTTCGAGCACCTGTTCGACGCCCGCAAGAAGAAGGTGAAGGCGAAGTTCGACACCGACCTGACCGCGGACGATCTGAAGGTCGTGATCGAGGAGTACAAGAAGCTGGTCCAGAAGAAGACCGGCAGCGCGTTCCCGCAGGATGCGAACGAGCAGCTCGCGATGGCGCGCAACGCCGTCTTCCGCTCCTGGTGGAACGCCCGCGCTTCGCACTATCGCAAGATGAACAAGATCGCCGACAACCTGGGCACCGCGGTTAACGTGCAGGCCATGGTGTTCGGCAACATGGGCGACAGCTCGGCCACCGGCGTGGGCTTCACCCGCAACCCGGCCACGGGCGAGAAGGCGTTCTACGGCGAATTCCTGATCAACGCGCAGGGCGAGGACGTGGTGGCCGGCATCCGCACGCCGAAGCCGATCTCGGAGCTGGAAGACGTGATGCCCGAGGTCTACAAGCAGCTCCGCCAGATCACCGGCATGCTGGAAAAGCACTATCGCGACGTGCAGGACTTCGAATTCACCATCCAGGAAGGCAAGCTGTTCATGCTCCAGACGCGCAACGGCAAGCGCACGGGTCCGGCGGCCGTCCGCATCGCGGTGGAGATGGTGGAAGAAGGGCTGATCAGCAAGGAAGAGGGCGTGATGCGCGTCGAGCCGAACCAGCTCGAACAGTTGCTGCACCCGATCCTCGATCCCGCTGCCAGGAAGAACCTGAAGAAGCTGGCCACCGGTCTGCCGGCGTCGCCCGGCGCGGCGGTCGGACAGATTGTCTTCACGGCGGACGACGCGGTGGTGGCTTCGACGAAGGCGCCCGTCATCCTGGTGCGCAAAGAGACCGTGCCGGACGACATTCACGGCATGGAAGTGGCTAAGGGCATTCTGACGGCGCGCGGCGGCATGACCAGCCACGCGGCGGTGGTGGCGCGCGGCATGGGAACGCCGTGCGTGGCGGGCGCCGAGGGCCTGGAGGTCGAGGAAGGCAAGCACCGGATGAGCGTTCGCGGCACGAACATCGTGCTGAAGGAAGGCGACTGGCTGTCGATCGACGGCGCGACGGGCGAGGTGTTCGCGGGGCAGTGCAACACGGTGGAGCCCGATCCGAGCTCCGGCGTTCTGGCCAAGTTCATGGGATGGGCCGATGAGTTCCGCGGCAAGTTCGGGGTCCGCGCCAATGCGGACATCCCGCGCGACGCCAAAGCTGCCCGCAAGTTCGGCGCCGAGGGCATTGGGCTGTGCCGCACCGAGCACATGTTCTTCGGGCCGGGCCGCATCGAGAACATGCAGGCTATGATTCTGGCCGGGGACGAAAAGACCCGCCGCAAGGCCCTGGCCAAGCTGCTGCCGCTTCAGCGCAAGGACTTCGCCGGGCTATTCGAGGTGATGGACGGCCTGCCGGTTGTGATCCGCACGCTGGACCCGCCGCTGCACGAGTTCGTGCCCAAGCGGGAAGACCTGATGGTGGACCTTGCCCGGCTGCCGCACGCCACGCTTAAGGACAAGAAGGAGATGTCCGAGAAGTACGGCATGAAGGTCGGCGAGCTGAAGAAGTCGGTGCCGGCGCTGCTGCGCCGGGTCGAAGAGTTGCACGAGTTCAACCCGATGCTGGGACTGCGCGGCTGCCGTCTGGGCATCCTCTATCCGGAGATCACCGAGATGCAGGCGCGGGCCATCTTCGAAGCCGTGGTGCTGGTGGCGAAGAAGGGCAAGCGCGTCATTCCGGAAGTCATGATTCCGCTGATTGGCGGCGTGCAGGAACTGCAGGATCAGAAGGCGCTGGTGAAGCGCGTGGCGGAAGAAGTTCTGGGCAAGGCCGGCATGCAGAAGCAGAAGTACATGATCGGCACCATGATCGAGATTCCGCGGGCGGCGCTGACGGCGGACCAGGTGGCAACCGAGGCGGATTTCTTCAGCTTCGGGACCAACGACCTGACCCAGACCACGATGGGTCTGTCGCGCGACGACTATGTAAAGTTCTCGAAGGACTACGAGAACAAGAAGATCTTCAAGGCCGACCCGTTCGCCGTCCTGGACCAGGAAGGCGTTGGCAAGCTGGTGGAGATGGCGGTGAAGTTGGGCCGCTCGGCCAACCCGAAGCTCGAGATTGGCATTTGCGGCGAGCACGGCGGCGAGCCCAGTTCGGTGGAGTTCTGCTACCGGGTGGGGATGGACTACGTGAGCTGTTCCCCGTACCGGCTGCCGATCGCGCGCCTGGCTGCCGCTCAGGCGGCGCTGGCCGGCGACAAGGCCGAGATGACCCGCACGGCGTAGAAGTTCACCGGGGGGCCGGACATTCCCGGCCCCCACTTTTCAGCTTGCCTTCCGACTCTCCCGATCCAGAGCTTCCCTCAGCAGCATCTTCATGTAGGTCTGGTAGCCGATGCCCTTCTTCTCGGCCAGCGCGCGGGCTCTCTCAACCTCCGCGAGCGGCATGCGGATGGTGATGTTCTTCGACTCTCGCGCTTCTTTCACCAAGCGCTGAGCCGTGCCGCTCCGTGCCGTTCCGGCCTTTAGCGCCGCAGCCAACTCCTTCTCAACCATCTTCGAGTTCCGGTCCCACCACCGCGCCTCTTCGGCTTCGGAGGCGAACTTCGGGATGCTCACGCGTTGTGCTTTCTTGGACATCTCTACATACCTCTTGAGGCGAGATACGCCTTCTTCAGTTGCCTGCTTGCCTCGAATGCGGTGACCGGGCGAACAGCCTCGCCTCGTATGGCCCAGACCGCGACCAAAATGCGAAGGGAAATCTCATAACCGACATCCGCTGGGTTGTTGGCGAACACCTCTTCAACCTCCCGCCGCGGGATCCCGTGGCGGGCGATGTGGAGGGTGTTCGTGCCGTCCCAATCGAAGCTCAGGACTTCCCCCATCGTCAGCTAGTATACATATAACATATGTATACTGCAACCGGCATTCGCCGGCGACAAGGCCGAGATGACCCGCACTGCGTAGAAGAATTCACCACGGAGCGGTGGCCCCGGAGGTAATCCGGGGTCCAGTGAACAAGGTAACTTTGCCCTGCGGAGGGCCAGAGTGGAAAACCGGGCCAGCCGTGCCGGGAACGGGTCAATTTTCCACCCCTCGGGAGCGTGTTACCGGAGAGGCCCGGTTGAAAGACCGGGCCTTTTTGTTTTGGGATTCACCACGGAGCGCCGGCCCCGGAGGGACTCCGGGGTCCAGTGAACAAGGTAACTTTGCCCTGCGGAGGGCCAGAGTGGAAAACCGGGCCAGCCGTGCCGGGAACGGGTCAATTTTCCACCCCTCGGGAGCGTGTTACCGGAGAGCGGTGGCCCCGGAGGGACTCCGGGGTCCAGTGAACAAGGTAACTTTGCCCTGCGGAGGGCCAGAGTGGAAAACCGGGCCAGCCGTGCCGGGAACGGGTCAATTTTCCACCCCTCGGGAGTGAGTTACCGGAGAGCCGCAGAGGACACAGAGTCAAATCATCAGGGGTGGGGGCGAAGGCCCTCACCCCTATTTTGTTTGGTGCGCCGGCGCAGGCGTTCCGCGGAGTAGTCCTGCCACACTGAGGTCCTCGTCGAGGTCGGGCCAGTGGATGCCTTCGCCGTCGCCGAGTAGCTCGAAGTTCTGCCGCTGGGCAGATGTGCCGTGCAGCAGACGAGGAAACCAAGTCAAGGGCACCGATATTCTGCGGCCATCCGCCAAGATGGCGCTTAGCTCATCCTCGGCAACCGCAACCTCGACTGCACGCGGGTTTGTCTCAACCGCCAAAGAACTCATACCAAGCCTCCAACCAGTCGCGCTGGTGTTCCACAACGAGACGCTCCATTTCCCGCAGTTCGTAGGCGCGAAAGCCTGATGCAGATGCCTGGGCGACCGGCTCCAACCAGAACTTCGCAAGAGCACGTCCTTTCTGGATGTGAACGTGCGGCGGCTCCACACCGTTGTTGCTGTAGAAGAACACGCGATACGATCCCGATCAGGCTATAGTGGGCATGAAACGTCAACGAACATCTGAAAAGAGTATAGCAGTGCGCTTGTGGCGGATGAGTCGTTTGCCGCGCCGTCCGCGGCGGCGTGCGACCGCCCTCCACCGGCGCTTGGCGGCTCCGCTATAATCGCAGAAGGATTGCTTCATGCTTGCTCGATTGGCTATCGGGGTGGTCTTTCTGTCTTCGCTGCTGGCGCAGCCGCCGGCCGCGCAGGTCCCCGCCGACATTCCGCAGTTTCGCGCTCAGGTGGACGAGGTGATGGTGCCGATCACGGTCACCGACGACAAGGGCCGGTTCATAACTAACCTGGACGCTTCGGACTTCCGGATATGGGACCAGGGCAAGGAGCAGAAGGTCACCTACTTCAGCCGCGAAAGAGGCCAGCCCGTGGTGGTGGGCTTCCTCCTGGACATGAGCAACGCTACCCGGCTCTACTGGAAGTCTTTTCAGGAGGCGGCGACGGAGCTGGTGTTCACGCTGGTGCCGGATGACAAGCGGTTCAGCGGATATCTCGTCGCCTACGGCACCGAAGCCGAACTGGCGGTAAATACGACCCAGGATCCGCAGCCGATCGTGGAGCGAATCCGCAAGCTGAAACCAGGCGGCGGCGCGGCCCTTTACGACGCGATCTACCTGGCCCTCACGCGCCGCAACATGATCCAGGGCGAGCCGATCGAGCCTCGCCCCGTGCTCATCATCGTCGGCGACGGCCACGATTCGGCCAGCAGCAAGACGCTCGAAGAGGTGCTGGAACTGGCGCAACGCAAACGGGTCACGATTTACGCCATGAGCACCACGGCTTTCGGCTTCACCAGCGAGGGCACCGCCAACCTCAAGCGGTTGTGCGAAGAAACGGGCGGCAGGGTCGAGTTCCCATTACAGGGCCTTTACTCGGATGTTTCAGGTTACATCTCCAACCCGTCCGACGCGGGCAACTACAGCTTGACTGTGGGTACTGGGCAGTACGCGGCGCAGGTTGCCAAGGGCATATTCAGCTCGGTGGCCGCACTCGCTGGCGAGGTGGCGACGCAGTACATTCTGCGCTACGCCCCCAACCAAGCCGGTCCCGATCGAACATTTCGCCAGATCCGAGTCGAGGTCAACCTGCCCGGCGTCGTGGTCCGGCACCGCACGGGCTATTATCCGGAGAATCCTTAGGCCGGGAACGTTAACTGCCGATAGTATATAGAAATGCCCGCGACGGCTTTTGGCTACGCACGCAAGGCTCAGTACCTAGTGCTGGAAGTGAATCTCCCTGGAAGGCCTAAGGCAATCGCCGGAGTGCTGCTCCTGGACCCAGCCGCGGACACCCTGTATGTCAAGATGCGCCAGGACTGGGACGAAATCGCCGATCCCGAGGACGCGGAGGTGCTGTGCCAGATTGAGCGGGATTTGAACGAGCAGGGCAAGCAAACAGGCGGCGAGCAGGCTCTGAGGGCGCTGGAGGACGCGCTTTCCAACACGCTCTCGATCACGCCGCGCGAGACACTCGCCGTGGGCGATTTTACGAAAGCCCTCGACCGGCTGTACCTGACCCACGTGGAGGGCGCTCCGCGGGCCGCCGTGAACCCGTTGCCGTTTCGAACCCATCTGCCGCTCTATTCGCTGCGCGCGGCCGCCACGCGCTTCGGCCGGGACATGGAAGTGGAGGCTGAAGACTGGGTCCGCGCTCCGGAGAATCTGCGTCTGACCAAGGACATGTTCGTAGCTTTGGTGGTGGGGCATTCCATGGAACCGCTGATTCCGGACGGCAGCCTGTGCGTATTCCGGCATGGCGTCGTCGGTTCCCGGCAAGGCAAACTGCTGCTCATCCGGCAAGAGGGAGCCTCCGAGAGCGGCGGGGAGTTCACCATCAAGCGCTACACCAGCCAGAAGAGCTCAACCGAAGATGGCTGGCGCCACGAGCAGATTCGCATGGAGCCGCTGAATCCCGAATTCGAGGCCTGGAATCTGAATGCCTCCGAGCTCGAGGACGGTCCCTATCGGGTCCTGGGGGAATTCCTGGGAGTGCTGCCGTTCGAGGAACAGTAACCGCGCCTCACCCGTTCCAGCCCACCACCACGCTGATGTTGTCGTTGCCGCCACGGGAGTTGGCCAGCGCGATTAGCTGTTCGCACGCCTGAGGGAGTCCGGTGCCGCCCGCGCCGAACAGACCGGCGATTTCTTCATCCTCAACCATGTTGGTCAGGCCATCGCTGCACATCAGGAGGTAGTCGCCCGGCAGCCACTCCAGCAACTGAACATCGGGCTGGGCGCTGCTGGCGGAACCCAAACTGCGGGTGATGAGGTTGCGAAGGGGGTGCTTGCGCGCCTCTTCCTGGGTAATCTCTCCCGCTCTCACCATCTGCGCCACTAGAGAGTGGTCCTCGGTCACCTGGCGAATCTGGCCGCCGCGGATCAGGTAAGCGCGGCTGTCGCCCAGGTGGGCGAGCGAAATGCTAGCGCTGCGGCAGATGGCGACCACCAGCGTGGTTCCCATGCCGTGCAGCGTCGGATCCTGGGCGGCGCGCGCGCGGATGGCGAGATTGGCCTGATCGATGGCCTGGCTCAGCAGGGATGCCGCAATCTCGGGCGGCCGTTCGCCGAAAGGCAGCGGTTGCCGGAGGAAGTCGGTGATGATCTGGATGGCCAGGCCACTGGCAATCTCGCCGGCGGCATGGCCTCCCATTCCGTCGGCCACTATCAAGAGGCCCGTCTCCTGGTCCGCGAAGACGCTATCTTCGTTTGACTGGCGCACCCGGCCGAGATCTGTGAATGCCTCTGCTCTCATCACCGCTATTCTCTCTCATCGGCGCTGTGTTAGCATGATCGGGTCGCGCCGCATCGATCGAACCGGGCGGGCGACGCGAAGCCAAATGCGTTTGCCAGGCAGTCTCTTTCTCCAGAACCTCGTCGACCGGCGCGCCTTGCTGTTCCAGATGGTGCGGCGCGATTTTGAAACACGGTTTGTGGGCTCCGTGGCCGGATGGCTATGGGGAGTGATCCATCCTCTGGTCCTGCTTCTGAGCTGGACCTTCGTCTTCCAGATCTGTTTGAAGATCCCGCTGAAAGCGGGCGAGGTCACGCAGAACTACTCGCTCTTCCTCTTTTGCGGATTCCTGCCCTGGCTGCTGTTTCAAGATACGGTGCAGAGGTCATCGACCTCGATCGTGGAAAATTCCGGCCTGATTACGAAGACCGTTTTCCCCTCCGAAGTCGTGCCGCTGTCCATCTTCCTCTCATCCCTGATTCACCACTTGATCGGCGTGGCGCTGGCGGTAGCCGCAGTCGCTATTTGGCTGAACCATATCAGTATTATGCTGGTTATGCTGCCGGTTTACGCGATCTTGACCGGATTGCTGGCCGTGGGAATCGGCTGGATCGTCGCCGCCCTTCAGGTCTACCTGCGGGACACCACGCAGGCGCTCAGCGTGGTAATGACTTTATGGTTCTGGACCACTCCAATCTTTATCGCCGAGTCGGCCTACCCGCCGCAGTTCCACTTCCTGATCGCCTCCAACCCGATGGCGTATCTGGTCCGCGCCTACCGCGAGCGGCTGCTGTCCTCCCGTCCGCCCGACTGGCAGGAGTTGGCGATTCTGGCGGCCTGCTCAACGGTGATTTTCATCGCCGGCGGTCTGTTTTTCCGCCAACTGAAGCGGGGCTTCGCCGACGTGCTGTAGAAGCCCGTTCAATTGCCGGGAGTGGGACGAATTGTTATAGTGGGTCCAAGTGCAGCAGAGGAGCTGGAAGAATAATGGATTCATATAATCGTATCCCCGTCCCCGCGGATGGGAGCCCCATTGAATTTCGCGGCGGAAAACTCATCGTCCCCGACAACCCGATTATTCCCTTCATCGAGGGCGATGGGACAGGTCCGGACATCTGGCGGGCCTCCCGGATCGTGTTCGATGCGGCCGTCAAGCGCGCCTATGGCGGAAAACGCCACGTGGCCTGGTTTGAGGTTCTGGCGGGCGAGAAGGCATTCCAGCAGACGAATGACTGGCTGCCGAAGGACACCCTGGACGCGATCCAGCGCTATCACGTCGCCATCAAGGGGCCGCTGACCACCCCGATCGGCGGCGGCATGCGCAGCCTGAACGTGGCTCTGCGCCAGTTGCTGACGCTCTACGTCTGTATGCGCCCCGTCCGCTACTATCCAGGTGTGCCGTCACCTATGAAGCGGCCCGAGTTGCTGAATGTGGTGATCTTTCGCGAGAACACCGAGGACGTTTACGCTGGAATCGAATGGAAGCAGGGGAGCCCGGAGGCGAAAAAGCTCATCGACTTCCTGAACGGGGAGATGAAAACGAACATCCGCGCCGATTCCGGTATTGGCATCAAGCCCATGAGCGTCACCGGCAGCAAGCGCCTGATCCGCCGCGCCCTCCAGTACGCAATCGCGAACAAGCGCCGCAGCGTGACGTTAGTTCACAAAGGCAACATTATGAAGTACACCGAAGGGGCGTTTCGCGACTGGGGCTACGAGGTGGTGAAGGAGGAGTTCGCGGACCAGTGCGTGACGGAAGCCGAGGCCGGCTCCAACCCGCCGGAGGGAAAGGTGCTGGTTAAGGACCGCATCGCCGACTCGATCTTCCAGCAGGTGCTTTTGCGGCCTGACGAGTACGATGTCCTGGCCACGCCCAACCTGAACGGCGACTACCTTTCCGACGCTTGCGCCGCGCAGGTCGGCGGCCTGGGCATGGCGCCGGGCGCCAATATCGGCGACGAGCAGGGGATCTTCGAGGCGACCCACGGGACGGCGCCCAAGTACGCCGGCAAGGACGTAATCAATCCGTCCAGCCTGATCCTTTCCGGCTGCATGATGTTCGAGTACATGGGCTGGAAAGAGGTGTCCGCGCTGATTGAGGCGGGCATCACCGAAACGATCCGCCAGAAACGCGTGACCTACGACTTGCACCGCCTCATGGAAGGCGCGGTCAAGTTGAAGACCAGCGAGTTCGCCGCCTCCATCGTATCGAACATGACGGTTGGCGGATAGCCCGAAATTATCTGAGAATCTTGGCCGTCTGAAACTACAACGTTGTCTAGGGGTTGCGGCGCACCGGGCCCTGACGGATTCATGCTGGCTCCAATCCTAAGTCAAGAAGAGGAACTTCACTGGCTGGCCTTGAGGTTGGTCCCGGGCCTTGGCACCCGGAAATCGGGGCAACTGATAGAGCGGTTTCGGACGGCGCCGGCGGTGTTCCGGTCTTCACGTCAGGAACTGGAGGCGGCGGGAATACCAGGGGGCGTGGCGCAAAGCATCGAGAGCGGCTGTTCGTTCGAGGATGCCGCCATCCAGCAGCAGAAGATGCTGGAGACCGCGACCACCCTGGTCGCCATCTCCGATCCGCGCTATCCACCCAAGCTGCGCGAGATCTTCGATCCGCCGGTGGTGCTGTTCGCCAGGGGCCGTATCGAACTGCTTGGTTCGCTGATGCTCGGAATGGTCGGAACGCGGCGGCCGACGTCTTACGGCGCGGCGGTTGCCGAACGGCTGGCGGCGGATCTGGCAAGGGCGGGATTGACTATCGTGAGTGGAATGGCGCGCGGTATCGATACGGCAGCCCACAAGGGCGCGCTCTCCGCGGGCGGAAACACCGTGGCGGTGCTGGGCTGCGGCGTGGATGTGTTGTATCCTTCGGAAAACCGGAAGCTGGCGGCGGAGCTGTCCGAGAAGGGCCTGATCGTGTCGGAATTCCCGATGGGGGCGCCCGCCTATCCCCAGAACTTCCCAATTCGCAATCGCATCATAAGCGGCATGGGCTCGGGAGTGGTGATTGTCGAGGGGGCGCAGTACAGCGGGTCGGCGATTACGGCGCGGCTGGCGCTGGATCAAGGGAGGGAAGTGTTCGCCGTTCCCGGCAATATCACTTCCAAGATGAGTTGGGGTCCGAATCTGCTGATAAAGCAGGGGGCCAAGCTGGTGCAGGAATGGAACGACGTGGTGGCTGAACTGCCTCCGGAGGACAAGCGCCGGCTGATCGACCAGGGGCGCGAACGGCTGCTTGAAGAGCAGCCGGTGGACGGCAAAGATCCCCGCCAGGCGACCCTTCCTCTGGGGCCTGCGGCCGAGGTCGGACGCCGGTTGCTGGAACGCCTCCAATTTGACACGGCTACCCATATTGATGTTCTACTGGAGCAGGTTGAGGACAGTTCATCGTCAGAGATCATTGCGGCTTTATTTGAGATGGAAATGCTCGGGCTGGTGAAACAGATGCCGGGCCGAAATTATTTGAAAGTGTGGTGACGGGCCCGCTGTGGTCCGTTCCCTTCGGATTCATATGAGCAAATCACTCGTGATCGTCGAGTCCCCCGCGAAGGCCAAAACGATCGGCAAGTATCTAGGCGCCGGGTTTACGGTCAAGTCCTCCCTGGGCCATATCAAAGATCTCCCCAAGAAGGATCTCGCGGTGGACGTAGAGCACGGCTTTGAGCCGACCTACCAAGTCATCGAAGGCAAGACCAAACTCCTTCAGGAGCTGAAGAAGGCGTCCAAAGACGCGGAATCCGTCTACCTGGCGGCTGACCCGGACCGCGAGGGCGAAGCCATCTGCGCGCATTTGGCGGAGGAACTGGCGGGGAAGAAGGGCAAGGGCCCCAAGGTATACCGGGTGATGTTCAACGAGATCACCAAGACCGCCATCCAGCGGGCCTTCGAGCACCCCGGCCAGGTGGACCGTAACCTGGTTGATGCCCAGCAGGCGCGCCGCGTCCTGGACCGGCTGGTGGGCTATCAGATCTCCCCGCTGTTGTGGGACAAGGTGCGGCGGGGGCTCTCGGCGGGCCGCGTACAAACCATCGCGCTGCGGGTCATCGTCGAGCGTGAGCGCGAAATACGCGCCTTCCAAAAGCGGGAATACTGGACCGTCGACGCGCACCTGGCGGCCAAGAAGCCGCCAGTCCTGGTAGCCCGGCTTATACGGAAGAGCGATGAAGCCCTGGAAATTCCGGACGAAGCGTCGGCCCAGGCCCTGGTAGCCGCGCTGACTGGCGCCGAGTACCTGGTGAAGTCGGTCGATAGGCGCGAAAAGAGGCGCCATCCCGTGCCGCCCTTCATCACGTCTACCATCCAGCAGGAAGCCAGCCGCAAGCTGCGGTTCAGCGTGAAGCGAACCATGGGGCTGGCCCAAAGGCTCTACGAGGGCGTCGAACTGGGCGAAGAGGGCTCGGTTGGCCTGATCAGCTACATGCGCACGGATTCGACGCGCGTGGCGGCAGAAGCGCTGACGGAGGTGCGGCAGCTCATCGGGGAGCGTTACGGGGTCCCCTACCTGCCCGCGTCGCCCAACGTCTACCGCGGCAAGAAGGGAGCGCAGGACGCCCACGAAGCCATCCGGCCGACCTCGGCGCTGCGCACGCCGGAATCCATCCAGAAGTACCTGAGCGAAGATGAGATGAAGCTCTACCGGCTGATCTGGATGCGCTTTGTCGCCTCCCAGATGATGCCGGCGGTCTTTGACCAGACCATCGTGGACATCACCGCCGCCGGCCACGACGGCGCTTCCTACACCCTCCGCGAGACCGGCAGCGTGCCTAAGTTCGACGGCTTTCTCGCGGTCTACGAGGAAGGCAAGGACCAGAAAGACGAAGAGGACGAGGAGCTGAAACACCGGCTGCCCGCGGTGGCCGAAGGGGAGAGCCTGAAGTATCGCTCCCTCGACTCGGAGCAGCACTTTACCGAGCCTCCCCCGCGCTTCACTGAGGCGACCCTGGTAAAGGAACTGGAGGCGGACGGAGTGGGCCGGCCCTCAACCTACGCTTCCATTCTCTCCACTATCCTGGAACGCGAGTACGTGCGCAAGGAAGGCGGCCGCTTTTCTCCCACCGAGCTCGGGATGGTGGTCACCGACCTGCTGCTCGAGAGCTTCGATGACATCTTCGACGTGACTTACACGGCCCGCATGGAGGAGGCCCTCGACGAGATCGAAGAGGGCAAGCTCAACTGGCGCGACGCCCTGTCCGAGTTCTACCAGAAGTTCAGCGTGGATCTCAGCCGGGCCGGGGAGCAGATGACCAACATCAAGCGGATGGAGAAGCCCACCGACTTGATCTGCGACAAGTGCGGCAAGCCCATGGTCATCAAGTGGGGGCGGCACGGCAGCTTCATCGCCTGCACCGGCTATCCGGAATGCACCAACACGCGCGAGCTCAAGGTCGATCTGCCCGACGTCGACAACGCCGACCTCAGCGAGCAGGGCGACGAGGAGTACTGCCAAAACTGCGGGCGTCCGATGGTCCTGAAGAAGGGGCGATTCGGGCAATTCTACGCTTGCAGCGGCTACCCGGACTGCAATACCACCAAGCCCATTGGGGGCCAGCAGAAGAAGGCCGACGTCCCGCTGGATGAGAAGTGCCCCACGTGCGGGCACAACCTGGTCCTGAAGACGGGCCGCTTCGGCGAGTTCACGGCCTGCGGCGACTATCCGAAGTGCAAGTACGTCAAGCACAAGACCATCGGCGTCAAATGCCCGACGTGCAGCGAAGGAGAGGTCGTCGAGCGCCGCTCCAAGCGCGGCAAGACGTTCTACGGATGCAGCCGCTACCCGGACTGTGACTTCGTCGCCTGGGCCAAGCCGCTCACCGAGAAGTGCCCGAAGTGCGGCGGTCCCTACCTGGTTGAGAAATGGCTGAAGGCGGGAGCGGTGGCGCAGTGCCCCAACCCCGAGTGCAAATACAAGCGCGCGTTGGAGCCCGTGACGTAGGGGCACGGCGTCGCCGTGCCCCTACGAGTACTTCCGCAGCACCGCCAGCACGCGGCCCTGAATCTGTAGGTCCGGCAGGGGCACGCGGATGGGAGGCATGGCGGCGTTGGCCGGCTGCAAGCGCGCCGTCTCCTCCGACTCGCGATAGAACCGCTTCAAGGTGGTCTCCTTGCCCTCCACCAGCGCCACCACGATGTCGCCGTCCTTTACGCGCGCCGAGCGCTCCACCAGCACCACGTCTCCGCTGCAGATGTGGTCCTCGATCATGGACTCGCCGCGCACTTCGAGGGCGTAGATGTCGCCGTCGCCCAGAAACTCGGCGAGGTTCAATGTGTCCCGTCCGGCCACCGCCTCGACCGGCACGCCCGCCGCGATGCGTCCCGCCAGCGGCACCTCCAGCGACACGGGCGCCGCGCCGCGCCGCCGGCGCTCCTCCTGGTGGTACTTCGGGGTGAGGTCCAACGACCGGCTCTGGTTGAACCCGCGCTTCAGATAGAGCTTGGTCTCCAACGCCACGATGTGCTTGTGGACCGTCGCCAGGGAGTTCAGGTCCAGACCCTCCGCAACCTCCTGGTAGCTGGGGCTATATCCATTCTTCTCGATGAATTGAGCGATGAAATCCAGAACCTGCTTCTGCCGTCGCGTCAGCGCCATGGGGAACCTTGTTCCATTCTTGGCGAACAAAAGGGGAAAGTCAAGCGAGTTGCTGCGTGAACCGGGCAAGCCGGCTGTCTTCTTCACCTACCAGGACCGCAATGAATAATGGGGTAATTTGGTACTGTCCCCATTTAGAACTGCTGGGTGAAGCGGACCAGTTCGTGAACCTTGCGTAGCGCCGCTCCGGAGTCGATGGAGGCGGCCGCGAGAAGCATTCCTTCCCGGAAATTGCGCGCCTTGCCCGCCGCTACCAGTACGGCCGAGGAGTTCACCAGCACGATCTCGCGCCGGGGGCCAGGCTCTCCAGCCAGGATCGAGAGAGCAATCCCGCGGTTGGCTTCGCGATCGCCGCCTTTGAGATCTTCGGTTCGCGCCAGGCCTACTCCGAAATCTTCAGGCGACAGGTTCAAGCGGGTCACTTTGCCGGCATGAACCTCGAAGGCCAGCGTCGGCGCGGTAGTCGTGATCTCGTCCAAACCATCGGAGCCGTGGACTACGTAGCCCAGGTCGAGGCCCAGCGCGGCCAGCGCCTCGGCTATGAGCGCCGCCGCCTCGGGGCTGGGGGCGCCAACCAGTTGGACCGTGGCCCCGGCCGGATTGGTCAGCGGCCCCAGAAGGTTGAACACCGTGCGCGTCTTCAGCTCCAAGCGCGCCGGGTGGGCGTGCTTCATCGCCGTATGGACCGCCGGCGCGAAGAGGAAGCCGATGCCCACTTCCCGGATGCTCCGGCCCATCTGCTCCGGGGTAAGGGCCACTTTCACGCCCAGAGCCTCCATTACGTCCGCGCTGCCGCAGCGGCTGGAGATGGAGCGGTTGCCGTGCTTAGCCACGCGCAGCCCGGCGCCCGCCGCCACAAACGCCACCACAGTCGATATATTGAACGTTCCGGCACCGTCTCCACCCGTGCCGCAGGTGTCGACCAGAGGCTCCGCGCCAGGTCCGGCGTCCACCCGCTGCACTTTTTCCCGCATGGCGCGGGCGAACCCCAGCAACTCCGCGGCGGTTTCTCCTTTCATGCGCATGGCGACCAGGAACGCCGCGATCCGCGCGGTCGTACACTCGCCGCTCAGGATGGAAAGCATGGCCTGTTCGGCTTCGACGGCGGTTAGATGGCGCCCCGAAAGGATGGCTTCGAGGAAAGGAGAAATCGGCATGTTATAGTGGTTTTTCGGTCGTTCTTGATTTTCGCACAGGTGCTTTCCCATGAAAATTCATGAGTATCAGGCCAAGGCCATCTTGGCGCAGTTCGGTGTCCCCGTGCCCCGGGGAGAAGTCGTCTATGCGCCCGAAGACGCCATGGTGACCATCAAGAAGGTCGGCCCGAGCGTGGTCGTCAAGGCGCAGATTCACGCGGGCGGCCGGGGTAAGGGCGGCGGCGTCAAAGTCGCCAAGGACATGGCAGAGGCCGTTGAACTTGCCAAGAAGATGCTCGGCATGAAGCTGGTCACGCACCAGACCGGGCCCGAAGGCCGCATTGTGCATCGCGTGCTCATCGAGGAAACCCTCCCGATCGAGCGCGAACTGTACCTCGGTATAGTGCTCGACCGCGCCCTGGGCAAATCCGTCTTCATGGCATCCTCAGCGGGCGGAGTAGAAATCGAGGAGGTCGCTGCCAAGACCCCGGAATTGATCCTCAAGGAGCCCATTGAGCCCGGGTTCGGCTTGACCCCCTACCAGGCCAGGAAGCTGGCGTTCGGTATCGGCCTGCCGGCGGCGAGCATCGGTGCGAGCCACGGCGGCCATGATCGCCTTGGCCAAAGCCTATGAAGCCGTCGATGCGTCGCTCGCCGAGATCAATCCTTTCATCCTGGCCAAGGACGGTAAGGTTTACGCGCTTGACGCCAAGATCAACCTGGACGACAACGCCCTTTACCGTCACAAGGATTTGCTCGAGCTGCGCGACCTGAACGAAGAGGCTCCGCTCGAAGTGGACGCCGCGCGCTTCGGCCTGAACTACATCAAGCTCGACGGCGCCATCGGCTGCATGGTAAACGGCGCGGGCCTCGCCATGGCGACCATGGACATCATCAAGTACTCCGGCGGCAGCCCCGCGAATTTCCTCGACGTGGGCGGCGGCGCCAGCGCCGAGCAGATCCGCAACGCCTTTCGAATCCTGCTTACGGACGAGAACGTGAAGGCCGTGCTCATCAACATCTTCGGCGGCATCCTGCGCTGCGACGTTCTGGCCACGGGCGTGGTTGCCGCGGCGAAGGAACTGAACGTCAAGGTTCCCATAGTGGTGCGCATGGAGGGGACCAACGTGGAGGAGGGCCGGAGAATCCTCGACGAGTCGGGATTGAATTTCACAGTGGCCGGCGGCATGCGTGACGCCGCCGAGAAAGTGGTGAGGCTGGTGCAATGAGCATTCTGGTTGACGAAAACACCCGCGTGATCGTGCAGGGCTTCACCGGCCGCGAGGCGACCTTCCACTCCCAGCAGTGCCTGGCCTACGGGACCCGGATCGTGGGCGGCATGGCGCCCGGCAAGGGCGGCAGCACGCACCTGGATCTGCCGGTGTTCAACACCGTCGAAGAGGCCGTCCGCGCCACTGGCGCCACCGCTTCGATGATTCTCGTCCCTCCCGCCTTTGCCGCCGACTCCATCATGGAAGCGGCCGACGCCGGCCTGGACCTGGTCGTGGCCATCACCGAGGGCATCCCCACCCTCGACATGGTGCGAGTCTGGAAGTTCCTCCAAGGCCGGCCGACCCGCCTGATCGGGCCGAACTGCCCCGGCATCATCTCGCCCGGCAAGTGCAAGATCGGCATCATGCCCGGCCACATCCACATGCCGGGCAAAGTCGGCGTAGTCTCGCGCAGCGGCACCTTGACCTACGAAGCCGTGGACCAACTGACGCGGCTCGGCATCGGGCAGTCCACCTGCATCGGCATCGGGGGGGACCCGATTATCGGCACGAATTTCATTGACGCCATCAAGCTCTTCAACGCGGACCCCGGAACGGCGGCCATCGTCATGATCGGCGAGATCGGCGGCGCGGCGGAGGAGACCGCCGCGGCCTACATCCGCGAACACGTCAAGAAGCCCGTGGTGGGCTTCGTGGCCGGACAGACGGCGCCTCCGGGCCGCCGCATGGGTCATGCCGGCGCCATCATTTCAGGCGGCTCGGGCAAGGCGGAGGACAAGATCCGCGCCATGCGCGAGGCAGGCGTCACCGTCTGCATGACTCCGGCGGAGATTGGCGAAAAGGTTAAACAAGTACTGTCATGATCGAAAGAACGTTTTCCATTATTAAGCCCGATGCGGTGGCCGGCGGCCACGCCGGGGAGATTCTGGCATTGATCGAGAAGTCCGGCTTCAAGATTCTCGGCGCGCGGATGTTGCGCCTGAGGCCGGAACAGGCCCGGGAGTTCTACGCGGTCCACCGCGGCAAGCCCTTTTACGAGAGCCTGGTGAGCTTCATGACCGAGGGGCCGGTGATCGTCCTGGCTCTGGAGCGCGAGGACGCTATCGCCACCCTACGCACCGTGATGGGCGCCACCAATCCGGCCAATGCCGCCGAGGGAACCGTTCGCAAGCTCTACGCCGCCAACATCGAGCGCAATGCCATCCACGGCTCCGACGCGCCCGCCACGGCCGAAGCCGAGCTGCGCTTCTTCTTCAGCACCGCGGACCTGGTCTAGTACCGGTTCAGCCCCTGGGTCAGTTCGATATAGGTGCCGAAGGGGTCGGTGATGTAGGTGATCGACGTCGCCGCGCCCGGGACGCGGGTTGCAGGGCGCGTCGAACTTCTGCCCGTCGGCCTCCAGCTTCTTACAGAAGCTTGCCAGATCCTTGACCTCGAAGCTGATGTGGTCGAGCGCCCGGCCGCGGGTAGGCACTGTCACTGCGGGCGGGGTCGCCTGCTGGAAGGTCAGGTTGCCGCCCGGCAGGTCCGCCGCCTCGAAGTTGTTGCGCTTGCCGGGGACGGCTCCGAACGTCTTCACATACCAGGCCTTGATGGCCGCCGGGTCGGGCGTGATCCACTGAATGTGATGGAAGACGATCGGGTCCTTCAGGGATGTGTCCTCGGCGAATTCCAACCGGATGCCGTCGGGCGTGAGCAGGAACGCGCCCTGGTTGGAGGCGTTGAACGGGGTCGCAACATTCAGGCCGGCCTCCTTCCACTTGGCCAGCGTGGCCTTGGCGTCCTTGACCAGGAAGGCCGCGTGATCGACGACTGAACCCGCCGAGCCTCCGGTGTTCTCTCCCGCCTGGATCAGCACTAGGATGCCGGGAAACTTGATAGTCTGCATCCGGCCCGTGCCGACGGAGACTCCCCCAATCGCGGTCCAGAACTTCGCCTCACCTTCCACGTCTTTGCTTATGTCGTGAAGGTGGCCTACCGAGACTCCCATCGCATTGGGCGGAGCAATCTGAGCCCGGGACGGGCCCACCAAAACCAGGGACAAAACGGCGCATGACAGCCAGGTGAACGATCGCATGAAACCTCCTCACTGGAATTCTACAGGACTCGCCGTGGTGAATGTCAGCACGGTCTCCGACGGGATGAGCACGCGCTGGCCGCCGAGGAATACTTGCGACCCTGCGCCCACCGCCGCACCCGAGGTCGCTCCGATGGCGGCGCCCTTGCCGCCGCCCGCGATAGCGCCGATAATGGCCCCGACCGCGCCGACCGCGGCCGCCGTCTTCGCGGTCTTCACGCCCTGCGAGCCGCTCGACTGCGACACCGACGACGTGTTGACCTGCACCGGTTTGCCATTGATGGTCAGCGTCACCAGTTCCACGGTCAGTTCCGTCTTGCCGGTCATCTTGCCGGATTCCTTGTTCTGGGCAAGCCTGACCATGGCGTCGGAGTCTTTGGGAGCGACGACGTTGCCGCCGATGCTAAGCGGCTCTTCCAGGCTGGCGCGGAAGGTGTCTCCCTCCCTGCTCCTCTCGGAGTCGATCGCGTCGATCAGCCGGACCACCACCTCGGTCCCTTGCGCCAGTTGCTTCGAAGAGCCTTGGTTCACGATCCGCGCCAGAACTCTCTCGCTAAGCCCGGCCTGTTTTAGCCGGACGATGTTTGCGGTGTCGGTGGAAATCCTGACCGGCTGCGTATTCAGCAATTCGAGCAGAAAGCTGTCGGAGAACTTCGCTTGAGCCAGTTGGATCACCGCGTAGCTCGTCAGCGGCTCCTGCGGCGGGTCCTTCCTGACCATGGCCAGGATGAGCCGCTCGCTCAAACCGTTGCTCTTCAACTCCACCAGGCGGTCCGCGTCGGTCGCGAACGCGCTAGGCTGCTGCTGGATCAGGTTCAGGACGAAATCCTCGCTGAGACCTGCCTTGCCGAGCTTGACCACGTCATCGTTGGTCATGGGTGTCTGTGCCACCAGCAGGGGAGCCAGGGCGAACAGGCAAATCAGACAAAGTAGCGTAGCTCGAGTCATGACGATATCCCTCATACCCAGTGTGCCACAGGCTGTAGTACGATACGGCTTAGGAGCCGACCACTGAGACCAATCCGGACTAAGAGGGCGGGTGAAGCGCCCAAACAGCCCATCGAAGGGTGGGCCGCCGCCGTCAAGGCCGCCGAATCCAAGCAAGCTTCCGACATTCGCGTGCTGGATCTGCGCGCCGTGACTTCCTTCACCGATTACTTCATCATCTGCGCGGGGTCGAACTCGCGCCAAATTCAGGCCATCGCCGATGAGGTCAATCTGCAATTGAAGCACCTCGGCCAATTGCCGTTGAGCGTGGAAGGCTACCAGCACGCCGAGTGGATCCTGGCGGACTACGGCGACTTCATCGTGCACATCTTCTCGGAAAAGGCCCGCCTGTACTACGACCTGGAGCGCCTCTGGCGCCAGGCGCAGCCCGTCGAGTGAGTTTGCCTCCAGCGATCTACTTCTTCTTGGCTTCCGGTTTCGGCGGCTGGTAAGACTTCACGCCGGAGGCCGCTTTCTGCAGCTCTTCCACAGCCTTGGCGTCCAGCTCGTAGATGACGGGCTCGTTTTCGCGCCGGGCGAAGCAACTGGTCCCCTCTCGGGCGATCAGGACCTTCTCGACTCGCTTCCCGTTGTCCGAGGTGACAGTGGCCTCAAAGACGGGCGCGGGAAAAGCGCGCTCCACGAACCGGGTAGCGGTGAGATCGCGCAGCTTATCGATGAGGTTGTTCACGGTGGTTGCATCCACCTGAGTGGGGCCGGACATCCACTTGTCGGGCAGTTTCTGGTAGGCCGTCTGCTTTGTCCCGTCCCGGATCTCGACCTTGCCCGGATCGCTGAAGCCGAAATCGAACAGCTTCTTGTTGCGGAAATCCGCCAGGCCCTTGTCGAGCCCGTCAGCCAGCTCAGAGGCGACCTTGAAGACGCCCTCGACGGCGCTGGCCCGCGCAAAACAGTTCTTGTCTTTGTCCCGCCTTACCTCCAGCTGCTTGGTCCCGGAAGCGTCCGTAACCCTGGCGATCGCGACCAGGGTTGCGCCGGCGAATGCCGCGGCGTTCTTCTTGTCCTGTTCATCGCTGGCCGAAAGCTCCATGCGCGCACCCTCCAGCGCGCGCACCAGGTCGTCCACCTGGGTGCCGTCGGCCCGAAGCGGCTGGGGCTTGATGATTTGCCATTCGTTCAGGCTGTTCTTGCCGAACTCGACGGTCTGCCCCTTGGCGCTGAGCTCGACGCGGGCCAGCTTCTCCGCATCGAAGACCATCAGTCTCTTATCGCGCAGGTCGCGCGGCGTCTTGCTGAGGCCGGTCTTGTTAAATACGGCGATGGTGAAGACCCGCGCAGTCGCCATCCAGTTTCGCGAAGGAACCGCCGCCGGCCGGGCTGTCGTCGCCGATCAGCAGCTTGCGCGACTTGCCGTCCTTGAGGCCGGCCGTAATCTCCACGGCAGGGCTGGCGAGCCCGAACTGGCCCAGGTCGGCGGCCTTCTCCTCAACCAGGCGCTCGGAGGCGAGCGAGGAAAGCGTCGAAGCGATTGCGCCGGCCGCATCCTGGTCGACAGGCCACTTCGGAGGCGTCACCATTTCCCAATTGCCGCCGGCGTTCTTCTGGAGCACGGTGGGCTCGCTGGCGGCGCTCCGGATCTCAAGGCGCTGGATCTGGTCTGCGGCAAGCGAGAGGATCTGGGGAGGGGCGTCCGGGGCCGGCTTGCCCTCCTTGGCCCGTTCCGCTCGATTCGACCAGTAGACGGCCCCCGCGAGGAGGGCCAGCGTAGCAACGGCTATCAACAGTCCGCGGAACCGCATGATCTATCTCCTGCGCCACCAGACGGCCAAGCCGGCCGCCACGATCAGCAGAGGCAGGATAACGACGCTCGAGTAGAAGATGCCGGTCATCTGCACCCGGCTCAGCGTCAGGCGCCGGTCCTCGGGCTCCTTGGGACGGATCGAGATCAGATCCTCATCCGAGGAGAGCCAGTTCAGCATGTTCATGACGAGATCGCCGTTGCCGTTGAACCGGAGGGTATTATTACTAATCCATCCGGAGGAGCCAACTACCACGAAACGCCCCTGCGCCCCTCCCTGCGCGCCCTTGAGGCTCCCCGCGGCCGCCAGCGACAGGGGCCCTTTCTTATCAGTCTTGGGGTTGAGCGTTATCGACTGAGAACTCAGGTTGGAGGTCGCGTAGCTGTTGGAAGAAGAGGAGAGGAGCGATTCGCTCGTGGCATTGCCGGCCGGCTTGGCCTCGACGCTGCGTACGATTGGGAATGCGGTGGCTATCTCCCTCATATCACGGACCATGGGGTGGCTGGAGTAGTCGGTCACCATGGGGATCTCGGGACCGAGGCCGAAGATTTCGCCGATGCCGCTGGTGTCGAGCACCAGATCATTGTCCAGGGTGATTCCCCAGCCTTCGAGCACCTTGGCGAGCGCGGCGTTGTCGCCGATTGGCTCCTTGCCGAACTTAAGGGGCGGATCGAGCATTACCAGCGCGCTCCCCCCGGATTCGACGTAGGACTTGATCGCGTTCACCGCCGGGTCCAGGTAGTCGAAGCGGGGCCCGCCCACGATCAGCACCGTGCAGTCCTTGGGGACCGACGGAATTTGCAGCAGCGAGATCGTGTTGGTCTTGTAGTTGTTGCGCTCCAGCAGATCCTTTACCGAGGAGTAGCCGCCGCGGCCGGAATCGTCGAGACCGTGTTCCCCGCTGCCGGTGACGAAACAAGCCAGCCGCTGGCCGCCCTTCAACGCCCGGATAAGTGCGCCGGTGACCTCTTCCTCGGTCAGGCTCTTGGCTTCTTCCTTCTTGTTGTTCACCTCGACGAAGATCGTTCCGTAGGTCCGGACGCCGGCTGCTTTGGCCGCCTGGGGCTTCTTGTCGGGATCGACGTAGGCGACATTGAGCTTCGGGGAGAGCTTGCCATAGAGGTCGAGCAGGTCCCGCGCCGTTGTTAGCTGGCTGGTCTTGTCGAAGTAGGTGATCCGGGCATCCTGCTTTAACCCCTTGACCACCTTCTCGGTCTGCGGAGAGAGGCTGTATCGCTTGTTGGTGGTGGAGTCGAATGACTTGTTGTACCGGTTGGCCAGGAAGTTGGCGGCCGACAGCACCGCCAGGACGACCAGCAGGTAAGCCACCACATACGCCGTGTACTTGGTTTGTCGTGCCTTCAGCCAGCTAAACCTCATACGTTACGCCCTCCACCGAAGAGATTCCAGGCTGCGGGCCGTGAGGAACAGGCCCAGGAAGATTGCCGAGACGTAAAAGACCAGATCTTTGGTGTCCAAGACACCCTTGGAGAAGGTCTCGAAGTGGGTCACTACGGACATGTAGGAAAGGACCTTGGCCCAGGCGGCAGTCTCATAGGAGCTCACCCAGTCCAGCACCCACAGCAGCAGGCAGGCGGCGAAAGTGCCGCCGCCGGCTATGATCTGATTGCGGGTCATGGTCGAGATAAAGGCGCCAATCGCCAGCAGCGCGCCTCCCTGAAGAATCAGGCCCAGGTAACCGATCAGCACGGGCCGCCAGTCGGGCTTGCCGTACATAAACAGGAAGCCCAGGTTGAGAGACGAGACCGCCAGAATGCTGGCGAACAACGCTACCCCGGCCAGCCACTTGCCCAGGATGATCTCCAGGTCGCGGACCGGCGAGGTCATCAGCAGCTCGATGGTGCCCGAGCGCTTCTCCTCGGCGAACAGCCGCATGGTGATCATGGGGATCATAAACAGGCCGATCACGCTGATGTTCATAAGCAGCGGCCGGATGATCCACTCGTTCATGTCCATTGGGGTTCCCCGGCCCAGCATCTGCGATTCCATGCCGCGCTGCACGAAGATCGCCGTCGCGATGTAGAAGAAATAGCCGAAGATCAGGGCGAACACCGCCATCAGAAGATAGGCGATGGGGGAGGCAAAGTAGCTCTTCATCTCCCTGCTGAAAATGGTCAGGGTGTTTCTCATTTCTCGCCTCCGCTGGGAGCGGCCTCGTCCGACGACGTGAGTTGCAGGAAGATCTCCTCGAGGCTGAAGGCCACCGCGCGCAGTTCGTGGAGGTCCCAGCCCGCTTCCACCACGGCCCGCGCCACCTCCGAGCGGACCGAACGGCCCTGCAGGCTCTCCACCTCGAAGGCGCAGCGCGAGCCGTCCTTCTGGACCACGCGACTGACCCCCGGCACCTTCTCCAGGCGCTGGCGGACAACGGCGGCGTCGACCGGAGTATCCCGGCCCTCCACCTCCACCGCGATAAGTTCCGCTCCGCGCAGCCGCTTGGTGAGGTTGTCGACCGAGTCCGTCGCAACCAGCTTGCCTTTGCTGATGATGACGACCTGCTCGCAAGTCTGCTCGACCTCGGGGAGGATGTGCGTGCTGAGGATGATGGTATGGTCGCCGGCGAGCTGCTTGATGAGATGCCGGGTCTCCAGGATCTGCTTCGGGTCGAGGCCGGCGGTGGGCTCGTCCAGCACCAGCACGTCGGGGTTGTGAATGATCGCCTGGGCCAGACCAACGCGCTGGCGGTAGCCCTTGGAGAGCTTGCCCAATATGGTGCGGCGCACGTCGCCGATGGCGCAACGCTCCAGCACGCCGCCGACGCGAGTCTCGATCTCCGCCCTGGGGATGCCCTTCAACTGGGCGACGAAACGGAGGTACTCGATCACTTCCATTTCGAAGTACAGCGGCGGAGTTTCGGGCAGGTAGCCGATCCGCTTCTTCACCTCGAAGGGCTGCTCGAGGACGTCGTAGCCCGCGACCGACGCGCTGCCTTGGGTGGGTGGCAGAAAACAGGTCAGAACCCGCATCGTGGTGGTCTTTCCCGCCCCGTTGGGGCCCAGGAAGCCGACGATGCTGCCCTTCTTAACCTCAAAGGATATGTTGTCGACGGCGACGGTGCGCGCGTATCGCTTGGTCAGGCCTTCAACCTTAATCATGTGGTTATTCCATTACTTGGCCCGGAATGAGAGCAGTCTTCTCCGCCAACAACCCGGCCATGTGAAGCTATTGTACCGTGTAGACTGGATTTCCTGGTGAACCTCTCGACAGACGTGAAATACGTGAAAGGGGTCGGGCCGGCTCGCGCGGCCGTGCTCGCGACCAAAGGCATCCTCACGGTCGAGGATCTGCTCTCCTATCCGCCCTTCCGCTACGAGGACCGCAGTAATTTGAAACCGGTCTCGCAGCTTGCGCCCGGCGAGATGGCCACCGTTGTCGCCACCGTCATCGGCGCCAATCTGGCGGGCTTCCGGCGCCGGGATCTGGGCTTGTTCGAAGCCACTTTCTCGGACGACTCCCGCGGTGTGCTGCTGGGGAAGTGGTTTCACGCCGCTTACCTCGCCGACGTCATCGCGCCGGGGCGCAAGATTGCGCTGTACGGAAAGGTGGAGTGGGACAGCTACTCGGGCGGCCTGGTCATGCTGCATCCCGAGTTCGAGATCCTTTCCGGAGATGACGACGAGGGCGAGGCGTCGTTGCACACCGGCCGCGTGGTGCCTATCTACGAGGCGGCCGGCAAGATCACGACGCGCGTTTTCCGCAAGCTGCTCTACACCGTCCTCGAAGCCGTGGATCTGCCCGGCGATCCCCTCCCGGCGAGCCTGCTGCAGCGTCTGAAGCTGCTCGACCGGTCCGAAGCGCTGCGCCGCCTGCACTTTCCCGGCGAGGACGACGACCCGCGGCTGCTGAACGCGTTCCGCTCGCCGGCGCAGTTCCGCATGATTTTCGAAGAGTTCTTTTGGCTGGAGTGTGGGCTGGCGCTCAAGCGGCGGGCGGCGCAACTGCAGACGGGCATTGCGTTTGCGCTCTCGGCTCGCGCCCGGGAGCAGATCAAGAAGATGCTGCCGTTCAAGCCGACCGCGGCGCAGAAGCGCGTCCTGGGAGAGATCGCCCGCGACATGGCGGACCCCCATCCGATGAACCGCCTGCTGCAGGGCGACGTGGGCAGCGGCAAGACGGTGGTGGCCGCCGAGGCCGCCATCATCGCCATTGAAAACGGTTATCAGGTGGCTATGCTGGCGCCCACCGAGATTCTGGCCGCGCAACACCACATCTATCTAAGGAACCTCCTCTCTCCCCTGGGCTACACGGTGGTGCTGATTACCGGATCCACGGCCTCGCGGGAGAAGACGCAGCTCAAGAAGCTGCTGGCCGAGGGGCTGGTGCAGGTGGCGGTGGGTACGCATGCATTGATCGAGGAGGATGTCGAATTCCAAAAGCTGGGCCTGGCGATTGTCGATGAACAGCACCGTTTCGGCGTGATGCAGCGGCTCAAGCTGAGGCGCAAAGGCGTCTCGCCCGACGTGCTGGTGATGACGGCCACTCCCATTCCGCGCACGCTGGCCCTTACCCTGTACGGCGATCTCGACGTCTCGATCCTCGACGAGCTTCCGCCCGGCCGCCGGCCGATCGTCACCAAGCACGTGCCGGACGACCGGGTGGAACTGGTCTACAGCTTTCTTCAGAAGCAGGTCGAGGCGGGCCGCCAGGCCTACGTGGTCTACCCGGTGATCGAGGAATCCGAGACGAAAGCGCTCAAGGCCGCGCAGAAGATGTACCAGCATCTGTCCGAAGTGGTCTTCCCCGGCCTGCCGGTGGGACTGCTCCATGGCCGTCTGCCCGCCGCCGAGAAGGAAGCCGTGATGGACCGCTTCAAACGCGGGGAGCTGAAGATCCTGGTTTCGACTACCGTGATCGAGGTCGGCGTCGATGTGCCGAACGCCACGGTCATGCTGATAGAGCAGGCGGAACAGTTCGGCCTGGCGCAGCTTCATCAGCTTCGCGGTCGCGTCGGCCGCGGCGCGGAGCAGAGTTATTGCGTGCTGGTGACGGAGAAGCTGAATCCGGCGGCGCAGGAGAGAATCAGGACTGTGGTGGACTCGAGCGACGGCTTCTACATTGCCGAGATGGACCTCAGACTGCGTGGGCCGGGCGAGTTTTTCGGCACGCGGCAGAGCGGGCTGCCCGCGCTGCGCATTGCCAACCTGTTGCGCGACGCGGAGCTGCTCGAACTGGCGCGCTCGGAGGCCACGGCCTTCGTCGCCAGCCCGCCCTCGGAAGACGAACTGCGGCGCGCCGTGGCTTACCTCCGCGACCACTGGCAGCGCCGCTACGGACTGGTCGAGGTGGCCTGATGCGCGTGATTGGTGGAGAGTTCCGCAGCCGCCGCCTGAAAAGCGTGCCCGGCCTGGCGACGCGGCCCACGCCCGATCGCCTGCGCGAAGCTCTCTTCAACGTGCTGGCGCCGCGCCTGGCCGGCTGCACCTTTCTCGACGCTTACGCCGGCTGCGGCGCGGTGGGCATCGAGGCGCTGAGCCGGGGCGCAAACCGGGTCATCTTCATCGAGAAACACGGCCCGGCCATCCGCGTCATCGAAGAGAACCTGAAGGCGCTGGGGATCGGGGACGCGGCGTCGATCATCCGCGGCGCGGTGCTCGCCCGCCTGGCGCGACTGGAAGCGGACATCGTGTTCCTGGACCCTCCTTATGATCTCGTACGCGAGTACGGACAGGCTCTGCGGATCCTGGGGCAAGACCCGCCGCCATCGGTGATCGCCCAGCATCCGGCCAGGCTGAAACTGGAGGAAGCCTGCGGCGGCCTGCGCCTGGTCCGTGTGCTCAAACAGGGCGACAACGTCCTCAGCTTCTTCGAGCCAGCCAGTAGAGACTGAAGAAGGCGATTGGCACGAGGTTTATCAACGGAAGCACCAGCGTGCCGCGGTAGCCGATCCAGGCAAAGAACGAAGCGGTGGCCGCTACTGTGATCAACGTCCCCGCCCTCTCCCACCGAAGCATCGAGGCCAGACCGGCGAGCACGGCCAGGTGCAGGATCTGCCCTATCCAGACCCGCAGCGGCGGATACTGCCCACCTCCGCGCAGAAACCATTCCCGAAGGTGCTCAATGAAGAATGCGCCCCAAAACAGAACCAGCAGTAGCGCGGTCGCCCGTCCGCCCCACTTGCCAACGTTGACGAGCAATGACTTATTGGTCACTGGATTTATGCCTCCAGCGTCAGCATCCCCCAAAATCCTCCGAAGAGAGCTTCGGAATTCCTGAATTATTCCTTCGCGGAACGAAGAATCAACGACTTGCGCGAAGCCGCGTGCCGACTTCCGCCGTGATGGCGCTGGCTGGGGCTTGGCCGTCGTAGGCGCCGCCCCAGATCAACTTGCCTGAGTGAACATCGGCCAGCCGCGCGGTGATCACGCGCCGGTCCCCCTGCTGCTGCACGGAACCCTCCAAGATCACCTCAACGCCCAGCACACGAGCCATTACGACGGGAGAGATCCCGACCTGCTGATAGCGGCGGACCGTGCTGGGCGAAATCACGTGGACCCGCTCCAGCTTCGACAACTCCGCCACCAGAACCTCGTTGAACCCCTGCGAAAACGCCCGGCACTCAGGCCCGGCCGGAAGACATTCGAAAGGGAGCGCAGCCAGGACGGCGAAACCACTCCCCCGCGGGAGGTAGCGGGAGGGGGCGTAGAACTGCCAGTAGACGAAAGCAGCCAGCACCACCACACCGGTTGCGATAAGCCACCGCCAGCGCGGCGAGGAGGCCGTCGCCCCCGGCGAGCCGGCGAGAAACCGGTAGCCGCGCTTGGGAATCGTTTCGATGTAAAGATCCGCCTCCGCCCCGAGCGCCTTGCGCAATAGAGAAATGTTGCGCGCCAGCCCGGACTCTTCCACGACCGTGTCCGGCCAGACCAGCCTCATCAGCTCGTCCTTGCCCACGACGCGGCCGCGCCGCTCAAGCAGCACTTGCAAGGTGTCAATCGCCTTCGGTACCAGCGGTATCAGTTCGCCATCCCGAAACAGCAACCGCTGCTCGGCGTCGAAGCGGAAAGGTCCGAATTCGTGGACGCGCTCGGAGGTCTGCGCCATGCTTGGGGGAGTCCCTCCTCGATCATACGCGAGGCTGGAGGGAAAGGGCGTACTTTCTGCACTTGCAACTGGGTAGTGGAGTGCCCTATCCACGTACCCTTGACAGGCAGCACGGATTAAGGGATACTTATATCGTATTGCAAATGAGTGTCAATAAGGAAAAGGGACGGACCAATCGCCGCCAAGCCCCGACCTTGTCGGATCTGCGCGAGGGCGAGCAGGGCGTTCTGGAGAGCATCAACCTTCCCGAACGGCTCCGCCGACGGTTGATGGAACTTGGCTTTCTGCCTGGGGCGGCCGTGACCGCCGCGCGTAGCGCGCCGGGCGGCGATCCGCGCGTCTTTCGAGTTGACGGCTCCGAGGTAGCCCTGCGCCTGGAAACAGCCGCTTGCATGCGGTTGCGCACCGCAGTTTCCGCCGCCTGGGGAGACTGATGCGCGGTTGTGAGGGCTGCGTGCGCGCGCGCACAGTAGCCATTGTCGGACCTCCCAATTCTGGAAAATCCACCCTCTTCAATCGTTTGACGGGACTCCGTCAGAAGGTCGCCAATTACCCCGGAATCACGGTGGAAAAGCACGTCGGCGAATTGAGGTTGCCCGACGGCTACGAGATACAACTGGTTGATTTGCCAGGGGTTTACAGCCTGTTCCCGCAATCCGAGGATGAGCAAGTCACCCACGATGCCCTTTTGGGGCGGCTAGACGGTCTCGGCCGGCCGGACGCCGTTCTGCTGATTCTGGACCCAACGAGTCTGGCGCGGCACCTGGCGCTGGCGGCGCCGGTGCTGGCGCTGAGGATCCCGACCCTGGTCGTTCTCAACTTCGCCGACGACTTGAGAAATCGCGGCGGAGTGGTTGACGTTGAGGCGCTCTCCCGGCAGCTCGGCGCGCCGGTCGCGCTTATCAGCGCGGTCAAGGACGAGGGAGTGGAAACCATTCTCGAGTTCCTTTCGGGGGCCATGGCCGCCCCCGCGCCGATTGAATTGCCTGTGTGCCATGATGTGCCGCTGTGTCGGCAGTGGGCGGGGCGGGTCGCCCAGCGAGCATCTCACCTCCCGCCGGCTCCTCCGCTCTGGACCCGCCGGCTGGACGGCGTCTTTCTGCATCCTATCGTTGGCCCGATGATCTTCGCGGCGGTGGTGGTGGCGGTGTTTCAGGCGATGTTCGCCGGAGCGCGGCCCTTGATGGACGGACTGCGTTGGCTGGTGGCTGCCTCGGGAGGGTGGTTGGGGACGAGCATCTCGAACGGCGTCGCTCGCTCGCTGCTGGTGGAAGGCGTGTGGGGCGGGGTGGGCTCGGTGGTGGTCTTCCTGCCGCAGATCCTGTTTCTGTTCCTGTTCATCGGCATTCTTGAGGACTCGGGCTATCTGGCCCGCGCGGCGTTGATTGCCGACCGGACCATGTCACGGGTCGGTCTCCAGGGGAAGTCCTTCATTCCGCTGCTCTCGTCCTACGCCTGCACGGTTCCCGGAATCCTGGCCACCCGCACCATCGAGAATAAGCGCGATCGCTTCGCCACCATTCTGATCGCGCCCTTCATGACCTGCTCGGCGCGTCTTCCGGTGTACACGTTCATCATTGCGGCCTTTCTCCCGGAGCGCCCCGTGCTCGGGCCCCTGCTGGGGACGCGGGCGGCGGCGCTGTTGGGCCTTTACGCCTTGGGCTTTCTGGCGGCCTTCGGCACGGCGTGGCTGCTGAAGTCCTCGGTGCTGAAGAGCGAGCGAACGCCGTTCGTTCTGGAGATGCCCCCGTACCGCTGGCCAACCTTCCAATCGCTCGGCCTGCGGCTTCTGGATCGGGCGAAGGTATTTCTCTGGCGCGCGGGCACGATTATTCTGCTGGCGTCCGTGGTGCTGTGGGGACTGGCCCACCTTCCGCTGGTCAACGGCCACACGCCTCGGATTGAGAACAGCCTGGCGGGGAACATTGGGCACGCCGTGGAGCCCGTGATCCGGCCGCTGGGCTTCAACTGGAAGATCGGCGTGGGCCTGGTCAGCTCGCTCGCGGCGCGCGAAGTGATCGTGAGCACGCTCGGCGCGATCTACGGCATGGAGGGCAACGCGTCATCGGCCGGCCTGCAGGCCGCCATCCGCCGCGATCTGAGCCTGGGCGGGGCGGTGGCCCTGCTGATCTTCTTCGCCTTCGCCATGCAGTGCACGTCGACCCTGGCGGTGGTCCGCCGCGAGACCGGCAGCTGGAAGTGGCCGCTGCTCCAATTCCTCTACATGGGCAGCCTGGCCTACGCGGGAGCGTTTGTGGCGAACCAGGTGGTACGGGCGTTCGGCGGCTGAAGCCGTCCTGCTTACGCCAGCAGCTTCCTCAGCCCCTGGATGCTCTTCTCGATGCCGAGCGTGCCCGGAAAGGCGCCGGTTTCCTCTTCGATGGTGTACCACTCGGTGCCGGCCACTGTAGCCAGGGCATCGAGAACCGGCGTCCACGGCACTTCGCCGTCGCCGATCGAGTACTCCTTCTTCGTGAAGGACCAGTCCTTGACGTGCACGGTGCGGGCGCGGCCGGCGTACTTCTTCAAATAGGCCACCGGATCGGCCTTGGCATGGACGCAATGGCCGATGTCCAACTGCATGACGACATCCTTGCCGGTCCGGTCGAAGAAGTAATCCATGGGAAGCTGGCCCTCGATGGGCACGAATTCAGCAGTGTGGGTGTGATAGCCGACCGCCATGCCCACCGGCTTAAGTTGCGCGGCGACCTGGTTCATTTGGTCCGCGTACTTGGCCCAACCCTCAAGCGTCTTCGACGACAGACTCGGGACAACCAGAAACGGCGTGCCGAGAATTTGGTTGAACTCGATGGTGGCCTTGAGCTGGTCGCCGATCATGGTATTCAGGCCGATGTGCGTGCCGCAGCACTTCAGCCCGTTGTCATCCAGCAACTGGCGCCACTCCTTGGCGGACTTGTTATAGTAGCCGGCGAATTCGACCCCGTCGTAGCCCAGCTTCTTGATTGTCGCGATGGTGCCCGGGATGTCGTTCCCGATCGTCTGGCGCACCGAGTAGAGCTGGACCCCAATGGGGAGTTTCTTGCGGGCGGCGCTGAACAGCCTGGGCGCGGCCGCTAGAGCGCCGAGCGTGCCGGCGGCATACCTAAACACATCGCGTCGTGAATACTTGGACATAGGGTTTCGATTTGGCCTCCCAGCCAAGATAAATTGTACATCGAACCGCCCGCTGCAGGCGCCTTCAGCGCAACCCGGAAACTGACCCACTGGACGGGCTCACGGTTCCAGCAGCCGGATCCGGATCGCCGCCAGGTCGGCGGGTGTGACCTTCACTACGTCGCGCAAGTAGACGTCGACCGACTTGTATTTCCCGTCAATCATCTGAAACATAGCTTGCATGGAGCGCGGGTTCACGCCGCCCGACATAGCTCGCACTGTGTCCGGGTCCGGCGGGGCAGCCAGGTTCTGGCGTTTCTGAATGGCCGCCGCAAGTTCAGGAATCTTGCTGTCCGGCACGAGGTACGTGTTGGTTAGCAGATAGTCCGCCATGATCGTTTCGCGGGGCACGCCGAGCGCGCCCAGCAACAAGGCGGCCATGACGCCCGTGCGATCCTTCCCGGCCGTACAGTGGAAGATCATGGGAAGACTTCCCACCGCGAGGTGTCGAAAGGTGAGCGCGAACTGCGGCAGCGCGCCATCCAGCCACCAGTAATTCGCCGACGGGGAGCCCGATGGAGAGCTGCCGGCTGGGGCGGCTGGCCGGGTGTAGGAGTCGATCGAATTCACCAGAAACGTCGGGCGGGGGACTCCCGGCCATTTCGTCGGAGCCTGCTGCCGCTCCCAATCCATGCGGTAATCGCAAACCATTTCTATCCTGAGGCCCGCCAGGTACTGGTAATCCTTCTCCGTGAGCTTGTCGAACTTGCCGGTCCGATACACCAGCCCCCACTTGACGTGCCGCCCGTCGGCGGTGCGATACCCTCCCAAGTCGCGGAAGTTGGGTGCGCCTTCCAGTGGCAGCCGCCGCACCGAAACCACGCGGGCCGGTCCCGACGGCGGCTTCAGGTGGAAGTAAACGCGGCCGGTTCCCGGGACCGTCACTTCCACCGGACTCTTACGCGTATTCAACAGCGGAGTTTGCGTGTCGATCCGATCCGCGCGAGAGCTGGCATAGATCGCAATGTCGCCGTTTGCCGGTTCGCCCTCGAACGAGATGCGGTAGGAGTTGGCACCAGTCTGCTCGCAAGCGGCCTGGCTTATTGCGCCGGCGCCCGCCAGCCGGATCGCGAGGAGAAGCGTCAGAGTCGCTGCTTGCACGGGCGCCACGGCGCACCGGCAAAGCTTCGCATCAAAGTTGCTCATTCCGATGTATTCTACAGTAGCGGGCATGCCCACGAAGAAGACGCGGCACTACTTCATCCGCAACCTCGACGCCTGGCCTTACCTCGAGATCTTCCTGGTGACGGCGATTGTCTCCGTTCTGGGAATCCGCATCTTCCTCGAACTCGCTGGATATCCCAAGCTCGCCCACGGCCGGCTGCATATCGCGCATATGCTGTGGGGCGGGTTGCTGATGCTGGCGGCGGTCATTATCCTGCTCACTTTCTTGAGCAAGACCGCGCATCGCCTGGCTGCGGCCCTGGGCGGGCTTGGATTCGGGGCCTTTATCGACGAGGTGGGGAAGTTCGTCAGCGCCGACAATAACTACTTCTACGCGCCGTCCGTCGCTCTGATCTACGTCACCTTCGTGCTGACCGCGCTCGCAATCCACGCCATCCGGACGCGGCCGGAATACTCCCGCCAGGAGTATCTGGTCAATGCGCTGCGGCAGATGGAGGAATTGGCCCTGCACGGGATGGACGAGGAGGACCGGGATCTCGCGCTGCTGTATTTGAGCCGCAGCGATCCCGCGCACCCGCTGGTTCCCGCGGTCCGCGACATGATCGGCAGGGCCGTGCTGATCCCGCGCTCCAGGCCCGGATTATTCATCCGCAGTAAGTCCTCGCTGCGGGAACTTTACCGCAAGACCGCCCGGCTGCGCGGATTCACGGCGGCCATCACCGTGCTCTTCGTGGCCCAACTCGCAATGAGCCTGGTTTACGCCATCGTGCTGGTATTTTTCTTCGGCCTGGGCTGGGTGCGGATTGCGCGCATCGGGCTGTTCGCGCACGTAGCCGAGCGGATTCAGGATCTGACCTTCGTGGACGGCATGCAACTGGCCTCCTCGCTTCTGGCCGCGATATTCACGCTGCTGGGAGTGATTCGCCTTCGTGGATCGAGATTGCGCGCCTTCGAGATGTTCGAGCGCTCGCTCCTGGTGTCGATCCTCTTCACTCAGGTATTCAGCTTCTACCAGGAGCAATTCTCGGCGCTGCTGGGCCTTCTGGCGCAGGCCCTGATCCTGATTGGGGTGCGTTTCGTCATCGAGCAGGAGGAACTGGCGATCGTCGAAGCGGAGTGACCCCGCCGCGCCACTCAGTCCACCACGTATTCCGACAGGCGCCGCTTCAACGGCTCGGAAACGTCGGCCTCGACCAGGCAATACTCTCCTTCGTAGCGCGTCTCCGATACCCGGCCCAGCTCGTGCAGAAGGTGGAGTCCGAATCCTTCCCCGGCGGGGAAGCGGAACCGGACGCGCAGGAAGGCTTCGGCCGGCAGGGCATCCGCGATGGCCTCCACGAGCCCGTCGACGCCTTGACCGCTCTTCGCGGAGACGGCCACGGCGCGGCCGGGAGCGCCGCTAATGCGGTTGTGCAGCGCTTCCGCATCGAGGCTCCCGCCCTCCACCAGGTCCGCTTTGTTCAGCACCAGCAATTGGGGAGTCCGCTCGCTTCCCAACTCGGCCAGCACCTTCTGCACCTGAGCCACATGCTCCGGGGCGTGCGCCGAGGAGGCATCCACCACGTGCAGCAGCAAAGCCGCTTCAGTGACCTCTTCCAAAGTCGCGCGAAAGGCCTGAATCAGCAGGGTCGGGAGGTTTCGGATGAACCCCACGGTGTCGCTCAGCAGAACGCGCCTGCCGGCGGGGAGGGTCAGGGCCCGGATGGTCGGGTCCAGCGTGGCGAACAGCCGGGCGTCGGCCAGCACCTCGGCGCCCGTAAGCCGGTTGAACAGGGTCGACTTGCCGGCGTTGGTGTAGCCCACCAATGCCACGGTCGCCAGCGGCACGGCCTGCCGTTGCTTGCGCTGAACCTCCCGGTGCCCGCGCACTCGCTCCAGGGCTTCCTTGATCCCGCGGATCCGGCGGAAAATGCGGCGCCGGTCGGTCTCCAGTTGCGTCTCGCCCGGGCCCCTGGTTCCGATACCGCCCCCCAGCCGGCTCATTTCGACGCCGTGGCCGGTGAGGCGCGGCAGAAGGTAGTTCAGTTGGGCCAGCTCGACCTGAAGTTGTCCTTCCCTGGTCCGCGCGCGCCGGGCGAAAATGTCCAGAATCAGTTGGGTGCGATCCAGTATCTTGCAGGCGAGCGCGCTTTCCAGGTTTCTTTGCTGGGTTGGTGTCAAGTCGTGATCGAAGATGACAACGTCGGCCGGCAAACCGGCTACCAGGCCCGCCAGTTCTTCCACCTTGCCCGCGCCGATGAGCGTTGCGGCCTCAGGCCCCGGCCGCGCCTGGATGACCTGTTCAACCACCGCCGCACCGGCCGTGTCCGCCAGCGCCGCCAGTTCGGCCAGCGACTCCTCGACCGCCGCGCCGGCATCGACCCCCGGCGCCTGCGCCTTGGAGCGCCGCCGGCTCGTAAACTCGACCCCTACCAATAGAGCGCGTTCAGACAAATCCTTAAGCCCACCCAGTAACAATTCTGATCGATCTCCCGTCCCACCAGCAACACTCAATTTCGAGCTCAGAGGAGAAAAGGTGCGAGCGCTCTCCATTCTATTGTTCCTGGCCGTTGCCGCTGCCGCCCAACAGCCGCCGGAGGGCCCGCCACGCGGAGGGCCGCCCTCGGGGATGCAGCAACGCCCACCCGAGAACCTGAAACTGTTGCAGCCCGATGAGGTACGACCTTTGATGCGGAGCTTCCGGTCCGCGCTAGGAGTCCAGTGCGAGTTCTGTCACGTGCAGGGCAATTTCGCCAGCGACGAGAAGCCGCAGAAGGACATGGCGCGGAAGATGATTACGCTCGTGCGCGAGACCAACACGAAGTTTCCGGACGGCAAGACGCACGTGACCTGCTATACCTGCCACCGCGGCGACAGAGAGCCACTCACCGCGCCCCCGGCTGTAGCGCCCGCTCCGGCGCCGGCGCCGGCCGCGCAATAGGTTGCGAGGCCCAAATTCCCGCTAAAATAGCCGAGAGGTGAAGCGCGTGATTCTTAGACGAACGTTTTTGTCCCTGTTTGCCGGCGTCTTCCTGGCTGGCGGAGTTGCTTGCGCCCAGAGTGCTGCTCCAAAACGCCAGCCGGATGTCCACTGGGAGCCGTCCTCCGACGCCGCCATCAAGGCCATGATGGAGATGGCGGGGGTCAAGAAAGGCGACATCGTTTACGACCTGGGCTGCGGCGACGGCCGCGTGGTCATCACCGCCGTGCGCGAGTACGGCGCGCGCGGGGTCGGGATCGATATCGACCCGCAACGGATTGCCGAGTCGAACGCCAACGCGAAGAAGGCCGGCTTGGCGAATATGGCCACTTTCCGGGAGGACGACCTCTTTACGGCCAAGATTGGGGACGCCAGCGTAGTGACGCTGTTTCTGTGGCCCGCGTTGAATCTTAAGCTGCGTCCGAAGCTGCTCAGAGATCTGAAGCCGGGCACGCGGATAGTTTCCAACATGCACGACATGGGGGACTGGGCTCCCAACCAGACCCGGCGGGTCGAGGGGCGAAACGTCTACCTGTGGATCATCCCTGACAAGATTCCGCCAGGAATGTAGCACATACGGGCAATCCGGCTAAACCCCGCAACTCCCTGGGGGGGTGATGAATCCAACTCTTCAGGGGGGTGTTATGTTGGCTCAAGCTTTTCAACCCCCGGCTCTGGGAATGCCGGGGTCTACGGAGCAGGTCCCAAGCGCGCCGATACGGCTGACCAGGAAGGAAGGGCAGTTGTTGGCGCTTCTGAGGAGAAACGCGGGCAGTTGCCTTTCGCGCAGCTACCTTCTGGAGACCGTTTGGGGGTACCGGGACGGCACCCGGACGCGCACATTGGACGTTCACATCCAGCGGCTGCGCCGTAAGCTGGGCCCGGATGAAGCCACCCACATTCAGACCGTGCTTCGCAGCGGCTATGCTTGGCAGGATACGAACGGACACGGGAACGGCAAGAACTAGGCGCGCGTCCTGTAATGGGCGGCCGGGCGGAGCGGGCATCAAGGCTCCACCTCAGTCGGCTTCCACAACCGCTGGGGTGACATGAAGAATACAACCGGGGCGCAGACGGCTGCTGCCATCATTACGACGAACGCGCGCGCGGGTGAGGTAAGGCGCTTGACTGCGGCCGCTTCTGGGATCCAGATGTCTATGGCGGCCAGCGAATAAAACAGAACCTGAGACCCGACCGCGATCGAGGCCCACGGCGCCGGCAGTCCGAAACTCGAGGCAAGCAACAGGATGACGAGATAGGGCAGCGCCAGCCGTGCGAACTTGTATGACACAAAGTGGAACAGCATCCGGTTGCGGAAACTGAGAAGAGCCGGATACCGCCGCAGGAGCTGAAAGTTGCCAGCCAGGGTTCTGACCTTGCGGCCGAACTCGGCCTTGACCCGCGCGGGGAAGTCGATCGCCCGCGCGGTTTCCTCCAGGATCAGCCGATAACCGCGGAAGAAAGCGGCCAAAGGCAGGTACATATCGTCAACCAGGGTGTCCTGCGGTATAGGTACTGCCAGTTCCCGCCGAATGGCATACAACGCGCCGGTTGCGCCGAAGATCGAATCCACCCGGCTCAACTGTGTCCGAATCCAGCGTTCATAACGCCAGTAGAGAGAGACTGAACGTTCCTCCATCCGCGAGCCGCGCCGGATATGCAGCGCGCCGCTCACCACGCCGACGGCTGGATCGGCGAAGCATGCCACCAGGCGGCTTACGCTTTCGGGTTCGAGTTCCTGCCGGACATCCGTAAGCACTATAATTTCGCCGCCGCTCCGCGCCACTCCCTCGTTGATCGCCGCGGCCTTGCCGCGCCGGGGCAGGCAGAGCAATTTCACGCCTCGCTTTTCGTAGCGCCGCGCGATCCGCTCGGTGTCGTCGGTCGACCCGTCTGAGAGCACCAGGACTTCCATCAACTCGCGCGGATAATTGAGGTTCAATACTGACTCCAGTTTGGCGGCCAGGAAGTCCGCTCCGTTGTGTACAGCGATAAGAATCGAGGTGGTGCGGCGCTCATCCTGCTTGCGAATCGCCCTGCCAAACCGGCGCGCCATCCAGCCCAGCAGCAGGGGATAGCCCGCCAGGATGTAGATCAGCAGAGCGGAAGCGGACAAGAACACTGCCGTGGCGGTCGTTCGCATCAAACTCCGGCACCTTCCACGTCATGGTACCAAGGTCCGGCGGCTGCCCCATTGTACTGCCGGTCCGCGGGCCAGGCGCGGGCGCCACGTTGAGGCTCAGCGCGGGCCGGGGCGAGGTGAGATAATAGAGTTAAGGGCTTTTCCCTCAACTGATTATGGCCGTCACACCGCCTGTACCTCGGGATGTCGAGGTATCTTCATTGGCGAACGGTATCATCCTGATAACCGAAACCATGCCCCACGTCCGCTCCGTGGCCGTCGGGGTCTGGATGGGAACTGGATCCCGCCACGAGATGCCCGAGGAAAACGGGATATCGCACTTCATCGAGCACATGGTGTTCAAGGGCACGGCCAACCGATCGGCCGAGGACATCGCCCGCGCGGTCGACTCCATCGGGGGCAACCTGGACGCCTTCACCGCCAAGGAAATGGTCAGTTTCAACGCCAAGGTGGTGGACGAGCACCTGCCGATCGTCTCCGACATCCTCTCCGACCTGGTCTTGCATCCGCTTTTTCACGAGGAAGACATTGAGAAGGAGAAGGGCGTCGTTCTGGAAGAGCTGAAGATGGAGGCGGACAACCCGGAATACGTGGTCCATGAGCTTTTTTCCGGGACTTTTTGGAAGGACCACCCGCTGGGCAAACCCATTCTGGGCAGCCGGGACACCGTCAAGCGGTTTTCGCGAGAGAGGCTCGACGCTTACTACCGCAAGTACTACGTTCCGTCCAATATCATTGTCACCGCGGCCGGCAACCTGACCCATGCCCGGCTGCTTGAGGTGTTCAAAGAGAGATTCGAGAGCCTGCCCCCGAACGGGTCCGTGCCGTTGAGTCCTCCGCCCTCGACGCACGCGCGCCTCAGCCTGCGGCACAAGAAGTCCCTTGAGCAAGTGCATCTCTGCATGGGCGTTCCGAGCTACCCCATTCCCGACGAGAAGCGATATGCCATGTCGGTGTTGAACACCCTGCTGGGGGAGGGATGAGCTCACGCTTGTTCCAAAACATTCGGGAGAAGCGCGGCCTGGCGTATGCCGTATTCTCCGAAGTGAGCGCGTACCGGGACACGGGCTGCATGTCGGTCTATGCCGGCACTTCCCGCGAATCGGTCAACGAGGTGGTCCGACTGATTCTGGAGGAGTTCCGCCGGGTCAAACAGGAGCGCGTCCCGGAGGAGGAACTGCGCCGCGCCAAGGACAATCTGAAGGGTTCTTTGCTGCTGGGCCTGGAATCGACGGGCAGCCGCATGGCCAACATCGCCCGTCAGTATCTGTACTTCTGCAGGTTCTTCAGCTTGGACGAAATGGCCGAGGGCGTCGAGCGGGTCACGGCGGACGAGGTGCAGCAGGCCGCCCAGGACTTTTTCGATCCCAAGCACGTCGCCCTGTCCGTCGTGGGCAATCTCGACGGCATCAGGGTTTCCCGCGACGAACTAGTTTGCTGATCCGCTCGTATCTCAAGGTACACTGATAGAGTTCCGGAAGATGCGAAGAATCACGTCAGCTTTGTGCGTTCTGGTGTGCCTGGCGGCAGCCGCCTGGGGAGCTGACTTCGCTTCCCTGAAGCCCGAAGGCTTCGTCAACGATTTCGCGGGAGTGGTCGACCCGGCCTCGCGGACGGAAATCGAGCGGTATTGCACGGCGGTCCAAGCCAAGACCGGCGTCCAGATCGCCATTGTGACCATCGACACGCTGTCCGGCGAGCCGATCGAAGACGTCGCCAACGCCCTCTTCAGCAAGTGGGGCGTGGGGAAGAAGGGGACCGACGAGGGCCTCCTGCTCCTGCTTGCGACCCGAGACCGGCGAATGCGTCTGGAGGTGGGTTACGGCCTGGAGCCGGTGATTCCCGATGGTTACGCGGGCAGCATCCTCCGCGCCATGTCCCCGGCCCTGAAGGAAGGGCGATACGGCGAAGCGCTGAGCGAAGCCGTCCAGACGATTGGCTCGCGGATCGCCACGGCGAAGGGAGTCCAGATCGACACCGAACTGCCGCGCCCCGTTCGGCGTTCCAGACCTTCGTCTTTTCCCGGACCTTTGATTCTGTTCGGGGCGTTTCTTCTGTTCTGGCTCCTGGCGGGCATGGGCGGTGGCCGGGGCCCGGGCGGAGGCAGAAGAAGCTCCGGAATGGACCTTCTCACGGGGATGCTACTCGGCAACCTGCTGGGGCGCGGGTTTGGCGGAGGCGGAGGCAGGGGCGGCGGGGGATTCGGAGGCTTCGATTCCGGCGGCGGTTTTGGCGGCTTCGGCGGCGGCAGTTCCGGAGGCGGCGGCGCCTCGGGGAGTTGGTGAGTGGCTATGAGCGTGGAAACGGATTTGAACGAATTGGTGGACCGGCTGCGTAAGGCATATGAGGAGCGGCTGGTGTCGGTTGTGCTTTATGGGTCCGCGGCCGTCGGTGACCACCAGGGCAGCTTCTCGGATCTCAATGTGCTCTGCGTGCTGCGGGAAGTGACGGCGCGGGAACTCGGCGAGTCCGCCTCGGTTTTCCGCTGGTGGCGCGACAAGGGGAACCCGGCGCCGCTATTGCTGGGCTTGGAAGAAGTTCAGGACTCCACGGATTGCTTCCCCATCGAGTTTCACGACATCCGGGAACGCCACAGGGTGCTCCACGGGGAGGACGTGGTCAAGGACCTGGAGGTGAGCCGGGTTTTTCACCGGGCCCAGGTGGAGCACGAACTGCGGGCCAAACTGCTCCGGCTGAGACAGAAGGCGGCCGGGGTGCTGGGGGAGAGGGATCTACTCTTGCAGCTTATGGCCGAGTCCATTTCGACCTTCTGCGTGCTGTTTCGCCACGCCCTGCTGCTCTGCGGCGTGGAGGCCCAGTTTGAGAAGAGAGCGGTGGTCAGCCAAGCCGTGGAGAAGTTCGGCCTCGAACCGGGGCCATTTCAGACTCTGCTCGATCTGCGGGAGCGCAAGATCAAGGCCCGGGAGATCGAGCCCGGAGCTTTGTTTGAAAGCTACATGAAAGAAATAGGGGTAGTTATCCAAGCGGTCGACCATTTGGAGAAATGAGGCGGATATGAAGATTCTTCTGATTATTCTCGGCGTGCTGCTGGTGCTGGGCCTGATGGTGGGCTTTCAAGCGAAGAACACTTACAACAACCTGTATGCCCAAAGGGAGGGCATAACCGGGCAATGGGCGCAAGTGGACGTCGCCCTGCAGCGGCGGGCGGACCTGATTCCGAACCTGGTGGAGACCGTGAAGGGCTTCGCCAAGCAGGAGAAGGAAATTATGGAGACGGTGGCCAACGCCCGCTCGGCTCTGCTCAACGCCCGAACGCCGCAGGAGAAGATCGACGCCAACGGCCGGCTGGACAGCGCGATCGGGCGCCTGTTGCTGGTGGTGGAGAACTATCCCAACCTCAAGTCGAACGAGAATTTCCTCAGGCTTCAGGATGAGCTGGCCGGGACGGAGAACCGAATCGCGGTGGAGCGGCGCAAGTATAACGAGGGCGTACAGTTCTACAACAGGGATATCGGCCTGTTCCCCAACAACGTCTTCGCGTCGATGTTCGGCTTCCAGCGCAACGACGCCTACTTCCGCACCGACGACGCGGCCCGCAAGGCCCCGAAGGTGGGGTTCTAGCGGCGGGCGCTATACTCAACGTGTGAGTGGGCCGGCTGCGGAAAGGATCACGAAGACACCCGGCGTGTGCGGTGGCAAGACCTGCATCGCGGGCCATCGGGTTCGTGTGCTCGACATCGTGGTGTGGTCGGAGCACCTGGGCATGACGCCCAACGAGATCGTCTCACAGGCTCCTTCCATCACTCTTGCCGACGTTCACGCCGCGCTCGCTTACTACTTTGATCACGTCGACGAGATCCAGGAAGAGATTCGAGCGGAGAAGGCGGTTGCGGATGAGGCGCGCGGCAGCCATCCGTCGCAGGTCGAGGCGAAACTGCGCCTGGAGCGGTTACAGAGACCTGCCTGAACGGTGCCGATTCGCTTCCATTCGCCGCATCCGCCGGGCGTGTTCTCGTAACGCAGGATGCGGACTTTCTACGGATTCATGCCCAAGGAGCGCCCCACGCCGGAATCGTCTATTGCCACCAAGGATCGACGCCCATGGGGGCGATGCTCCGGAAGTTGGTTTTGATCTGCGACCTTGTCTCGCCAGAGGAAATGGCTGGCAAGGTCGAGTTTCTGTAGTCGCCCCGGCCCGCAAGGCCCCGAAGGGTGGGGTGCCGCACACGACATGGATGAAGAGCCAGACCTGGTCACGGTAGCGACCTTCCTCTGGGCGGATGAGGCCAAACTGGCGGAGGGGCTCTTGCGCTCCGAGTCGGTGCCGTGCTTCTTGCGGGACGAGAACATGCTTCGAATGCATTGGGATTGGACCAACGCTATGGGTGGATTGCGCCTGGTGGTGCCTGCCGCCTTCGCCGAACAGGCCAAGGAGATTCTGGACTCACGGGTTTCGCGACAGGAACTGGAGGCGCAGGCGGAATCCGCCAGCGCTGAAGATGGCTAAACCGTTGCCACTTTGGTGAGCAGTTTCTCGAAGTCGGGGGTGCCCAGGCCGCGGCGGCTGGCGAGTTGCAGGTACAGGAGCTTGTCCAATCCCAGATCCCAGTACGCTTTGGCCGCGTAGGCGTCCAGGGCCACGGCGTTGGTGCCCGCCAGCAGGGTCTTCTTTAAGGCGACGTCTTCGAGGTTGCCGCCGCCCGGCCCGTTGCGCAGCAGCACGCGGTAAGCGTCGATAACCGTCAGCGTGGGCCGCATGAAATCGCCCAGGTCGGCTAGGCTTTCATGGATGCGCTGATGCAATTGCTGGCGCTGGCCGCCCAGAATCCCGTACCAGTTCTTCAAGCCCAGCGAAACCCCCGTCAGGCTGTGGTGCTTGGCGGCGGGCATGTTGATCATCTTGTCGGCATTGAGAAACGACTCGAAGACCGGCCACGCGCGCAGCACGTCGCCGCGCAAATCCACCTGGCGGAACTTCCTCTCCTCGGGAAGGACGACCTCCGCCCCCGCCCGTCGCGCCGCCTCGGCGATGCCGCTGCGCTGGTAGCAGCGGTGCGGCTCGTTGATGCTCACGTCGGTGACGATGACGGACTTCGCCCCGGCGTTCAGGCACTGCTGAACCATCTCCTCGACGACCGCCGGATTGGTGTTGGCGGCCTGCTCCGGCGTCCGGTCCCAGGCCATGTTGGGCTTGACGACCACCACGTCGCCGCGCGAGATGAACCGCTTGATGCCCCCTAGTTCCTGCAATGCGCGGCGCAAAAGCTGCCGCGGGTCCTCGCCCTGGATGACGGCCATCTCGGGGAGGCTCGGGTCGGTCGCAACCGTGAAAGAGGTCTTCACCCCGGCGACCGCCGGCTCTTCCGGGTAATGGCTCCGAGTGTTCAGATAGTAGGCCAGCCCCGCCGCGCCGGCGCCCACTCCGCCCAGGCGTAACAACTGTAACATCGCATCCCGCCGCCCCGGCAGGTCCTTCTGGGGAGTCATAATCACAGTTTAGCAACTCGCTGTGCGATCACTCCGTCCCATCCTCGTTCTGATCGGCTTCACCGCCGTAACCGCGCAAGTAGTGTTGATGCGCGAACTGCTGGTCCTGTTCAGCGGGACCGAGACTACGCTCGGATTCGCGCTGGCAGGCTGGCTGCTGTGGACGGCCGCGGGCAGCGGCCTCGCCGGGCGGATCGGCGCGCGGCTAGCCGCATTGGAAGCGCTGATCGCGCTGGCGCTGCCCCTGACGATCCTGGGAGCGAGGGCCGCCAAGAGCGTCCTCGCTCCGGTGCCCGGCGAGATGCTGGCGCCGGGCGTGGTGCTGCTCGCCTCGTTCGTGGCGCTGGGGCCATTCTGCGTCCTTTCCGGCTGGCTGTTCGCGGCGGGCAGCCGGCTGTACGGAGAACTAAAGACCGTTAGCGCGGTCAAAGCCACTGGAACCGTCTACCTGCTGGAGGCGGCCGGTGCGGCTGGCGGCGGCATTCTGGCCAGCGTCCTCCTCATCCGCTACCTGGATGGGCTCCAGATCGCATTTCTACTGAGCTTCTTGAATCTCGCCGCCGCGGCCAGCCTGACGATTCGCGCACCACTGGCCCGTCGAGCCGTGGTGGGCTTGCTGCTCGCCGCCTGCCCGCTCGTGCTCACGTTCGCCGTTCCGAGGTTGAATGCGGCGTCGCTCGCCCGGCTGTGGCGGGGCTTTCAACTCATCGACGCGCGCGACTCCGTTTACGGGAGCCTGGTGGTAGCGGGCCGCGAGGGCAGTGCGACACTTTACGAGAACGGGCTGCCGCTGGTCACGGCGCCCGATCCCGAAGAGGCGGAAGAGGCGGTCCACTACGCTTTGCTCGAGCATCCCGCGCCGCAGAGCCTGCTGCTCATCGGCGGCGGCTTCAGCGGCAGCCTGGCCGAGGCGTTGAAGCATCCCAGCCTCAAGCGCGCGGACTACGTGGAACTCGACCCGGCAATTCTGGATCTGGCCGAAAAGCACTTCGCGCCGGCGTGGCCGGCGACGCTGGCCGACGCGCGCGTACGCGTTCACCGCATGGATGGCCGCCTTTTCCTTAAGACGACCCCGGATTCGTTCGACGTCATCATCGTCAACCTGCCGGAACCGCAAACGGCGCAGATCAATCGCTTCTACACGCTGGAATTCTTCCGCGAGGCGGCCGCGAAGCTGCGGCCCGGCGGCGTATTCTCCTTCCGGCTGACGTCTTCGGAGAATTACATCAGCCCGGAGCTGGCCGCGTTGCTGCGCTCCATACGGAAGACGCTGGGCGCGGTGTTCCCCCAGGTCACATTCATTCCGGGCGGCACGCTGCACCTGTTTGCGTCCGACTCCGCCGGCGTTCTGGCAGGCACGGCGGACGGCCTTCTCGAACGGCTGCGGCGCAGGGGCATTCAGACGACCTACGTTCGTGAATACTACTTGCCCTTTCGTATGGCGCCGGATCGCATGGCCGAACTCGCGGCCAAGATTGCTCCGATGCCCGGCACGCCGCTGAACCGCGACGCTTCTCCCGTTGCATACTACTTCGACGCCGTGCTCTGGAGCACGCGCTTCGGCCCCGGCTCCAGCTTGTGGTTGAAGCGGCTGGGCGAGGCGAGCTTCGGCGGCGTTCTCGGCGTGACCGCGTTAACGGCTTTCGTCCTGGCGCTGCTCGCGCGGCGGCGGCCGGCGGGTGTCGCGGGCCTCGCGGCGGCGGCGATGGGATTTGCCATGATCGGGCTTCAAGTCCTGCTTCTGCTGGGCTTCCAGGCGGCCCACGGTTACGTCTATCACCAGCTTGCCCTCCTGATAGCGATGTTCATGGCGGGCATGGCGCTGGGAAGCTGGACCGAACTGCATCGCAAGGACGAGGCGAGAGCCCACGATTCCAAGCGGCTCGCCGCGCTTCAAGCGCTGGCCGCCGTTGCGCCCATCCTGCCGGTCTGGCTGCTCGAGACGAGCGCTGCCCCAGTTCTGTTCTCGGCGGCGGCGCTGATCTCGGGTTTCCTGGGCGGCTGCCAGTTTCCGCTGGCCAGCAGAATTTACTTCGCCGGCGCTGGGGGGCGCCAGCCGGGGACGCTCTACGCCTTGGATCTGGCGGGCTCGTGCGTGGGAGCGCTTCTATTCAGCGCCTGGGTGGTTCCGCTGTTCGGATTCCGGAGCGCGGCGCTGCTCATTTCCGTGGTGTGCCTGGCTTCGGCGCTGCCCCCGCGTCTGCAAACACAAAGCCGGTGAAGGAGAAGATGTCCGTCTCCGGGTCCTTCCAGGCTTCCGGCGAGAGACCCGCTTTCACGCAGGTCTCACGGACAAGCGTCATGCGGTCCCAACCCTGCTCGGGCGCGACTTGAGGCAACAGGATGCCGAGGCTGCCTCGCCGCTTGACCAGCAGGCCGTCCCGGCCCACCTGGATAGTGTTCAGATCGAGCACCCGGCGCATGGGTGAGAGCACCGAGATCTCATAGGAGAGCCGGCCCAGTTCGGCGACCGTAACCGGCCTGAAGCGCGTGTCTTCGACCGCGGCTGACGCCGCCACGTCTCGCACCGTCAGCGCCAGCGGTTTGATTGGTGAAGCGTAGCCGATGCAGCCGCGCAGTTCGCCATTCTCCTTGAGCGTGACGAAGGCTCCGCGCTCCTGCGCCAGCGCCTCCGGCTTCAAGTCCGGATCCGCGAGGGGCTTCTTCAGCTTCACGGCGGACTCGACGGATTGCCGGGCAATCCTCAATAACTGGGCCTTCTCCGCCTCCCCCAGCGTGAACGCCGGTGCGGCCGAGGCGCTCCTACCCGCGTCCTTGTAAATGGCGACCGCGCCATAGCCCACCACCCGCGTGCGGTCATTCGTCGTGTCGCCGGAGTTGGCGTACTTGAGCACTCTCGCCTGCCGCGCCCCAAGTCGCTCGGCGGCGATCATGGCGGCGACGATGGGGCCGCCACCGCAGGCTTCCCAGGTGTTCGTTTCGAAGTTCTGGGACAGGCTGAGGTAGTCCCACTCCTCGATCGCCCGCAGGGTCTTGCGATCGAGCTTCACGGCGTCGTCATAGGGATGATAGTGCGAAAGGTCCGAGCTAACGACGATCAGCGTGTCGGTCCCCTGGATGCTCTTCGCCAGGGCCAACCCGAGGGCGCGGCACGCCTCGTAGCTTTGGTCGCCCATGACGATCGGCACCAGGGTGAACTTGCCCAGCACTCGCTGCAAGAACGGAAGCTGCACTTCCAGCGAGTGCTCCGGGCGGTCTTTGGAGATGGAGTGGCCGCGGGTGGAAAACCGGATAAGGCCGCTCGCCTTCACCAGGCCGGCAGCGAAGGCCCGATCCACGGGAACTTGCCCGAGCGGCGTGGTGAATGCCTCGCCATCGTAGATCGATGAAAAGCCGAACGATTCCTGATGGGACGGCGCGATCACCACCACCCGCGATATCCTGCGCCCCTTCAGCAGCGCATAAGAATAGGCGGCCACGCTGCCGGAGTAAATGTAGCCGGCGTGCGGGGCGATTACAGCCACGACATCCTTGATTTCCGCCACGCCGGCCTGGGCCAGGAAACTATCCACGGTTCGGGCAAGCTCATTCGGATCGGCCGGATAGAATAAGCCCGCCACGGCAGCGGACCGCACTTTCGGCGTTTGCGCCTGGCAGGCAGCGTTGCAGAGCAAAAGCGGCAAGGCTACGAAGGTTGATCGCTTCACCGTTTCACCCCCACAGGCCCGGGATGGGCTGCTGACAATACCGGCACTTACCGTTGAGAAGATTTGTGGCGTTGATGACGTAGCCCGCGCGGTCCACCACCACGCGGCGGCATTTAGGACAATACGTCTTCTCGGCCGGGTGGCCGGGCACGTTGCCCAGGTAGACGTAGCGCAATCCTTCGGCGTCGGCGATCGCCTTGGCCCGCTCCAGGGTTGGCAGCGGTGTCGGCGGCAGGTTCTTCAGCAGGTACTGGGGCTGGAAGCGCGAAAAGTGCAGGGGCACGTCCGGCCCCAGGACCGACTTCACCCACTTGGCCAACGCCCGAAACTCCGGTTCGCCGTCGTTGAGCGTCGGAACCACGAGATAGACGATCTCGACCCACATGCCGAGTTTGCGCAACGTTACCAGCGCTTCCAGCACGGGTTTCATCTCTCCGTTCACTACATCCGTATAGAACCTCTGGGAGAATGCCTTCAAGTCGATCTTGACCGCGTCTACGTGGCGGCACAACTCCTTCAGCGGGTCGGCTTGGATGAAGCCTCCCGAGACCACCGCGCTCTTGACGCCCGCCGCGCGCCCGGCGTCAGCGGTATCGAGCATGTACTCGAAAAAGATGGTCGGCTCGCTGTAAGTGTAGGCGATGGTGCGACACTTATTCTGGACGGCGAGAGCAGCCACCTGCTTGGGCGGCATGTATGTATTCTGAACCTGCTCGGGACGGGACTGCGAGATCTCCCAGTTCTGGCACATCTTGCAATTCACGTTACAGCCCGCGGTGGCTATGGAGAAAGCCAGCGATCCGGGGAGGAAGTGAAAGAACGGCTTCTTCTCGACCGGATCGATGTGAGCCGTGCAGACACGCGAGTGAACCAGCGTGTAGTAAGTGCCGCCGCGGTTTTCGCGCACGCCGCAGTAACCGCGTTCGTGGTCGTCGATAACGCACTCGCGCGGGCACAGCACGCACTTGATCTTACGGTTGGGCAGTTTCTGGTAATACTTGGCCTCGGCAATGAATTGAGAGTCGCCGGAAGCCATGCTCAAACCTCCAGGCGCTCGATGCGCGCCGGATCGTTCACGCCCAGCCCGCGGCGGGCAGCGGTGGCAATATAGGCGGGCTCGCGCTGCATTTCCTTGAGCGGCTTCATGCCCTTTTCGGCGCGCTTCTGCTCGATAATTCGCCAGCCGACGGTGTCCATGGCCACCGGATCCTGCGCCACGAGCAGTCCGCCGAAGGGCCAGTTCCACTGGGGCATGTAAGTGGGCCCGCCTTCGTACTGCGCTGTAGTCCCGTCGCAAATCGTGAGGCGGATCTTCCGGCGGATTTCCGGAAGCGCGTTGACGTCGGCCACGTAGGGGTCGCCCGCGTGGGGATGGTACTTATTCGGATTGTGGATGGCGCCGAACATGTTCTTGAGCGCCATGGTGACGCCCACGATGCCGTGGTCCTTCAGCACGGGCAGGTTGATTACGGTGTCGCACTGCTGGGTGAGGGTCTTGGCGACCAGGCTGCCAACGCTGCCGAAAACGGACAGATCGCTTTCGTAGCCGAGCACGTCGTTGCCCAGGCAGCGGATCTTGCCGGAGGCGGTGCTGAGGCGGAAGCCGGCGCGGTCCAGATCTTCATTCAGCCGGTCCCATATGACGATGTTCCCCGGCTTGACCCCCGCCTGCTGGAGCCGCTCGCAGACAGCTTCGACCAGGGCGAGACTGGTGGAGCCTCCTTTTCCCGCCAGGCAATTCACTTTCAGCCCTACCCTTTCGCCCGGGCGTATGAGTTGCCGCCAGGCCTCGGCCGGAGAATTCCGGTCGAAAAAAGATTGCATGGCGCGGTCGAGTAGGTCGAGGGCGCGCGCTTTCGGGTCGCGAGCGACGACGACACGGGACTTGGGGACCACGGCGGGCAACGCCGTGCCGATGGAACTCCCCAGGAAAGTACGGCGGCTGAGACTCACCGATTTCGTTATAGCACTTCGGGCTTGACCCGGCGCGGGGGCCTAGAGCCTGCGGTTGCGCATCGAGGCGTTCAATGCCGGCAACCACCCCAACCTCGAGATTCTGTCCGGCCTCGCGCTGAAGTGGACGTTTTAGGCCGCTACTTCCGTTCCAGGCCGGCCTTGCTCTTCGCCCAGAGCACCAGCCTGTGGACGGCCGGGAAATAGTCGGCTAGGATCACCAGGCCCGGAATAAGGAACACCCACCCCGGCATGATGGGCAGGATGAGCCCGATGATTCCGAGCAGGACAAGGCCCATCCCGGCTGCGATTCTGACGATTTTACGCACTGGAAAGCAGTCCTAAATTCTACCATCACCCTCCCGCAGCCCCAGGACCACAGGGCAAAGAGTACTATGGGTCCACAAGAATTGACCGAAAGATGGCTTGACGCATCGCATGAATAGAACTAGAAATAGAGTAACAGGTGATTGAGCACAGAATAGCTAAGCGCTTCGACCTGCGGCTTCCCTTGGAAGTGGTGCGGAAGTCTGCCCATCCCATTTCAAGCGTCGGCGAAACGAAGAACATGAGCGCCGGCGGCGTCCTGTTCTCCGCCACCGTCGAGATGGAGGTGGGTGAGCCGCTCGAGTACATCATCACCTTTCCGACACCCCCGGGAAATGGCGGAGGCGTTAACCTGCGCTGCCTGGGCAAGGTTGTGCGCCTGGAAAGCGGCGCTTCCGAGCCGGGCGGAAAAGCTCCTTTTCTGGTGGCCGCTACGCTGGAGCGTTACGAGTTTCTTGCGCTAAGGCTGCTGACTACCCTCCCACAGTTGTTCGTTGATTCCTGCCGGCAAGCTGGTGTACCCTAGCAAAGAAAAGGCGAAAACGACGACATGAATCTCAGCTTGGGCTTCCCGGAGTTCGACGCGGAGACCTCTCTGGCGCGGCGCACCAGCCTGGAGGCGGAGGTGACGCGCTTCGAGCACTGGATGGCGGAGCCCGAGTCGCCCATCCGGTCGGTACGGCGCGAGCCGGCTAAGGCCGGGGAATTTGCTCCTTTACCGGAGAGCCTCTCTCCGGCATTAAGCGACGTGCTGCGGCGGCGGGGGATCGAGCAACTCTACACCCACCAGGCCGAGTCAGTCCGGCTGATCGATGCGGGCAAGAACGTGGTGGTGGTAACGCCCACGGCGAGCGGCAAGACGCTCTGCTACAACCTGCCGGTTCTCAACCGCCTGCTGCAAGACCCCGAAGCGCGGGCCATGTACCTGTTCCCGACCAAGGCGCTGGCAGAGGACCAACTCCACGAGTTCCAGGCGATGGTGGACGCCGCGGGCTCCGGCATTCGGGCGTTCACTTACGACGGCGACACTCCGCAAGATGCGCGCAAGGCGATTCGCGAGCGCGCCAACGTGGTGCTGACCAACCCGGACATGCTCCACAGCGGCATTCTGCCGCACCACACGCGTTGGGCGAAGGTTTTCGAGAACCTGCGCTATTTCGTGATCGACGAGCTGCACTATTCGCGCGGTGTCTACGGTAGTCACGTTGCCAATCTAATGCGGCGGCTGAAGAGGGTCTGCGAGTTCTACGGCTCATCGCCGCAGTTCATTTGTTCGACGGCGACCATCGCCAATCCCCGGGAGCTGGCCGAGACGCTCACCGGGTTGCCCTTCGATCTGGTTGACCATAACGGCGCTCCCAGCGGCGAGAAGTACTTCGTCTTCTACAACCCGCCAGTTGTGAACCGCCAGTTGGGAATCCGCAGAAGCTACCTGAATGAGACCCGGCGGATCGCTCTGGAGTTCATCCGCCGGGAGCAGCAGACGCTGGTGTTTGCCAACAGTCGGCTGGCGACCGAGGTATTGGTTACCTACCTGAAGGACGCCTTCGAGCGCGGACCGCTCGGTGCGGGGGCCGTGCGCGGATACCGGGGCGGGTACCTGCCGCGGGAGCGCCGGGAGATCGAGCGCAAGCTGCGCGACGGGAGCATCCGGGCGGTGGTGTCGACCAACGCGCTCGAGCTCGGCGTAGACATCGGCACGCTGGATGTGGTGGTGATGGCGGGCTACCCCGGGACGATCGCTTCCACCTGGCAACGCGCGGGCCGCGCGGGCCGCCGCCGGACCGCCTCGCTGGCCGTGCTGGTGGCCTCCAGCGCCCCGGTCGACCAGTACATCATCGAGCACCCCGAGTACTTCTTCGGCCAATCCCCGGAACACGCCCACATCAATCCCGATAACCTGGAAATCCTGGTCAACCACCTGAAGTGCGCCGCCTTCGAGCTGCCCATCCGGGACGGCGAGAAGTTCGGGGCGCACTCGACGCCGGAGCTATGCCATTTCCTGGAGGAAGCGGGATTCCTGCACCACTCGGCCGGGGCGTGGCACTGGACCTCGGACACCTACCCGGCCGACGCCGTCAGCCTGCGGGCAGTGACCAGCGACAACTTCGTGGTGGTGGACGTTACCGGGGAGCCGGCGGTGATCGCTCAGGTCGATTTCCCCAGCGCGCTGACGACGTTGCACGAGAAGGCGATCTACTTGCACGAGGCGCGCCAGTATCAGGTGGAGCGCTTCGATTACGAGGCGCGCAAGGCCTTCGTCCGCAAGGTGGACTGCGACTACTTCACCGACGCGATCGACTATACCCAGGTGAAGGTCCTGGAAGAGTTCGACTCGGCGCCCGTCGCCGGCGCCAGCGCGATCCACGGCGACGTGCGGGTCAACCGGCAGATCGTGGGCTTCAAGAAGATCAAGTTCTACACCCTGGAAAACGTGGGGGCAGGCAACCTTTCCATGCCGGAACAGGAGATGCACACCACGGCCTTCTGGCTGCATTTCCCGAAGGAGTTCCTGGCGCGGTTCAAGGAAATGTCTCCGGACCAGATCCAGAGCGGGCTGAAAGGGCTCGGCCACGCGCTGCGCGCGGTCGCCTCGCTGCTGGTCATGTGCGACCCGCGGGATCTGGGCGTGGTCTTAACCGAGGACATCTCGGGCGGCCTCAAGATCTTCGAGCCGAATCTGTACCTCTACGACGCCTATCCGGGCGGGGTGGGGTTGAGCGCCCCGCTGCACAAGATGGCGCGGCGCCTGATCCAGGGCGCTTCCGAGATGATTGCCGCCTGCACCTGCGAGGCGGGCTGCCCGAGTTGCGTGGGCCCAGCCGGCGAGGTCGGAGAGCGCGGCAAAGAGGCTGCGGCACTAATCCTGGCGGAACTGCTTTGAGAGCAATGCGACGCGACGGCGGGAGTCACGCCCTCTTCGCCCGCACCATCTCCTTTCCTCCCAACACCCTACGGCTGGACCAGCCTCGGACCCACACCCCAGCCGTGTTATTAAGGGAAGGGATTGGTAGAGCGGAGCTCGCCCGGTTGCGCCGCCGCTTGGCTCTTTAGATGATCGAAAGATGTGGCGAAAATCCGCTTCGTTTGCCTGGTTCCAAAAAAGTCAACTGCCTGATTTTATGGGAGATCATTGGGTTCGTTCGGTAAAAATAGTGTCGGCGGGCAGGCACTCTCTCTGCCCTTGACGCTAGAATAGGTGTTTTCCTTTTTATGCTTGAACGCACGCTTACGGAACTGGATGCGCGCACGCGCGAGCGGGTCCAGTCCGCTGCCACCGCCGAGACCCTCGAACAGGTGCGCATCGACGTTCTGGGCCGCAAGGGCGCCCTCGCCGAAATCAGCAAGGGCATGGGCAAGCTCGCGCCCGAAGAGCGCGCCCGCGTCGGCCGTCTGCTCAACGCCGTCAAGCAGGGGCTCGAAGAGGCGCTCGAAGTCCGCAAGGCGCGCTTCGACGACGAGGCCCGCAACGCGCGCCTCCAGGCCGAGTGGCTCGACCTCACCCTGCCCGCGCCCGCGCCCGCCCGCGGCCACCTGCACCCCATCAGCCGCATTCAGGCGGAGATCGAGGACGTCTTCACCTCGCTCGGCTTCGCCGTCCTCGACGGCCCCGAGGTCGAAACCGAATACCACAACTTCGACGCGCTCAACATCCCCTCCGATCATCCCGCCCGCGACATGCAGGATACTTTCTGGCTGGCCGGCGGCAACCTGCTCCGCACCCACACCTCGCCCGTGCAGGTGCGCGGCATGGAGCGCTTCGGTCCGCCGCTGCGCATGATCGCGCCGGGCCGCGTGTTCCGCAACGAGGAAGTGGACGCCTCGCACGAGCACACCTTCTATCAGCTCGAAGGCATGATGATCGACCGCGAAATTTCCGTGGCGCACCTGGTCTACTTCATGAAGACCCTGCTCGGCGAGGTCTTCAAGCGTGAAGTGACGGTGCGGCTGCGGCCGGGCTATTTTCCGTTCGTCGAGCCCGGCTTCGAACTCGACATTCACTGCCTGATCTGCGGCGGCTCCGGCTGCCCGGTCTGCAAGCAGAGCGGCTGGGTCGAACTGCTCCCCTGCGGCCTGGTCAATCCCAACGTGCTCCGCATGAGCGGCATCGATCCCGATGAGTGGAACGGCTTCGCTTTCGGCCTGGGGCTGACGCGCCTGGTAATGATGCGCTACGCCATCGACGACATCCGCCACTTGCAGGGCGGCGACCTGAGGTTCTTGAACCAATTCTAGAGGTGCGAACGGCGTGAAGTTCTCTTTCAACTGGCTATCTGAACTCGTCGAGGGCGTCGCGGTTTCGCCCCAGGAACTCGGCCAGCTCATCACCATGAAGACGGCCGAGTGCGAGGCCGTCGAGAGCGCCGGCGACGACAGCGTCATCGAGATCGACAACAAGTCCATCACCCATCGCCCCGATCTGTGGGGGCACCACGGCCTGGCCCGCGAGGTCGCGGCCATCACCGGCGGCCGCCTCCGCGACCCGGCGCGGATGGAACTGCTCCCGATGGGCGCGCCCCCCATCGAGGTGGTGGTCGATGACTTCAATCTTTGCCCGCGGTACAGCGCGCTGGCCTTCGAGAACGTCACCGTGCAGCCGTCTCCGGTGTGGCTCCAGGAACGGCTCGCGGCGATCGGGCTGAATCCGATCAGTAACATCGTCGATGTTACTAACTACGTCATGGCGGAGCTGGCCCAGCCGCTGCACGCCTTCGACTGGGACCTGCTGCAAGGCCCCGCTATCGTCGTGCGCGCGGCCCGCGCCGGAGAGCGCATCGTCGCCTTGAACGAGGAGAAGTACACGCTCGACCCGCGCGATATCGTCATCACCGATCGGCGCGGACCCATCGCCATCGCCGGCGTCATCGGCGGCCTCGACACCTGCATCAGCGAGGACACGCGCCGGATTGTCCTCGAGAGCGCCAACTTCCAGGCCTCCGCCATCCGCAAGACTACGGCGCGCCAGAAGCTGCGCACCGATGCCTCCATGCGCTTCGAGAAGGCCCAGGACCCGGTAAACACCCTGCGCGGCCTGGCGCGCGCCCTTGAACTCTTCGAGGAAGTCTCGCCCGGCATCCGCCTGGTGGGCGGCGTGGCCGACGCCCTGCGCGAACTGACGGAGCCGGCCCCCATCCAGCTTCCAATGGACTGGCTCATCCGAAAGCTCGGCCGCTCCGTCGAAACCGAGGAGGTCACGCGGATTCTCCGCAGCCTGCAATTCGGAGTGCGGGAAGAGGCGCCGCGCCTGCTCTCGGTTTCGGTGCCGAGCTGGCGCGCCACCCGCGACATTTCCATCAAGGATGACCTGGTCGAGGAAGTGGGCCGCATGATCGGCTACGGCTCGATCCCCATCCAGCCTCCCTCGGTGCCCACGGTTCCGCCGCCGCGCAACGAGGAGCGCCTGTTCCACCGGAGCGTCCGTTCCGCTATGGTCGATCTCGGTTTCACCGAGGTTTACAACTATTCCTTCGTGAACGAGCAGCAGGTGCGGGCACTGGGCTTCGATCCCGCCGACCATATCGCCGTCGCCAATCCGATCTCAGCCGACCAGGGTTTGCTGCGGACCAGCCTACTGGCTGGGATCAGGAGTAACATCGAGGAGAACAGCAAGCACTTCGACCGTTTCAGTCTGTTCGAAATCGGCCGCGAGATCCACAAACGGAGCGAAGGGCTGCCCGACGAAATCCCGCACCTGGCCGCGGCGGTTTTCGCGCGCGATGGCGGCGAGAGCGGCTTGATGGAGTTGAAGCGCGCGGCCGGTCACCTCATGCCCGGATGCGAATTGGCTCCGGTCGAGGCGCGCCCTTACGAGCATCCCGTCCGCGCTGCCGAGGTCCGCTGGCGCGGCGAGGTCATGGGACGGCTGTTTGAGCTGCACCCCTCGCTTTCCTCTGGTGGCCGCGCCGCGGTGCTGGACCTCAATCTGGCTCTGATGCAGAAACTGGCCCACGGCGAGGAGCAGCGCTTCGTGCCAATCCGCCGCTTCCCATCCAGCGACTTCGACCTTTCGGTGCTCACCGGACCGCGCACTCTGATCGGCGACTTGCAGAAGGACATCGTGCGTTTCGCCGCCGGCGACCTGGTCTCGATCGAATTCCAGCGCGTATACACCGGCGCGCCGTTGCCTGAAGGAACGAAGAGTGTCAGTTTCCGCCTGACCGTGGCCGCATCGGATCGGACGCTCTCGTCCGAGGAAGTCGGCGCGATTCGCGCCCGCATCATCGACGGCATGCGCGGCCTAGGCTTTGAGCTTCGGCTCTAGAAACAGCGCCTTATGTCCAGCGACTCGAAATACCCGTGGTTCAGCGCGGGCGACCTGAACGCGTTCTTCGGGTTGATGCTGGACAACGTCACCAACCTGGTGTTGTTGACCGCGCTGCTCGAAGGCTTTCAGTACCAGGGAGTGCCCTTCCCGCGGGCGTTCATCTTCACCCACATGATCCCCGGCACGGCGCTGGGGGTGATGTTCGGCGACCTGGTTTACACCTGGATGGCGCGCCGTCTGGCCAAACGCACGGGGCGCACGGATGTCACCGCCATGCCCTTGGGGCTGGACACTCCCTCCACCGTGGGCATTGCGCTGGCGGTGCTGGGCCCGGTCTACGCGCAGACCGGAGATCCGATGGCGACCTGGCAGGTCGGCATGGCCACCATGGTATTCATCGGCCTGGTCAAGCTGGCGCTATCGTTCGTGGGCGAACGCGTGCAGCGGGCGGTGCCGCGAGCCGGTTTGCTGGGGTCGATCGCCGGCATCGGAATCGCGCTGCTCGGCTTCCTCCCGCTTACCTACATCTTCGACATGCCGGTGGTCGGCATGGTGGCCTTGGGCCTGGTGCTGTATACGCTGGTGGCGCGGTTGCGGCTTCCCTGGAACCTGCCCGGCGCGGCCGCGGCCGTGCTGGCTGGAACCGCTCTCCATTACATTCTGGGTGGAGCCGGCCCCAGCCTCGGGGAGTGGGGGTTCGCTGCCCCGCTGCCCACTCTCGGATTCATCGGCGGTCTTCATCGCGCCCTGGATTTCCTGCCCATAGCGATCCCCTTCGGGTTGCTCACCGTCGTCGGCGGCATCAACGTCAGCGAGAGCGCGCGGGTGGCTGGAGACGAGTATAGGACTCGCGACATCCTCCTCACCGAGGCGCTGGCCACGCTGCTGGCGGGCGTCACTGGCGGCGTGTCGCAATCCACGCCCTACATCGGTCATCCGGCCTACAAGCACATGGGCGGGCGCTCCGGCTACACTCTGGCGTGCGGTCTGTTCATCGGCCTGGGGGGAGCGCTGGGGCTGATTCCGTTCATCGTCGGCGTCCTGCCCAGCGCCGCGGTGGTGCCCATCCTCATGTTTGTCGGGCTGGAAATTGTGACTCAGACGTTCGAGGCCTGCCCGCGCGCGCACTACCCGGCGGTGGTGCTGGCGTTGCTCCCGATCATGGGCTACCTGGCGCTGATTCAGTGGAACACGATCATCGGCGGGCTGCGCCTGGCGGATAGCGCCCTGCCCGCCGCCCTGGCGCACGACTACACCATCATGCGGGCGCTGGGGAACGGCTTCATCTTAACCGCCATGCTATGGGGCGCTTTCGGCGCGAAGCTCATCGATCACAAGCTAATGGCGGCGGCGGCCTACCTCGGAGCCTGCGCGGTATTCGCCCTGTTCGGCGTAATCCACTCCGTCGATCCTGGCGGTGGCATCTATCTGCCGTGGAAAGCGTCCGTGAATCTGCCCTGGAGCATCGCCGCCGGCTACGCGTCCTTCGCCGTGCTGCTGCTGGCGCTTAAATCTTGGCGCCCGGTGAAAGATCGCGGCTGGTGATGACCCGGTCGATCATGCCATATTCCAGGGCCTGATCCGGGCTCATGATGTAGTCCCGGTCCACGTCGCGCGCGACCTTGTCGACCGGCTGGCCGGTCGAGTCCGCCAGAATCTGGTTCAGCTTCTCGCGCATCCGCAGGATTTCTTTGGCGTAGATGTCGATGTCCGCGGCCTGACCCGCCAGGCCGCTCATCGACGGCTGGTGAATCAGAATTCGGGAGTGGGGCAGGCTGTAGCGCTTCCCCTTGGCTCCCGCCGCCAGCAGCACCGCGCCCATGCTGGCGGCCTGGCCGACGCAGATGGTGACGATGTCCGGCTCGACGAACCGCATCGTGTCCAAGATCGCCAGCCCGGCCGTGATCGAGCCGCCCGGCGTATTGATGTACAGCGAGATGTCCTTCTCGGGATCTTCCGCGGCCAGGAAGAGCAGTTGGGCGATGATCAGATTGGCGACTCCATCATCGACCGGCGTCCCCAGAAAGATGATGTTCTCTTTCAGGAGCCGCGAATATATATCGTAGGCGCGCTCGCCCCGCGCGGTCTGCTCGACCACCATGGGGACCAGTACGGAACCGTTCATGCCTTCACCCCGTCCGGCGCCTGTTGGGGCCGGTCATTTCTTCCTGACGGCAGCCCGCTTCCGGCCCGCCTTCTCCAGCGCCTGCCGCTTCTCTTCCAGAGCCTCGGCGACGTCGGCGATGGAAGTCTTCTCCAAATATTCTATGATACGCGAACGCAGCGCTTTCCAGGAGTCGTGCATGCCGCAGGGCTGCTTGTCGTCGCACTCCGCCAGCCCGCTCACGCATCGATAGTAATCGCCGAGCCCGTCGGTCGCCTCCACCACCTGCATGAGCGAGATTTCGGCGGGTTTGCGTATGAGGCTGAAGCCGCCCGTCGGTCCTTTGTTGGAGCGGAGCAGCCCCTTGCGGGCGAGCTGCTGGAGGATCTTGGCGAGGAAGTGGAGCGGAATCTTCTCCTCCTCCGCGATCTGCTTGACCATTGCGAGCTTGCCTACGGGAACCCTGGACAGGTTCACGAAAGCTCGGATCGCGTACTCCGCGGAACGGGAATAGATCATGTGGACGCCCCCGGCATTCGGATTTTCCTACGTTGTTATCTTAAAGTCTCCATACTCCGGTTCGCAACTATCCTTGCCCAGCGGCCGAACACCAGATTCGAAAGCTCCGCCAGCCGGGCGGCGTTGACGCGTGGGTCGAGCGGGGCGGCCAGCCCGCGGACGTCGCCGCCGTTCAGGTCCTGTGTGACCCAATCGGCGATCATCTCCGGGGTCACCTCGAGGTGAAACTGGAAGCCATAGACGCCGGGGCCGGCGCGGAACGCCTGGTGCCGGCAGCGGTCCGACTGCGCCAGCCATTCGGCGCCGCGCGGCAGGGCGAAGGTCTCGCCGTGCCAGTGGAAGACGGCCTCGGGTCCGGAGAGCCCGGCTAGAAGCGGGTCCCGGCGGGCCGCTTCGGTCCATTCCACGGGAAACCAGCCGATTTCCTTGACGGGGTTGCGATACACCCTGGCACCGAGCGCCTTGGCGATCAACTGCGCCCCCAGGCAGATGCCGAGAACGGGCGTTCCGGCGGCAGCCGCCTGGCGGATGATCTCGAGTTCCCGGTGGATGTAAGGCAGCTCGTCGTTGGCCGACATCGGGCCGCCCATGAAGACCAGCCCGCCGGCGCTCTCCAGGGGAATCGCTGCCGACGGGCCGGCGGGTAAGTCCACGTACTCAAACGCGACGCCGGCGGATTCGAGAGATTCGCCGATCCGGCCCAGATGTTCGAATGGCACATGCCGAAAAGCCAGAACGCGCATGCAGGGGGCCGCCTCTAACGCCACGGTCCTTTGCCTGCGAATTTTGCCGCCGTTCCCAACTCCTCCTCGATTCGCAGGAATTGGTTGAACTTCGCGACGCGTTCGCTCCGGCATCCCGAGCCGGTCTTGATGTGGCCCGCGCCTGTCGCCACAGTCAGATCGGAGATGAAGGTGTCTTCCGTCTCGCCAGAGCGGTGGGACACGAAGCATCGATATCCGTTTCGCCCGGCCAGTTCAATCGTGTCCAGGGTCTCCGTCACCGAGCCGATCTGGTTGAGCTTGATGAGGACGGCATTGGCGATGCCCTTCTCGATTCCCTCTTGAAGGATTCTCGGGTTGGTGCAGAAAACGTCGTCGCCTACCAGCTCAATGCGTGATCCGAGAGCCTTGGTGAGATCCCTCCATCCCTCCCAGTCGTTCTCGCCCATGCCGTCTTCCAGCAGAACGATCGGATATTGATTCGCCCACGATTCCCAGATCTTGATGAGCTCCTGCGAAGTGATGGCTTTCTTGGTCGACTTGAAGAGGACGTATTTTCCGTCATCCCACATCTCGCTGGCGGCGGGATCGAGGCAGATGGAGATATCCGCGCCTGGCTTGTAGTCCGCTTTCACGATCGCTTCCAGGATCACCTCTACAGCCTCGTCGTTCGATTTCAGATCCGGTGCGAATCCGCCCTCGTCTCCGACGGCCGTGCTGTAGCCCTTTGCGCGCAACACCTGCTTCAGCGCGTGGAAGGTCTCCATGCCCTTGCGGATCGCTTCGGCAAAAGAAGACGCCTTATGCGGCGCGATCATGAACTCCTGAAAATCCACGGTGTTGTCGGCATGCTTCCCGCCATTGAGCACGTTCATGCAGGGGACGGGCAACAGACACGAATTGACGCCGCCCAAGTAACGGTAAAGTGGCAGGCGATGGGCGCTAGCGGCCGCTCGGGCGACGGCCATCGAGACCGCGAGCACGGCGTTGGCACCAAGCGCGGCCTTGTTGGGCGTGCCATCTTTTGCGATCATGGCCGCATCAACAGCCCGTTGATCCGTAGCGTCGAGGCCGGTCACCGCGGTCCGGATTGCGCTGTTAATGTTGTTGACGGCCTTGGTGACGCCCTTGCCCCCGTATCTGGCTTTGTCTCCGTCTCTCAGTTCCACCGCTTCCTTTTCGCCGGTGGACGCCCCAGAGGGCACTGCGGCCCGGCCCACGCTACCATCTGCGAGGGTGACATCCGCTTCGACAGTGGGATTCCCTCTGGAATCGAGGATCTCCCGTCCGACTACTTTCACGATTTCAGTCATAAGTACGCTCCTATCCAAATTCAAATTAGCTGCCGCCAGCGACGGCGCGGGTCAAAGCCCACGTTGACGAAGCTGGAAAAAGAGCACTGGGGTGATGAGCAACGATAGAACCATCGAAACGGTCACGCCACCAATCACGGCGATGGCCAGCGGCTGAAGCAGTTGGGCTCCGGAGCCCACCCCGACCGCCAGCGGGGCCATGCCGAAAATGGTGGCCAGTGCGGTCATCAGAATTGGTCGCAGCCGGCGCCGCCCGGCATGGAAGATCGCTTCGCGCAATTCGTAACCCTGCTCGGAGAAATATTGTTCCGAGTCCAACATCAGAATGCCATTCTTCTGAACTATACCGATGACCATGATGGCGCCCATGAACGACGAAATGTTGAGTGTGGTTCCCGTCATCCACAGCGCCGCGAGCGCGCCAAACCCGCAGAGAATCGTTGCTCCGAGAATCGCGATCGGGTGCGAGAACGAGCGGAACTCAATGACCAGAATCACGAAGATCAGGAGGATAGAAAGCAGCAGGACCTGTGTTAGCCCGAGGAACGACTCCCGCTGCATCTCGTAGAGTCCGCCGTACTCGATGTGGGTGCCTGGAGGCAGCGAAATCTCCCTTGGGAGCCGCTGCTGGATTTCCTGGATGGCGGAGCCGAGGTCGCGTTTCTCGAGGCGTGCGGTTACGGCCGACATGTTCCGCAGGTTCTCGCGGCGGATCTCAGTCGTACCTTCCTCCACTTCCACGCTCGCGATGCTCGACATCGGCACGGTCTGACCCGTCGGGGAGGTAAGCAGAAGCGACTTGAGCTTCTCCGTCGATGAGCGATAATCCAACGGATAGCGCACGCGGATCCCGACCAACCGTTCTCCCCGGATCAAATCCGACGCCACCTCACCGTCGAGCATGGCAGCCTGAAGGTCCGCGACATCATTGACGCCGAATCCGGCCAGCCTTGCTTTCTCCGGGTCAACCCGGAAATTGTGCGACGGCCCAATCACTACGGTCTGGTTTACGATGTCCACGACGCCTTTGACTTTGGGCAACCATTCCTCGATCCGCTTCGCGACCTCTTTATAGGTGGCCTCGTCATCATGGCGGACCTTGATCTCGATGGGTTGCGGCGACCAGGCAAGATCTCCTATCAGATCCTCCAGAATGTGCGGGAATTCCACGTCAATCGCGGGTTCGGAGGATATGATCTTGCGACGGAGTTCGGAGGTCACTTCTTCCAGTGCCCGTTTCCGATCCCTCTTCAGCTTGATGAGGAAGTCGCCTGTGTTGGGCTCCGCGATGGCAAGGGCCAGACGAGCGCCAGTGCGGCGCGAGGAACTCTCGATTTCCGGCGTCTCCTTGATAAACTGCTCGATGTGCCGCAGTACCCGGTCCGTCTCCTGAAGGGAGGTGCCGGGGGGCATCCGGTAGTCGAGCACGAAGGCCCCTTCATCCATTTCCGGCAAGAACCCGCTACCGAGTTGGAAGTAGATCCCGACCATGCCAGCCAGTACGACTACGGCGCACAGGAGAACCGATCGCGAGTGGTAGAGCGACCAGTGCAACGCGGATTCATAGCGCGTTGTGAGCCAGCGTAGAACCCGGCCCTCGCCCGCCTGCTCCGCCTGCTCGATATCCGCTGCAACGGCGCCGGCAGGGCGGCGGAAGAACAATGCGGCAAGCACCGGCGTAAAGAAGATCGCTAGAAACAGGGAGGCGAACAGCGCCGTCACCATGGTCATTGCCAGAGCACGGAAGAAGACGCCCGTGACCCCGCCAAGCAACACCAGAGGCGCAAAAACCATGATCGGCGTCAGTGTGGAGCCGGTCAGGGCGGGAGCCAGTTCAGTGATCGCGCTCTTTGCCGCGTCCATCGGCGACTGGCCGCTGGAGAGATGCACGATGATGTTCTCCACCATCACGATGGCGTCGTCGATCACGACCCCGATGCAGGCCGCCAGGCCGCCCAGCGTCATCAGGTTGAAGCTCATGTTGAAGAATTTCATGAACACGATGGCGATGAGCACGGCCAGTGGTATGACCACTCCGGCCACAATCGTCGTGCGCCAGTTCTTTAGGAAGACCAGGAGCACGAGGATCGAGAGGCCGAGACCGATTAGTATGCTCTCGGTGACGCCGGAGATTGATTCCCGCACAAGCACAGACTGGTCATAGAACGTAGAAAGCTCGATGTCCGGCGGCAGGGACCTCTTGATATCGCTCAACTCGGCGTTCACCGAGTCAGCTATCGTCACGGCATTGCCGTCTGGTTGCTGCAGTACGTTCACCAGCACGGCGGGCCGCCCGTTAGCCGTCACGATGTTGTAGATGGGCCGCTCACCGGGAACCACGCGGGCAAGATTCTTGACTGCGACTGGCGTCCCGCGCACGACGTCGACGACGGTATCCTCGATCTGCTCGCGGGTGCGCAACAAGCCGGTCACGGTGGTCAGGTAGAGGTGGTAGTTTTCCTGTACCATTCCCGACGGCGAAATGATGTTGTTGGTCCGCAAAGCGTCAGTCACCTTGGTCAGTGGCATGCCGTAGCTGTTCAGCTTCTGCGGATCCACCAGAACGTGATACTCGGGTGGACGTCCGCCCACGATCCTGGTTTCGGCGACTCCAGGCAACCGGTAAAGACGCGGCGCGATGTCGTAGTAGGCCAGTTCCCACAAGTCCGATTGCGAGCGGGTCGGGGACGTGATGCTGAATCCGACCATCGGAAACACGGAGAAGGTCAGGCGGTTGATGTAGAACCGGCACGTGGGCGGTAACGAGGGGGTGATCTGCGAGATTCGACCCTGTACAAGGTGCAGTGCGTTGAGGATGTCCACGTCCCAACGAAAGAAGACACTGATCTCCGTGGAGCCTCGCGCGGTTACCGAGCGGATGGTTGTGATCCCCGGAACGATGCGGATGGTCTCCTCGATGGGGCGGGTGACGCGCAGCATCTGAATATCCACCGGGGTGATGCCGTTGTCCACCAGCACGACGATTCGGGGGAAGTCCGTTTGCGGGAAGATGGCGATGGGCAGGCGGAATATGAACGCCACACCAGCGAGAGCGAAGCTCAGGACGATGATCACCATCGCCCGGGCATGCGCTTGGACGAATTGGGCGAGGCGGCCGGTCACTGCTTCTTGTCCTCCTGGAGCCGGATTTGAGTGCCTTCGGCCAACCCATACGCGCCCTGAACGATGACTGACTCCCCTGCGGTCAGCCCGCTTTTGATCTGGACCTTGCCGTCGAAAACGTCTCCCGTCTCAACTTCCTTCTTCACGGCCACGCCCTTTTCACCGGCGACCATGACGACACCTTTATTGGCGCCTTCCACGAACTGGACCGCGGCCAATGGGATAACAATGCTCTTCGGCACGACTCTAGTCACGATCAGAACTTGCCCAAACGCTCCAGCCCGCAACACCCGCTTCGGGTTCGGGATTTCGCACCAGGACTCGACTGTTCGCCGCGCGGGATCGATGGCCTGATTGACCACCGAGATGCGGCCGGCGAACGAAGTCCCGGCGGCATCGGCAGGCACGAATGTACAGGTTTCTCCAGGTCGGACACCGGCCGCCTCAGCTTCCGGAATCTGTGCCCGCGCTACCGCCACCGCCAAATCCATGACAGTGAAGATGGGCGAGTCGGGTTTCGCCATGTCGCCGGGAAACATGAACTGTTCGGTGATCGTCCCAGCGGATGCACTGCGAATTTCGGCAAAGTCCAGTTGCGCCTTGACAAGAGAGAGGCGCGCCTGGGCCTGCTCCACCTTGCTCTTGGCCATTAGGATGTCCTTGTCGCGCGACTGGTTCTTTAGCAAATCGAGAGCCCTTGTCGCCACCTCGTGGTTCGCTTTGGCCTGCGCCAATTCGGTCTCACTGAGTAGGAGGTCGCGCTGTGGAATAGCGCCCTGTTCAAAGAGCTGCCGTCGCCGCTCGTAGAATTTCTGGGCTTGATTGAGTGCCGCCTCCGTACTGGCGGCTTGTCCGCGCGCCCGCTCGATATCCGTTGGCAGCGTCCCGGACGTCACCCGTTGCAGGTTGGCCTCGGCATCGGTAACAGCCGCCATGGCTTCATCGCGTTGCGCGAGCAGGTCGCGGTTGTCCAGTTGCGCGAGCACTTGGCCGGCCGCGACGTTGTCGCCCTTTCGCGCCAGCAATTTCGAGATCGGCGCCGTGATGCGGGCGTTGATGTTCGCCTGTTCACGGGCAAACACGTAAGCCGGCGCGCGCACGGTTATCCTGACTTCGGCCAAGTCGGCTTTGGCAACCTTCACTTCGACGACGGGTTTCGGTAGTGGTTCCTCTTGCGAGCCGCAGCCCACAAGGCCGAGCAGGGTGAACAGCAGCAGGATATGTGGTTTCATCGCCCTGACGCAACCTCCAGGTCCGATTTGGCATTCAGATAGTTGGCCATAGTCGTGTAGTAGTTACTCCGTGCCTCCGCGAGTTGGTTCTGCGCTGTCACCACGTCAAGCGACGAACCCTCGCCGCCCTCGTAGCGGATGCGGCTGAAGCGCAGATCATCCGCCGCGAGGCTGGCCTGCTGACGAGTCAGTGAAATCTGCTCGAAAAGCTGCTTCGCCCGCGCAAGGGCACCCTGATACTCCTTCGAGAAGGTACGCTCGGAAATCGCGCGGGTGGTTTCGACTTGCTGCGTTCGCAGACGAGCTTGCTGCATCGCTGCGCGCGCTTTGTTCCAGTCGAAGATCGGAATGGTCAGATTGACGAAGGTTGCGTAGCCGCGATCCCTGATCCGAACTGCAGTTGAGTCGATGCCGTACTGAAACACAACTCCCAACTGCGGGAGCAGCCCAGAACGCGCGCGCCGTACGTCAGCCTGAAAACCCCGCCGCTCCGCGTCAAATAAACTGAACTCCAAGCGCTTCAGGAAGGGCGCGGTCTGCGCAGCTTCGGGCTCCGGCGCCGGCGGTGTCGCCTCCAGAGCATCAACCAGCGAAAGAGGATCAGCGACATCACGCGTCCAGAAGGAGGCCAACTCCTGGTTGGCCAACTTAGCCTCCAGTTCGGCAGCGTTGGCGGCCTGCTGAAGGAAGGCCACCTGTGCGGACGCTTTCACGACATCGGCCTGTGCAGCCTCTCCGCCCTGGAAGAGCAGTCTCGCTCGATTCTCGAAGCTTCGGCTCTCAGCCAGGGCGTCATCAATGATTCGGACGATCCGCCGCGTGAGTAGCGCTCGGTAATACGCGGTGGTCACGGCCCGTCTGAGATCGCGCTGCGTGAGCGCCACGCTGGTTGCCGTGATTTCCTGCGCAACGCGCGCCCTGGCCATGTCCGCGCGCAAGCGGCCCGAGGTGTCGAACTCCTGGTTCACGCTCAACAGGGAGGCGTACTCCCGGATTCCGTTCAGGGGCAGGTGGCTGAACACCTCTCGGTTGTAGAGCAAAGGGCTGTTGTAGGTGAAGCCGTTCACCAAGCGGGACTCGGGGAGGAAACCAGCGCGCGCCTGTGTCACATCGCGGGCCGCGATATCACGCTCCTGGCGGGCGACACTCACCGGCGACGGGACCGACTCCGCCAACCGGATGCAGTCCTGAAGCGTCAGTGCCTGCGAGGGTTGCTGCTGCGCGGAAGCGCACGTAACGGTTGCTGCCAGCAAACTGGCCGCGGTCAGGAGATTCTTGCACACTGGTCAAGCTCCTCATCGTGATTGGGCCCAAAACTGCAATAGCTCCTACCAATCGGTAGGAGCTATCATTCCCGGACTCCCGGGACGGTTAACGGCGAGGTCCATCGCCGGTCGATCTTCGGACCTTTAAATATAGCCCATGGCGTCGAGGCCAAGTGCGCGCCATCCGTGGCCGCGATTCAGGATGGCGGGGCTCCGCGCGTCAACACGTCGGCCAACTGGCTCGCGATTGGCTCGCTGATGGGAAGGGCAAGCACTTTCCTGACTGTTTCTGCCGTGTCGTACGGCTGTGATTTCAGCAGGAACTGGCCATCCTCCCAGACCGCATAGCAGGGCTGCGGAAGACCATGCTTGGGCTGTCCGACGCTCCCGGGATTGACGACCTGGCGGCTGCCAAAAGTCGTTTGGAAGGGCAGATGAGTGTGGCCAACCAGGATAACGTCGGCGTCGACCCTACTGGCCTCCATCGCCCAGGCTGGGGATTTCGGAGGGCAGTACCTATACAGAGGATCGGACGGAACCGCGTGGCACAGGAAAAACCGCCGTCCTTCGACCGTGCGTTCGGCCGTCAATGGCAACTCGCGCAAGAATGCCTTCTGCTCGTCGCTCAAGATGGACTCCGTATAGACTTGCATGGCTTGCGCCATTGAGCGGAAGGGCGCGGAACACTGGGGGTCCACTCCGTAACCGATTGCCTGATCGTGATTGCCGCGGACCACAACTGTTGCGTTCCGGCGGACAAAATCAACTACCTCGGACGGGTTCGGGCCATAGTTCACGAGGTCACCCAAGACCCAGAGTTCGTCCCAGGGCTCAGTGACTGCCTGTAGAGCCTCAAGGTTGCCATGAATGTCCGAAATGATCGCGATTTTCATAAGTTCCGAGGGAAAGCAACAACTCCCATATTCTCAAGGTGACGGTCTCTTCGTCCGGCCATCGCAGAAACTCCCGAATCGCGGCGTTTTGCTTGGCCTCCTCCGCGAGACGTATTTGTTCATGGCGCCACTGCCGTCTCCTTATCGCGCTGCTGTGGGAATCGCATCCCCGCAAGCAACAACGCTGAAAAACACGCCAAGATTCCTGCTGCGGCGAAACCGGCGTTTGGTGATACCGCGGTCCAAAGCACGCCCATAGTGACGCTGGAAAGAAAATCCCCCACACCATCGACGGTACTCATCAGGCCAAAGCCGGTGCCGTGCTGGTGTTCGGAGATCAGAGTCGAGGCTAAGGCCGGTTGAGAGGACTCGATAATGGCGGTGTAAACACCGCTCAGAGCGAAGAGTAGAACCAGCGCCCACATTCGTCCGTCGGCGAATACGAATCCCAGGCAGAGCAGTCCAAAAAGAGCGAAGCCGGCGCTCAGAATGGCCCGCTTGCTTATGCGGTCAGAAAGCACGCCAATGGGATAAGCCACCAACGCATAAACGACGTTGCTGAACGTGTAGAGACCGACCGCGAACGTCGCGGCCATAGCCGCTCCCATCGTAGGCGCTAGGAGATCTTGCGCTCTCAGGATGAGCAAGGTCGGCGCGAAATTTGAGACACCAAACAGACCGATCGGAACCAGGAACTTCAGGAAATCCCGGGGTAGAGCTTTAAGGCTCTCCCACGGATGGCCGAGGTTGGGGTGGCGAGGCCGTTCCTTCACGAGGAAAACAATTGAGAAAAAGGCGCACAAACCGGGGATCAGCGACACCAGGAAAATGACCCGCAGAGAAACGCGCGTCATGAGCAGCATCGCAATGAGTGGCCCCAGAATGGCGCCCAAGGTATCCAAAGTGCGATGGAATGCGAAAGCGCGGCCTATGGTGGCCTGCGTGGTGGACTCGGTCAGCAAGGCGTCGCGCACCGGCGAACGGATAGACCAGCCAATCCAGCCCGCTGTCCGTCCGAAGAGCACATGCCACCAGTTGGTCGCCAGCGCAAATGTCGCTTTGCTAAATGCGGTTACGAAATAACCGAGCGCAGCCAAGCCTTTGCGCTTGCCGATTCGGTCGCTATACCACCCGGACCATAGTTCAAAAAAGGTTGAAACTCCATCCGCCACACCCTCAATGACGCCCAAGGCGAATGCAGGCGCGCCCAGAACCGTCGAGAGAAATATCGGCAACACCGCCGACGCCATCTCATGGTTCATATCGCTGAACAGGCTGGCCAGCCCCATGCCCAGGATGTTGCGGTTTAGCCAGCCCTTGGGCGCAGGCGCTGGAGTATGTGCAGATGTGATTGTGTTCATTTCCGCCCTAACCTTCTGCAAGAAGCCCGAATTCAGCTTCTTCTTCGAGTGATCTCATTGAGGACCCTCCAAATCGCCTTTTCGAACTTCCGCGCTTCGCGTTCTTCGGTTTCGCGGAACGGAATGTGCCATGAGTGCCCGGAACGGAAGCCAATCTTCAACTCGGTTCCCAGCTGTTCCATACCGCTCCCGACGTCTGCAATCGACTCCAGGGGAGCCGAGAGACTGGTGGTGCCGTAACATTCGTATCGCCCCTTGTAGCGATCGGTGATCCACAGCAGCCTCCTGGAGGTCGCCACTAGCAGGTCCCCAGCAGACCAGTGTCCCTGGCGAAAAACCGACCACCCACGCGCTTGACACGCAGGCGGGTGGAAGAACTGAACCAGTGGCGTCTCTCCGGGAAGCAGTTCCGCGGACCGTGCGTACTCAAACTTGAGGTTGAGTGCTTCGCCAAGACAGTTGGAAGGCCCTGTCTCCGCGCCGCGTGAAGCCGGCAGCCACCGGTCCTTGAGCGTCTTCAGGTACTTCTCCACTGGGCCTCTGGTACGCGTGTTGTACGGCAACCGTTCTTGGCCGCCGTCCCATGTCAAGGCGATCCAGCCGAGGAGCAAAATCCGGCCGCACTCGACGGTACGGATAACGCCAAGCGGCACCCTCACAAGCGGCTCCCTCGCAGAGGGATGAGCAGCCACCACCATCTCTCGCTCGGTCAAGAGCAGAACCCGCGCGGGGTACTTCTGACGGCCCAGCCAGCCCGCATCGTCCCGCGGCAGAAAGACGCCTGCTAGCACCGTTTCAAGATCAAATGGCTCGGTAAAGTCCGCCGGAATCCCGGAGAGTGAATCTATGGCGAAGGAAAAGATGTATTGCCGCGAGTCTACGCCGGTCCCTGCCGTGCCGATCGCGGCTGCCTTCTCTTGTTGCAGCGGCCCCATGCCCTAGTCCCGTGCGATGTCACACATTCAGCTCTCTACTGCTGACGATGCGGGGAGGTCCGCCGTGACGGTTCCGGCCGCGTCTCCTTCGCTCCCGCCTGCTTTAGCCAGGCTGGCAAGATCGTCAAGAATCGGGCGTTGTTCATCCGCCGGCAGAACACCGTGACCGATGAGCCGTGCCAACTGCGCCCGGTAGGCATCCGCCGAAGAGTCAAGTCGCGCCTGAAGTTCCGCCAGGGCTTTACGGGTCCAGCTCTCCACAAGCCGCCCGTGTGTCGTGAACGCCTCCGTGAGCGGCCGTTCGAGGGACGACCGCAGATTCCGGCCGATCCGGGCCTTCAGTAGCGTTCTTGGATAGAGAATCCAAGGTCGATGCAGGTCCAGCCTGATGGGTGGCGGATCGAAGCGTGGCATTTCGCGGAGCGGGTTCGCTAGCTCTTCTTCGGCCGGTGCATCGCCGCTTCCAAGCGCCTCGGCAGCGCGCTGCAACGCCACCGCCAGGCTGTGAGCGAGTTCCTGGAAGTGCGCGTGGACCTCGGCTGCAAGCCCGGCCGTCTTTGCGATTGCCATTGTGACGGCCGTTCCCGGCTCCATCCCGTCCTCGGCGGCGCCCGTCCACACGGCCAAGAGAGAGCTTGTCGCTTCATCGAGCGCACGTGGAGCCAAGGTGCGAATCCCGTCGCAAGCGCGCAAACTGGAATCCCTGGCCTCTTCGATTTTGCCGGCGGCCGCGCGCAGCTCGCGCTCCAGGGCCAGGAGTTCCTCCCTTTGCGGAGTCTGTTCGGAGCCGTCCCTGTTAAGTTTCGCCTTGAGCGCGGCTTCCACGGCCTCACGTAACGCGCCGGTCTTCCTTCGGATCGACTCTTGAGCTAGTTGCTGATGCTTCTCATAAAGAGGTGCGATCTCGCCGGCAAACCACTCATCCAGAAGATGTGCGTGCGACACCTTCGTGCTGACCGGATGTACGCCGATTTCGAAGCCCAACTGAGCGCGAATCTGGCCAACGGTGTACTCCAGCGCGGAGTCAAGGTCGGAAGGCGCAAGCAGGTCGGCCTTGCTCAGCAGGACCTTGACGGGGATCGCCGATTCATAAAGGACGCGGATCGTCGAAAGGTCCTCGTCGTTCAACGAGCTTCCGGCGCTGATCAGAACCACACCCAGATCACACTGCGGCAAATACGCCAGGGTTTCCGCCGCTCCCGCCGTCGCCAGGGAACCCAGGCCGGGAGTGTCCACAAAGCCAAGTCCGTTCTGCAAACGCTCGGAAGGCAGATCCACTACTAGACGGACAACGCCTTTGGTGTTAGCGGGGTTGTGGACCTCGCTCACAAACTCCGGCAGGCGCTCGATTGGAAGGCGCTCCGTCCGGCGATCCGCGAAGCTCACCGTAAGCAGAGGTTCGCTGCCATGGATCAACCTCGTAGGGACCGCCGTGATCGGATTGACACCTACGGGGAGGACCGCGGTCTGCAAGACGTGGTTCAGCAGAGACGATTTTCCCGAACTGACCCGGCCGAATACCGCGATTTCTAACCGGTTGGACTCCAGCCGCTCTACAATCGTGGATAGACGCGGACGCATCTCAATTAATCCACGATCCGAGATCACCCGGTCGAGAAGCCGAAGCAGCTCAACTCCGCCACCTGTCTGCTGAAGCCGCTGCAGCCGGGCTTGCAGGTCGGCTGACGGACCTTGCGCCAGGGAAGCGTCCAGCCTCTTCAGCAGACCCTCAAGCTCGGCGCAGAGCCCTTGAAGTTGAGGCGCCACGTTCTCTGTAACCTCGCCATAGCCACGCAGATAACGGGGAGCCATCTCCTGCACGGCAATCTGAACGAAGCCCAGCGTGACACGGATGGAGTGCAGAGAGCTGAAGGGGGGTCCCCCATGAACGATGCCCAGTCCGTCCATCACGCGCGCCAGTTGATCGCGGAAGCGGGCCACGGAGCTGCGAATCAGCTTGACCTGGGAGGGGGAGACGTCCGAACGGTACTTCGGGAAGATCGTTTTCGATTCCGAGGCGTTCAGGATCGCCTCGACATCCGACAGGAGTGTGTCGGCGTATCGGGCGCCGCTGAGCAGCCGCCGTTGGTGCGCCTCGTTCAGCGGACTCGTGGTCGCCATTTGGGCCTCCCTGCTACAGCGGTCGCCGGCTCACAAGGCGCCGCACAATGTCCAGGGATTTCCGCGATCGGAGGAACTCCTATCGAGGAGAATCCCTCGTAGGAGTCATCTGCCCATCTGGGCGGTTATAAGGTGAACTCCAACACCCTGGTTTCATTGTCGCGCGGACAGACCAGACAGACAAGGCCCTCCTGCGTCGTTTCGGCCTGGATTCAACGGCAGAGCCGAACTCGAACGGCTAGGATCACAGTGTGAGATGCTTTTCTGCAGGCAGGACGAGCGAATGAGGCAAGGCTAGACGATGAGCTGGATCTACTGGTCATTACTCTCGGCAGTCTTCGCGGGGGCGACGGCGGTCCTCGCCAAAGTGGGCGTCGCCGGAGTGGATTCTAACTTGGCAACAGCGATACGGACTTCAGTGATTCTGGTCTTCAGTTGGGTTATCGCATATATCACTTCCCAACCTGGCGCCATCCGGCACCTCACATCGCGAACATGGGTCTTTCTCGTCCTGTCCGGCCTGGCCACCGGTCTGTCCTGGCTCTGCTACTTTCGCGCTCTCCAACTTGGCGAAGCCTCGCGCGTTGCCCCCATCGACAAGTTGAGTGTCGCGTTCGTCATTTTGTTTGCCGCGCTCTTTCTCGGCGAAAGGCTCACCCTGGTCCGGGGTGTTGGCGGACTCCTGATTGTGGCGGGTGCCATTATTCTGGCTCTGGAATAGGGGCCTCTTTTGATGCGAGCGCCATTTGGGCGATCTCTTTGACCTCACCCTTTTCGTAGCCTGCTCTTCGGGAGCCGCAACCCTTGATGGGCAGCGATGCTTGGCCGTATACTGAAAGAGGAAGCGGTGGAGTCCGCTCTAGGCCGTTCCCACGGCCAATGACTCCTACAGTGGTTTCGCTGTGGGAGCCTGTAGCCTCATCCCTCCCGCAGCACACCCCGACGAAGCCCAGGTAGTAGATCCTTTCGATGGATCAGGTTTGGTTCGTTGCGGCGCTTTGGCTCTTGCTTGCACTCGTCGCGGTTCTCGCGGCCAATTGGCTCAGGGTTTCTACGGCGCTCTCTGAGATCGTCGCCGGCACCGTCGGCAAAGATCGCTTCCTGATTCGACGCCTGCGCACGCTGATCTTCGGTTTCCTGACGCCGTTCTACTTCGCAACATTGGATAAATCGGTCGCCGATCGGACACTCGCAACCCCAATGCAAGTCGCCGAGGGCGTCCTATGAAAGGCGACTTGAAGGGAGGCTCAGGATGTCTGGTTTGGTACAAAAACATCACCGTGGCTGGCTGGGCTATCTCTCGGTCACAAGCGTTCTTGCTGCACTCGCAGTGTTTGTGTGGATGCTACTGAAGGACTGCGCGAGAACCCTGACGGACTGGCAGATGTACCGCTAGTAGGGTCCGCGTTGGCAGCCCCAACCGGACAGCGGTTCGAACCGGAGCGATGGCCGACTGCCCGCGCAGGTAGTCTCCCTTTGAGCTGTGGCCGTTTTGGAACTCCCGCCGAGGCCGGCGGTCATTAGCGAGCAAGAAACTGAACCATAGAAACAAGTCCGGCCGTTGCCCATCTGGGCGATTATAAGGTGAACTCCAACACCCTGGTTTCATTGTCTCGCGGACAGACAACACAAGACGAGGCCCCTGCTGCGGCCTGTCCGTCCATCTTGATGCAGGGCGATCTCCAGTCGTATACTGGAACAGAAAGCGGTGGAGTCCGCTCTACGCCGTTCCGAACGGCCAATGACTCCTACAGTGGTTTCGCTGTGGGAGTATGTAGCGTTATCCCTCCTGCAGCAAACCACAACGAAGCCCGGGATGAGGAGATCCTTTCGATGGATCAGGTTTGGTTCGTTGCGGCTCTTTGGCTCTTGCTTGCACTCGTCGCGGTCCTCGCGGCCAACTGGCTCAGGATTTCTACCGCGCTCTCTGAGATCGTCGTCGGCACCGTCGCCCAACTCGTCATTGGCGCGCTTGTCGGCGGCAGTGCGTTGGGAGCCAAGGCGGAGTGGATCACTTTTCTTGCCGGCACCGGCGCCATCGTGCTCACCTTCCTGGCAGGGGCCGAACTCGATCCGGAGGTCTTCCGCGCGAAATGGAAGGAATCATCGGCCGTCGGGCTCATCGGATTCGTCGCGCCATTTCTTGGGGCTTCGCTCGTTGCCCACTATGTCCTCGGTTGGGGCTGGCGTCCGTCGTGGCTGGCCGGCGTGGCGCTCTCGACAACCTCCGTGGCGGTTGTCTATGCCGTCATGCTCGAGCTCGGATTCAACCAGACGAAGTACGGCAAAGCGATCCTCGCTGCGTGTTTCATCAACGATCTGGGCACCGTCATCGCGCTGGGTCTTATCTTCTCGCCGTTCACCATCAAGACCCTGATCTTTCTGGTCGTCGGGATCGCGTCCTGTTCGCGGCGCTGCCGTTCGTCACCCCCTGGTTCTTCGACCGTTACGGCGGCCGCGTTTCCGAACTGGAGACCAAGTACATCCTGTTCCTCTTGTTCGGCTTTGGGCGGTCTGGCCGCGTGGTCGGGCAGTGAAGCGGTGCTGCCCGCCTATATAATCGGTATGGTGTTGGCCGGTACCGTCGGCAAAGATCACTTCCTGATTCGACGCCTGCGCACGCTTGACCTTCGGTTTGCTGACTCCGTTCTACTTCATTCGCGCCGGCAGTTTCGTTTCCGTTCCCGCCCTAGTCGCCGCGCCGCTGGCTTTCGTGGCACTCTTCTTTGCGAAGATGGGCTCGAAAATGCTGGCCCTGCTGCCCACGGTGCGGGCCTTCGGCTACAGCGGTCATGACGGGATTTACTACTCTCTGATGATGTCGACCGGACTGACGTTCGGGACCATCTCGGCCCTGTTTGGGTTGAATCACGGAATCATCGACCAAACCCAGTACTCGCACCTGGTGGCCACCGTGATTGGAAGTGCCGTGATCCCGACTGCCATTGCCAACGCCCGCTTCATGCCGCGGCATCTGCTGCCCGAGAAGGAGCCGGAACTGGGAGATTCCGTATACGGAGAACCAGTGGGGGACCTGGACACATGAAGCTAAAGGAGACTTTTCGATTGGACAGATATTTGGTTGTGCTGGCGGGAGCCGGACTGGGAGGCTTGACCCGATATGCGCTTGGCACGTGGATCATGGCGCGGTCCGGAGGACGGTTTCCTCTGGGCACTTTCCTCATCAATATCAGCGGGTCGTTCTTCATCGGCCTCTTGATGACGCTCTTGACCGAGCGTTTGCAGCCGCACCCCAATTGGCGGCTGTTCCTGGTCGTGGGGGTCCTCGGTGGCTACACGACGTTTTCGAGCTTCGAGTACGAGACACTGCAGGCCGTGCGGGATGGCGAACGCTGGATGGGTCTACTCTATGTAGCGGGCAGCGTGCTGCTCGGCTACGTGGCTGTTTGGCTGGGCGCAGCCCTGACCGCCCGCCGATAATGAACATGGAGGCGCAATGCTGACCAAAGGCCCCGCAAAGAAGGTCACGATCTTCATCAACGAAGACACGCAGCACCACATGACGGCGCTGCACGACTCCATCATGACGTTCCTCATGCACAAGGGAGTCTCCGGCGCGACGGCGACCCGGGCCTACTCTGGTTTTGGATCGCACCAGATGCTGCACACGCCGAAGATCGAAGTGCTGGCGCAACACCTGCCGATTCGGATCGAGTTCGTGGAGACGCAGGAGAAGGTCGACGAGGTCCTGCCGACGCTGTATGAGATGGTCTCCGACGGGTTGATCGAGGTGCAGGACACCACCGTAGTGAAGCTCGCGCGAAAGTCCCCGAAACCGGAGCCGAAGATTGCCGCATGAGACGCAAGCAGGGACCCGCCAACGCTCCTGCGGGTCTATCTGGGGGAGGCTGACAAGTGGCACGACGAGCCGCTCTACGACGCCATTGTGAAGAAGTTGCGAATGATGGACATCGCCGGCGCGACGGTCTATCGCGGCATCCTCGGGTACGGCGCGAAAGGTCATCGAGCACAAGGCGACGCTTCTTTCACCCGATGCGAGATCTGCCGATCATGATGTCGGTGATCGACACGGCCGAGAAGATCGCCGCCGCGGCGGAGGTCCTTGAAGAAATGCTCGAAGAGGGCTTGATCGTTATCTTCCGACGCAGAGCATTGTGCGGTTGGTACGCAGCTCCACGCCACGGAGGCGCCCGATGCGCAAGAATACCCAGCTAGGCTCCTGCGCATTCACATCTCGGAATGCGACCAGTACCAGGGCAAGCCGCTGTATGAGGCGATTGTCGCATAAGTGCCGGGAAATGAAGATCGCCGGCGCCACCGTGTTTCGCGGTCTCGAAGGATACGGCGAGACCGCCGAGATGCACAGGTCGCACCTGGCTCGCCATGACCAACCGATCCTGATCTCGATCGTTGACTCGGCCGACAATCTGGGCCGCCTGGTTCCGGTGGTCGAAGAAATGATGGACACCGGCCTGCTGGCCGTGTCCGATGTCAAGGTCGTCCGCGTGCAGAAGAAGGTACCGACGCAAGATGGGAAAGGTGACTGAGTGGCGGGCCGTTGAGGAGCGCGCGGTTCCGTTGGTGGGCCGCCAGGCCGAGGTCCAAGGCTCTGGCGCGTGCGCTTCGGGCGCGCCAGTCCCGCCTGATCCTCGGTCTTACCGGAATCGGGAAAACCCGGCTGCTGGAGGAAGCGTTGTCCCGCTACCATGGACCCCACTCACTGCTCCGCGCACCGGGTGTGCTTCATGAGCTCCTGGTGCGATCTGGCCGAGCGGCTCTCCGTGTCCCGCTCGCCCGTTCTCTGACGTCGGCAGCAACCAGCATCGCCTTGAAGGGCGTCGGTCCTCGACGCGCTGCGAGACGAACCGCGTCCGATCCTGTTGGAGGATGTTGAACACGCTGATCCGCGAATGTACCGCTTCTTGCAGGAGGTCTACCATCTTCCCGGCAACTGTCTGATCGTGACTGCCCGGTCGCGTGACTGCCTGGGCCACCTGCGCAAACTCCTTGTGGGACCCCCGCGAGGAGATTTCCCTGAAGCCGCTCATGCCTCTTGAGGCACTGAACCTCTTCGAGGCGGCTGCATCGAAGTTCCGGCTTGGTTCGCTCGACCTGGAGGACTTTCGGCACAAGGTGCTCACTGTCCGCCCGCGGCAACCCCGGACAGATACTGACGATGTGCCGGATGGCCGCCGCCCGGAATACCAGGATGGACGGCACATCAAGTTCCTGCCGCTTCGAATGGACGTATTGCCGGAATTCGTGGGGTGAGAGATCCACATGACACCTTCCCTGACGCGAGACTGCCTGGAAGAGCGCTGGACAGGGTGGGTGCGACCTGCGGCCGGTATCAGATCACGGCCCTGGAGGACTTCCTGGAGAGTTGCCGGCTCTTCGCGGAGAGGAGACGCTCAACATCGCGGTTCTTGGACGTTTCAAAGCTGGCAAGAGCAGTTTTCTCAATCACCTCTTCGGTCGCCAACTACTCTCGGTTGGGGTGATCCCGGTTACGTCGGTGGTGACGGAAATCCAGTACGGTCCTCGGGAAAGGGCCGAAGTCCGTTTCCTGGATGGCCGCACCGAAGCCATTCCTCTCGACCGCATCGGCGAGTTCATCTCCGAAGCCCAGAACCCGGAGAATTCCAAACAGGCCGCCTTGGTGCGCGTGGAACTTCCTTCGATGGAACGCTATCGTGGGATTCGATTCGTCGATACACCGGGTCTCGAGAGCGTCCTCGAACACAACACGGACGCTTCGCTGGGGTGGCTGCCGAACGTGGGCTTGGCTCTGGTCGCGGTAAGCGTGGACCCGCCCCTGTCTCAGCACGACATCGAACTCATTCGGAATCTGAGCCGCTACACCCCGAACATCTCGTTGTTGCTCACCAAGGTCGACGTCCTGGATGAGGCGAACGGATTCAGGTCAAGGACTTCGTCCAGAAGCAACTCGCGCGATATTGGAGCGGTTCCGTGCCAGTTTTTCCGTACTCGGTCCGGCCCGGGTACGAGCACCTTCGCGAGCAGATCGACGAGAATCTGCTTTCACAAGTCCACGCCGAGGCTGACGAGCAACGCGCCGCTATCTTGCGTCACAAGGTCGTCTCTCTCGTGGCGGAATGCGCCGACTATCTCAATGTCGCGCTGAAAGCCGCGGAGACTGCCGATTCCGAGCGCGAACAGCTCCGCCAGAAGATCCTCGGCGAGAAGGCGTCTCTGGACGATACCCGGCTGGCCTTGCGACTGATCGTGCGGCATGCTGCTGGCACGGCCCGTTCCACATTTGAGGAGATCCTCCGGAAGGACGAACAACCGCTGCGGGAGCGGACCCTCGCGGGATTGGACAGGGAGTTCCCGGCGTGGACGCGAAGCCTCAGTGTGGTGATCGAGAGATTCGACAACTGGCTGAGCGATGGCATGACTCGGGAAATGGCGGAGCTCTCGAAGAGGCATCGCAGTGATTTCGTCGAGCCGGTTCACCGTGTGAGCCGCCTCCTCTCCCAATCGCTCCAAGACTTCCGCAACAGACTCTCGGAACGAACCCTGGAAACCCTCGGCGTGCCGCTGAGGACTACGCAAATTGATCTGCGCACCGAGGATCCGCCCTCTCCCGACGTGCGCATCGGCAAGATCTTTGACCGCAACTGGGAGCTGCTTTCGTTCCTCGTACCGATGGCGCTGGTTCAAGGCCTGGTGAAGAGGCACTTCGAGCGGAGGGTGACTGATGTGGTCTTTGTGAACCTCTCCCGCCTGGCGTCTCAGTGGGAGGAGATTGTGAGCGGGGCTCTGCTGAGTCTGGAGAAGGAATCGATGCGCCGGCTCGACGGTCTGATTGCCACCATTGAGAGGTTGATCGCCTCCGCCGGGCAGGAAGCGCCCCGTATCCGCGAGGACCTGGACGGTCTTGAATCCCTCAGGGCTGCTTTCGCTCCACCACCTGGAAACGGCTGAGAGAGGAGGCGTATTGGAAGACGCCGGCGAAAAGGGCCTCGGAGACTTTCTGGCGGTAAGCGGGGAGCTTGAGCGACCTTTCCTCGCGCGTGTTGCTGAGGAATCCGATCTCAGTCAGTACGGACGGCATGCCGGCGCCGATCAGCACCACGAAGGGCGCCTTCCTCACGCCCCGGTCCCTGGCCTGCGGATTCGCGCCTCCCAGCCCCGTACAGAGAGCCGCCTGAACCCGCGTGGCAAACTCCCGAGACTCGTCCACCTTGTCTCTTAGTGCGATCTTCTCGATCAGGTTCTGCAACTCGTGAATGTTCCGCTCGGAACTGGCGTTCTCTCTCGCCGCCACATCCATGGCCTCCCTGGAGGTCGTGAAGTTCAGGTAGTAGGTCTCATTCCCGGACGCCGAGGAGACGCCGGAGTTGGCGTGGATCGAGAGAAACAGGTCGGCCTGCTTCTCGTTGGCCAGCGCCGTGCGGGCTTCGAGCGGCACGAACGTATCATCCGAGCGTGTGTAGATGACTTCCGCGCCCAGCCGTTCCTCGATGATGGCCCCCAGCCGCCGGGCGACGTCCAGCACCAGGTCCTTCTCGAGCAAGCCCGATGGTCCCGTGGTCCCCACATCATGACCGCCGTGCCCGGGGTCGAGCACCACCCGCTTCAGCTTCAAGCCCAGCGCCCGGACCAACGAGTTGGATCCCGATCGGCTCTTCTTGGCTGGGACTGGAGTGCGAACTTCGGCGGGAGGCGCGGCCTCGGCGGACGGGCCCCGCTGGCGCAATTCGATCACCAGCCGGTCGGGATTGGCGAGTTGCGAGGCGGTGAAGTCCGCTGGGGCCTTTAGGTCCAGCACGACGCGGGTCGTCCCGGTCTGCGTCTCCGATACGCGGATCTGCTTCAGCAGCCCGTCGTCGACCGGAATCGTGTGAATCCGTTCTTTGCTCAGGGCCGGTTTCGCCCCGGTGATGTCAAAGTAGATGCGATCAGGATTGGACAGGCGGTCGTGACGGTACTGAAAATCCCCGCTCACCTCAACCGCCACCCGGGTGCTTTCGCCCAGCGACCAGTAGCGCACGGCGGTCACCGCCAGCGGCCCGGCGTCCTGAAAGGCCGCTACGCTTCCAGCGAGCAAAGCCAGGGCCGGGGCGAGTTTTACCGTCCCCCTAAGAACCCGCCAGTTCTTTGGGAGGCCCATGGCGCGCTATCTCGTTCGCAGGTACACGTTGCCCCGCTCGTCGAAGAATTGCTCGATCGGCCGAAACTCGGGTTCGGGCGGCGTATCGGCGGCGGCGCCGCGGGCGTCGCGCTCTGCTTCGCGCTGGCGTAGCCGCTGCTAACCTGCCGCACGTAGTTCGCCGTCTCCGGGTAGGGAGGAACGCCGCCGTAGCGGATCACCGCCTGCTCACCCGCGTTGTAAGCCGCCACCGCCAGCTTCTCATCTCCAAAAAGATCCAGCAGGTAGCGGAGATAACGCACTCCGCCTTCAAGGTTCTCGGCCGGATCGAAACTGTTGTTCACGCCCCAACGGCGCGCCGTGGCGGGCATCAATTGCATGAGCCCCTGGGCGCCTTTGGGCGAGACGGCGAAGGCGTTGTAATTGCTTTCGGCCCGGATCACGGAATGCACCAGCAACGGGTCGACCTGGTGCCGTTTGGCGGACCCTTCCACCATCCCGGCGACGGCAACGCCCGACCTGGCGCCGGAGCCCGGCTTCGCCACCACCGTGCGGATCAGCCGTCCGGAGCGCCGGTCCACGCGCACCACCGAGGTCGCCAGTCCGGAAAGCGTCTCCCGGTCCGGCCCCCGCGCAGGCGGCCAGCGCCAACGCCCAGCATCCTATTAGCTTAAAACAGTAACGCATTGCCTTGTTTTACAGTATTATACCCGCGAATCCGGCTCCGATGCTATTATTCTTGCATGGAAACGGCCGGCACGCACCGGCCTTCCGCGCGCCATGGCCGAGGAGTTTCCCCACTATATCGAGTTTCGCCACGTCTATAAGACGTTCGACACCCCGGTTTTAGACGATGTCAGCTTCCATGTCGATCCGGGAGAAACCGTGGCCATCATCGGCCGCAGCGGTGTAGGGAAATCCGTCACCCTGGCGCATATCATGGGATTCCTGAAGCCCGACCAGGGCCAGGTAATCGTCGCTCACGAAGACATCACCAACTGGACGGAGTCGCAACTTCGCCGCATCCGCAAGAAAGTAACCATGGTTTTCCAGTCGGGCGCCTTGTTCGACTCCCTGACTGTCGGCGAAAACATCCTCTTCTCTCTCGAGTTGAGGGAGGACTACGACAAGGCCAACAAAGAGGACGTCGTCGACGGCCTGTTGGGGATGGTGGATCTGCTGCATCACAAAGATGCATATCCCACCGATCTGTCCACGGGCCACCGGCGGGCCGTGGCCATCGCGCGCGCGCTGGCGGCGCAGCCGGGGTGCATTCTTTATGACGAGCCCACCACCATGGTGGATCCGATCATTTCGGACCTTCTGACCGATCTCATGTTGCGGCTGAAGAAACAGTTGCAGCTCACCTCCGTGGTGGTTACGCACGATCTGGACCTGATGCGCAGGGTCGCGGACCGCGTGGTGGTGCTGTTCGAGGGCAGGGTGATTTACTTCGGGCCGGTCCGGGACCTGGGCCAGTCGGAGCATCCGCACATCCGGGAGTTTCTGGACATGGACCGCGCGATTCCGACAGGAGTCTGATGGCGAAGCCCATCCGCGCCGTTCACCGGGTCGCCATTATCGGAGGGGGCTTTGGAGGACTGCAAGCGGCGAAACGGTTGCGCGGGGCGCCCGTTCAGGCGACCCTCATCGACCGGCGCAACTTTCACTTATTCCAGCCCCTTCTGTACCAGGTGGCGACGGGCGGGCTGTCTCCCGGTGACATCGCCTGGCCGCTGCGAAGAATCCTGCGGCGGCAGGCCAACGCGCGGGTGGTCATGCAGGAAGTCACGGGCATCGATGTGCCCGGACGGCGCGTCGTCCTGGCGCAAGGGGAGGTGCCGTACGACACGCTGATCGTCTCGGCGGGGTCGAGCCACAGCTATTTCGGAAATGGCAGGTGGGAGACCTCGGCGCCGGGGCTCAAGACGCTCGAACAGGCGACGGAGATCCGCCGCCGGATTCTGTACGCGTTTGAGGCCGCGGAACTGCAACTGGAACCTGAGCTGCGGCGCGCGTGGCTCAGTTTCATCATCGTTGGCGCCGGGCCCACGGGGGTCGAACTGGCGGGCACGCTGGGGGAAATCTCGCGAGACAGCCTAAAGGGCGACTTTCGCAGCATCAACCCCGCGGAAGCATCCATCTTGTTGCTGGACGCGGCGCCGCGGGTGCTTCCTCAATTCCCTCCGGAGCTCTCGGCGCGGGCGGAGGAGTCTCTGATCCGGCTTGGGGTTCGGGCCCGAACCGGCGTCAGGGTGAAGGAGATCGACGCTGAAGGCGTCACCATCGCCAGTGACCACGGCGAGGAACGCCTGGTTGCTCGCACCGTGCTCTGGGCGGCGGGAGTCGAAGCCAGCCCTCTGGGGCGTTCGCTGGCCGCGCAGACGGGCGCGGAATTGGATCGGGCGGGCCGGTTGACCGTGGCCGCGGATTACAGGCTCCCCGGTCATCCGGAGATCTTCGTCATCGGGGACCTGGCCAACTACCGTCTGCCCGGTGGAGGCAGCCTGCCGGGCCTGGCCCCCGTAGCGATGCAGCAAGGCAGGTATGTGGCGAACGTGATCGAGAGCCAATTGAGGGGCCGGCCGTGCGGGCCGTTTCACTACCAGGACAAGGGGACTCTGGCCACAATCGGGCGTCAGTATGCCGTCGCTCAGTTCGGGCGCTTCCGCTTCCACGGCCTGCTGGCGTGGTTGCTGTGGCTCTTCGTACACCTTCTCTATTTGGTGGGATACCAGAGCCGGGTCCTGGTGGCGACTCAGTGGGCCTTCAACTACTTCTCCCACAACCGGAACGCCCGGCTGATCCTGGGCGGCAGATAGCCTCTACTTGCCGAACACTCGTCTCCGGAGATCCGCGGCCCCTCGCGAGAGGCGCCCCCAGAGAGTCCGAGGCGCGGCGGCCTGCTGCTTATTTTCCTTGCCCGGGCGGCGGCTGCTTCGGGAGCCGGTGTCCAGGGAGTCTTGGAGACCAGGCGCACGCGGTTCCCCTCGAACTTGTAGGCGCGGCGGTAGCGGGCGCCGTCCTGGTCCTCAACCAGGATCGAGAAGGCGGGCGCGCCCTGAGACACCCCCTGGACTTCCACGGGGTAGTAGCCCTTCAGCTTGCGCTCGATGAAGGCGGTCTCGTAGCGCTGGCGCCGCAAGCTCCAGATGAAAACGCGCACGGTGTCGAATTGATACGGCTCCTGGCCTTTGGCGATGGTGGTCCAGAGCCAGTTGCGCTTCACCTGGCCGTCGACCTGGACTTCACCGAGCGCGAAGTACGAGGTGATTCGCTGGCCCTCGGCGTACTGCGCCACTTCATCGGGGATCGCCATCACCAGATTCCGCATGAGCACCCAGCCGGCCTTCGTCTCCGACATACGGACCAGGCTCCAGTCTTCCAAACGGGGCGGGATCGAAACCAGGCGGTGCGCTACGACATCGATGTGGCCGCCTTCCGGGATCTGGTCGAAACTGGGCGCCTGGCGGTCTGGCTGCATGTGGATGTTGAGCGCGTCCAGCACGGTCGCCCGTCCTTGAGAAGGGAGGGCTGCGGCCTGGCGGGCCAGCGCCCGGAGTTCTTCCAGCTTCTCGGGGCCGAACAACAGGTCGCCATCCGTCCAGCCCACCGCGCCGGAACTGGTTCGAGCTTTGACGAAACGGCGCTTTCTGGCCAGAATCTCCAGCCGGTCGCCGTGCTTGACGGTCGCCACGGAGGGCTGCTGCGGCCCTAGATCTTTACGCAGGTTCAGTGTGGCGGGCGCCACGAATCCTTCGCCAATGGCTGGCTCCTGCCCGCTCGGGCCGCAACCAATGAGCACGATCGCCAGCAAGAGCAGGCGCGGAATGAGGCGGGTCACAATGCAGGTAGTCTCAACGGTAGTCTAGCAAGATCGCGGGATACGGGCCAGCGGTAACGCTGGAACCGCGCCATAATCTACCTATGAATCGACGCCAATTTCTCGGCGCGGCCGCAGCCGTGCCTGCCGTGCTCCAAGCCCAATCCGAAGAGGGGTTCGTTTCACTCTTCGATGGCCGTTCGCTCGCGGGGTGGCTCGTCAAGGACGGAGCCGAGACCGCCTTCTACGTGAAGGACGGCGCCATCGTGGTGCACGAGTCCGGCGGCTTCCCGGTGTGGCTCAGCTCCGAAAAGCAGTACGAGAACTTCGATTTCCGCGGCGAGTTCTTTATCCAGGGATGGACCGACTCCGGCATCTACCTCCACGCCCCCGAACATGGCCGCAACATGTGGTGCGGCATGTCGATTCACATCTTTCAGCAGCGTGACCAGACGCCCGCGCCGGAGTCGATGGGTTCCATCTTTCCCATCGTGCCTCCGCTCAAAGTCAACGTGCGGAATCAGGGCGAATGGAACACCTTCCGCATCCTGATGGACTGGCCCCGGCTGCGGGTGTGGACCAACGAGGAGCTGATCCAGGATCTAGACGTCGAGAGCGTGCCCGAGCTGCGTCACCGGCTGCGGCGCGGATATCTGGGTTTCGCCTCGCTCTCCTACCCAATCCGCTTCCGCAACCTTCGCATCCGCGAGCTGCCCTCCAATGTGCAATGGCAGGCGCTGTACGAAGGTCCGGCGGATTTTGACAGATGGCAAGTCTCGGAAGGCAAGCCCAACGCCCAGGCCTTGGGCGGGGTGCTCTACGCCGACGGCAGCGGCTATCTGGCCACCAAGGACGAGTTTCGCGACTTCGAGCTTCAGCTCTACGTCCGGCACGCCCGGTACCACAACAGCGGAGTGCTGTTCCGGGCGGCCCGCCAGGGAACGGCGCTCACTCGGCACTACGAGATCCAGCTTCACGACGTCGAGGGCGCGCACTACCCGACCGGCTCGCTCTACTCCTACAAGCGGGCGCTATACCCGCGAATCGAACCGGAGAAGTGGTGGCTGATGCAGCTCGTGGTGAAGGACAGCAACTGTCTGGTGCGCATCAACGGCGAGACGGTGCTGGAGTACGACAAGCTGGAGAACCTGGAGCCGGGACGCATCGAGTTACAGGCTCACTCCGCCGGCCGCTGGACCGAGTTCAAACAGATGCAGATCCGCCGCCTCTGAGTGCGGCAGGCCGCGATCAAAACAGTATGGGTGCCAAATCGGCGAGATACTTCCGCCAAACCGTCCATACGTGCGCGCCGGAGGATTCCACCCACACGTGCTTGATGCCTGCCTGCTGCAAGTTGTCATGCGACGCGTTGACGCCGGCATGCAGGGAGTCCCCCGTGCCGATGCCCAGCCAGATCAACTTGAACTGCTTGTTGACGGCCGCCGCGTCGGCGAGTTTCCCGTCGTAATCGGTTTTCGGGTCCAGGTTGCCGATCGCCGGGCTGAATCCGGCGAGGTAGGCGAACTTCTCCGGATGGTAGATGCCGATCCGAATGGCCTGCGCTCCCCCCATGGACAAGCCCGCCAACGCGCGGTGGTTCTTATCGGCAATCGTGCGGAAGGTCGAGTCGATGTAAGGAATCAATTCGTTGCAGACGATCTCTTCAAATTCCTTAAATGTGTTGCCCAGCATGACGCGGCTCGGTCCCCGCGCGGCGGCCGGCGCCGCTGGCGCTGCTCCTCGACCGCGGCCGGCTCCCATGGTGGCGCCCGTCATGCCGTTGTCATTGACAATGATCATCGGCTTGCTCTTTCCCGCCGCAATCAGATTGTCCAGAATGAAGTTCTCGTGGCCCTGGTTCGACCAGCCCGTCTCGTTTTCCCCCATCCCGTGCTGCAGATACAGAACCGGGTAGCGCACACTGGTTTTCCGGTCATAATCGGGCGGCGCATAGACGAGAATGCGGCGCCACTTGCCCGTGGACTTGGAGAAGTACCACTGCTGGCGCACGGCTCCATGCGGCACGCTCTTCGGAGCGAAGAAATCCGATTCCTCGCCGGGGACTTCGAGCGCGCTGCTCCAGACATTGGAGCCGAAAAACGTCTGGCTTCCGGGGTCCGTGGTCGCGAAGCCGTCCACATTGACCGAGTAGTAGTAGAATCCCGGCGCCAGCGGCTTCGTGGTTACGGTCCAGTATCCGCCTTCGCCCTTCACCATTTCATAGTTCCCCAATCCGAATCCCGAACCGATCGTGACCTTCTGGGCGTCGCTGGCGCGGATGCGGAACGTGACGCTGCTATCCGGGTTGAGGCGGGGATACTGCGCATTCGGCACGTTGGAAGGCGCGGGCTGCCCGGCATCGGGCGCTTGCGCCCAGACGAACGTCGCGAACAAGAGCGATACAGCAAGAAAACGTTTCATGAATATCACCTTTCCAGCACCCAGCCGTTTCCGGCACTCGTCAAGGATCGCCGCCGTGCGCGTAGCGCCGCAGCGCGTCACGCCGAGCGCGCGCACCCGCAGCAGCGCGTCCAGATCGCGGATGCCTCCGGCCGCCTTGACCTGGACATGCGCCGGCGCGTGCTTTCGCATCAGAATCAGGTCTTCGTCGGTCGCGCCGCCCGGCCCGTACCCGGTTGAGGTCTTCACCCAATCGGCCTTCAGCTCGCTGCAAATCCCGCACAGCCGGATCTTCTGGTCCGCGTCGAGATAGCAGTTCTCGAAGATGACCTTGACCTTCTGCCCGGCGGCGTGGGTAATGTCGATCACCGCCCGGATATCGTCCCGAACGTAGCCCCAATTGCCGCTCAGCACGGCGCTGACGTTCACCACCATGTCCAGCTCTTCGCCGCCGTCGGCCAGCGCCTGGCGGGCTTCGGCGACCTTGACCGCCGTCGTGTGGGCGCCATGCGGGAACCCGATCGTAGTGCTGGCCTTTACGCCGCTGCCCCGAAGAAGTTCGGCACAGCGCTTCAGATAGTAGGGCAGGATGCAGACGCTCGCCACGTCGTAACGCAGCGCCAGCCCGCAACCCCCTTCGAGATCATCCGCCCTCAACGCAGGGTTCAGGAGCGAATGATCGATCATCTTGGCGATATCTCTATATTGGTAGTCCATAACGGATTGAATCCCAAGCCCGGCGCCGCTATTCGGGTATCATGAAGTCAAAGCTCGCCCATGCCAGGAAAGTCCGATCGCGATTCCGGTGTCAATAGTTGGCTCGTGGATGAATTGTATCAGCAGTTCCTGCATGACCGGCAGGAAGTCGGCGAGCCCTGGAAGCAGATGTTCGAAGGCGAGCCGGCCCCCGCTCCCGCTTCCGCGGCTGCCGCCGGCGACGAAACCACGCCCCTGCGCGGCGCGGCCGCCCGCGTAGTGAGCAACATGACCGCCAGCCTGGCGATCCCCGTCGCCACTTCGCAGCGGGTCATTCCGGTCAAGGTCATCGACGAGAACCGCGCCATCATCAACCTGCACCGCGGCCTGCAAGGCGTTCGCAAGGTCTCCTACACGCACCTGATTACCTGGGGCGTGCTGAAGGCCGTCGAAGCCTTCCCCGTCCTCAACTCCGCTTTCACCGAAATCAACGGGGAACCGGCCAGAATCCACCACCAGCGCATCAACTTCGGCATCGCCATCGACCTCGCCGGCAAAGGACGGTTCCCGCTCGCTGGTGGTGCCCAATATAAAGGACGCCGGCGCGCTCGATTTCCAGCAGTTCCTGATGACCTACGACGGCCTGATCGCCCGCGCCCGCTCGGGGGCGCTCACCGTCGCCGATTTCCAGGGTACGACCATCTCGCTGACCAATCCCGGCACCCTCGGCACCGTCGGTTCAGTGCCGCGGCTCATGCCGGGCCAGGGCGCCATCATCGCCACCGGCGCTATCGACTATCCCGCGCAGTACCTGGGCGTGGCCCCGGAAGTCCGGGCGGCGCTGGGCCTCGGAAAAGTCATGATGGTCACCTGCACGTACGACCACCGGATCATCCAGGGCGCCGAGTCGGGCATGTTCCTGGCCAAGCTCCAGGCCTTGCTCCAGGGCGAGGACGGCTTCTATGAACGGCTCTTCGCCGACCTCAAGATGCCCCACCGCCCCGTGCGCTGGGAGCCCGACCGCGCGGTTTCCGCGCCCGGCGCGACCGGACGCACGTCGGAGATCGCCAAGCAGGCCGCCGTCCTGCAATTGATCAACGCCTACCGCGTGCGCGGCCACCTGATTGCCGATCTCAACCCCCTCGGCACGGAGCCTAACTATCACCCCGAGCTCGACCCCGCCACCTACGGCCTCACCATCTGGGATCTGGACCGCGAGTTCCTGACCGGCAGTCTGGGCGAGGCGGCGGGCGTTGATCAGCCGCAGCCCATGGCCGCGCTGCGTTCGATCCTCGAAACTCTGCGCCAGACCTACTGCGGCAAAATCGGCTGCGAGTACATGAACATCCAGCACCCCGAGCAGAAGCGCTGGCTGCAGCTTCGCATGGAGCCCAAGGCCAACAATTGGCCGCTCGCCGTTGAGACCCGCGTCCGCATCCTGGAGCGGCTGACCGTCGCCGAAGAGTTCGAGCACTTTCTGCAATCGCGCTTCGTCGGCCAGAAGCGCTTTTCCATCGAGGGTTCGGAGACGGCGCTGGCGATTCTCGAAGAGCTTCTCGAACGCGCCGCGCGCGACGGCGTCCGCGAAACCGTCATCGGGATGGCGCACCGCGGCCGCCTCAACGTGCTGGCCAACGTGATCGGCAAGCCGCTGGCGCAGATCTTCTCGGAATTCGAGGGCGACCCGGACCCGGCCAGCATCCAGGGCTCGGGCGACGTGAAATATCACATCGGGGCCAGCGGCGTCCGCACCATCGCCGGCCGCCAGGTGCTGGTGTCGGTCTCCCCCAATCCCAGCCACCTGGAAGCCGTCGATCCGGTGGTTCAAGGAATCGTCCGCCCCAAGCAGGACCGGCTCGGCGACACGGCGCGCAAACAGGTGATCCCCATCCTGGTCCACGGCGACGCGGCTTTCGCGGGCCAGGGCGTGGTGGCCGAGACGTTGAACTTCTCCCAGCTCGAAGGCTACCGCACCGGCGGGACCGTCCACCTCATCATCAACAACCTGATCGGCTTCACCACGTCGCCCGAAGAGGCGCGCTCCTCGCCCTATTCGACCGACGTGGCGCGCACCGTGCAGGCCCCCATCTTCCACGTCAACGGCGACGACCCCGAGGCCGCCATACGCACCGTCGAAGTCGCTTTCGACTTCCGGCAGAAGTTCAGCAAGGACGTGGTCATCGACATGTTCTGCTATCGCCGCCACGGCCACAACGAAGCCGATGACCCGAGCTACACCCAGCCGCTGCTGTACCGCAAGATCAAGGATCATCCCTCGGTGGCGATTCTTTATGCGGAACGCCTGATCCGGGAGGGGGTTCTGCAACCGGAAGACGTCGAGCGCATGCGCCAGGCCGCTTCCGCGCGGCTGAACGCCGCCTTCGACCTTTCCAGGCAGCACGTCGAGCGCCTCGAGCCCCAGGAGCTGAGCACCGTTCCCGCGCAGGAAGTCCCGGCGGCTTGTCCGCGCACGTCCGCGGACGCCGGAACGCTCGAGCGCGTGCTCGCGGGGGTGACGACGTTTCCTGCGGACTTCCACCTGCACCCGAAGCTGGGGGCGTTCGTCGAGCACCGGCGGAAGGCGTTCGCCGAGGGCGGGCCGATTGACTGGGCGTTCGGCGAAACGCTGGCCTTTGGCAGTCTGGTTCTGGAAGGAACCCCGGTCCGGCTGAGCGGGCAGGACAGTGGCCGGGGCACGTTCAGCCAGCGCCACCTGGAGTTCGTGGATTATGAAACCGGCGTCCCATACGTCCCGCTGCGCCACCTCTCGGATAAGCAGGCCCGTTTTGACGTATACGACAGCTCCCTGAGCGAGTACGCGGTCCTCGGTTTCGAATTCGGCTACAGCGTGGCCGACCCGCTGACCCTGGTGCTCTGGGAGGCGCAGTTCGGCGACTTCGCCAACGGCGCTCAAATCATGATCGACCAGTTCATCGCTTCGGCCGAGGCGAAGTGGTCCCAGCCGAGCGGCCTGGTCCTGCTGCTGCCCCATGGCTTCGAAGGCCAGGGCCCGGAGCACTCCAGCGCGCGCATCGAAAGATTTCTCACGCTCTGCGCCGGCCGCAACCTGCAGGTCGCCAACTGCACCACTCCCGCCCAGTACTTCCACCTGCTGCGGCGGCAGATGTACGGGGGGCCGGACCGGCGGGGCCTGCGCAAGCCGCTCGTCATATTCACCCCGAAGAGCCTGCTGCGTCACCCGAAGGCCGTTTCCCGGCTGGAAGACTTCACCCGCGGCGGATTCCGCGATGTGATCGACGACGGGCCGGCCGAACCCTCGGCCGTGTCACGCCTGCTCTTATGTTCGGGCAAAGTCTATTACGACCTGCTGGCCGAGCGGGACGAGCGGAAGGCTGGCGATGTGGCCTTAGTCCGCGTCGAGCAGTTGTATCCTTTCCCGGACCAGGAAGTGGAGGAGATCCTCGAGAAGTACGGTGAGGCGGGGGAGATCGTCTGGGTTCAGGAGGAGCCGCGCAACATGGGCGCCTGGCGCTTCGTGCGCGAGCGTTTGCAGCCGTCCATCGAGGCGTTCGGCATGAGCATTCGCTATGCCGGACGGCCCGAGAGCGCCAGCCCCGCGACTGGCTCCCACAAACGCCACCTCGCCGAGCAGGCGGCGCTGGTCGGCGACGCCTTCACGCCAGCCGCCACGCCGGCTCGCGGCGCCCTCCGGCTGGTATCCAAGCGGAAAGCACAGTAGTCTTACATCGCGCCTTTCAGGATCTTTCGGTACTCGTCAAGCGCGTCGCGGCCCTGGGCGGTCAGCCTGCAGATAGTGAGCGGGATCTTGCCCCGAAAAGTCTTCTCGATCTCCACATATCCGGCTTCCTCCAGCTTCGACAGGTGTACGGACAGGTTCCCCTTGGTCAGGCCGGTCGATTGGTGCAGGTAGCGGAAGTCCGCTTCCTTGACCATCGCCAACAAGGCGGCGATCATCAGCCGCGACGGCTCGTGGGCCGCCGGAGTCGCTGGGGAGGGCTGGGGGTGAAAGAACGGCTGCAACCAAGCCGGTGAATGTACAATGGAAGGCGTCAAGAAACCAAGACGGAAGTTCTGGTTCGCGCACTTTGGAGATCTGTAGGAGCGTAGAGCCGTGCGAGCGAACAGCGAGATCAGTAGAATGTGGCCGCGCGCCCTGCTTACTCTGATTATTGCTGCCTGCTCACTCAGCCTCCGCGCCGATCAGGCTTCCACGTCGGTCTTAGATTCCAGCTCTGGACGACCCATCGCTGAGGCAGCGGTGCTCCTTTCGCGGGAGGATGGAACTGTCGTGGAGGCCGAAACCGACTCGGAAGGGCAGGCGACGTTCCCCGAATTGGGGCCGGGCGCCTATTGGATTCGCGCAGAGAAACCTGGATACGTGGACCTGTTGGATCCTCACGGGCGGGGCCGCCTTATGGTGGTCTCAGCCGCGAACAAGAACGCGGTCAAGATAGGACTGACCCAGGCCTGCGCGATTTCAGGACAGGTGCTCGATGACCAGGGCAAGCCGGTCCAGGGAGCGAACGTGGTTGCAATAGTGCGGCGTGGTATCGAAGGCTCACTTCGGTACGCACAGTCCGGGAATCCGGGACACACCGATGATAACGGCAAGTACCGCCTGCACGGGCTGCCACCCGGCCGCTACTCGGTTGCGGTTGTTCCTTTTAGGGAGACCTCCGGTTTTGCGCCGGTGTTCTTTCCTGGATCGAACAGTCCCGGCGAGGCCGAGTTCTTCGAACTCAAGCCTGGGGAGACGACGACATCGGTTAATCTGCGGATCGCATCTGTGGAAGCACGCTCTATCTCCGGCAAGGTTTCCGGAATGCCGGCGGACGCCGGCGCTGGCCGCGCCGCCGTCGCGCTTCTGACGCGAGACGGGCTGAGGGTTGCGGTGTCGGGCGCAACGGCCGACGCCGATGGTGCGTTTGTTCTGACCGATGTGCCTCCGGGCGAGTATCACCTTATCGCGTGGACACCCTATGCCGGTTGGGACACTGGCGGACAGACGGCGGGGGCCAGCGCGCGCTCGGCCATCGTGTCGGTTTCGGTTGCTGGCGCCGACCTGCAAGCTGTCCCAGTGTTGCAGCCGCTCGCCAAGGTGAGCGGGCGACTGGTCTGGGATGGAAGTGCGCGCGGCAACTACCCGTGCCGCGGTGGCAAACAGGTGACGTTCCATTCCGAAGACGGTTGGGACAACGTGTGGCGGCCAGTGGTTGTGGTGGAGGGCGATCGCGTAAATGTAGAGGCATTGCCGGCCGGCCGGTACAGGGTCGAGATGCCCGGTCTTGGAGATTCGTGCCGTCTAGCGGCCGTGCGGGTGGGCGATCACGCTGCGCCAGGCGGCGTCGCGGTGATCGACGGAACGGCGCCGCTGACGCTGGTGCTGGCAACCGGCACCGGAGCAGTCTCGGGGGCTGTCACAACTCAGGAAGACAAGCCCGCGGCGGGAATCGTCTTGTTATCGCGCACCGACGGCGAAGGCGGCTTGCAAGTGGCGCCACTGGATGCCGAGGGCCGCTACCGGTTCAGCCAGGTGCTGGCGGGAGAGTACCGTCTGACTGCGATGGAAAGTCTGAATTCGGTTGACTACCTCGATTCTGTCGAGGCGCCGAAGCTTGGGGCGAAATTGGTGGTTGTGGAAGAGGGAAGGACAACGACGTCCGACATGAGGATCACCCGACAATGAGACAAGCGCTAGCGGTGCTTTTGGGTGGATTTCCCGTCATGTTCCTTGGCGTGAGCCTGTCATTCGGTCTCGCGCAGACCCAGCAACAGTGGGAGATCACCGGCACGGTGACCAGCGATTCAGGGCCGGTCAAGAACGCGGGCGTCGACATCTCGGGGCCATCCTACTTTCCGCGTGTCCAGACCGACGGGCTAGGCCGTTACTCCATCAAAGGCACAGTCCCGGGCCGCTATTCGATTGGATTGTGGATACAGGACAACGCCAGCGTGCCCAGGCCGCGCACTGTGAGCCTGGCAGCCGGCGCGCGGTTGAATGTGGACTTTCGGCTTCCCAAGGGCGGTGTCATATCCGGGCGGGTCCTCGATGGGAACAAGCGACCTGTTCGGGACATGGTTGTCCGAGCCTTGTCGAAGACCGTCAACGGTGACATGTTCTGGCTGAGAGAACAGGGCAGCGACCTGACGAACGACCTCGGGGAGTACCGCATCGCGCACCTTCCCGACGGCGTATACGTCGTTGGTGTCATCCGGAGGGACACACTGCGCGGGCGAGAGCGGACCTCCGGATCAGAGGCGAAACCGGGCACGGATTACCCGGCCGTCACTTTCCACCCAAGCACGCGTGTTTCAGAGGCGGCGGCGACCCTGGAGGTCCGTTCGGGAGACGAACTGCCGGACGTCGAGATTGTGCTCCGGAAGGAAGCCACGCGTTGCGTCTCGTTCAGGGTCGGCGGCGGTTGGGATACTCCTCGCTTCGACGTGACCTTGGAGGAACGGCTCAGCGGCCACTGGGTGACCCTGGCGACCATAGTGGCAAAGCCCAGCGGATTGTATGAATTCTGTGGAGTGACCGCCGGAGAGTATCGCGTTCACCTCTCGAAGGTCGCCGTTAACGAGACACGCCGGCTCCAGGTGCTCGGCTACCAGATGGCCGCATTGACCATGGGCGATGAGAATGTGGATCTGGGAACCCTGGAGCCACTTGCCCGGGCGGACGTTCGAGGGACCGTCATCGTCAAGGACAGCGCCTCAGGCGATTCCATCCCGGCGGGCATCCGCGTCAGTGCCGCTCCGTGGGAGATGCACTGGATGTACGCCGGACAGAATATGGGGCAGGTTGAGCCGGGAGGGGCATTCGTGCTGAGCAAAGTGTTCCTGGGTGAGTACGGTGTTCGAGTGAACAACCTGCCCGCCGGGTACTACGTGATCGGGGCTTCCCAGCAGGGCAAGGACGTGCTGGAGCGTGGCATGTGGCCTGGCAGTGGTGACCTGAAGATCACGCTGGGCGCGGACGGTGCGACCGTCACCGGCAGGGTTCTGGCAGCGGACGGTGGAGCGATTCCTGACACGCCGGTTCTGCTGGTTCCGAAAGGCTCAGGTAAGCACCTGGTTGGGAGGTCCGATCAGGCGGGAGTCTATCAGTTCTCCTTCGGAGTGCTTCCCGGAGAATACCGGGTGGTGGCCGCGCCGGACTTGCCGGGATGGCAGCAGCAGGACTCGGCAACGGCCGCTCGCTCGGCCGCAAATGGGACGGAAGTGAAGCTGGGCTCGCGGGAATCTCGGACAGTCGATCTCAAGATCCCATCGATCCGGTGATGCCATCCCGGAACAGACTGGCTGTCCCGTCACGTTCACGCTCTGCGCCGGCCGCAACCTCGGCTCGCGGCGCCCTCCGGCTGTTGTCCAGGCGGAAAGCGCAGTGGACTTTACATCGCTCCTTTCAGGATCTTCCGGTACTCGTCGAGCGCGTTGCTGCCCTGCGCGGTCAGCCGGCAGATAGTCAAAGGAATCTTGCCCCGGAAAGTCTTCTCGATCTCCACGTATCCGGCTTCCTCGAGCTTCGACAGGTGTACGGACAGATTCCCCTTGGTCAGGCCGGTCGATTGGTGGAGGTAGCGAAAATCCGCTTCCTTGACCATCGCCAGCAAGGCGGCGATCATCAGCCGCGCCGGCTCGTGGATAACACGATCGATGCCCGCCAAGCGCTGGATCTTATCGCTCATTGGGGCCGCCCTCTTCTACCGGCCTTTGCAGGAAGAGCCCCAATACGACCGCGCCCGAAATGAGGCTCACCGCGCCTTGCAGGCCGAACAGAATCGCCATGCCGGGTCCCAGCGGAATGCCTGAGTATGCCAGTAGCGCACCGGTCAAGGCCCAGCAAGCCCCGTAAAGCACGAACCGCCGCAGTCCGACCGCCAGTCCGGCCCAGACCTGCAGCGCCCCGCCGAGAAGACCCGTCAGGGCAATGAGCCACCGGTCAGGATTCGGCAACAGACGCGCGGCCACGAACAGCAGCAGCGCCATTGCCAACCCAATTAGAACCTTGGCGCCGAGGTACTTTCGCCAGGCTGGCTTATACTGCACGTAGCCCGAGCGTTCCACCATGAAACGGGCGCGCAGCCGGTTGAGCAGTTGCCGCGAAGACAGAGTCAGGACCGGCAACAGAATGGCGAAAGAGATGACCGCTATCTTGAAGCCGGGCGAGTTTTGGGGCAGCACGGCCTGGGCGTAGATGAAACCGGAAGCCAGCAGCAGAGTCAAGCCACCCGCGATTTCCGGCAGGCCGTCGCGATTCCAGGATGACTGCATCAGGCGCGCGCCGAGGCGCTCGGGATCCTCAGCCGAAGGGAAAGAAGTGGGTTTGGTCATATTCTGTTCCAGTAGACTAGTCTATAACACAAACTAGTCTACAGCAGAATACGACCCTTGCTCGGCTTTGTCAAGGGGTATTTTGGTTTAGGGTACTGCCACTCCCTCACGGTCGTGGCTCGGTGCTTGTGCCTCAGCGAGATGCTGCCGAGCCACGACCGTCAGGGAGTGGTTTCACCTGCCTTCTTCGCGCTCCCCTATCAGGGCCTTGCGAACCAGACCTTCCGGGTCCGCCGGTCTCGGCGCAGTCCAGAAGCCCCTAGGAAGCTTGCCCGTCCCCGCTCTGAGGGGGGCCTTCGGCTTTGCGTCTTCATGACGTTTACGGGGTTGTTTTGGAATGGCTCGCCTCACTTCTGCTCGGCCACGGAGCGGTCGGCCAGCTCGCCCAGGATCGGCAGCCTGTAAACTTCGCCATGGCTGGTCTTGACCAGCATGACGATCCAGGCGACCATGACGGCGAGTTTCAACAAGCCTCCGACCATGAGCCAGGGGCCAAACATCACGTCTGACCCTCGCCCCCACCACGTAAAGCCGTGCATGGGGCCAAGGGCCCAATCCAGGACGAGCCAGACCACGAAGAGGAATATGCCCTGGAAGGCATGGAACCGGACCACCGCGTCGTGGCGGAAGCGTTGGGAAGCGAGGACGATGATCGCCGGGATCCAGCCGACAACCGGTATATAGCAAAGGATGGAGGCCGTTCGGGCGCTGAATGGGTCTTTAGGCTGGGCAGAGACGGGCTGCCGGGCACCGCAGACGCCGCAGTATACGTCGTTATCCCTGGTCTGTTTTCCGCACTGGCAGCAGTAGGGCATTTTCGACTCTCCCCGAATTCTAGTACGGCACGCCGCGGCCGAATGTTCCGGCTAACTCCTAGTGCCCCATGCCCAGGTAGCGGAATCCAGCCCTTTCCAGCACCCCGGCTTCCAGGCAATTCCGGCCGTCAATCAGGAGCGGGTTCGCCATCTTCTTCGCCAGGGCCTCCCAATCCAATTCCCGGTACTGAGGCCACTCGGTGACCAGGAGCAGCGCATCGGCGTCGCCGGCGGCGGCCTCGACCGAATCGCAGAAAGTGATCCCCAGGGAGGCGCACTCTCGGCGGGCGCGCTCCAGGGCCACCGGATCGTGGGCGCGGACCCTGGCGCCTCTCTCGATCAGCCGGCTGGCGATGTCCAGAGACGGAGCGTCGCGGAGGTCGTCGGTGTTAGGCTTGAAGGCCAGCCCGAGCAGCCCGATCGTCCGGCCCTTGAGGATTTTGAGTTCCCCCAGCAGCTTCTCCACAATGCGCTCCCGCTGGCGCCGGTTCACCTCCCGGGCCGCTTCGACGGTGGGCATGGTCAGGCCGTACTCGCGGGCGGTGGCGATCAACGCCGCGGTGTCCTTGGCGAAACACGAGCCGCCCCAGCCCAGGCCAGCCTGCAAAAATCGCGTGCCGATTCTGGAATCCAGGCCGATGCCCTTGCTGATCTGCGCGATGTCGCCGCCGACCTTTTCAGCGAGCTGGGCTATCTCATTGATGAAGCTGATCTTCAGGGCGAGAAAGGCGTTGGCGGCGTACTTCACCAGCTCGGCCGAGGCCAGATTGGTGGTCAGCAGGGGCACGGCTCCCAGCCCCACTGGGCGGGGCAGGAAGTTGGGGGCCGGAAAAGTCTGCTCCAGGATCGGCTTGTAGAGCAACCGGAGGCGCTCGATGGCGCGGGGCTCGTCGGACCCGATGACGACCCGATCGGGATAAAGGGAGTCGAGCAGTGCCGCGCCTTCCCGCAGGAACTCCGGATTGGAGGCGACGCTGAACTGGCCGTTGTCGGCCTTCTTGAAACGGGTTTCGAAGGCGTCGCGCAGCAGCGCTCCCACCCAGTTGCCGCTGCCGATCGGCACCGTGGACTTGTTGACGATCACCGTGTAGCCTGCGCCCAGGTTCTCGCCGACGCTGGTCGCCGCGGCGCGCAGGTGCGAAAGATCAGGGTTGCCGTCGGGCAGCGAGGGCGTGCCCACGGCAATGAAAACCACCTCCGCGCCGCCGATGTCCGCGTAATCCGACGTGAAGCGCAGCCTATTCCGGGCCAGCGAGGCCAGTTCCTCCAGATGCGGTTCGTAGATCGGAAACTTGAGCCGGCGTAGCAGGTCGATCTTGCTGGCATCGATGTCCAGACAGGTGACCTCATGGCCGATGTAGGCCAGCGCCGCGGCGGTGGAGATCCCGACGTACCCGGCTCCTGCGATGGCGACTTTCATAAGCTCCTATCCTAACCCGCCGGGCGGCTCCGATTGACGCGGCCCCCCGGCTCCGATACACTTATGCTTTCGGTTCGTCTCCGCAACGATATCCCAAACTGGGTTCGAGCAAGACCGCTGCTAAGGAGGAATTCTCGAGTGGGCAACCGCAGACAACTATTCACCTCGGAGTCGGTGACCGAGGGCCATCCCGACAAGATGGCGGACCAGATCTCCGACGCCGTACTGGATGCGGTCATGGCGGACGATCCTTTCGGACGCGTGGCCTGCGAGGTGCTGGTGACCACCGGTCTTTGCGTGGTAGCCGGAGAAATCACCACGCGGACCTATGTGGACGTTCCGAAGATCGCCCGCAGCGTGATCAAGGAAATCGGTTACACCGATGCCGCTTACGGGTTCGACGGCGACACCTGCGGCGTCGTCAGCGTCCTGCAGAGCCAGTCGCCCGACATCGCCATGGGCGTGGACACGGGCGGCGCCGGCGACCAGGGCCTGATGTTCGGCTACGCGTGCGACGAAACGCCCGAGCTCATGCCTCTGCCCATCATGCTGGCCCACAAGTTGGTCCAACGTCTCAGCGAGGTGCGCCGCGCCGGGACGCTCAAGTATTTGCGCCCCGACGGCAAGAGCCAGGTCACGGTGGAGTACGACGGAGGCAAGCCGGTACGGATCGACGCCATCGTCGTCTCCTCCCAGCACGACGACGAAGTCTCGAACGAGCAATTGCGGGCCGAGATCCGCAAGTACATTATCGACCCCGTTCTGCCGGCCGGCATGACTGACGGCCAGACCCACTACCACATCAATCCCACCGGCCGCTTCGTGGTCGGCGGGCCGCACGGCGACACGGGCCTGACGGGACGCAAGATCATTGTGGACACCTACGGAGGGATGGGGCGCCACGGCGGCGGCTGCTTCTCCGGAAAGGATCCCACCAAGGTGGACCGCTCGGCGTGCTACATGGCGCGCTACGTCGCCAAGAACATTGTCGCCGCCGGCCTGGCCAAGCGCTGCGAAGTGCAACTGGCCTACGCCATCGGAGTTGCCGAGCCGGTTTCGGTGATGGTAAATACTTTCGGGACCGGCGTGACGGACGAAGACCAACTGGTGGATCTCGTCGTCGAGCAGTTCCCGCTGACCCCGAAGGGCATGATCGAGCATCTGCAGTTGAGACGGCCGATCTACCAGAAGACAGCCGCCTTCGGCCACTTCGGCCGGAGCGAGGCGAGCTTCAGTTGGGAAGCGACCGACAAGGCCGAGGCGCTGCGTTCGCAGCTTCACGCTGCCGCGGCCCGCGGCTAGACGCCGCTAGTTTTCAAGAGGATTTCAATGGCTACGGATATGCAAGCTCCAGCAGGTTACGACATCCGCGACATTTCGCTGGCCGAAAAAGGAAAACGCCGAACCGAATGGGCTTTCCAGTTCATGCCAGTGCTCCAGACCATCCGCAAGCAGTTCATCTCCACCCAGCCCCTGGCCGGGATTAGAGTCGCGGCTTGTTTGCACGTCACCACCGAGACCGCCAACCTCATGATCGCGCTGCGCGACGGCGGCGCTTCGGTGGTGGTTTGCGCTTCCAACCCGCTTTCCACGCAGGACGATGTCAGCGCGACCCTGGTTCGCGACTACGGCATCCCGGTGTTCGCGATCAAGGGCGAGAACAACGAGGTCTACTACTCCCACATCCAGGCCGCTCTCGACCACAAGCCGCACGTGACCATGGACGACGGCGCCGACGTGGTGACCATGCTGCACACCCGGCGGCAGGAATTGCTGCCGGAGGTCATCGGCGGCACCGAGGAGACGACCACGGGCGTGATCCGCCTGCGGGCGATGGCCAAGGACGGGGTGCTGCGCTATCCGATCATCGCCGTCAACGACGCGCAGACCAAGCACCTGTTCGACAACCGCTACGGCACGGGGCAAAGCACCGTCGACGGCATCCTCCGGGCGACCAACATCCTGCTGGCGGGGCTGAATCTGACCGTCGTGGGCTATGGCTGGTGCGGGCGCGGCGTGGCGATGCGGGCGCGCGGCATGGGCGCCAACGTGATCGTCTGCGAAGTGGACCCCATCCGGGCCCTGGAAGCGATGATGGACGGCTACCGCGTCATGTCCATGGCGGAAGCCGCCGAGATCGCCGATGTCTTCGTGACCGTGACGGGCAACAAGTCGGTCATCGCCCGGGAGCACTTCGAGCGGCTCAAGAACGGCGCGATCCTCTGCAATTCCGGGCATTTCAACGTGGAGATCGATCTGGAAGCCCTGGACCGCATGGCCACCTCGCGGCGCCAGGTGCGCGAGTTCGTCGAGGAGTTCGCGCTGAAGGACGGGCGCAGGATCTTCGTGCTGGGCGAAGGCCGCCTTATCAACCTGGCCGCCGCCGAAGGACATCCCGCCTCGGTGATGGACATGAGCTTCGCCAATCAGGCCTTGTCGGTCCAGTACATGGTGCAGAACCACGCGGAGATGGAGAAGCGGGTCTATTCGGTCCCGCTGGATATCGACCGGGAAATCGCCCGCATGAAGCTGGAGTCGATGGGAGTGAAGATCGACCGGCTGACCGTCGAGCAGGAGAAATACCTCGGCTCGTGGGCCGAGGGCACGTAATGCCTGCCGAATCGAGCTGCAAGCAGACCATCGAGGTTACGGTGCCGGCGGCCGAGGTCGCCCGGGAGACCGAGCGTGCCGTCAATGCGCTGCGGGAGAAAGTGCGCCTGCCGGGCTTCCGGCCGGGGAAGGTTCCAGCCGACCTGGTGCGCACCCGCTTTTCCAGCGAGGTTCGGGAAGACGTCATCAAGAGTCTCGTTCCGAAGCACTTCCAGCAGCGGGCCGAGGAGCTGAACCTGAAGGTGGTGGGCACGCCCGATGTCCGCGACGTTCACTTCCACGCCGGCGAGCCGCTGACGTTCAAGGCCGACTTCGAGGTCTTCCCCGAGTTCGAGCTCAAGGATTACGGCACTCTGTCGGCGCCCTATCGACAGCCGGAGGTCACCGAGGAGCAGGTCGCGGGCCGGTTGGAAGAACTGCGGGAACAGAAGGCCGAATTCGTGAACGAAGAGCCGCGTCCGGCCGTGGACGGCGACCACGTGCTGGCCGCGCTAACCCGGCTGGGAGGCCCCGACGCCCCGGCCGGCAAAGAGGAAGAGGTCGCGGTGGTGATCGGCGGCGAGGATACGCTGGACGCCTTCAGTACGAACTTCCGCGGTCTCAGTCCGGGCGAGGAGAAGGAGTTCGAAGTCGCCTACCCGGACGACTACGGCGAGGCCTCTCTGGCCGGCAAGTCGATGCGGTTTCAGGCCCGGCTCAAGGCCATCCGCCGCAGGGAATTGCCCGAGCTGAACGACGAATTCGCCAAGGATTTGGGCGACTTTCAGACGCTGGACGAACTGAGGGGCGAGGTGCGCAAGGCCCTCGAGCGGGAACAGGAATCCATAGCGCAGCAGGAAGCCAAGGGCAAGCTCGTCGAGCAATTGGTCAACATGCACGAGTTTCCCGTTCCGGAGGCGTTCCTGGACCGTCAGGTGCAGAACCGTCTGGAACAGTACTTGCGCGGCCTGGCGGCCCGCGGCGCGGACATCGAGTCCCTGAAGCTGGATTGGGCGAAGATCAAAGAGTCGCAGAGGGAAAGCGCGATGCGCGAAGTCAAGGCGTCGCTGCTGCTGGACAAGATCGCGGACCGCGAAAACATTGGCGTTACCAACGAAGAGGTGGACCGCGAGGTCAAGCACCTGGCTCTTCAGGCCAGGGAACCGGTGGCGGCGCTCCGCCAGCGGCTGGAGAAGGAAGGCGCGCTGGGGCGCATCGCCTCTCGCATCCGGACCGAGAAGACGCTGAACTTCCTTTTCGAGCACTCGCGGAAGGTCGCGGAAGACTAAAGGGGACCGGGCTCGGCAAGATCATGATTGATCGGGCGCTCCAGGTGGTCCATAATGTGGAAGGGTCTCCTACAATGCTGAAGGTCCGGAAGGATCGAGGCCGGAAGGATGGGTTGTGAAACGGACTGGTTCTGACGAAGCCTTGCGCTGTTCGTTCTGCCGTAAGAGCCAGGATGTCGTCGGCAAGCTGGTTTCCTCGCCCAGCGACTATCCGCGCGCCTACATCTGCGACGAGTGCATCTCGGTCTGCAACTCCATTCTTGAAGACGACAAGAACGAGCAGCCGCAGACCGCCACGCGCCGCCTTCCCAAGCCGCTGGAGCTGAAGGAATACCTGGACCAGTACGTGATCGGCCAGGAGACGACGAAGAAGAAGCTGGCTGTGGCCGTTTACAACCACTACAAGCGGGTCCAGATAAACCGGCACAGCAGCTCGGACATCGAGCTGTCGAAATCGAACATCCTGCTGATCGGCCCGACCGGCACCGGAAAGACGCTTCTGGCGCAGACTCTGGCCCGGATCCTGGATGTCCCGTTCGCCATCGTCGACGCCACCACCCTTACCGAAGCGGGTTATGTGGGCGAGGACGTGGAGAACATCATCCTGCGTCTGCTGCAGAATTCCGACTGGGACGTGCAGAAGTGCCAGCAGGGCATCATCTACATCGACGAGATCGATAAGATCTGCCGCAAGGACGAGAATCCGTCCATCACCCGCGACGTTTCCGGGGAAGGCGTGCAGCAGGCCCTGCTCAAGATCCTGGAAGGCACCATCGCCAACGTGCCGCCCCAGGGCGGACGCAAGCACCCGCACCAGGAGTTCACGCCGGTGGACACGGCCAACATCCTGTTCATTTGCGGCGGCGCCTTTGTGGGCCTGGAGAAGGTGGTCGGCAGGCGCGTCGGGCGCAAGGCGATGGGGTTCATGGCGCCCGAGGAGGCGCGGCCGGAGGGCGTGCGCCGTTTCGGCAGCCGCCGGGACACCAATTTGCTCGGAGAGATTCTGCCGGTGGATCTGATTAAGTTCGGCTTCATACCCGAGTTTGTGGGCCGCCTCCCGGTGGTCTCCGTGCTGGGGGATTTGGACAAGGATGCCCTGGTTCAGATCCTGACCAAGCCCAAGAACGCGATCCTGCGCCAGTACCAGAAGCTATTCGAATTTGAAAGTGTTAAGCTTAGATTTGGCGACGACGCGCTGGAAGCGGTAGCCGCCCTTGCTCTGGAGCGCAAGGTGGGAGCCCGCGGTCTTCGCATGATCCTCGAAGACCTGATGCTGGATCTGATGTATTATCTCCCCTCCTACCGCAAAGTCCATGAATTCCTGGTGACCAAGGAGATGGTCATGACCCAGAAGATCAACCTCGCCTTGCTCGAGAAAGCGGGCTAGCCCGCGGCAGCGCGAGCGGCTCTGGGCTTCCGGCGAGGAGCAGGGGAAGAACGCCGATCGCCGCCGCAGGGCAAGGGAAGCCGTCCGCAAGGAAATACCACAAATACAAATGCTGGCGTCTAAAGAACGATCAGAAACAAAGCGGCTGCCGATGATGCCCGTCAGGGATGTGGTCATCTTCCCGCACATGATGACTCCCTTCGTGGTGGGACGCGAGTCGAGCGTGCGGGCGCTGGAGGCAGCGCTGGCCGGAGATAAGAAGATCTTCCTGGCCACGCAGCACGATGCCTCCGTCGACGAGCCCCGGCCCGACGAGATTTATCCGGTGGGCACGGTGGTGAGCATCGTGCAAAGCCTCAAGCAGCAGGACGGCAACATCAAGGTCCTGGTCGAGGGCGCGGAGCGGGCTAAGATCGTTTCGGTCAGCGACGAGGAAGGCTTCTTGCGGGCCACCGTGCGGACATTCCACTACAAGGTGGAGGCCGGGCCCCAACTGGAAGCCCTGGTGGGCCGCGTCACGACGCTCTTCGAACAGTACGTCAAGCTCAGCCAGAACCTGAATTACGAAACGATGATCGCCGCCGTCCGGCTGGACGACTCCGGCCGGCTGGCCGACACCATCAGCGCGAACCTCCAATTGACGATCGAAGAGAAGCAGGAATTGCTCGAAATCTTCGACCCGGTGGAGCGGCTGACGCGCGTCGCCGACATCCTGGACATCGAGATTGAGAAGCTCAATGTCGACCGGACCATCCAGGGGCGGGTCAAACGCCAGATGGAGAAGGCGCAGAAAGAGTACTACCTCAACGAGAAGATCAAGGCCATCCAGAAGGAGTTGGGGCGCGGCGAGAAGAGCGAGTTCGACGAACTGCGCAAGAAGATCGAATCCGCCGGCATGAGCCCGGATGCCAAGGAGAAGGCCTCGGCCGAGCTCAAACGCCTGGAGGGCATGCCTCCGATGTCGGCCGAATCGACCGTGTCGCGCAACTACCTGGACTGGCTGCTGGCCATGCCGTGGAAGAAGAGGAGCAAGGAGATCCGCGACCTGAAGCACGCCGAGCAGGTTCTGGAAGCGGATCACTACGGCCTGGAGAAGATCAAAGAACGCATCCTGGAGTTTCTGGCCGTCCGCCGTCTGGTTAAACACCCCAAGGGCTCGATCTTGTGTTTTGTCGGCCCTCCCGGCGTGGGCAAGACCTCGCTGGGCATGTCGGTGGCCCGGGCCACCGGCCGCCAGTTCGTGCGCCTCTCTCTGGGCGGCGTGCGGGACGAAGCCGAGATCCGGGGCCATCGGCGGACCTACATCGGCGCCTTGCCGGGCCAGATCATCCAAATGATGAAGAAGGCCGGCACGAAGAACCCGGTCTTCATGCTGGACGAAGTCGACAAGATGTCCACCGACTTCCGGGGGGACCCTTCCTCCGCCCTGCTGGAAGTGCTCGACCCCGAACAGAACTACATGTTCGTCGACCACTATCTCGACGTGGAGTACGATCTCAGCCAGGTTTTCTTCATCACCACGGCGAACGTTTTGCACACGATCCCCCCCGCGCTGCAGGATCGCATGGAGGTGATCCGGCTGTCGGGCTACACGGACCTGGAGAAACTGGAGATCGCCAAGCGTTTCCTGGTGCGCAAGCAGAAGGAACAGAGCGGCCTCACCGGCGAGCAGATCGAGTTCACCGACGAGGGTATCACGACGCTGATCCGGCACTACACCCGCGAGGCGGGCGTCCGGAACCTGGAGCGTGAGATCGGCAACCTCTGCCGGAAGGTGGCCCGCGCCGTGGTCAGCGGCAAGAACGGCAAGAAGGCGGTCATCGACGTTAAGACCACGCCCGAGTACCTGGGGCCCTTGAAGTTCCGGGAGTTGAGCGCGGAGAAGAAGAACGAAATCGGGACCGTCACGGGATTGGCCTGGACCGAGGTGGGCGGCGTGATCCTTACGACCGAAGCCACCGTGATGGAAGGCAAGGGGCGGCTGACGACCACCGGCAAGCTGGGCGACGTCATGCAGGAGTCGGCTCACGCGGCCATGAGTTACATTCGTTCGCGCGCGCACTCCTTCGGGCTTGCCCGGGATTTTTACCGGAGCCTGGATATCCATGTGCATGTCCCGGAGGGCGCCATCCCCAAGGACGGGCCTTCGGCCGGGATCACCATCGCCACGGCGATCTGTAGCGCCCTGACCAAAATCCCTTCGCGCTGCGATGTGGCCATGACGGGCGAGATCACCCTGCGCGGACGGGTGTTGCCGATCGGTGGTCTCAAGGAGAAGCTCCTGGCGGCGCACCGGCACGGGATGGCCGAAGTAGTGGTGCCGCGGGACAACGAAAAGGATTTACCGGATATCCCGGAGGCTGTCCGCAAGGATATGAAGCTGCACTTCGTCGATTCGATGGACGAAGTGCTGAAGATCGCGCTGGTGAGAGAGATTGAGGCGCTGCCCCTGGCTCCCGGCTCTGCACCGGTGGAATCAGCCTCCCCGCGCAGCGAAGAACAGTTGCACTAGTTGCCGGCTTGGCCTGTAATGCCTGATAGCGAGGTTACTTTGCCAGACGATTTAGAAAAACCCGAACCACAACCCGAAACCCCGGTCCCGCCTCCGCCTGAAGCGGCGAAAGAGCCGCCGCCAGCGCAACCTCCCATTCAACGGGGGCCGCGCAAGCGCCAGGGCCACGGGGCCCCTCCGCCCACCGCTGGCGGCCAGGTGACTCTGGACCTGGTCGCGCTGAAGGAAATGAGCATCCAGCAGCTCAACCAGATCGCCAAGGACTTCGGCGTGCAAGGAGCGGCGGGACTGCGCAAGCAGGAACTGATCTTCAAGATCCTCCAGGCGCAGGCCGAGAAAAGCGGCCTGATCTTTTCCGAAGGCGTCCTGGAGTGCCTGCCGGACGGCTTTGGGTTTCTGCGCGCCCCGGAGTACAACTACCTGCCCGGCCCCGACGACGTCTACGTATCTCCGTCGCAGATCAGGCGGTTCGACCTGCGCACCGGAGATACGATTTCGGGCCAGATCCGACCGCCCAAGGAGGGCGAGCGCTACTTCGCCCTTATTAAGGTGGATGCGATCAACTTCGAGCCTCCCGAGGAAGCCCGGAACAAGATCTTCTTCGACAACCTGACGCCGCTTTACCCCGATGAGCGGCTGCGGATGGAAACCGTGAAGGAGAACTCCTCCGGCCGGGTCATGGACCTGCTGACGCCGATCGGCAAGGGGCAGCGCGGCCTGATCGTGTCCCCTCCGCGGACGGGCAAGACCATGCTCCTTCAGAGCATCGCCAATTCCATCACTGCCAACCACCCGGATGTGGCCCTGATCGTCCTGCTGATCGACGAGCGGCCGGAAGAAGTCACCGACATGCAAAGGTCGGTGAAGGGCGAGGTGATCAGTTCCACCTTTGACGAGCCGGCCAGCCGGCACGTCCAGGTGGCGGAGATGGTCATCGAGAAAGCCAAGCGGCTGGTGGAGCACAAGCGCGACGTGGTGATCCTGCTGGACTCGATCACGCGCCTGGCCCGGGCTTACAACACCGTGGTGCCGCCTTCGGGCAAGGTGCTGTCGGGAGGCGTGGATTCCAACGCGCTGCAACGGCCGAAGCGTTTCTTCGGCGCCGCCCGGAACATCGAGGAGGGGGGGTCGCTGACCATCGTGGCCACCGCCCTGATCGATACCGGCAGCCGGATGGATGACGTTATTTTTGAAGAGTTTAAGGGCACCGGCAATATGGAGATCCACCTGGATCGGAAACTGGTGGACAAACGCACTTTCCCGGCGATCGATATTAACAAGAGCGGCACCCGCAAGGAAGAGCTTCTACAGCCCAGGGAGGAGCTAAACCGGGTGTGGATTCTTCGTAAGGTACTGAGCCCATTATCCCAAGTCGAGTGTATGGAGCTGCTTCTCGACAAATTGGGCAAGACCCGCAGCAATGCTGAGTTCCTTTCCGCGATGAGCGGTTGATCTGGAGTCCTTCTTGCTCCGGTAGTTCGATTTCCTGTGATCAAAGGATAACCTTTGGCTCCGGGCGGTCGTCATTACTGAAGGCAAGGCAACTAAGAAAGGCCAAGAGACCAGGAGTGCATAGTCCCTTTTTGGCTCATGGATGCGGTCTATGACAAGCGGAATCCCTGCCCCATTACCAGGCCCTGAACGCGTACCACTGCAGCCCCAGCCGGTACCGCCCCCGCCGGTTAAGCCCCGGCGGAAGTGGTGGATACTGGCGTCGGTGGCTGTGGCGCTGGTTGCTTCGGCGGCGCTATACCTTCGGATGAACCAAGTTCAGCCCACCACGGGCGGCGGGCCTCCGATTCAAATGATCGCCACGGCCCGCGCTACGACCGGGGACCTGGAAAGGTCGATCCGCGTGGCGGGCGTGACGTCCCCCCTCAACTACGCGACCCTGATTGTTCCCCAGATGCGCGGGGGGCGCGGTAACAGCATGGGGGACGTCCAGGAGATCCGTACCGGGGCGGGACGCTCCGGCGGTGGCGGCGGGGGCGGAAACGTCAATATCGGCCGTGGCGGCGGCGGTCCTGGCGGCGGCCAGTCCCAAGGCGAGAACATTACGGTGGTGTCTCTCGTGCCGTCCGGCACGCGCGTTAAGAAGGGTGACCTGGTCGCGAGCTTCGACACCGAAGCGATGCAGACCCGGGTTGAGGACTTCGAATCCACCTTGACCCAGAGGAAAGCCGGCCTGGAAAGGGCCCAGACGCAACTGGACGTCGCCCGCAAGGCCCACCAACAGACCGTCGACTCAGCCCAGGCGGATGTGCAGAAGGCGCAGCTCGACCTGAAGACTCTGCCGGTGGTTTCCGCCAACGCCGCAGAGACCCTGCGTCTCAACTCGGACGAGAATCTGGCGGTCCATAAGCAACTCCTGACCGAGGTGCCCTGGATGGAGACTTCCCTCGACACCCAGTGGAAGAGTGCCCAGCTCTCGGTGAGCGAGGCGGAGACCGAACTGAAGCTGGCCAAGTTGAATCTGGAAAAGCTGTTGCTGCGAGCTCCGCTCGATGGCTTGGCCGTCGTGCAGACTATGATGCGCAACAGTGCGATGGACACGATCAAGGTGGGCGACCAGGTCCGGGCGGGGGCGCAGTTGGTCAAGGTGGTCGATACGAGCTCGATGCTGGTGAACGCATCCGTCAATCAGGTCAACGGGGACTGGGTTCGGGTGGGGGCCAAGGCTCGGGTGCGTTTTGACGCATTTCCGGATCTGAATCTGCCCGCCGAAGTGGTTTCGGTAAGCGCGATGCCCAAGAGCGGCGGCGGCCGGAACGCGAGCGCCACGGTCAAGGAGATTCCGCTGTCGCTCAAGCTGTCACAGGTGGACCCACGAGTCATCCCGGATCTGTCGGTTAGCGCCGACATCGTGCTGGGCACCGAAGCCCAGACGGTGATGGTGCCTCTTCAGGCCGTGTTCCGGGACGGGCCGGACGCCAAGCCCTTCGTGTACGTTCAGCAGGGAACCGGCTGGGAGCGGCGGGACGTCGAATTGGGCCAGGCGAGTTTCATCTCGGTGGCGATACGCTCGGGGCTCAAGGCGGGCGAGGTTGTGGCCTGCGACCGCGCGGCGGTGGAAGCCGCCAATCGGAAGAAAGCAAACGGGAAGTAAAGGCGGCAGAGCGAGGGACCTATGTCCAAAGACGTTAAACCTAAGAAGAGAATCGGCAAGCACGGACTGTCGACGAAGCAGAGGATTGTGGCTTGGCTGGTCGCCCTGGCGGTGTTCGGCGGGGGCGGTTACGCGGCTTACTACTACGGCACTAAGACGGTCGTGGAAGTTCCGGTCGCTAAGGTGAGCCGAGGGGATTTCGTGATCGCGGTGAGCGTGCGGGGGGAGATCAAGAGCACTCGTTCCCGGGTCCTGAACGTCCCCAATGTGCCTAGCCTTCGAATCATCAAACTGGCTGCTTCCGGCTCCATGGTCAGGCAGGGCGACGTCATAGTGGAGTTCGATGCGTCGAGCCAGGAAGACACGCTGCTGACCCGGCAGAATTCCGTGAAGACTGCGGAGAGCCAGGTGGTGCAGACCAAGGCTTCGCACAAGATGACCGACGAGAGCGACGCGCTGAGCCGGATGACCAGCGAGTACAGCCTGGAACGGGCGAAACTGGAAGCCAGCAAGGCTCAGATTCTTTCGGCAATCCAGGGCGCTAAGAACCAAATCGACGTCGGCACGGCCGAAGGCAGCCTGAACCTGGTGAAGACCCAGATCAACTCCCACAAGGTCTCCCAGCAGACGGATCTGATGCGTCTGAATAATCAGATTGCCAACGCCAACAAGAACCTCAAGCGCGTGGAAGATTACCTGCAGAATATGGTGCTCCGCGCGCCCTCCGACGGCATGGTGAACATCCTTCCGAATTCCACCGGCGGCGGCGACTACGGCCGGAACCAGCCTGCCTTCAAGGAAGGGGATACCGCCAGGGCGGGAGTGCCGATCGCGGAGATCCCAGATCTTTCCTCCATGCGCGTGGAACTGAGGCTGGATGAAGCGGATCGCGGAAGAATCAAGCTGGGCCAGTTGCTCAGGGTCAAGGTCGACGCCATCCCCGACAAGACGTTTGAAGCCGAATTGGATTATCTCAGTCCGATCGCCTCGCTCACCTTCCGGGGCACGCAGAACTCGGTCAAGGAGTTCCCGGTTTACGCGACTCTCAAGAGCCTCGACCCGCGGTTTCGGCCCGGCATGAGCGCATCCGTGGATATCATCGTCGAAAGCCAGCCGAATGTGCTCATGATTCCGCTGCGGGCCAGTTTCAGCCAGCTCGGGAAGCCCGTAGCCTATGTGCAGGCCGGCGAGAACTTCCATCAACGCCCGATCACTGTCGGCGAGCGGAATGCTGACAGCATTGTGGTATTGAGCGGTCTCAAGGAAGGGGAACTGGTGGCGCAGGAAGACCCGGCTGAGGCGGCGCGGAAGGCCCAAAAGAAGAAGAAGATATAAGGCGGGCTTCGGACCCGGCCAAGGACAGGGAATTTTATGAAGAAATTCATCGTTCGGATTCTGATTCTGGTGGTCGTCATGGGCGCGGCCTATGGTGGATACCGCTACTACCAGCAGTTGCCGCAGAGGAAGTCGCAGGTTCCGGTGACCAAGGTGCGTCAGGGCGACGTGGTGATTCGGGCTTTCACGAGAGGCGAGTTAAGAGCGATGCGCTCGGAGACCGTCGTGGCGCCGAACCTGATGGGAACCGATCAGATTACCCAGTTGGCGACCCCGGGCTCCCTGGCCAAGGAGGGGGATCTGATCGTGGAGTTCGATGACTCCGACGTCGTATCGCGCATCGAGGACAGCCAACTGAATTTGGACTCATACGACCAGAGCATCAAGAAGTCGGAGGCGGAACTCGCCATCCGCAACAACCAGGACCAGGTGGATCTGCTGCAACAGCAGTACGCGGTTCGGAGGGCCGAGCTGCAGGTGAAGCAAAACGAGTTGAAATCCAAGATCGACGCCCGCAAAAACCTTCTGAATTTGGACGAGTCCAAGCAGAGACTGGCACAGCTCGAGACCAACATCAAGGCCCGGAGGGACCAGTCGGAAGCGTCGTTGGCGTTGCTGCGGCAATCGCGGAACACCCTCGCCATTCAGGCGAGACGGGACCAGGATCGCCTTCGGCAGACTCGAATTTTGGCGACCATGAGCGGATTGGTTTCAATCCGGCAGAATTCCTTCGGTGGCATGCGGCAGTTCGGCGCGCAGGTGCCGGACATCCGCAATGGCGACCAGGTGCAGCCCGGCATGACCGTGGCGGACATTCTGGACGTCTCCGAACTGGAGATATCGGCGAAGGTCGGCGAGTTGGATCGGGCCAACCTGGTTGAAGGGCAGGAGGCGCTGATCAGGCTCGATGCGGTGCCTGACAAGGTGGTCCGCGCCAAGATCAAGACTATGAGCGGAACAGCCTCGGCGAACGTGATGGCCGGCGATCCCTCCAAGAAGTTCGACGTGGTTTTTGGCGTGGACATGAAGGAGTTGCTCACCGCGGTCGGGGCCAAGCCCCAGCAAATTGCCGAAATGGCGGTGATAGCCCAGAAGAACCGCAACCGCCCAGTTAACCGCATGTCGTTGTCCTCGCCCGGAATGGCGGCAGATGGGCGAAGCGATGATGCGCGGCGGCGATCAAGGCGGCATGCCGGGCGCCGGCTTCCCCGGTATGGATTCGGCCGGCACGGGCCAGCGTGGCGGCGGCCAGCGCGTGGCGCGTGGCGGCGGAGGCAGCGATCCCAGCCAGCCTGGCGGGGGCGGCGGCCAGCGCGTGGCGCGGGGAGGCCAGGATGGCGCTACACCGACCGGGCGCGGCGGGCAGGGTGGCGCTCAGGCAGCAACCGGTGGCCAGGGCGGCGGTGGCAGGGGTGGTCAGGCGGCCCCCGGTGGCCAGGGCGGCGGCCGCGGCGGTGGCGGCGGTCGGGGCGGTTTCGGCGCCAGCAGCGGGCCATCGCTGGAAGTACTGCGAGCGGCCAAGCTTCCGGCGGCGCCGGAAGAAAGCGACGCGGGACTCCAGGTGCTGTTGCGGCCGGGTCTGCTGGCGGACGTGGAGGTTATCGTGGAGAAGCTCTCCAACGTGATCTCTGTTCCCGCTACGGCGATCTTTCAGAAGGACGGCAAGGATGTGGTTTACGTGGAGAACGGTGGTCGCTTCGAGGCCCGCCCGGTGAAACTGCTGAAGCGCAGTGAATCCACGATGGTGATTTCGGAGGGCGTGAAGGTTGGCGAAGTGATTGCTCTCAGCGATCCGACCGCGCAGAAGCAGAACAAGCAGCAGGCGGCCCCGTCGGGAGGCGGCGCGAGCCCGATGGCCGGTGCGCCGGCCGCTCCCCAGACGTAAGCGAGATGACCGTTACGGACGACGGCAGAGGATAGTTATGACCGATATCAGAAGTTATTTGCCCGAACTCTACATGGGGCTTTCGAGCCTGCTGGTGCACAAGCTGCGCAGCTTGCTGACCATGATGGGCATGATTTTCGGCGTCGGCGCGGTGGTAGCCATGTTATCCATCACCGCCGGCGCTCAGAAGGAAATGGTCAGCTTCATCGACCTGCTGGGGGTGAATAACATCATCATCGAGGCCAAAGAGGCAGTGGACCGCGACGAGCTGCAGACCCGGCGGACCATTTCTTCGGGCCTCACCTTCCGGGATTACCGCGCCATCCAGCAAACCGTTACGGGAATCGAGGCCATGACGCCGCGCAAGCGGTTCAAGCCCTCCAAGGTGCTCCCCAAGACCGCCAACGAATCGCCCCTCTTGATCGGCGTGCTCTCGAATTACATGCAGATCCAGAGCCTGAGGTCGGTGGAGGGCCGGTTCTTTACGGACCAGGAGAACGAGACCTCCGCCCCGGTCTGCGTACTGGGAGAGACCGCTAAGGTCAATCTGCTGGGCTTCGAGCCGGCCGTCGGAAAGTTCGTCAAGGTCGACAACGTCTGGCTGCAGGTGATTGGAGTCCTGGCCGCGCAAGCGACCGCGGACAGCGGGAGTTCGGGCCTGGAAGTTGTCGACCGGAACAACATGGTTATCGCGCCGCTGAACACCGTGATGCGCCGGTTTGAAGATACCAACAGCTACCTGAAAGACGAGATCGACGGTATCTACATCAGGGTGGCCCCTGGAACCGACTCGGTCGAGACCGCGAGCGTGGTCGAGGCCATACTCGCCACGACCCATAAGGACGCCGGAGACACCACCGTGGTGGTGCCGGCCGGCCTGCTGGCGCAGCGGCGGCAGACGCAGTTCGTCTTTCAGGTGGTCATGATCGCCATCGCCGGTATTTCGCTGCTGGTCGGCGGGATCGGCATCATGAACATCATGCTGGCGACGGTGCTCGAACGGACCCGTGAAATCGGCATCCGCCGCGCCATTGGCGCGCGTCAGTCCGACATCGTGCGCCAGTTTCTTACCGAGGCCATCATGATTTCCATTGTGGGGGGTCTGATTGGCATCGCGTTCGGCGTCGGCCTGGCGCAGGCGATTGGGATTTTCGCCGGCTGGTCGACGGTGGTCACCGGCAGTTCGATCGCCGTGGCCTCTGGGGTGTCTGTGTTTATTGGACTGTTGTTCGGGATCTATCCGGCCGTTCAGGCCGCAAAGCTGGACCCGATCGAAGCCATCCGGTACGAATAGTGAGAATTTCCATGAAACTACGGTTAACACTTTTAACACTTATTGGCGCCGCGTTGCTCTCCGCGCAGCTGGCGCCCATTTTTCCCACGCCGGCCTACTTTCGCAAGACCTTCCAGACCCCGGCGACGCGCGTGGAGTTACAGCCGCCGGTGCGGTTGGCTGATTTCGTCGTGGACGGCAAGCTGACGCTCTCGCTCAGGGCCTATTTGGACCTGGTGATGGCCAACAATCCGGACGTCCAGATTCAGAAGCTGACGGTGGAGACGTCGCAGAACAACATCATGTCCGCCTTCGGGCGTTTTGACCCGACCCTCACGGTCAACACGAGCCGCTCTTTCAGTTCGACTCCGTCCAGCGACCAATTGCAGGGCGCGGCGGTCTCTAAGACGCTGAACTGGCCGCTCAGCTTCGCCTACGCGCAGACGCTTCAGAATGGAACCCAGTTCAACGTCGGTTTGAACGGTTCATACGGCACCACCAATAGCTCGTTCTCCACTTACAACCCGGCCAAGAATTCGACCCTGACGTTCGGCTTCACGCAGCCTCTGCTGCGCGGGCGAGATCCATTCATCAGCAGGATGCCGATCACGCTGGCCAGAGCCAGCCTGCGCTCGACGCAGTACAACATGCAGAACTCGATCGAGTCGCTGCTGGTGAGCGCCGAGGGCGCCTACTGGGACGTGGTCGGAAACCGGGAGACGCTGAAGGTAAGACAGTCGGCCCTGGCCAACGCCGAGAAGTCGCTGGAGCGGTCCACGCGGGAACTGGAGCTCGGGGCCCTTCCGCAGCTTGACATCTTCCAGCCTCAGGCGAACAAGGCCGCGGCGGACATTCAGGTGACGCAATCCAGCTTCCGCCTGGCGCAGTCCGAGGACGCGCTCAAAAAGCAGATTGGCGCGGATCTCGACCCCAACATCCGGAACCTTCCCCTGGTCCTGACCGAGGCGGTCGCTCCCCCGTCCAGCGCGTCCGCGCTCGACAAGGAGAGTCTGGTTCAGAGGGCGCTCGCGTCACGGGTGGACCTGCTATCCCAGCGGATCGGTCTGGAGACGGACGATCTGAACATCCGGCAAAACACCGATACCCTGCGGCCGCAGTTGAGCTGGACGGGATCGTACAACTCCAACGGTCGTGGCGGCGACCACTATATAAGGTCGGGCGGCTTGGGCGGGACCACTATTGAAATGATCCCCGGCGGATTCGGGGGCGCCCTCGACCAAACGTTCGCCTTCAACTACACGTCCTATTCGATGGGCCTGAGACTCACCCTGCCGATTCGCGACCGGGCGGGACAAGCGGCTTTGGCCAATTCCTTGATCAGGAAGAAGTCCGACACGCTCAGCCTGCGGAGCCGCGAGCAGGGCGTCCGGCTGGAAGTGCTGAACGCGATCAGCCAGATCGAGTCGAGCCGGCAGTCGGTCGCGCTGGCTATCATCAATCGGGATCTGGCGCAGAAGATGCTCGACGCCGAGAACCAGAAGTACGATCTGGGCACCAGCACTATGTATTACGTGTTGGACGCGCAGACCCGCCTGACCTCGGCGGAATCCACGGTGGTCACCGAGTCGATCAACTACTGGCGGAATCAGCTCACCTTGATGAAGGTGACGGGCCAGTTGCTGACCGAGCGCAATATCAGGATACAATAACGGAACGCGGGGTGCGGAGCGTGGAGTGTAGTTCCTACACTTCACGCTCTGTATTCCGCGCTCCACAATGGGCCGCATCCACGTCCTTTCGGATCAAGTCGCCAACAAGATAGCCGCTGGCGAAGTTGTAGAACGCCCCGCCTCGGTAGTCAAAGAACTCCTCGAAAACGCGCTGGACGCTGGAGCCTCGTCTGTCACCATAGACGTGGAGAGCGGAGGACGCCGCCTGATCCGGCTGGCCGACGACGGAGCCGGCATGCTGCGCGACGACGCCCTGCTGGCCTTCGAGCGCCACGCGACCAGCAAGCTCGCGGACGTCAAGGACCTGCTTTCAATCCCCACCCTGGGTTTTCGGGGCGAGGCTCTGCCCTCCATCGCCTCGGTGTCGCGGCTGGTGCTCGAAACGCGCTCGGCCGAGGAGGCGTCCGGCATGCGCGTCGAATTCGCCGGCGGCAAGCTGCTGCGGGCGGACGAGGCGGCGCTGGCGCGCGGCACGACGGTCACCGTGCGGGACCTGTTCTATAACGTCCCGGCCCGCAAGAAGTTCCTGCGGAGCGAAGCCACGGAACTCGCCCATATCGCCTCGCTGGCGACGCATTACAGCCTGGCCCACCCCGGCAAGAGCTTCCTCCTGCGCGGCGGCGTCAACGAACTGCTCAACGCAGCTCCGGTCGAGACCCTGCGGGAGCGCGTCTACCAGGTCTTCGGCAGCCGGATTCTGGATGAGCTGATCGAACTCGATCTCCGCGAGCGTGAACTCAAGCTGCCGCCGCCCAATGCGCCGGGGGCGGAGGGCGCCGCCGAGCCGGAGACCGCCTCCTACAGACTGCGGGGATTCGTCTCCAAGCCCCAGTACCAGAAGCTGAATCGAAACTCCCTTTTCCTGTTCGTCAACCAGCGCCTGATCCGAGATAAGCTTCTGCTGCACGCTATTTCCTCGGCCTATCACAACCTGATGCCTCCGGCCTGCTACCCCTTCGCGCTGGTGTTCCTGGAGTGCGACTGCGCGGAGGTGGACGTCAACGTCCACCCCTCGAAGACCGAGGTGCGGTTCCGGCACGGCTCCTTTGTGCACGACTTCGTCCGCGACTCGATCCGTGAATCGCTGGTTGTCTCCCGGCCCGGCTCCTCTCTGCCGCTGCCGGCCACCGTATCCATCGATCGCGGCGCCCAACCCGGCGCGGATCTCCCCTTCTCCGAATTCAGCCAGCGCATGGAGGACCAGCCGTGGCAGGGCCGGTTCTCGGAAGTTCCCCAGCCTCAAACTGGCGCTGGACAGGAGTCGCTGCCGGAGTTCACGATTCAAACGGCGCGGTCGGAGAAACCACTCGAGATCCGGGCGCCGGAGACGCATGGGGAGTTCCCCGCCGGCGCCGCGATGGATGCCACGGCCAGCCTGGATACGCTGGCCCAACTGCGGCCCTTGGGGCAGCTCCACGAGAGTTTCATCATTGCCGCCGGACGCGACGGCCTTTGGATCCTGGACCAGCACGTGGCGCATGAGCGGGTGCTTTTCGAGAAAGTCCTAAAGCAGTTGACCGCCGGCCGGGTCGAGATGCAGCGCCTGCTGATGCCCGTGGTGCTGTCGGTGACGGCCGCGCAGCAGATCGAATACGCGCGCATCGCCGAGGAGCTCAATGCGGCGGGCTTCGATACCGAGCCTTTCGGACAGCGCACCATCGCCGTGAAGGCCGCCCCCGCCGGCGTCAGCCACGGGGACATCGAGAAACTGGTGCTCGAAATCCTGGACATCGCGGAAGAGGAACTGCGGGGCCTTTCCATCCAGGATCTGCGCCGGGCCATGGCCGCCTCAATCGCCTGCCGGGCGGCAATCAAGATCAACACCCGCTTGGATCAGGCCAAAATGGAATGGCTGCTGGCGGCGTTGGCCGCCACCGAGTGCCCGATGACCTGCCCGCACGGCCGCCCCGTCGCCCTGCGCTACTCCAACCGCGACATCCTGCGGGGCTTCCACAGGATCTAGCCCGCAGTCGCGGCGCCCCCGGTAATCGCGGCTATCCCGACCACCACCACCACGTAGAGCGCCCAGGGGATGAGCACCAACATCAGCGCCTGCCCGTAGCTCATCTTCGTCTTCTTCTGTGCGGCCGCGACGGAGAACCCGAGGGCGAGCAGCAGAATCGCCCAGATGGTGAAAGCGTCGATCGATGTCGCCAGGCGCAGCAACCACGGGGCCGTCGTGCCCGGTGTCAGGAAGGCGCCGACATTCAGCGGCAGCGGGTTCTGAAGACTGAAGTCCTCGGGGTTCTTCAGCAGCATAACCGTGAGGGCCCCGATCGTCGCCAGGACGGAGGGGAGCGAGGAATAACACGTAATGCTGAAGGCCTGGCGGAACTTAATCCCCGCTCCGCCCAGGAGATTGAAGCAGCCCAGGAGAACCACCGAGATCACCAGCATCCCCATGGCCGGGCCGACAACTGCCGCGATGGAGGCCACGGGCCCGACGACCTTGGTCATCGTCTGCAGAGCCTGTTGCCTCTGCTCTGCGGGCATCTGCGCCAGTTGGGGATTCGAGCTCATTTGCTGGCGATACACGGACTCCCACCCCACCACCCGAGTGAAGGTGACCATATACACCACCGCGAATGCGCTCAGGATCAGCAGGGGCACCCAGAATCTGGGGCGCTGCGCCAGGTCCTCAAACACCGGCCGGGGTTCCCAGAAGATTCCGGTCAGTCTGCCGGCTTCGCTCATTCCCTGGGGTTCGATTGCCTGATCCGTCATGTCGGCTCTCCTGTGTTAACCAAAGTTAGCAATAGCCCGCTACCCTTATTGAGGATTGATTGCGGACCAAGAATATACTACACCTGTTAACAGGCCCACGTACAAGTGCGCCCGGGGGGATGGCCGTCTGTTCACATGCTAAGCATATTTGACAACAAGGAATTCGAACCGCCGCAAGACAAGAAGGTGTCTCTGGACCGGCTGGAACAGATGCTCGGCGCTCCGCAGCGCTCTGCGGCGAGCGAGGAACGCCCCGCCGCCGCCACCGCCGCCGCAGTGGCCGAAGAACCGCCACCCGTGCGGCTGGCGCCTCCCAAGCCCGTTAGTTGGGAGAAGAAGCCCTCGCTACAGACCCCGCCGGTGCGTTTCGAGACGCCAAATGCCGGCTTCCAGCAGTTCTCCGAGCAGTTTACGCGCACGTTTCTAGAAGCCCTGGCCTCCACTGTTAAGGACATCCACGCCCTGGTGGGAGAGGACCGTCAACGGATGGAGTCCGCCTTCGAATTCTTCACCAAGACTTCACGGGAACTGGACGCACTCCGAGGCGACATGGGGGGCGTCTCCCAGAAGTTCGATCTGCTGGTGAGAGGTTTGCAGGAATTGTCGGTGCGTCTGGGCAAAGCCGAAGAGGCGTTGAGCCTGGCCGGTTCTACCTCGGTCACCCTTCAGGAACTCCAGCAGCAGCTCGAGCAACGGCTCGAACTGCAGGCGGGCGTCATCCGGACCCTTCACAACAGCATGCAGTCGCGCGAGGAGCGGATCGACAAGCTGATGACCATGTTCCAGTCGCTACAGACCGTGGCCAATCAAGCCGCCGTGCCGATGTCGCTCCCCGACAAGCTCTGACCCCTACTTCGCAATCCAGAGCCTGCGCCTGGAGTATCTACATATCACCTGAATTATGCGCGGATCGAGGGTGTTCGGCGCTGCTGACCTGCTGAGCGGATCTCTTTTTTGGCTGCTTCCTTCCGGTTGATCTGTCTGGAATAACCCTCCTGCTTTGTATGCCATTGCTCGCACCGGGCCGCCGGTGCGTAGGAGTTTATGCAGGCTGGTCATCAACTCAGCATCGCAGGGCAGTCGCGATCAAGGGGGCGAAGCTGTCGGCGCCGGCGGCGATCGCGCCAGGAACAGAAACCGCAAGCGCGCGGTCGCCAAGGTCGTGTGCCGCATCTGGTCGGCCTTTTCACTCTCCTCGCGGTGGAACAGCATCAGCCAGCAGTTCAGGTTGTAGGCCAGCATCTCAATCTGAAACCAGCTAGCGTTCATCCTCCAGCGGTTCGACGGGTGCGCCGCCAGACCGGCGTGGTTGTTGGCCTCCTTAATCAGGTTCTCGGCCGTCGCCAGCCCCCGGTAGAAGCCCACCAGCGCAGCCAGCGGCCCGTGCATATTAGTCACAAAGACCCCATAGGTGTACTCCGGCGTCTCTAACAGCCGGTGTCCAGGGTCACCTCCGTCAACTGCACTCTGGCGGCTTCCCAGACTCGTTGCCGCGTGCGGCGTTGCACCTCCAGCAATCGTCTGCGATGCCAGGTGCATTGCCGGCCAGAAAGCGCCAGAAGGTCGATTGCGGAGGCAACTTGAGCACCTGCAAGATGCCGGTGAGCATCGGTTCCCGCGTCAGAAACCGCAAACGGTGGAGCCGGGAGAATCCCACGTGGCAGGCCAGTCCCACCGCCAGCCCGAACCGGAACGTCGTCATGGCCTTGGTCTTCCACCAGAAGCTGGAAGCCGAGCTTCTCCAGCATGCTGGCCACCGGCAAGAGGCCCCCGTAGGTGGTCAGATTCTTCGCCTCAAAGTCAGAGGGCGTGGAAACACTGATTTAATTGGGTTCCGAAGTAACCTCCCGAACCGCTTGACTGGCGGGTATCTTGATTATGATCGTTCACCATTTGGGTGGCTTCTGAGAATCGGCTCGCGGAGCTGCTAACTTTAGAGCAGGATTCTCAGGGGCCCCAAGTGGCCTCACGCCTCAGCCGTTTAGCGGCAGCCTCAGCGCGGCGCGTATCATTCAGGTGTTATCTATGATTTCGCTCATTCCATCCGAACCTACCAGCGGAAGAGCAAAACGACTATGAATCCACGCCCGTCCTGGCGTTCCAACGCTGTGATACATTCCCGCGAGCCCAGCGGTTCGCCGGTGTGGGTCGCGTGGCGGGCAGCGTCGCATTTGCTGCCCGAAATACTCCTGCCAGCGGCAGTCTAGCGCCGGGTCCTGGACATGCTCCGGCGTATGCTCGGAGTGGGTACAGCCCCGGGGCGCCGTATTGCGTGGCATGCCGGCCCAGAAGTACCAGATAGGAACGACGATCATCGGAGGAATGGAAAACCAGGAAACGCGTCTGAAAGCTATCGGGAAAAATGCGTCTGTCCCCTTTTAGGTAAAGGCCGCGTTAAGTATGTTTTACTTCGATTTAATCGCCACAAGACCGCACTTAGTGTGAGAATTGTTCGAGGGGTAAGGACATGAAACATACAGTGCTATTTGCAGGGATTTGCGGCTTGGCGCTCTGTGTGGCGGGCGTGGCGCTGGGCCAGCGTCGCGGGGGCCGGGGCTCGTCCGTGAGCAGCCTGCCTGCTGCTAACTCAGAGACGGAGAAGAAAGTACTCTCGGTCCTTGACGAGGTCCAACGAACGGGGGGCACCTACTTGAGCGTGGATGTCAGCGACGGCCGGATGCTGCGGTTGCTGACGGAGGCGGTGGACGCAAAGAATGTGGTCGAGATCGGAACGTCCACCGGCTTCTCCGGCCTTTGGCTATGTCTCGCCTTGCAGAAGACGGGCGGCAAGCTGACGACGTTCGAGTACGACGCCGGACGCGCCGCGACGGCTCGGGCGAACTTCAAGAAGGCGAGTGTCGATCAATTGGCCACGGTGGTGCAGGGCGATGCGCACCAGACCATCAGCCAACTGAAAAGCCCCATCGATGTGCTATTCATCGACGCGGACAAGGAAGGGTATACGGACTATCTGAACAAGCTGCAGCCGCTGGTGCGTCCCGGCGGCTTGATCCTGGCGCACAACGTGGGCTCGTCCGATGCTTACGTCCAGGCGGTGACCAGCAACCCGGCGCTCGAGACGATCTTCTATTCTGACGGCGGCGGCCTCGGCATCACACTGAAAAAACGGTAGCGAAGATCCTGGCGGTAACAAATCACAACATGAGAATACTAATTGTTCTAACTCTATTCGCAGCCGGCGCCGGCATGGTTTACGCCCAGGGGCGCATGGGCGGTCCGGGAGGCTCCAGCGGGGCCATTTCCGAGGAGATGGTGACGACCCTCATGGATCTCGACAAGAACGGTGATGGGAAGCTCACCAAGGACGAAGCCCCCGAGCGCCTGCAGGGGCTCTTCGACCGGGGCGACATTAACAACGACGGCTCACTGAACAGAGACGAGTTGACCAAGATGGCTCAGGCCCAGAGTTCTTCCGGCGGCACTGGGGGGCAGAGTCAGCGGATGGAAGGGCGAGGCGGGCGAGGCGGCTTCCCGCGGGTCGACCAGCTATTCGCGGCTCTCGACGCCAACTCGGACGGCGTGCTCTCCCCGGAAGAAGTCAGAAACGCCCCGGCAGCGCTGCTGCGACTTGACAGGAATGGCGACGGCGCCCTGACGGCGGACGAGATTCGCCAGATTCCCACGGGCACCGCAAGATGAAAACCACACACCTGCTCACCACATGCCTGCTGGCGCTGGCGCTCTGTCTGGGCTTCGTCGCCCTCGTTTCGAGGCAGAACACACTGTACAGTTTCCACCATGAGAACGTCCTCGGCACATCTCTTGAATTGAAGATTGCCGCACCGTCGCTCGCGGAAGCCCGAAAGGCCGAGGCCGCCGTGCTCTCCGAGATGGACCGGCAGGCGGGCATCCTCAGTTCCTACGACCAGGGGAGTGAGTTCAGCCGCTGGTTTCGGACGGCCGGCCAGCCGGCGCGGGTCTCGCCGGAACTGTTTGAGGTGCTCGCTCTGTTCGACCAGTGGCGCGATCGCACCGGCGGAGCGCTGGACGCCTCAGCCGAAGTGGTAAGCCGCGTCTGGAAAGCAGCGGCGTCGAAGGGCCGTCTGCCCGAGCCGGCTGAAGTGAACGCAGCGGCCGCCGCCGTCAGGCAGACCCACTGGAAGCTTGACTCGGCCACCCGCACGGCTACCCATCTGAGCAACGTACCGCTGGCTTTGAATTCATTCACCAAGAGCTACGTCGTGGACCGCGCCAGCGCCGCGGCCTTCGCTGCAGCCAAGGTCAGCGCCGTGGTAATCAACTCCGGCGGCGACCTGGTGGTTCGTGGTGCATTGACCGAGCCGGTCAGTATAGCCGACCCGCTCTCCGGCGCCGAGAACAGCCCTCCGTTCACAAGCTTGTTGATTCGCAACCGGGCCGTGGCCACCAGCGGCAACTATCGGCGCGGCGTGGAAATCGAAGGCCGGCGGTACTCCCACATAGTGGACCCGCGCACCGGCTGGCCGGTGGATCAAGTGATTAGCGCCACAGTAGTGGCGCCTAACCCGGCCGACGCGGGGGCGCTGGCAACGGCTTTCTCGGTCCTGCGGGTAGAGGATAGCCGGCGGCTGGCCGCCTCCGTTCCGGGAGTGGAATACCTGCTGGTGGCGCGGGACGGCAGCCGGGTGGTGAGCGAGGGCTGGAGCGCACTGGAAGCTCCCCGCGTGCAACTGGCCTCGATGGTGGGGGCTCCCGGCCTTTTGCTGGCCGCCGTGCAGCCGTCTCAAGCGGCGTGGGACCCCACCTTCGAGCTGCTCATCAACCTGGAACTTGGCCGCATTGAAGATCCACGTTACCGGCGGCCCTTCGTGGCGGTGTGGGTCGAAGACAAGGACAAGTATTCCGTGAAGACGCTGGCCCTCTGGTTCGACCGGGACCGCTGGCTGCCTGACTTGAGATCCTGGTACCGCGCCGACCGGCTGCGGGCGATGGCCGAAGGCACTGAGATCACTGGTTCCGTTTCCAGCGCCACTCGCCCGCCGGGCAAGTACACCCTCAAGTGGGACGGCAAGGACAACAATGGCAAGCTAGTGAAACCCGGCCGGTACTTCGTGTGCATCGAGGCCGCGCGAGAAAAGGGTGGCTACGAAATATTGCGCCAGGAAATGGACTTTACCGGTCAGCCCAAGCAGGTCCAACTTACAGGAAACTATGAACTCGCATCGGCAAGTCTTGATTACCGCAAAACCAGCACTCGTTGAAGCGCCGGACGACGAAACCGCGTCCGTGCCGCGGCGCGCCGTTCCCTCGTGGAGACGCCGTCTGGCGTTTCTTTCCCGCTGGCTCCACGTCTATCTGTCGATGGCCAGCTTCGCCGTCCTGTTCTTTTTTGCGGTCACAGGGCTTACGCTGAACCATGCCGAGTGGTTCAGCAAGCAGCAGAAGACCTATCAATACAAAGGCAGCGTCCCGCCGGACTGGGTGAATACGTCCAATCCCAAGGAAGTGGCGAAACTGGAAGTCGTCGAGCACCTGCGCCGCACCCATGGCATCAAGAGCGCCCTTACCGATTTCCGGGTCGACGCGTCGCAGCTCTCCGTTTCGTTCAAAGGGCCGGGCTACACGGCCGACGCTTTTGTCGACCGCCAAACCGGCGCCTATGACGTAACGGAAAGCCGGATGGGTTTTGCGGCAATCCTGAACGACCTGCACAAGGGCCGTGACAGCGGGGCGGCATGGTCCACGTTGATCGACGTCTCGGCCGTCCTGATGTGCCTGGTTTCCCTGACCGGTATAGTCCTGTTCTTCATCCTGAAGCGATCTCGCTTGTCAGGCTTGATGGCCGCGGCCGCCGGCGCAGTGCTCTGCTGTCTGGTCTACTTCGCCTGGGTGCCATAGAGGGCGCGGAGCGCCCTCGAGGGTTAGCTCTTAGCGGCAGTCTTAACGTGGCACTTGGTGCAGTTGCCGGTGGTCACAAAAGCCTTGCCTCCGGTGTTGTGGCATGCGGCGGCGGCGCAGCCAGTTTTCTTCGCGACAGCGGTCTTGTGCATGTCGCCCTTGAAGCCCAGCGCCACCGTCAGATCTTGCTTAAATAGTGTGTCGTGGCAAACCTTGCAGTCGCCCTTATCCCGCTCGGCGTGCTTGGCGTGCAAAAACGTCACGTTGCCCATCGTCGCCTTGAAAACGAGCTTTTCCTGAGGCTTCTTCTCCGCCGCCACGCCCGCGACTCCCCAGAGAATCATTCCCGCAATCAAAAAAGAAAACAGCGTACGCATTCAGTCCTCCTGAGTTCATTCAAATTGGATATTGTCCTGCCGAAATCGCTCCCCAGATGGAGATACTTCCACTTTTTCACACTGCGGCCTCCGCGTCAAGCGGGGTAGCAGGCCCTAAACTCTAAATACTCCGGCCGCCCAGGGCGACGATGTCATCCACCGGAAGCATCTCCTTGACGACAAAAGGCTCGCCGTAACGGACGCCTATCAGATTTCCATAAAAACGAGCGATGGCCGCCAGCTTCTCGCGAATCTCCTTCTCGTTCGGAAAAATCCCCTGGGCTTCCTGGCTGTCGCCATATTGGGACTGGTAGCTGAATAATGCCTCCATGCGCCGGTCAAACTGCGCGCTGATGTCGACGACGAAGGATGGGCTCACGTTGGTGTAGATGGACGCGTAGAGGACCTTGCGAGGCCGGTGCGGTTCCGAGCGTTCGTCAAGCTTGCGCAGTCCCGCCAGGAAGCAGGCCTCGTAACCAATCTCGCTGGCGCGGTAGTGGTCCGGGTGGCGCCCCTGCCAGTAGGGCAGAATCACGACGCGGGGCCGCAGTTCCCGTATCTTGGCGGCCAGGGTCAGCCGTGCGGCCAGCGTGTTCTCCAGGCGGGCGTCGGGAAAACCAAGGTTCTGGCGGGTCGAAAGCAGGAGGCGGCGGGCGGCTTCGCCGGCTTCCTCCAGGCGGGTCTCCGGCGTCCCTCGCGTGCCCATCTCGCCGGCGGTCAAATCCAGAACGCCGGTGCGGTAGCCCATCTCGGCCATCCGGATGAGGGTCCCGCCGCAGGTCTGTTCCACATCGTCGGGGTGCGCGGCAATTGCCAGCAGGTCGATACCGTTGTCCATCTTCAGTTCACTCACCAATGCAACTCGCTGTGCTGCCGGAAGCGCTCGCGCGGCCGCAGCGCGTAGATCAAGAGAATGCCCGCCAGGAATCCGCCCACATGGGCGAACCATGCCACCCCGCCTTGCGACAGATGCGAATAGCCGACCGACCACGCGCCGCTGAAGAACTGGATCACAAACCAGTAGGCTAGGATGACCATGGCGGGGACCTCGATGGTTGTCAGAAAGAAGAAGATGGGCACCAGCGTGAGGACTCGCGAATGGGGAAACTTGATCATGTAGGCTCCCATCACGCCGGCGATCGCGCCGCTGGCGCCCACGGTAGGCAAACGGGAGCCGGAATTGAAAACGATATGCACCAGGCCCGCGGCGACGCCGCACAACAGATAGAAAAGCAAGTACTTGCCGTGGCCCAGGATGTCTTCGACGTTATCGCCGAAAATCCACAGGAACCACATGTTGCCGATCAGGTGCAGCCAGCCGCCGTGCAAGAACATGGACGTCACCAAGGTCCCTGGTTGCAGGCTGCCCGGCACAACCCCGTAAACCGAGATCAAGTTGTTGAGAGAAAACGGGTCCAGCGTCACCTCGTAGAAGAACACCAGCGTATTCAACACGATCAGCGAAATCGTAACGTAAGGCGTGGAGTAGCTCGGTTGGGAGTCCTTGAGTGGGATCATGAGCCTGTGTCTCAGGCCAGCATATCAAACCGAAAGGGAACGGATCGAGGCCTATTCCGCGGGAGGCATCCGGTAGACGTAAATTGTGTGGGTTCGCTGATGGACCAGGAGCCTTTCTATACGGATGGGCTTCCAACCGGGGATCTCGTAGTCGTGCGAGACGACCCGTGCGCCGGCGTGCAGTTCCTTCAGGAGGTTGGGTTTCAATTTCTCGTTGGACAGCCGCATCAGGTAGAGCGTGACTACATCGGCGGAGCGGAGGTTCACATCCAAAAGATTGCCTTCCACGACCGTGATCCGGTCTTGAAGACCAAGTTTGCGGATCTTTTCGCGCGCTTCTTGGACGAGCTTTGGCGACAGTTCCACACCCACGGCGTTGGCCCTGAATTTTTCGGCGGCCAGGAACAGGATCCGGCCGTCGCCGCAACCCAGGTCGAAGAGCGTCTCGCCCGCTTTAAGGTCGGCGGCCTCCAGCATCTTCTCCACCACCGGTTCAGGCGAAGGCACGTAGGGCGCGAGGTTGTATGGGGAAATGCGTTGCTGGGCGGACGCCGCGCCGATCCATAGCGCGCACGCCCCCAACGCCATAGCCGCCGATATTGCCGGCCTACTCATCGCACCGCCATCCTCGCCTGCCGCTGAGCCTTCCAGACTGCGATCCGCGACACCATTTCCTTTACCGCAAACCAAAGATCCCGAGGACGCGAAACCGTATATTCATCGCCCTTGAAGAACTTTACCACGTTCCCTATTGCGTCCCGCCAGGGGATATCCGCCGGGTTTAAATTGTAGTTCAAATAATAGACGGGATAACCCACCTGCCCCGTTTCCTTTAATTCCTCCTCCGGCACATTCCGTTCCAGCAACGCCTTAGGACCCGCAAAAATCAGCGCATCCGGCCGGCTGGGGCCCGAAGCCTCCTGCTGCACCAGTCCGGCCAGAAACTGCGTGTCGCCGTATTTCTGGCTGAGCCGCTGAAGGTCGATGGCGCCCAGGTTCAGGGACTCGATCGCCCGCCCGAGGGCTGGAAAATCAACGCCGGAGGCGGCATCCTGGCGGTAGATCACCCGCCGTTCGTGCAGGCTGAAAGCGACCACCGAGATCCGCTCGACTCGAGGATCTCGAACGATGTTGCGCAGGATGGAAACCAGAGCATCAACGTCGAGCGGCTGAAGAACGCTGGAGTCCGGCTTCTGGGGTGCGAAGTTCACCAGAACTTTGACATAGAGCGGCGGGCCGGCCGGGTTCTTCTCAGCCGGCGGCTCCGCCTCGAACGTCTCTTCCTCGGCCTGCCGCACCTGGCCGGGACGCAACACCATACCCAGATCCTTGTCGCGGTCGGGAAGGGAAGCATCCGCATCCCAGTTGAAGGAACACACCCTCTCCCGGCGGTCGCGCATCAGCCAATCGACGTGGTACTTCCCCTCGCCCAGATCGAACCAGCCGCCCAGGGAGGAGTCACCTCTGGCGTTCTCCGCGATCCTCGGCACGCGGATCGACTGGGTGAAATATGTTGGGTTGCCCTTGTCGGCGGCGGGTGTCACCCGGAAGACGATTGTCAGCAGGTCGCTCGCGCCGACGAGTTCCTTCAGCGGAACGGCAACTTCATACCCCACGTGGAAGCGCAGGTCGAAGCCCAAAGCGGGCTTGACGGGAGTTACGGTGCAGGGCAGTTCCTTGCGCGGCACGCGGGACTCCAGCACGCTCAGATCGCCTGGCTGAGGCCCCGCCACGATGCTTTGGGCGCAAGCGGTTGCGCACGCCATGGCCCCGAGGGAAACTACCCGCCTCCATTTGGACCTGGAAGTGCGCATGGAGCCAACGCGCATAACCTGCGCGACACCATTCTACACCCAGGGTGTCTACCCGCTTGCTTACGCGCGCGGCTCGGATCAGAGCCGCGACCGTCAGGGAGCGGTAAAGGAACTAAATGTCGTAATACAGGGCGAACTCGTAAGGATGCGGGCGCAGCCGGATGGCGTCGGCCTCGTTCTTGCGCTTGTAGTCGATGAACGTTTCGAGCAGCTCCTCGGTGAAGACATCGCCCTTGAGCAGGAAGGCGTGGTCGTTCTCGAGGCAGGCTAGCGCCTCTTCCAGCGAACCGGGCATGGACGGCACGCTCTTCATCTCCTCCGGAGACAGATCGTAAATGTCCTTGTCCAGCGGTTCGCCCGGATCGATCTTGTTGAGCACCCCATCCATGCCGGCCATGATCATGGCGGCGAAGGCCAGGTACGGGTTGCAGGAAGGATCCGGCGGCCGGAATTCGACGCGCTTGGCCTTGGGGCTGGCCGAGTACATGGGGATGCGGCAGGCCGCCGAGCGGTTGCGGCGGGAATAGGCCAGGTTCACCGGCGCTTCGTAGCCGGGCACCAGCCGCTTGTAGCTGTTGGTGGTCGGCGCGATGATGGCCGACAGCGCCCGGGCGTGCTTCAGCAGGCCGCCGATATACCACAGGGCGAGCTGGCTCACTCCGGCGTAGCCGTCGCCGGCGAACAGGGGCTTGCCGCCCTTCCACAGGCTCTGGTGAACGTGCATGCCGCTGCCGTTGTCGCCGAAAAGCGGCTTGGGCATGAAGGTCACGGTCTTGCCGTTCTGGTGCGCCACGTTGCGGACCACGTACTTGTACAGCATCATGTTGTCCGCCGACTTCACCAGGGTGTCGAACCGCTGATCGATCTCGGCTTGTCCGCCGGTGGCCACTTCGTGATGGTGGCACTCGATGTTCAGTCCGCACTTCAGCATGGTCTGGACCATCTCGCTGCGCAGGTCCTGGTAGTGGTCCGTCGGCGGCACCGGGAAGTAGCCTTCCTTGTAGCGCGGCCGGTAGCCCAGGTTGTTCTCCTCGCGGCCGGAGTTCCAGCGGCCTTCCTCGGCGTCGATGAAGTAGAAGCCGGAGTGCTCGTTCTGATCGAAGCGGATGTTGTCGAAGATGAAGAACTCCGCCTCGGCTCCGAAGTAGGCCGTATCCGCGATTCCGCTGCTGTTCAGGAACATCTCCGCCTTGCGGGCGATCCAGCGGGGGTCGCGCTCGTAGTGCTGGCGCGTGATGGGATCGACGACATTGGCGAGCATCACCAGGGTTGGCGTCTTGGCGAACGGATCCATGAAGGCGGTTGCGGGATCGGGGATCAGGAGCATGTCGCTTTCGTTGATGACCGCCCAGCCGCGAATGCTGGAGCCGTCAAAGCCGTACCCCTCCTCGAAAACCTCTTCCGATCAGCTCGTGGATCGGATAGGAAACGTGGTGCATCAGCCCCGGCAGGTCGGTAAAACGCACGTCCACCTGCTTGGCGTCGTTCTTCTTTGCGTATTCCAATACTTCTTTGGGGGTCATCTGTCCTCCATGGATGATTACAATGACAGAGAGGCGATTTCCGTCAGAGTGCGACTTCAGGATAACGAGGACCGGCGAGGCGGTCAAATAGAAAAAAGTGATCGGGCCTCCAACATTCCTGAATGGCATTAAAGCCTGATTTTTCATGAGTATGGAACAGATCAACCTGGACTTTTCCAAAGGCCGGCGGGTGTACACCGTGGCCCAGTTGAGCGCTGCCATCCGCGAGCTTCTCGGCGGCGGCTTCCAGGATATTTGGGTCTCCGGGGAGATTTCGGGCGTGAAGCTCGCCGCCAGCGGCCACTACTACTTCACCCTGAAGGATGAATCCTCGCAGCTTCGCTGCGCGTGCTTCCGCGCCTCGGCCCGGTATCTCCGTTTCAAGCCGCAGGATGGCGTCGCGGTGCTGGCGCGCGGCCGGATCGACGTCTACGAATCCAGGGGCGAATACCAGTTGCTGGTGGAGGCGATCGAGCCCCAGGGCTACGGCGCGCTCCAGTTGGCCTTCGAGCAGTTGAAGAAGAAGCTCTCCGACGAGGGGCTGTTCGCCGCAGTCGCGAAAGCGTCCGCTCCCCAGTCTGCCGCAGCGGATCGGCATCGTGACCTCACCCACCGGCGCCGTCATCCGGGACATGATCCAAATCCTGGCGCGGCGCTTTCCGGGCCTGCACATCCGCCTTTACCCGGCCCAGGTGCAGGGCGAGGGCTCGGTCGGGCAGGTGGTGGAGGGTATCGACTGGTTCAGCCGGTCGGGCTGGCCGGATGTCGTGATTGTGGCCCGGGGCGGCGGATCGCTCGAAGACCTGTGGACGTTCAACGAGGAGGCCGTGGCGCGCGCCATCGCCCGCTCGACGGTCCCGATCGTATCCGCGGTCGGCCACGAGACCGACGTGACCATCGCCGACTTCGTCGCCGACCTCCGCGCACCCACGCCATCGGCCGCCGCGGAGCTGGTGATCTGCACCCGGCAGGAGCTGTTCGAGCGCATCGACGCCACGGCCCGCAGGCTGGAGAAGGATCTGCGCTACCGTCTCGCCGACGCCTCCCGGCACTTCCATCAACTGGGGATCGAACGGGCGGGCTCGGTCATACACCGGGCTCTGGGCCGGCGCCTGCAACGAGTGGACGAGATCGACTACCGGATGCGCGAGCGGTTGCGAGACCAGCTCCAGCGCGGGCGTGTGCGCTCGGGCACGCTGGCCGCGAAGTTGCTGCTGCTGAGCCCTCTCAACATCCTGGAGCGCGGCTATGCCATCGTTCAGGACGAACAGGGAAGAGTCATCAAGCGGGCCGAAGACGCGCCGGTAAAATCCAGCATCGGCGTGCGCCTGGCGCAAGGGCGGCTGAAAGCCCGGGTGTCCCGGTCTACTCCAGCCGGTAGTTCGGAGCTTCCTTCGTAATAATCACGTCGTGGACGTGGCTCTCGCGCAGGCCGGCCGAGGTGATGCGCAGGAATTTAGCCTCTTTCTGAAGCTCGGGGATGGTGGCGCAGCCGCAGTAGCCCATGCCCGCTTTCAGCCCGCCCACCAACTGGTAGACCATTTCCGAGATGGGGCCTTTGTACGGCACCCGTCCTTCAATGCCCTCCGGGACCAACTTGGCGCTGGGGTCCTGCGAATAGCGGTCGCTCGAGCCCTGGGCCATGGCTCCGGTGGAGCCCATGCCGCGGTAGCTCTTGAAGGTGCGGCCCTGATAGAGGATGGTCTCACCCGGGCTTTCATCGGTCCCGGCGAAGAGGCTGCCGATCATGACGCAGGCCGCTCCGGCGGCTATGGCCTTGGTGATGTCGCCCGAGTACTTGATTCCGCCGTCGGAGATCACCGGCACGCCGGAGTCGCGCGCCGCCCTGGCGGCTTCCGAGACCGCGGTAATCTGCGGCACGCCCGCGCCGGAAACCACCCGAGTCGTGCAAATGGAGCCGGGGCCGACACCGACCTTGACCCCATCCACGCCCAGAGCAATCAGGTCTCGCGCCCCTTCAAAAGTAGCCACATTACCGGCGATCAATTCGACATTCGGCAGGGCTTTCTTGATGGCCGCGACCGCCCGCAGCACGCGTTCCTGGTGACCGTGAGCAGTGTCGATCGCCAGCAGATCCACCTTCTTCGCCACCAGTTCCTGGGCCCTTTCCAGAAAATCGCCGGCCACTCCGAGAGCGGCGCCAACGCGCAGACGGCCTTGCTCATCCTTGGCGGCGGTGGGGTACTTCAGTTTCTTCTGGATGTCCTTGACCGTGATCAGGCCCTTGAGATTGTAGTTCGCGTCGACGACCAGCAGTTTCTCGACCCGGTGGCGGTGCAGGATCTCCCGCGCGCCTTCGAGCGTAGTGCCCACGGGCACCGTGATCAGATTCTCCTTGGTCATCACCTCGGAGATGGGCAGGTCGAAGCGGGTTTCGAATCGCAAATCGCGGTTGGTCAGGATGCCGACCAGCTTGCCATTCTTGGTTACGGGAACGCCCGAGATCCGGAAGCGGGTCATGACATCCAGGGCGTCACTGATCTTTTGATCGGGCTCCATGGTGACCGGGTCCACGATCATGCCGCTCTCACTGCGCTTGACCCGGTCCACCTCCTCGGCCTGCCGGGCGATGGGCATGTTGCGGTGGATGATGCCGATGCCGCCCTGTTGCGCCAAGGCGATGGCCATGTGCGATTCGGTAACCGTATCCATGGCGGAGCTGACGATGGGGATGTTCAGCCCGATCTTGCGCGTCACCCAGGTCCGCGTGTCCGCCTCGGCGGGGATCACCGCGCTGCGCGCGGGAACCAGGAGAACGTCATCGAAGGTGAGCCCTTCAACAATGCCTTCAAGATCCATACTCCATCATACGAAGGCGGGGAAGAAGGGCGCAAGACTCACTGGCATCGAACCGGCGCAACGGGGGTGCGAAGGCCTGTTGCCGTGTGAAAGAATGTGGTCATGAAGCGACCATTCGCCGCGACTGTTTGGCGCGAGGGGAAATGGTACGTCTCCCAGTGCCTGGAAGTCGATGTCGCCAGTCAAGGCGAAACCGAAGGAGAGGCTCTCGCCAATTTGAAGGAAGCGCTGGAACTGCACTTCGAACCGCCACAAGCAACGCGTCCTCCAATGGTTCGCACGATCGAGGTTGAGGTTGGGGCGGCTTAAGCCGCAACCCTTCCGCGAGATCAAGCGTCGACTTGAGGCAGCGGGATTCGTAGAAACCAGCCAGAAGGGCAGTCACGTCAAGTTTGTGCGGCGGTTTCAGGAGACCGTCGACACCGCCATCGTGCCGAGGAAATCCGAAGTTCCGGTTGGCACGCTCCGCAGCATTCTGAGTCAAGCTCATATCGATCCCGACGACTGGGAGGAACTTGGCTAAGCACTGGGCCTAAGCGCCGCGATGGGGAGCCTGGTCCACCCAGACAACCAGGAATGGCTAAGCCACCTCGCTTTTACGATCCGCGGGTAGCGTAGGATTCCGCGACGTCGTGGCCCGGCTGCCCGGAAGAGGCTGTAGACAAAGGGAAAATGATTCTAGCGAAAGTTGTGGAGGCGCCGAGCGACGCGGCCCAGAGGGCGGTCGAGCTAATCTTCTCGAACTCGGCGGTGGTCAAGGACGGGACACGTTCTTCTTCGTTGATTTCTTCGACCGGGCGACCGTTAGTGCCAAGGCTGGTGCCACCGGGCGACCAGCCGCCAGGCGGGGCCAGCGCGCTCGTGGCGAGTCTCAATCATTCGAATCGCTTTGCGAAGTTCGTACTGGCACAACCTTGTTGTGTGTTGACAGGGCTGCCCGTCAAAGTGTTTTTTCAGCACTGAGATGGCCCGCGCTTCAACCATCTGCCCCAAAGCCCATACGGCATGGTTACGACTCTCTAAGCTGCACGCATCACAATCCACGACTTGCATTAACGCCTCGGCCCGATCACCTGGAAATCGGGCTGTCGCATCGTCGGAGAAACGCTGCAGACCTGACCGAATCGACACGACGATACCAACCAAAACCAGAATCAGCAACGCCAGCAGGCCCGCTCCGGTCAGAAGCAACTTTCGACGCATACCAGCCTCTGCGGCGATTGTACACCGGCCAACGCCCGATCTGCATGCGCAGCAAGATTTCCGCAGTTTTGAGATCAGGTGTTAACCTGCGCCTCCTGGCTGCGTAACTATACGGCAGAGAGGAGTGCGATGATGACGTGGACGCGAATCAGACGAGTTTTTGGAGCGGGCATGCTGGCGGTATGCATTGGTGCGCTGCAGCCGTCGCCCGGCTGGGCGCAGGCGGCAAAGAGCGCCGCGGCCGTGCAACTTCAGACCAGCCCGATTGTAGAGCAGCCGGACGCCCAACGCACCAGGGAGGAGCTGTCGGCCCTCTTGGAACGATATCCGCCAGCATTGCGCAGCGTCCTGGCGCTCGACCCGAGTCTCCTCGGCAATCAGCCCTATCTGGCGCTGTACCCCGCTCTTGTGAGCTTTTTGAACGCGCATCCCGAAATTGCGCGCAATCCGTCGTTCTACCTAGGCGGGGGCCCAGGCGGCCGCTTGAATCAGGACCGCGCCGAGCAGACCTTGAACATGTGGAGGGACGTATTGGGCGGCCTGGCCGTATTCACCGGGATGGGCATGGCGATCGGCCTGCTCGTCTGGCTGATCCGGATGCTGGTTGATTACCGAAGGTGGAGCCGGCTGGCCAAAGTGCAGACCGACGTCCATACGAAACTCCTCGATCGGTTCACGGCAAACGACGATCTGCTGGCGTACATGCAGTCACCGGCGGGCGCGAAATTCCTGGAGTCGTCGCCGATCACGCTCGACGCCGCTCCACGGAGCGTGGGTGCGCCTCTCGGGCGGATTCTCTGGTCGGTGCAGGGCGGCGTGGTGCTTATGGCGGGCGGTATTGGCCTGCAGGTGGTGAGCGGACGAGTCGCCGGTGACGCCTCGCAGCCGCTCCATGCTCTGGGCGTTCTGGGCATCGCGCTCGGCCTGGGGTTCGTGATCTCGGCGATAATCTCATTTGTGATCTCACAGCGGCTGGGGTTGATCGAACCGGCATCTCCGGCGCCTCGAAGCGAGCCGCCTGGCGTTTAGAAACTATGTTTCGCGAGACGACGTACACCGATGTCAGGCGCGACTGCGCTCTTGATGACGCCGCTGCCGGCTTCGTGATGGACGAGGACACATTCCGCGGGTTCTACGAGCGCACCGCGCGCGGACTATGGGTGTACCTCGCCCGGGTTACCGGTGACAGTCAACTCGCGGACGACTTGCTTCAGGAAACGTTCTACCGCTTCCTCCGCGCCGCGGCGACGCACGACAGCGAGGCGCACCGCCGCAATTCTCTGTATCGCATTGCGACGAATTTGGCGCGGGATGCACGACGGCGAAGCCTGACCCGCGCGCCCTCCAGCCTGACAGGCCACGACATCGAGCGCCTTCCCTCCGGCGATGACGCCGGCGCAACAGAGCGCACGACGGATTTCACGCGCGCCATGTCGCATCTCAAGCCGCGCGAACGGGCGATGCTATGGCTGGCGTATGCCGAGGGCGCTTCGCACCGCGAGATCGCGGATGTGCTCGGCCTGCGTCCGGCCAGCCTGAAGCCCATGTTATTTCGCGCGCGACGAAAGCTGGCCGGGTTGCTGGGCCGTCGACCGGACGAGGGCAAACAATGAAGCCCGTTGAGTGCGAATTCGAATCAGAGGTCCTGACCGCCGTCCTCCAGTCCCGCTGGCCCGGGCGGGTGGATGCTGATCTGCGCGCTCACGTTGCGGCATGCGCAATCTGCTCCGATGTCGTGGCCATCGCCGGCGCCATTGACGACGCCGGGGATGAAATGCGGGCGCGCGCGGTGGTTCCCGATTCGGGACGGGTGTGGTGGCGAGCGCAGTGGCGAGCGCGCCGCGAAGCCGCCAAGGCCGCGGGGCGTCCAATTACCGCGGCTCAGGTGATCGCATTCGCTTGCGCGGTGGGCCTGCTGGGTGCGTGCTTCGGCGCCACGTCGACGTGGTTTCAATCGGCTCTGGGGAAGATTACGTCGAGCGTCGCCAGCTTCAAGATTCAGGAGCTGCTTTCCTTCGCAACAACGCTCGTCGCCGAACACGGAGCGTTGGTCCTGGCAATGGCCGCCATGCTGCTATTGGTTCCTGCCGCCGTCTATTTCGCGATGTTAAGGGACTAGATTCCGCGACGTCGTGGCCCGGTGCGGTCTCACTTAGCACGCTACCATCAAGATGATGAGAGCCTTATTGAACCTGACGGCCAAGACCGCGGCGCGCTACCTGGAGAACCTGGAGGAGCGCAGCGTGGCGCCTTCGCAGGAGGCGCTGGCCGGACTGACGGAGTTGGACGAACCTTTGCCCGAAATGCCGATGGAACCAGGAAGAGTGCTGGAGACGCTGGATCGCATCGGCTCGCCGGCCGCGATGGGCACGGCCGGCCGGCGCTTTTTCGGATTCGTGATCGGCGGCTCGCTTCCGGCCGCGCTGGCGGCGAACTGGCTGGCCGGCGCCTGGGATCAGTGCCCGGGCCTGTTCGCGGCGTCGCCGATCGGGACCGTGCTGGAAGAGGTTTCCCTGGGCTGGCTGCTGGATGTGCTGAAACTTCCGGCCGGATCCGGCGGAGCATTCGTGACCGGCGCCACAATGGCCAACTTCACTGCCCTGGCGGCGGCGAGGCATGCGGTGCTGGCACGCGCTGGATGGGACGCCGATGCCGACGGGCTGTTCGGCGCGCCGCCGATCACGGTGGTGGTAGGAGAAGAGGCGCATCCGTCGGTGATCAAGGCGCTGGGAATGCTCGGCATGGGGCGTTCGCGCGTGGTGCGGGTTTCGGTGGATGGTCAGGGTCGCATGCTGGCTGCTGAAATGCCGCCTTTGAGCGGGCCGGCGATCGTCTGCGTGCAGGCGGGTAACGTAAACACCGGCGCCTTCGATCCGGCGGCCGAGATCTGCGCGCGGGCTCACTCGTCGGGAGCGTGGGTGCACGCCGACGGTGCGTTCGGGCTGTGGGCGGCGGCGAGCCCGAATTATGCGCACCTGGTGGAAGGCGTCAAGGACGCCGATTCCTGGGCCACCGATGCGCACAAGTGGCTGAACGTGCCCTATGACAGCGGTTTGGCATTCGTCAGAAATGCGGCGGCGCTGAAGAGCGCGATGTCATTGACCGCCGCGTATCTGCCGCAGGGCGGACATCGTGAGCCTTCGCAATACACGCCGGAGCTTTCCCGGCGGGCGCGCGGTGTGGAAATCTGGGCGGCTCTGAAGTCGCTGGGACGCTCCGGCCTGGCGGACCTGATCCAACGGAACTGCCGCTTTGCCCGCCGTTTCGCCGAAGCACTGCAGCAAGGCGGCTACGAGATTCTGAATGAAGTGGTGCTCAACCAGGTCTTGGTTTCATTCGGCGAGGCTGCCCGCACCCGGCAGGTGATCGAACGGGTGCAGCGCGATGGCACCTGTTGGTGCGGTCCGACGGAATGGCAAGGGCGCACGGCAATGCGCATCAGCGTCTCGTCATGGGCGACGCGGGACGAGGATGTAGAACGAAGCGTGGCTGCGATACTGCGGGTTGCGGCGGGCTAGGGTTGCAGGGACGCCGCCTTTGTCGCCAAGCGTAGAACTTTGGCTGGTCACAAGGTAGGGATTTATCTTCGGGACTGGTGACTCTCGCTTCAACTGCCGTTTCGTATTCAAAACATAGGACTTACGCCGTACCGGGCCACGCATTCCGGCAACCCGGGCCATACCTAAGCAATATACGAGTTTTATCGTTGACATACGAGTAGATTCGTAGTATCGTTTGGATATGCCCCCGCTACCAACCGACGCCGAACTCGACATCCTGGCCGCGCTCTGGCGGCTCGGCCCGAGCACCGTGCGCGAGGTCTTCGAGGCTCTCGGCAAGAACAGCGGCTACACCACCACGCTCAAGCAGATGCAGGTGATGACCGAGAAGGGCCTGCTGGTCCGCAGTGAGCGTTATCGGTCCCATGTCTACGAGGCCTCCATACCCAAAGAGCGGACCCAGCAGGAACTCGCCGGCGACCTGCTCCGCCGCGCGTTTGCGGGTTCGGCGGCGAACCTGGTACTGGGCGCGCTGCGAGCCCAGCCGGCCTCGGAGGCGGACCTGGCCGAGATCCGGCGCCTGTTGAAGGAGTTCGAGAAAAGGGAGAGATCCCGATGAGCGCAATCGAGCTTGTATTGCAGCAACCTTGGGTGACGCGGGCGGGCTGGACGCTCGTGCACTTCCTGTGGCAAGGCACGGTGATTGCGGTTCTGCTGGCGGCCGCGCGCGGCGTTGCCGGCCGGAACCTGACGCCTCGCGCCCGGTACGCGATGGCCTGCCTCGCTCTCGGGTTGATGGCGATTGCGCCCTTGGCCACCTTCCTGGTGGCGGGCGGCCCGGACGTGGGCGCCTTGCCCGCACCAATCTGGCGAGTGTCCGGCGGCGTAGCCTGGGAGCGGACCTTGGCGTGGCTGGTGGTGGTTTGGCTCTGTGGGGCAGCCGTGTTCTCCGTGCGTCTGATAGGGGGTTGGCGGCTCACCCGGCGGCTGCGAACGGTCGCCGTCCGGCCCGCGCCACCCGAATGGCGGCAGGCGCTGGACGATCTGATCCGCCGCATGCGCGTTTCCGCGCCGGTGCGTCTGCTGATTTCGTCCCGCGTGGCAGTGCCGGTGGTGGTGGGGTGGCTTCGGCCCGTGATCCTGATGCCCGTCACAGCCCTGACCGGGCTGCCGATCAAACAGGTCCAGGCGTTGCTCGCGCACGAGTTGGCGCACATCTTCCGCCACGACTACCTGGTGAACATTCTGCAAAACGTCGTCGAGGCGCTGCTGTTCTACCATCCGGCCGTGTGGTGGGTGTCCGGGCAGATCCGCGCGGAACGCGAGCTATGCTGCGACGACCTGGCGGTGGCCGCGTGCGGCGATGTGCTGGCCTACGCCTACGCGCTGGCGGAACTTGATTCCGGGCGGCGCGCGGGTTTGAAGGCCGCTCTGGCGGCCGATGGTGGTTCTTTGCTCCAACGGATCCGCAGGCTGCTGGGCGAATCGCAGCCGCTCTCGCACAGCCTGCCGGGTTCCGGCACGGCGTGGGCGTTGAGCCTGTTGTGGCTCGCCGGCATTGGCGCGGCTGCGCTTCCTGGCTCGTCAGTTTCGCCGGCGCATAGCATCCCTGTCACGCATCGGCTGTCGGCCGCGCCCGCGGACGCCGCTCCGCCGGTTGGATTGCCGGAGCCCCCGCCCCAGGTCAAGCCCGCGCGCCTCTCGCCCGCTCTGGCCGCGCTGCTGTTCGATCCCCTCTTCGCGAATCCCCAGGCGCCGCTGCAGGATGCCTCCCCGGCCACGGCGCAAGAAAAGAAGAAGATCCGAGTAGAGGGAACGGTCATCAGCCAGGCCGGTGAACCGTTGAACAGGGCCACCGTGAGCCTCGAGATGATTGACAGGCCACAGGGGCAGCCATCGTATTATTCGACCACCGACGACGCCGGCAAATTCGCCTTCGAGGGCCCACGGCCCGGCAGCTACACGCTATACGCGAGAAAGACAGGATTCCTCCTCGGCAGCTACGGCGCACGCGCGCCGGCTTCCTCCGGCGCCCCCATCGTGCTGAGCGAAGGTGCGGAGATCCGAAACCTGGAGATCAAGCTGGTTCCGCAGGGCATCATACGCGGGCGCGTCACGGACCAGGACGGCGAGCCTGTGCGTCATGGGCGGGTGAGGCTGCTCAACACCGTGTACAGCCGTGGCCGGACTTTTCTGGCGAATCGTGTTTTGATTTCGACGAACTCCCTGGGCAATTTCGTTATTACCCCCGTTCCGCCGGGACGCTACTACCTGAGTGCCGAGGTACGGAGCAATCCCCGGACGTGGAACCGGGCATGGGGGACGTTACGACGTATTATCCTAACGCGCTCGATGCCGGCGGCGCCGCGACGATCGAGATGGCCGCCGGCTCGCGCCTGGAGGACATCGACTTGCGCCTTCGCCGCGAGCGGGTCTATTCGGTTACGGGCAAGGTGATGTGGAACGGAGCGCTGGTGAAGGACCCAATCATCGTGTTCGTCACGCTGCCCGGGCGCCACCCCTTCTCGTCGCTGCGAACGAAGGATGGCTCGTTCCGGATGCGTGACCAGCTTCCTGGCCAGTATGTATTGCAGGCCGTGACCAGCGGGCCGGTCGGGCGCGGCACGGGCACCCTGAGCGGGAAGCTGGAGTTCACGATCAAGGACTCGAATTTGGACGGACTGGTTCTGGCACTGGAACAAGGGGTGGAGGTGAGCGGCGTCCTCAAACTGGATGGGAGCGATTGGCAAAGCCAGTTCAACCAACCCGCCGGCACGACGGGCGCGCCCGCGCCGGTCTCCCGCCCAACCGTGCGGCTGACCGCGGAGGAAAGCGCCGACCGATTGGACGCGGACGCCAACGACGACGGCTCGTTTAAGTTTCAGCCGGCCGGAGCAGGCAGGTATCTGCTGGATGTGATGGGCCTGCCGAAAGGCGCGTATGTGAAATCGGCGCGCTATGGAACGCTGGACGTGACGCGCGCGCCGCTGCAAATCGGAGGGGCTGGGGCCCCGCTTGAGATCGACGTGTCATTGAAAGGGGCGACGGTAACGGGCGCCCTGAGCGGCGACAAGGGCGAACCGCTGCGCGGCATTTCGGTGACGGCGTGGCCGAAGATCCCGAACCTGGGCAACTCGGCGCTCGGAGTGCGTGCCGTCATGACAGACCAGAAGGGAACGTTCACGATCTCGGGACTGGCCCCAGGCGAGTACTATGTCGCCGCTTGGGAAGAGATTGATTTCGGGCTGCTGCAGGACCTGAGCTTCCTGGGCAGGTTCACGGGCCAGGCAGAGGCCGTGAAGCTGGATGAAGGTTCGCAGACAAGCGTGACCGTCAAACTGATCACGAGAGACGCAATCGCCGCCGAGGCGGCGAAACTGCCGTAAGGAGGAGCCGTGCACAGATTGTCCGCGGTGTTGTTGATCGGCGCCATCGCCTTCGCGCAACCGGCAGCGGCTCCCAGGACGGCCCGCGTTGGCGGACGGGTCATAAGGCAGACCGGAGAAGGCGTGCGCCGCGCCACCGTCACGCTGCTCGGCGCGAAAAGATACACGGGGACTACCGATGCGAACGGCGTCTTTGCGTTCGATGGCGTCGCGCCTGGCACGTACGCGTTAATCGCCCAGCGCGTGGGGTATTCGTCTCAAAAATACGGCGCTGCCGGGCCGCTGGTGCGTCATTGCGTTGGCGTGGACGGCTCCGCCAGCCGTGGCTTGGACCCGGTGGAGAGAGAGAACGCCGCTGCCGTCTTCCGGCCGTGCATCGAACGTGCTCCCGGCACGATGTTGTCTCTGACGGCGGGCCAGGAGATGAAGGATCTGGTCATTTCGATCGCGCAGCACGGGGTGATCAGCGGGAAGGTCCTGAACCAGGATTCCGAGCCTATAGACGGAGGCGTAGCGGCAATGAAAGTGAGCTACGAGCGAGGGGTCCGGCGTCTCGAGGTTGTGTCCTGGGCTAGGATCGGCCCCGACGGCGAATACACCGTGGACGACCTGCCGCCGGGCCGCTACTATCTGCGCGCGACGATCGTATCCTGGACTTTCGTCCCCTGGGGAAGGCAAGGCGTCCCCGGACGCCGATGTGGCGACCTACTATCCCGGCGAATTGGACGCATCCAAGGCCGTGCCGGTGGAGGTAAAGCCGGGAGAGGAATTGAGCGGAGTGGACATCCTTGTGCGCCGGGTGCGTGTGTTTTCGGTTCGCGGCTCCGTCGCTTCGGCGGGGAATACACACGTTGCGCTGACCCCGAAGAAGTCGGTTGTGGCGTCGAGCAAGCAAAGCAGTCCTCACGGTCGATGGCGCGTTTGAATTCCGTGATGTCGAACCGGGCGCGTACGTGATCTCCTCCACTCGCGCGCCAACGCCGCAGACTCTGCTGCGGCGCCAGGATGTGGTCGTGTCCGCCGCCGACGTGGAAGGCGTGCATCTGGAGCCGGTCCAGGGCATCGCCGTCTCCGGCACGGTGAAGGTGGAAGGCGTCAACTCGGGGACTTGGCCCACGGTGGCGCTGACGGCGCCGCCAGGTCAATCCCGGAACGACTTTCGACACGGGATCGGGGCCGGCAAAGTTTGATTCCAAAGGGGCGTTTACGTTCTCAACGAATGTCGCTCCGTCTACATACGAGGTGCGCCTGGGCGCGCCGCCGGGCACGTACGTGAAGTCCATTCGCTACGGCCGCCAGGACGCGCTCCGCGGATTGCTGGACCTCACCGGCGGCGCGGCGGGCAGCCTCGATATCGTGCTGTCCTCGAAAGTTGCCGCCATCACAGGCAAGGTGACAAATGCCAGCGGCGATGCGGCGCTGGGCGCGCTGGTCACCGCATGGCCGGGGAATCCCGAGTTGACGGGCGGGGTCAAATCCGCCAGCACGGACCAGAACGGGAACTTCGAAATCGCGGACTTGGGACCGGGCGATTACTTTGTCGCGGCGTGGGAAGACATCGAGCCCGGACTGGCCGAGTATCCCGGTTTTCTGGGGCGGTTTAAGGACTCGGCGGTCACGATCAAACTGGAAGAGGGAGGCGCCGCCAGCGCGGATGTG
>CAVTHW010000001.1:0-360208 GCA_963734625.1 Bryobacterales bacterium | reverse complement strand
GCGAATCCACCAAAACTTCACAGGCCTTGAATTGGACGCGATTGGCTGGTCGCCAGCGGTGGGTCGCTGGCTGGAAGAGCTGTTGTCGACAGCTATCGTCCGCCCGGTAACACAAGCACTTCTCCGACTACGCGGCCAGTAGCCCACACGCAGGGGCGCGCCAACGGCTGAGCACCAAAGTGTTTCGCGGCTTACAATAGTGTGGCAATGAGGCGGGCAAGACTGATCCAGATCGGTGTGATTGTTTGCGGTCTAGCTGCCTTCGGCTTCCTGGTCAGAGGCTGGTACCTTCAGTCTAGCGCTGCTCTCTCTTGTAGCGCGGCGTTCGGTGAACTGGCTGATCACAACGGTTACATTCAGATCGACGTCACGGCTCCCCACCCAGTCGAGGAGTACTTCGACGCTGAGTTGTTTCTGTACTACACCAATCACGAGACGCCACCAGAGGCCCTACACCTTGTGCGCGGAGCGAGTGGAGGGTACGCGCAATCGCTACTTGATACGCCACTTGTGCCGTGGAGCCAAGGGCTAGCCACGCCGAAGCCGGTACCCTTCACGATACCCACGCCAGGGGTGTCTTTGAAGCTCTTTCCGTTCGATTCGCGGAACTTCGATTTTTCCCTTCAGTTCACCCCTCCGCGAAGGCCAAAGGTGACATTGGTACGGAATCGCACAGCCGATTTCATTCCAGTCTGTAGCAGCTTTGCTAGTAGCTGGGATGGTCATGACAGGCTGTCTGTAAAGGTAGCCTTTCGGCGCAACCCGTTTGTCCAGACCACGGTAGTGATCATTGGCCTCGCCGCCCTTGGGTTTGGGCTGTTGCTCTGGCGCATAAAGGAAACTGAGGATCTCGCGACAGCCACCGCGTCGTATTTCTTCTCAATTTGGTCCGTGAGGGGAATCGTTGCTCCCTCGGGTCTCGGCTACCCCACGTTGCTCGACCTTTGGCTCATGTGCGTGTCCATCATGGTCCTGTTTGTGGTCGCATTGCGTTTATCCGCGAGTCGCACCAATGTGAGTTGACGTTTGCGGCCTGGAGGCCGTTGGGCCCACAAGCCAAGCCATGCACCCCCGCGGCCACAAGCCGCACCGTTGCACACCGCCGTATACGCCCAACCCGTAGAGTTGACGGTGGCACCGGATTCCTGTCCCGAAATCCCCTTTCCACCAGGAATCGGCTGAGCAGCTCTTGACTTAGCGCCTACCCCGCCCAGATGTCGCGGGCGGTGATGCCTACCAGGGCCAGGGTCATGCCGATCATGATGGCTACCGCCAGCCAGGCGATCATGTTGTAGATTCGCGAATTGACCCACTCCCCCATCAGGCCCTTCCGGTTGACCAGCAGGATCATGAAGATGAGCACGAAGGGCAGCACGACGCCGTTCAGCACCTGGGAGAAGAGGATCATCTTGATCAGCGGGAAGTTGGGCAGCAGGACCACGCCACCGCCGACCACGATCAGCAGCGTGAACAGCCAGTAGAACACCGGCGCTTCCCGCATCCGCCGGTTGACGCCCGATTCGAACCCCAGCCCCTCGCACACGGTATACGCCGTCGAAAGCGGCAGAATGCAGGCGGCAAACAGGGACGCGTTGAACAGGCCCGCGGCGAACAGCAGAAAGGCGTAGTTGCCAAAGGGCTTCAAGCCCAGCGCGGCGTCCGCGGCGTCCTTAACGTCACGCGGGGAGACCGTCCAAATGGCCCCGGCGCAGGCCACGATGATGAAGAAGGCGATCACGGTCATCGCGATGCAGCCCACGATGACCTCGATCCTGGACTCCGCGTAATCCTTGGCCGTGACGCCCTTCTCCACCACCGCCGCCTGGAGATAGAACTGCATCCAGGGGGCGATCGAGGTGCCCACGATTCCGATCACGATGGTGATATAGGCGGGGTCCAGCATCATCACCGGCCGCACGCTGTAAATGGCCGCTTCGGTCCAGTTCGGCTCGACCAGGATGCCGGAGACGATGTAGCCGACGTACAGGACGCACGCGAACAGGAACACCTTCTCGACGCTCTGGTAAGTGCCCTTCACCACCAGCAGCCAGACCGCCAACGCGCCCAGCGGGACCGAGACGTAGCGGCTGATGTGGAACAACTCCAGCGAACTGGCGATGCCGGCGAAGTTGGCCATGACGTTGGTCATGTTGGTGACCACCAGCACCGCCATCAACAGGAACGTGATCCGCAGCCCGAACTCTTCCCGGATCAGGTCCGACAGCCCTTTGCCCGTGACCGCGCCCATGCGCGAGCACATCTCCTGGGTCACGATGAGCAGAATCATGACCGGCAGCAGGGTCCACAGGGGAAGATAGCCCCAGCGCGCGCCGGCCTGCGAATAGGTGTAGATGCCGCCGGCGTCGTTGTCCACCATGGCGGTGATGAAACCCGGCCCGATGACGGCGAAGAAAGCGGCGATGTGGTAGCGGAATCGTTTCAGCATCGGCGGCGCTATTTCTGTCTCAGAACGGAGATGATGTCGTCGGCCGTGATCACCCCGGCCAACCTGCCCTCAGCATCGAGCACGGGCAGCGTGAGTACGTTGTACTTGTCAAACAACTCAATAACGCGCTCCTGTTTTTCGTCCACGGACACCTTGACCAGGGTCTCGGCGCACAGTTCCTTGAGGGGAGTGGCTGGAGAGGCCACGAACAGCCGCGCCACCGGCACGGCGCCAACCAGCCGTTCGCCTGGGCCGGCCAGGAAAAGCGTGTTGAGGGCTTCCAGCAACTCCTCGTTCTCCTTGAGGGCCGCAATCCCGTCGGCTACGGTGGCATCCTGGTGCAGCGCGACGTATTCGGTGGTCATCAGGCCGCCGGCCGAATCCTCTTCAAACTCCAGCAACTCCTTCACGTCGGCCTTGGGCTCGGTTTCCATCTCGTCCAGGATCTCTTCGGAGGTCTCATCCTCGAGTTCCGCCAGGGCGTCGGCGGCCTCGTCGGGAGCCATCTCTTCGACGATGTCGGCGGCCGTCTCCGTGTCCAGGGATTCGAGGATGCGGGCCTGCATCTTAGGATCGACTTCGGACAGGGCGTCGGCGGCCACTTCGCTGTCGATGGCGGACAGGATCGCCTCGCGGTCTTCGGGGCCCAATTCCTCGACGATGTCGGCCAGGTCGGCGGGGTGCATCTTCTCCAACAGGGCATGCGAGATGTTCAACCGCAGCCGCCGCTGAGGGTCGGCCTCGACGATGTTGCAGAACTCCCAACTGATGGAGTTGGGCGGAATGGGCTGCTGGAGCTTGCGGATCCAGCGCGGCGGCAGCACGCCCTGAACCACGCGGCGGAAAATGCTGCGCAGGCCGATATCGACATCGCGCATCTTCAGGACATCGTGACCGTTCTCCTGGACGATGCTGAAGGTGACATCGGTGACGCGGACCACCTTGCGGCCGGAGACGTCGATGATCTGCTGGTCCAGCAGGTCCCGGACCAGGCGCAGCATGTACTCGTCGGAGTGGTAGGGGGTGAGCACCTCGTCCCGCAGGTAGATGCCATCCAGAGACACGGACCGAACCTGGTCGTGGCGGACGGTCAGCCAAACCCACCCGCCGCCGACCAGAAAGCGGTCAACCCGGGTGGCGTCGATGAGGGGAACCAGGGCGGCGTCGCGGACGCGGCCGATTCGCCGGCCCTTGAGGTCGTAAACCTTCAGGCCGGCCAGTTCCGTCAAATAGAGCAGGTTCTCCGCCATCGAAAACGTCCATCATCGCAGCAAGGATAGAGCGCGACCGGAGCGTTCTCCAGACAGGCGGCCTTCGACGGTGCGCTCTACATGACTTTGGTTGCCAGATTCCACTATGCCGTATCGGGCGGATTGCCGCAAGCATTTTTTGAAAATTCCGGCCGCCGACTGCGGTATACTGGCGCATCTGGTGAACCATGAGCACAACCTGCTGGCTTAGACGCGCGGTTCTGACGCTATTGTTTGCCGTCTCCTGCTTCGGCCAGGTCCCCGCCGCCAAGCCGAAGCCGGCTCCGGTTAAATACCGCAGCCGCATCTCGATTTACGATGTGAAGGCCAAGTCCGTCAAGGTGGTCTACACGGCGGAGACATCGTTCGAGGCCCCCAACTGGTCCCGGGACGGCAAGTTCCTGCTGGTCAATTCCGGGGGCAGTCTCTATCGCCTGCCGTTGAACACGAGCGGCGCGCCGGCGCTGGAGAAGATCGACGTAGGCGAAGGCTATAGCTGCAACAACGACCACGACATCTCGAAGGACGGCAAACGGATCGCCTTCTCGGCCTCCACTCCGGCCGCCAGAACGTCGCAGGTCTTTGTGGCCAATATTGACGGCTCCGGCGTTCGGCAGATCACGCCCAAAGGCCCCAGCTACTTTCATGGCTGGTCGCCGGACGGGCTGTGGCTGACGTTCGTGGCGAACCGGGGCGTGAGTTACGACGTCTTTCGCGTTTCATCGGCCGGCGGCGAGGAGCAGCAGCTCACATCCGATCCGGCTTACGACGATGGATCGGAGTATTCGCCGGACGGGAAGTGGATCTACTTCAACACCAACCGGGGCGGCGGCTGGAACATCTGGCGCCTCCCGCCCGACGGGGCCGGGCCCAAGGACGCCAAGGCCGAGCAGGTTACCAACGACGAGCAGGAGGACTGGTTCCCCCACGTTTCGCCGAATGGCAAGTCCATCGTCTTCATTTCGTTCCCGCCCGGAACGGCGAACCACGGCGGGAGAATGAACCTCCAACTCCGCATGATCCCGGCGCCGGGCGCGAAAGTGAAGCCGGCGAAGATTGAGACGCTGCTCAAGATCTTCGGCGGGCAGGGCACGATCAACGTCAACTCTTGGTCGCCGGACTCGAAGAAGTTCGCGTTCGTTTCTTACGAGGTGCTGCAGTAGCCTCCGGTATGAAGCGCTTGCCGCGCCGGTGGCGGTGGAAGGTGAGGGCGAAGCGATGGGCTTCGTCGCGAACCAGCTTGCACCAGGTGCAGCACGGGCGAGAAGCGGTCGAGCACGACCGGCTCACTCTCCTGCCCCAGGACGTAGATCCAGTCCTCGCGCTTGGCGATCGCGGCCAGGGGCTGGTTGATGATTCCCAAGGCTTCCAGGGCGCCGGCGGCGGCGTGAAGCTGCCCGATTCCGCCATCGACCAGCACCAGGCTGGGCAGGGGACGGCTCTCGCGCTGGAGGCGGGAGTAGCGGCGGGTGACGACCTCCTTCATCGAAGCGAAATCGTCCACCCCCTCGACGCTGCGGATGATGAACTTCCGGTAGTCGGATTTCTTCATCCGCCCCTCTTCCCACACCACCAGGCTGGCGACCGTGTCCTCGCCCTGGATGTGGGAGATGTCGAAGCACTCGATGCGCCGCGGCGTCTCGGGCAGTCCCAGGGCGTCTTCGAGCGCTTCCTGAATGGCCTTGACGGACGGCTTCAGGACGCGGAAGCGCTGCTCGAAGCTGTGCCGGGCGTTGGTCGCGGCTAAGTCGAGCATGGCTTTCTTCGAGCCGCGCTGGGGGGTGTGGATCTCGACCTTGCGGCCGCGCTTCTCCGAGAGCAGTTGTTCGAGAGGTTCACTGTCCTCGAAATCGGCGGGCACGTCGATGCGGGCGGGAATGTGCAGTTCGTCGAGGTAGAACTGTTTGAGCAGCGCCGAGAAGAACTCGGCGGGCTCGAACTCGGTTTGGTCCTCCCAGAAGAACTCCCGGCGGTCGACGACCCGCGCGTTGCGGAAGTGGAACACATTGACGGCCACCAGGGGCGGCTCGGCGTGGTAGCCGAAGATGTCGGCGTCCTCGCCCTCGGCAGTGGCCATCTTCTGTTTCTGTTCGACTTCCTCGACCGTGGCGATCAGGTCGCGAAGGGTGGCGGCGGCCTCGAACCGCTGGGCCTGGCTGGCCTCTTCCATGCGGGTCCGCAACTCGCCCGCCAGGAGCTTCAGCCTGCCTTCCAAAAAAAGCCGGACGTTGCGGACCGCTTGCGAGTAAGCCTCGTCCGTGGTTAGGCCCTGGACGCAGGGGCCGAGGCAGCGGTGGATGTGGTACTGGAGGCAGGGCTGCGCGTGGGTCCGGGTGAGGTCCACTTTGCAGGAGGGAACCAGGAAATAGCGGTGAATGAAGTGGAGCAGCCGGTGGGCCAGGCTGGCGGGAAGAAACGGGCCAAAATACGACGCGCCGTCCTTGCGCAACCGCCGCGTGACGTACACCCGGGGGTATTTCTCGCCGGTCAGCTTGATGTAGGGATACGTCTTGTCGTCCCGCAACAGGACGTTGAAGCGCGGCTGATACTGCTTGATCAGGTTGTTTTCGAGGGCCAGCGCCTCTTTCTCGTTATCGACCAGGATGTAGTCGATGGAACGAGCCTCGGCGATGAGGCTGTCGGTCTTGGCGTCGGCCAGGCGCTCTCCGGAGAAGTAGCTGCGGACGCGGGAGCGGAGGCTCTTGGCCTTGCCCACGTAGAGCACGGTGCCGTGCTCGTCCTTATACAGGTACACGCCGGGGGAGGCGGGCAACTGGGAAGCTCGGTCGCGGAGATCCATGGGGCGATATACTTTTATTGTGCCACCGCGCTGTTTAAGGCTCGCCGTGCTCTGCGCCGCGCTGGCGGGCGGCGCCTGGGCGCAGGGGCAGAAGTCCATCGAGCCGCCCGAAGAAGACGAAAGCCTCGTCCCCAAGGAGTATTCCTTCAACCCGTTGCAGGCGGAGAAGGAAGTCCGGATCGGGAATTTCTACTTCACCAAGGGCAACTACAGCGCCGCCGCCAATCGCTTCCGGGAGGCGATCAAGTGGAACGAGGGCTACGCGGAGGCATATCATCGTCTGGGCGAGGCCTGCGACAAGCTGAAGGATGCGAGCGGCGCCCGCAAGGCTTACGAGAAGTTCCTGGAGCTAGAGCCGAAGACTAAGCGGGCGGCCGACGTCCGGAAGCTGCTGGCCCGCAGGAAGTAAGTTCGGTGTCTTGAGGGCCGCGAGCAGGCGGCGGATTCCCTTATCCCAATCCGGAAACAGGTCCACGTATTGAATTTCACGGGGAATCCGCACCGGGACCGGGCACTCCTCCAGGCGGACGGGGACGAAATAGGTCTGGTCCAGGGGGAGGCGGCGGGCGCAATCGAGCGCGTAGCGGAGCTCGGCCTGGAAGTGGCCTTTCTTGCGGATGGCTTTACGGGAGAGGCAGGCCACGAAGAAGTCGCTGACTTCGATAGCCTGCTCGATGGCGCGGGGCCAGTTCTGGCCGGGAAGCAGTTTCTTGCGGTCGAGCCAGGGGTCGAAGTTGTGCGCGAGCAAGGTTTCATAGAGGCGCACGGCTGCCTCGGCGTCCTCTTGCACGTAGGCCACGAAGATGTGGGGACCCTGGCGGGGAACGAAACTCGTAGGCTCCGCCGCGCCGGCGGAAGACGCCGAGGCCGTCGATCTCGACCGAGCTGCCCTCGTCGAGGCACTGACGCAGGACGACGAGCACGTCCTCAGCGCTGGCGGTCACGGCGGGGTCCCTTCTTGGTTGGTTGGGGCTCGGAAGAGAAGGTCAGTTTCTCGCCCGGCGTAAAGGTGCCGAGGCCGGGCAGCGAGACCGGCAGACCTTTCTTGAGGCCGGCGAGGATGTCGTGAATGAGGCCGTCGAACTGGTCGGCGGCGGCGGCGCGGGAGAGCCTGGCCTTGCGGGCCAGCCGCGCGACGATGTCTTGCTTCTTCATGGCGCCCTCATGCTAGCAGGCCGTCCGGGCGCAAGGCCGGTGGAAGCTGAGGCGCGCGGGCCGGGGAGTCGCGGCCAAGCCGTTTGATTTCAATTCAATACGGCGCGTATCCGGCTCACGACAAAATAGGGACTTTGGATGTGACTCGAACGCGACCGGCCCCCCTGTTTGACAACTGTGCGGCGCGACATTATATACTGGGCCGCAAATAGGATGAAGCGAAAAACTTTTCTAGCTGTCGGTATTTGGCGGGGCTGCCACGGCTTCGTTCATGGCGAGCTGCAAACGCCAGCCTGCGACGTCCACCGCCTCGCCCAGCCCCGGAAGGGCTGAACAACTCGTCGATCGCATCATCGAGGACACGAACGCCGCCTACTTTGTCGGCGCCGCCTACATTGGCGACCGTCTGGGCTTGTTCAAGGCCATGGCGGGCGGTGGGCTGCTTACCTCTAAAGCGCTCGCCGAAAAGACCGGACTCAATGAACGCTATGTGCTCGAGTGGCTGCGCACTATGGCCTCAGCGCGCTACATCGACTATCATCCCGAGTCCAACGCTTTCGACCTTCCGCCCGAGCATGTCGCTGTTCTCGCGGACGAGGATTCACCCATCTTCTGCGCCGGTTTAATCGAGGCAACCGTGCCCGACATTTCCATGGCGCCTCGCGTTCTGGCCGGCTTCCGCGGGGGCAAAGGCATTCGGTACGGTGATTACCCACCCGAGACCTTCGACGCGATAGAGCGCATCACCAAACCCGATTATCGCCACCGGCTCACCCAACAATGGCTTCCTTCGGTTCCGGGAGTGGTTGAACGCCTGCGCGCGGGCGGCGCCACCGCGGATCTTGGCTGCGGTGCAGGATACGCGTCCCTTGCGATTGCCAATGCGTTTCCGCGGGCGCGAGCCTTCGGATTCGACCCATATGCGCCCAGCGTGGCGCGGGCTCGCCAGCTTGCGCAGGCGGCGGGTCTCACCGAGCGTGTCAAATTCGACGCCTTCGATGGCGTTCATGTCCCCGGAGGACCGTACGACCTGATCACCATCAACCATTCGCTCCACCACGCCGGCAACCCAGTCGGCCTGCTGCGATCGACACGGCAGGCGCTCGCGGCGGGTGGGGCTTTTCTCATCGTTGAGGAGCGTAGATCCGCACGCCTGGAAGACGACATCAATTCGCCGCGTGGGGGCTATTATGGGATCGGATTGCTGGAGTGTCTGCCTACTGAGATCGCGGAAGGCGGACCCGGCTACGGTACCGGCATCACCGAACCGGACGTGCGCGAACTGGCCGCAAAGGCCGGATTCCGGGAGGTAACCCGGGTGCTGCCGGAAGACCCGCTGCTCTCGTTTTTCGTACTGCGGAACTAAGCTTTCCCACTGCCAGCGGCGCCTTTCCCCTCAGCGCGCCTTGGCTGCGGCCGCCGGCGGGGCCTCGGTCTCGCGGACGAGCCCCAGCAACTTCCGCAGTTCGGTGTCGATCTTCTGGCGCACGTCGGGGTTGTCCTTGAGGAACTGGCGGGCGGTCTCGCGGCCTTGGCCGATGCGCTCGCCCTTGTAGCTGAACCAGGAACCGCTCTTCTCCAGCACGTTGTGGAGGACGCCCAGGTCCAGCAGGTCGCCCTCGCGCGAGATACCCTCGCCGTAGATGATGTCGAACTCCGCCTCGCGGAAGGGCGGCGCGAGCTTGTTCTTCACCACCTTGACCTTGGTCCGATTCCCCACCACGACGTCGCCTTCCTTAATGGCGGCGATGCGGCGGATGTCGGTGCGCACCGTCGCATAGAACTTCAGCGCGCGCCCGCCGGTGGTGGTCTCGGGGTTGCCGAACATCACCCCGATCTTCTCCCGGATCTGGTTGATGAAAATCAGGCAGGTGTTCGATTTCGACACCACGCCCGTCAGCTTGCGCAGCGCCTGGCTCATCAGGCGGGCTTGCAGGCCCATGTGCGCGTCGCCCATTTCGCCGTCCAGCTCCGATTTCGGCACCAGCGCCGCCACCGAATCGATCACCAGCACATCGATGGCGTTGGAAGAGATGAGGGCGCTGGTGATCTCGAGCGCCTGCTCGGCGTAATCCGGCTGCGACACCAGCAGGTTGTCCACGTCCACGCCCAGCTTGCGCGCGTAGACGGGGTCGAGCGCGTGCTCGACGTCGATAAACGCCGCCATCCCGCCGGCCTTCTGGGCTTCGGCAATAACCTGCAGAGCGATGGTGGTCTTGCCGGACGACTCCGGTCCGAAGATCTCGCAGATTCTGCCGCGCGGATAGCCGCCCACGCCCAGCGCCGCGTCCAGCGAGATGGAGCCGCTGGAGATCGACGCCACGCGGACGACGGCTTCCTTGGCCCCCAGCCGCAGCACGGAGCCTTTTCCAAACTGCTTGTCAATCTGGCTCAGAGTGAGCCCGAGCATGCGAGCCCGTTCTTTTTCGTCCATAGTGTTCGTGCGACCTCAGCGCCGGTGGCGGGTGGAAGACCAATTATACAACGGGGGCGTGCGCCGCATCCGAGATTTTCGCCCCTTACTGCTTCAGCGTGTAGTAGCCCCGGCGGGCGCGGACCACCAGGCCGGGCTTGGTCTTCACGATGACCTCGACGCTCTGAAAGGAGCCGTCGGTCTTCATGGGCTCGGGCCGGTACAGGAGGCTGTACTGACGGCGCAACTCGTTAGCGATGTTCTCGAACGACTGCGACAGGTCCTCGACTTTGAACGGAAAGAAACTCGCGCCCCCGGTCTCGGCCGCCAGGTACTTCAGGACCTTATCCCCATCGGTGTCCACCCGGGTGATGTTGGTCGAGATGGTGTAGATGACCACGTCGGACCTCTGGGCCATCTCCAGAGCCTGGTCGCGGCTGTAGCGGCTCTGGTTGTCTTCCCCGTCGCTCAGAATCACCATGGCCCGGCGGTAGAGGTAGGGAGGCTGCTCCAGCGCCAGTTTGTCCCGGCTGGCGAAAAAAACGGCATCGTAGAGGGATGTTCCTCCGCCCGGCCTCAGGTCCCGAATGACGCTCTCCAGCTTAGCCGCGTCGTTGGTCAGATCGGCCTGCACCTCCGCCGCGGTGTCGAAGCTGACCACGGTAGCCTTGTCCACCTTCGCGCGCATCACAGTGTTGATGAACTGAGTGGCCGCCTGCTGAATGAACCGGAACCGGTCGCGGATGCTGTTGCTGCTGTCGACCAGGATGGCCAACCGGAGCGGGAGGTCGCTCTCGGCGGAGAATTCGAGAACCTTCTGGAGATTCTTCCCCTCCCGGACGGCGAAATCCTCCTTGACCAGGTTGGTGATGAACCGGCCTCGCTTGTCGGTCACCGTGAACAGGATGGGCACCCGGACAACTTCGAGCTTGATGCTCAGCGGCGCATCTTCGGTGGCGGGCTTGGCTGGCGGCGCGGAGCGGCTCTGCGCGTTCGCCGCGGCCAGCGCGAATACCAGGAGAGCCCATACTGCCAGGGATTTCATGACGCCTCCCACCCCGATTATAGGAGCCTCTCCAACCATACCTCAAGCTCCGCCGGCAACGGCGCTTCAACGGCGACGGTCTCGCCCGTCGAGGGTTGCGAGAAGCTGATCCGCTGCGCGTGCAGGAAGAAACGGCCCGGCGGCGGCTCGCCCCCAACCTTGGCCGGAGCCCCATAAAGCCGGTCTCCCGCCACGGGATGCCCCAGGCCCGCCAGATGCACCCGGATCTGGTGCGTCCTTCCGGTCCCGATCCGAACCTCCAGCAGAGTGAAATCGCGGAACCGCTTCAAGACCTTGTATTCGGTCAAGGCCGTTCGTCCGCGCCCCAGCCGGGCGGTCATCTTGATCCGGCGCACGGGATCGCGCGCGATCGGTTTCTCCACCCTTCCCCGGTCCTGCTTCACGACGCCGTGAACCAGGGCCAGGTAAACCTTCTCCACCTGGCGCTGGGCGAACTGCTCGGCCAGGCGGCGATGCGCGGCGTCATGGCGGGCCACCAGGATCACGCCGCTGGTGTAGCGGTCCAACCGGTGCACGATCCCCGGCCGCATTTCGCCCCCCACCGCCGATAGCGACGCGAAACGTCCGAGCAAGCGCGTTCACCAGGGTCCCCGACCGGCAGCCCGCTCCCGCGTGGACCACCATCCCGGCGGGCTTGTCGACGGCGACCACGTCATCGTCCTCGTAGAGAATCGTCAGCGGGATCTGCTCGGCCTCGGCCCGCAGCGGCGGCAGCTCGGCGGGCTCCACTTCCACGATCTCGCCGCCGCGCAGCACCTGCGAAGGTTTCCCGGCCTGCCCCCCGCCAGCACCCGCCCCTGCCGGATCCAACCTTGCAGGCGGGTCCGGCTGTAGGCGGGAAGCTGTTCTTGCAGGAACCGGTCCAGCCGCTTGCCCGCGTCCCCGGCAGTGCTCGTGAGTTTCAACCTGTGACTATGATCTAACAGCCGGGCGCCGTCCGTCAGCGGGAGATTCCGGAGTGCACGGGCCGGTCAGTGTCCGATGAGCACCCGGAGGCGTGGGGCGATGCCGCCAAGATCGGTCTCAGCGCCGCCGCCAGACCCGGAAGTCCGCGACGTGCCCCCTGTGCCGAGGATGCCGGGCACGTGCGTCCACTGCACGTCAACGGCGACGGCCACCCACGAATTGACCCGCACCTCACCGCCGCCGACCACGAGATACCCGGCATGCCTCACGTCGACATTCTCGCCCAAGGCCGAGAAATCGGACGTTTCCTGGTAGCTGTAGGAACCGATTCCGCCGCCCGCATACGGCCGGAGCCGGCGCCAGGCCGCGAAGCGGTACCCGCCGGACAACTCCAACGGGATTTCCCTCGCGGTGAGCGGAATGCCGAGCCCGTAACTCTGACCGTTGAACACGAACGCCCTCTGACCATGGCTGCTGAAACGCGAAACCGTCAGGTCGACGAAGATCCCGTTGCGGAAGGCGAGATCGAGGCCGCCTCCAAGAAACGTATGAGTGGATCTGCCGAATGCCGCCTTGAACGTGTTCTGGGCCGCGAAGTTCTGGAAGGTCGCGAGGAAGAAGGGCCGGACTGCGATGGCTGGCGCAGCGTCCGCGGTTGACGCGATGCGCGCTTGCGCCAACGTGGGCCGGCGCACGCCAGGATGCCGAGCAAGGCGAGGATGGCCACATTGGTTTTCACTTCGCCAGCCCCAGCCCGCGCAGCGTGTTCCGCGCATCAATGAGTCCGAACCCGAACGTGTCGTTGCGGTTCGGGGCCAGGCTGGCATCGCACCTGTTGAGCGAGACGCTGCACGGCGTCGCGAACTTCTCGAGCAAGGCTTCGATCGCCGCCGGATCGGTGATGCCCTGCTGCATCAGCATCGCGGCGACGCCCGCAACGTGGGGCGCGGCCATCGATGTGCCGGCATAGCCCATATACGCCATGACATCAAACCGGGGTGGCCGGTAATCCGACGGCGGCAGCAAGAACGTATCCGTGAAGTCGGGGTGAAACGTCTGCTGCCATACGTAGCCGTCGTCTGACCGAACCCCCGCCGCCACCCGGCGCAGACAGTTCGACGTAGGAGCCGGTGGTTGAGTAGGGCGCATGGCTGGTATCCACCCCGACGGCCGCTACCGACACGGCCCCCTGCACGCGCGAGGCGATCTCGGGGAGCACCTGGGGCGGATTGCCGTCGAGGAAGCTGTTGCCCGCGGCAATCACGATGAATACGCCTTTTCCGACGGCATATCTGATCGCGGCCTCGATCGACGGCGCGCAGCCAGGCTGATCGGGCATGGCGCCGCAATTGGCGGGACCGTCGCGGCCGATGCTCATGTTGATGATATTTGCCCCGTTGTCGGCCGCGTACCGGATGCCCTGCGCCACCGTGTCGTCCGTGCCGCATTGGATGTCGTCGGAAGCGCCGAACAGGAAGTCCCAGGTGGCGCAGATCACCTTGACCGGCATCAGCTTCACGTTGAACGCGACTCCGGCGGTGCCAATGCCGTCGTTGGTCAACTGCCCGATGGTCCCGCTGACGTGCGTCCCGTGGCCGTCGAAATCGAGCGGCGTCGCCGTGTTCCAGACGAAGTCGCGCGGAGACACGATGCGTCCGGGCGTCACGAGCTGCGGCGCGGCCGAGTAGGGGATCGTCACTTCGCCGAGCGCCGGATATTTGTTGCCGTTGCCGTCTCTGAACCCGGGCAGGTTCACGTCGAAAGTGGCGTCGGTATAGGCCACGCCAGTGTCGAGCACGGCGACCGTGATGTTCCGAACCGGCCTGCGGCTGAATATCCCAGGCGCGCTCGAGATCGATGAGCGGGAAATTCCACTGCAGTTGCTTATAAAGGGGATCGTTCGGCACGAACATCGCGTGGTTCACGTAAGCCGCCTGCGCGTATTCCACGCCGGCCTGCCCGCGGAAGCTCGCCGCCACGGCTTCCACGTCCTCGCTCGGACCGATGGTCACGATATCGAAATCCGCGGATTCCGGCTGGCTGGAGATGGTAGCCGTCCGCGACGAGGACGTGCGCAGCGACGCGAGACGCGACGCGGTCGAGGTGCCGTCCCGGAATTTGACGATCACTCGACCGGGCGCATACCGCCAGCCTGGCGGTCCGGTTCGGGGCTGATAAGTGGTGTTCAACAGGAGCGGGCCCAGCTCAATCGCCGGCGGGCCCACGCCCTCGCGCACCAACAGCGCCGGAGGACCGGTCAACCCTGGCGCCCTTCCCGCGACCCCGTCGCGAGTCAGCCGTCTCCTGAACACCGGGGGAACCCCCGCGGCAACACTGGAGACGGCTCGACCGCTGGCTGCCCTAGCGATCCCGCCTGGAGCCACTTCAGGGTTTTGCGCCGGCGCGGGCAGTGACGCGAGCACAGCAAACATCAAAGCGGCTTGCGTTCGGGGTCTCAGCGTAGCCCACATAGGCCGCTTCCTCCATCTCCAAGCGCCTCAACTCCACGCGGCTAGAGTGCTCATCGTCTGCCCTGCAGATGAACTCTAGTTCTTTTATCCCCGACTGCCATGGGGTGGAGAGAAGCGCCTACGGACGGGAGGGGCCCTCGTAGACGATGTTGGAGTCCACTTCGTACTTGTGGTAGTTGCGGAAATCGATCGCGTTGCGGCTGCAGTTGGACGTGCCCCGCTGGCAGCTCAGGCTTTCGGCATGGGTGGGGAGCACGAACTGGCCGTTCCCGATTCGCACATTGTCGTAGTCCACCGCCATCTCGACCGTGTCCAGCGGAAACTCCCTGGGCAGCGAACGGGCCTGGATTTCGATGCGCAGGACGCGGCCGCTCTCCGGTTCGACCCACACCGAACCTTGGTAGGCCGGGTCCAGAGACTGCGACACCGTCTTCACGTGCCAATGCGAGTTGGACTGCGCCACCTGAAAACTGTAGACCCGGGCCGGCACTCCGGCGGAGGCTGACAGCTTATCGAACCGGAAGTCCGCCGCAGTGGAATGCGAGAGCAGGTCGAGCAACACGGAGGCGAATTCGCCCGTAGACCACGAGCCATCCAGTTGCTCAATGTCCTTGCGCGCGGCCTTGCCGTTGACTGACACGTTGCGATAGCTCTCGTGGCCGTTTTCGAACACGACCTCGGCCGAGACGACATCCAGCGCACTCCAACTGGCTGGACGGCCGTTGCTGACATAACGGGTCATGAACTCCTGACAAACGAAGCTGGGAGCCTGCTGCTCGAAAGACGCCGCCGTGACGCGGGCTTTTTCGATGAACGGATCGGCCGCGACGCCCGGCTCAGGCTCGGACGCCTGCCGATCGGCGCTCTCGCTGCGGGAGGGAGCGCCGCGCTTCAGGACGGGCGGCCCGGGATCGTCGGCGTCACGGGTCCGGGGTGGGGGCGTTGCCGGACCTTCCGCGGTTTGCTCTGGCAGGTTGCAGGGAAACGCTCTGCGCGTACTGGATACCATTCTGATCCCGCGTTCCCTCCACCGAGACGCTATCGCCCAGTTTCAGCTCCGATTCCTTGATCTCCTTACCTTCCCGATAGAACTTCGTCTGGCTCGTCCGGCGGAAGTCCACGATGCGCCGGTCGGAGGTTTCAATCTGGATCGTCCGGCTGTCGATCTTCCGCAGCTTGCCGGTCTCGGATGTGACCGAATCACCGGCCTGGGGGCGGGGGCTGCCCCGCCCGCCACCCCTCGGTACCGGAAATGGGAGAGGGATGCCGGGCCTGCCCGTTCCGGGGTATTGACCCGGGTACCCGATCTGCGCCAGAAGCGGGGCTTGTATGCTCAAAATCACGAAAAGGCACGCCCAGCCCGCCCCTACGACTCTTCCGGCGTCTTTTCTCACTACTGATCGGACGCGCGGCGCCCGCCCCGAGTTGCAGGGTATCGGGGCTGTTTCTGCGCTAAGCTGGCTGTTGTCAGCCCATGAAGAAAGTGCTCGTCACCGGCGGAGCCGGCTATATCGGCTCCCATACCGTGGATTTGCTGATCCGCCGAGGCTACGACCCGGTCGTGGTGGACAATCTGGGCAGAGGCCACCGCCATAATGTCGATGCCCGGCGCCTGCGCGTGATGGACGTAACCGACACGGCGGCGCTAGCCGGGCTGATGGAATCCGAAGGCGTCGCCTCGGTGATCCACTTCGCCGCTTTCATCGCCGTCGGCGAGTCGATGAGCGAGCCGGAGCTCTACTTCTCCAACAACGTGGGCGGTTCGCTCTCTCTGCTGGCCGCCATGCGGCGGGCCCATGTTTCCCGGCTGGTGTTCTCGTCGACCGCGGCCGTTTACGGCACGCCGGAGAAGGTCCCGATCACCGAGGATATGCCCTTCGCCCCCGTCAGTCCGTACGGCGAATCCAAGGTCATGGTGGAGAAGATTCTGCACTGGCTGGATCAATGCAGCGCCTTGCGCAGCTTTGCTCTGCGCTACTTCAACGCCTGCGGATCGGACCCTGGCGCCGGACTGGGCGAGGAGCACGACCCCGAGACTCACCTCATCCCGCTGCTTCTCCGGGCCGTCCGCGGCGGCGAACCCGTTACCATCTTCGGAAACGACTACGACACGCCGGACGGAACCTGCATCCGCGATTACGTCCACGTCAGCGACCTGGCCGAGGCCCACATCCTGGCGCTGGAGGCGCTGATCGCCGGCGCTCCGTCGGGAGCCTTCAACGTGGGCACCGGCAAGGGGCACAGCGTAATGGAGGTGGTCCGGGCGGTGGAAGAAGTGACCGGCCGGAACGTGCCTGTCCGCATTGGGCCGCGCCGGCCGGGGGATCCTCCGGTACTGGTCGCCGACCCCGCCCGGCTGATCCGAGCCCTGGGCTGGAAGCCGCACTACACCGATCTCAAGAAGATCGTCGCCACGGCCTGGGAGTTCGAAAAAGGAAGAAGTCTGACGTGAGGTTTGGAGCGGGAGACCGGATTCGAACCGGCGACATCAACCTTGGCAAGGTTGCACTCTACCAGCTGAGTTACTCCCGCATGCCGTTTCTCGTATTCTCTCTCCCTGACAGCGGCACTGTCAAATTTGGCACCGGAACAATTGAGCTTCCTCGTGTTTCAGCCACGCTTCAGCCCAATGACAGGACTCCCGCCTCTTGTTTTTGATGGCCGTGAGCCATTGATTCGAAACGAGAAAGAATCGTGCGACAAATTGTCCCCGGCGCGAACTTCTTGTGCTAGACTGATTTCCGCTCGACTCAATGGGGTTGCCAGGTCAATTCGAATTGGCGCCGGTGCAATCCAGGATCAAATAGGGAAGCTAGTAAGATTTCCTCAAGCTGTGGGAATCCTGTGGAAAATCCAAGTGAGGGGTGTGTGTCCGCAACTGCCACTGCCATGAACGCCTGGGAACAGATCAAAACTCATCTTGGCTCCAAACTGAGCGCTGTAGCTTATCAGGACTGGCTGGCGCGGACCGGCTTTCGCGGTCTCGAAGAAGGCGTCCTTTACGTTGAGGTGCCGGACGAGCCGACCCGGACCCGCATGGCCGGCGAGTACTCCGGCCTGGTAGGCTCCGCCATCCGGGCGCTGGCGCTTCCCGTGCATCACACAGTGTACGAACTGAACGCGCCCAGCAAATGGGTCGAGGCCTGAATCCGCCGGCGCTGCCGAGTTATTCGCGCAGCCGCCCGGTTCCCATCTCAACCCGAAGTTCACCTTCGACACCTTCATCGTGGGCTCCTGCAATCAATTCGCGCACGCGGCGGCAAAGGCCGTCGCCGAGAAGCCCTCGCGCAGCTACAATCCGCTGTTCATTCATGGCGGCGTCGGAATGGGCAAGACACACATCATGCACGCGATTGGCCGGGCGCTGCTTGACAATCACAAGAATGCGCGGATTGTATACACCTCCAGCGAACGCTTCATGAATGAATTGATCCAGTGCATCCGCCTGCAACGCATGCCGCAATTTCAGCAGTACTATCGCAACGCCGATGTCTTGCTGGTGGACGACATCCAGATGCTGGGGGGCAAAGAGGGCATCCAGAAGGAGTTCTTCCACACTTTCAACGAACTCTACGACCAGCAGAAACAGATTGTCATCTGCAGCGATAGCCAGCCCAAGGATATCCCCGGACTGGTTGAGCGGCTCCGTTCGCGATTCGAGTGGGGGCTGATGGTGGACATTCAGCCGCCCGACCTCGAGACGAAGATGGCCATCCTCGACAAGAAAGCCGAGGCTGAGGGTGTGGTGCTGCCCGACGACGTCCGGATTCTCATTGCCACAAAGACGAAGTCCAACATTCGAGAATTGGAGGGCGCTCTAATCAAACTCATCGCCTACTCCTCGGTGACTGGGACGCCAATCAACCTCGCGCTGGCGCGGCACTGCCTGAAGAACATCGTTCACACTACAGAGCGAAAGATCACGATCGAGGCGGTTCAGAGGGCCGTAGCCGAAAGATTTGGGCTTCAGGCTCCGCAATTGAAGCAGAAGAGCAACACCAAGCGGATCGTCGAGCCGCGCCAGATTGCCATGTACATTGCGAAGGAGTTGACGGGATCGTCTTTACCGGAAATCGGCCGAGCGTTTGGCGGGAAGCACCATACGACGGTACTGCACTCCATCCAGAAGATTGAGAATTTGCGCCGTACAGACGTTGATTTAAACAGAACTATCCACAAGCTAATTGATTCAATTAATTGAACTTGTTGAGATTTTCACAAAGCGCCTTCAGGGCCGCTCTTGAAAACTGAGGATAACGCGGTGACCCCGGCCAAACCAGCCTGCAGCGCACACCCGGCTCCACAGTTGTTCGTGACAGGAACAGTCTGTTTTTTGTATAATTTAGAGAGAATTCAACATTTCAACAGCACCGATGAATCTGATTCTTAAATTGAGTAGTTAAAAGCAGAGCTTCAGAAGGGACTGGAGAACCATTCCGATGGAATTCACGGTGAGCAAAGCCGATCTGGTTCGGGAGCTGAATCTCTCCCAGGGTGTTGTAGAGAAGAAGACGACGATTCCGATCTTGTCAAATGTTCTACTCGAAGCGGCGGGTGACCGAGTTGTACTGACGGCGACTGATTTGGAGTTGGGTATTCGTTGCAGTTGCCCCGCGCGGATTCAGAAGGAAGGCTCCGGGACAGTGCCGGCTCGCAGGCTTCTGGATTACGTAAGGCTTCTGCCGGATGCCGATGTTCACGTGAAGTTCCTCGATAATCAATGGGTCAGTCTGGTCTGTGGCCGGTCCCGGACCAGGATCGCCGGTATGGCGCGAGAAAGCTTCCCGGAGCTGCCGACTATGCCGCAGCCAGTGGCTGAGTTGCCGCTGTCGGTGCTCTCAGCCATGATTACGCGCACGATCTTTGCAATCTCCACCGAGGAATCGCGCTTCAGTCTGAACGGCGCGCTGCTGGTTCTTAAAGAGCGCGGGCTGGCGATGGTCTCAACCGATGGACACCGGCTGGCGTACGTTGAGACTCAGCAGGACATTCCCGGTATCCGGACTCCCTACCGGGCGCTGGTACCGCGAAAGGCGATGAGCGAAATACCGAAACTTGCTCAAGAGTGCCCGCCCGAGACAACTGTAGCCTTCGCCGGCGATGAGAACCATCTATTCCTGCAAATCGGCGACAGGCTCTTGATCAGCCGCAAGCTGACGGGTAACTTTCCGGACTTCGAACGAGTACTGCCAAAAGATCAGCGCCACAGTGTTTCTATTCCGAGAGAAGAAATGCGAGCCGCGGTTGAAAGGGTCGCGCAATTCTCCGACGAACGTTCGCACGCCATCCGCGTGCAGGTGGGCCCGGGCGAAGTAAAGCTTCACTCCTCGGTCTCCGAGACGGGCGAGAGCGAGGAGAGCATCCCTACGCAGTATGAAGGGCCCACGGTTGAGGTTGGTTTCAACGCGCAGTATATGCTGGACTTCCTGCGCGCTACACCGGAGCAAGAGATCACCCTGCTTTTCAAAGACGCACAGAGCGCCGGCGAACTAAGACCGTCGGGAGACGGGACCACTTACCTGTACCGCTACGTGGTCATGCCAATGAGGATCTGACGTGTCGCGGGGCCCGGCTCCGCGAGTCTTTTGTACCTATGGGGAATAAGGAAAGCGAATTGAGCACAGCCGAAGTCTACGATGGCAGCAGCATCAAGGTGCTGGAGGGTTTGGAGGCCGTGCGGCTGCGGCCCGCGATGTACATCGGGTCGACCGGCGAGGCGGGGTTGCACCACCTGGTCTACGAGGTCGTCGACAACGCCGTTGACGAGGCGCTGGCGGGCTACTGCACCGAGGTCAACGTAACCGTCCACATCGACAATTCGGTCACGGTCGTCGATAACGGCCGCGGCATCCCCGTGGACATCATGGAAGGCGAGGGCGTCTCGGCGGCCGAGGTCGTGATGACCAAGCTGCACGCCGGCGGAAAATTCGATTCGAAATCCTACAAAGTCTCCGGCGGCCTGCACGGCGTGGGCGTCAGCGTGGTGAACGCTCTTTCCGAGGCTCTGCAACTCGAGATATGGCGGCAGGACCCGGCGGCGAATGGCGGGTCCAGCTTTACTTGGACCCAAGACTTCGAGCGCGGCGCGCCGCAGGGGCCGCTTCAGCGGAGCGGCAAGGCCGGCAAGAAGACGGGTACGAAGGTTACCTTCAAGCCGGACAGCACCATCTTTGACGTTACCGAATACAATTTTGACACCCTGGCTCAGCGGCTCCGCGAGCTTGCCTTCCTCAACCGCGGGCTCACCATCACCCTGGCCGACGAGCGCACCGATCCGGTCCGGTCGCACGAGTTTCATTACAGCGGCGGCATCGCCGAATTCATCAAGCACCTGAGCCGCGGCAAGGCCGTGTTGCACGACAAGCCGATCTACTTTTCCGGCGAGCGGGAGCTGCCCAACGGCGGAATCCTGGCGATGGAGGTGGCGCTCCAATACAACGACACGTACGCGGAGAACCTGTTCAGCTTCGCCAACAACATCAATACGGTTGACGGCGGCGCGCACCTGAGCGGCTTTCGCAGCGCGCTCACCCGCACCATCAATTACTGCGGCCAGCAGGCGGGGCTATTCAAGGACGTCAAAGAGAACCTCACCGGCGAGGACGTGCGCGAGGGCCTTACCGCCGTGATCAGCGTGAAGCTGCCGCAGCCGCAATTCGAAGGACAGACCAAAGGCAAGCTCAACAGCGACATCGGCGGCTACGTCGTGCAATTGGTGAACGAGAAGCTGGGAGAGCACTTCGATAAGAACCCGGCCGTGATGCGCAAGATCGTCTCCAAGGCGGTTGACGCCTCGCGCGCCCGCGAGGCCGCCCGGCGCGCCCGCGACCTCACCCGCCGCAAAGGCGCGCTGGATTCGGGCGGACTGCCCGGCAAGCTGGCCGACTGCCAGGAGCGGAACCCCGAGCACTGCGAGCTATTCCTGGTGGAGGGCGAGTCGGCCGGCGGCACGGCCAAGGCCGGGCGTGACCGGAAGTATCAGGCGATCCTCCCGCTGAAGGGCAAGATTCTGAACGTGGAGAAGGCGCGTTACGACAAGATGCTTGCCCACGAAGAGATCCGCGCCATGATCACCGCCATCGGGACCGGCATCGGCAAGGAGGAAGGCGACTTCAACCTGAGCAAGCTGCGCTACGGCAAGATCATCATCATGACCGACGCCGACGTGGACGGCTCGCACATCCGCACGCTGCTGCTGACCTTCTTCTTCCGCCACATGCAGGAGCTGATCACGCGCGGCCACGTCTTTGTGGCGCAGCCGCCGCTGTACCGGATCAAGAAGGGCAAGAGCGAGCGCTACATCAAGGACGAAAAGGAGTACGTCCGCGAGATCCTGCGGCGGGCCACCGAGAACGTGGTGGTGGAAGTGGGCGGCAACGGTGGCGGCCCCGAGCTTCGCGCCGAAGGCCAGGAGCTGCGCGGCTTCCTGATGGCCCTGGACGAGTACCTGCAGATCTCGCAGAAGGTGGAGCGGAAGATGCGGGACGCCCGCGCGGTCCGGGTGGTCTCCAACTCCGTTCTCAAGATCGATACCAAGGCGGACTTCGGCGACGAACACAACCTGGGTGCGCTGCTGGAAGCCCTGAAGGCCGCGGGCGTGGCGGCGGAGCTCAAGCGGGACGAGGAGCATTCGGCCTGGATGGTGACCTACCACGACTCGACCAACGCGGAGCGCTGCGTGGGCCTGGAACTGGCCGCGCAGCCCGAGTATCGCCGCTTACGCTCCCTGGCGCGGCAGTTGGCGCGCTTCACCCAGCCGCCCTTCGTGGTGGTGAAGGACGCGGTGCGCCAGAAACTGGGGAGCTGGCCGGAACTGCTGGAATACGTCAAGCGGGAAGGCACGCGCGACGTGAGCGTGCAGCGCTACAAGGGCCTGGGCGAGATGAACGCCGGGCAGTTGTGGGAGACAACCATGAACGCCGAGAGCCGCACGCTGCTGCGCGTCCGCCTGGAGGACCTGGTTGAGTGCGAGGAGATCTTCTCGACGCTGATGGGCGAGGACGTCGAAAGCCGCCGCAAGTTCATCGAGGAGAACGCCCTCGACGTCCGAAATTTGGACGTGTAACGGCGGGCCCTTGGACAGCGTAAGATTGAAAGGGTGATCCCGGCGAGGACGGCGGCAGTATTGGTGTGGCTGAGTGCGTGTGGTTGGCAGTTGACCCTCGCGCAGGAGACTCCCGTGCTCCGCTCCTCCACGCGCCTGGTGGAGGTGAACGTCATCGTCCAGGGCAAGGGCGGCAAGCCGGTCCAAGGGCTCCAGCCGGGCGACTTCAGCATCACCGATAACGGCAAGCCGCAGAGAATTGCGGTCTTCTCCGAGAATTCTGCCGCGCCGTTGCCGTCCCCCGCGACGCCCCTGCCGCCGGGCACTTTCACCAACCGGATCGAGCAGAAGCCGGGCGCGCCGTCCAGCACCACGGTCATCTTGCTCGACGCGCTGAACACGGAGCTGACCGACCAGGCCTACGCCAAGGCGCAGGTGCTCGAGTTCCTGAAGAAGCTCCGGCCGGAGGACCATGTCGGCATCTACGCGCTGGGCCGGTCGCTGGCCGTCCTGCACGACTTCACCGCCGATCCGGCCCAGTTGGTCCGTAAGGTTGCAGCCTACAGCGGCGAGAAATTCGCCGAGATGACAATGGCGCCGATCGCGGGGCTCGTCCAACTGGAGAGCCAGGACGAGGGCGGCGGCGGCGAACAGGACCCCCTTCAAAAGTTCCTGGCCGTCCTGCTGCGTTTCGACGGCGCATTTCAGGACTTGGAGACCACTAAACGGACGGAGGTGACTTTGACCGCGCTCGAGTCCATCGCCGCGCATCTCGCCGGCGTTCCCGGCCGGAAGAACCTGGTTTGGGTGTCAGGCGCGTTTCCGCTCTCGATCGGCTACGACGGCTCTTACACGTGGCGAGATCCGATGGGCAATCTCGCCCTGGACCCGATGCGCGACCGGCGAACCTTCGGCAACGAGATCGAGCGCACCGTCCGCGCTATGCAGAACGCCAACCTGGCGATCTACCCGGTGGACGCGCGCGGCTTCATGACGGACTCGCGCACTTCCGCCGCGCAACGCACCGCGAATCCGCGCCTCGACCCGCTGCTTCCGAAGACCGGCCTTGCCAATCAGGGGGCGATGTGGGAGCTAGCCTCGCGCACCGGCGGGATTGCCTACGTCAACACCAACGATCTCACGATGGCGGTTCGCGAGGCCGTGGCCGACTCCGAGATCAGCTACACCCTCGCCTACTACCCGGCGGAACGGAAATACGACGGCAAGTCCCGCCAGATCAGGGTTCGCGCCAAGTCCTCCGACCTGAAGCTGCGCTATCGCCAGAGTTACGTCGATCTGCCCGAAGATGCGCCCGACGAGCAATCGCGCCAGGCCATACTCAGCGCCGCGGTGACGAGCCCGCTGGACGCCGCCGGGGTTGGCGTGACGCTTCAGATCCAGCCTTCGAAGGCTGGCGGCGGAGGCCTGGATCTCGCGATCCGCGTGGAACCGAATCGCATCAGCCTTCAGCCACGGGACGGACGATGGAGCGGGAAGCTTCAGGTGGTGCTGGCCCAGATCGACCGGGACGGCCGCCAGCGCGACGCTGTCACCGACACGCTCGACCTCAGCCTTCAGGAAGCCACCTACCAGCGCATCGTGCGCGAGGGGCTGACCCACCGCCGTACGATCGATCCCAGTCCGGGAGCGACGCGCCTGCGGGTGGTGGTTCAGGATGCCGCTTCAGGCGCCGTCGGCTCGGTGACCGTGGCCTTCCGCGACCTCCAGCAGTGATCGCAAGCTTCAACTTGTCCCTGGAGTTTCTCCATTTCAGGGACGGGGAGGCCGTTGTGGAGTGTACCGCCAGGTCCGCAACGCCGGCCGTCCTGCCGGCGGATGCTGCTCGCAGGGGCCGCGCTCGATGTACCTCACTGCCCGCTTCCACTGCTGTTCATTGCGCACCCAGTGGTCGTAGGACTCCGGTTGGCCTCTCGCGCCGTTTAGCCTTTCAAGCGCCGGGTGAGCTTGGTGACCGAGATATGCGGGGTCACCAATAGATGCACGTCAGAACGGACCCGTGCGGGCGGTGTCCAGAAACTGATCCATCCAGAAGAAGGCTCTGCCGGCGAGACCGCCGGCATGGCGCTCCTTGCGGCCCACTCCACAACCGAGCCTCAGCCTGAAATGTATAAACTCCAGGGGCACGGCGGCGCCGTGCCCCTACACGTACACCCGGGGCACGCGGGCGCTGATGCCGCAGAGCACGGTGTAGGAGATGGTGCCCGCCCAGCGCGCGATCTGCTGGGCGTTGATCGCCACGTCGCCCTCGCGGCCGAGCAGCGTCACCGCGTCTCCGGCGGCCGATTCCGGCACGTCGGTGATATCGATGGTGGTGAGATCCATCGAAACCGACCCGATTACCGGAACCAACCGGCCTCCGACGATCACCTTGCCCCGGTTCGACATGCGGTGCGGGATGCCGTCGGCGTAGCCCGCCGCCAGCACCGCGATCCGCGTCGGGCGCGCGGTCTTAAACGTGCCGCCATAACCGACCAGCGCTCCCACGGGAAGTTCCTTCACGGCCAGGATGGTCACCTTCCACTTCAGCGCGGGCTCGACGTCCAGGATCCTGGGCGGCGCGTTCTCCTTGGCTGGGGAGATGTACCCGTAGAGCGAGTGGCCGGCGCGCACCATGTTGCCCCAGGCCAGCCGCCGCCCGTAGGCGATGGGATTGGTGCTCGACAGATGGACCCAGCGCGGCTCGACGCCGGCCTGCTTCAAAGCGCCGCGCACGGCCTCGAAGGCCTCGATCTGCAGCTCGGTCTGAGGGCTCGCGTAATTCGCCGACGAGGCGAAGTGAGTCATCAGCCCCTCGAGCTGGACATTCGGGCGCCCACGCACGGCTTCCAGGATCTGGTCACAACCGGCGCGCGTCCCCAGGCGTCCCATGCCGGTGTCGAGCTTCAGGTGGTAAGCGAGGCGCACTCCCTTGGACGCCGCCACGCGATCCAGTTCCGCCACATCCTCGAGCCGGTGCACCACCGGGGTCAGATCGTACTCCGCCAGCGCGCCGCGCTCGAAGGGAAGACAGTCCGCCATCACCAGAATCCGGGTGTGGATGCCCGTTTTCCGAAGCGCCACCCCCTCCTCGACGTTGCTGACTGCGAGCCATCTGGCGCCTTCCGCCTCCAGCAGGCGAGAAACCTCCGCGGCCCCGTGTCCGTAGGCATCGGCCTTCACCACCGCGGCTACTTCGACCGACGGCCCCACCGCGTCGCGGACTTTGCGAAAGTTGGCGGCGATCCTGGATCGGGAGACTTCAACCCAGGAGCGGTACGGGAGGTTGGCCATCTTCTCCATTATCGGCGCTTCGCCAGCTCGCCGAGAAGGCGCTCGTAGGCGTCGGCGACCGCTTCCCAACTGTACCGCTCGCGTGCGCGCTCGACGGCGCGTCCGCGCCACTGCTGACGCTCGGCTTCGGGCATGGCCAGCACGGCGGCCAGCTTCCGGGCCAGGTCGTTCTTGAACGAGATTCCCGCCCCCGCGGCCGCCTCGGCGTTTTCGGCCGTGTCCAGATACAACACCAGGCACCCTCGCCCCATGGCCTCGATCAGCGCCGGGTGCGTGCCTCCCACCTCTGTCGCGTGAATGTAGGCGAAGCAATGCGAGAGCAGCTCGTGGTATCCGGTTCCGTAGATCGCGCCGGGGATGACCACGCGCGGATCGTCGCGTGTCCCGAACCCGTTTGAGGTAGTCCGCGGCGTATGGCGCATCGCCGATCAGCGCCAGCTTGAAGGGCGTCTCCACCTGCTCGAATGCCTGACGAACTTCCAGCGCGTTGTTTTCCGGCTCCATCCGGCTGACATAGAGGAAATACCGGCCCGGCTCCAGGCCGAGGCGTTCCAGCGCCGCTTTCGTCCCCACCTTCCCGGTCTCGGCCCCGTACGGGATGAAGTGGCTACGCTTGCGGTAACGCCGCAGGTAGTAATCGGAAATCGCCTGGGCGTCGGTCACCACCGATGATGGGCAGAAGGTGGCCAGCCATTCCGAGACGAGGTACCACGTCCTGGCGACGAGGTTCCACTTGCGGCGCTTGCGCTCCAGGCCGTCGACGTTTAGCGCCGTGGGTATGCCCCTAAGGCGCGGCAGCAGAGTAAAAGCCGCATTGGCGGCATTGCAGTAGAGCGCCACATCCTGAGGGTGCTTCAACAGGTGCAGGGTCGAGAGAAAGGTGTGGGCGATCGTGTCCAGGTATTTGTGCCGGATGGTGGGGAGATACTGAAGCGAGGCTCCCAGATAGGTGGATTCCCGGCACCTCTCACGGCAGTAAACCGTAACCTGATGCCCGCGCTCCACCAGCCTGCGGGAAAGCTCTTCCGCGAAAGTCTCGAACCCCCCGTAATTGGCCGGTATCCCGCGGGTCCCGAGGATGGCCAGTTTCATCAGCCCTGGACTGCGCGCGTGCGCGCCTGGACGTGGGCGGGAGCTTTGTTGGGAGCGGGGCGGGTGACCGGAATGTAGTGGAACCAACCCGCCATGTAGGCGTCGTCGACGCGCCGCCGGCTCATGATCTCGTGGCGCTTGGCCCACACCTGACGCCAGCTCTTGCCCAGGTGCCAGAACGCCTTGAGCGACGAGTGTTCCCGCAGCAGGCAGCAGGCGACCACCAGAACGTCCCTGGCAGTAATGGAGAAGAAGTTTCGCAGGTAAAGGTCGCCGGTCATGTTCTTGATGCGCATCAAGAACCGGTTCTTCACCGAGTGCATGTTGATAACCGGGGGAAGCGCGCGCCGGTTGCCCGGCAGCACCTTGCGCACATGGTAACCCCGGGCTTGCGGCGTGTACATGCACCGCCATCCCAATAACTGGGCGCGCCAGGCCACGTCGGCATCCTCGCGGTAGACGAAGAAATCGGAATCGAAGAACTCTCCGTGGATCAACACGTCGTCGATCATCTCGCGGCGATACAACGCCGCCGCGGCGCTCGCCCCAAAAACGTATTCGTGGCGCAGGAAGTGCCCGTTATCCACTTCCTGGCTGCCGCGATCCAGATGCCGCAGCATAGGGGTGAAGTAGATCCCGGTCGAGTCCACCAGGGGACGGTCCGGAATGTCGAACGTGGCCCGCATGGTCAGCAGCTTGCCGCACACGGACCCGATCTTCGGATGGAAGTGGCCTGCATCCACTAAAGCCTGAATAAAGCCCCCCAGCAGCAAAACGTCCGGATTCAACGTCAGCACCCAGGCGCCGGAGGACAGATTTATGGCCTGATTCTGGGCTGCCGCGAACCCCAGGTTCTCGTCGTTATAAACGATCCGGCAGCGGTCCTCGAACTGTTCCAGAATGTCGATCGTCCCGTCGCTGGAGGCGTTGTCGACGACGATGACTTCTTTGTTCCGGAAGCCTTGGGCCAGGACGGACTCCAGGCACCTCTTGATAAATCGGCCGCTGTTGTACGTCACGACGGTGACGGAGACGAAATCGTTATGTGTCATGCGCGTGGGTCAGACCAGCATTCGGCTTATCTCGCTCAAATCGCTCCCCCGTCGACAGCAGCCCGCGGCACGCTAGGCAGATCACTCTACCATACACCGCCACCGGCCTCAACCTTCGCGTGCTGAGAACTCCGTGCAGCATCCGAAAAGCTGAACCTGCGATCACCGCCCCCCGAACCGGGAGCCATCCCCAGATTCGAAAGTGCTTAGACGCGTATCTTAAAAGGCTAGCATACCAGCAAAACTCCCGCGTTCCCGGAGCCATTCGCCCGATGGACCGGCCCCCGGCATGCATCGCCACCGCGGCCGGCGCAAAGCGGACGTGGTAGCCTCTGTCCCTGGCGCGCTTGAGGAAGTCCACATCCTCAAACCAGACTGGCTGGAAGCCCTCATCGAACCCCCCCAGCGCCTCCCAGGCATCGCGGCGGAGCAACAGGAACGCGCCGGCCGGCTGATCGACCTCCGCCGGCGAGTCCAGGTCCAGGTCCAGGCAGCGGTACCTCCGGTTCACCGGATTGCGGGGCCAGACTGCGTTCAAACCCAGCGCCTCGAAACACAGGCTGGCCACGGTCGGGAACCGGCGCACGGAGAAACCCGTCTGCGGGCGGCCCTGGCCGTCCACCAGCTTGCCTCCGGCCGCCGCCACTCCCGGAGCGTTCGCGGCCTCCACCAGAGGCTCGACACCGCTCTGGAGCACGGTGTCGGGATTTAGAATCAAAACGTACGGCGTGTTCAAGGCTTGAACGCCCTGATTCACCGCCGCCGCAAAACCGCGGTTGCCGGGGTTCGAGACCAGCAGGGCGGCGGGCCGCTGGCGGATCTCGGCCAGAGTGCCGTCGGAGGAGGCGTTATCCACGACCACAACCCGCTCGACGCGCGGAAGCACGGAGTCCAGGCATGCTCCGATCTCGGCCTCGGAGTTCCAGGTCACGATAACGGCGCCGGTGTCCTTCATGTCAGCGCGCAGTACAACCTCCAGTAAAGGTCAAAACCGGTCTGCTTCTGCATCCGCAGCAACTCCTTCTCGCTTTCCTCCAACACGGCCTCAATGCCGCTCGATCCCTGGCCGCAGGCGCGCACTGCCCTGAAACGGCAGAGCGCCTCGCTCTTCCCCCGGACGAACGCCCAACCGGCCCCGTGCCGCAAAGCCACCAGCCCCCACAGCGCCTGCGCCACGAACACCGGCCAGCCGTAGCGCAGAGCCCAGCGCCTCGGGAAATGCTTGGCCACCAGCCAAAGCTGGTTCCGCGAAATGCGCCGGACGGTTTCCGGGTGCCATTCGCCGAGAGTGGCGCTCCCGGCATGGCAGGCCACCGCCGAGGGAGCATACACCCCGCGATAGCCTTCCTTCGCGCAGCGAAGCCCAAAATCCACGTCTTCCAAGTACGACTCAAATCGCTCGTCGAGAAGCCCAACCTTCCCAAACAACTCAGTCCGGAACAGCGTCGCCGTGAATGAGGCGAAGCGGATCGGCCGCGGCTCTCCCCAAGCCGGCCCGTCCGGGCGGCCATGCCCGGCGCGCCAGCCGCAGGCGCCGCGACAGATTTCATCATAGGTGCCGTCAATCACCTCACGGTTCGCCGCCTTTAGCACTTTGCCGGCCGCGAACCATGCCTGCTCCTTCAACGCCGCCTCCTGCAATCGCTCCAGCCAATCGGCGGCCAGCTCGACGTCATTATTCACAATGGCCACCCAGGGGGTCAGCGCCGCCTGGATGCCGCAATTCACGGCCCGGCTGAAGCCGGCGTTCGCCCCCATTTGGAGAACCCGCGCCCCCGCCGCGGCAGCCACTTGCGCCGACCCGTCCGAGGAGCCGTTATCCACCACCAGGATCTCCGCGAAGGGCCGCGTCTGCCGGGCGAGGTCCGCGAGAACCGTGGCGAGAAGCTCGCGCCGGTTCCAATTCGGGACGATCGCCGTCACGCTGGAAACAGCGCCAATGGCCGCACCAATCATTTGCTCTGGGACGTGGAACGCAGGCGGGTGAAACTCAATGTTACCACCGTTTCCCCCTTCGTGCAAAGCGTTTTTTTGCGAGAAACAGCAGGTTCTGTATGCCGTCTCTCCAAGGATTGAGCTTAATCTCGCCCAGCCGCGTGGAATACATGATCGAGATCTCACCGAAACGGACGTGGTGGTTTCGAATGGCCTCGACCTTGATCTCCTCCGAGAAGGCCATACCCTCGGCCTCCAGAAGGAAGTCCTTGAGAATCGAGCGCCGGAAGACCCACATACCCGACTGGGAATCCCGCACCCAGCGCAAGAAGAGCAGCGACATGGCCAGCGAAAGAATCAGGTTGCCCATCTTGTGCTTGAAGCTCATGGCGTCGGGATCGCGCACCGGGAACCGGGAGGCGTTCAGGAAATCGACCTTGAGGTGGAGAAACGCCTCCAGCAGGTAGGAGATGCCGTCCACGGGATAGCTGTGGTCGCCGTCGAGCGTGACGATGACATCGCCGGTCGCCTCCGCGAAGCCTTTCTTGTAACTCCGCCCGTAGCCTCGAACCTCCTCCCGGATGACCAGAGCGCCCAGCGAGCGCGCCACATCGGCGGTGCGGTCGGTCGAGCCGTTATCCACCACGATGACCTCGTCCACGAAGGACGGCATCTGTTTGAGCACGCGCCCGATGCCGGACTCTTCGTTGAGGCAGGGGATGATGACCGTGACCTTGAGGTCCTTATACATGCTGTATGATGAAGGCTGCTATGAGATTCGCTGTCCTCCTATTATGCGCCATGGTTCTGGGAGCGGGATCGCTGCTCGCGGCGACCCTCACTACGGGGCAATCTCTCTACGTGCTGCCGATGTCCGGCGGCTTGGATCAGCACCTGGCGAACCGGATCAACGAGTCGGGCTTGTTCTCGGTCGTGACCGATCCGAAGAAGGCTGAGCTGGCTTTCACGGACCAGGTGGGAGCAGCCTTTCGAAGAGCGGCTTAACGCTCTTTTCCCGCAACCGGCCGGCCGAGGCAATGCGGACCTTCGCCCGAGTTCTTCGTTCTCCAGAAGCAAGGGAACCGTCTTTCTGGTGGATATTGCGACGCGGCAAGTGCTGTGGTCGGCCTACGAGAAGCCGAGGAACACGACCCCCGACGAACTGGACCGCATCGCGCGCCGGATCGTGGACGGGCTGAAGAAAGCCACTGCGGTCAAGAAGAAGTAGCCGCCCGTTTTTCCCAGACCACTTCGCGGTAGCTGGCTTCCAGGCGCGCGGTCAGGCGATTGATGTCCCAGTTCGCCTCCACCTCCGCCCTGGCGCGTAGAGCCATCTCCGCCGCCGCCGCCGGATGCTCCAGCAGCGAGACGATTTTTGCCGCGAAGCCGGCCGGGTCGTCGGCCAGCGCGCAGAACCCGCCGTCCCGGTTCGCCAGACCCTCGGCGCCCAAGCGGGTGGAAACGACCGGAATGCCGGACGCGAACGCCTCCAGGAGTTTCACCCGCACGCCCGAGCCGCTGAGAACCGGACAGACGAACACGGCGTACCGCCCGAGCGGTTCGCGGATGTCCTCCACGGCGCCGCGCAGTTCAATGTGGTCGAGGCTTTGGAACGCGTGCGGTGGCGGGGGATCGGAGCCCACCACGACCAGTCGCGCCTCCGGGTGGCGCGCATACACCGCCGGCAGCACCTCCGCCGTAAACCAGGCCAGCGCCGCCTGGTTGGGCAGGTGCCGAAAGCTGCCCACAAATAACATCGTGAAAGGTTCCCGGCCGTTGGACTCGAATGCATAGCGCGAGGTATCAACCCCCGCCCTCAGCCCCGACTGGACCTTGCCGGCGAGCCTCGGCACAAAGGACAAAAGGTAATCCCGGTTGTCGCGGGTGCAGGTCTGGATGCGATCCAGGCGCGGGAGCATCCGCGTCTCGTAGCGCAGCGCTCTGAAGTACTCCAACGCCGCTTTCAGCTTTCCGGGCAGGCCCGGCAGATAGCTCCAGCTCCTGGCCACCGATTGGAAATAGACGTCGTGCTCGAACAACACGCAGGCCAGCCGGCGGAAATCGGCGGCGTACTCGCCCAGCGGCGTGTATTCCAGTTGAACCAGATCGATCGCATGCGTCTGGATCTGCCGGTGGATCAGCCAGGCCAGGTCCTGGGAAGCGAACTCCCGGACCGCGCGCGGAAGGATCGACGCCGCCGTGGCCGGTTGCGCATTGGTCTTTACCGGCAACTCCACCGTTGCGCAAACACCTTTCAGGTGCTCGTGCGCCGCTCTCTCGTGCGGGTAATGCAGCAGCACGATGAGGTGCAACTCGCACAGGCGCGCCAACTCGCGGATCGTCTGATACATGAAAACGCCGCCGCCATGAACCGGAGGGAACACGGGGTACGGGGACACGAACAGAACCCGCAGGCGCTTCGGCCTGGCCGGCATCACCCCGAAGCGGTCGCGGAAATACCCCCCGAGCGGGCGGCGGAAAGCCTCCGTGTCGGTAACGGCAGCGAGCCCCTTGGCCCTCCACCTGGATCGCACCGCCCCTGGAAGCTGGCCAAAAGCCCGCCAGATGCCATCGAGCGTCGATCGCTCCGGGGAGTCTCCGGACAGCGCGCTGAGAATGGCTCCACTACAAGCGTAGAAGAAATGCGGGCCAAGGCGCCGCCATTCGTGGATGTTCTTCCAGGTCCAAAGGATGAAGTTCTTGGCCAGGACATCGCGGATCTGGTTCTCACTGAAGCGCTTACCGATTGTCCCGCGGTGTTCGTGGTAGACCACGCTGGACGGCGCATACAGCACCTTCCAGCCGCGTTTCCAGGCCCCGTAACCGAGGTCAGTGTCCTCGAGGTAGAACGGCGCCAGCAATGGGTCGAATCCGCCCAACTCCAGGAACTTCTTCCGGTCATAGGCCGTCGATCCGCCGCCTCCGTAGAAACAGGGGTAAAGACCCAGTATGCCTTCGTCCGACCAATGCCGGACGCGCAGCATGCCGTGCTCCCAGGAGCCTGCCGCGAGACCGGTCTCCTCGCGGCGCTTGGCCGGGTCCGAGAAGAAGATCTGGCAGGAGACGGAGAACACCGTCTCATCGGTGAATCCTTCGAGGAGCGGCGCAAGGAAGCCCGGTTCCACGCGCATATCGTTGTTCAGCAAGACGACGATGTCGTTCGCTGCCGCCTGGAACCCGGCGTTCGATCCGCCGCCGAAGCCCAGGTTGCTGGGCATCGCGAGGACTTTGACGGACGGAAACGTCTTCCGTAGGAAGCCGGCCGTTCCGTCGTCCGAGGCGTTGTCCACCACGATGATCTCGTTCGATGGGATTGCCGCCGAGGGCCGCCACAACGCCCGGCAGGTTTCTCTCGAGCAGGTCGCGGCCGTTCCAGGTGGGGATGACGACAGTCGCCGCACTGGTGGACGGCTTTGTCTCCGGGACCAGGGACTGGCGTGAGCGCGCCAGCCGGAGCAAATCCGTAATCGCCAAAGCCACCGCTGCAACTGCAATCAGAAAGGGCGACGCCAGCGCCAACGGCAGCTCACGCAGGAGGCGGGCCACCCGGCGCATGCTACTCATTACCTAGCCGGGGGCCGAGCCCCAGGGTGTTGCCCAGCCTGATCCATCGGGAGGACCGGACCAGGCTCAGCCGCGCCTCCAGTTCGCGGACCTGGCTCCCCAATTCGCGGACCTGGGCGTCCAACTCGGGAACCTGATTGTCCAGTGCCTGGGCCAAACTGTCTCGTTCTTGGGCCCACTTAGTTCGCTCTTCGATCATGGCCTCCGCCTGGTGCAGGGCATCGACACACCCGGCCAGCTCTCGGCACTTGTCGTCGAGTTCTCGCTCGGCTTTCATGGCCCATTCGGCCTTTTCCACCAGTTCTTCCTGGAGCCCGCGGATGGAGGTGCCGGCTTTTTCAAGTGCCTGGTTCAACTCGACGGCCCAGCGGTTGCGCTCCTCCAATTCCTCCTTCTGGTCCCGAAACATCTGGAGCAGGCTGTCGCGTTCGGCGGTGATCTCGGCGAGTTGGCGGCCGAGACTCTCGATATGGCTGTCGCGTTCGGCGGTGATCTCGGCGAGTTGGCGGCCGAGACTCTCGATATGGCTGTCGCGTTCGGCAGTGATCTCCGAGAGTTGGCGGCCGAGACTCTCGATATGGCGCTCGCGCTCGCGCAGAACATTGGCCGCCTTCGGAACATAAAGAAATGTCGGCGCGCCGGTTTGCGGAGCGAGTGCGCAGACCGCGAGGAAGAAATGCGCATCTTGCGGGCCCCAGGCTCCACCGTCTACGCGCGCCTCGGTCTGCGAGGAAGTCCTGGCGGGCTGGAATACAAGCCCTTCAGCGTGATTCTGAACGAACATCGAGACGTGCGGGAACACCGCGCTCAGTTCGTCGCTGAATTCTTCAAAGCTGAACTCGTGTTCGTGATACGGATTGGGCCCCGTGGTTCCGCGCGACTCCGCGTAGTAATCCCGGTTCGGCGTGGAGATGACACACTGACCCGCCGGGGCCAATACGCGGCGAATCTCGCGCAAACACTCCCTCCATTCCCGGATGTGCTCGATCACTTCGAAGACGGTCACGAGGTCGAAGGAGCCGCCCGCAAAGGGCAGGGCCGCGCAGGAGGCTTGAAGGAAGCCGGCGTTCGGCAGCGGGTAGTTCAGGCGGGCGAACTTCAGGGCGTCGGAGGAAACATCGAGGCCCACAACCGTGGCGGCGCCGCGAGCCAGTTCCGCGGTCCCGTAACCGGCGCCGCATCCGGCGTCCAGGACCCGTTTCCTCCGGGACAGCCGCGAGGCGAAGGCGTAGCGCGCGAAGTGCTCGTTCCAGAGGTCGGCCTCCACCTCGCCGGGGATGACTCGTTCACCCGTGAATTCAGCCAAGGATGGCCTCCGTCGCTTCGTCGTTTGAGAGCAGCCGGCTGTTCACTTCCACCCGGCACGGCAGATGCATGTAACCATAGACCGGCCCTTCACCGTGTCCCATCTGCACGGCCACGGCATTGTCGATCCAGTCGCACATCCGGTAGCTCGCGAGCGTCCCGTCGGCGATTGCCGGGGAGAAAGAGAAGGATCCAGGGTACAACTCGGGCAGCTCGGTGTGGAAGTCGACCGTGCGGATTTCGCCAGGCAGCATCGGGGGCAGTTCGTGCCCCAGGCGTGAAGTATTCGTTCCGGAGAAATCCATCCCAAGGTGGTTGCGCAGCATGTAGCCGACAATCGGCGCGGCTATCTCCGCCTTGGCCTGGACACTGATCCGAACCACGATGACGGACCGCGGTTCGAGCAGATGTTGCGGCTGACCGTGCTCATCGAGTACTGCAATTCCGATGATCTCGGCCCGACGGTCGCCGTGCCGGTGATCGATATTTGGAATTGTGTCAGCGATCTCCGGCGGCAACGCCGCGGGCGCCGCTGCCCGCGCTTCGACCGGACGCGGCTGGTGCGCAACGTAGGACGAGTCCTTCTCTACCATCGCGGCCAGGTAATTCGCGACTACCTTGTCGGTGTCGCCAAGATCGCGGACCCGCCCCTGCTCCAGCCATACAGCGCGATTGCCAACGGCCTTCACATCCGCGATGGCGTGGGACACAAAAAGAATCGTGACGCCGCGGGACCGCAATTCATGCACCTTCCGCATGCAGCGCTGGCGGAAGTAGATGTCTCCTACGGCCAAGGCTTCATCCACGAGCAGAATCTCAGGGTCAACATGGATCGCCACCGCGAAGGCCAGGCGCACGGCCATGCCGCTCGAGTAGGTCTTCACGGGTTGATCGATGAATTCTCCGATTTCGGCAAAGGCCTCTATCTCCCTATACTTTAGGTCCATCTCCCGAGTTGAAAAACCGAGGATTGCGCCGTTGAGGTAGACATTCTCCCGGCCGGTGAACTCAGGGTTGAATCCCGACCCGAGTTCCAGCAGAGCGGAAACCCGGCCGCTGACGGTTACGCTGCCGACCGTTGCGGGCAGGATGCCTGCAATCAATTGAAGAAGGGTGCTCTTACCCGCGCCGTTCTCGCCGATCACACAAAACGTCTCACCTTTGCGAACGGCGAAGCTGACGTCCTGCAACGCCCAGAAATCCCGGTGGTAACGACGGCGGTTGACGGTGAGCAACTCCTTGAGCCGATCGCCGGGTGAGGCGTAGATGGGGTAGCTCTTGGAAACGTTTTGGAATTCCACCGAATACACGCGCGCACTCCCGCCTTGGATGGGAAAGACACTATGAATCTACTCAACCGGGGGGGATGCTGTCAAACGGGGAAGGACCCCAAAACGTAAAGGGCGACCGCCGACTCCTCACCGAGACGATAAGCCAATTCTTGCGGTGCAGATTCCGCAGCGCCTGAGGCCCATCTGAGCCGGTTCTCGGCGCGTATGGCTCATCCCCGCTCATTGAAGGAAGCCGGTAGCCGCCCTTGAAAGTGGTCGTTTTCTATGGACTTCCTCCTTAATTACGATGGCCCCACCTACTGAGCCGTCAAAATCCCCGCTCCCCAGCGGGAGCAGGTGGAAACTTCCGTTTCCATCTTCACTATGATCCTGGACCGCCGCCGTGTCAAGCAAATTTCCGCCTCACCCGTTTTCCGGCATTGACAAGAAGTGCGGTGGCTTTATAGGCTGGTTGTTGTAGCAGAGCGCGGCCGGCGTAGCTCAGAGGCTAGAGCGAGGGTCTCATAATCCCTAGGTCGCTGGTTCGAGTCCAGCCGCCGGCACCACTTGCCTATTGCTTTTCATCGCCGGCAATGAGTTGGTAGATGCGGTCCAAATCCTCTGCCGAGTAATACTCGATCTCGATTCGTCCCCGCTCCTCGGACTTGGCCACGATGCGGACCTTGGTGCCGAGAGTTTTCTCGAGTTCTTGAACCGCGGCCTTGACGTTGGGGTCGTTGAGCACATCCGCCGCTTGTTTGGGATCTCTCGTCTCGGTCATGCGCTGGATCAACCGCTCCACCTGACGAACCGAGAGCCCCTGCGAACTGGCCTTCTCCGCCACCTGGCGCTGCAACTCTTCGGTGGGTAGCCCCAGGATGGCGCGCGCATGGCCCATGGAGAGCCGGTGCTCGGAAAGCAACTGCTGAAGATCGCGCGGCAGGCGGAGGAGTCTCAGCGTATTGGTAATAGTGCTGCGGTCCTTGCCGGTTCGCTTGGCGATCTCCTCGTGGCTTAGCCCCAGATCCCGAACCAGCCGGTCAAAGGCATGGGCGACTTCGATTGGCGTCAGATCTTCACGCTGGATGTTCTCGATGAGAGTGACTTCCAGGAGTTGCTCGTTAGAGAGTTGCTGAACAACGACCGGGACGGTGGCTAAGCCGGCGATCTTCGAGGCTCGCCAGCGCCTTTCTCCAGCCACCAACTGATAGCGCGACCCGTTGCCGCGAACGACAAGGGGTTGGATCACTCCGTTGGCTTGGATGGATTGTGCCAGTTCCTGCAACCGGTCGGCCTGAAACACCGTTCGTGACTGAAAAGGGTTGGGATCAATCTGGTCTACAGGCAGATGCAAAAGGCCTTCGCCCGCTTCTGCAGTCTCGGGCGGCGCTTTTGGCCCCAACAGGGCCGACAGACCCTTACCGAGGGCTTTGCGCGGATTGTGTGGCGCCTTGCTCATGAGCGAGTATCTCCTTGGCCAGCTTAATGTAAGCTTCCGCGCCCCGCGAACGGGGGTCGTAGCTGAGGATTGGTTTACCGAAGCTCGGAGCCTCGGCCAAGCGAATGCTTCTGGGAATCTCGGTCTTAAATACGTCACCCTCAAAGAACTCCCGCAGATCGGCGGCGACCTGGCGCGCCAGCACCGTCCGGTCGTCAAACATGGTCAACAGCACACCTTCGATTTGTAGCGGATGAGCAAACGTCTCCCGGATGCGGTCAATCGTGTCCAGCAACTGCGAAACCCCCTCCAACGCGAAGAACTCGCATTGTATGGGAATAAGTACCGAATCTGCCGCCACCAGCGCGTTGACGGTGAGAAGATCCAGGGCGGGAGGGCAGTCAATGAGGGTGAAGTGATACCGGTCACGAACCGGTTGAAGCCGGGTTCGCAGACGACTCTCTCTCTCGACCTCGTCCACCAATTCCAGATTCGCTCCTACCAGATTCCTATCTGCCGGAACGATGTCCAAGCCTTCGAAGCCGGTTTGCCTGATAGTAGAAGCCAGGTCAGCGTCCCCGAGCATGGCGCTGTAGAGCGACAGCCTGTCGGAATCCTTGGCGACACCGAGGCCGGTGGTGGAATTGCCCTGTGGATCCGCATCGATCAGCAAGACCCTCAAGTCATTGGCCGCCAGCGCCGCCGCCAGGTTTATGGCGGTGGTGGTCTTACCGACCCCGCCCTTCTGATTCGCGATCGCGATGACTTTACCCAAAGCGCAATCTCCTGGTGTGAAGTCCAAATCCTATCACGTTCCACGTGAAACAAAAGCACCGCGGAGCAGAATGTGGTTCCGTCCCCATGGTAACGGCAAAGGAGAATCCCAGAGGACTTCTCTGACCGCGAGAATGCCTTCGGCGTCCTTGAGAGTGGTCAGGAGAGCTACGTTGCGCGCGAGCCTGGGCACGGAATTCAGGACGTCCTTCCATGCCACAGCCCTCGAGACCAGCCAGTCGAACGGTCCTTCGGCCTGCTCGGATCGCTTTGCGATGACCTTGACGTTCTTGTACTCTCGGGTAGCTTCCTTCAAGAACGCAGCCTTTCGCTGATGCGCCTCGATCAGAGTCACATCGCAGTCTGGCCGCATTGCGGCTAGCGGAATCCCCGGAAAACCGCCACCAGAGCCGAGATCTGCAATCGACACCGCCACTTCAGGCATGTTGACGGCCAGGAAGACCGATTCGCAATAATGTCGAATGACGGCTGTCTCCAGATCCCGAACGGAGCTAAGATTCAGCACCTGGTTCCACCGGCTCAGGATCTGGTAGTGGTCGTAGAGCGAATGCACCTGTTCAGCCGACAGTTCGCAGATTCCCTGGAGGTTGGACCGAAGCAGACCCCCGAAAACCTCAACTTCGGCTCCTGGATTCAAGGCTCAAGTATACATCGAGTACGCCAATTGCAGCGGGCGTCACTCCTGGAATCCTGGACGCTTGCCCCAGCGTTACCGGCCGTACCCGCTCCAGCTTCTCCCGGATCTCCCGCGACAGGCCCGGCACTGCTGCAAATCCAAACCCGATCGGAATGCTTCGCCTTTCGCTATCTCCGAGCCGGCGGATCTGCCGCTCCTGCTGCATCAGGTAGCCCTCGTACTTCACCTCAGTCTCGACCGTGTTTAGTACTCCCCGCAGTGGAGTTGCGCCCAGCGCCTTGACCAACTCTTCGCGCAGGGCATCGATGCTGGCTTCCGGTCGCTTGAGCCACTGTGTCTTGCCAGTTCGTTGCAGCAACTCCCGAAGCAACTGCTTCTGCCGGCACTTCTCCTGGAACAGGCGCCAGCGCCGATCATCGGCCAGCCCAATCTCCCTGCCCAGGGGAGTCAAGCGGTCATCGGCATTGTCGATGCGCAAGTGCAAGCGAAACTCGGCCCTGGAAGTAAACATGCGGTAGGGTTCGTCGACTCCCTTGGTCACCAGGTCGTCAATCATGATGCCCATGTAGCCGCCGGTTCGCGGGATAATCACTCCGGGCTGGCCGGCCACCCGCCGCGCCGCGTTGATCCCGGCGAGTATCCCCTGGGAGGCAGCTTCCTCGTAGCCCGAGGTGCCGTTGATCTGGCCAGCGAGGAAGAGCCCCTCGATGCCCTTAGTCTCAAGACTGTGGGTCAACTCCCGAGGATCGATCGCGTCGTACTCGATCGCGTAGCCCGGACGGATCATCGCCGCCCGCTCCAGGCCTGGAATTGAGGCGATCATGCCGCATTGCACATCGATCGGCATGCTGGTCGACATGCCGTTGACGTAGACCTCGTTGGTATGCAACCCCTCCGGCTCCAGGAATACCTGGTGCCGCTCTTTGTCGGCGAATTTAACGACCTTATCCTCGATCGAAGGACAATAGCGCGGCCCCACGCCCTTGATCTGGCCACCGTAGAGAGGGGAGCGCCCGATGTTCGCCCGCAGCAGCGCGTGCGTCTCGGGGGTGGTGTAGGCGATATAGCACTGAATCTGCGGACGGTCGATCCGCTCCGTGAGGAAGGAGAACGGGGTCGGGTCCAGATCGCCGTCCTGGGCCTCGAACCGCGACCAGTCAATGGTTCTGCCGTCCAGCCGGGGAGGTGTGCCGGTCTTCAGCCGCAGCCATTGAAAACCAAGGTTGCGGAGTTGCTCTCCCAGCAATTGCGAGGGGGGTTCTCCGCTTCTCCCACAGGTGTAAGTATTTTCACCTATGTGCGCGAGGCCGTTCAGGAACGTGCCGGGAGTCAAGACCACCGTTTCACATCGAATCACGCGGCCGTCGCGCAGGCGAACGCCACGGACACGGCGCGGCGGGCCCGCTTCAATAACAATCCCAGCGGCCTCGGCCTGCACGATTCCCAGGTTGGGCTCCTGCTCGAGCGCCTCCCGCATCAGCCGGCGGTACTCGCTCTTGTCGCACTGCGCCCGCGGAGACCAGACCGCCGGTCCGCGGCTGGTATTCAGCAGCCGGAACTGGATGCCGGCGCGATCGGTGATCTCGCCCATCACGCCGCCCAGAGCGTCCACCTCCCGCACCAGGTGACCCTTAGCGATTCCACCGACCGCCGGATTGCAGGACATCTGCGCGATCAGGTCCAGATTCATGGTGACCAGCGCCGTCGAACAGCCCAGGCGCGCCGACGCACGCGCCGCTTCGCAGCCGGCATGGCCGGCGCCGACGACGACGATGTCGTACCGCAACTCTCCAGTGACGCTCATGGGAACGAGGAACGCGATTAGTTCTATTCTAAGAAAGATCGGGAGGACTGCATTGAACGTACTTGTCATCGGCAGCGGCGGACGCGAGCACGCCATCGCCTGGCGGCTCGCCCAGAGCCCATCGGTTGGGAAGTTGTACGCGGCTCCGGGCAACCCTGGCATAGCGGCGAGTGGCGGAGTGTTTGGCGCCGCAGTGCCGCAACACCGGATGGCTTTCTTGATTTGGCACAGTCCGTCAATGCCGATTTGACGGTGGTTGGCCCGGAAGCGCCGCTGGTTGCCGGTGTTGTGGACCGTTTCCGCGCCGCAGGCCGTCTGATCGTGGGGCCCACGGCGGCGGCGGCGAGGCTCGAAGGCAGCAAGATCTTCGCCAAGGACGCGATGCTGCGCTTTGGAGTCCCCACCGCCGGTCACGTCACGGCTGACAACTACGCGGAGGCTGTGTCAGCTTTGAACCGGTTCCGCTACCCGCTGGTTCTGAAGGCGGACGGCCTCGCCGCGGGCAAAGGTGTAGTTATCGTGAACGATCGGCAGGAGGCCGAGCGAACTATACAGGAAATGCTCTCGGGCGCCCTCGTGGGCCAAGCTGGCTCGCGCCTGGTGATTGAGGAATTCCTTGCGGGCGAAGAGGTCAGCTTCATCGCCCTCAGCGACGGCAAGCACATCCTGCCACTGGAACCGACCCAGGACCACAAGGCAGTCTTCGACGGCGACCAGGGTCCGAACACGGGCGGCATGGGGGCGTATTGCGACAGCCGTATTCTTACCTCCGCCGAGACCAGCGATGTCATCGAGCGCGTGATGCTGCCGGTCATCGAAGGTATGGCGCGCGAAGGCTGCCCGTTTGCGGGCTTCCTGTATGCCGGCCTGATGATGACCGCCGTCGGGGTCAAGGTGCTGGAGTTCAACGTTCGTTTGGGGGACCCGGAGACACAGGCGTTGATGCACCGGCTGGACTCCGATTTCGCCGCGCTTCTCATGGCCGCCGCCGAAGGCCGCTTGAACCACGCCACCGCCTCCTGGAGCGCCGCGCCTTCGGTCTGCATCGTGATGGCCTCGGGAGGATATCCTGGAACCCCGCGCACGGGCGACTCGATCGGCGGCATCGAGGAAGCCGAGCACCTCGGCGCCACGGTGTTTCACGCTGCGACGAAGCGTGGACCGAGCGGCCTGGTGACCTCGGGCGGAAGAGTGCTGGGCGTCACCGCCTCGGGCGACGATTTGCCCGCCGCCATTGAGCGCAGCTACGCGGCCGCCGGGAAGATCCGCTTTGAAGGCATGCACTACCGCACGGACATCGGCCGCAAGGGCCTGAAGCGCTGGGGAGCTAAGCTACAATGAGGACTGGCGCCGGGGACGTAGCTCAGATGGATAGAGCGGCCGCCTCCTAAGCGGCAGGTCGGCAGTTCGAATCTGCCCGTCCCTACCAGCCAAACAAATCCTGCCATTTATCTCTTGACTAGTGTTCTAGTTAACCAGTACACTGTGAGTGAATGAAAAAGGCGGTTCCGGACAAGAAGCGCCGGTTCGAGCTTCGACTGGACGACGGGAGCGGCGTGCCGATCTACCGCCAGATCATGAGCCAGGTGACGGCCGCAATTGCCTCGGGCGCTCTGGCTCGCGGCGATCAACTTCCGACCGTGCGTCAAGCCTCCGTCGATTTGGCGGTCAACCCGAACACCGTGGTCCGAGCGTATCGGGAGCTCGAGATTCGGGGCGTGCTTGAAACTCAGCAGGGAACGGGGACTTTCATCGGCCAACAGCAGTCCAAGCCGGATGAGGCCGAGCGCCGGCGGCAACTGAGCCAGATGGTGGGGGAGTTCTTCTCACGGGTTACGAGCTGCGGCTTCACCACCAGTGAGTTAATCGAGGAATTCGACGCTTTCCGCGCGAAATCCGGAGGTCCAAGGAGATGATCCCATGCTGCTGAACAGAATAAGCGAACAAGCCAGCGCCCTGGCCATTGTGATTTCATGCCTCTGTGTCGCTCTGGGAATTGCTGGTGCGGTAAGCTTTGAGAGCCGCCTGCCACTTTTCGCCGGCCTGCTGGCGGGCTTCTAGCTGCTGCTGGCGGTCAAGGTCGCCAGGCAATGGGAGAAATTCGCCCTGATGCGGTTGGGGCGTTACGCCGGGCTGCGCGGTCCCGGCATCTTTCTGATCATCCCCTTTGTGGACACGATCAGCCCGTTTGTCGATCAGCGCGTTCGGGTGGCCAGCGTGAAGGCTGAATCGACGCTCACCCGGGACACGGCGCTACTCGAATCGATCGGACGGCACGAACCGGCGCAGACGTTATCCGAGCGGGAGATGCTGGGCAGCGAGCTGCAACGGATTCTCGACGAGAAGACTAACCCTGGGGAATCACCGTGCAGTCGGTGGAGATCCGCGATGTGCAGATTCCGCTCACCCTTCAGGATGCGATGTCGCGCCAGGCGCGGATCATCCTGGGGACCGCGGAAACCGAGATCTCCTAAAATCTCTCGCGCGCCTCCATCGTGTACCAGGACAATCCGATTGCGCTGTATTTGCGGGCCATGAACATGTTGTATGAGGCTATCAAAGAGAAGGGTGCCATGGTGATCGAGTCGCGGTGACAGCTTGTCTGGAGAAGAGCCATGAGAACCGGAACCGCAGTCGCGTTGTTTCTCGTCTTTGCCGCAGTGACGTTTAGCCAGTCCGGCCCCGTGAACCTCGACTTTGAGTCGGGTGAGACTGGCCAGGCGCCATCCGGCTGGATCGTTCCGCCGACACTTCAACAAGCCGGATACTCGGCTGAATTGCGCCGGGAGGGCTGCAGGGGCGGCACGGGCTGCGCGGTAGTCCTGGTCCCGGCGAGCCAGTCTCGTCAGGCGTTCGGCAACTTGATGCAGCAGATCGACGCGTCGCCCTATCGCGGCCAGACGGTGCGGCTGAGCGCTTGGGTTCGGCTGGAGGCAGCAGAGTCCACCGACCGCGCTCAACTTTGGTTTCGGGTGGATCGGCAGGGCGGCCAGATGGGCTTTTTCGACAACATGGGCAGTCGTCCCATCACCAGTCCCGAATGGCGGCTCTACTCAATCCGCGGCGAAATCGACGCCGACGCCCGGCTCATCAATTTCGGGCTGATGTCTTTCGGGACGGGACGTGCCTGGCTGGATGACGTAACCCTCGAAGTCATCCCGGCCTCCGCATCCAAGATCGATACCGATGCCGCGCTACGGAGCATTCAGCAACTCTACGGCCAAATTGACAGCGCGACCGAACGAGGCGACCTGGAAACTCTGATGAAGGTTGCGCTTCCGGACGCAACCGTCGTGGCGCTGGGCAGGGAGTTGCCGTTCCGCACCATCATAGATTCGGCGAAGGGTCAATTACAGCAGGGAGCGAAGCTGACATCCCGAACCACGATCGCCTCAATTCGGGCCGTCGGAGACGACGTAATTGTCGTGGTTCGCAACGAGGGAGGGTACTCGTCGTCCAGCGGCCGAAATGCGTACGTAAGCACTTCGAACGATACATGGACACTGACCACGGAGGGATGGAGGCTGCGGAAGTCGGTCCCTGTTTCCGCACGGCCCGTTGCGGCTCTCACGGACCCCGAAACAAGCGCAAAACTGGCGGCGGAGATCAAGCGCTACGCGACGCCTTTGGTCACGGTGCAGGCGGGGAACAAGACGGACGATCTTGCCGCCTTTGGCAAGGCAGTTGGCGGCGCCCGGATAGTGGCCCTGGGGGAGGCCAGTCACGGCACGCGCGAGTTCTTCCAGATGAAGCACCGGCTGCTCGAGTACCTGGTGAAGGAAAAGGGCTTCACGGTGTTCGCGATCGAAGCCAATTGGCCTGAGTCGCTGGCCGTCGACCGCTACATCAAGACCGGGGAGGGCGACCCGAGAGTGGCGCTTGCGGGAATGTACTTCTGGACCTGGAATACCCAGGAAGTCCTGGACATGATCGAGTGGATGCGCGCCTACAATAAGGCCGCGGGCAAGCCCCTGCTCTCTTTCACCTCCTTCGACATGCAGCAACATAGCGTCGCCGCCGAACGCGTGAGCGAGTATTTGCGCAAGACCCTACCCGCCGAGGGGCCCGCCCTGGAGGCCGCGCAGGCCGAAAAGATCGTCACTCTGTTCGACAGCCGGCGCAGTGAACTCATTCGAGCGTCGTCTCTCGCGGCCTGGAGGGACGCCCGCCAGGCCGCTGAGATCGTGCGCCAAGCGGCCGCAAGCCGGGCCCCTGGCGCATCGGCGGGTTACCGCGACGAAATGATGGCGCGCAACGTGGAATGGCTGGCAGGCGAGGCCTACCCCGGAGAAAAGATCGTGCTGTGGGCACATAACGGGCATGTGCGATTCGCCGAGGACTCCGGGGTGAAAATGATGGGATCCTGGCTGCGGCAGCGCTTTGGAAAGCAGATGTACGTTGTCGGCTTTGCTTTCCACAGGGGCGCGGTGCGTGCCGTGGGGACGGAGAACGGAACGCCTGGCGGACTGGCGAATCATATCGTGCCCGCCTCGCAGGCCGGCACGGGAGACTCGGTCCTCAGCGCGGCGGGCCTACCCGTCTTCTTTCTTGACATGCAGCCTGTGCCGGTAACGAGCGAACTCCGGCGGTGGCTGGCCGAGCCACATGTGTATCGCGCTATTGGCGCGGTGTGGAACAAGACCGATCCGGACGCGAACGTCATGCTGGAGTCGATGTCGGACTCTTACGACGGCTTGATCTTTGTCGAGGAAGGCCACGCGGCACAAGGCTTGTCGACGCCGCTGCGCCCGGCCATGTAGAATCTCACAAGGCCCGCCATGCACGCAGTCGAAATCGGCAATGCGGCAAGGGCGTTCGGGGACGTATGCGCGGTGGAAGTCATGACGCTCGATGTCACCGAAGTGGCGCCGGTCGCCAGGGCAATTCTTACTGCCTCCTGAATTTTCTACCTGCTCTCCGGCTGGCCGGGGTTCATGTTCTTGTGCCAGTGCAAGCACTTGGGCCGATGTCGCTTATGGCCACCGAGTTGCTCGTATACTCAGGCGATCCCGAACTGGAAACCACAACATGAGCATATTTACCAAACGCAGGGAAGACGATGAGGAGATTCCGAGACCGGGCGAGGCGACTTCACACATGACTGCGCGCCCCATCCAGCCCAGCACCACGGTGGCAACGTCCCCGGCGCCGCGGGCAGTGGCGGTCGCCGCGCAGGGAAGTACGAACATCGGGCGGACGGTCACGATCAAGGGCGATATCCGCGGCGAGGAGGACGTCTTTATCGACGGGCAAGTGGAGGGCCGGCTGGACCTGGGCCGGAATCGTCTGGTGGTGGGCCCCAACGGAAAGGCTCGGGCGACGATCGTGGCGCGGGAGGTCGACGTGCAAGGCGTCGTAAACGGGAACGTGGAGGCGGCCGAGAGGATTATCCTTCGCAAGAACTCGCAACTGGTCGGCGATCTGAAGATGGCGAGCGTAGTGATTGAGGACGGGGCCTATTTCAAGGGCAGTATCGACATCACCCGGCCCCAGGAGGCGAACCCCGCCGCGCCGGCTGTAGTCGCGAAGCCGCCCGTTCTCCCCGACGCTGGCCACTGAGCTTGCGGCCCGCGGCGCCGCTCTGCGAAACTCAAGTCTGCATGCGGGCTATCCTTTTCGCGGCGCTCCTCGTGCTGGCTGCTTCGCCTTCCCGGCCGGCGGAGGTCCCCGCGGCTCCCGCCAGCGAGGCATTCCAATACAAAGTCGAATGGCGGCTAGTCCGCGCGGGCACGGTTAATCTGGATTGGAACAGAGCTGGCGAGGGTTACCAGGCGCGCCTCCAGCTTCGGTCCGTGGGACTGGTTTCAATGCTCTATAAGGTGGACACCCTCTATCAAGCCGAAATGGGCGCGGAGCTTTGCGCCACGAACAGCCTGCTGACGGCAAACGAGGGGTCGCGCAGCCGCGAGACCAAGGTCACGTTTGATTCGGAGCGCGGGCGAGCCAGTTATCTGGAGCGCGATCTGAAGAAGAACGCGACACTCTCCACCAAGGAAATCGAGATCCCTCCCTGCGTGGCGGACGTCATCGGCGGCTTGTACCGGCTCAGGAGGATGAATCTTCCCGTGGGCAAGAGCGTCGAAATCCCCATCAGCGACGGAAAGAAGAGCGTGATGGCCCGTGTCGAGGCGCAGCAACAAGAGAGCGTGGAGACGCCCGCCGGGAAATTCAAGACCGTCCGCTACGAAGCGTTCCTGTTTAACAACGTGCTCTACCGGCGGAGCGGCCGCATGTTCATTTGGCTCACCGACGACGAGGGGAAGTTGCCGGTGCAGATCCGCTTTCGCCTTTCCTTCCCGGTGGGCACGATCACACTGCAACTGGAGAAGGAGAAGCCGGAGAAACCTTGAGGACCGGCCGCGCGTCCTTGGGAGAGAATGGAGTCATGAGGAGACTGGCGTCTGTAGCTCTGCTGGTCGGGTTGTGTTGCTGGGCGCAAAGCCTGCTGAGCGTCGACCAGTTGATCTCCTTCGTAACGTCTTCCATTAAGCTGAAGCAGCCCGACCGGCAAGTGGCGGATTACCTGCGTACGGTGAAGCTGCGCTACCAGCTAGACGAAGGCACGATCGCGGAATTGCAGACAGCCGGCGCTGGCCCGCGAACCATGGAAGCGCTGCGAGCCTTGCAGGGGTCCTCCAAGAATCTGCCGGCGCGCCCGTCGGCGGCGGCCCCGGCTGCGCTGGACGCTGCCGAAATCCCTCCACCCGCTCCTTCCGAGTGGAATAAGCTTCTCGACCAGGCACGCGACTACGCTCTCAATTACACCCGGCGCTTGCCGGACTTCCTCTGCACCCAGGTGACCCGCCGCTACATCGACCCGGCTGGGCTTGAGATCTGGCAACAGCAGGACACATTGACCGCCAGGCTGAGTTACTTCGAGCGGAAGGAGAACTACCAACTGATGCTCGTCAATGGCAAGTACACCGAAGCGCCGTACATGGACGTCGGCGGGGCGATCTCGACGGGGGAATTCGGCAGCATGATGCTGGAGATCTTCGACCGGCCGACCGCAACCGCTTTCCAGTGGGAGCGCTGGGCCACGCTTCGCGGCAGGCGGATGCAGGTGTTCTCCTACCGTGTCGCCCAGCCCAACTCTAAGTGGAGCATCGAGTACGAAAGGAAGGACAGAATCGTGCCCGGCTACCACGGCCTGGTTTTCGTGGACAACCAAACGGGGGCGGTCACGCGCATCACCCTGGAAGCCGACGACATCCCCGCATCCTTCCCGCTCCAGCAGGTTTCGAGCAGCCTCGATTACGACAGCGCGACGATCGCCGGCCAGGAGTACATGTTGCCGCTCAAAGCGGTGATGCGGATGCGCCAAGGCAAGCTGCTCATCAAGAACGAGGTGGAATTCCGCCTGTACAGGAAGTTCTCGGCCGAGGCCACCATCACCTACGAGACGCCCGATCCGCTGCCCGCGGACAAGACCACCGAGGAGCCGCCCAAGCGCTGAGGCCCTTGGCCACCCCAAAGACAAGAATCTTCCAGTTCATCGCAGCACCATGGTGAGGCACAGCGCGGCGAACAAGGCCAAGAGAGCCAACGCCGGGGCCAGCAGCGGCTTGGTCCAGGCGGGCTTCTGGGTGCCCTCACGCATCAGCCGCCGTACTTCCTGCAACTGTCGCCGCGCCACGGACAACTCCCAGCCGTTGCCGGCCAGGTTCATGGCGCGGAGAGTCTCCTCTTCGGCGCGTGGCAGGGCACGGAGACGGTAGAGCAGTTCCGCGTACTTGAGCTGCGCGAAGAAGTGCTCCGGATCGAGATCTATCGCCGCCTCCAGAGCGTCCATCGACTTGTATGCCTCGTAATTCATGGCGTGAGCCATGCCGAGACAGGTGCGTAGATCGGTCGAAAGGGGCTCGTTGAGGCAGGCTTGTTCGAGCGCCGCGATGTAGAGGGCCAGTTGCCCGGGCGAGACCGTGTGCGGGTCACGCCAGGGGACTGAGGGCAAACGCACGCCGCATGCCGGCACTTGAGTTGTCGTTAGCAATTCTGCAGTCATTACTCAACTCCCGTGGGTCGTGCTGGCCTTAAGCTCGAACTCGGGATAGCCCAGAGCGCCCATTTCGGGCAGATCCAGACCCTCCAGTTCAGCCTTGGCCGACACCCTTTGCCCGACAACCAGGTCCACCAGAATGTTCAGCACAAAGCTGGCGACGAAGACGACTCCCAGCAAGGCCGAGACGCCGATCAACTGCGCGACTAACTGCCCGGCGTCGCCATAGAACAGACCAGTGACCGATCCGTTAACTCCATTCCAGGAGCCGCCATAGTTGCTGCGGCCGTCGGCGAAGAGACCTACCGAAATCACGCCCCAGATGCCGTTGGCGCCGTGGACGGAGATGGCGCCGACCGGATCGTCTACCTTCAGCTTTCGCTCGACGAATTCCACCGACAGGCAGACCAGCACGCCGGCGATGAGCCCAATGATCACCGAAGACACCGGGTTGACGAATCCGCACGGCGCTGTAATGGCCACCAGCCCGGCCAGCAACCCGTTGCCGGACATTGAAGCATCGGGCTTGCCGTAGCGCAGCCACATGTAGAGCATTGCGCCAAATCCTCCGGCCATCCCGGCAAGCATCGTGTTGACCGCCACCGAACCGATGCGCAGGTTGCCGTTGCCGGAGGCCCCCAGTGTCGAGCCAGGGTTGAAGCCGAACCAGCCGAAAGCCAGGATGAAGCAACCGGTGAGCACCAGCACTATGTCGTGACCGGGGATGGCATTGGGCTTGCCGCTGCGCGTGAACTTCCCGATCCGGGGGCCGATAAGGATCGCCATGGCCAGAGCGGATAGACCTCCGACTGCGTGCACCACGCCCGAACCGGCAAAGTCCGTGTAGCCATGCCCGAGGCCGAAGTTCGTGCCGAGATTGGCCAGCCAGCCACCGCCCCAGGCCCAATTGGCGAACAGCGGGTAGGTGAACGCTCCCATCAGGAATGAGGAGAGCAAAAAGGCCGAGAACTTCCAGCGCTCAGCCGCGGAACCGGTGACAATCGTCAGCGCCGTGTCCATAAACACCATCTGGAAGAGAAAGACCACCATCACACTGACGTCGTAGGTTCCGTGGTGCATCAGGAAGAAACCGTTCTGGCCGAAGAGGCCAAATGGCTTACCGAACAAGTTGGCAACGAACTCCGAATTGAGCGGCGGGGTCCCGCCGAGATTACCTAGCGCGCCAACCCCGCCCATCTGGAGAGGAAAGCCGATCAGCCAGAAGGCCAGCATTCCCACCCCGTACACCGCGAAGTTCATCATCATGGTGTGATTGGCGTTCTTGGCCCGGCATAGTCCGGTCTCGACCACGGCAAAGCCGGCTTGCATGAACATGACCAGGAAGCCGGCGATCAGGGTCCACATGAAGTTGATGGCGATCTTGTTTTGACCAACCTGATTGACGAGATCGCCGATCGTCAGCCCCTTCTTGGCATCGCTCACGGCGACATCGGCGGCGGTGCCGGTCAGGGAACCGTCGGGATCACCATTGGCGCGAAGCTCCGCCTTGGGGACTTCGATCCCCTTGAGATCTGCATCCGTGACCGGCGCCGGTGCCTGGGCCCACGCCGCCCCGGCCAGAACCAGCAATACGAGCGCAACGCACAGTCTTCGTGTCATTTCCGTCTCCTATTTCTTCCAGATCGCGTCTTTCAGGTAGGCACGGTTGATCAGCCCGAGAATTCCGGTCAGGCTTACTGCGATGCCCGCAAGAACCATTGCCAGGCGGGCGCCCGCGCCACTAGCCAGGCCAAGGCTCAAGAGGCTAACCGCAAATCCAAATAACGTTACGAGTAACCCGGCAACTAACATAACGCGGTCCCTACCTTTCCTCGTGTTCGAGCGGTTTGGCCTTGAGAAAGACGGCCATTGAGATCCCAAGTAAGACCAAGCCCGCCAGAATCAGAAACACGCTGCCGCCCATTGCCATTCCGGCCGCGATCAACACGAACGATGCCAGAAATATCGTTACTCCCAATGCCTGCGTACTGTTCGATCCCATATGCTTGACCCCTCCTACTTCGGTCCAAAGAAAGCAACAAAGCCCACCAGCAGGGTGTCCTGGCTCGTGGAGGCGCCCGGCGTGCCTCCGCGCTCGAAGAATGGCTGGTTGGACCAGTCGCGCCGGTACTCCAGGCGGCTGAGCAACCCCTCCGCCATCTTGTACTCGCCGGTTAGCGTGAACTCCTTCAACTTCTGCGCGGCGCCGGTGGAGAAGCCGTCGCGGTCGTTGAACCACTCCAGGCGCGGTGAAACGGCGAGATGCGGTGGTGAACGCGTACCGGGCGGCGCCGGCGACTCCGTACCAGGCACTTCCCCTGGCGCCAGGGTTCCTGTCGATCCCATAGTCGAAGTTGAAGTAGGCTCCGGCCTTCGAGCCGTTCACCAGTAAGGTCGTGTCGTACAGGTGCCGCCACCCCTGGTTCGTGCTGGTTTTTTCCGGTCCCGCGTAGTAGTTGTTCGACCACGTGACAGGCCCGGCGGTAAGCGCGCCAGTCAGACCGACGGTTTTGCCGCTGTTGTTGTCCTCCACGTTGTTCCAGCCGTTGACCAGGTGGAACCCGGCGGTGAAATGGCTGCCCACCGGCATGGATGTGCGGAGCCCGAAGTGATAGTAAGGAATGGCCCACGAGAAAAGCAGCGACCGGGAGTAGTTCCAGTTACTGTTGGTCTCGATTACTTCCGCGCCCGCCATGGTCACGTGCTTTCCGAAATCGATTTGCAAGCCCTTGCCGCCGGCCGGCTTATAGCTGATGTAGGCCTGCTCGATGTTGCGAAACACCGAGGGCGCTTGCTCCGCGGCGTGAACCATTTCGAACGCGCGCCCGAAACCCAGGTCCAGGCGAAAGCCCACAGGCTCAGCCGGGTGCTCCAAGGTCACTTTCGCCATGTTCAGGCTGAACTGGTTGGCCTTGACGTCGAAGTTGCGCAGTTGGTTCGTCTGTGACGCCGGGTGATTGAAGTTCAAGCTGTAGTAGCCATCAATCAGCCCGCTGAAATTGATCTCGCCTAGCGAGGCAGTCTGCGCATTAGCCGCCAGCGCCAGACCGAGAAGGATGATACTGGCAGTGAGACACTTCATGCAGTGACCTCCAAAGTAAGAGTGGTTTTGGGCTGGCGTTGGACGGGGAGCCCGCCGGTATGTTTCGATTCTAACCTCGGTTAGATCCTCCGCGCCAATAGAAAATTTGGATTGCGCTCATAGAAACCTTTCGTTTTCAATTGACGGCTGGATCGATGCATCATGGTAGTGAGCCGCCCCGTCCGCAGGTTCCCCATGAGGTGCATATGCCGTTTCTGAAAAGTATTCCGCTGTGCCTTCTGAGCATTCCTTTGATGGCGCAGACGCCGACGGTCACTGAGAGACTCGCCGCGCTGGAAGCCGCTACTAAGGCGGCCCAGTCCGCCGGCGACAACGCCTGGATGCTGACGAGCGCCGCGCTGGTGCTGATGATGACGGGGCCGGGATTGGCCCTGTTCTACGGCGGCCTGGTTCGCAGGAAGAACGTGCTGGGTACGATGATGCAGAGTTTCGTGCTGATGGCCGTGGTGACGGTGTTGTGGGCTGTGGTGGGCTACAGCCTGGCTTTCTCCGAAGGCTCGCCGGTGATTGGAGGGTTGCGCTACGCCTTCTTGAATGGCGTGGGGGCCGAACCCAACCCGGACTACGCCGGGACGATTCCGCAGCAGACCTTCATGGTGTACCAATTGATGTTCGCGATCATCACCCCGGCGCTCATTTCCGGCGCCTTCGCCGAGAGGATGAAGTTCAGCGCCATGCTGCTGTTCACCACGCTGTGGTCGCTGCTAGTGTATTTCCCCATGGCTCACATGGTATGGGGTAAGGGCGGGCTGTTCAACGCCTATCTGGGAGGCAGGATCCCCGCCTTCGACTTCGCGGGCGGCACGGTGGTGCATATCACGTCGGGCGTGTCGGCGCTGGTTTGCGCGCTGTATCTGGGCAAACGGAGCGGCTACCCGCTGGAACCGATGAAGCCGCACAATCTGGTGTTGAGTTTCATCGGCGCGTGCCTGCTGTGGGTTGGCTGGTTCGGATTCAACGCCGGCAGCGCGCTGGGGGCTTCGGCCCTCGCGACCAGCGCCTTCGTGGCGACGCATTTCGGCGCGGCCGCCGCGGCGCTGGGTTGGATCCTGGCCGAGTGGATCAAGAACGGCAAGCCCAGCCTGCTGGGCGGCATCTCGGGGTGTGTGGCCGGACTGGTGGCGATCACCCCGGCTTCCGGGTTCGTGAAGCCCTTTCCCGCACTGCTGATCGGCTTCACGGCCGGCGTGGTCTGCTATTTCATGGTGGCGTTCGTGAAACAGCGGCTGGGCTATGACGATTCGCTGGACGCTTTCGGCGTCCATGGCGTCGGCGGAACCCTGGGAGCGCTGCTGACGGGCGTGTTCGCCACCAGCGCGGTCAACGGCGCCCTGAAGGACTCCGCCGGGCGTCTGGTTCCCCTGGGAATGGTGGACGGGAATCCCGGCCAGGTGCTGAATCAGTTGGTCGTAACCGTGGCGGCTTGGGCGCTGGCGATCGTGCTGACACTCGGCATCCTGAAAGTCTGCGATCTGGTTGTCGGCCTGCGCGTCAGCACCGAGCACGAGGTCGAGGGGCTGGACCTCAGCCAGCACGGCGAGGAAGCTTACAATCTGGAATCATAGTAGCGCAAGCTTCAGCTTGCGTAGGACAGGGAGAAGAGGACGAGAACATGAAGAAGATCGAGGCAATCATTCAGCCGTTCAAGCTGGAGGATGTCAAGGAAGCCCTGAAAGCCATCGGCGTCGACGGCATGACGGTGTCCGAAGTTCGGGGCCACGGCCGCCAGAAGGGCCACAAAGAAATCTATCGGGGTCAGGAATATCAGGTGGACCTGCTGCCCAAGGTCAAGCTCGAGATGGTAGTACCGCTGGGCCGCGTTGACGAGGTCGTGAAGACCCTGATGGCGGCGGCGCGTACCGGGAAGATCGGCGACGGCAAGATCTTCGTCTACGAGGTCCAGGACGCGATCCGAATCCGCAACGAAGAACACGGAGAATCCGCACTTTAATGGCGAACGCTGCCGGCCAGGATCTCGCCGAAGGAGAGTTCTTTCGGACTGGCGACGCGGCGCGCGTCCTGGCGGACAGGACGGCGTCGGTCGACGATTCGTTGAGACAAGCCTTCGAGACGTTCCTGGCGGCGGAGTTCCCGCGAGGCCTGGCGGTGCTGGCCGTAGGCGGCTTCGGCCGCCGCGAGCTGTTCCCGCACTCCGACGTCGATGTGCTGGTGCTGGTCGAGCAGGCGCCCCGGACGCCGGCCGGCCGCGACGCTCTGGCGGCCTTTCTGCGCAGCCTGTGGGACCGGGGCCTGCGCCTGGGGCACTCCGTTCACACGCCCGCGGAGTGCTGCGTGGTGGACGGCCGGAACATCGAGCTGAGCATAAGCCTGCTGGATGAGCGCTTCCTGGCCGGAGACGCGGAGTTGTACGGCAAGTTGCGGTTGTTGCTACCGCGCTTCTTCGCCGGGCGGCGCGAGGAACTGATCAACCACCTTTTGCGGCTCACGCGCGTCCGTCACGCGCGCTATTCGAACACCATCTACCACATGGAGCCGGATGTCAAAGAGACGCCCGGCGCGCTGCGTGACTCTCAACTGGTGCGCTGGCTGAGCCAGCTTCGCTCGGCCGAGCCGGTCCTGGAACTCGAAGCGGCCAAGAGCTTTCTCTCCACGCTGCGCTGCTTCCTGCATTACCGGGGCGGGCGCGACAACAACCTGCTCACCTTCGACGCCCAGGAGGAGATCACCGAACAGCCCTTCATCCCGCATCGCGATCCCGCCGTGTGGATGCGCGATTACTACCTGCACGCGCGGGCGATTTATCGCGCGGCCACGCGGGCAATGGAGTTGAGCGAACCCGGCCCGAGCGGACTGCTCAGCCAGTTCCGCGACTGGCGCTCCCGGGTTTCGACCAGTGAGTTTACCGTTTCCCGCGAGCGCGTTCTGCTGAGAAACCCGCATCTGGTGGCACAGGAGCCGGAGACCGCCCTGAGGCTGTTCATCTTCCTGGCGCGCCACGGAATCCGCCTGGCCGCGGACTCGGCCAGACGGATCGAGGAGAGTCTGCCGTCCCTGTCAGCCAAGCTCGCCGCGCTGCCCAGCCGGTGGAGCCTGTTCAAGGAAATGCTGTCGCTGCCCCACGCGGCCCTGGCTTTGGAGGCCATGCACGAAACGGGAGTGCTGGCCGTTCTCATTCCGGAATGGGCGGCGATTGAATGCCTGGTGGTCAGGGACTTCTATCACCGCTACACGGTGGATGAACATACCCTGGTCGCCGTTCAGGCTCTGGGCGATCTGCCCGGCGCGAAGGATGCGCAGCGGCAGCGCTTCGCGGCGCTTCTGGAGGAAGTGGAAGAGCGCCATCTGCTCCTGCTGGCGCTGCTGTTGCACGATACCGGCAAGTCCGCCCGCAGCGGCCAGCATGTCGCCGAGTCCCTGCGGCTGGCCGCGTCGGCCATGGAAAGGCTGGGCGTGCCCGAGGATGCCCGCAAGACGGTCGCGTTCCTCATCGAGCGGCACCTCGATCTATCCCGGGTGATGAGCGCGCGCGACCTCGACGAGCCTTCCACGGCCCGCTTCCTGGCCGAGCGCTGCGACACGGTGGAGCGGCTGAAGCAACTGGTTCTGCTCACCTACGCCGATATCAGCGCGGTCAATCCCAGCGCCATGACCCCCTGGCGGCTGGAGCAGTTGTGGCGCGTCCACCTCGCCGCCAACGCCGAGCTGACGCGCGAGCTGGACACCGAGCGAATCGCGTCTCCGCCGGCGAGCACGCCGGAGATGGCGGCGTTTCTGGAGGGGTTTCCGACCCGCTATGCGCGCGTGCATTCCGAGGAGGAGTTACGGGCGCACCTGGCGCTCGACGAGCGCGCCAGAGCGAAGGGCGTCGCGGTGGAGGTCAGCAAGCGGAACGGCACTTACTCACTCGCCCTGGCGGCTCAGGACCGGCCTGCTCTGCTCTCCTCGATCGCCGGCGTGCTGGCGGGTTTCGGCATGAACATTCTCAAGGCCGAAGCTTTCTCCAACCGCCGGGGCATGATCCTGGACACGTTCGTCTTCGAGGATCCCAAGCGCACGCTGGATCTGAACCCGACCGAGGTGGACCGGCTGCGCCTCAGCATGGAGCGCGTCGTCCTGGGCAAGACCGACGTAAAGCAGTTCCTGCAGAACCGGCCCAGGCCCACGCCGCCCAGCAAGGGCTCGCGCGTCCGGACGGCGGTAACGTTCAACTCCGAAGTCTCGGCCACCTCGACTCTGGTGGAGGTGCTGGCACAGGACCGGCCTGGCCTCTTGTACGATCTGACTTCCACCATCTCCTCGGCGGGGTGCAATATCGAAGTGGTTCTGGTCGACACCGAGGCCCACAAAGCGCTCGACGTCTTCTACGTGACCTCCGGCGGCAAGAAGCTCACCGCCGGGCAGCTAGTGACGCTGAAAGAGAGCCTGCTGCGGGCGTGCCGGGGGTGAGCGGAGGCGGGATCAGTCGCTCACAGCCAGCACGCCGAGATCGAGGTTCTCGCGGCGGCCCTCCTTGACTTGCAGCTCTTTGCCCTTGCTCTTGAACGGCTCCAGGAACTCGGCGTCCATCCAGGCGCCGGTCTCAACATCGTCCCAGGCATAGATGCGGTAGCTGCCGGGATCAACTCCCGAGATCGAGTACCGTCCGGACTTGTCGCTCACCGCCGTCCTGTAGAACTCTTGTCTCCGGCGCCGCTTCTCGGAGTCCGGAATCAGGACGACAGTCGCGCCAGCAACGGGCTTCTGGCCATCGTCAACAACCGCACCCGCGACCTCGCCGGCGTTCTCGCCAAGGACGATTTTAAGCTTCCCGGCAGCTCCACCCTTCAGGTCCAGCGGATCCTCCAGTGCGTCCTCATCGCCCATGCGGATGGATTTCACGTACGCTCCCGCTGGAAGTCCGGAAACGATGACCACTTGAGGCTCGCCGCCGGCGTTTCTCAGAGCGAAGCTGCCGTCCTCGCCTACCACGGCGTTCGGAAACTGGCCGACCGTGAGCCCGACGGGTTCCGCCGGACGAAGGTTCACCCGAATGCCGGCGAGCTTCAACTTCGAGGTCCCATCGACGCTCACCGAGCCGCTGACGTCGGCGCCGGGACGAACAGTCAGAACCAGGTTCTCGATGTCCGTGGCGCCGACCTCCAGATTGAGATGAGTCGTGTAGGAGAGCGAGTAAAGCGAGAGCGGTTGCTGCGCAGGAGTTACGGTTGCGAAGAGGCTGTAACTTCCTGGCACGAGTTTGGCGAACTCGAACTGTCCATCAGCACCCATCGAGGGCGACAGAATATTGGGATACCCCATCGGCTCTCGGGGGAGCAGCACGATCGACCGCCGGCCGTCCGGCGCATCGGTTTGGTTGACCAGCCGGCCTCGCACTCGCACCATTCGGGCTTTCGCCAGCGTCAGATTCGCACCGAGCACCTGCGCTCCAGCCGCCGCCTCCACTTGGACCGCGGACTGCGCGTTGGCCGTGCCCGGGTAGAAGGTCGGCACGTAGTCTTCACCTGATCCCGGTTCCGCCGAGCGGTCTTCCGGAGGCGTTCCTCCGGAGAGCGTAGCCGCGTCGCGCGCCACCAGCAGGTAGCGGCCGGGCCGCAACCCGAAGATCCGGTATTCCCCCAGGTCGTTGGTCGTCGCCGAGCCGATAGAGGAGGCCTGCTTCCTCCCCTGGATGTACTGGTATCGATATTGGATCGCGCTAACGGTCGCCCGCGCCACCGGTTCACCGGTCTCGTCCTGCACCCGGCCCGCGATCACGGAGTGCGGCGTCACCTTGAACTCGATCCCCGCCAGCCGCTGCCCCTTGTCCAGCGTCAGCGTGGCCCCATTCCCCGATATTCTCTTGGCGCCGTATTGCGCATCGACGAAGCCGTTGCGCTGCGCGCTGAGCCGATAGTCGCCGGGCGGAAGGTTCTTCATCGCGAAGCTCCCGTCCTCGTCGCTCGTTGTGGTGTAGCTGGCGGCCGGCGTTTGACTGGTCGAGGGCTGCGGGGCGCTATATCTGCGCAGAATCAGTCGGGCTTTCTTCACAGGCTCGCCGGTGACGGTGTTGATCACCTTGCCTTGGAGGATGCAGTTCTCGTCGGATTTCGATTCGGACGGCGCCTGAGCAGTCTGGGCCGAAAGTCGGGCGGCAAAACACGCAAACAGGAAGAGAACCCAGTACAGGTGCTTCCGCATACTCCCTCCTACTTCAGTTTCACGGCCTGGACCTGATACCAGAGGGGCATCAGCCCCTGCCGAAGCTGCGCTGCCGATTCGAGCAGCGGCATGTCCGAGCGCTTGGAGATCTTGCCAAGTCGCTCCAGAAACTCGATTACGGCTGCGCGTTGCTCCGGGCCTCCGTACTTCAGAAGGAGCACGGGCAGCCTCTGGACGAAGTAGCTCATACCGTAGGCAAGTTCCTCTGTGGCGGGGGCTTTTGAGGCCGCCAGCAGGTACTTCGTTGCCGCCTTCTTGTTTCCGTCCACCCGCATGACGACCATCCCGAGGGTCATGTTGGCGTTGTAGATTGCGGTGCCGTAGTCCGGGTCACCGCGGAACTTCGGCGCAAGCTTCAGTGCGTCCTGAGCCGTACCTGCCGAGCAAGTTCCCAAGCGGCTTTCGCTCCCGGCAGATCGTGTTTGTAGTACTCCAGCATCTCGCCGTTGATGTACGCATTCTCGGCGAGCATCGGGAAGAGCTGGAATCGCTCGGATTCGGACAACGCGGATGCTTTCTTATACTGCTCTTCCGAGGGAGCGTCGCGAATCACCGTCGCTTCGTAGGCGGCTCATCTTCGAAGCGACAACTGTACGAGGTGCGCCCTTTGGGAGTTCGGGTCCAGCTTGAGAGCCCGATCCACATACGACTTGCCGAGGTTATACAAGTCGGGGTAGGACTTCGAGGTGTCGATCGCCCCTTTGCCCCTGAAGGCGAGCTGAGTGCCTACCGTGGCGAGCAACTCGGCGTCCCGGGACTCCGCGAGAATCTTGCGGATCTGCCTGCAGCGTACGGGATCATTCGGCTCAGCGATGATCGCGGCGTAGAGTCTGCCCAGCCGCTAGCTGATCTGCTCCGCTTGGGGTCAAGGGCTTGCGCACGCTCGAGTAGTTTCACCGCCAACGCTTTGTCAATGTTGCCGAAGAAGCTGGCGGCATGGTCGAACACGGCGGCGGGCGCATTCGGCCTCTCGATGGCCGCAAGCCACAGCTTCTTCGTCTGCGAATCGCCCTCGGCGTCCGGCACGGGATTCCCATATGACGCAGCTTCGTTATCCGGGTGGTGCTGGACCATCCACTGTTTGTGCCTTCTAAAGGCGGCTCGCGTCTGCTCCTCTCCGAGAACCTGCTTTCCCACGGACTGGTAGAAGCCCATCAGTTTCTGGCGAGTCGTGAGGTCTTCCGGGTTCTTCTGGACCGCGTTTTCGAGCTCAGTGACCTGAGCGGGGGTCATCGCCCGTAGCGCCTTGCGTTCGGCAAAATAGCCGCGTACTTCGGGTCTTCGCGCAACTCGGTGAACTTGGCTTGCTGCCGGCAGGCGGCGACCAGGAAGATGGCGATCGCGCAGCTCAGCGCCACAACGATCTTGCGCGTTCTCGAAACGCCGCGGAGGAAACCGCCGCGCAGGATCCGGTCGATGCGCTGTCCCAGAAGGCCGGAGCCGTCGACGCCCACGCCCTGAAAAGACAGGCGGCGGCCGCTTTGTCGCACTGCCTCGGCCATGTCCAGGAGGACTTCGGCATACTTGCGGCTTTCACCCACGGCGCGGACGCCGGCATCGTCGCAGGCCTGCTCCGCGGTAAGAGCGAGTTTCCTTTCGAGCCACCAGGCCAGCGGGTGAAACCAGAAGACGCAGCGGTTCAAGTGGGCCAGGAAGCTGGTGAGCGTGTCCCGCCGCGCGACGTGAGCCATTTCATGCGCGAGCACCGCGCGGAGCTTCTCCTCCGGCCATTGGCGCCAGACAGGCGGCAAGAGAACCCTCGGAGTGAAGACGCCAGCCGTCAACGGCGTTGCCAGCAGCGGCGATTCGAAGACAGGCCCGGACTGGCCGGAGATCTGCGCACTCGTGCGCAGCAGCCCTCGAAGGCGGAACCAGCCCATCAGGAGACGGGAGAAAAGCGCCAGCACACCGGCCAGGTAGACCACCACTACAACCGCCGGCCAGACGGGGCCACGGGTCGAAGGCGCCTTCTGCACCGGCGCCGGAGCGGGGAGCGATGCGGCCACGGGCGCGGTGTCTGGCAGAGGCTCGGGCATGCCGGCCGGCAGCGTGATCTGGAAGGTCCTCTCGGGAACAGGAATCGCCACTGAAGGAACAAGATTCGGCAGCACCGGCATCAGCAGCATGGCGCACAGCACCGCCGCCCAGGCCGCGTGCCGCAGCCCGCTCGAACGGACCCGCGCCAAAATGAGAACCAGCCCCACCACGGCAGCAACCACGCTGACCCGGATGGAGGCGTCGAGCAACGCGCCGAGCAGCGCGGTCATTTGGGGGCCTTAACTTTCTTGGCCAGACGCCGGAGCTCTTCGATCGAGAGCACCTCCTCATCGACCATTCCAACCACAAACTGCTCCGCGGAACCGTCCCAAAACCGTTCGATGATCTGGCGCACGGCGCGCGTGGCCAGGCTCCGCGCCGGCATCACAGCCTGGTAAAGGAATGTCTTTCCGTCCACGTGGTGGCGAAGATAGCCCTGCGTCTCCAAGCGCCGGAGCAGCGTGCGAACGCTGGAATCCTTGAGCGGATGCTTCGGCAGCAGGGCCTCGCGCACCTGGTCGGCGGTGGCGGAGCCCTTGGCCCAGACGAAATCCAGGATTGCCTGCTGCAGCACCGTGATGTGCCGGGTTGATGTGTTACTGCCTGTCATGTGACAGACTGTAGCACAAGAAGAACCCCGATGCAAGAGTTATTTTCGAGCGATCTCTTCCATCGCTCTCAGCGCGCGCTCACAGGCCGGCCGGTCGACGTCGTGGTGGGTGAGCAGGCGCATCCGGGTCGCGTCGATGCCGTTCATCAGCACGCCGCGCTCTTTCAGGCCAGCGCTGAACTGCGCCGTGGTTCGGCCGGTGCCGCGGATGTCGAAGAACACGATATTGGTCTGGACTTCGTGGGTCACGCGAATGCCCGGAATGCGAGCCAGCCCGTCGGAGAGAAAACGCGCGTTCAGATGGTCCTCCGCCAGCCGCTTGGGCATCTCCTCGAGGGCGATGAGCCCGGCCGCCGCGAGCACCCCAACCTGGCGCATCCCTCCCCCGAGGCGCTTGCGATAGAGCCTGCCTTGCGCGATGGCCTCCGCCGTGCCGGCCAGCATGGAACCCACCGGCGCGCAGAGCCCCTTCGAGAGGCAAAACATGACCGTGTCGGCTTTGGCCGTCATTTCCCGAACGCTCTTGCCAAGAAAGGCCGCCGCGTTGAAAACCCTCGCGCCATCCAGGTGCACCTTCACCCCCGCCTCGTGCGCCCCATCGCAGATCTCCTCGAACACCTCGAGCGGCATAACCGCACCGCCCGCGACGTTGTGGGTATTCTCCAGTTCCACGAGGCCCGTCGGCGCGCGGTGGGGGCCGAGCGGCCGGATCTCCTTCCCGAATTTGCGCCCACCGGAGAATTCCATCCTCGGCGTAGATCGGACGGGCGACGCACCCGGAAAACCACGCCAGCATGGACAGTTCATAGTTGAAAACGTGCGCGCGGGCTTCGCAAATCACCTCCTGCCCGTGGCGCGTGTGGATCTTGACGCCAATCGTGTTCCCCATGGTCCCCGAGGGAACAAACAGGGCCGCTTCTTTGCCGAAGATTTCGGCGGCGCGGCGTTCGAGCCGGTTCACGGTGGGATCGTCGCCGTAGACGTCGTCTCCAACCTCGGCCTCGGCCATGGCGCGCCGCATGGCGGGCGTGGGCCGGGTCACGGTATCGCTTCTCAGGTCGATGAAATCGGTCATGAATGCTCTCCAATGAACTCCTGAAACACTTCGTTCGATAGCAGCACCCCGCGCGAGGTCAGCCGCAGGGTCTCGCCATCGGAAGCCAGCAGCCCGGCCTCTGTGAATCGCCGGATCTGCGGGTCGAACGTTCTCCATTCGTCCTGGCGAGGACGAATGCCAGCGCTCAGCCGCAGACCCACGAAGAACCGCTCTTCATCAAGATTAGCGGGCGTAGAGCCCACCTGCGCGGATTCGCCTCGCTCGGCGCGTTCCACGTACTCGGCCGGCGACTCCGCGTTCCAACCGCGCGTCACGCCGTCGAAGGAGTGGGCGTCGGCGCCGAATCCGGCGTAGGGCTCCAAGCGCCAGTACTTCAGATTGTGCCGCGACTCGAAACCGGGCCGGGCGAAGTTGGAGATCTCGTAGCGGGCCAGGCCGGCGTGGCCGAGATACTCTACGGCCGCTTCGTACAACTCCGCCGTGGCCTCTTCCGAAGGGGCCGCATCCGCGCCATAGCGCGAGCCCGCGTGAAGAATTTCGCGGCCCAGCCGGCTGTCCTCGTCGATCTCCAGCATGTAAACCGAGACGTGCGGCGCCTGCAAACGCTCCACCCATTCCAGCGACTCGCGCCAACTGGCCGCGGTCTGCCCGGGCAGGCCCGCGATCAGGTCGATGTTGAAGTTGTCGATGCCGGCCTCGCGCAGGATCGCGACCTCGCGGGCTACCGTAGCCGCAGTGTGCCTGCGGCCGGTCCGCGCCAGTTCTCCTGAAACGAAAGACTGAACGCCGAGACTGACGCGATTCAACCCGGCCTGCCGCCAGCCAGCGGCAACGGCCGGAGTGACGGAGCCCGGCGCGGCCTCCAGCGTGGCCTCGGCCCAGGGAGAGCCGGGGACCGCGGCGAGTAATTTCTGGAGGCGTTCAGCTTCCAGGTCGCTGGGAGTTCCGCCGCCGATGTAGAGGGTCTCCGGTCGCCATCGCCAGGTGTGGGTTTCGAGTTCGCGGCGGAGGGCCGCCAGATACCGCTCGACGAAAGGCGGCGCGAAGACGCCCGAGGCGAAATTGCAGTAGGTGCACTTCTGCCCGCAGAAGGGATAGGAGATGTACACTCCAGGCATCGAGCACCTTCACGGTAGCAAAAACCGCGCCCCGCGGGCGCGGGACGCTTGTTATACTTGACTAGTGTGCGCGGGCCCACCGCGCGCGGCAGCCCATTGGCCTTGCTGGAGTGGCGGAACTGGCAGACGCACGGGACTCAAAATCCCGCGACCTTCACTGGTCATGAGGGTTCGACCCCCTCCTCCAGCACCAGCCCAATCCCCTGATTCCACCGGGGTCGCGGGCGACTTCTTTATCTAGATTGAACACGCGCCCCTAAGGCGCCTACCATCGGGTGAATTCAGGCGGCTTCCCTGCGCAAGGGCTCATGGCTGCTCTCGGGAACCAGTTCAAGAACGGAACGAGGATGGTCGGAGTGCTCAAGTTGGTGAAGCAGGGCCTCCAAGCTCCACTTCCTCTGGCAAAGTTCCAAGCCCGGCTTTAGACTCAGGCAGCCTGCCCCTCGGCTCAGCTCCAGGAGCACCTGCTGGTGCGCGACTGACAGCGCCTTGCGGACTTCCAGGACTTCGTCTTTGGCGAGTCTCAGAACCATCTTCGTTACCCCACACCATGAGTCTGAGCAATTCAAGGTCCAATCCGAGATGAGATTGACGGCACATTGCAGACAAGTCCCTAGCGTATACAGGTTGGGTGAGCGGGATCCAGCCAGCGGCTGAAATGAGCCGCACTCTACACGACATGTGGTGCATCGCCTTCCCATGAGCGCTCATCTAAAAAACCGTGACCAGGTACAGGGCAATTTGCACCAATTCAAAGGGAAGGTCAAGGAAGGGTGGGACAAGTTGGCGAATTAAGAGGTGAACCTGATTGAGGGCAAGTACTGTCAACTGGGCGATACGATTACGTTGGGGTGGGCTTACACCTTCTCCTGATCATTGCCATCGCAGCAGTCCTCATCCGGGTCATTCAGCGACGCCGCCCAATTTGAGCGCAGCAAGGGCGGCGGTCGCAAAGCCGCCTTGCTGGGAATCCTGCTGACCTGGGCTTGTGTTGGCGGAGTGCACCCTGGGTGCACACCCTTCAGGAAGGGAGGAAACGGAATGCTAAACACATTGATGTGTGCATGCCTCCTTCTTCTAGGGCAGTTCTGTAGTACCGCACAAACGGCGACCACCAGGGAAGGGCCCGATCAGAACACGCCCGAGACAGGGGGCACGCCGTCGAACCAACCCGGCGTTGTCCCGATGACTCAGGCAGAAAGGTTTCATCGTTTCGTCAAGAGCACTTTCAGCCCGGAGTCATTGCTAACGGGCGCGGCTGGTGCAGGAATCACCCAATGGGAGCACAGCCCAAAGGAATGGCCAGAAGGCGCCGAGGGCTACGGCATGCGCTTCGGGAACTCGTATGCACAGCGAATCATTCGCCACACGCTAGAATACGGGGCTTCGAGCCTGCTTCACGAGGACAACCGATATTTCCACTCCGGAAAGTTCGGCTTCGGCCCGCGGCTGAAATATGCAGTTGCCAGCACATTTCTGGCCCGGCGGGACGATGGCACCCGATGCCTATCGTTCTCCCGGATCGGCGGCACAGCCGGTGCTGCCGTGATCTCGCGCCAATGGCAGCCTCGCAGCACGAACACAATGGGCGATGCTGCTACCAGTTTCGGAATATCGATGGGCATTCAAGTCGGCTTCAGCGTAGCGCGGGAGTTTTGGCCTGGCATCCGGCATCGCCACGCAAGTGACATGGGGACACGATAAGCCATGGCCCTCTCGCGCCGCCTCTGCATTGTTCTCCAGGCTCTATGCATCGCTGGAAGCCTGTCCGCAGCAAGTCCAGTCGCGCCTAAGAGTCAAGATCCGCCCGCGGAAGCTGTAAAGCTGATTTGGCATCCGCCGCCGCCCATGACGGCTTCAGACTGGTACTGGGGGCCGGGCGGGAAGGAGAAGGCTCCAGTTCCGCCCTTCCAATTTCTCAAAGAGGATTTCAGCGGCACGAGCCCGAAAGTGAAAGTGTTGGACGCGAGAGGAGCGAACTGGACCGTGAAGTTCGGCCCTGAAGTCCACAGTGACACGTTTGCCCCAAGGGTGGCATATGCCGCCGGCTACTTCGTCGAACCCACGTATTTCGTCCGCGAGGGCGTCATTCAGGCTGCGCATGATCTGAAGCGGGCGAAGCCATTCATTTCGCGAACCGGGAAATTCCACGACGCGAGATTCAAGGGGCTTGAGGAAGACACGCTCGGCAATGCCGAGCACTACGGCTGGTCCTGGCGGGGCAACCCCTTCGTCGGGTCGCATGAGCTGAACGGGCTGAAAATCCTGATGCTGCTCACTTCTAACTGGGACGGCAAGGATGCGACAGACAAGACCAGTAACACTGCCGTGTTCTTTCGAAAGGCCGACTCGGCCTATCTCTACGTGCTCACGGACTGGGGCTCGACCATGGGCAAGTGGGGCGGCTACTTCGGCCGGGAAAAGTGGGATTGCGCCGGCTATGCCCGCCAAACAAAGACCCTTATAAAGGGCGAAAGAGGTGGCCAAATCGTGTGGGGCTACTCCGGCAAACACAAGCAGGACCTCACGCAGGGGATTCAAGTTGAGGATGTGCGCTGGATTGTTCAGTACCTGTCCCGGTTCACGGATGACGAGATCTCCGAAGGCTTCGCTGCGAGCGGAGCTACACCCGGGCAAATCAAAATATTCACGCGCGCCATTCAGGAGCGGATCCATGAGCTCGAACAGATTTCTTACGCACCCGAGGCCTCATCCAAACAGCCATGACGAGTTCACGGTTGCTGAGGGAGGGCGGCTGCAGTGAAGCTGATTGTTGAGCCCGATCACGGAGTGGAGCCACTTCTTCGCGCCATCAAGAGCGCCAGGAGAAGTGTGGAAATTGTGGTGTTCCGCATGGACCGTGGCGAAGTAGAGTCCGCACTGAAAGCTGCAGTCGACAGAGGCGTGAAGGTTCATGCACTGATAGCGTATAAGAACCGAGGCGGAGAGAAGAATCTGCGCGGACTCGAGATGCGCTTTCTCGAAGCGGGGATCATTGTGGCACGCAGCGGTGACAATTTGGTCCGCTACCACGACAAGCTCATCATCATCGATCGGCGCAGGCTTTACACCCTCTCTTTCAACTTTACACATCTCGATATCGATCACAGCCGGGGTTTTGGAGTCGTCACCACGAACGCCCGGCTGGTGCAGGAAGCCGTGAAGTTGTTTGAGGCCGATTGCACTCGACAGTCTTACACACCGGGACTTGACTCTTTCACTGTCAGTCCGGCGAATGCCCGGAAGGTACTAGGCCGGTTCTTGAAGCGGGCTAACAAACAATTGTTGATTTACGATCCGAAGATCTCGGACAAGGAGATGATCGCCATTCTGCAGGAAAGGGCAAAGGCGGGCGTGGAAGTGCGGATTATCGGACAGGTGGCCAAGGGCAACGGCCTGCCGGTGGGCCAGTTGACCCGAATGCGCTTGCATGCGCGGGCCATTATCCGCGATCGCCATCAGGCCTTCGTCGGAAGCCAAAGCCTTCGCGCCGCCGAACTGGACTCCAGACGCGAAGTGGGGCTCATTTTCCGAGACCGAAAGCTGCTGAAGAGCCTCATCGACACATTTGAATTGGACTGGGCCTCCACGAATGCGGCAAGAGATCAAGTCACGGCAAAGGAGGCCGAATCAGAGGCTCCCAAGGAGGAGGCAGCTAAGAATACCGGTGAGGCTCTGGTGCAAGAACTCCAGCCCCTCAAGGTAAAGGTTAAGAAGGCAGTGAAGGAGGTTGTGGCCAAGGCGGGTGAAGACGCATTCCAGGACGCCAGGGTCACGGACACGGTCAAAGAGGTCATTAAGCAGGTGATGAAGGAAACGGTCAAAGAAGTTCTGCGCGAAGCCCAGCCGAAGTAGATATGTTCAACAGAATACCCGTCCATCTAACCAGGGTCGGATTGTGTAATGTCCATCTGGGAGTTTTTTCGACCGCAGGCACATATTACCCACCGCAAGCGGCCGGGCTGGTCCCGCAATGCCCGCAGAATCAATTCCTTTTGGAAGCTGGAACACCGATTGCGTGTTGGTTTAGCAACAGGAGGTAAATGACGTGAATCTAAACATGAAGTCCGTTACAACATCGTTGTGCGCCGCGCTGATGGCGGCGTTCGGGGCAGTCCAGCTAAGGGCCGATCAGACGCCACAGGAGCGCATACAGGCCGCTACCGAGGTTTTCTCGGAGATTATGTCGGCCCCCGACAAGGGGATTCCGCAAGATCTGTTGGACAAGGCTCACTGCATTGTGATCGTCCCTGGCTTGAAGAAAGGAGCCTTCATCGTCGGCGCCAAGTACGGTAGGGGCTTTGTATCCTGCCGCGCGAACGGCGGGCGCGGCTGGTCGGCTCCCGGTGCGGTTCGTGTGGAAGGAGGCAGCTTAGGCTTTCAGATTGGCGCCTCCGAAACCGATGTTGTCCTGCTGGTCATGAACGCCCGCGGGGCTGACCGGCTGCTCTCGAGCCAGTTCACGCTGGGCGGGGAAGGCGAGGTGGCAGCGGGTCCCGTTGGCCGCTCCGCAACGGCGCAGACCGATGCGTCGATGAGGGCAGAGGTCCTCTCGTGGTCGAGAAGCAGGGGCGTGTTCGCCGGGATCTCCCTTCAGGGAGCTACGCTGCGGGAGGACCTGGACGCCAATCAAGTTCTTTATGGGAAGAGGCTTGAGAACCGCGACATTGTCAAGCAAGGTGTCACGCCGCCACCGGCAGCTTCCAGCTTGCTCAACGTGCTGAGCAAGTACTCGAGTGCTGAGGCGAGAGGCTGACGCACGCCAGTCGCTCAGATTTCGGAACCTAGAACACAGGAGATAGAACAGGAATATAGACAGTTCACCACAACATAGAGGGCAAGCCCAGCGATACAACCGCCTCCCCTGCGTGAGGCCCTTGGTTGGAACTGGGCTTGCGATGTACCAAGGCTTGACGAAGCCGTTCAGGGGATGCACCTATCGAACCGGTCTGGATCACTGGCCGACCGGCATCGGAAGTTGGAGTTAGTCGCGACCGAGCAATAGGCGCAGAAGCGCGCGAGCCCGGCACGGCGTTCGGCTCAATTGGGAGGCAGGTATGACAACGCGAACTCTATTGTTAGCGACGCTTCTGTCTGGGTTTGGAATGGCAGGATGCAGCGTCCGCCTACACAGCTACGGGTATGCGACTGCTGCGCCGCCGCCGCTCCGCATGGAAGTATATGGAGTGGCTCCGGGACCGGGGTTTGTGTGGATCGGGGGCTTCTGGCGCTGGGCAGGAAGCGACTACGCGTGGACTCCGGGACGCTGGGTGCGCCCTCCGCGTCGAGGGGCGGCCTGGGCGCCCGGCTACTGGGAACATCGGAATAACCGGTACCGCTGGCACGAAGGCCGCTGGCGCTGAACCGAGACATCGGTCCCCTGGCAGGAACGTACTCCGGATGCTCACGACAGTTCGGTGGAGGGTGCGCCCAGCAAGGCGCGGGCTTCAGCGCGATTGCGTAGCCGAGTCCTCCCTTCGTTCTACTGGACTCGGCCCGGCCCAGTCGGCATCTGGAAGTCCATCCCGGTATGCACGGCAGCCCTCTTGTGGCTTTCCACCAAGCGGAACGAGCGCAGTTCGAAAGCCACGGTGAGATGATCAGTACCCACGTCAAGGACACGCGCTACTGTCGCCATACAATGGAGGAATGCGGGAGAGGTGTCTGGACTTGTGGGCAGGTCAATCTCAAGAAGTGCCGTCTCTCCCACCCGCAGCCAAACCTCCGATGCACCCGGCTTGATGAATCTGGCGAGGACGCCTGTCCGGCTCATGTTGCAGGTTCTTCCAGCTAGCCGGACCAACCCTGAGGACGGAGACACGCAACAGCACGGCGAGTTCAGCGAGAATCGTCTGCCCTGCCTGGCGTCTTTGATGGCAACATTGGCGACCGGCAGACGTCGAAGTTCCAGCATACTCATGTCAAGTCCTCCCTGCCCCGTTGGGAATTTGCGCGCCTGAATGAATCACGACTGGCGCGCTGAAATCTCATTCGTCTGAACCTGGTGCTATCCAAGGGCACACAAAGTACAGTGCAATTGGGGTGCCACTCTGCGTTCTCACTTTGTTCCGGCTCATTTTGCTTGTTCGTGTCTATTGACAACAGAGAACTTGTGTGTTTTCAACCAGCACCCTAGCCTAGAACTCGTAGCGCAAGCCGAACTGCATCACCCGGGGGTTGGTCAGCACGTCGGAGTACTTCCCGAAGCTGCCGCTGATGGTCAGGAAGTTGGAGATCGACGCCGGGTCGAACCGAACCGTGTTGGTGAGGTTGAAAACCTCCCAGCGGAATTGCAGGCTGTGGCTTTCCGCGTAGGGCATGGTGAAGCGCTTGCTCAGGCTGCCATCCAGCGTGAAGAAACCGTCCCCGCGCAAGGTGTTGCGGCTACCCGACTCGCCGGGGAGCGTGAACGTGTAGGAATCCATGGCCTTCTGCGGGTCCGCGAAGATGTTCGGGCCGGGGTTTCCGGAGATGGCGGGCGCGTTCTTAAACGAGCCCATTTGGGTCTGGAGCGGCCCGGTGGGTGTTCCGTAGCCGGACAGGTTCCATCCGGTGGGCCAGGCGCGGCCATTGTAGACATAGGCGGGCAGCGCGCTAGTCCAGCGCCAGACGCCGGCAAGCTGCCAGCCTCCGAGGACCGCATCCAAGCCCTTCCCGATGCCGCCGGCCCACCTTCTGTTCCGGCCGACAGGCACCTCGAAGATGCCGTTCATATTGAACTGGTGACGCATGTCCCAGTCGGAGACGGAGATGTTCTGCCGAGGCATCCACGCGTTGATGATGAAACCGGTGAGGCTCCATTCAGCATCGCGCTCCATGCCGGAGCCCCAGTCGATCGATTTGGAAAGCGTGTAATTGATATCGAACTGATTCCCGCCGCTGAAGCGCTTGCGGGCGCTCCACTGCATGGCGTGGTAGCTGGCCCCGCCGATGGAGCGCCAGATGCTGAGGGCCGAGTACTGGTTCTGGAACATCGAGTAGGGACCCAGCTTGCTGCATGCCGGGTAGCACAGAACGTCCATCGCGACCAGGGCTCCGGTGTAGTCCGGCGCCACGTCGCGGTAAAGCATGTAAGCCTGCTGGGTCGCGGTGTATCCATCCCCGGCGGCGTCCGGCCACATGTTTTCCCAGAAGGGCAACGCGGCGACGTTCTCCACCGGGGTGTCCGATTTGGCCTGCCGTGCCAGGGCTTGAGCCGCCTGGAAGTAGGTCTGGCCGCTCTTGGGGTCGGTCAGGTTGGAGGGCGTGGCCACGTCCATGCTGGTCAGCAACCGGCGGGACAAGCGTCCGACATAGGAGGCCTCCACAAAAATGTCGTGGCTGAACTCGCGGCCGATGGAGAAGTTCAGGTTGATGCTATACGGCGGCTTCAGTTTGTCGTCAATGGCGTTGGCGATGCTGAAGGAATCGGCCGGCGGTATCTGCGGGAAGCCAGGGGCCGATGGAGGCATGATGAGCGACTGGGGGAAGGCGTCGAAGGCCGTGTAGCGCGGCATCTGAGCCAGGGTCAGCATTCCGGATGGATTCTGGAGCGTCGAGGAGAAGCCCGGTTGCTGGGAGTCGAAGCTGCGGATGATCCCCTGTCCATATACGTCGTAAAGGATACCGGCGCCCGCGCGGAAGGTGGTCTTCCCTTCGCCGCCGAAAAGCCACTTGCGCCAACCGCTCTCGCCGCGCGGCGTATAGGCTATGGCCAGCCGGGGGGCGAAGTTCTTCTTGTGGAACGGGTAGAGGTCCCGGCCGCCCGGGTCCGATTTGCGGATGAAGCTGATGTCGCCGGCTTCGGCCTGCGACTTACCGGCCGCGGCCAGCGCGCCGCGTTTCGCGAACCAATCCCCCAAGCTGGGGAGGATGGTGGTCTGGTAGCCCTGCCGCTCGTAAACAGGGGGAGTCAGGGACCAGCGCACGCCCGCGGTGACGGTGATGCCGCGCGCGGCGTTCCACGTGTCCTGGGCGTAAAACTCATACTCGTTCGCGGCGAACTTGCGGATCTGCGGCGCCCCGACGGACAGAGGATTGCCCTTGAGGTCGTAGTTATACTGGGCGTTGACCTCCGAAACGCCGCCCATGACCGCGAGCACCGCTTCGCTGTAAGAGTTGTTGAAGGTCTCGTCCAGATTCGCCACCGGCTGGCGTAACTCGAGCCCCGTGTTTTGCAGCCAGGCGGAGTTCGTGGAGCCCGCGAAGTAGGAGTTCTGATAGTCCACCCGGTCGTTGCGGATGAGCCGGACGACTCCGCCGAACTTCAGGTTATGCGAGCCCTTGATCCAGTTCAGATCCTCGCTGAGCTGGTGCACGGGAAGAATTCGCGAGATGCCTCGCGTGGTGGCCACCGGTGCATCCAGGTCACGGTGAATCTGAATGTAGCTCACGCCGAGTGCGCCGGTATCCTGAACGCCCTGCCGGGTGAAGCCGTAGCGCGCCGTGGAGATCAGGTTGGGCCGCAGCACTGCGTTGTAGCCGATGGCCAGTCCCTTGCTGTTGTTGAGATTCACTCGCGCCGGCGGCTGGCCGGGGAACTGAGGCATCTCGTTCGAGCGGTCGTTCTGCAGGTTCCCACGGACGAAGACGGCGTGTCTGGCGGCGCTGTCAAGGTAGGTGTCCATCTTGGCGATGTAGGTGTTCCAGCGCAGGCCGATGGGCGCCTTGAAGCGGAAGCCGCGGGTGGTGAGGCCGTCGCCCAACTCGTCCGAGTTCGGCATGGGGTAGGATTGCAGGACCTTGAGCGCCGCCTGGTTCACGCCGAGGCCCAGAGGATCGATCCTGGTGCGTATGTCGTCGGGGCTCAATACCGACACACCGCCGCTGGTGTTGAGGTACTGCACGATCCCCTGCCGCAGGGTCTCCGAGGGGACCGTGCGCACCACGCTGTCCTCGCGCGCGTCGCGCCGGCCCTCGTAGTTGGCGAAGAAGAACCAGCGGTTGGGGACGATGCGCCCGCCGAGGGAAGCGCCAAAGACATTGCGGAGGAGCTTGGGCCTCTCGACACCGCCCTTGGGGTTGGCCTCGCTGGCCGGGACCGCGTTGTTGAAGAAGCTGTTGGCCGCGGTCACGGTGTTGCGGTGGTATTCGTAGAGCGAACCGTGGAACTCGTTCGTGCCGCTCTTGGTGTTCATGGCGATCTGCGCGCCGCTGGAGCGGCCCTGGTCGGCGGTCGGGTTCACCGTGGTGACGCGGAATTCCTGGATAGAGTCCAGGGTGGCGCGCAGGACGCTGGTAAAGGCGTAGCGGTTCTGCTGGTCGTTGACGTCGATGCCGTCGAGCGTGACGTTGGCCTGGTCGCTGCGGCTGCCGCCGACCGAACCGTTGCGTCCGTCGTTGGCCAGCGTATCCGTGTTCCCGACGGAGGTGACGCCAGGTTGCAGCGAGAGCAGTTGCGCTACGTTGCGCCCTTCAAAGGGCAGCTCCAGGATGGGCCGCGTCCCGAAGGCATTGCCGATAGAGGCGTCCGTAGTATTGACCTGGGTCGCTTCCGCCGACACGGATACGCTCTCGGCGATTACGCCGATCTTCTCGAACTTCACGTTGAGGGTCGCCGGGGTATTCACCATCAACCGGACGTCATTGACGACGACGTCGGCGAATCCGGCAGCCTGGCCGTGTATCTGGTAGTCGCCTGGCGGAATCTGGGCGAAGGTGTAGCGGCCGGTCGCGCCCGAGGTTGTGTCTCGCTTCACGCCCTGGGCGACACTCTCCAGGGTTATGGAAGCGCCAGGAATCACCGCGCCGGACGGGTCGGTAACTGTCCCGGTAAGGGATGTGAGCGACTGGGCCGTCAGGCAGTGTGCGCCAGACACCAGCAACACGGCCAGATAAGTCATGATTTTCGCCATAAGTAAGTACCACTCTCCTGTAGTTTGTGCGACAAACGAAACAGCGGTTTCGTTAGTATTGAACTAGGAAACTGGCGTGCCGTCAATGGCTTGCCGGGGGCGTGGCGACGAATGGCGAAAGTTGGCGTGGGATGGCACACCGGCTCCCCGTGCGGGAGCGGCGTTTGGCAGGCGGCGGAAGAAGCCCCTTGGCAAGATGAAGCTGGATGCGCGAAACAAAAGTGGACGCACGCAAAGACAGAGTGCCCAGGTGGGATCTGGCTTTCAGCCAGCCGCCGGCTTTTGAGCCGGCGTTGTTCGGGTTGTTGCGAGACGCCGGGCCGAAGCCCGGCGGCAGCCAGGAATGGCTGCCCCGCAAGCAGGCCGGCGATTACTCCAGGCCGATCACCGCGAAAACCGGGTAGTGGTCCGACGGATAGCGGCCGTCCTGGTTGTAGGTCACGGTTTCGAACTCCTGAGCCTTGAGGTTGCCCCGGTAGAGAATCCAGTCGATCCGGTTTCCCGACTCCCTGGCAGTCCACTGGCTCATTGTCGTCTCCGGGCCGCTCTTCTTTGGCGCTTCCCGAAAGGCGTCTCTCAGCGTACCCGCGAAAACCTGGTACACCTCCTCGCCCAGTTGCGCGTTGAAGTCGCCGGTCATGATGAAGGGCACATCCGGCGGCAGCACCTTCAAGCGCGCCGCAATCACCTTGGCGCACTCCAGCCTGGCGGCCGCGTCTTCCGCACGATGCGGGAAATGGGTGTTGTAGTAGTAGAACCGCTTCGACGTGCCAACTATCTGAAACAGGCCCCAGGTGACCATGCGCGGCAGGCTCACGTTCCAGGACATGCTGCCGGGCTGCTCAGGGGTTTCCGACAACCAGAAGTTGCCGGAATCGAGCAGGGTCAGCTTGTCGCGTTTGTAGAAGACGCCCATGTGCTCGTCCTGAGTGTTGCCCCGGCGGCTGATTCCGAACCACGTGTACTGCGGCAACTTTTCGACAATGTACTGTCCCTGCAAGCTGAACAGCTCCTGGGTCCCCATCAGGTCGGGGTTCTTCAGGCGAATGGTCTCGACCAGGATATCCCGCCGCTTTTCCCATAGATTGGGGCCATCTCCGGAGGAGGGCAGCCGCACATTGAAGGACATCACCCGCAGCGTCTGCGCCGAACCGGGCACGCTGAGCAGTAACGGCAACAGCAGAAAGGCGAATCTTCTTCTCGAGATCATATATCCTCTTAGGACGAAGCAGCCGGCCATACGTGTTGCCGCCACATTTTGGCAAACAGGTGGAACGCCTCAAGCTTCCGCTTTCCGAAGAAAGTGCGCAGCAGTCCCACTCCGAACCACACAAAGTACGCCACCGTCACGATCCGATGGATGTGCTTGGCCATGAAACCCACGAATCCCGGACCCGGCGCAAAGGGAGAAAACGCAAACTGGATGAACCAGAAGGAGAACAAAACCGCCGCCTCCCACCAGGCCAACTGCATGTTGACCAGGAAGAGCATGCCCACCAGCGACTGCCCCAAAGTCATCAGCAGTTCCAGTTTCTGCTCGCCGTCAAGCGGGATGGCGGAGACCGCCCCGCGGCTGATCGAGTAGACGATGGGCAGCATCGCCGCCAGCAGGGTCCACTGGTTGATGTTGCTCGAAACCATGTTCATCAGGGCCATGGGCGCCTTGTGGACGGTCCTGGCCCAGTAGAATGCCGATACCTTCTCCGGAAACTCCGAGACGAAGGGCGCCACCCATTGCACGAACACGAAGGTGGGCACGCCGATCGCCGCCGATACCGCCAGCAGGCTGCCCGCGAACGGCTCCGCCGAAAAATAGATGAGGAGGCCACCCCCGACAAAGAGGCCGGCGATGAGCAAGTTCCTCACGCCCGGCTTGGATTTCACGATGGTCCTGGGGATGCTCTCGAGGTCATCGATGCCTTCGGCCTCCTGCGGCGGCAGCTTGCCCAGCACGAACAGGTAGGCGGCGTAGATCAGGATCAGGACGGCGGCGTCAAGGACATTCAGCGACCCTTTCAGCCAGACGAATAACATGTAGTGCAGCGGCACGAACAGTCCCACCACCTCGACGCAATGCTCGTCTCCCAGCCGGATCTCCCGCATCGGTTTCCCGTAGCGCCGGCGATATCCGAACGCCGCCACGGCGTAGATCATGGGCCAGCCGAGCCCCGTCAGCAGCCGCAGGGAGCCGGTCAGGTTGGCCATCAAGAGCGGCACCTGCTGCCGCCAGGCGAACACGAACTCCACCGCGAACTCCGGCAGGGTCTGCAACCACGCCAGGATCGCCAGCGCAAAGCCCTGCGCGATGAAGAACTGCGCCGATTCGGCCGCCCAGGCAATCAGCATGGCGGCCAATAGAATGGCCGGAGCGGCCCACAGGGCGGTGAGCGGAGACGCCTCCCGGATAGGCCCGGCCGCAATCAGCAGAAGCGCGCAAAAGGCAATATTGGCCGGCGGCAAGCGCCAACTGCGGTCCGGGAAAGGCTTAGAAGAAGGTAACTTCACTGTTCTTAGTGATCCGTGAATGTTTTTGAAATTCAGGCTTCTTTTCAGGATAGTCGATTCGGAAGTGGGCGCCGCGGCTCTCCTCCCTGGCCAGGGCGCAACGGGCAATCGCATAAGCGATGTCCCGCATACCGCGAAGCTCAAAAAGGGCACGGTTGGGATACGGGCAAGCTTGCAACGGGGCCGCTTGCAGGCGATCGAGGGCGGCCTGCAAGCCTTCGGCGGACCGGATGATCCCGCACTTCTCCCAGGTCAAGCGGCGCAGTTCTTCCTCGGAGATATCGGGGAACTGGGCCGGCTCCGGAGCTTGGGAACGGAGGACGCGGGCGCCGGCCCACTCAGTCATCTTCTTGCCGGCGCGGGCGCCGTAAACCAGGGCTTCCAGCAGCGAGTTACTGGCCAGGCGGTTCGCCCCGTGCACCCCCGTCGCGGCGGCTTCGCCGGCCGCAAACAGGCGCGGCATGCCGGCGCGGCCGTCGGTGTCGGTCCGTACTCCTCCCATGGCGTAATGTGCCGCCGGATGGACCGGCGCGAGGTCCTTGGAGATGTCAATGCCATACTTCAGGCACGTCTGGTGGACCCGCGGGAACCGCGATTTCACAAATCCGGGCGGAAGATGGGTCATGTCCAGATATACGTGAGGGCTGCCCGTCCGCTGCATTTCCGCCACCATGGCGCGGGACACGACGTCGCGTGGCGCGAGTTCCAGCAGTTCGTGGTAGCGCCCCATGAAGCGCTCGCCCTGCTGATTGCGAAGGTAGGCGCCTTCGCCGCGCAACGCTTCGGACAGGAGAAAGCGCGGCGCCCCTTCCACGTACAGGGCCGTGGGATGAAACTGGACGAACTCGATGTCGCTGATCTCCGCCCCGGCGCGATAGGCGGCAGCCACGCCGTCGCCCGTCGCCACATCCGGATTGGTGGTTTCCAGGTAGAGGCGGCCCAAACCGCCGGTCGCCAGCAGCACCGCCCGGGCGGAGATCGGTGCCTGGCGGCGCGTGTTGGAATCGCAGGCCACGACTCCGGCCGCTTCACCGCCGCTCACCAGCAGATCGGTTACGGCCGTGAAGCTCCGGAAATGAATACTCTTCAGCGACCTGGCTTTCTGGTGGAGCGTGCGGGCGATCTCGTGTCCCGTCGAATCGCCCTGCGCGTGCAGGATCCGGCTGCGGCTGTGCGCCCCTTCGCGCCCGAAGGCCAGCCTGGCGCCATCCTTGTCGAATTCGGCGCCCCATTCGATCAGCTGCTGGATGGCGGCGGGTCCCTCTTCCACCAGCGTGTGGACCGCTTTCGGATCGCACAGCCCGTCGCCGGCGGCGAGCGTATCCTGTTCGTGCAACTCCACTTCGTCGTCGTCGCTCAGGGCCACGGCGATCCCGCCCTGAGCGTACTCGGAGGAGGATTCCTTAAGGCTGTCCTTGGCGACGACCAGGACCTCCCCAGCTTGTGCCAGTTCAATCGCGGCTCGAAGCCCTGCGACCCCCGCTCCTACCACTAGGAAATCCGGCGTCATCGTTAATCAGCGATTCTAACATTGATGCGTGGTACAACTTCAGTATGCCGTCCTACGAGGTGATCACACCTCAGCGAACTTATCGTGCCGTGGTCGAGCGGGGCGTCCTGGCGAGAGCCGGTGAGTATGTCCCCAAGCGCGTCTCAACGCTCTTCATTCTAACCACCAGGGACGTCTGGGCGCTGCACGGAGACGCCTTGCTGGCGGGCCTGGGGAACCGCTCTTCGCGAATTCTTTTCTTCGCCGGCGGAGAGGAGCGGAAGCGCCTGGCCCAGGTAGAAGCTCTGGCGGAGGAGATGGTCGAGAGCGGCGGCGACCGCTCCAGCCTCCTGCTGGCCTTCGGAGGAGGCATCGCCGGCGACGTTGGCGGTTTCCTCGCGGCGATCTACATGCGCGGGATTCCGGTGGTGCAGGTTCCCACCACCCTGCTGGCCCAAGTGGACGCGGGCGTGGGCGGCAAGACCGGGGTCAACCTGACGGCCGGCAAGAACCTCGTCGGCGCCTTCCATCAGCCGCTGGCCGTGCTGATCGATCCGGGCGTGCTCGCCACGCTGCCGGAACGGGAGTACCGGGCCGGCCTGCACGAGGTCGTCAAATGCGGCGTGATCCGCAGCCCGGAGCTGTTCCGGCTCATGTCCGAGCGTCAACCGGAAGTGCTGGCGCTCGCGCCCGAGGTTGTGGACGGCATGATTTGCGAGTCGGTACGGATCAAAGCCGAAGTCGTCTCCGCCGACGAGCGCGAGGGCGACCTGCGCCGCATCCTGAATTTCGGGCATACATACGGACACGCGCTGGAAGCCGAAACCGGCTATGCGCGCTTCCTGCACGGAGAAGCCGTGGGCTTCGGGATGAAGGCCGCAACCCACCTGGCCCGGCTGACCGGGCTTCTGTCCCAGGGGGAGGCGGAGACGATTCTCGCAACAGTCGCCCGCTATGGCCCGATCCCGCCGCTAGACGGCGTTTCCGCCGAGAACCTGGTCGCGCGGCTGGCGAAGGACAAGAAGACCCTGGCGGGAAACGTCCACTTCGTTCTGCCCGAAAGAGTCGGGCAGGTCAGAATCGTCTCGGGCCTCGATCCCGAAGCAGTGCTCGCGGCGGCGCGGGCGGCCCTGGCATGACGCCGCGCGAAGAAGAAACCGCCCGCTCGATCCGCCGCATGTTCGCTGCCGTGGCGAGGCGCTACGACTTTCTCAACCATCTCTTGTCGTTCAATACCGATCGTTCCTGGCGCCGCCGTACAGTCGAGCGCGTGAGTCCGATCCTATGCCGCCCCGGCGCGCGAGTGCTGGATCTGTGCTGCGGGACGGGTGATCTGCTGCTGGCTCTGGAAGCCCGCCGCGGCTCGCCGGTCTGGGGCGCGGACTTCTGCCACCCGATGCTCCTGATCGCGCGGCGCAAGAGTCCAGGATGTGTGCTCTTTGAAGGCGATGCCCTGCGCTTGCCCCTGCCGGATAGCTCGCTGGACCTGGTGACGGCGGCCTTCGGATTCCGCAACCTGGCCAGCTATCGCGGGGGACTCGACGAACTGCTGCGCGTGTTACGGCCCGGCGGCATGGTTGCCATCCTGGAGTTCTCACAGCCGCCGGGCAGGTTGTTCCCGGCGCTCTACGGTTTCTACTCACGCCGCATCCTGCCCCTGCTCGGGGGCGCGGTCTCCGGTTGCGGCGGGGCTTACACCTATCTGCCGGAATCGGTGCGGCGCTTTCCATCCGCCGACGACCTGGCCAGGGACATGCGGGAAGCGGGATTCTCCGACGTGAGCTACGAACGCATGACCGGCGGCATTGTGGCGCTGCACACGGGCCGGCGCGCCAGATAGACGGTGCGGCAGCCGGGACGTATCAGCGGTTCGTTTTTGAAGAAGGGCGTGGCATCCCACGAGCGCACTTGGTTGAAGCCCGCCTGGCGCAAGGCGCTGCGGATCTCGGAGGAACTCCAGCAGACCTCCTCCACGTGCTCGCGATGGCGGCGCCAAACGCTACCATCCCGAATGAACCACTCGACGTCGGTCCAGGCCCGGTCGTGCGGGCCGTCGTGACCGCCGTGCATCACAAACGCTACACCGGGCTTCTCGACCCAGATAGTGGCCCCCCAATATCGTTCGAAACCGAGGCGGTTGTTGACGTCAAAGTAGAAGTACCCGCCGGGCCGCAATGCGCGCGCCACGGCCCTTGCCACCAACCGCAAGTCCGCTTTGCGCGGGACATGGTTCAGGGCGTCAAATTCGCACGTTATGAGATCGACTGGCTCCGGCAGCCGGAAGTTCCGCATGTCCGCGCGGAGGACGCGCAAGGGCACGCAGGCGCGACGCGCCTTTTCGCGGGCAAGCCGGCACATCACCGGCGAAAGATCCACGGCGAACATCTTGATGCCCATGCCCGCCAGGACCCGAGCAGTGGTGCCGGTGCCACACGCCAGGTCGCAGGCTGACTCCACCCGCGGCAAGATCGGGCCGAGCACCCGCTGGCGCGCCGCCTCCCCAGAAGATCGAGAACCTTCGAACATCAGGTCGAAGTACTGCGCCAACCATCGATAAGGGCGATTGCCCGAGGTTTGCGGCATGTCCTCAGATTATAGCCCCGCTTGCAGGGCGGCCCCACAACTCACTCGACAGCCAGGCGGGCGGTGCGGGTGGTGCCATACGAGTTCACGATGTACACGTCCACGCCGCCGATCTGAGAAGCGTCGCCGTGGACGGCGAAGACGGCCCGCAACGTGAACATCCCGCCCAGCTTGGACGCCGTGAAGTAGTCCTGGAAGGGCTTGGAAGCATCCACCTGCATCTCGACGGGCGTTATCGGCCGCCCCTGCCGGTCATAGAAAGTGAATCCCAGCCGGCAGGCCGTTCGAGAGGTGTCAAACCCGGCAAGCTGCACTTCCACGCCCGAAGAAGAACGCAACAGATGAGCCGTATCCAGCACCACGGCCGCGCTCGGAACCGTCACCGTCAATTGCTCCACGTAGGGTCCCAGCTTCGCCGTGAAGCGGATTGAACCGGCCGTCGTGCCCGTTTGAAACTCCGTGTACTCGCTCCCACTGAAGAGTGCAATGTCCCTGCCCGCCTGGACCGAGAAGCTGACCGTGCGGCGGCCGCTGGCCAGGAACAGCACCGCCGGGTCGTCGGTTGCGCCGGCGGGCGAAGGGACGAACTCGAGCGAAAGCTCGCCGGCGCCCGGATCCTTCGCTTCCGACGCCAGCCGCACCGAGACCCTGGCCTGGATTGCTCCGCTCAAGTCAACCGGGCTCACCACTATTTCGGGTCTCGGGAACTCGGGCTCCCGGCCCGTTCCAGTCAGGACCGTGCGGACGCCGTTGACGTTGAGGTAGGCGCTGAAGGAGCCGGTGGCCGTGGGAGAAAACCGGACGGCGAAATCGATTGAAGCGCCCGGGTCAAGCTGCACCGGAAGCTGCGGCAGGGTCTTGAAGGTGAATTGCCCGATGCCCTTCCCGCTGCTCCCTATGTTAAGGCCAGTCAGCCAGGCCGGCGCGGAGGAGGAATTGCGAACGCGGAAGGCGGTTTCCACAAAGCCATCCACCGCGACTGTCCCGACATCGTAGTAGTCGCCGACGGCGCGCTCGGTCGACTGACTCGCCACGTAGAGCGTCATCTGCGCCGGCGCCAGACAGGGGACCAGCATGGCCGCCAGCAGCCACTTTCTCATTCGGCAGGCTCCGGCAGCCGGTACACTTCGAGCCGGCCGCCCGCCAGGCGCACAGCGAAGCTCTTACCGGCTGCGCGCACGTGGATCCAGGCATCGCTCATCCGTTCCAGGCGAATGATTGGACCGCCCAGCGCAGCGCGGACCTCAGCCCCATCTGCCTGGCGGTAAACCAGGTCGTTCTCTTCGGCCAGCAGCCGCGCTCCGCCGGGCAGGGAGAGCGCCGTCTCCGCTTGACGGGTGGGCATGAGCCGCCGCTGTTGCGGAAGGGGGGCGCCGAGCACGAAATTCCCGGCCAGACCGTAGACCGGCCGCAGCTTGCCGTCCTCGCACTGGATGAAACCCGCGAGCGGCGGGCTAATCCCGGACTGCGCCAGCAGCACACCCGCAACCGCAATCAAAATGAACGACGCGCGCCGCATCATGGTCCTCCGACGGTAATAGTGGGTCTGTCTATGCTGAGGCCGTCCCCGGAAGAGGAAGAGCCCGGGTTCGATCTACGGCTGACGGCCAGCCCCGCGGCGACCGAGCCAGCCGCGGCGCACACCAGCAGCACCACGACCTTAGTGCGGCTCCGCCCCGCTCTCGCGGTTGTTGGGGAGGCCCTGGAATCGCCCCGGCCAACCAGTTCCATGGCTACGGCGGCCGTGGCGCGCGCCTGGCCCTTGGCCGCGGTAACGCGCATCTTCAGCGCGCCGGGGGTCTTGTTCCATTGGACCCCGCGCACCCAGGCCATGCCGTCGGCGCCGGTAATCACGACATCGGCGCTGAGCCCGTTGGAGAATGTTCCCCCCGGCCCGCTGGCGGGCATCAGAAAACTCACCACCGCCCCCCGCACCGCCGCGCCGGCCGGGTCGGTCACCTGAACGCGGAGGACTTCTCCACCGCGTGAACCTGCCGCGTACATCGCTCCGGCCCCCTGGACCACCTGGAGCCTCAGTTCACCCGTCTCGCCGTTCTGCGCCGCGAGAGACAGAGGCAGGAGAAGACAGAACAGACACCCAAAGCCGCTTCGCATAAATGTGCTCAGGGAGGTAGTGGAATCGGCGGCGCGATTCTCGCGGGGAATCTCAGGCCAATCGGACTATTTGGCTCTCGGCGCCAGCGTGGCGCGCAACTGGCGGTAGGCCATTTCCTCGTAGTTAGTCTTAATGCGCTCGAAGCCCTCGATCAGAGTCTCGGTGCGCCGGGCGAGGGTCTTGTTCAGGCAGCGGCCCAGCACCAGGGTCGCCTGGGGGTCTTCCGGAGACGCCCGCAACGCCGCGCGCATCTCCTCGGCGCCCGCATCGTAATCGCCCCGTTTCCATAACGCGTAGCCGAGGTTGAAGCGGTAAGTGGGATCGTTCGGGTCGCCCTCGACCGCCTTCCGGAAACTCTCCACGGCCTCCGGCCCGTCGCGGCGGGACTGCGCCGCGCCCAAGTTGTTCCAAACCTCGTTCAGCGGCAGGGGCGCGACAACCTGCTGGAAGGCTTCCTGCGCCTTGGCGTACTCGCCCAGGTAATATCGCGATAGTCCCAGGAAGAACTGCGACTCCAGGTAGCGCGGGTCGCCGGGCTTGACCCGTTCGAACCAGCCCGTTGCGACCTTGTAGTCCTTAGCGCTCCACTGCAACCGGCCAAGCTGGAAGCAGGGTTGTGAAAACCCCTCCTCCAGGCGCGCCGCCTGAGTAAAGTAACGGTGCTGCTGTTCGGGTGAGACCGCCAGCAGGCCTCGGATGTAGTTTTCGAGGGCGTCCAGCCGGACCGGTTTGCGGCGTCCCCGAAACTGCTCCTCTGACGGGACTCTCTCCGGCTCCAGCAGGAGTCCCAGAAGCTGCCAAGCCAGCTTTTCCTGAACCACGTCCAGGTCCTGGAGCGGACCGCGCGCCGATTCCTCGGGGCTCTGCTTCAACTGGCGTAGATCCAGCACCCGCGCGGTGAGTTCGAGAGAACCGCCGGCGCCGGACGAAGTTTCCGCGGGCGTTTGCGACACCTTGAACGAACCGTACACCACGCGTTCGGCGTCCAGAAGCTCCCCCAGTTTAATCACGGAAGCGCGAGTCAAGTCGACGAACGGCCTGATGGCCAGCCTGCGATACGCCTCCGCTCGGCTTTCCCGGTCCAAAACCAGCACATTCTCCATGTCGAGGGTTTCCCTGACGGTTTCGGCGACGCTCTCCCCAATCCAATCCAGGCTCGGGGAGTCCGACAGGTTGAAGAACGGCAGCACCACCACAGTCTGACCGAACGCCGGCGTCAGGCAGCAAGCCAGAATGAGCGGCAGGACCCTCTGCATGCAACTAAGTCTAGCAGCCCTCCATGTGCGCCCTAACGCGCGCGAGCGCCGCCGCTTGCGTTTCCGATTCGCCGCCGAAACCACTGAACCACTCCAGGCCGGGCTCCTGGCGAAACCAGGTCCACTGGCGTTTGGCATAGCGGCGAGTATTTCGCTGAGCATGGAGCACTGCCTCATCCAAGCTCAGTTCGCCCCTCAAGTACTGGAGGGCCTGGCGGTAGCCGTGGGATTCGAGCGGTTTGACTTCGGGCGAGAAACCGAGCAGGAGTATCCTCCGGACTTCGCCGATCAGCCCGCCCTGAAACATGCGCAGGCAGCGCTCATCCAGGCGGACGTACAGCGGCTCGCGGGGCGGGTCGACGGCGATCTTCAGCACCCGGAATCCCTCCAGGCGATCGCGCCCGGCGGCAAAGGCCGAAGTGATGCTGCCGCGAGTGAGCAAGCAAACCTCCAGCGCCCGGATCAGCTTGTGCGAATCCCGCGGATGGATTCTCCCGGCGGCAAGCGGATCGAAACGGCCCAGGAGGCGGTGCAGCGAGCCAGGTTTGCGCGACTCCCGGCGCGTCAGCCGGGCCCGGAGCGCCTCGTCCCGTGAAGGCCCTGGAAACAGCCCATCCAGCAGCGCTCTCAAGTAAAATCCGGTGCCGCCCACAACCACGGGCAACCGCCCGCGAGCCCTGATCCCGGCCAGCAGTTCCCGGCTCCTTCTGGCGTATTCCCCGGCGCTGAATTGCTCGTCGGGATCGGCCACGTCCAGCATGTGGTGCGGAATACCACGCCTCTCGCGCAGCGTCAGCTTGGCCGTCCCGATGTCGAGGTAGCGGTAAATCTGAAGGGAATCGCAACCAACGACCTCGCCGCCTAACTCCTCGGCGAGGCTGAGGGCCAGTTCGCTTTTGCCCGATCCAGTAGGCCCGGCAATGGCCACCAAGGGGTGGCCTGGAGTTGCTGTCGGCATTGCCAACATTCAGTCTACTTCTTGATTGGCATAAACGCGTCAGCCTGAACTGCGCGTTTTTTCCGCCTCTCGCGGCTGCTCCGCGTCACGTGGCAGAGGACTCCAGCCAAGATACAGCGTATATCCGATGGTCTCATCACCCAGCCGAGGCTCTTAAACAAATCGCTCAGTTCAGGCTGACCCGTTTTGGGCAACCTTTAGTTTACACACGGAGGATCGCCGCTCCGGCGCTATACTGTTAGAGAGAGGAGCTTTGTGCGCCTCCCTCCACAGGGGCCGGCGACGCAACACCCGATTCGATGAGAACACTCGGAAGAGCGACGGCCCTCCTGTCTTTGTTGTTGTGCCTGTCAACCCTCGGCTTGGGCGCTGATGACGCGGCGGCGTCGAAACCAGCCAGCCGGGCTGACGCTTACTTCAACTTCACCATGGGCCATATGTATGCCGAGCTGGCGGCAATGTACGGCAACCGCAGCGAGTACATTTCCAAGGCCATCGATTACTACAAGGCCGCCGTCAAGGCCGATCCGGACGCGACCCTTATTACCGAGGAGATCGCAGGGTTGTACGTGCAAGCCGGCAGGTTGAACGAAGCCGTCACCGAGATGGAGGATCGCCTTAAGAAGGATCCCAAGGCCGTGGACGCCCTGCGCGTGCTGGGTAACATCTACGCCCGGATGATCGGAGACGGGAACCGGGTCAACGAGGAGATGCTCCGTAAGGCGATCGAGCAGTACCAGAAGATCGTCGAGATTCAACCGAAGGACGCCGATAGCTGGCTCTTCCTGGGACGCCTCCAGCGGGCCGCCCGGAATTCCCTCGAGGCCGAGAAAGATTACCGGAAGGCGCTGGAGCTCAGCCCCGATAGCGAGGAGGCCATGACCGGCCTGGCGATGCTTTACGCCGACCTCGGCGATACCAAGCGCGCCATCGAGATGCTGAAGCAGGTCGCCGACCGCAGCCCGAGCCAGAGCAGCCTGACCACGCTGGCCCAAGCTTACGAGAACATGAGGGATTACGCCAATGCCGCTTTGATCCTGCGCAAAGCCGTGGAATTGGACCCCTCCGACCTGGACATCAAACGCGGTCTGGCTCAGGACCTGATTCTCGCCAACCGGCTGGATGAAGCCATAGCCGTCTACAACGAAATTGCCGAGGCGGACCCACAGGATCCCGAGGCATTTTTGCGGCTCTCGCAGATCTACCGGCAGCAACGGGATCTTCCCAAAGCCAGGCAGGCGATGGACCGAGCTAAGAAGGCCGAGCCGGACAACCCGGAGGTTCGTTATAACGAAGTAGGCCTCCTCGAGGCCGAGGGCCGGAACGCCGACGCCCTGGCCCGCATGAAGGACCTGGCGGACTCGACCGAGAAGAAGACTTACAGCGCCCAGGAACGCGCCAGCCGTGTGGTGATGCTGGAACGCCTGGCCATTCTGTATCGATCAAACGGGCAGTATCCGCAAGCCATCGAGACCTTCCAGAAGATCGCCGCGCTGGACCCGGACGCCGGCGCTCGCGCCGCCATGCAGGTGGTGCAGACGCTCCGCGAGGCCAAGGATTTCAACCGCGCCCTGGCCGAGGCCGAAGCCGCGCGCAAGAAGTACCCCGACGACAAGATGGTTGCCTCAATCTACGCATCCGTCCTGGCCGACACCGGCCAGTACGATCTGGCCGTCGCGGAAACCAAGAAACTCGTTAGCGGGGATGCGGACAGGGAAGGGTTGCTCAGCCTGGCTCAGATCTATGAGAGGGCCAAGAACTTCTCCGAGATGAGCAAGGTTCTGGACGCCATTGAAAAGCTATCATCCAGCGACGAAGACAAAGGCACGGTCTACTTCATGCGCGGTGCGATGTACGAGCGCATGAAGAACTACGCCGCCGCCGAAACTGAGTTTCGCAAGGCTCTGGCCCTCGATCCGGACAACGCCTCCGTACTGAACTACTTGGGATACATGCTTGCCGACCGCAACGTGCGGCTGGAAGAAGCGCATAAGCTGATCAGCCGTGCGCTTGAACTCGACCCATACAACGGCGCCTACCTGGACAGCCTGGGTTGGGCCTACTTCCGCATGGGCAAGCTCGACGAGGCCGAGACCAACCTGCGCCTCTCCCTCCAGCGCGTTTCCGGCGATCCGACAGTCCGCGATCATCTCGGCGATGTCCTGGCCAAGCGCGACAAGCTGAAGGAGGCCATCGCGGAGTGGCAGGCATCGTTGAAGGCGTGGGAGGCGAGTTCTCCGGCCGAGAAGGATCCGGTCGAAGTCGCCAAGGTTTCCAAGAAGCTGGAAGACGCCAAAGTGCGGCTGGCCCGGGAATCCTCATCCGCGGTGCGCAAGAATTAACCGCCGGTTAGCGGGATCGCGATGCCTGCTCGAGGACTTTCCCGATTAATCCGGGCGTGCTGGCTGGTTGCGCTTCTCTGCCTGGCTGCATTGAGCGGGGGCGCCGCCCCTCCGGCCGGTCCGGCGCGCAGGCAGCCGAAGCTGGTGGTGGTCGTCGTCATCGACCAGTTCCGCGAAGATTACCTGACGCGGTTCAGGAGCGAGTACAAAGGCGGCTTCGACCGGCTGCTCAAGAGTGGCGCGGTTTTCACCAACGCCTACGTCCAGCACTTCCCGCCGGTGACGGCTTCGGTTCACGCGACAATTTTGTCGGGGGCCGCCCCCGCGCTTACCGGAATCGTTGGCGACGACTGGTACGACAGGGAATCGGGCCGCATTGTGAGCAGCGCTTTCGACCCTGCCGTTAAGACCCTGGGGGGAAGCGGAGCGGGAGCATCGCCGCGCAATCTGCTGACAAGCGCTGTCGGCGACGAGTTGAAAATGGCGGGGAAGGGCGCCTCGCGGGTCATCGGGATCTCTCTGAAGGACTATGCAGCCGTCCTGTTGGCAGGCCGCATGGCTGACGGCGCCTACTGGTTCGATCGCTCGAACGGCAACTTTGCCAGCAGCACATTCTACTTCCCCGAGCTTCCATCCTGGGTAAGCGGATTCAATGCGCAGCGTTCCGTGGACCGGTGGGCGGGCGGCGCCTGGACGGCCGCCAACGGCAAACTCCTCAAGCAGCTTCCGGCGAAACCTGGAGCCGACTACTTTCTCTCTGTGGCGGCGAGTCCCTTCGGCGACGAACTGCTCCTGTCTTTCGCCGAGCGCGCAATTGAGGCCGAGCAACTCGGCTCCCGGGACGCCGTCGACCTGCTTAGCATCAGCCTTTCAGCCACCGATTGGGTAGGTCACACATTCGGTCCCGACTCGCCGGAGATCCACGATACCAACCTACGGACCGACCGCAGTTTGGGGCAATTCTTCCGGTACCTGGACAAGCGATTCAGTCCCGGCTCCGTGCTGGTGGTCCTCACCGCCGACCACGGAGTGGCTCCGATTCCCGAGGATCAGGCCAAGCGCAGAATGCCCGGCGGACGGATGTCTCAGGGCGATCTCATGATGGCGGCGGACACTGCCTTGAAAGCGAGATTTGGCGCTGGGAAGTGGGTGCTCTACTCCGACTATGGGACTTTTTGGCTCAATAGCGAACTGATCCAGCAGCGGAATCTGAAGGAGGCTGACGTCGAGGAATGCGTCGCCGAAGCACTGGCCGGCGTGCCGCACGTATACCGCGTGTATACTCGCACGCAGTTGCTGCACGGCGAAATCGGTCAGGACCCCGTGAGCCGCCGCGTCGCCAGCAGCTTCTTCCCCGGCCGCTCGGGCGACGTCATCGCCACGCTGGAGCCTTACTGGATCTATGGAGCGACCGGCACAACCCACGGTTCGGCGTATAACTACGACACGCACGTCCCCCTGATCTTCATGGGATCGGGGATTAAACCCGGTCTATACGACGATGGCGTAGGTACGGACGATATCGCCCCCACCCTGGCCACTCTGCTTGAAATAGAGACTCCCAGCGGTTCCATTGGACGCGTGCTCCGGGAGATGCTCGCGCCGCGCTGAGGCGGGACTCTTCACTCGCAATCCACCGGTGGAAGTGCTGCAATGTAAGCAGCAGATCAGTCTGCGCCGGCCATGGAACTCGAGCAGGCAAGCGCCTCGATTCCGGGCAAGCCGCTGGTGCTTCCCGACGCCCCCGAGGAACTGGTATGCACCCGCCTGGAGCGTCTCGGCGAAGGCGTGGGCCGGGTGGTTTACGCTTCTCAACACTGGGTTGTAAAACGGGAGCGCTCAACCTCCGCCATCCTCGCTCTGATTCTGATCTGGAAGGTGCTGCGGAGGGTTGCGCGTTTTCTGCCAGCCCGTCTGAGAGACCGGCTGTTGGGCCGCCCGTCGAGACTGATCCGGCTGGCGAGGGTTTTGATGCAGCCCTTCGTGCTGGCCATCCCCCGGAGCGTTTGGCTGATGACCCACGCAGGCAAGGTCTGGCGAGTACATCGAACCCGCGACCGGCGCGGCGAGAGGCTGGCCCGGAACTATCTGGACGGCACCACGCTGATCCCGGCCCGGATAGTTTTTCCTCCGACGCGCGTCAGGGTCGGAGGGTGGCCGGGCTGGCTGGTGGTGAGTGAAGCCTCCGAACGGGTGGAGCACACCGTCTATCAGCGGATCGCCGGGCTCGCCGGCCTGGGGCGCTGGGATCAGGTCGAACAGTGGCTGGATCGCTTCCTCGACCTCCGGCAAGCCGGATGGCAAAGGGGCCTTTTCTCGGTGGATGCGCACCTGAAGAACTTCGGAGTGATCGGGGACCGCGTCGTCCTGGTGGACACCGGCGGCCTGACAAAGAGCTGGACTGAGATCGAGCAGCGCCTGGCCACGGAGGAGGCCGTCGCGGAGCCGCACGTCCGGCTCGGCCTGGAGCGGGTTCTGGCCCCGCGGCCGGACATCGCAGAGCGATTCAACGCCCGCTGGAAAGCGGTCGTCAGCCGCGACGGCGTGATGCGCCGCTGGCCGGAGGCTTGACACCGCCCCGTCTCCACAGTAAGATTTCGTCGTGCTCACATTTGCGTCCGGCTGCATCACATTGGCCCTGATCCCGGCCCAATCCTGGGGCGTCCTGGCCGCCGTCGCGGTGGCCGCCGCTCTCATCGTGACCGTGCTTTGGACCATCTACAACCGGCTGGTGCTGTCGCGTCAGCGGATGCTGGAAGCCTGGTCGGGAATCGACGTACAGCTCAAGCGGCGTTCAAGCCTCATCCCCAATCTGGTCGAATCAGTCAAGGGCTACGCGGTCCACGAGCACGGCGTATTCGAGGACGTCGCGCGCGCCCGCAGCATGCTGGACAAGGCCAGCGGCCCGCAGGATTCCTCCGTTGCGGACAACGTCCTGACGCAGGCCCTCGGCCGGCTCTTCGCCGTCGTCGAGAGATACCCAACGCTTCAGGCTTCGACCAATTTCATGGATCTTCAAAGCGAACTGGCCGACACTGAGGAGAAGATAGCCTTCTCCCGCCAGTTCTATAACCAAAACGTCCTCGACTACAACACCCGCATACAGACATTTCCCGGCGCCCTGTTCGCCAGGGAAATGGGCTTCCAGGCGGCGTCCTTCTTTGCCGCGGAGCCGGATGCGCGGGCTGAGGTGAGGGTCGACTTCGGTGCCTCCAGGTCCTGACGGCGGGCTGCTCTACAATCGAATCGAGTCCAATCGACGCAAAACGGTTGTAGTCATCACTCTCTTCGGAGCAGCCACCCTGCTCTTCGTGGGCTACCTGGCGATGTGGTTCACGGCGCTGGTGGTCTCGCTCACCACGGGAGGCAGCAGTCCGGCGGGACACGAGGTGCTCACCGCCAAGATGCTGTCGGCGGCGCTGGCGGTGATCGCGGCTCTGCCGCTGCTCTCGTATCTCGGCTATTCCCTTTCGCCCCGGCTGCTGCTCAGGATGGTTCGAGCCCGGCGGATCGGCTTGAACCAGGAGCCGGAGTTGCGTCGCATCGTGGAAAACCTCTCGATCGGCGCGGGCCTGCCGGCGCCCCAGATCTACGTCATAGAATCTCCGGCGCCGAACGCATTCGCCACCGGCCTGGATCCCGGCCATGCTTCGGTAATCGTCACGCGCGGCCTTTTGGGGCTGCTGGAGCGGGGCGAACTGGAGGGCGTGATCGCCCACGAGTTCTCGCATATCGGCAACCGCGATACCCGCTTGAACATGATGACAGCCGCCCTCGCAATCACGCTCCGGCTTCCTGTCACGGCCCTGCACTGGCTCTGGAACGCAATCAAGAAGAAACTGAACGGCTCGCCCGAGGAATTTCGGACGACGCTGGGGCTGGTCGTGTACGGTGTCGCCCTCGTCCCTATTCTCCTGACTTTCGCCATCTTCCTTCCTGCCGCATTCTGGTCCCAGCTCGATTTCCTCGGCCCGGTCATGCTCCTGCTGCCGGTGTACGTTTTCATTCTGGCGCCCATTCTCGCTCCCAGGGTGTCGAGTGCAGTCTCCCGCGAGCGGGAGTATCTGGCCGACGCCGACGCGGTTCTCTTGACCCGCAACCCCGAAGCGCTGGCGCGCGCGCTAGCGAAGATCGCCGCGGTCAACCGGCCGGTCTACGCCAACCCGGCCGTCGCGCATTTGTATATCGCCGACCCTTCGGGCGCCTCGCAGGGCCGGTCGCGGACGCACCCTCCGGTTCAAGAGCGCATCGCCAGGCTGGCCGAAATTGGGCGAATCCCTCTCACCGTTATTGACTCCGCCGCCGCGGCCGTGGCGCGGACGATTCCCGAACCAGCGGCGTTTGAAGCTTTTGGAGACTATTCCTCAAACGCGCACGTGGTCCGCCTGAACCAGCCCGCTCGATTGTTCCAATCGGCATCGGCCGCAGCGCCGGAGCGCGCGAGACTCCCTGAATCGACCCTTCTGATTACGTTCGCGCAGGAAGGGGAATTCATTCAGGCAGTCACCGCCGACCGCGTCTTCGGCTATCTTCACGAGAGCACACCCTCAAGCCCCGTCGACATGGATCCCGCCGATGTCCAGGCCCACCTGCCTCCTCCACCGCCCGGCGAGGCGACGGGAGACAAGCTAAGTGATTCGCAGGCCGTCGTCCTCATCGTGCTATTTGCGCTGGCGTTCTTCGTAGTTATGCTGTGGGTCTTGTTGGACTTTGTCCCGCGCTGAGGCGTGTAACACTGGAAGGATGCAAGTCTGGCTGCTGGAACTCGCCGCGCTCCTCTTCGTGGGCGTGCCGGCGGCCGTAATCGCCGCGGCGCTACTCTACGGCCAACGCCGCTGGCGCGGCACGACGCGGACGGCAATAGCCCGCATGCGGAACGCGCTTTCCCCGTCGCGTCCCCTCCGCTATGACGAGGCCGAGATCGAAGCTCTTCCCGCCCCCGCCAACCGCTACTTCCGCTCCGTGCTCCGCAACGGGCAGCCGGTCATCGCCGGCGTCCGGGTTGAGCAGGAGGGGGAGATGCGAACCGGAACGACCGACGATAGCTGGCGGCCAATGGTCGCCGTTCAGGCTTTTCGCCCGCTTCACCCCGGCTTCGTTTGGGATGCGCGCATCCGGATGGCCCGCGGCCTGGCCGTGCATGTGCGCGATTCGTTCATAGCCGGTGCGGGTTCGATGCGCGCCGAGTTCCTGGGACTGGTGCCGGTGCTGGAAGCGCGCGATACCCCCGAGATGGCCTCCGGCGCGCTACAGCGCTACCTCGCCGAGGCCGTCTGGTTCCCAACCGCGCTGCTGCCCAGCCAGGGCGTCGTATGGACCGCCATCGACGACCACTCGGCTCGCGCGACTCTGAGCGCGGGAGCGACATCGGTCTCGCTGGACTTCCGATTCAACGCGGAGGGCGAGGTCGCCAGCATATTTACGAAATCCAGATACCGCAAGGTAAAGAACGGGTTCGAGCCCACGCCCTGGGCCGTTCGGTGCTCGAACTACGCGGAGCGCGACGGCATGCGGATCCCGCTAGAAGCCGCGGCCGAGTGGCGCATCGATGGAGACCCACAGCCCTACTGGCGCGGCCGCCTCACCACGATCGCCTGCGAGTACGCGGAGTAGGGCGAGTCGTCCGCGCCGCCGACGATCATTGCAGCGTGAAGTTCACGTCAACCTGCGTCACCACTTCCACGGGCTCGCCGTTCAACAGCGTCGGCTTGTAGACATACTCCTTGACTACCTCTTGAGCGGCCGGCACCAGCAGCGGATGGCCCGAGATCACTGTCATATTCGACACACGGCCGTCCACGCCGATAACCACGTTGAACCTCACCGTCCCCTGGATGCGCGCCTGGCGGGCGAGCGGGGGATACTCGGGATCGGGCTTGCTGACGAGCATGGCCTGTTGCACCGAGCCGCCAACGGGAATGCGCATAACCGCGGGCGTCGCTGCCGATCCGCCCGGTGCGCCTTCCGGCGCGAGCGTGAAGTTCACGTCAATCTGCGTCACCACTTCCACCGGCTCGCCGTTCAATAGAGTCGGCTGGTACACCCAATCCTTGACTACCTCTTGAGCAGCCGGCGCCAGTAGCGGATGGCCGGAGATCAACGCCATCTGCGTCACGCGGCCATCCACGCCGATCAACACGTTGAACCTCACCGTCCCCTGGATGCGCGCCTGGCGGGCCAGCGGCGGATACGCGGGCTTGGGCTGGCTGATGAGCTTGGACTGCTGCACCGAGCCGCCAACGGGAATGCGTGCGACCCCGGGCGTCGCCGGGAAGGTGGACGACGGCGGCGGGGGCGGGGGCGGCGGCACAGTCGAGGGCAGCACACCGCTGGTTCCCGGCAAGGTAATCGCCATACTCATACTCCCTGTCGCGGTGCCGCCCTTCAGCGCGATCCCCACATGGCTGTCCACGTCGCGAGCCGCCGCGAGGAGTTTCTGCATCAGCTCAGCCGAGAATGGTTGCCCTACGAAAGAGGCGAGCTTCGATCGCATCATGTCCTGGAGCGGCTGAGGCAGTGTAGAGACATCAATGCTGGTGAGAGTGCGCTTCAGGTCAGGCGTCGTGGGTGGCGGGGGCGGCGGCGGAGCGTTCGATTGCAGCGGAAGCCGGAACTCGATCGTCGCAATCACCGACGCCGGCCCGGAGGCCTCCCGGATGTAATGCCACTGCAGGACGGACGCCAGGACTCCCGAGCGCAGTTCTTCAGGTCCGCTAAGCACGCGGGCGTCCGAAACGGCGCCCTGCGAGTCCAGTGACATCTCAATCGTGATCACGCCCTCAACCCGCTTGCTCATGGCTTGCGCTGGGAAGGAGACTGACGTGCGGTGCAGGATCCGGCCACCTGGCTGGACCGTGACGCCTGCGCCATCGCGCACGGCGACCTGCTGCACTTCAACCTGCGGGCTGCCCTGCAACGGGAACGAGGCCATCACAAACCACGCCGTCACAACCGTAACGGCAGCGATAGAAAGGTACGAAGCAACCAAACGACGCTTGGACATGGCAACCTCCTTCAACAGCGATTGAATTCTATGCGCCAGATGGCGCTTGCGCAGAAACAGCGGCGCCGGGGCGAGATCGAGGCGGGCGCCAGCGCCGGCCATCGTGAGCAGCGCGTTGACGTACGGATCGCGGGCTTCGGTCAGCGCCACGGAGGCGGCGTCAACCGTCTGTTCCCGAGCCAGGCGAATCTGCCCGAGCAGCCACCAGACCGCCGGATGGAACCACAAAAGCGCGCCCGCGCATTCTTCGCAGATGGTGAACAACCAGTCACGGCGGCGGACGTGCAGGAATTCATGACAGGCGATCCCGAACTGCGCCTCATATGGCTGATCGAGGACCGCCGGGGGAAGCAGGATGATCGGGCGCAGCACGCCGAAGGTGACCGGACCGTCCACTGCTCCGGTGGTGCAAACTTGGGCTTCAGCGCCGGTCAGTATCCGCGCTTGCTCAACCGCGGCGGGAAGCGAGTCCATGGGGACGGCTCCAGTGCGGTACCGCCAGAGCTGCCACAACCCGGCCAGCAGCCACAGACCGCGCAGCGCCACGCCGGCAGCCAGGATCAGCCATACCATCTGTCCCCATTGGATGGCGGGCTCGAGTGGCGTTCCAACCGGCACGGGTGCGAGGATGGCCGGTCCCGCCGGGGCGGTACTCTCCTGCACCTGCACAATCACCAGCGGCTTCGGCCAAGGCTGCAAGACCGGCAGGAGCAGGCAGGCCACCAGGAGCGCCTGGTAATAGATGAGCTGGGCGCGGGGTTGGCGCGTTCGGAATAGCAGCGGTAGCAGCGCACCCGCCGCCACCAGCGCCAGAACCTGGACGCCGTAGGCCAGCAAGTTGCTCCACAGCATCGGGAAGCTCATGCACCCTTCTTCCGCCCTCGCATCAGGACGGCGATTTCTTCCAGTTCATCCTCGCTGAGGCGCTGGTTCTCCACCAGGTGGACCAGCAGCGGCTTGGCCGAGCCGTTGAAGACGCGATTGACGAAGTCGCTCACCATAAAACCGACAACCTTGTTCTTCGGCTGGGCAGGGCGGTAGACATGGGCCTTCTCGCCCTGGGTCTTCTTGAGGTGGCCTTTGGTTTCGAGTATGCCCATCATCGTCATAACGGTGGTGTAGGCGATCTTCCGCCGCTTGAGCAGTTCTTCGTAAACGTCCCGGACGGTGACCGTCGGATGCTGCCAGACGATCTGCATGATCTGGAGCTCCTGAGCCGTCAGAACGGGCTTGCGCGCTTTCATACTAGTACACTAGTATGAAAAACCTCGGTTGTCAAGAGAAAAGTCGCAGGGGCACGCCGGCGGCGTGCCCCTACTGGAGCGACGCGATCAGTTCCCCGGTCTGGCCGAGCAAATTCAGCCGCGCGGCTTCGAGACTATAGCTGGCGCCGGCGAAAGCCATCCACTTCTCGCTTTCGGCCAGGCGGACCTCCTCCACCTGGCTGAGCGAGGCCCGGCCTTCGTCCATCCGGGCCAGCATGACCGACAACTGGTCGCGGGCGACCTCCAGGTCCAGCCGGGCCACGTCACGGGCCGCGGCCGCCTGCACGGCCTGCTGGTACAGGCGCCGCGATTCCAGGCTGATGCGGTTGCGCGCGCCCTGCAACTGGAGCTTCAGCCGCGAGGCCTCGATCTGGGCCTGCGCCGCCAGCGCGTCCGGAGCGCTGCCGCTGAACAGCGGAACCTGGATGGCCAGGCCGATCTCGCCGTTGTGGCGCTGAAACTTATTGAAGTAATCCTGGTAGTTGTTGTACTTGCCGAGCAGGGCATATTGCGCTACAAAATCGACCTGCGGCAGCTTGGCGGCCTTGTTCGCCCGCGCTTCCAGGCCCTTGGCCAGGATGGCGGACTCCAGTCGGCGCAGTTCCTGGCTGTTGCCGAGCGCGGCCTGGACGAACGCTTCCGCGCTGGCGGCGGGCGGCGTCTGGGGCCGGTCCTCCACCGCGACCCGGATCTCCTGGTTGGCGTCAAATCCCATCAAAGAAGCCAGAAATCCCGCGTAATACTCCTGGTCCGCTTCGAGCGCCTGCAAGCGCTGGCGGCCCTTGGCCAGGTTCAGCTCGGCTCGCTTGCCTTCCAGCGGAAGCTCCCGTCCTTCCTTGACCCGCACCTGAACGGTTTGCGCGATGCGTTCCAGGCTCTGGACCTGCCCCCGCTCCATCTCCGCCAGGCGGCTGGCCCGCTCGGCGTCCAGGTAGGCCAGCGCCGTTCGGAGCGCCAACTCGTCGCGCTTGGCGGCGGTGTCGATGGCCGCCCCGCGCACGTTCTCCCGCGCCTGGGCGGTGAGCAGGGTCTGCTGGCGGTTGAAGACGGACGCCGAGGCCTGAGCCTGGACGATGGACGGCGTTGCGCCCTGGATACTCATCGGCATGCCGTTGCTGTAGGCCAGCCCGCTGCCGGCGACGACTTTAGGGAAGAATGGGTTCCGTGCGACGCGCACGGCCTCGTCCGCCTTTCGCTCGTCCAGCCGCGCGAGCGTGAGATCGGGATTCTGTTTCAAGGCCAGTTGGACCGCTTCCCGCAGCGTAACGGTACGCACCTGCGCGCCCGCCGTCCAAACCGCGAACATGAGCAGGAAAGCCAGCTTCCGCATGAGGGACCTCCGCGCTATTCGTATCTAACAGCTTCACTGGGATTCAGCCGCGCCGCGCGATTGGCGGGCAACAGGCCGAACACCAGACCTACCAGGCAGGAGGTGCCGAAGGCCACCACGATCGAGGTGATCGAAATGGGGATCTTCAGCCCTTTCACGAAAAACTGCACGCTGAAGGGTATGGATACCCCCAGCAGAATGCCGATCACGCCGCCGGAGAGGCTGAGCATCATGGCCTCCAGCAGGAACTGCTGCAGCACCTGCCGGCGCGAGGCGCCAATCGCCATCCGCACGCCGATTTCCCGCGTCCGCTCAGTCACGGTGACCAGCATGATATTCATGATCCCAATTCCGGAAATGATCAGGGCGATGGCGGAGATGAGGATCAGGACAATCGTCAGGAACAGGGAAATCCGCTTGGCCGCGTCCAGAATCCCGGTGAGGTTCTCGACCAGGTAGCGCGCGCTAGGCCGGTGCCGGGCTTCGAGAACGCGGCGGACGGCTCCGGTGACCGCCTCTACGTCGCCGGCCTGCCTGACCTGCACGTACATGGGGTCGATACGCTCAACCGGGGAGAAGTATTGCATCACGGTTACGGGAATGAGCACGCTCTCGGCGGCCAGTTCCGAGAGTCCGAAGCTGGCGACCTTCTCCCTGAACGTGCCAATCACGGTGAACTGGAGATCGTGAACCTTCAGGATCTGTCCGACGCTGGCTTGCGGGCTTCCGTACAGCCGCTGCGCCAGTTTCTCGGTCAGAAGCGCGACTTTTTGGCGGAGCGACACGTCGCTCCAGTCCAGGAACCGGCCGGAACGCAGCACCAAATTCCTCACCGGAGCGTAGGATTCGTCCGACCCGATGACCTGGACGTTTTCCTCCCGTCCATCGAGGAACATCTGGTCGTACTGGGTCATCACCCCCGTGGCGGCCACGATGCGCGGGCCGAGCTGCTGGCGAACCGCCTCGATGTCGGCCAGCTTCACAAAGTCCGCCGCGACTTCGGCTCCCTGCTGGCCGGCGTTTTCGCAATAGGCATAGATGATGTTGGAGCCTACGCCGCGAATCTGCTCCAGAACGAAGTCGCGGCTGGTCAGGGCGATGGTGACAACCAGGATGACGGAGGCGTTGCCAATGACCATCCCGAGGGCGGTCAGCGTGGACCGGGCTTTGTTGGAGCCCAGGGCGCGAATGCTGAAACGGAAAGCCTCACCTAAGTTCATGGCCGCATTCAGCCGCTCCCGGCTCTCTTCAGAAGTTGCTCCGCCTCGCTGCGCGGCGCATCGTCGGGCGTGAGAGGCAGGCTCAGATAGCGCGTCAGAAGCTCCCGCGCGGCGTCCAGGTTGCGCTTGCTCTGGACATAAGTCCTGGCGCGCTCGAAGATCACGCCCGCTTCCTCTGGCGCCATCTTCTGGGCGCGGGCGAATGCCTCGTCGCTCTCCTGGAACTTACGCTGCCGGGCCAGGAACTTAGCCAGCTCGACGATCTTGCCGGCTTGCCCGGGCGCCAGTTCGACGGCGCGGCGAAGATGCGCTTCGGCGCCGCCGTAATCTTTCTTCTTATCCGAGATCCTGGCCAGCAGGTACTCGTACTCGGACGCGTCCCGGCTCTTCATTTTCTCGGCCAGCGCCAGCGCCTTGTCCAGTCCGCCGCCGAGGAACCCTGGAGCCTCTAGATAATAATCGAGAAGGTCACTCACTGCATCCTTGTTGCCGGGGTCCAGAGCGACTGCTTTCTCGAAATTCGTCCTGGCCTTCGAGGCAAGTCCCGGCGCCGTCACGAAGCTGGACGTCTCGGCGCGGCGTCCGTAAGCTCTGCCCAGCCACAGGTACTGCTCCGGCGAGTTCGGGGCGAGCGCCAGAGCCCGCTCAATCGCCTCGGTGGCCTTCTTGAAATCCCCATTCATGTATTGGCACTTGCCGGTCAAAAGGTGCGCCGCGGCATCTTTGGAGGGAATGGCGGCCAGGACGCGGAGGGCTTCCGCATAGCTGGTCTTCTGGTACAACTCGCGGGCCTGCGTCAGGGCGGCCGTCTGGGGGAAGCTCGATGCCGCCGCCAACATTACCAGGATCAACAGCTTACGCATCCGCGCCGACATCCGTTTTCATTCTAGCCCAGCGGGGACCCGGTTTCCGGTTACCATACATCCATGCCGTCGCGTTCTTCGTGGAAGACGTTTCTCGGTCTGCTGGCGATCTCCCTGCTGGCGCTGGCGGTTCACGGATATCACTACGGCATTGAGGACGAGGCTATCTACCTCCCTGCCGTGAAGCAGCGGTTGAACGCCGCGCTTTACCCTTTTGATTCGGCCTTCTTCCAGGCGCAATCGCAGCTCATGCTGTTTGACAGATTGATCGCTGCGCTGTGCCGGCTGACTCATCTGAGCGTGGATTGGGCGTTCTTCCTTCTCTATTGCCTCACGACTTTTCTGTTTGTGCTGGCTCTCCGGCGGCTGGGCGAGCGGTTCTTCCCCGACGAACCTTCGCGCTGGGCCGCGGTTCTACTGCCCGCGGCCTTGCTGACCATGCCTGTCGCCGGGAGCGCGGTGTTCATCATGGATCAGCACATGCACCCGCGGAACCTGGCCACGGTGGCGCTGCTGTTCGCCCTGGCGGCGGTGCTCGACAAACGCTGGGTTGCCGCGGGTGTGCTGGTGGTCGCGGCCGCCGTGATTCACCCTCTGGTTACCCTGTACGGCGCGTCCCTGCTATGCATGCTCGCCTGGCGCCGGACCATCCTCCTGCATTTTCTGGCGCTAGCGGTCTTCCTTTCGTTTGCCTGGTTCCTGTTGCCGCCTCCGCCGGCCGGTTGGTGGCACGCCGTCGAAGCCTACATCTTCATTTCCGAGTGGACCTGGTATGAATGGCTGGGAATTCTCGGACCGTTGGCCTGCCTGCTGGGCTGTGCGCGGTGGGCGTCCCGGAGCGGCCTGCCGCTGGTCGTCACCAGCGCCCGGAGACTGGTCTGGTACGGGCTGTTCTACTTCAGCGTGGCCGCGGTCCTTCAGCTTCATCCCGCGTTTTGCCCAATTGACCCCCTCGCAGCCGATGCGCGCCCTGCAGTTGCCTTACCTGTTTCTCTTTCTATTCGCGGCCGGGCTCATCTGGCGCACGTTTCCCAGGCAGCGCATCCTGGCGTGCGTCCTTTACGCCGGGCTATGCGGTGGCATGTTCTACGCCCAGCGGCAGGAGTTCCCAGCCAGCCCGCACGTCGAATGGCCCGGAAAGGCCCCCGTCAATCCCTGGCTCCGCGCCTTCGACTGGATCCGGCGCAACACACCCGTAGATGCCTATTTCGTGCTGCATCCCCGCTATTTGGAACGTCCCGGTGAGGATTTCCACGGATTCCGGGGGCTGGCCGAGAGAAGCGCGCTGGCCGATATGATCAAGGATCGATCGGTGGCCACGGTGCGTCCCGCCCTTGCCGATGACTGGTGGCGGCAGGCGGAGGCGCAACTCAACTGGAGCAACTTCGGCGTTTCGGATCTGCGCGCCCTCAAGCAGCGCTTCGGCGTGGACTGGGTGCTGCTCGAACGCGGCGTGCCGCCCTTGCCCGGCAGCTTGATCTGCCCTTACCAGAACGGCCGCCTGCTGGTCTGCCGGATCGACTAGTCGCGCCCGGCCGCCAATTGCTTCTTCTCGTAGGCCGCGAACTCGTCGCGGTAGGTCTCGAAACCGCTTTCTGCCCATCAGGCCGAAGGTGAACTTCTTGCCGAGTTCCACGCCCTCCTGGTCGAAGGCGTTGATGTTCAGCAATTCGCCCATGAAGGCCGTCTGGAACTCCATCAGTTGCAGAAACGCGCCCAGGTGCTCGGCATCAACCTTGTCCAGCGCATACGTGCAATTCGGCCGGCCGTGTGCGGTGAGGGCGGCGGCGGTGGAGACGCGTTCGGCCTCGATCAGTTCCGCCAGGGTCCTGCCCGCCAGCGAGTCGAACGCCTCCAAACCCAGGCGCTGTTTGGGAATCTTCCCGTTGTCGCCGAACTTGTTCACCGCCCAGAAGCTGAACACCTTGTCGTTTGGCCCTTCCATGTACAACTGAACTTGCGAGTGCTGGTCGGTGGAGCCGAGCGCCGCCACTGGGGTCTGCCCTACGTTTACCAACTCCCCGGCGCGGGTCCTGGCCTTCCCCAGCGATTCGGCCCAAAGCTGCCGGTACCAGAAGGCCGTGCCCCAGAGGCGATTCGAATACGGGAACGCCACCTGTATAGTCTTGTGCTTCAACTGCCACACCAGATAATGCAGCAGCGCGGCACGCAGGGCGACGTTCTTCGTCAGGTCCGCTTCCCAAGCGAGCTTCGTCATCCCCGCGGCGCCCTTGCACAGCTTCCGGATATCCACGCCGATGAGCGCGGCCGGGACCAGCCCAACCGCCGATAGAATGCTGAACCGCCCGCCCACGTTGAACGGGATGGGAAATGTCCGGTAGCCCTCCCTGGCCGCCAGCGCGGCCAACTCGCCTTTGCCGCTCGACGTTACCGCCACGATCCGCTGCGCGGCCTTGCGCCCGAGTTTCTTCATCAGCCAGTCACGGACGATCAGGAACGCAGCCACGGTCTCCGCCGTCCCGCCCGACTTGGCGATGACCAGCAGCAGCGTCCTGGCCGGATTCATGGAATCCAGCGCGGCTTTCATCAGAGACGGGTCGACGTTGTCCAGGATCACCAGGCGCGGATGGGAAGTGGAGAATGCGCCTTGCACCGGGTGCGGCCCGCGGAGACCACAGTCGAGCGCCCAAGCGCCGAGCGCGCTGCCGCCGATCCCCGCCAGGCAGACCGTGTCGTAGGTCTTCTTCACGCTGCCGGCGAATGCCAGGATGTCTTTGACCAGTCCCTGCTCGAACGGGAGTTGGGGGAATCCGTACAGCCCGTCGTCGAAGGACTTGCGGAACCCGCGTAGCGCGTCCATGGCCGCGGCGGAATGCTGCTTGATCTCGGAGCGCGTCACGCCATTGGCGTCGCCCACCATGCCGGAGTAAAGGTTGACCTCGTCGAAATAAATAGCCATACGTACTATCTTGCGACAGAATCGCGGCCTACCGGGATTTCTCTTCCAGTACGCGCCTGAGGATAGCCAGAACCGCGAGGTCCTTCTCCCCCGCCGTCTCCCGCTTGGTCTCGATCAGCGTCTCAAGGTCCAGCACCTGGACCGTGAGTTGCTCGTCGATCCGCATCTCCACCGTATGCCTGGCCAGGTCGGAATACTCGTGCCCGGCCCCAATAAGGCCCAGTACATCGAGGGGGCCAAAGCGGGTCATCAGCAGTTGGTGTACCGCCGATGACAAGTGACTTCCGGTGGGACGGACCTTCTTCTCAGGGCTAAGCCGGTAATGCGCCTCCAGCGATTCCAGAGCCTTGAGAAGGCGCGCCACGTTCTCCGGGCTGCGGGAGTGAACGACATCCAGGTCGAAGGTTGCGACAGGAGCGCCGTGAAGCACCGCGCAGACACCGCCCACCACTATGAACTCCACACCGTGCGAGGCAAGAGCCTGCAGGATGGCTTCGATGTCAAGTTGTGGTTCGGCGGGCACGCAGCCTCATCAAGGAATTCGCAGAGCTCTGCGCGGCCCTCAAGCGCTGGGCCGGGGTAAGGGAAAGCATCCAACGAATGAGCGTGAGATCCACCCCGTCCTCGCTGCGCTCCGGCAACTCCGTCCGCCGGGTTGGCTTGCCACTCTGGGTTTTCCCTTTCATGGCTCTGCCTGCCTACTTTGTCACGGAGGTGAAGGTTTCGGTCATGTGGTCGTGAAACGTAAGGTGCTCCTCGTCGAAGATCGCCCAGAGCAGGCCGATTCCCAAGGGCAGGACGCTGATGCAGCCGGCGGCCAGGCGCAGCAACCGCCGTTGCCGGCTGGCCGGCCGTCCATCAAATTGCAAAAGGCTAAGCCCCGCTATTCCGGAGCCGGGCGAACTCCCGCCCAGCAGGCAGGCCAGCAGTTTGTACCAGACGAACAGCAGCGCAAAGACCGCGGCGTAGACGATCAGCGCCGATCGGCCGCGCGGAAAGTCCCCGGTCACCGCCCGGACCAGCGTTAGGAACACGCCGAACGCGGCCAGTACCAACACGAGATCCAGGGTCACGGCCGCGGCTCTGGAGGAGAGCGTGGCGACCGCCGCCTTGCACTGGACCGCCGGCTTGGGCGCCGTGGCAGGGGCGGGCTGGGACTCGACCGGAAAGCCGAGGTCTCCTTGATTCGGATCGGGCTCCCGTTTGGCCGGCCGCCGCCGGGCTTGAGCCGGAGCTTCCTTGCGAGGCAGCGCGATGGAATCGAAGGGTATAACCCGAAACAACGGCTGCTGGTGTGGGCTCCGGGCGGCGGCCTGGTCCCTCTTCGGCGGGAGCAGCACGGGCAGCGATTCCGGCGCGGGAGCGGGAACCGCCGAGCCCTGGCGCGGCGCGGGAGGCGCACCGGTCAGGCGGCGGCCGCAGCGCGTGCAGCGGTGCTCATGGTCGGGAACGACGGCTTCACAATACGGGCAGTTCATGCACGCCAGACGGCCGGCCGCGGCTTGCGAGGAACCGCTGCTACATGCTACGGTTTTCGCTTGAGCTCACCGCGCCAGCTTCAGAGTCAGGTCTCTCTTCCTGTAAGTAACACAATTGGCCGGATTTGTCACGGTTTTTTCGCGGTGCTGCTCCTGGCGTTCCTGGGGCGGCCTGCTTTCGCCGCCAGCGAAGTCCCGGGCCCTCGCGAGGTTCTGGTCCGCGCCGTCACCCAGGAGGTGGTGGGAAGCGTGTATCACCTCCGCGGGCTGGTCTCGCTCACCACGGTTGAGTCCGAGCTGACGGCCGATGAGATCGATTACGACGAGAAGACCGGCGATGCCGAAGCGCGCGGCCGCGTGCACTTCCGGAGCCTGGTTCGCGCGGAAGAGCTTTGGGCGGATCGGGCGGTCTATAACGTCCGCGACGAGAAGGGCAAGTTCTACGTCGTACGCGGCTCGTCGCCGGCCAAGATCGCCAGCCGGCCGGGCCTGCTTACCACCAGAACCCCTTCTACTTCGAGGGGCGCTGGGCCGAACGCCTGAAGGAGAAGTACATCCTCTACGACGGCATGATCACCGATTGCCTTCTGCCCAAGCCCTGGTGGACGCTGCGCGGACCGAAGTTCGACATCATCCCCAACCAGCGGGCCCTGGCTTATCATTCCGTATTCCGCCTCAAGTTCATTCCCCTGCTCTACGTGCCGGTCTTCTACAAATCCCTGGAGGAGGAGCCGCGCAAGAGCGGCTTCCTTACCCCCAATGTCGGCAACAGCTCACGGCGCGGCAAGATGATAGGCGCGGGCTACTTCTGGGCGATGAATCGCAGCTACGATGCGACCTACCAGGCCCAGTACTTCACCCAGCGGGGCTTTGCGCACAACGTCAGCTTCAGGGGCAAACCGGCGGCCCGGTCCGAATTCAATTTCTCGCTTTACGGCGCCAATGACCGTGGTGTGCGCCAATCGAACGGGGAGCGCATCAAGGAGGGCGGCTTCAGCTTTCTGCTGGATGGCAAATTCGACCTGCGGGACGGCTGGCACGCGCAAGTGGAAGGCTCCTACCTGAGTTCCATGCGTTTCCGGCAGGCGTTTACGGAATCCTTCAACGAAGCCATCGTTTCCGAGGTCCACTCCACCGGCTTCGTGGGCCGGCACTGGTCCAGCTTCGGGCTGAACCTGGTGATGGCGCGCCTGGAGAACATCCAGAAGACGGGCGACCTCAACCCGGTCACCAGGCAGTACAATCCGGACGACAAGATCTCGATCAGAAAGCTGCCGTCGCTCGAACTCGTCAGCCGGGACCGGCGGATCTGGAAGCGCCTGCCGGTATGGTTCTCGCTGGATTCAAGCGCCGCCCTGGTGGGCCGGAGCCAGCCTTCTTTCGAGACCCGGCAGTTCGTCGACCGGCTCGACCTGCGTCCGAAATTGACCACGGCCTTCCGCTGGAAGGGCTTCAGTTTACTGCCAGGTTTCTCATTCCGCGCGACGCAGTATGGATCGAGCCAGGTGCATGGCCTTGTCAGCGGGGCGAATATCTTTCGGCGTCAACGCGAGTTCACCCTGGAGTTTGTGCCGCCGTCTCTGGCCCGGACGTTCAAGGCGCCGCGCTGGATGGGAGAAAAGGTGAAGCACGTCATCGAGCCGCGGGCCAGTTTCCGCTACGCCTCAGGCATCGATAACTTCAGCGAGATCATCCGCTTCGACGAGGTGGATCTGGCCTCGAACACCAACGAGGCGGAAATCTCCCTTACCAACCGCCTCTACGTGAAGAGAGGCAGCGACGTGAACGAGGTGCTGACCTGGCGGGTGGCCCAGCGCCGGTATTTCGACCCCGGCTTTGGGGGCGCGGTCACGGCTGCAAACCAGGCTTCCGGCCTACTCCAACGGAACGTACTGTTGAGTTCCATCGAGCTAACGTCTTTCGCTTTTCTGGACGGGCCCAGGAACTATTCCCCGGTCGTCTCGGTGTTGCGCGTCAGCCCCGTGGCGGGCTTCAGCATGGAGTATCGCGCCGACTACGATCCTCTTCGCCAGAAGCTCATGGACGGCGGGCTCAACGCGGACTGGCGCCGCCAGTTCCTTTTCATCTCAGTGGGTCACAACCACGTGCGCAGCCTCTCGCAATTGTCCCCTAGCGCCAATCAGATTCGGGGCACGATGGGGTGGGGCAACGACAACCGGCGCGGCTGGAACGTTGCCTTCAACGCCGTATACGACTTGCGTCTCAGCGCCATGCAGTACGCCACGACGCAGGTGACCTACAACACCGATTGCTGCGGCTTCATCGTCCAGTATCGCCGCTTCAGCGTCGGCGCCCGCAATGAAAACCAGTACCGCTTCGGCATCTCGATCGCCAACATCGGCGCCTTTGGCACGCTGAAGAAGCAGGAACGGCTGTTCTAGCCGCGGCGCAGGCTGGCGTCGCCGGTGCTGCCGGAGAGGTTGAACGGCATGCGTGGTCCGCCTGACAGTGTCAGCGGAATCTGGCGGTTCACCAGCCTTGCTTCAAACAGGCATACTCCGTAATCCATTGATTACGAACGAGCATATAGTGAGCCCAGCCATGGACTGGTGGTTGCTCATAGCGTACTGGGAGGCGAGATCATGTTGAGGCAAGTTCTTTGTTGTCTTTTGATTCTGACGCTGGCAGCCGCCATGCCGGTGGCGGCGCAATCCTCGGATGTCCACGGTGCGGTGCGGGGAACGGCCGGCTACGCCATGCTGTACCTGGATGAGCCGTGGGCCTTCGCCGCCGGCGGCTCGATGCGTCTTTACGTGTACAAGCGGTTGAGCGTGGAGCCTGAATTCATGACGGCGCGTGGCCCGAGGTTCAAACAATGGACCTTCGTCCCCAACGTCGCGCTGGACCTGGCCGATCCGGGGGCCAAGGTCACCCCTTACGTGATTGGCGGTCTCGGCTACTTCCACGAATTAGACAAGATGATCAACTACACGCGCGGCGAACTGGCCTGGAACGGTGGCATCGGAGTGAGGGTGCGCGCCGGAGGCCGGTTGTTTGTCGCCCCGGAGTTCCGGGTGGGCCACATTACCCGGGCCGCGGTCAGCCTTGGCTATGTGTTCTGAGGCGCGCGGTGGGCGGCCTTGCTCTCCTGGGCGTCCACCACGGCGATGGCGGCCACGTTCACGATCTCGTTGACCTCGGCTCCGCGTTGCAGGACATGAACCGGCTTCGACAGCCCCATCAGGATGGGGCCGATGGCCTCGCAGCCTCCGATGCGCATCAGCAGCTTGTAGGCGATATTGCCCGATTCCAGATTGGGGAATACCAGGACGTTGGCGCCGCCCTTCAGCGTGCTGAAAGGGTAGGTACTCGTCGATGATGGACGGAACCACGGCGGTGTCGGCCTGCATTTCGCCGTCGATCATCAGGCCGGGCATGCGCTGGCGCACGAGCTCGGTCGCCCGGCGCACTTTCTCGGCGAAGGGGTGGCGGGTGCTGCCGAAGTTCGAAAAAGAAAGCATCGCCACTCTGGGCTCCACATCGAAGCGCCGCGCCATTTCGGCGGCGGACGCGGCGATTTCCGCCAAGTCCTCCGCCGTCGGATCGATATTCACGGTCGCGTCGGCCAGGAAGTAGATTTCCCCCTTCGCCGTAATCAGCACGTAGAGGCCGGACACTCTCCGCAATCCCGCGCGCACGTCGATGACCTGCAAAGCCGGACGGATGGTGTCCGGATAGTGCTCCGTGAGACCTCCGATCAGAGCGTCGGCATCGCCCATGTGGACCATCATGGAGCCGAAGATGTTGCGGTGGAGAAGGGTCTCCGCCGCCTCGCTGCGGGTGACGCCCTTGCGGTGGCGCAGCCGGTAGAACTCGTCGATGTAGGCGTCCAGCCGGGGGAAGCAGGCGGGCTCCACAATCCGCACATCGTCCAGGTGGAGGTGTAGGTCCGCGGCCATCGCCTGGATCTTCGCTTCATTGCCCACCAAGATCGGGCTGGCGATTCCTTCATCGGCCAGGATCCGGCAGGCGCGCAGGATCTTGCTCTCCTCGCCCTCGGGAAAGACCACCCGCTGAGGCGCCTTCTGGGCCTTGTTCACCATGACCCGCATTATTTCTTCCGACCGGCCCAACCGGCGCCACAACTGCTCCCGGTATTCTTCGATCTCGACGGGCTGCTGCGCCACATCGCTCTCGATCGCCGCCTGGGCCACGGCGGAAGCCACCCACACGAGCATGCGCTGATCGAAAGGCTTGGGGATGATGTAGTCGGGGCCGAACTCCAGACGCTCCACTCCGTAGGCGCGGCGCACGGCGTCGGGGACATCCTGCTTGGCCATGGCGGCGATGGCGCGCGTGGCCGCCAGCTTCATATGGTCGTTGATGGTGGTCGCACGGACGTCCAGCGCACCCCGAAAGATGAAGGGGAAGCCCAGGACGTTGTTCACCTGGTTCGGACAGTCGGAGCGTCCGGTCGCTACGATCGCGTCGGGCCGCGCCGCTTTGGCGACATCGTAAGGGATTTCCGGATCGGGGTTGGCGAGGGCGAAAATGATGGGTTTTGGCGCCATGGCCTGCACCATCCCGGCGCTGACGATATTGCCGGCCGAGAGCCCGACGAAAACATCCGCGCCGTGCAAGGCCTCCGACAGGGTTCGATGGCTGGTCGCCGCGGCGAACTGCTCCATGTAAGGGTTCATCCCCTCGGTCCGCCCCTGGTAGACGACCCCATGCACGTCGCTCATGATGATGTTCTGGCGCCGCGCGCCCAGACGCAGATAGTGAGCGGCACAAGACAGGGCGGCGGCGCCCGCCCCGCTGAAGACGATCCGGACCCGGTCAATGGACTTACCGCTCAGTTCCAGCGCGTTCAGCAGGGCGGCGCCGGAAATGATCGCCGTGCCGTGCTGGTCGTCGTGGAATACCGGAATCTTCATGGTCCGCTTGAGTTCGTCCTCGATGGCGAAGCATTCCGGCGCCTTGATGTCTTCCAGGTTGATGCCGCCGAAGGTGGGCTCCAGCAACTGGCAGGTGCGGACGATTTCTCTCGGATCCTCGGTGGCGAGCTCGAGGTCGAAGACGTCGATGCCGGCGAAGCGCTTGAAGAGCACCCCCTTGCCTTCCATAACCGGCTTGCTGGCGCCGGCGCCGATGTTGCCCAGGCCGAGCACGGCCGTGCCGTTGCTGACCACGGCCACCAGGTTGCCCTTGGTCGTATATCGATAAATCAGGCTGGGATCGCGTTGAATCTCCAGGCAGGGCACCGCCACGCCCGGCGTGTAAGCCAGGCTGAGGTCCCGTTGGGTCCGGCAGGGCTTGGTCGGGATAACCTCCAGCTTCCCGGGCGTGGGCGATGAGTGGTAATCAAGAACGTCTTCCTTGCGGATTGCCATGGAGCGGATTCCCTTACCACCTCATATTAGTACTGTTCGCCCCTGTAACGATCCCTAAGCTCCATCACGCCATGAGTTAATATGGAGGACATAACCATGCCCGGCCCGATCGTCGAGACGCTGGAGGATCTGGGAGACCGGCATTTCTCCTTCTATCCCGCAATCCTGAACATCGAGCATAACGAGTGGACCCTGGGCCAGATGAACTGGTCGGAGGTCGGCGTCGTTAACGCCAAGACCGGCATGGAGATGTGGATCCCCCGCCGGTTCGTGGGCGAGTTCTCCAGCGCGGCCGACCCCATGATCATTCTCGGGCTGCGCAAAGAGCTGGAGTACAAGGCCGGGGCCGTCTGGCCCCGCGAACGGCAACTCTTCTCGCTGCCGAAACCGCGGAGCCTCTACACGCCCAAGCCGTCTTCGCACGAGGGGCCACCGCCTCCGCATGGGGCCACCAGAACGGCGGACGGGCAGGAGAGGCAGATCAGCCGCCTCATCGTGACCGCGCTGGCCATCGCCGTGACCTTGATCCTGGTGGTGGTAGCGATTTCCCTGCGCCCCGTCAGCTTCAAGGGCGTCGAGCAGCTCGCGATTCAATTGAACGGGGACGACGACTATGACGCCGTCGTGCGCAAGATGGGAACGCCTACAGAGGACCGCTGGCGGGCGGACACTGGCGAGATGCAGTATCGCGCGCTGTCCTATAAGGGCCGGCCCTATACCCTCATCCTGATGGGCGCGGACCGGAAGACGGCCCGTTATGTGGGCGCGATGGACCAGACTTGGAAGCCCGTTCACTCCGTGGCGCTTCGCAACGGACGCGATACACTGGCGATGCTGCGGCGCCTGCCGAAGTTCTGAAGCTCGATTCGCTACAATATCCGTTTCATGAAGAGATTCATGGCGCGCGCCGCTTGGGCCGCCATCTCGGTTGCCGCGGCGTACTTCCTGGGTTCCATAGCGCTGGACCGCGGCGAGCCGGTGAACAGCATGTGGCTGGTGCTGGCCGCCGCTTGCACTTTCCTGGTCGGGTATCGCTTCTACGGCAAGTTCATCGCCGCGAAAGTGATGGTCCTCGACGACCTGCGCGCCACGCCCGCCGAGCGGCTGCGTAACGGCCACGATTTCGAGCCGACCAACAAGTGGATTCTCTTCGGCCACCACTTCGCCGCGATCGCGGGACCGGGTCCCCTGGTGGGCCCCACGCTGGCCGCGCAGTTCGGCTATCTGCCCGGGACTTTGTGGATCATCCTGGGCGCCGTCCTCGGCGGCGCCGTGCAGGACTTCGTAATCCTGTTCTGCTCTCTCCGGCGCGACGGCAAGTCACTTGGCCAGATGGCGCGGGAAGAGGTCGGGAAAGTGGGAGGATTCATCGCGCTGCTGACGGTCCTGCTGATCATGATTATCCTGCTGGCCGTGGTGGCTCTGGTAGTGGTGAACGCTCTGAAGGGCAGCCCCTGGGGAACGTTCACCATCGCGGCTACCATGCCCATCGCCGTGTTCATGGGCCTGTACCTGCGCTACTGGCGGCCGGGCAAGGTGCTGGAGATTTCCGCGATCGGTTTTGGCCTGGTGGTGGCGGCCATTTTCGGCGGCCAGTGGGTCTCCCAATCCCCGCTCTACGCGCCGTTGTTCACGATGAGCGGAATGGCGCTGGCGATCGCGGTCATCATCTACGGCTTCCTCGCCAGCGCGCTGCCGGTGTGGCTGCTGCTGGCGCCGCGGGACTACTTGAGCACCTTCGTGAAGCTGGGAGTGATCGCCCTGCTGGCGGTTGGGATCATCATCGTTCACCCGCCCCTGGCGCTGCCTGCGCTCACCCGGTTCGTGGACGGCAACGGGCCGGTGTTTGCCGGCAAGATCTTCCCTTTCTGCTTCATCACCATCGCCTGCGGCGCCGTTTCCGGCTTTCACGCGCTGATTTCCTCGGGCACCACACCGAAGATGATCGCTCGGGAGCGGCACGCCCTGCCGGTCGGTTATGGAGCGATGCTGCTCGAGGGGTTCGTCGCGATCATGGCCATGATCGCCGCTTGCGTACTTCAGCCCGGCGTGTTCTTCGCCGTCAATTCTCCGGCCGGGATCGTCGGCGCGACTCCCGAAGCCGCCGTTCAAACCATCACCAGTTGGGGCTTCCCGGTGACGGCCTCCCAGATGGCGTCGCTGGCACGTGACGTGGGGGAGACGACGCTGTTCCAGCGCACCGGCGGCGCGCCTTCGCTCGCGCTGGGGATGGCGCACATCTTCGCCAGCGGACCGGGTGGCAGGGCGGTTCTCGGCTTCTGGTATCACTTCGCCATCATGTTCGAGGCGCTCTTTATCCTGACCATCATCGACGCCGGGACGCGCGTCGGCCGCTTCATGCTTCAGGACCTTTTGGGGCACGTTTCAAAGCCGCTGGGCCGCGTCAGTTGGATGCCGGGAGTCCTGCTGACCAGCGCCGCGATCGTGCTTGCCTGGGGCTACTTCCTGATCCAAGGCGTCCGCGATCCTTTGGGAGGGATCAACACTCTCTGGCCCCTGTTCGGCATCGCCAATCAATTGCTGGCGGCCGTCGCCCTCTCCGTGGCCACCACCGTTCTGGTGAAGATGCACCGGGCGCGGTACATGTGGATTACATGCCTGCCGCTCGCGTGGCTCGTCAGCGCGACCTTCACCGCCGCCTGGCAGAAGATCTTCTCCCCGCTTCCCCGGCTCGGTTTTCTGGCGCAAGCCGCGCAGCTTGAGGCGTCGATTGCTTCCGGCCAGCTCAGCCCGGCGCGGACCGTCGAGGCCGGCACGCTGATTTTCAACGCGCGGCTGGACGCCGTGGTATGCGGCATCTTCCTGGCGCTGGTCGCGGTCGTGGTTCTGGATTCGGTGCGCCTCTGGATCGGAATCCTGCGGGGCGTTCGAAAAGCCGAGACGACGGAGACGCCCTTCGTGGCCTCCCGGCTCAGAGCGGAGGAACTGTGAGGCGGATCAAGGAACTGGCCAGGATCGTCGCCGGCATTCTAAGGGAACTGAGCGACCAGAGCGCCTACCGGAGGCATCTCGCCTTCCACGGGCGCGCTCACTCCGGACCCGAATGGAGGCGCTTCCTGGACCAGCGCCTGGCCGCTAAGTACATCCGGCCGAAATGCTGCTGAGCATTTTAACCGTAGCTCGGACAATAATTAAATGAGTCGATAGGGACTTCAACCCCATGAGATTCGCGACATTCCTATTTCTCGCTGTCATCTGTGTCTGTGGGCGGCTCGCCGCCCAGGTCACGGCGGCGCCCGGCACCGGCCAAAGCCTGGTCCTACGCGGCGTGCCCTCTGGCTATGCCACCACGGGGACTCTGCAACTTGGGTTGGCCGAGGCCATTGGCCGCGGCTTGAAGTACAACCTGGGGGCGCTCGCTTCCGAACAGGCCAGCCGCGCGGCGCAGGCGTCACGCTATCGCGCCCTCACGGGCCTGATGCCGAACGTCGTCGCCCAGATCTCCGAAACCGGCCAACAAAGCAATCTGAAGGCCTTCGGTTTCGGCGGCTTCCCCGGCATCAGTCCCATAGTGGGCCCATTCAACATCTTCGACGCCCGTCTTCGGGCGACGCAGCCCATCCTCGACCTGGCGGCGTTGCGCGGCCTCCGCGCCAGCGACGAGCATCTCAAGGCGGCCCAGGCTTCGCGACAGGACACCCGCGACGTGGTGGTTCTAGCCGTGGCGAGCCTTTACATTCAGGCCTTGGCCGGGCAGGCGCGCATCGAGACCTTTCGGGCGCAGGTCGCGACCTCGCGGGCGCTCCACCAGCGGGCCGTGGACATGAAGGCCGCCGGAGTGATTCCCGGGATTGATGTGCTTCGCGCGCAGGTCGAACTGCAGGCGCAGCAGCAGCGGCTGATCTTCTACCAGAACGAATTCGAGAAGCAGAAGCTGAATCTGGCGCGGGCCATCGGCCTTCCGCTCGGCCAGCAGTTCAGCCTGGCGGATTCCCTGTCGTATTCGCCGGCCCCGCCGCTGACTTTCGAGCAGGCGCTCGATCAAGCCTACCGCTCCCGCTCCGATTACCGCGCTCTTCAGGCTCAGGTCAGCGCCGCGCAATTCGTGAAGAAAGCCGCCCAGGCCGGGAACCTGCCCTCCGTCGCCTTCTCCGGCGATTACGGCGACATCGGCCCGCGCATCTGGGATTCGCACGGCACGTTCTCCGCCTCGGTGGGCGTCCGCATTCCGGTGTTTCAAGGCCAGAAGGTGCGCGGTGACATTCTGGCCGCTGACGCCGCGCTCGAACAGCGCAAATCCGAACTGGAGGACCTGCGCGCCGGGATCGACTACGAGTTGCGGGCGGCCTTCCTGGATCTTAAGTCGGCGGGCGACCAGGTGCAAGTGGCCGGGAGCGCCGTGGATTTGGCTGCCCAGCAGATAGAGCAGGCGCAGGACCGGTTCTCGGCAGGCGTCAGCAACAGTATCGAGGTGGTGCAGGCGCAGGAGGCCGTTGCTACCGCCAACGAGAACTATATTTCCAGTCTCTATGCCTATAACCTGGCCAAGGCGACCCTGGCCCGGGCGATAGGCGACGCGGAGAAGTCGGCTATACAGTTTTTGAGCCTTGGGACCGGGCGATAGGAGCAACTTGAATGGGCGAAGAGAAAAGTGGTTCTTCACGGGTCCACCCGCGAGCCAAATGGATCGTCTTGCTCGTGTTAGTGTGCGTGGCGGCCGTGGCGGGCTATTTCATGTGGAGCTATTACTCCGTTCGCGAGTCCACCGACGACGCGCAGATCGATGGCCACATCAACTCCATAAGCGCCAAGGTCGGCGGCTCCGTCGTTCGGGTCTACGTGGACGACAATCAGCGGGTGGAGAAAGGCGCGGTGCTGGTTGAAATCGACGATCGGGACTACAAGGTATCGTTCGACCGCGCCCGGGCCGACGTGGCCGTCAACAGCGCCTCGGCGCGCGCCGCCGAGACCGCCATCCCCATTATCTTCACGACCACCGCCAGCCAGCTTAGCTCCGCCGGGGCGAACCTCCAGGCCGCTCGTGCCGCGCTGCTGGCCTCCGAGAGGGAAGTTGACGCAGCGCGCGCCCAACTCCAGGCCGTCCAGGCGCGCCTTCGAGAGGTGGAGTCTCGTAACACGCTAGCGCAGCGGAACTTAGCGCGCATGAAACAGTTGGTGGACAAAGACGAGATTTCCCGGCAGCAGTACGACGCCACCGTGGCCGAAGCCGAATCCGCCCGCGCCGCGGTTGACTCCGCCAAGGCCGCCGTGGCCCAGGCCGAGCAGGGCGTGCCGGTCGCCGAGAGCCACGTGGCGCAGGCCCGCGCCGCCCAGGCGCGGACGGAGGCGGACGTGGAAGCGGCCCAAACGGGATCGCAGCGCGTCGCCGTCAGCCGCGCCGAGTCCGGCTCGGCCGTGGCCAAGATCCAGCAGGCGCAGGCCACTCTCGCTCAGGCGGAACTCAATCTTCTGTATACGAAGGTGCTGGCGCCGGTCGCGGGCCTGGTCAGCAAGAAATCGGTCGAAGTCGGCCAGGTAATCCAGGCTGGGCAGCCCCTGATGGCCCTGGTGCCGGTCGAGGACGTCTGGGTGACGGCCAACTTCAAGGAGACCCAACTCAATTCCATGCGGCCGGGCCAGCCGGTCGAGATCTCGGTGGATGCCTACGACGGGCGCAAGTTTCGGGGGCACGTGGACAGCGTCTCGGCCGCCACGGGGGCTCGTTTCAGCCTGCTGCCGCCGGAGAACGCCAGCGGGAACTTCGTTAAAGTGGTGCAGCGGGTGCCGGTGAAGATTGTGCTGGATCGGGATCAGGACCCGCAGCACCTGCTGCGGCCCGGCATGTCGGTCGTGGCCATCGTGCTCACGAAATAGCGGCCGCCGCCCCCGTGGTAGCATGGCCCGAGGAGGTTCGACCCCGTGGGCGCGATGGGCCGCAGTTGGCAACTGTTAAAGCAAAGCTTCACCGTCATCAACGCGGACGTCGAGATTTTGCTGTTTCCGGTGATGAGCGCCGTGTCGGCTCTCCTCGTCGCCGCCACTTTTTTTGTGCCCATGTACAAAATCGGAGCGCTTGAGGCCATGCACAACGGCTCGGCCCGGTGGGACGATTACGCCATCCTGTTCGCCTGGTATTACGTGAACTTCTTCGTGGTGATCTTCTTCAACAGCGCGCTGGTGGCTTGCGCCAACATCCGCCTGTCGGGCGGCGATCCCAGGGTCGGCGACGGCCTGCGCGCGGCCGCCGGCCGCATACATCGGATCATGGCCTGGACTCTGGTGGCTTCCACGGTGGGTCTGCTGCTGCAATCCCTCCAGAATCGCCGGAACAAGTTGATCGGGAGCCTGTTCGCTTCCCTGCTTGGATTGAGTTGGACCCTGATCACTTACCTGATCGTGCCGGTCATCATCTTCGAGGATCGAAGCATGTTCAATTCGATCTCCCGGTCGGCCGAACTCTTCAAGAAGAACTGGGGTGAGCAAATCGCTGGCGGCTTCGGCTTCGGGCTGCTGGGGTTCCTCCTGTTCCTTCCCGGCCTGGCCCTGGGGGCGCTGTGCTGGAACTTCGACCGGGGCGCGGCGGTCATCGTTGCGGTGGTTTATCTGCTGATCCTTTCGGCGGTGATGTCCGCTGCCAAGGGCGTATTCACGGTGGCGTTGTACCGGTACGCCACGGGCGGCGCAGTTCCTCCGGGTTTCTCGGCCGACCTCATCGACGGCGCTTTGGGTGGACGCCGCGGCGGCTGGGGTCAGGTATCCTCCAGCCCTTACTGACAACGCCCATGCCGGAACCCTGCACCCTGGCTCAATACGAAGAGGAGTTCCGCGAGCGGCATCTGCTCCACGGCGTGGTCGCGTACTGGGCCGCGAAGAAGCCGAACGCTCCGGCCATCATCAGCCACGAGCGCGGCCAGGCGATCGACTGGATCACCTTCGATCGAACCTCGACGGCGCTCGCGCTCCAGTTGGTGCGCATGGGCTTCAAGCGAGGCGATTCTTTCGTGACGCTGCTGCCTTTCCTCAGCGGCCACATCCTCCTGGAGTACGCTTGTTTCAAGATCGGCGTGATTCACGCGCCGCTCGACCTTCGGCTGCGACCCGCCGAGGTGCTGCGTACGCTCGATACACTCAAGGCCAAAGGTTTCGCCTTCCTGGGCCGTACTCCCGCCGCGGATTTCCGTGAGCTGGCCGAGGCCGCCAGGCAGCAAGTCTCCTCCGTCGAGCACCTGATTCAGTTCTCGCCCTCATCGGAAACGATGCCCGGCGCGGTGTCTTTCGAGACGATGGCCGCAGACATCTCTGCCCCGGTTGGCAGCCTGCGCGCCGCCTACGAGCGGCAGGCGGCCTCTGTCCGGGAAGACGATCCGGCGCAAGTCATCTTCACCACCGGTTCGACGGGAAGCCCCAAGCCCGCGCTGCTCTCCCATCGCAACATAACCTGCCAGAATCTCTGCCTGGGCGTGGCGTTCGGGTTCGGGGAGCGCACCCGGCTGCTGGTCAATCTGCCGCCGTCTCACGTTGGAGGCCAGGCCGAAGCGCTGATGACGACGCTGTTCTGCGGCGGTACGGCGGTGGTGCTGGAGGTCTTCGACCCGGCCCGCTCCCTGCAGGCCATTGCACGACACCGGGTGACCCTGCTGGGCCAGATCCCCGCCATGTACCTCTATCAGTGGCGGTTGCCGGACTTTTCAGGCTATGACCTGAGCAGTCTCGAAATCGCTATTTACGGCGGTCAGCAAGTCCCGCGTGCTTTCCTGGAGAAACTGGGGACGATGGCGCCGCGCATCGCCACCGGCCTGGGCCTCACGGAATCCGCCGGGTTCTGCACCTACACGGCCGACGGCGTCCTGACGTCCATTGGCCAGGACATGCCAGTCTACCCGATGACGATTCGTGCGCCGATGCGCGCGGACGGCGCCGCGGGCGAGCCTCTCCCGGACGGCGAGATCGGACACGTCTGTTTCCAGGGTCCGCAGACCTTTCTGGGGTATGTCAACGACTCCGAGGCCACGGCCCAGACAATCTCCCGGAACAATGTTCTCTACACCGGGGACATGGGCTTCCGGCATGGGGCGGGGCTGCAACTGTCCGGACGCGCCAAGTTGGTGATCAAGCCCGCCGGCCACCAGGTCTTCCCCGCCGATGTCGAGAACCACATTTGCGGCCTGGATGAGAAGGTTGCTTCCTGCGCGGTGGTGGGTGTCGAGCACCCCTTGCTCTCCGAGGCCATCGTGGCGTTCGTCGAGCGGAAACCCGGCGCCATCCTGACTGCCGCCGAACTCCGGCGTCACGCCAAGGGGATGGCGTCCTTCATGCGCCCTCTGCATTACGTCCTGCTTGAGCCCGGCCAGATGCCGATGAACCGCGCCGCCAAAAGCGACTACCTCCGCTTGCGTGAAATGGCGAAGGCGGAAGCCGGAAAGCTCGGGTGGGGGCCTTAGGCCGGCGTGAGAATCTTGTCAATGTCCTGCTGGATCTCGGCGGGGCGCCGGTTTCCATCGATCTTGTGGAAATCTCGCTTCGCATAGAATTCGGCCAGCGGGCCGGTTTGCTCCGCATAGGCTTTCAAACGGGCGAGGATGACCTGCTCTTTGTCGTCGTCACGCTGGATCAAGGCCGTGCCGTCGGCATCGCAGAGACCGTCGCGCCTCGGCGGTTGGCTGAGCAGGTTGTAGATCTGCCCGCACTGGGGGCACTGCCTCCGGGACGTCAGTCTGGCGACCAGGACCGAATCGGGCACCTCCAGATAAATGATCGTCGGCTCCGGCTGCCCGATTTCCTTCAGAATCCCATCCAGGAATTCGGCCTGGGGGATGGTCCGGGGGTAGCCGTCGAGCAGAAAACCGTTCTTGCAGTCCGGCTGCTGCAAACGGCCTCTGACCATGGCGTTGACGATGTCGTCGCCAACCAGCCCGCCGCTGGCCATAATCTGTTTGGCCGCATTCCCCAACGGCGTCGCGGCCTTCAGTTCGGCGCGGAAGATTTCGCCGGTGGATATCGAAGGAGTGCCCAATTGTTTTGTAATGACGGCTCCCTGGGTGCCTTTGCCGCAGCCCGGAGGCCCATAAAGTAAAATGACCATATCTTGCAGCCTAGCCGATTGGAACTTCGAGCGTCAAAGTGTTGTATACTGACACATTTCCGGGTCCCTGAAGGTGAAAACCTCATTTTTGAAGAATGGAGCCACAATGCGGTCTAGCAAGAGAGTTGTCTTTTTGTTGTTGCTGGTGACGTTAAGCGTCGCGCTTGGTTTTGCGCAGGAGAAGAAGTTGCGGGAGCCGGACGTGGTGTTTGTCCCAACTCCGCAGGAAGTAGTTGACCAAATGTTGAAGGTCGCCAACGTGAAAGCCGGCGACGTCCTTTACGATCTAGGCTGCGGCGACGGGCGCACGGTGATCAGCGCTTCGAAGCTAGGAGCCCGCGCGATCGGCATCGACATCAACCCCGTGAGGATTGAGGAGTCGGTGGCCAACGCCAAGAAGGCCGGGGTAGCGGATAAGGTGAAATTTCTTAACGCGGATCTGTTCGAATCGGATTTCAAGGATGCCACCGTCGTCACCCTCTACCTACTTCCGTCTCTGAACCTGAAGCTCCGGCCGAGGCTTTGGGCCGAGCTGAAGCCCGGTACGCGTATTGTGTCTCACGACTTCGACATGGACGACTGGAAGCCCGAGCAAACGATTGAAGTGGACGGCCACACCATCTACTACTGGACAATTCCAGCCCGGCCCGCCGCCGGCGCGAAGAAGTAGAAGTCCTGCATTTTCAAGGGGAGCGGCGGCTGGCTGGCCGCCGCCCCCCGGCTGACAACTCATCCACCTGGCGCAACGCCGGGAAGAACTTGGCCCAGATCAGAACGATAGCCAGCGTCCCTGCCCCTCCCAAAACTACCGCTGGCACTGTACCGAACCATTGCGCCGTCAAGCCCGATTCGAATTGACCGACCTCGTTTGAGGCCCCGATGAAGACCATGTTGACGGCGCTGACCCGGCCGCGCATGCTGTCCGGTGTCTCCAACTGAACCAGGGTTTGACGCATGATGACGCTCACCATGTCGCAGGCGCCCGCCAGCACCAGCGCCGCCATCGAGACCGCCATGTTCCGGGAGAGGCCGAACACCATCGTGAAGACGCCGAATCCGAAGACTCCCCACAGCATCTTGGCTCCAGCCCGGCGCCCCAGAGGCCGGTGGACCAGGATTATCGCCATGGCCAAGGCGCCCAGACCCGGCGCGCTCCTCAGCAAGCCCAGTCCGGAGGCGCCGACCTTCAGAATATCCCGGGCGTAAACCGGCAGCAGCGCCACCGCGCCTCCCAGCAAGACGGCGAACAGATCCAGCGAAATAGCTCCCAAGATCAGCTTATCGCGCCAAATGAACTTCAGCCCTTCCCAAACCATCCCCGCCGAGGGCGCGGCGGCCGGGCTACGCCCGCGGCGGAGGCGAATCCTCCCCATCAGCGTCAGGGCGGCCAGGTATGCCGCCACTGAGGCGCCGTAGACCGGTATGGGGCCGCCGCCGAGGGCGTACAATACACCACCGGCCATCGGCCCCACGATGGTGGCCGCCTGGAAAATGGAGGCGCTCCAGGTCACCGCGTTGGGGAAGTGCTCCTCGTCGACCAGCAGCGGCAGGAACGCCTGGCCGGCCGGCCCGTGAAAGGCGCGGGCGATCCCCATCAGCACCAGCTACCAGGTAGATGGGATAGACGGAAGTGAAGCCGGAGGCCGCATAGGCGAGCAACAGCAGGGAGCAGAACGAGAAGCCGCCGCAGGTTGCCATTAGAATACGCAACCGCGGGACACGGTCCGCGGTATGGCCGGAAACCGGGAACAGCAAGACACCCGGCAGAAACAGCGCCAGACCCACCAACCCCAGGTCAAGGGGCCGGTGGGTCAGGGCGTACACCTGCCAGGCCACCGCCACAGCCTGCATTTCCGACGAGAACACCGCCAGAAACCGGGCTGTCATCCATAAGCGGAAGCTGGGGTAACCGAACGCGGCCCGGGCCGAAAATTCCTGAGAGGTGCGCGGCATGCCGGCTTAGAGCCAGTGTCCCACACCTGATCGCGTTCTCCCAGTTGCTGTAGAGCAGGCCGGGCTACGCCTCGCCGTGGCGCCGGCGCATCAGCCAGGGCTCAATGGCGCCGGGGTTCTCCAGGATCTCCTGCTCGAGTTCCTGAAACTGGCCTTCGAGAACAACACGTTCGATGGCTTCTCCCAGCGAGTCGTCGCCCGTCTCGGCGCGCTTCCACTCGATGAGAGACAGGATCGCTTCGTAGAGCTCCAATTTATCGGTCGCGTTGCTCATAGCCCGTCCTCCTCTACCCGATTGGACGGCGCAGGTCGCTAAGAAGTTCCCAAAATCCTGCGATCATATAGCCCTGGAGCGACATCTACCAAATTAGTTCCACATTGGCTTCGCCGGACCCCTGCGCGCCCGGTCGAAAGGAGTGAACATGGAAAACGTAGAAGTGCCGATTGGTCCCCTGACCAGGGGGTGGCGTGGGCCCGCGATGGCCTTTACATTGCCGCTACTCGTCGTCATGTTTGCCTCTGCCGCGCGAGCCCAAATCAGCGCTCAGGCTGCTTTTGACAAGATCAAAGCGCTGGAGGGAGTGTGGGTGGGCAAGACCGCCTCGGGCCAGGAGGTCAAGACTTCCTTCCGCGTGACCTCGGGAGGAAGCGCCGTCATGCAGTTGATTGGCGAGGGCATAGAGGAAATGCCCACGCTTTACCACATGGATAATGGCCGGCTTATGGTGACGCACTACTGCGCCGCGAACAATCAGCCGCGCATGGTTCTGGCGACGGCTGAGAGTTCCGAGACGACCCTGCAGTTCCGGTTTGTGGATGCCACCAACTTACGAAGCCCGGAGACTGGCCACATGCGCGACGTTGCCTTCCGATTTCTCGCTCCCGACCGCTTAAGTCAGGAATGGACCTTTCGCGAAAGCGGTAAAGACACCTCAGAAGCCTTTGACGTTGTTCGCCGGAAGTAGCGCTCCGCGGACGGTTTCGGCGTGGCGCCTACTGCTTCAGCATGGCTTCCCGGCGCCGTCTCAGCTCCTCCGGCGGCACATCCTCTTTGTGTGTAGAGATCCACCAGAGATTCCCGGAGGCGTCCCTCACGCCCGCCCGGCGGTCTCCGTAAAATAGGTCCGCGGGCTCGGCCACAGAGACGGCGTACGTGTCGGTGACGTACAGGTCCAAGCAACCGGGCATGGGCTGCATCGCGCCCATCGGCTCACCCATCAAGATGATCGAGTCTCCGATCTTGACGTCCGCGTGCATGATGGCGCCGTCGGGCCGCAATAAGCGCAAGTTCTCCGTCGCACCGAACGCCTGCTTAAGGAAGTCGAGCAGCTTGGCCACCGCGGGAACGACCAGGTATGGCGTGATTCAGCAGCAAAGACAGAATGCCCACGTGGGTTCTGGCTTTCAGCCTGCCGCCGGCTTTTGAGCCGGCGTCGGGCTGTCGCCAGCCGCCGGGCCAAAGCCCGGCGGCAGCCAGAAATGGCTGGCCCCACAATCACGCCGGCGATTCCACCTCTATGTCGCACAGCCTCCTCACTCCAGCTCCGGATCAGATAGAATATGAAGCTGTAATTCATCTGGGGGCTGGGCATGGGTTCAATGGTAGTGGAGCCAGGCGTCGACCGCGTCCTGCGCTTTTATCGGGCGTCGATCGGCAAGAAAGCGGTGATGGCCGCGACCGGCTTCGTTCTGTTCGGTTACGTGCTGGCGCACCTCATCGGGAACTTTCAGATCTATCTGGGCCGGAACCAGATCAACAGGTACGCCGAACTGCTGCACGCATTTCCGGCGCTGTTGTGGGTCGCGCGTATCGTCCTGCTCGCGGTGGTGGGGCTGCACATGGTTACTTCGCTTCAGCTCTGGTTGCTGAAGCGCAAGGCTCGTCCCTCCGACTACATCAAGTACAGCCACGTGCCGCCGGGCTACGCCTCCCGCACGATGCTCTGGACCGGACCGCTGATTGCGCTCTATATCGTCTACCATGTGCTGCACCTCACCACCGGAGACATCGGCCTGCCGTTCATCCCGCTCGATGCCTATGACAATGTCGTGGGCGGGTTTCTCAAGCCGGCGGTCTCCATCGTCTACATTTTGGCGATGCTGGCGCTGAGCATGCATCTCTACCACGGCCTGTGGAGCATGTTTCAATCCCTGGGGGTCAGCCACCCCCGCCGCACGCCGCTCATCAAGCGCTGCGCGGCGTGCCTGGCGATCATCATTGCCGCAGGGTTCATCTCGATCCCGTTCGCCGTGTTGATTGGGCTGGTTCGCTGACGAGGAGCATTATCGTGAAACTGGATGCCAGAATTCCCTCCGGGCCGATCGATCAGGCTTGGGACAAGTGCAGGTTCGACATGAAGCTGGTCGGCCCGGCCAACAAGCGCAAGTACAACGTGATCGTGGTCGGCACGGGGCTTGCCGGCGGCGCCGCTGCCGCCAGCCTCGGCGAACTGGGCTACAAGGTCAAGGCTTTTTGTTTTCAGGACAGCCCGCGCCGCGCGCACAGCATCGCCGCCCAGGGCGGAATCAACGCCGCCAAGAACTACCAGAACGACGGCGACAGCGTCTTCCGCCTGTTCTACGACACGGTCAAAGGCGGCGACTTCCGGTCGCGCGAGGCCAACGTCTACCGGCTGGCCCAGGTCAGCGTCAACATTATCGACCAGTGCGTCGCGCAGGGCGTGCCCTTCGCCCGTGAGTATGGCGGCACGCTAGCCAATCGCTCCTTCGGCGGCGCGCTGGTTTCACGGACCTTCTATGCCCGCGGCCAGACCGGCCAGCAGTTGCTGCTCGGCGCCTATCAGGCCTTGATGCGCCAGATCGCGTCCGGCCAGGTGACCATGGTCCCCCGCACGGAGATGCTCGATCTGATCGTCATCGATGGCCAGGCGCGCGGCATCGTCACCCGCAATCTGATCAGCGGCAAGATCGAATCGCACCTGGCCGGCGCGGTGGTCCTGTGCAGCGGCGGCTACGGCAACGCCTATAATCTCGCCACCTATGCCAAAGGTTCGAACGCCACCGCTATCTGGCGCTCCTACAAGCGCGGCGCGGCGTTCGCCAATCCCTGCTTCACCCAGATCCATCCGACCTGCATCCCCGTCACCGGGGACTATCAATCCAAACTCACGCTGATGAGCGAGTCTCTGCGCAACGATGGCCGGATCTGGGTCCCACTGAAAGCCGGCGACAAGCGGACCGCCGGCGAGATTCCCGAGGCGGAGCGCGATTACTATCTCGAGCGCAAGTACCCGAGCTATGGCAACCTCGCCCCGCGCGATATCTCCAGCCGCGCCGCCAAGCAGGTGTGCGACGAAGGCCGCGGCGTCGGCGAATCCGGCCGGGGCGTTTACCTGGATTTCTCCGAGGCTATGCAGCGGCTGGGCAAGCAAACCATTGCCGAGCGCTACGGCAACCTCTTCGAGATGTATGACCGGATCACCGGCGAAGATCCTTACCGCGTGCCGATGCGCATCTACCCCGCGATGCACTACACCATGGGCGGCTTGTGGGTCGATTACAAGCTGATGAGCACGATCCCCGGCCTGTTCGTGGGCGGCGAGGCGAACTTCTCCGACCACGGCGCCAACCGGCTCGGTGCCAGCGCCCTGATGCAGGGCCTGGCCGACGGCTACTTCGTTTTGCCCTATACCGTCGGCGACTACCTGGCCAGCAACAAGCTCGAAAAGGCGACCGAGGCCCACCCCGCCTGCCGCGAAGCCGAGGACGGCGTCAGCAGCATGACCCGGCGGCTGCTTTCCATCAAGGGCAAGCGCACGGTCGAAACCTTCCACCGCGAACTGGGTAAGCTCCTTTGGGAGAACTGCGGCATGGCCCGCAACGATAAGGACCTCCGGCACGCCCTGTCCAAGATTCCCGAGCTGCGGGAGGAGTTCTGGAGCGATGTGAACGTGGTTGGCTCGGGCGACGATTTCAACCAGTGCCTGGAGAAAGCGGGGCGCGTGGCCGACTACTTCGAGCTGGCCGAGTTGATCTGCCAGGATGCGCTGGCGCGCGACGAATCCTGCGGCTGTCATCTCCGCGAGGAGCATCAGACCGAGGATGGCGAAGCGCTGCGCGACGACGCCAACTTCAGCCATGTCGCCGCCTGGGAGTACAAGGGGCCCGGGCAGAAGCCCGAGCGGCACGTGGAGCCGCTCCAGTTTGAGTACGTCAAACCCGCGCAACGGAGCTACAAGTAATGAAAATCATCCTTCACGTCTGGCGGCAGGCGGGTGCGAGCGCTCCCGGCCGCATGGTCCGTTACGAGGTTAACAACGCCAACGCGCACATGTCGTTTCTGGAGATGCTCGACGTCCTGAACGAGGAGCTCATGAACAAGGGCGAGGAGCCGATCGCCTTCGATCACGATTGCCGCGAAGGCATCTGCGGCATGTGCGGCATGATGGTCAACGGCGTCGCCCACGGACCCCAGCCGAGGACAACTCTGTGCCAGCTCCACATGCGCCACTTCAAGGATGGCGAGGAAGTGTACCTGGAGCCGTGGCGCGCGCGCGCTTTTGCCGTCATCAAAGACCTGGTGGTGGACCGCGGCGCCTTGGACCGGATCATCGCGGCGGGGGGATACGTTTCGGTCCCCACCGGCAGCGCCCCGGACGGCAATGCCATTCCCGTGCCGAAGGAGAACGCCGAACTGGCCATGGACGCGGCCGCCTGCATCGGCTGCGGCGCCTGCGTGGCCTCGTGTCCGAACGCTTCGGCATCCCTGTTTGTCGGCGCGAAAATCGCGCAGCTCGGACTGCTGCCGCAAGGGCAGCCCGAGCGCGAATCGCGGGCGTTGAAGATGGTGGCGGCCATGGGCGAGGAGATGTTCGGCCAGTGCACGAACATCGGCGCCTGCGAGGCCGTCTGCCCGAAGTCCATCAACCTGGAAGTGATCGCCCGCATGAACCGCGACTTCCTCAAGGCCGCCTGGACCTGGCGCGGCGAGCAGGCCAGCTCGGGCGGAGGGTGAAGCGTACAATTAGAAGCGAACGATGAAATCCTTCACGGCCTATGTTGAGTGGGACCCCGATACGCGGCTATACGTCGGGACGATCCCCGGTATCAAGGGAGCCCATACCCAAGGTGCGAGCCTGGATGAGCTTCAGGGAAACCTCAAGGAAGTCCTTGAACTCTGCCTGGAGGAGTACGAGGGATCTCTGGAAGATCTCCCGCACTTCGTCGGCTTGCAGCAGATCGAGGTTACTGTCTGAGCCGCCTTCCGGTCATCGACTTTCAGACGATGGCCACGCTCCTTCTGCGGCTCGGATTTCAGCCCGTCCGGCAGAAGGGCAGCCATGTCTTCTATCGCCACCCGGATGGCCGAACAACCACCTTGCCGAATCACCCCGGCCGGGACCTCGCCCGACCGCTGATTCGTGAGGTATTGCGGGAAATCGAATTGGCGCCGGAGAAGTACCGCGAGGAACTCGGGCGATTGTAGCGCGCCCCTAATCCTCTATCTCGATTTTCGGACCCTTCGGACCGCCGACTTCGGCGACGCGGGCCAGGGTGGCCCCCGCCAGCTTTGAGTATGCGCCGTCCTTGCCTTCCTTGAGGGCGATGGGGCGTCCCGTGTCGCCTCCCAGGCGAACCACGGGATCGAGCGGCAACTCGGCCAGGAAATGCACTCCCATCTCCTCGGCTGTGCGCCGGCCGCCGCCATTGCTGAATACGTCCACCCGCTGGTCGCAGTGCGGGCAGATGAGATAGCTCATGTTCTCGACGATGCCCAGCACTTCCACCCGCACCTGGCGGAACATGTGGACGGCTTTGCGCGCGTCTTCCAGCGAAACTTCGGACGGCGTCGTGACCACGATGGCGCCGGTCAGCGGAACCGTCTGCACCAGCGAAAGCTGCACGTCGCCGGTGCCGGGCGGCAGGTCGATGATGAGATAGTCCAGCGTGCCCCAATTCACGTCCCGGATGAACTGCTGGATGACGCTGTGCAGCATGGGTCCGCGCCAGATCACCGGCCGGTCGCCGGGGTTGAGGAAGCCCATCGACATCAGCCGCACGCCGTACTGCTCCAGCGGCTGGATGCGATTCTCGTGGACGTCGGGCGAGTCCGTGATACCCATCATCAGCGGCACGTTGGGGCCGTAGACATCGGCGTCGAGCAGGCCGACTTTGTGCCCTAGCCCCGCCAGCGCCACGGCCAGGTTCACGGCGACGGTGGTCTTGCCGACGCCTCCTTTGCCGGAGCCGACGGCGATCACATGGTCCACGCCTGCAATGGGCTGTTGGGGCAGTCCGCCCGGATTATTAGGGGTCATTACTTCCATCCTACGCCAGGGTGAGGTTGGCGCGCGCCGCGAGCGTATAATCGCTGAACTCGCCGCGCCTGTATTTCGGGAACGCGGCCGCGGCGATCATGGCGGCGTTGTCGGTGGATAAACCGGGCGAGGGGAAATGCACCGGGTAGGGCAACTTAAGCGCCTGCGCCGCGCGGCGCAGCCCGGAGTTGCAAGCGACGCCGCCGGAGACGATCATCGAGCGCGCCTGAATCTCCTCGGCGCTGGCCACGGCGCGGCGGAGCAGTTCCTCGATCACCGTGTGCTGAAACGAGGCCAGCAGATCGAGCGTCGGCTGGGGCGTCAGAGCCAGCCATTCCTGGGTGGAGGGCTGCGGATTCCGGCGATACAATTCGCGCCGGGCCACCACCTCCGCCGTCAAATCCCGCTGTTGGGTCCAGCGCAGCACGGCGGTTTTCAGGCCGCTGAAGCTGAAGTCGAGCGCATTACCCTTCATCCGCGCCAGGGTGAAGCGGATCGCGCGCGGATCCCCGTGCGGCGCGAGAGAGTCAATCACCGGTCCGCCCGGGTAGCAGAACCCGAGCAGCTTGGCGACTTTGTCGAATGCCTCTCCGGCGGCATCGTCGCGCGTCTTTCCGAGAAGCCGGTAGTGGAAGTTCTCGCGGACTTCGAACAAGTGGGTGTGGCCGCCGCTCGCCACCAGCGCCAGGGCCGGGTACTCGATCGGCTCGCCGCGTTCCCGGGCTTCCAGGACAACGGCGTGGATGTGCCCTTCGATGTGGTTGACCCCGATCAGCGGCAGGTCGTATGCGAAGCACAGCGACTTCGCGTAGGTCAGGCCCACGATCAGCGAGCCGACCAGGCCCGGACCGGAGGTAACGGCGATCGCCGCAAGTTCGGGATATCCGAGCCCGGCCTCCTCCATGGCCGTCCTCACCACCGGCACGATGGCCCGCAGGTGTTCGCGCGACGCCAACTCGGGAACCACGCCGCCATACTTGCCGTGCGTGGCCAGTTGCGACGCCACGACCGAGGAGAGCACACGGCTGGCGTCCTGGACCACCGCCGCGGCGGTCTCGTCGCACGAACTCTCGATGCCGAGGATTCTCAAGCTGGTATCCTGACTGTCGCGGGTCATGAACCTCTCTGACTTCGATTATCACTTGCCGGAGGACCGCATAGCACAGGAGCCGCTGGCGGACCGCGCCGCCTCCCGCATGCTGGTGCTGCGCCGCAATGAGCAGGGCTGGGAGGACCGGGCCTTCCGCGAGCTGCCGTCCTTCCTAGGTCCCGGCGATTGCCTGGTGCTGAACGACTCGCGCGTATTCCCGTCACGGCTTTTCGGAAACCGCGCCGGCGTGGGCGCTTTGCCGATCGGCAAGAACAATCCCAAGCGCGGCGAGTACCTCAGCGGGGAAGTGGAGGTCTTTCTTCTGCGGCCGGTTTCCGAAGACCGCAAGACCTGGCAGGCTCTGGTGCATCCCGGCCGCAAGATGAGGGTCGGCGAGCGGGTCCGGTTCTCGAGCGACCTGGAGGCCGAAGTGCTGGCGCGCGGCGCTTACGGTGAGCGAACCGTACGCTTCGAGTGCGACGGCGACATCTACGCCCGGCTGGACGAGGTCGGCCACGTTCCGCTGCCGCCCTACATCCGGCGTCCAGATACGCCGGAAGACCGCGGCCGCTACCAGACCGTCTTCGCGCGGGAAACCGGCTCGGTGGCGGCGCCTACGGCGGGACTGCACTTCACGCTCGAGATCCTGGATGAGTGTCGCGCCGCCGGGGCGGAGACCGCAACCGTCACGCTGCACGTGGGCCTCGGCACGTTCCAGCCGATCCACGAGGAGGTCGTCGAACAGCACCGCCTGCATCCTGAGCTCTTCGACATCAGCCAGGAGAGCGCGCGTAAGATGCGAGCCGCCTCGCGCCTCGTTGCGGTCGGCACCACCGCTGTCCGGACGATCGAGGCCGCTGCCCGGCGTGGCGGCCTGGCCGAATGCCATGGCGAAACCGAGATCTTCATCTACCCCGATTTCGAGTTCCGGGCCGTAAGCGCGATGCTGACCAATTTCCACTTGCCGAAGAGCAGCTTGTTACTTCTGGTTTGCGCCTTTGCCGGAAAGGACTTGGTTCTGTCCGCCTACCGGCACGCGGTGGAGACCGGTTACCGCTTCTTCTCCTACGGCGACTGCATGTTGATAATCTGAAGGCCGGAAGCCATGGCCTGGCGTATCCCGACTTTTGGGAATACAATTGACGGAAGTGAAAAGCCGCATCTGGCTTGTAGTCGTAACGGGTTTTGGAGCGGTCATAGCGCTGATGTTGGTTTCGGTGTTGGTCTTTGATCGTTACGTTGCTGGCGCCCAGACCAAGATCAGCTTCGCTGAGACCGAATACCAGACGCGGAATCGCGCCCTCGCCGAGGTGCGGAGCGGCGTCCTTATGCTGGCGCTGGGACTCCGCGATCTTGCCTTCGGCGCCTCCCCGGTTGCCGACGACGAGCTATCGAACCGTCTCATCGCCCTTCACGACTCCGTTCTGTCTTCTCTCGCGGAGGTTCAGAGCCTGATGGGGCCGGAAGAATCCGCCCAGGCGAAGGAGCTTCAGGCCGACTTCGACGCCTACTGGCAAACCATGCAGACCGTTCTGAACTGGACGGCGGCCGAAAGGAGGGCGCGGGCCGCCGCTTTCTTTAAGCAGGAATCGCGGCCTTCCAGGGAAGCCATTCTGCAGGTCATCAGGGAGATCGACGCCATCAGCGCGGCTGTGGCCGGCAATCTTAAGAACGACTTGCGCCAGAATGCGAACAACATTCGTGCAAGGCGTAACGCTCTCGTACTGGTGGCGGGACTTCTCACCTTGCTCATTACCGGTCTTACCGTTGTTCGGCTGCGGTCTTTGGAGAGAAGCGCAGAGGAGTACCAGCGCCGGACCGAGGAAGGAGCTGGTGAACTGCGCCGTCTGTCGCTGCAACTGGTCAAGGCTCAGGAGGAGGAACGCAGGCTGGTCTCCCGGGAATTGCATGACCAGGTCGGACAACTGCTAACGGCGCTGAAGATGGATCTCGGGAACTTGCGGGACTCACTCGCGTCCCGAGATGGACCTGAATCCGCCCACCTCTTCGCGGCGGACAAGCTTCTCGATGAGGTCCTCCGTGGAGTTCGCGGGGTGGCGCACGGCCTCCGTCCCGCCATGCTCGACGAACTGGGCCTTGTTTCCGCTCTAGAATGCCAAGTGCGTGAGTTTGCAGCGCGCAGCGGGATATCAGTAGACCTCCGAACCGACGGAGATTTGGATGTTCTTCCTGAAGCTCACCGCACCTGCCTCTATCGCGTGGTGCAAGAGGCCCTTACAAACTGCGCGAGGCATGCTCAAGCCAAGTCAATCGCGATTCACCTCAGCGGACAGCATGGCCGCCTCAAAATGAGCATCCAGGATGATGGGGTTGGTCTTGGCCTACGCACGGGCGGGAAGCGCGGTCTGGGCCTGTTGGGTGTCGAAGAGAGGGTGCGGGAATTAGGCGGGAGTGTCGAGGTGGCCTCGAAGCCTCGCCAAGGTGTCCTGCTAAAAATCGAAATGCCGATGCCACTGGGGTGCACCGATGGACCACGTTCGAGTACTAATCGCTGACGATCATGGCATTGTCAGGACTGGAATCCGCCACCTCCTGGAGCAGCAAGCGGATATGGAAGTGGCCGGCGAGGCGGAAAACGGCAGAGACGCCGTGCGGCTGGCCGAACAACTGGGTCCCGACGTCGTGGTGATGGACATGGCGATGCCCGACCTCAACGGTATCGAGGCAACGGCGCAAATCGCTAAATCCAACCCCAACATCCGCGTGATTGTCCTAAGCATGTACGACCACGAGGAATACTTAATCCGGGCGCTCGCTGCCGGCGTCAAGGGCTACCTCTTGAAGGACTCCGCCCAGCCTGACCTGGTGAGGGCCATCCGCGCTGTCGTTACGGGTGGTTCGTTCTTCAGCCCGACGATCGCGCAGAAGCTGGTTGACGAGTATTCCCGTCAGTTGCAGAGCAAGGGACTGGCCGACTTCTACGATCTCCTCACCGAACGCGAAAGGGAGATTCTTCAACTTCTCGCCGAGGGCAAGTCAAACCGGGAGGCCGCCGCCGTGTTGAATGTGAGCCCCTATACCGTCGAAACCCATCGCACCCACCTGATGCATAAGCTTAATCTGCATAACACCGCTGAGCTTGTCCTCTACGCCGTGCGCAAGAAGATCATTTCCTGAGACTGGGCGGTGGTCCATTCCCTGGCCGTGGGTTACGAATTACGGCCGATTGTGGACAAGTTTACATTTCCTGGCGCTCATAAATACAGCCTCCGGGGGATATGCCTGATCAACGCACGCGTTTATTATGGTCTTCAGTTCATCGAACGACTCTTGCCCGATGACTAACCTAAGCTGCCAAGCTGCCGCCTGTGGTACCCGCCACAGGCGGCTCATTTTTTGGCCGCAACCAAGGAGCCTTGCGTAGACGCCGGCATACGCGGTTCTCGGCGGCCGGCGTAGCGCTCTCGTTTGCCTCCCATCCTGGAGAGGCTCTACGCCCGTCTTTTCCCGCTTGTAGTTCGGCCAAGATTCCAACTGAAGCTGGCGCTGCTGTTGGTAGGGCATAAATACAGCCTTTTCGGGATGGGCGTGACGGCGAGCAGCGTTTACGATCTATGGAGGCTCAGTCTCATAGCGAAAAGGGGTTTCGACCCAAGTCCGGAGAAGTGAACACTGGTTTGCGACAAACGGCACGCAGCTCAAGGGTGGGGAGCCGTGTATATCGGCGCTCCGCGGCGGGGAAGTGTTGCCTGCTTTCTGAGGAGAAGGGGGCTTGTCCGGTTTTTGGCGCAAAGCCAAACATCAAAGGGGGTTTCGATGTTATTCCGTAAGACAGTGCAGGTTCTCTGCATTTTCGCGCTCCTGTGCGGGTGCGCGTTTTCCCAAACTTCCAGCAACTTGATCGGGACTTTGACGGATCAGACCGGCGCGGTGGTACCGACCGTTGAGGTTCAGTTGACGGATCAGGCGACTGGATCGGTCCGTACTACAACAACGACGGCGGCCGGGATCTTCCGTTTCACGAACATGGCCCCCGGGACCTACACCGTAGGAGTGAAGGCCACGGGTTTCAAGTCGTATTCTCAGAAAGACATCAGCCTGGCATCCAGCGATACGCGCGACTTGGGACGCATCGCGTTGGAACTGGGCACCGTGACGCAGGAAGTGTCCGTCACGGCAGTGGCCCTGGCGGTGCAAACCGCCAGCAGTGAGAAGTCCGCGCTGGTGGACGGCAACCAGCTCAACAGCATTGCCCTGAAGGGCCGCGATTTGTTTGCATTCATGGCGTTGGTCCCGGGCATCTCGGGCGTCTCCTCGAATGAGACCACGACCCCCAATACCACGGGCGGCACCATTAACGGCGGAGGCACAAAGAACATTACGGTGGACGGCATCACGGACCTGGACACGGGCTCCAACGGCACGATTCACTTCGAGCCGAACATGGACTCGGTCGGCGAGATTCGGGTGCTGACCTCCGGCTACCAGGCTGAATACGGCCGCAACGCGAGCGGCACCATCAGCATCGTGACCAAGGGCGGCGGCCAGAGGTTCCGGGGCAGTTTGTGGTGGAATATCCGGCGCGAATACTTCAACGCCAACACCTTCATGAACAACCGGGCCGGCTCCCAGATCAATAAGACTACCGGCCTGTTGGAGCGCGTCACGCCCAAGCCTAAGTACCGTTATGACGTTTACGGGTTTAGCGCATCGGGCCCGGTTTTCATTCCGAAGCTGTTCAACACCGAGAAGAAGCGGGTGTTCTTCATGGTTTCGCAGGAGTGGACCAAACAGCTTCCTGGCAGCAGCACCACCAATGCGAGGGTGCCGACGGCCCTGGAGCGTTTGGGCGATTTCTCGGCCAGCTACAACAACAGCGGGAAAGTGGTCCCGGTCATCAACCCCACGACGGGCGTGCAGTTCCCTGGGAACAAGATCACCACGCCGGCCGACCCGACTGGGCTGGCGATGATCAACTTCCTGCCGTTGCCGAATCGCTGCGACGACCTGAACAATCTCAGCGTCTGCAACTGGACGGAGTTGGCGGTCGACTATGCGAACGCGGGCACCAAGTACGGCCGGAACTACCGCAGCATTATGGGCGGGCCGCACCCCCGGAAGAACACCATGGCGCGGTTTGATACCTACCTGACCTCCAAGTTGAACGCCTACTACCGATGGGGCAACGACTTCGACGACATGGAAACCAGTTGGGGCCTTGAACTTTGGACCCCCAGCGAGAACGCCTGGCTGCCCTACACCGAGAAGCACCCCAACCCAGGACACGGGCACGCCGTGGGAATCACCTACACCATCAGCCCTACCATCGTAAACGAATTCCTGTTTGGGAAGAGCTGGAACGGCTGGGAGTGGTACGTGAAGTACGAAGACGCGCTTGACCGGGCTCGGGTGAACAATCCACCGCACTGGTACAGCGACACCGATCCCCAGTGGGACGACGTAGCCAACCGGCCTGGCGGCAACGGTCCCGGCCACTGGAACTATGCGAAATACGTCCCCGCTATGAGTTATGGGGGCAACAGCATGACCCAGACGGGCTTCAGCACGAGCCGGCCCTACACCAACATGAACGACATCTACAGCTTCAGCGACAACGTGAGCATGGTGCGGGGAAAGCACAGCCTGAAGGGCGGTTTCTACTACGAGCGAACCGGGAAGATGCAGCAGCAGGGCGGCAACTATCTCGGAAACTATAGCTTCGGCTACGACTCATCCTCCCCGGCGGACACGATGAACGGCCTGGCCAACGCCTACCTCGGGTTGGTAAACAACTACACCGAGGGCAAGAGGCTTATCGGCGACTTCTGGTGGACGGGCATCGAATTCTACGTGCAGGATAGCTGGCGCGTGAACCCGCGGCTGACCCTGGAATTGGGCGTCCGCTTCTACCACGTGCAGCCCCAGGCGAACCTGAACAAGACCTCGTCGGCTTTCCTGGCTTCCACCTACGTCGCGGCGAACGCGCCGCGGATCTACTATCCGGCCAAGCCAACCGATCCGCTGATTACATCGTTTGCCAATCCGGCTCTGTCCAAAGCAAAGGTGGTGGCCTTGGACAAGGGCACGGGACTGGCGAACTTCGGTTACCTGATCGGCAGCTACGTCCCCTATGAGATTGGGGGCTACGCTGTGCAGCCGGACTACTACAACGGCATGCAGGTAGCCGATGGCGTTAACCCCAACGTGCCGCTAACCATGTTCTCGTTCCCCTCGCTGAGCTATGGACCGCGCGTGGGCTTCGCCTGGGACGTGTTTGGCAACGGCAAGACCGCGATTCGCGGCGGCCTCGGGCGCTTCTTTAACGCCGCCGGCGACAGCAACCAGATCATGCCCATGAACGGGCAACCGCCAAAGGCCAAGACCTCGACGCTGCAATATGTGACTGTTCCCAGCCTGGTGGGCACTACGGGCGGATCAATCAACGTGACGGGTCCCGGCCGGAACATAACCGGCGAGCAGCCTTACGAATCGATGGTGAACGGGAACATCGGCATCCAGCAGAGCGTGGGCTTCGGCACGGTGGTTGACGTATCCTACGTGCCGGCCTTGCGGCGGCACATCCTGACGGGGCGGCAGATCAACGCAGTCCCGATGTTCTCGCGATACCTGGCGGCCAACGTCGATCCCACCAACGCCAATAAAGCGACCTATAGCACCCCATTCCTGGGGACCTATGAGGCGTCTCGCGCGCTGGACGACAACTACTTCCGGCCGAACTATCCGGGAATGGGCGGCATTACGAAGTACGACTTCACGGGCAGCACCTACTACCATTCCCTGCAGATGTCTATCCGGCGCTCGCACACGAGGGGCTTGTCGTATACCCTGGCCTACACCTGGGCGAAGACCATCTCCTACAGCACCTTCACGGACTTCCCCGACAGCCGGGGTAAGCAGCCGGGCGGGGTAGCGCACGTGCTGGCCATCAGCTACGCTTACGATCTGCCGAAGCTGGGCCAGAAGATGGGCAGCCGCGCGCTGGGCGCGATTCTGGACAACTGGCAGCTTTCCGGCATCACCTCCGCTCAGACCGGCAGCCGGTTTTTGCCCAGCTTCAGTTATACGGGGACCAGCGGTACGACTCTAGCCGGCCCGAACCAAACCGGCTCGTCCGACGGCGCCCGGATCAATGTTCTGGGCGACCCGTACCTTCCCAAGGCCGAACGCACCTTCTTCAGGAATTACAAGACCGAGATGTTCGCGCCGCCGATGCCGTGCACTTCGACCCGCCAGACTGTGGATTGCTTCGGCAATGCGGGGCTTAACCTTCTGACCGGCCCTGGATGGAACAACTGGGACCTGACCTTGTCCAAGAACATACCCATCAAGTACTTGGGCGAAGGACGCCAGCTTAAGTTCCAGGCCCAGGCCTACAACGTGTGGAACCACACCTCGTACAGCGGGGTGAGCAGCGGTCAAACCTACGAAATCTCCACTGGAGTGCTGCAGGCCGGTTCCACTGCCGGCCGCATCAGTGGGGCTCGGCAAGCGCGCCAGATGGCGTTTTCGCTGCGCATGGAGTTTTGATGGCTTAGCGATGGGGGCGGCGCGGGGAGAAACCGCGCCGCCTCGGTTTCAACTTGATCATGAATTGGAGAAAGATATGAAAAGAATTGTCGTGCTCATCGGGTTGATTCTGTGCTTGTCTTCGCTGGGCTTCTCGCAGCAAGGCGGACGGTTCTACGGCTTCATCGCCCCGGCGGGCCAGGTCCGGAGCGTGGGCTCCAGCCCGGCCCAGTTTGGCTTTGGCGCGGGCGGGATGTACCTCGGCTCCAGTGGTTTTGGCGCCGGCGCTGAGATCGCAGCCGTGGGGCCGAGGAAGCACGTTGACAACTCTAACAACTGGAATAAAGACGTCGTGGGCCTGTTCACGCTCAACGGCGTCAAGGCCTTCAAGCTGAGCAACGAAAAGGTGGAGCCGTTCGCCACGTCAGGCTATGGCCGTTCATTCATGCGCGGCGCCGGGGCGAACTGGTGGGAGATAGGCGGAGGAGTCAACTTCTGGTTCAACGAGAAGCTGGGGTTTACGTTCGAGCTCCGCGACTACATCCACCGCCAGGACAAGAACGACTGGTGGCAGTACTGGGCACCCCGCTTCGGAATCACCTGGAGAGATTAGCCTGCAACTTTGCTGGGGAGCGAAGCGGCTCCCCAGCCAACTTCCGATCTCATTCCATCCTGGCGTTGTCCTCCCTGCTAATCTGATCCTATGCGCGGCTTCGCTGCACTGACGGCCGAGACCCTCTACTACGCTGCCCAGCACGCCATCCGGGTGTTGCTGGTTCTCGCCGGCGCGCTGGTCGCTTCCAGGATCGTCAACAAGTCCATCCCGCGCCTGAAGAAGCGCATAGTGGACGCCATGCTGCGCCATGGAGGCAGGCAGAACGGCGAACTCGAGAAGCGCGCCGCCACGCTGGGCGCCATCTTTCGCAAGACCATCACCATTGGCATTTGGGTGCTGGCTATCGTCATGAGTTTGCGCGAAGCGGGGTTCGATATTGGCCCGATTCTGGCGGGCGCGGGAGTGGCCGGGCTGGCCATCGGCTTCGGCGCGCAGAACCTGGTGCGCGACGTGATCTCGGGTCTGTTCCTGCTGATAGAAAACCAGATCCGCATCAACGATGTGGTCACGATCAACGCTACCAGCGGCGTTGTCGAGGAGATCAATCTCCGCACGACCGTCATCCGCGGCACGGACGGGACCGTTCACATTTTTCCAAATGGGACGATCCAGGCTCTCTCGAATATGACTCGCGAATACTCCTACTACGTCTTCGACATCAGCGTGGCGTACAAAGAGGATACCGACCGCGTCGCCGAAGCGATGAAGACGGTCGCGGACGGGCTGATGCGCGAGGAGCAGTTCAAAGGTGCGATCCTGGCGCCGCTGGAAGTGTTTGGCGTCGACCGGTTCACCGAGTCGGCGGTAATCATCAAAGCGCGAATCAAGACCCAGCCCATGCAGCAGTGGACCGTGGGCCGCGAGATGAACCGCCGTTTGAAGAAGCGTTTCGGCGAGCTGGGAATCGAGATGCCGGCCCCGCCGCGCACGGTGGCCGTGATCGCCTCAGCTCCGAAAGAGCCCACGCAGGATCCCTAGGCCCTCATTGCCCAGTTGCAGCGCGACCCGTGCCACGAGTGCGCCGGCCGGCACGCACGCGATCCACGCCCGAGCACGCAGGCCTTCGAGCGCCAGCAGCACCAGCAACGGCGACAGGACCCGCGGGTAGGTGTAGGGATCCAGCAGATCGGCCCAGAGCAGCATTCGGGCGGCCATGAGGCCGAATAGGAGCCCTGGCAAGGCCTCCGGCTCCGGCGACCGCTTCAGAGCAAAGCGAATTGCCAGCACTATGGCGAGCAGTGTTCCGGCGATCACGAGGTAATCGAGGGCCTTCGCCGCCGCGGTTACTACCGCCGGCAGATCGTACTCCGGGGTGATAAGCACTCGCAGAGAACGCCACCGTGCGCGAGGTGCTCGCAGAAAACTGTGTAGCAGAACAATTTCGCCCCGCGTCCTCGGCTGTACGTACGCGTACCAGGCCAGCGCGGGAACGCCCGCGGTCCCGAACAGCAACGCTCTTACGGGAAGCCGCCGCCACAAGAGATACAGGCAGTAGCCCGCCAGCAGGAGGACGCCAGTTTCGCGGGTCAGGATGGCGCACGCCAGCACGGCGTAGAGCTTCCACGGCGGCCCTTGCCTGGCATAGTAGACGAAGCCCACCGTGAGCGCCGCCAGAGTCGCGTCTACCACCAGGCGGTCGACGGATATGAGCGTCGCCGGCACCAGAAAGAAGCAAACGCCCCAGGCTGGATGGAAGCCGTACAGGGAGGCGCACTGGCTGAGCCAATAAGCGCCCAAAAAGACAGATAGCAGAACGACTGAGATGAACGCGGGGTCGACCCAACGATCCTGGCCGAAGGCCACGAGGTAAGCCAGGCCCGGGACCAGAATCCGCCTGTAGCGCAACCGCGTGGCGTCCACGTACTTGTCGAGCCCTTTGTGCAGCAGTGGATCGTGTGCGACGTAGTGGTAAAACTGCCCGTCGTAGCCGGTGCTGTTTGGGAAAGTGTAGATGCCCTCGCCGGCGAGCTGCGGCGGCAGGCGCAGTTGTGCTCCCGTGCAGAACAGCCCGGTCCAATTCCCGCCATAGTTGTACCGGACGGTCAACGCTTGCCAGGCGAGCGCCAGCGCGGCGCAAACCAGGCCAGCGGCGAGGGGCTTCGCGCGCCGGAGCCGTTCCAGGAGAATCATACCTCACCCATTCCGGCTTGAGCGCTTATGCGTAGCGCGATCCATATGAGCCCCGGAAGGCTGATCAGGAGCAGCCCCCATCCCGCCGCGGCCCATCCTGCGAGTCCCGGAAAGCGGAAGCTCAACTGAGAAGGAAGGTAATTGAAAGTGCGCCAGCGCGAGGGTTCGCCGGCAAATCGGAGCTCATCCTGCTGCCCGCTGATGATTTGGGCGAGGTTAGCCGTACGATTCAAAATCACCGATTCGCCAAATCCATTCTCCCTCTGGTGCACCTCCAAATTCGCGAGCAAGGTCGTAGACATCGCCTGAAGCACCAGAGCGGCCAGAACGAGACACCATGCAAGATGACGCAGAGAACGGCGAGGGGAGCCGCCCGCCGCCAGGAGCAGCGGCACAGCGAAGAGGCAGAGAAGATGTACGGGTGCTGTGAGAAACCTGTCTCCCCAAGCCACATCGCCTCCCCAGTCATAGTAAGTGGCATACAGCCCCGCGTAAAGCACAAGCAGCGCCGCCAGCCACCCCAGCAGGCGGCGCAGATCGCGCCCTGCGCCCGGCCATTGAAGAGCAAGGCTCAGGATGAGGACCAAGAGCAGCGGATCGAAGAGAAACACCGACTTCGAGGGTGAAAACAGAGCACCGAAGAAACCGTCATTGAAAGGGTAGCCAAAGGGAAAATCGACAGGGGCGGCCGGAGGCAGATGTTGTCGGTCGATCTTCGTGGCATAGGTGCTCCACAGTTCCCCGAAACGGAGCCAGTGATACCAGCGGTCAGCGAGAAGAGCCAAAGCCAGTGGAGGCGCGAAGCCTTTGAGGAAGCGGCGGGCGTAGGGCCCTGACTGAAGTGCAAAAGCCAGCAGCACCAACGTTTCCAGAAGTGACGTGAGGCGCACGAGCGCTGCGAATCCGCTAGCGGCTCCCGCGATCAACGGCCACACTGCTCGCGGCTGCTGTTGCCATCGCCGGATCGCCAGGAGCCCAACCAGGGCCAGGAAAAGCAAGAGATTGTTCTCTTGGGCGCACTGTACGTAGTAGAGAAAGGTTGTGCCGAGCAGCAGCGCCAGGGCGCCGGACGTAGAGACAAGAGAGCTGAAGCCGAAGCTGAGAAGCACAAGGCGTGCGAGCAGCAAGACCCCGAAGGTAATGCCGGTTTGCATGAGAAAGGCGATGAGCAGTTCGGCCAGTTGACGCTGCTTTTCCGGGTCGAGCCCAAAGCGAGGCGCAACGCTCGAGAGCGCGGCACTAACCGCGGCATCGAATGGAACCAGGACCAGACTCTGCCCGACCCCGTACCACGCGTGCCGGACGCCATTGCGCCCGGTGATGCCGAAATCAACATCGTCCGCGCGGACTGGGGGCTCGCCCAGGCGGATCCAGCGCGCCACCTGAAGACGGCGGGTCGTGTCGATGGTGCCGAAGTTGCCCGGGTTCAGCACCCCGCACACAGCCGCCGAGAGCAGGAAGAAGACGCAAGCCAGGCGAAAAGAAGCGCTCAACTCGAGGCCACCTTCTCTACATGATCGCCGTCGGCGGTGCGGGGTCCTCCGGGCGGCCGGCGTTGGCCAGCGGCGTCTTGACCATCAGGAAGCCCAGTGCGAGCAGCACCACCAGCCCAACCAGGACTGACGGGTTCGCGAAGATCTTGGGCAGCGGCCATTTGAGGGTGTAAAGCATCGCGACGACCAGCCCCGCCAGCGCCTCTCCGGCAATGAGGCCCGAAGCCGTCAGAACTCCGGCGTTCTCGATCCGCGCCTTCTGCGCCTCGTTGCAGCCCCGCTTCTCGCGCAGCGTGTCCGTGATCCAGCGAATCACGCCGCCCACGAAGATAGCGAAGGTTGTCTCCAGCGGCAGGTACATGCCGACGGCGAACAGCATCGGGCTGCGCACCTGTAGCATGATGAGCGCGAAGCCCATGAAAACTCCGACCACCACCAGCGGCCAGGGCATGCTGCCGCCCACGATGCCCTGAGCCAGTGACGCCATCAGGCCGGCCTGGGGAGCGGGTAGCGCGCGGTCGCCGAAGCCGATGCCGCCCGCATTGATATTGCCCTGGTGCAGCCATAGCAGCGGGAAATAGAGCAAGGCGCTCGCCAGGAAGACACCCAGAAAGTCGCCGATCTGCATGCTGCGCGGAGTGCCGCCCAGGATGTGGCCAACTTTCAGGTCTTGAAGCATCTCGCCGGCGACAGCCGAGGAGACGCAAACCACCGCCGCCACCCCCAGTACGGCGGCAACCCCGGAGATGCCGGTAACTCCGATAGTCACCATGAGCAGTGCCGCCACAATCAGGGTCGAGAGCGTGAGCCCGGAGACCGGGTTGTTCGACGATCCGATCATGCCCACCAAATTCCCCGAGACCGCCGCGAAGAAGAAGCCGAGCACCAGCATCACCAGCGCCGCAACAATTCCCCCCGCCAGCGTGCCCGAGAAGTAGAAGTACAGGAGGATCATGCAGACCAGCGTGACGACGAGGCCGCCGAACACGGTCTTGGACCCCAGGTCGCGGTCCACGCGGTCCGTCGCCTGGACTTGCGAACCGGCCTTCTTGAGGTCGGAGACGGCCCGCTTCATGCCGATAGCCAGGCTCTTCCTCATCCGGAACAGCGTGTAACCCGAGCCCACCAGCATGCCGCCGACGGCGATGGGCCGAACGATGAACCGCCACACCAACGTGGCCATGGCGGACCAGGATTCATCGGCCGTGCCCGCCGGCAGCATGGTCTGGAGTTGGGGGCCCAGGAAGTAGATGAACAGCGGCACGAGCAAGCCCCACGCCACCACGCCGCCCGAGAAATTCAAGGCCGCCAGGCGCGGGCCGATGATGTAGCCCACGCCCAAATAGGCCGGGCTGATGGCGGGCGCCGAGACAGCGGTCACGCCGCCGACCGCTACGGAGTTGGCGTCCGAGGCGCTCCCCAGTCGGACCACGCTGCGTCCCATCTGGCCGATGTGCACCAGGAACTCCTTGCTCGCCGCGAACACCTGGATGGCGCCCAGCAGGTACACCCCCGCCCCGACACCCATGTTCGCGAAGAGTATCTTGGCGGCCTTGCTTCCCTGCTGCCCGGCCTTGTGGATCTCCGAGGCCGCGACGGATTCGGGAAATGGCAAGTCGCGATCCTCCACCATTACGCGCCGCAGCAAGGAGACGAAGAGGATGCCGAGGACGCCACCCACCATCATCAAAGCCGTCGACTTCCAGTAGGCGTGCTCGAAATCGAACGACGGCCAGGCCTTGGCGATCACGAACGCCGGAATGGTGAATACCGCGCCGGCCGCCACGGACTCGCCGATCGAGCCCACGGTTCGGGCGATGTTCTCCTCCAGAATGGAGCCGCGCATCAGGCGCAGCACGGCCATGCCGATGACGGCCGCCGGGTAAGTGGCGGCGATAGTCATGCCGGCGCGCAGCCCGAGATAGGCGTTCGCCGCGCCGAGGATGACCGTCATGATCAAACCGAGCAAGACCGCGCGGAGCGTGAACTCGCGCATCTGGAGGTGTTCAGGTACGTAGGGACGATGTTTCTCTTCGCTCATGGGGGAGTCCTCACCAACGGACATGATACCAAGCGCGGCGTGCGCAAGCGTTGCGGGCGGACTCCCGGATTGCGAGAATCGGACGTGTTGCGGAAAGTGGTCATCACGCTGGCCGTGCTGCTTGTCGCCGGCGCCTCCCTGGCGCCGGGAGCGGTCATCGAAGGCGTGGTAAGCGAGAAGGCCACAGGGCTTCCTCTGGCGCGCGCCAGGGTGTCGTTGACGGTGGTCCAGGGCGCCAGGTCGGCCTTGCCAGTGATCTTCACCGATTCCCTCGGCCATTTTTCGTTCCCGCGGCTGGGGGCCGGAGCCTACTTACTAAGCGCCGAAAGGCGCGGCTATGCGCCGGCCCGCTATGGCCAGAAGCGCTGGAACGGCGCGGGTGCGCCCATCCTTCTGCAGGCGGATAGCCGCGTTTCCGTGGCGCTTCCTCTCAGCCGTATGGGCGCCGTCACCGGCGAGGTCCTGGATGAAAACGGCGTCGGCTTGCAGGATCTCCAGGTGTTTGCCTATCGCGACACCAAGCCACTGCGCCAGGCGGGACAGGGCTCGACCGACGACCGCGGCGCCTTCCGCATCGCTGGCCTTGAACCGGGGCGCTACCGCATCCGCACCGCTCCCAAGGAACTCGAAGACGGCACCACGCTGTTGCCGACGTTTCTGGGGGATGCCGTGGCTGCGGAGAACTCCTCCGCGATCGACGTTCAACTCGATGCGGAAACCAGCGGGGTCAAGATCAGGCCGGTTCCCGGCGAGCTGGCGAAGCTCAGCGGCCGGGTGACGTTTCCGGGCGTCAACTCGGTGGTGCTCTACTCGGACTTGGGCAGAAGATCCGCCGGCCTCGATCCGTCGGGCCGCTTCGCGTTCGACCAGATCTCCCCAGGCAGTTATGAGGTCCTCGCCGAGTCCGGCGGCGGGGCTCCTCAAGTCGGATATGCGCGGGTCATGGTGAACGCGGACGTCGACGGCGTTATTTTGGACCCGATGCCCGCGCCGGTCGTTCAGCTTCGATGCGAGGACACCGACGGGAAGACCGTCGGCGGCAGGGACGTCTCTCTCTACGTGCGGCGCGCCTCCCCGCCTGAAGATCCTCGCGGCCAGATGCTGAACTGCGGGGCCAGAGCCAGCTTCGGTGTTGGGACGTGGGTCATTTCGGTTTCGACCCCTTCCAGCGTTTCCTTGGCCCAGGTCGAAATCCAGCGCGAGGAGATCCGCTCCAGCGAGTTGACGTTGATGCCTGGGCAGACTGTCGAGGTTACGCTGGTGGTCTCTTCGCGCTCAGCGGCGTTGAAGGGTAAAGTGATCGGACCCGACGCGCAGCCGGCCGTGGGAGCCATGGTTTTTCTCAGGGCGCTCGATAAGGACGTCGCCAGGAGGCTTTTTGCAAAAGGCCTCCGGAAGGACCGACCAGGGCGGCGCCTACGAGATCAAGGGCCTGCCGGCGGGGCGCTACGAGTTGATGGCCTCCTCCGAGTTCCAGACGTTGGACGAGGTGGTTTGGGAAGGCGCGGAGCTGAAGGAGGTCGAGCTGGTAGATGGCCGGGAGATCACGCTGGACCTGACAATGTAGGGGCTCGGCGGCCCCTACCGCCACGTCACGAGCTTGACCTCGGTCATCTCCTCCACCGCGTACTTGGGGCCTTCGCGGCCCGTGCCGCTCAACTTCACCCCGCCGTAGGGCATCTGATCGACGCGATAGGCCGGCACGTCATTGATCAGGAAACCGCCCACGTGAACGCGCCGCGCCGCGGAAAACGCCCTGTGCAAGTCGCGCGTAAAAATGCCGGCCTGCAAGCCGTACTCCGAGGCATTCACCATTTCGATGGCCTGGTCCAGACCGTCGCAGGAATTCACCGCGACCACGGGGCCAAAGGCCTCCTGGCAAGAGATCTTCACCTGAGGAGGCACATTGCCGAGCACCGCCGGCTCAATGGTCGCCCGCCGGCGCGATCCTCCGGTGAGCAACCTGGCGCCGGCGCCGGCCGCCTCCGCGATCCAGCTTTCCACCCTCTCGGCGTCTTTCACCGTGATGAGCGAACTGATTTCGGTGGAGGCATCGTGCGGGTGGCCGATCTTCAGTTTGCGGGCGCCTTCCACCATCCGATCCGTGAATTCGCCCGCGATCCGCTCGTGAGCATAGATGCGCTGGACGGAGATGCATACCTGCCCCGAGTTGGCGTAGCTGCCGGTCAGGCACCGCGGGACGGCGTCCTCCAGATCCGCGTCTTCGTCAACGATCACGGCGGAGTTCGACCCAAGCTCGAGCGTCACGCGCTTCATGCCTGCCATGCCGCGGATTCGCAACCCGACCTCCGGGCTTCCGGTGAAGGTGATCATGGCAACCCGCGGATGGGTCACCAGCAGATCGCCCACCACGCCGCCCGGCCCGGTCACGACGTTCAGCGCGCCTGGCGGCAGGCCGCACTCCTCGAAAATGGCGGCCAGCATGAGCGCCGTCACCGGGGTGGCGGAGGCCGGCTTGTGAACCACGGCATTGCCCGCGGCGATGGCCGGGCCGATCTTGTGCATCGCCAGGTTGATGGGGAAGTTGAACGGCGTAATCGCCGCGATCACCCCCAGCGGCTCGCGCAGGGTCATCGCCCAGCGGCCTTTGCCCGCCGGCGCGGCCTCCATCGGCACCACCTCTCCGCACAGGCGGTGCGCCTCCTCGGAGGAGAACAGCAGGGTTTGGGAGGCGCGGTCCACTTCTCCCCGCGCCTCGCGAATCGGCTTGCCGCTCTCCGAGCTGAGCGCCGTGGCCAGTTCATCTCGCTTGGCCAGCACCTTGTCGCTGACCTTGCGCAAGATGCTCGCCCGCTGGTCCAGCGTCATCTCCCGCATCACGGGCGCAGCCCGGTGCGCCGCGGCCACCGCCATTTCCACCTCTTCGCGGCCGCCCTCGTAGACTGTCGCCACCTCGGAGCCGTCGTATGGCAGCTCAACCTTCACCGGCCGATTCGTCACGACCGGCTTTCCATCGATGTGCATCGGGTACTCCATGGCATCCCTCCGATGATCAGAAGCGGAAAGAGGACCGCACGACGCGTCCCTCGCCATCCAGTATCGCGCTGGCCCAAACAGTTGCGTCGCGCGGCGTTCCGAGGCGCAGATCGATCAGCTTCACTTCCACGCCCTTTTCGGGTTCGGCCACGGGCGTGACGCTCCACAGCGGCCACTGGGCGAAACCGAGCAGAGCCCGGCACCCCTCCGTTTGGCGCGCATTGGCGATTTCCGCTGCGGCGTCCGGCTTGTAGAAAATCGTCCCGTCTCCCGGATCGAATTCCCTTGCCAGATTCAAGTCCGAGTATCGCCAGAGGAAGCCCGGCCCTTCGACCAGCCCGGTCCAGCGCAGCGGATTGTACGGACTCGGCAACGCGGCCGTGCGGAGCGCCACTTCGTTCTGGTACATCCTGGAGTCGAGCACGGCCAGCGCGCGCTGGTGCGACAAGTACCGCCCGAAACCATACAAGCCCAACAGGCACAGCATGAAGATGGCGGCGCCCCTGCCGGACGAGGACCGGGCGCCCATCTCCGAACTCACCAGGCGCGAGAACCAGGGGATTACCAGCGCCGTGAGCAGGATCAGCCAGACCCACACGTCGAAGCCGGCGATGAGATCCGCGCCAAACCACTTATCCGAGAAGGGCCATAGCAGGCGGACGCCATTGGCGGAGGCGCAGTCGACGCAGAGGGCCGCTGGCCGCGCCGATCAAAGCTACCAGAAGAGCCCGCCACCAAGAAAAGCCCTTCCGCGCCGCCACGCGCCCAACCGCCGCCGCCAGCAGCGCCACGGCCGGGAGCAACACCAGCGCGTGCGTCGGGCCTCGATAGTAGCGGAGCCATGCCGCCTGATTGCTGAGTCTGGCGATGATGTCCACGTCGGGCAGGTTGGCCGCCACCACCAACATGAGAGTGGCGCGCGGCGCGAGACGGTTCAGGCCGGCCCGGCCCAGGATCATGGCGAAGAGCGTGTGCGTTAGGGCGTCCATGCCGATTCCTAGTTTAACTGGCGGCCGAACTGCGCTACGATGCTCTCCAAATGGCTTTCGTGCTGGAGCTATGCCGCCTGTCGAAACACTACCCCGCCCACAAGGCGCTCGACAGCATTTCCCTGGAGGTGCCGAGGGGAGCGTTCTTCTCTCTGCTGGGGCCGTCCGGGTGCGGGAAGACGACCACTCTGCGCCTGGTGGCGGGTTTTGAGGAGCCGACCAGCGGCGAGGTGCGCTTGAATGGCGCTTCGATCAATCCTCTAAAGCCGTATGAGCGCAACGTCAGCACGGTGTTTCAGAACTACGCGCTCTTTCCTCACCTGACTGTTCAGCAGAACGTCGAGTTCGGGCTGCGGCAAAAGCGGGCTCCGGACGCCGAACGCCGGGCTCGCGAGGCGATCGCCATGGTCCAACTTGCAGGCAAGGAGAGCCGCTATCCCGCCGAGATCTCCGGCGGCGAGAAGCAGCGCGTGGCGCTGGCGCGGTCGCTGGTGCTCGAGCCCGAGGTGCTGCTCCTCGACGAGCCCCTGGCGGCGCTGGATCCGAGTCTGCGCAAGCAGATGCGCACCGAGCTGAAGGACCTCCAGCGGCGCGTCGGAGTCACTTTTCTTTTCGTGACGCACGATCAGGAAGAGGCGCTGACGCTCTCCGACCGCATCGCCGTCATGCGCCAGGGGAGGATCGAGCAGATCGGCACGCCGGAGGATGTCTATCTTCGGCCGGCCAGCCGTTTCGTGGCCGGATTCCTCGGCGCGGTGAACTGGATCGACGGCGTCGGCGTCCGGCCCGAGGCCACGCGGGTTTCACGCACGGCTCCGGCCGCGGATGTCCGCGCACTGGCGGCCACGGTGACGAACTGCGTCTTTCTCGGCAACTGCGTCCATGTGGAGGCTCAGCTTGCCTCGGGGACGCCCGTCGTCGCCGAGGTCCCGCGTCAGGACGGCGATTACCGCCCCGGCGAAAACGTGCATGTGTGGTGGCGAGCCTCCGACGAGCTGAGGTTCGCGGGCGAATCCGAATGAGACGCCTGCGGCTGATCTTCCTCACGCCGGCCGCCGCCGTGATGGGCGTGCTGTTCGTCGCGCCGCTCGGAATCGTCCTGCTCTACAGCCTGATGAATCGCGGCGTATACGGCGGCGTCGAGCTGCCGTACACGCTCGAAAGCTACCGGAGGCTGATCGATCCGCTCTATCTGCGAATCATTGCCCGCTCCTTCGTCATGGCCGGCTCGGCGACGATCGCCTGCCTGATCCTGGGTTTCCCGCTGGCGCTGTTCATCGCCCGCTCGGCAGAGCGAAAGAGCCTCTACCTGTACCTGGTGATCCTGCCGTTCTGGACCAGCTTCCTGGTCCGCACCTACGCCTGGATGTTCCTGCTGCGCGACACGGGCCTGATCAACACCGTGCTGCTGTCCACTGGGTTGATCCATGAGCCGCTGCCGCTGCTCTACAACGCCGGCGCGGTGCTGATTGGGCTGGTATACGGCTACCTGCCGTTCATGGTGCTGCCGCTGTACGCGACGCTCGAGCGGATCGACCGCGGCTTGCTGGAGGCCGCGGCCGATCTCGGCGCGAGGCCCTGGCAGAGCCTCTGGCGCGTGCTCATTCCGCTGGCCGCTCCCGGAATCCGCGCGGGTGCGGTGCTCGTGTTCATCCCCTGCCTGGGCGCGTACCTGACGCCGGATCTGCTGGGCGGAAGCAAGACGATCATGGCCGGCAACCTGATCCAGAACCAGTTCACGAGCGCGCGCGACTGGCCCTTCGGATCGGCCGCCTCGCTGGCCCTGATGGCCATAGCGATGCTGCTGCTGGCGCTGTGGGTGCGGCATGAGAAGGAGACGCTTCTATGAAGCGCGGCCTGGCCTTGTACGCGGCGGGCGCTTATGCCTTTCTCCATATCCCGCTCCTGGTCCTGGTGCTGTTCAGTTTCAACGCGTCGCGCTTCACGGTATGGCAGGGGTTTTCGCTGACGTGGTACCGGGCCGCGTTCCGCGATCCGCAACTCGCCGAGGCCACCGTCAACAGCCTGATCATCGGCGTGGTGGCCACGCTCGTCTCGACGGCGATCGGCACGCTGTGCGCCTACGCGTTGTGGAAGCGCCGTTCGCCGGCGGTCTCCGGATCGCTGTACCTGTCGCTGGTGACGCCGGAGATCGTCACGGGGATCTCGCTGCTGGCCTTCTTCCAGTGGGTCTTTCGCTACCTGGGCGCGCAGCTCGGCATGCACACGGTGATCGTCGCGCACGTGGCCTTCTCGATCGCGTACGTGGTGGTGGTGGTGATGGCGCGGCTGCGGACGCTCGATCCGGCGCTGGAGGAAGCGGCCATGGACCTGGGCGCCACCGAGTGGCAGGCGTTCCGCGAGGTGACGCTGCCGTGGCTGTGGCCGGGCGTCATCGCCGCCGCGCTGCTGGCCTTCACCATCTCGTTCGACGATTACGTGATCACCAGCCTGGTGGCGGGCGTCGACTCCGAGACGCTGCCGATGGTGATCTACGCCATGGCCAAGCGCGGAGCCAACCCGGTGGTGAACGCGGTGTCGGCGATCATCGTGGTCGGCCTGGGGGCGCTGATTCTGGTCTCGGAGAGGCTGAGGAAGACGTGAACCGGCGGCTGTTCCTGATGTCGGTTGCCGGCGCGGCGGGCTGCTCGCGGAGCGACCGGCCGCGCCTCAACGTCTTCAACTGGTCGAGCTACGTCGCGCCCGACACGATCCCGAACTTCGAGAAGGAATTCGGCGTGCGCGTGCGCTACGCGGTCTACGAGAGCAACGAGGAGATGCTGGCGCGGGTGTTGTCCGGCAATTCGGGCTGGGACGTGGTCTTCCCCACGCACTACTTCGTCGGGCCGATGCGGGAGCAGGGGCTGCTGGCACCGCTGCGGCGCGAGTGGCTGCCGCGCTTGAGCGCGCTCGACGCGCGGTTTCAGGCTCCCGTTTGGGACCCGGATCTGGAATGGTGCGTGCCCTACATGTGGAGCGGCACGGGCATCGCTTTCAACCGCAAGCTCTCGCCGCCGCCGGTGTCGTGGGCGGCGCTCTGGGAGGCGCGTCTGAAGGGCCGCATGACGATGCTGGACGATCCGGCGGAGGTGCTGGGAGCGGCGCTGAAGAAGCTCGGCCGTTCGGTGAACTCGACCAACCCGGATGAGCTTCGCGCGGCCGCGCAGGCAGGCCCTGGCGCAGAAGCCGCTGCTGCGGGCGTACCTGAACGCGGAGGTGCGGGACCAGCTGGTGGCCGGCGACGTGCTCGCCGCGCAGCTTTGGGCGACGACGGCGCAGCAGGCCATGGACGCCTCGAAGGACTTGGATTTTGTCTATCCCGCCGAGGGCTTTCCCCTTTACGCGGACACGGCGGTGATTCTGCGGGAGAGCCGCCGGACGGAGTTGGCGCACCGGTTCATCGACTATCTGCTGCGGCCGGAAGTCTCGGCGTCCATTTCGAGGAGCACGCGCACCGCGGCCTGCGTGCCGCTGCCCGCCGAGCTGCGCAATAACCCGACCCTGTATCCCCCGCCGGAGGTGATGCGGCGCGGCGAGTGGTGGGAGACTCCGCCGGCCGCTCTCCAGCGCCTCCGCGACCGCCTCTGGACCGAGATCAAGTCGGCGTAAGCGTGTCGCAGTCTGGCACGGGTAAGTAGGGGCACGGCGCCGCCGTGCCCCTACAGCTGCCCCACTCTGCTAAAAGATCCAGTAGGGTTCGAGCGTTAATTGGCTTGGTGATGTAGCTGTCCATCCCAGCCGCGATACATCGCTCACGGTCGCCGGTCATGGCGTGGGCTGTCATGGCGATGATGGGCATATGCTCGCCTGTGCGCTTTTCCTTCTCGCGGATGGCAGCCGTGGCTTCAAAGCCGTCCATCTCGGGCATCTGGACATCCATCAGGACCAGATCGAAGGGCTGCTCCTCCAACAGCCTCAGAGCCTCTCTTCCATTGCCGGCGACGACGACACTGTGCCTCGCTTTTTCGAGGATTCCGCGGCCGACTAACTGATTCACGACATTGTCCTCGGTGAGCAGAACGCGCAACCCAGGGCCGTTCCGCTCCGTTGCGATATGGCCAGCCTCCACCGCCGCCGGAGCTTCGACAGGCTGGCCCGCGATGGCCGCGACGATGGCCGCGCGCAACTCGGCGCGGCGGACCGGCTTGGTGAGATACGCCGAAATCCTCAACTTCCGGCAGCGCGCCAAATCACCAAGCTGTTCTCCGGAAGTGAGCATGATGATGATGGCCTTGGTCGAGTCTCGAGTGCTGTTGATTCGTTCCACCAAGGCAAAGCCGTCCATTTCCGGCATGTGCGCGTCAGTCAGCACCAGGCTGAAAGGTGCGCCGCGCTCGGCGCTGTGCAGCAGATGCGCCAGGGCCTCGGCTGCGCTGACCGCCAAGACGGGCTGCATCCCCCACACCCGGAGCATGCTTGCCAGAACGCGCCGGTTCGTGGAGTTATCGTCGACCACCAGTACCTGTTTTCCAGCCAAGGATACCTCGTCCGCCATGTTCTTCCGTGGTTCTTCTGAAGCGCCAAAGGATGCCGTGAAATGGAAGCCGCTGCCCTTTCCGAGCCCACTTTCCACCCAGAGCTTTCCCCTGCATCGCCTCGACCAGCCGCGCGGAGATGGTTAACCCTAGACCGGTGCCGCCGAACTTGCGTGTCGTCGAGCCGTCCGCCTGAGCGAACGCCTCGAAGATCATCTTCTGCTTCTCCGGAGCGATGCCGACGCCGGTGTCTCGAACCGTGAAATGCAGCCGCACCTGTTCGGGTTCCGTGGGCGCCAGTCCGACTTCCAGTTCCACCTCGCCCTGTTCGGTGAACTTGATGGCGTTGCCCAATAGGTTCACCAGGATCTGGCGCAGCCGGGTCACGTCGCCGACCACGTACTCGGGCACGTCCCGGTTTACGTTGCAGACCAGCTCCAAACCCTTTTGATGGGCCCGAAGCGCCAGAGCCGTGGTGGTCTCCTCGAGGAGATCGCGAAGATCGAATGGCACGGGATCCAATTCCAGTCGCCCGGCCTCGATCTTCGAGAAGTCCAGAATGCCGTCAATGACGGTCAGCAGCGAATCCGCCGACATCTTCACCGTATTCAGATAATCGCGCTGCTCCGCGGTGAGATCGGTGTCCAGCACCAGTTCGGTCATTCCCAGCACGCCATTCATCGGAGTCCGGATCTCGTGACTCATGTTGGCCAGGAACTCGCTCTTGGCGAGGCTGGCCGCCTCCGCATTGTCTTTGGCCACCAGCAGATCTTCGTTTGTCTTGACCAGCTCCGCGGTCCGGACCGTGACTTCTTGTTCCAGACGGTCCCGATGCCCCGTGATCGCCTCGTCCCGCCGCTCGATTTCCGACAACATCCCGTTGAAGGCGTCGGTCAATTGTCCCAGGTCGTCGTCAGCCTGCTTCACGGCCCGCGTGGCATAGTTCTTGTCGAGCGAGACCACCTTCGCCACTCGCGCGAGATGCGCAATGGGCTCCGAAATCACCCGCTGCAGCTTGGAGGAAATCACCAAAGCCAGAAGCGCCGCGCCAAACAAGATGGCCAGAACCATCCCGGCCGAGCGCTGGAACTGGGCTTTCAGCTCTCCCAAGTCCGATACCAGACAGACTGTGCCGGCTCGCTGTCCCTGGAGCATGACGCTCCGGAACAAGACCAGCCGGTCGCTTCCAAACCGGCTGCCAGCGTCCGCCGGGCGGGGCGCCGCAATACGTGTTTGCTCATGCGGGCGGTAGTAGGCGGCGAATAGCTTACCATCGGCGGCATAGAGGAAGGCGGCGACGACATGTTGTTTGGCTCTGAGCGTCGAGAGGATCTCCTCGGCAGCCGGCTGATCGTTGAAGCTGAGCGCCGCGGAGCTGTTGGCGCCGAAGATGTCCGCCAGAACCCCGAGGTCATTCCGCATCGACTCGCGCGCCGCGATTTGGTCGTAGGCCAGCACGGCTACGCAGGCCAGCAGTCAAGGCCACGCTCACCGTGGCCATGATGATCAGCCGGAGCTTGTGCTTGACGGCCAGATTGCGATATCCCGTCGCGATACCCATATCGGCTTGTTCCTCTACCGTCTCCTGATCTCCGCCAGACTCAGGAGCTTCGAGCTGATCCGAAGCCTGGCTCGTTCCGCGGCATCCGGGTTGATTTCCACCCGCACCCGCGCATTTTCCAGCCTGAGATTGACCATTCCGCCGCCGGCAATAAAATCCTCCGTTTCGCCGACCGTCAGAGCGCAGCACTGCTTGATGCTCTCCCAGCACCTCACGCGACCGTATCCACCCCGCGGCGCTCACAAAGAAAATTTGGCACTCGCCGGCTTGTGGAGCGTCGCGAACCTCTCGGACCACGAATGCCCTGTTTCCGACCGTTTTCCCTTGCACCGCCTGGCCCAGCGAGGAGCCGAACGGATTTGGACCGAGCACGCAGATTTCGATAGGCTGGGCGGCACTCCTGAACGCTTGCGGCGGCCATTCCACGAACTTGGCGAAGTTGAAAAGAAACGCCGCCTTGACCTGATACTCCTCAAACCCGGTCTCCCCGGCGTGGGCGTGCCACATGACCCCCATAAGAGGATGAAGACGATCCGGAGTGTCGCAGTTCTCGGACCTAGAAGCGCCACGTGACTTTTCCCACGATGCTCCGCTCCACCTGCGTGACGTGGACCTGAATCCCGTCCCCGAATTCGATATGGCGGGGAGTAAGAAGATTCTGGCCGGCCACACTGAACTCAATTGATTCCCCTACTCGCCAGCCCAGCCGTGTATCCAGCCGCGTGTAGCTGGGCACGGGACCGTTGCGCAAGGACCCCACGAAGTACGCCGAGGTATCCCACTCCAGGCCGTGCGGAAGATCGAGCTTGGATCGCAACTGGGCTTGCTGCTTCGGCGAGTAGCCGGCCGAGCCTTGGGCGAAAGTATCGCGGCTGGACGGATCCAGACCAATCTTCATCTGAAGGAAGCTGAATCCGGGACTGAGTTGCCACCGGCTGGTCACGTTCCAGCTCGCGAAAACCTCGCCGCCGTAGTTGTTCGCGTACGCCAGATTGCGAAAGTAGTACGGAAGGACCAAGTGGGGAGGGGCGGGATCCAGCGTAAAGTACGGCGTGTCCGGCTCCTGAGTCTGAAGCCCGCGATAGTGACTCCGGAAGACCGTGAAGTCCAACGACAGCCGTTTGGTCGCCTGGGTGCGATACCCGACCTCGAAATCCAACAACCGCTCGGCTTCCACGGTGTGGCTGCCTCGCAGTAGAAGGAGGGCGAAACCGCCGCCGTCGAGCGGGAAGGTTGCCACGTCAAGACGGGACTCGGCGTCGAGCCAGGAAGGCTGCCGAATCGCCCGGGCGGCGGACGCCCACACGGTTTGCCGGGCGCTCGGATTCCACACCAGCTGGGCGCTGGGTTCGAATTCTATTCCGGTGTAGGCGTTGTGTTCGACCTTGGAACCCAAGGTGAGCGAAACGGAAGGCGTGAGTTTCACTTCGTCCTGAAGGAAGGTGTTCACCAGGCTGTCCCGCCGGTGGCCGTCTCCGAAAGCCATTCCGTATCCTTCGCGGTATTCCTGATCGATCAGGCGGTAGCCGGCGCCCGCGACGATATCGTGCCGCGAGCCGGCCTGGAAATGGTATTGAAAATCGACGTCGCCGGTGTTCAGGACGTTGATTGCCTGATCGAAGCGCCGGACTCGGTCGAAATAGCCTTGCACCGTGGTTTCCGAACCGTTGGAAAACTTGTGCTCCCAGCGTCCCAAAATGTTCCCGCTCCCGATCCTCACCTTGTCGTTGAAGGTCCGATACATCGGGTAGCTGGTTCGAGAACAGCGTGGTGATGGTCTGGCCTTCGGAAGCGCCGAATAGGTCGCCTTGCACCGTCAGCGTGTCGCGCCTCGAAAGCGTCCAATCGGAGCGGAAGCCAGCGTGTGATCCGTGCCAGCCGTCAGCCGCATGGCCGCCGCCGGCAGCGGTAGAACTCTCGACCTTGAAGTACCGGCCAAAGACGCGATAGTTGCCGTTCTTGCCTGCCTTGCCCCCGTATTGAACCAATCCGCTGGCGCTCTCCTCCGAACCGGTCCCGGCGGTGATCAAGCCGCCCTGCGTGTCCTGGGAGCTCCGGGTGATGATGTTGATTACCCCGTTCACGGCGTTGGCGCCCCAAACCGTTCCACCCGGCCCACGAATCACTTCGATTCGCTCGATATCCTCGAGAGGAACATCCTGCTGGTCCCAGTAGACCCCTGAAAATGCAGGGTTGTACACGCTCCGCCCGTCGATGAGCACCAGCACCTTGGTCGAATACCGGTAGTTGAATCCACGAATGCTGATGGCCCAGGCGTTGGCATCGATCCGCGCCACGTCCACGCCGGGCGCCATGCGCAGCAGGTCGGGAATGTTCCGCATGCCCGACCGGCGAATATCGCTCGCGCGTAATCACGTAGACCGCCGCACCTGTACTTGAAAGCGACTGTTCCTTCTTGGAAACGGAGGTCACCTGGAGGTTCATCAAATCCTCCAGGCTGACCGTGGTGAGATCCCGTGGTATCCGCCGTTCTGCGCCCAGCCGCTGCCGGCCAGCAACACGCCCAGCGCCAGAGCCCACCCGCCCGCACCCCGGGCCTGCTCGATTTCGTCCGGCTCAGCGTCATGCAACCCTCCTGACGGTCCCTTCCAATCCTCTCCATCGGCGCCGCGCCGCGATCCCTGTTCTCGGACTTAGAAGCGCCACGTGACTTTTCCCACGATGCTCCGCTGCACCTGCGTGATGTGTACCTGATTTCCACCCCTGAATTCGACATGGCGGGGAGTAAGAAGATTCTGGCCGGCCACGCTGAACTCAACGGATTCTCCCACTCGCCAGCCCAGCCGTGTATCCAGCCGCGTGTAGCCGGGCACGGGACCGTAGCGCAAGGCCCCGACGTAGTACGCCGACGTGTCCCACTCCAGGCGGCGCGGGAGATCCAGCGTGGACCGCAACTGGGCTTGATGCTTCGGCGAGTAGCCGACCGAGGCTGGGGTGGAAGTATCGCGGCTGGACGGATCTAGACCAATGTTCATCCGAAGGAAGCTGAATCCGGGACTGAGTTGCCACCGGCTGGTCACATTCCAGCTCGCGAGAATCTCGCCGCCGTAGTTGTTCGCATACGCAAGATTGCGAAAATTGTTCGGTAGCACCAGATGGGCAGGCGCGGGATCGAACGTGAAGTAGGGCGTCTCCGGCTCCCGGCTCGGAAGCGCGCGATAGTGACTCCGGAAGACCGTGAAGTCCAACGACAGCCGCTTGGTCGCCTGGGTGCGATACCCGACCTCGAAATCCAACAACCGCTCGGCTTCCTCGGTCGGACCGCCTAGCAGTTGAAGGAGGGCGAAACCGCCGCCTTCGAGCGGGAACGTTGCCACGTCGAAACGGGACTCGGTGTCGAACCAGGAAGGCTGCCGAATCGCCCGGGCGGCGGATGCCCAGACTTCCTGGCGGGCGTTCGGACTCCACACCAGCTGGACGCTGGGTTCGAATTCTATTCCGGTGTAGGCGTTGTGTTCGACCTTGGAACCCAAGGTGACCGAAACGGAATTCGTGAGCTTCACCTCGTCCTGAATGAAGGTATTCACCAGGCTGTCCCGCCGGTGGCCGTTTCCGAAAGCGATCTCGTATCCTTGGCGGTAGTCCTGATCTATCAGGCGGTAGCCGGCGCCCGCCACGATATCGTGCCGCGAGCCGGCCTTGAAATGGTATTGAAAATCGACGTCGCCTGTGTTCAGGACGTTGAGGGCCTGATCGAAACGCCGGACTCGCTCGAAGTAGCCTTGCACCTTGGTTTCCGAACCGTTGGAAAACTTGTGCTCCCAGCGTCCTAAAATGTTTCCGTTTCCGACCCTTACCTTGTCGTTAAAGGTCCGATAATCGGGTAGCTGGTTCGAGAACAGCGTGGTAATGGTCTGGCCTTCCGAAGCGCCGAATAGGTCGCCTTGAACCGTCACGGTGTCGCGCCCCGAAAGCGTCCAGTCGGAGCGGAAGCCAGCGTGCGATCCGTGCCAACCGTCAGCCCCTTCGCTGCCGTCGGCAGCGGTCGAACTCTCGACCTTGAAGAACCGGCCGAAGACGCGATAATGACCTTTCTTGCCTGCCGTGCCCCCGTATTGAATCAGTCCGCTGGCGCTCTCCTCCGAACCGGTGCCGGCGGTGATCAAGCCGCCCTGCGTGTCCTGGGAGCTGCGGGTGATGATGTTGATGACACCGTTCACGGCGTTGGCGCCCCACACCGTTCCACCCGGCCCGCGAATCACCTCGATTCGCTCGATATCCTCGAGAGGAACATCCTGCTGGTCCCAGTAGACCCCTGAAAACGCAGGGTGGTACACGCTCCGCCCGTCGATGAGCACCAGCACCTTGGTCGAATACCGGTCATTGAATCCACGGATGCTGATGGCCCAGGCGTTGGCATCGATCCGCGCAACGTCCACGCCGGGCGCCATGCGCAGCAAGTCGGGAATGTTCCTCATTCCCGAATGACGAATATCGCTGCGCGTAATCACGTAGACCGCCGCCGCGGTTCCTGAAGAGCGACTGTTCCTTCTTGGAAACGGAAGTCACCTGGATATTCATCAGGTCCTCCAGGCTGACCGGGTGAGATCCCGTGGATCCGCGTTCTGTGCCCAGCCGCTGCCGGCCAGCAACACGCCCAGCGCCAGAGCCCACCCTCTTCGCGTCATCCAACCCTCCTGACGAACCCTTCCAAACATTTACATCGGTGCCGCGGCGCCATCCCTTTAGGCGGGGTTTCCGTTTTCGCTTCCTGGCCTCGCGGGAAGGCTTGCAAGCCCGGAATTTCGGGCCTACAATCGAAGCAGTCGGATGCGTTTATGTTTCGGAGGAGACTGATGGCGAACCAAGAGAAGCATCCCAAGAACCCTGTCGTTGAATGGCTGGAAGGGGAGGAAGGCACGGTTCCCGCCAGTTCGCGGAGCTCGCACCTCGTGAATGCCTACATCAAGAAGAGCAAGTCCGCGGTGAAGAAATATCGGACCGCCGCGGTCGCCGCACCGGCGAAAGCGGACGCACCGCAGCTTCGAGATCCAGGACCCGAGCCCAAAGCGGAGACGAAACCTTCGCAGGCCGCCTCCTGGGACCATCTGCGGAAATTGGACCGGCTGACACAGCTTCGGGCGCCATACAGTTACAAGAACCGCTGACCCGCGCGGTCAGGAAATGATCTTCTTTCGGACAGCGTAGAGCACGATCTCGGCCGTGTTGTGCAGATTCAGCTTCTGCATCATGTTCGAGCGGTGCGTCTCCACCGTGTAGAGGCTCAACTCCAGTAGTGCGGCGACTTCCTTGTTGGACTTTCCCTCCGCCAGCAGTTGCAGGATCTCCTTCTCGCGGTCGGTGAGCAGGTCGTAGGAATCCTGAAGGTTCTGCTGCTGGAGACGCCGCATGTAGTCCTCCAGCAGCGTCTGGGTGATGGCCGGGCTGAAGAAGGGGCGGCCCTCGGACACGGCGCGGACGGCCCGGATGAGATCGGCCTCGGCGGAATCCTTGAGCAGATAGCCCTTGGCGCCCGACGACAGCGCGCGGGCGATGTAGGTCTCGTCGGAATGCACGCTGAGGATGATAACGCCGATCTTCGGGTTCCTCTTTACGATCTGCGCGGTGGCTTCGATGCCGTTCAGGTTGGGCATGGCGATGTCCATGACCACGACGTCGGGGTTGAGCGATTCCGCCATCTTCACCGCTTCCCGCCCGTCGGCCGCTTCTCCGGCGACCTCCATCCCAGGCGCCCGTTCCAGCATGTAGTGGAGCCCGCGTCTCACGATGCCGTGGTCATCGGCGAGCAGGATGCGAATGGGCGTCAAGCCGTCGCCTCCTGGGACAAGGGAATCTCGACGCGCAATGTCATGCCCTTGCCCGGCTGCGAGTCGATGGTCATCAGGCCGCCGAGATCCCGAGCCCGTTCCTCGATTCCGATCAGGCCCAAGCCGCGGCCCGGGGAATCGAGGGACTGCAACCCGACCCCGTCGTCCTGCACGCTGACCCGCACCGCGGCCGGGCCTCCGTGAACCGTGATGCGGATGCTCTTGGCCTGGGAGTGCCGGGCGCAATTGGTGAGCGCCTCCTGGACGATTCGGAAGACCGATGTGCCGTGAGTCTCGGGAAGGTGTTCGAGGTCGCCGTCGATCTGGACGTTCACCGGAATCCCGCTGCGGCGGGAAAACTCCCGTCCCTGCCACTCCAGGGCCGGACCCAATCCCAGATCGTCCAGCATGGCGGGCCGGAGCCCCATGGCCAGGTTGCGGACGGAAGCCAGGGTTTGCTCCGCAAGCTGTTTCGCCTCTCTCAGGCGCGTGGAAAACTCCTCTCCCGGCGACGTGCGGACGGCCTCCAGGTTGGCCAGTTCCATGCGCAAGGCGGTCAGGGTCTGTCCGACCTCGTCATGCAGCTCTCGGGAGAGCGACTTTCGCTCGGACTCCTGCGCGCGGACCAGCTCGCGGGACAGCCGCCGGAGCTCGCCCTCGGCCCGCGCCGTGCGCGCTTGCTGTCCCTCTCTCTCGTTTTCCAGCCGCGTGATCCTGAAGACGCTGATGGCGGCGACCAACACTCCCAGCAAGATGACAACGGACAGCATCCACGCCAGGTAACGGTAGAAGCCGGTCTGGCTGCGCTGGATACTGGCCTGCTGCAATCGGAGGTTGGCGTCGGTGAACTCACGGATGCCGCGCGCGATTTCGAGCACGGCGTCGCGGCGGGGAAGGACGGTCTGCCTGAGAAAGAAACTGCTCAGAGCGGTCTTCTGCTGGGGGGTCCAGTCGAACAGCGGATCCAGCGAGTCCCAGTAGCCGTCCAGCTCCGCGCTCATTCGCGCCAGCGCGCCGGCGTCCTCTTTGCCGATGCGCGCCCGCAGTTGCTCCAGTTGACGCGCAGTCGAGGTGCGGATCTCCAGCAACCGCTGGCGGTGCGAGGAGGCCAGCAGGTGGGAAGGATCGAGAAGGTAATCCCTGACGTAAATCCCGGATAGGTTGACCCCCGAGCGGATGTCGTTCAGGATCATCGTGGTCTCGCGATGGGATTCGTAGATGGCCGCCATCTCGGTGCGAATCTGCGAGGCTCTGCGCGCGGCGCCCAGCCCGGCCAGAGCGATGAGCAGAACCAGGCTGCCGAAACCGAAAAACAGGACAGGCCAAGTACGGGATTTCACTGAATCACCCGCCGCACATTCCAATTGTGCCACGGGGGGTCAAAGGTGGTTCCAGAGCGACCGCTCGGCCGGCTCCTCGCTCTGCGTCTTCTTCTCTCCGAAGTAGCGTCTGATTGTGTCGCGCCCTCCCAGGCCGAGGGCCAGGCTGGCTGCCAGGGTCGCTCCACCGATCAGGATAATAAACGCCGCCAGGAAGACGTTGCGGGCGAAATCGAGATGGTCCGCCGCCGCCACGACGGCAACGAACATGATGACGAGCCGAACGGCGCCGGCGATGCCGCGGGGTCGTGGAATCCCCTCGTTCACCGCCCAAACCAGAGCGCTCCGCCCGAGATAGTGGCTCAGCCAAAAGCCGGCCAGCAGAATCATCCCGGCCACCGCCAGCTTCGGCAGCAGGAGGACGAAGGTCTGCGTCAGCTTCGTCGTAAGATCCGTGTTGAAGATGCTCAGGCCGGCGAGAAAGCCCGCGAGCAGGATGGCCCAGTAGGCCGTCCGCGCCAGAATCGGAGTGGCGCGCAAGCGGCCGGAGCCGTCGAGCATGAAGGCCAGCCCGCTGCGGCGCAGGAACCTGTCAACGGCGGCGCCCTTGAACGCCCGGTTCAGCGTCCACCGCGCAACCAGCGCGATGAGGTAGGCGCCCAGCACGATAATCAGCGCCGCCAGCAGCGGCGGCAAGTAGGTAGTCGCCTGCCAACTCGAGGCGGTCCAGGACGCCTTCCAGGACCAGCCGCATGGTTTCGAGCATGATTCACACCTCCACTTCCGCCCGTTCGGGCCGCGACTTGTCGGATTCGGGCCGCGCGCCGTTTTCGCTCGCGGCCCAGCGGGATTTCAGATACGGCTTCTGTTCTTCAAAGCAGACGCACAATCGCTCGATCTTCTCTTCGACCTCCGCCGACACGAGGTCGCGCGTCTCCATCACAAACGAGGCCACTCGCGCCAGATACAGAGGGGTCAGCGATCTAATCAAGTGACCCCTGGCCACCCGCCGATGCCGGTAAGCGCAGGCGAAATCCATCACCACGCGCGTCCACAGCTCGTCGTCCAGGTGAAACGGGCCAGTTCCGCCGGATGCGCTTCCGGCCAGCGCCCGCACGGCTTCGGCGGTGTCCGGCTCAAGCGCCGATGACCAGACTTCGAAAAGGTCCTCGCTGCCCCGCTTGAAAGCGGCGATCATGCGCTCCACGTTGACCTCAACCGGATTGAGGCCCACGTCGAAGCGGAAGCCGAAAAGATCGGCTGGACTGCTGCCTGAGCGGTTCATCCAGACGTCCTCGTACTCCTGCATCAACATGAAGACGCTGCCTACCACCTGGTGCAGCATGGCGCTCAGATCCGATCCCGGGTCCTTGGCGTCGTGCAGCTTGGCGCCGAGGAAGCTCTGGCACACTCGAAACCCTTCCGCGATGGCGATGGTGGTCATCCAGATGTCGATGCCGTACCGCGCCACGTCGGTCTCCCAGTCCTGTCTCTTCAGATAGCGGGAGATCAGGCGGGCGGAGATTCCGAATTCGCCTCCGATGGGCTGCCGGACGCGCAGGCCGTAGAGCGCGCGCGTCAGCGGATACACGATGCTGTTGGTGATGGTTCCGTCGTACTTGTGGCGGTGGTAGTAAGGCGCCACGAAGTCGAAGTCCGCGAGCAGGATGGGGCGCAGCAGCAGGTCGAACCACTCCGGGGTAATCGAACGCAAATCGGAATCGACCACCGCGCAGGCCCTGGCCTCGAGCCGCTCCGCCATCTGGAAGATGAGCCGGAAGGCGCTGCCCTTTCCGGGAATCCCGTGGTAGGGGAACGACATCCGATGCACGCCCGAAAGCGGCGTGGAGACCAGCAGCAGGCGCGCATCCTCCATGCGGGCCGAGAGCACCGCCTCGGGCGTGCCGTCGGTCGAGCCGCCGTCGGAGTTGATGATGACGCCCTTAAGGTTGGGGAAGTACTTCGCCAGTCCGGCACAAGCCGCGTGCGTGACGTGGCCGATGGTGCTCGAATTGTTGTAGCTCGGGATGCCGATGACGATGTCCGCCCGCTGGATGGACTCCGCCGCCCTCAAGGCGTCGCCAGAAAGAATTGTCTCGGGCATCTCCCGCGCCGTCAGGCCGCCGCGGCGGATGGACTGCGCGCATCCTTCTCCACCGCATCCTGGAGCAGGTCGAAGAACTCCGGGATCGCCGCGAGCACCCGATTCCAGTTGGGGATCAGGGGCAGCCCGAGCGGGTCCTCGATGAACTCGGCGGCGGCCTGCCGCAGGCTCTTGGCGAACGTCGCCACCGCGATCTCCTCGCCGTGCCGGTCGAACTTCAGCCCGTTCAGCATCGCGTCGGCGTAATAGCGGGCGATGGTGTCCTGCGCGATGCGCACGTAGCGCACCTCCAGGCTGCGGAAGTGGTCGGCGGTGAACACCAGGCCCTCCGCCGGCCATGGTGCGGAACAGCGACTTGGCGATGTCCGCCGTCATGCGCCGCAGCCCCTTCGTGGAATCGCCTTCGGAGAGGGCCTGGTGCTTGTGCTCGTAGTTGTCGGTGAGGTCCACCTGGCAGACCCTGGAGGCGGCGCAGTTGCGATACACCTCGGCCAGCACCCCGACTTCCAGGCCCCAATCGCCTGGAATCCGGTTCACCCGCGCCAGGTTCACGTCCATCGCGAACTCACCCGCCAGCGGGTAGCGGAAGCTGTCCAGGAACTGCAGGAACGGCGCTCCGGGCGCCATACTCTCCAGGGCCCGGATCAGCGGGGTCATGAAGAGGCGCGTCACGCGGCCATGCATCCGGTCGGTCACCCGGGCGTAGTAGCCCTTGCAGAACTCGAACCCCAGGTTGGGGTGTGCCACCGGGTAGCAGAGCCGCGCCAGCAACTGCCGCTCGTAGTTGACGATGTCGCAGTCGTGCAGGGCGATGACGTCGCAGTCGCGCCTGGCCAGAAGATAACCATAGGCCAGCCAGCAGGACCTCCCCTTGCCGTCCATCCCCGGCGATAGGCCCTTCTCTTCAAGCATCCCCAACAAGCCCTGGAGCCTGTCCCCATCCACCCAGATGATGGTCACAGGCGTGTAAAAATCCCCGAAAAACGAGCGCACTCGATTGAACTGCTCCCTGGTCGCCCTGCCCAGAGATACTACAATTCGCTGGAGATATCGGACTTGCCGGAGCTCGGACGCAATCCTTTGCATGGAGGGTGTCTCGAACTCGGAGTAGAGTGCCGGCAACACCAATCCGATCGGACGGTTGCGAGAGAACCGCTCCAGGTCGCTCTCCAACCGCTCGATACTGTTAGGCTTGAGCCGGTGCAGCGTCGTTACGGCGCCAGTCTGGTAGAAGTCCGACATTTCCCTTGACTGCTTACCAGAATAGGCGACCGGCCCGCGTCTGGACATCCCGCCAAGAGGGTACGGGGTGCCGAAAACCGGGGTAGCTCAGCCCAGCCGGAAGGCCTCTTCCTCCCCGCCCGGGCTTCATCAAGTCGCGGTAAAGGAAGTTGAGCAAGAGGAGGAGCCACCAGTGTGGTCGTCACCGCCATGAATACCACGATCCCGTAGATGGACTGGGTGATGACACCCATCGCCAGTCCAATTTGCGCGACCACCATACCCACTTCTCCGCGGGGGACCATGCCGGCGCCGACGCGGGCCGCGTCGCGCCTGCCCAGCCCGAGGGCGCCCGCCCCGCATCCGATGAACTTCGAGGCCACGGCCGCGGCCAGGATCACCAGCGCCAGGAGGAGCGTGGAGGAATCCGCGAATACCTTCAGATCGAAATGCAGGCCGATGCCCGCCAGGAAGAACGGAACCAGCAACTCCGTCACGCCGTGGGCCAGGTCGCGAACGCGCCGGCCAGCGCTCTCCGCCATGGCCATTCCCGCCAGGAACGCGCCGATGATCGCCGCCACGCCGGCGTACACCGCCAGCAGCGAGAGCCCGAACAGGAGAATCATGGCCAGCGCGAACTGCGCTTCCCCGACGCGAAGCCTCTGTTCAGCGTGCGGCACGATGCGCCCCATTGCCTTGGCGCCCCACTTCGCCACCAGGACAGTGAAGCCGATGGCGATCGCCGCCGTGGCGGCGAGTTCCATCACGCGCACGCCGCCCTTGGCGAAGCTGCTGACCAGCGCCAGCACCAGCAAGCCAAGGACATCGTCGATGACGGCCGCGGCCAGGATGATCTTGCTGGTGCGTTCCTGCAGCAACCCCTTCGAGGCCAGGACCTGGGCCGTGATGCCGACGCTGGTGGCCACCATCGCCGCTCCCACGAAGATCGCCTCGACCTGCGGCGCCCCCCAAGCCAGCAGGATTCCCCAACCCGCGGCGAACGGCAGAAGGACTCCGAGCGCTGCCACGAGCGTCGCCCGTCCGCCCACTTCCATCAACTCGCTGGCCTTCACCTCCAGACCAACCCGGAAGAGCAGGAACATGACCCCCAGGTCGGCCAGCGCGGTAAGCAACTGGTTGGGGGCCATCCATCCCATCACGCTGGGTCCGATCAGGATACCAGCCAGGATCTCCCCCACGATGGCCGGCTGGTGAAGGCGCTCAAAAACCTCGGCCATCAGCTTGGCGGAGCCGAAGACCACCAGCATGGACAGGGGAACCGCTATCGACTCGGGGCTACCGGCCAGAAAGAGCGCCGGAAAGAATGGAGAAGGATAGCTCATCTTTCATCAATTCTATCCAGGATAGAACTCTGCTAACCAATGCCAGTATTTACATTCCCGCCCTCCGCCCCCAGAATGATCTCGTACCGCGAGCCGCGGGCAGGCGGTCGGAGGTGTGAACCGATATGGGCGAATCAAAACAGAGCCCGTTGATGACGATAGGGGTGGCCCTGGGAGTGGCCCTGATGTTGCTCGCTCCGGCGGCCGTGTATTTGTACCTGCGCTCGTCGGGCGACTTCGCCGGCATGAGCCAGAAAACGACAGACTCCGTCTCGGCAGCGCCCTCGCCTGCGCCGGGAAGGCCATCACCCGCAGCCAAGAACAAACGCGCCTACCCGGAGTTCGAGATCGTCGACAACGCATCCGCCAAGTTAGCCAACACCGTTCCCAACAAGCCGCCGACGGTCGTACAGGCGGCCCAGCGTCCGGCGGAGCCTAAGTTCCCCACGCCGGCCGACGTCCCGGGGGGCATGGAGAGGTCTACGCTTATCCTCAAGTTCGGCCGGCCGACCATGTCCACGACCGAGGTCACCCAAGGACGGACATTCGAGACATTCCATTACCTGCGGCCAGAGACCGGAACCGAGACCGTGGTGCTCCTCAGCGCCGGCAAAGTCCTAACCTCGGCGACGATCACCTACTAAGACGGGTCCGCTTCTGGCGCCGTTCTTGACCCTGCCAAGCGAGCTACCTCGATTGCGTTGGCGTCGCGATAAGGGAGTCAGAAGAGGCAGCTTCGACCACGGCGGGTAGGTATATGCTGGTTGCTGGCCAGGGAATCAAATCGTAAATCTTGGGTGAAAACATGGGGGTAATCGATTGGCTTCTCGAAGAGGATAATCCTCCGGTTCGCTATCTGACCCTTCGGCATCTGTTGGGTGAGCCAGAGACCAGCCCGAAGCTGGTGCGGGCGAAGTCGCGCTTGATGCATTACGGCGTCACCCAGAAGATACTCAATTGCGGACACCGGTTCTGGCGTGACGAGAAGCCTTACGAAAAATACACCGGCAAATACTGGCAGGTGATCTTCCTGGGCCAGTTCCTGGCCGATGGGAACGATCCGCGGATCGCGCCGGGGATCGGCGAGATACTGGAACGGCGCACGTGGGTGAGCAAAGACGGCGGGCAATGCCTGACCGCCAACATCCTTGCCGCGCTGACGCGTTTGGACTACGGGGACCACCCGGTGGTCCGGCAGGAGCGTGAAACCCTGGCGCGGAGAGTCGTGAAAGACGGGGGCCTCGATTGCGGCGCCATGGCCTATTCCCTGCTGCCGGCCTGCTATATGGCCCAGCCGAAACTGCTCCTCTGCTTTTCGCAGACGCCTCCGAAAGACAGGACGCCGGCTATTAAGTCGGCGATCAAGCTGCTGGTCGGCCGCATGTTAGAGCGCGAGGTCTACGTGTACGTGCCCGGGAGGCAGAAGGAGTGGCAGGCTGTGCTTGCCAGTAATCCCGGGCGTGGCGGATTGCCCGCCGGCCAGACCGTGAAGCAGTGGATGTCCGATCAGCGGGACGCGTTCCTGGCCAAAGGGGGACCAGGCGACCCGAAACCCAAACCGGGGTGGCTGAAGTTCGGCTTCCCGTTGCACTACAATTCGGACATTCTGGAGACCCTGTACGCGTTCGCCGCACTAGGCACACCCAGGTCCGCCGTGCTGGAAAGGCCGCTTCGGGTCGTCGAAGAGAAGATGACTTCGGAGGGCAAATGGGTCATGGAGAGTTCGCTAAACGGCAAGATGTGGGCGGACGTCGAGAGGAAGGGAGAACCCAGCAAATGGCTGACCTACTTCGCGCTCCGCGTGCTCGCCCACTTCGGAGGGGTCACCCCGGCATAGGCGGGTGACCCTGCAACAGCCGCTCGACGGCGTCGAGTCGGTGCTGCATTAGCGCCGTCGGGCCGATTGAACGCATAGCAGCGCTATTCTATCACCCGCTTCGGCCGTGTCGTCAGCACGAACACCACCAGGGCCACAGCCCCGACGGCGAAGATCGTGTCTCCCGGAACTCGCAGCCAGCGCAGGGTCTGCATGAGCGGCGTGCCCAGAAACTCGCTGCTTCGCGCGTACCAGTAGCCGCTGTCCACCGAAGCCCAGGTTTGCAGCAACCCCACCGGAAGCAGGCTGCCCACGCACATCGCCAACAGCCCGAGGTTCATGCCCCAAAACGCCACCTTGAGGTAGCCTTCGCGCCATACCACGCCAGGCTCCAACGCACGCAGGCAAACCAGCATCAGGCCCACTCCCAGCATGCCGTAGACGCCGAACAGCGCGGCGTGCCCGTGCAGCGGGGTGGTGTTCAGCCCTTGCATGAAGTACAGGGCGATAGGCGGGTTAATCATAAAGCCGAACAGGCCGGCCCCGACCATGTTCCAGAAGCCGACCGCCACAAAGAACCGGATGGGCCACTTGTAGCGCTCGGCCCAAACCGTGAGCTTCCCGCGCCGCAAGTCTTCCAGGGCCGAAAACGCGATCAGCACCAGGGGGACCACCTCCAGCGCGCTGAACACCGAGCCCCAGGCCAGCGCGACCGTGGGCGTCCCCGCGAAGTACAGGTGGTGGCAGGTGCCGATGATGCCGCCGCTCAGGTAAATAATCCCGCTCAGCAGCGCCGACTTTGCCGCCAGCCCCGGCCGGATCAGGTTCAGCCGGGCAAAGAAAAACGCAATCACCGCCGTGGCGAACACTTCGAAGAAGCCCTCAACCCACAGGTGAACCACCCACCACCGCCAGTACTCCACAAGCGAAAGGTGCGTGTTCTGTCCCCAGTTCAAGCCGGCTCCGTAGAACAAACCGATGGCGCCCGCCGCAAGGATGAAGACCCAGAGCAACTGGCGCTGCTCCTTGCTGCCGCTGGCAAGCGCCGGCCGGACCGACCGCACCACCAGGAAGAACCAGAACAGCAGCCCCACGAAGAGCAGAATCTGCCAGATTCGGCCGAGATCGACATATTCGTACCCCTGGTGGCCCCAGAAGAACGACGCCGAGCCGGTCAGCTTGCCCTTGATGCTGAGCCATTCGCCCGCCAGAGACCCGCCCACCACCACAAACAGCGCCAGAAACAGTGCGTTTACCCCGAGTTTCTGCCCCTTCGGCTCGACCCCGCTGACCAGCGGTCCTATGAACAGCCCCGCCGCCAGCCACGCAGTGGCGATCCAGAATAGGCCGGTCTGGATGTGCCAGGTGCGCGTGACGCTGTACGGCAGCCACTGATCCAGCTTGACCCCGTAGAATCCGCCGCCCTCCACGCCGTAGTGCGCCGTGATCACTCCCATCAGGATTTGAACCAGGAGCAGCGCGGCCACCACCCAGAAGTACTTGACCACGCCCTTCTGCGACGGGGTCGCGCTCCAGTTCATCAGCGGATCGGTCTCGGGCAGAGGCCCCGCTTCTTCCTGCCGCTTCTGCGAGGCGTACCAGACCACCATGGCGGAAATCCCGGCCAGCAGCACAATGATGCTCACGCCGGTCCACATGACCGTTTCCCCGGTTGGGCGGTTGCCGACCAGCGGCTCGTAGGGCCAGTTGCTGGTATAGGAGATCTTCTCCCCTGGCCGGCTAGTCGACGACGCCCAGGCGGTCCAGAAGATGAAAGCGGCGAACTGCTTCATTTGCGCCGGATCGCCGATGGTTCCGGCCGGGATGGCGTAATCCGTCTCGCCGTTTATGAACACATCGGCGTAGTGCGCCAGACAGGCCTGGTAGGCCCGCGCGCGCGCCGGATCGATGCGAAGCACGCCCGTGGCGGGATCATACGTGTTGGCGCGGTACATCTGTTGCAGCCGCGCCTGGAGCTCACCCTGATCCTCCGGCGAGAGCTTGTCGTAACTCACGTTGCGCAATGCCCTAGCCCACTCGTCCAGGACGTAGACGGCTTCCCGGTGCAGCCAGTCGGCCGTCCAGTCCGGGGCCACGTAGCTGCCATGTCCCCAGATGGATCCGACTTCCATGCCGCCCATGGCTTGCCACACATTCTGGCCCCGGCCAATCTCGCCGCTGGCGATCAATTCTACTCCGTCCGAGGACACAACCCGGTCGGGAATCGGCGGCATCTTCTGGTAGATTTGCGTTCCAATCCAACCCAAAACGCCGAACGAAACGACGACTACGATTAGAGCGCTGAGCCACAGCTTCTTCATGGTGTACTCTCCTCCCGCACTTGAACTGGTATAGATGCCACTATGACAAGCCCTGGTGAAGCATTCTATGACTTTGGTCACAGTTGTCAATAGCAAGGTACGATGAGGTCTGAGCCGAGCGATGGTGGACTTCAAGGATCTGCTCAAGAACAACCGGAATTACCGCAACGTCTGGCTGGGCCAGGTGGTCAGCGAGATCGGCGACAACTTCAACAATGTCGCCGTCTTCGCCCTCGCCATGGAGATCACCGGCTCGGGCCTGGTGGTGAGCCTGGTTATGCTCAGCCGCGCCGTCCCCGCCATCATCGCCGGGCCCATCGCCGGCGTGCTCCTGGACCGTTGGGACCGCAAGCGCATCATGATTGCCAGCGACCTGGTGCGCGCCGTGGTGGCGCTGGCCTTCATCTTCACCATCCGTTACCACGAGACCTGGCTGCTATATCTGCTCAGCGCCTTGCTGATGTTCGCCTCCCCGTTCTTTACCAGCGGCCGTGCCGCTATTCTGCCCGCCATCGCCAGCAAGGAGGAGTTGCACGCCGCCAATTCGCTCACCCAGACCACCCAGTGGGCGACTCTGGTCTTGGGGGCCATGCTGGGCGGGCTCAGTACGGCCCGTTTTGGCTACCAATGGGGGTTCATCCTCAACGCGCTCTCCTTCCTGTTCTCGGCGGCCGCGGTCTGGCGTATGCGCCTCCCGGATGGCGGCTTCCGCGCCCAGCACCGGGCGCAAGCCGGTCGCGTCATACGCCCCTGGCATGAGTACAAAGAGGGGCTCGCTTACATGGCCCGCGTGCCGCTCATCCTGGGCATCGGGCTGATGTCCGCTGGATGGGCGATGGGCGGCGGCGCGGCGCAGATTCTATTCGCCCTCTTTGGCGTTCAGGTTTTCCACCGGGGATCGGAGGGCATCGGCACCATTTGGGGCTTCGCGGGAATCGGCCTGCTGGCGGGCGGGATTCTGGCGCACCTGATAAGCCGCAAAATGAGCTATCCCGCTTTCAAGCACGCTGTGACCATTTCCTATTTGGTCCACGGCGCGGCATACGTGGCCTTCAGCCTGGCCGGTTTGTATTGGGTGGCCTTGATCTACATCGCGCTTTCGCGGGTGGGGATGGCGGTCACCACAACGCTGAACAATTATCAGCTTCTGCGCTACACGCCGGACGAGTTCCGGGGCCGCGTCTTCGCCACCATGGAGACGCTGCGCTGGCCCGTCATGCTGGTCTCGATGGCCGTGGCCGGCATCGCTTCGGAGTATTACAGCCCCCGCGCCATCGGAGTCGTGGCGGGAGCCCTCGGCTGCCTGACCGCGGTCCTGTGGGGCTGGGCGAACTGGAGAGGCTGGCTGCCCAAACCGGTCGAGATCACGCCCGCGGAACAGGAAACCGAGATGCGGGGGGGCTCGGTTAGCTAGCCGTCCTTGGATAGAGTCCCCGAAACATCATGAAGCGAGAGCGATTTGGCCCGCCCATCACCGAGCCCCGCCGGCCGCCGCGCTAGACTTATATCTATGCTGGCGACCGTTCGCTAGGGGTGCGGGTTGCGCCCTCCAAGTCAACCTCTGTAGCCGCTGGGTTGAAGTGTGTTTTTTTTTGGAGCGAACGGAAATGTTTCTGGAACAACTGGGAGCGGACGCGCGTGTGCGCGAGCTCTTCCGGCCTCACGAGGCCGCGGAATTGGAATTGGGCCGCGTATCATTCGCCGCCCACGAGCAGTATCGTGTGTACCTGGAGCACGGCGAGTGCGAGGCGGCGCCGGCGGGGCGTTTGCGCTGGGAGGATGTGCTTCCCGCAGTGGGCGATTGGGTCGTGGCGCGGCCCGTAGGCCCCGAACTCGCCCGGATGGAAGCCGTGCTGCCGCGGCGCACGCAGTTCTCCCGCCGCGCGGCCGGCACCGCCCAACACGAACAGGTGATCGCAACCAACGTGGACCTCGCGCTCGTCGTGTGCGGTCTCGACGGGGACTTCAACCTGCGCCGCCTGGAACGCTACCTGGTTCTGAGCCGCGAGAGTGGCGGCGCGACGGCCGTCATCCTGAACAAAGCCGACCTGTGCACGGACACCGCCGCACGCATGGACGCGGTCGCGCGAATCGCGCCGGCGGCGCCGGTCGTGCCCCTCAGCGCGGCGCAAAGCGTGGATCCACTCCGGGAATTGGTGCGCGGCCGGACCGTGGTGCTCCTGGGCTCCTCTGGAGCGGGGAAATCGACCATCGCAAACGGTCTGCTTGGGGACGAGCGGCTCGCAACCAGTGCGGTGCGAGCCTCTGATTCCCGCGGTCGCCACACCACCACCAGCCGCATGCTTATGCCGCTCCCGGCCGGAGGAGCGATCATCGACACTCCCGGCATGCGCGAGTTGCAGCTTTGGGCCGGCGAAGACTCGCTCGATGAAGTCTTCTCCGAGATCACGGCGCTGGCCGAAGGGTGCCGCTTCAGCGACTGCACGCACACAGGCGAACCCGGCTGCGCCGTCGCGCAAGCCCTCGCGTGCGGCCAGATCGACGCGTCGCGTTGGGACAGTTTCCGTAAGCTCGGTGCGGAACTGCGCCACCGCCAAGCCGCGCAGGACGTCCCGGCCAGCCTCGCCGAAAGGCGGAAATGGAAGGCGATTCACAAAACGATCCGCAGCCACCCGAAGTACCACCACTGATCGTGCGCGGTGGCCAAGCCGTGGTGAAGGTCCCGCTAGCCCTTCACTGCCGCGTCTCCAGCGGCACGAGCTCGTGCAACCAGGAGGTCATCTCCTGTTCCTTGCGCAGCAGGTCTTTCAGCGTGGTTCTGCCCAATACCTCGTCCACGGCGCCTTGCACGGTCCGCCAAAGGGAACGGATGGCGCAGTCGGTGCCGTGCGTGCAGGATTTTTCGTTCCCTTTGTGGCCGCGGCAGAAATCCTCCCGGTAGAGCCGGCCGCCAAGCACATCGAGAACATCGCGAATCACGATTTCCTCGGGAGGAAGCGCTAGGGTATAGCCGCCGGTCTGGCCCCGAACGCTCTTCAGGAAACCGCCTTGGCGCAGCAACTGGAGGATCTTCCCGGCGTAAGCAATGGAGATGCCCTCCTTCCGGCTAACCTCGGGGATCGTCAGGCTTCCGCTGGGCCATTCGCTCCCGACTTGCAGCAGGCAGCGCAGGCCGTACTCTTCGTGGGCAGTCAGCTTCATACGCCGAACCTAGATTCCGAGCTGGAGCCGCGCGGCTTCGGACATTCTGGCGTTCGTCCAGGGAGGATCGAACGTCAGCTCGACGGTCACCTCCGTCACCCCCGGCACCGCTTCGACCTTGGTCTTGATGTACTCGGGGAGCGAGCCCGCCACGGGGCAACCTGGGGCGGTCAGCGTCATGCGAATGTCCACCTTCCCCGAGGGATCGATCTTCACGTTGTAGATCAATCCGAGGTCATAGATGTTGACCGGGATCTCCGGATCGTAGCACTCGCGGAGGGCCCGAATCACTAGTTTCTCTTCCACCATATGGATTTGGCTTAGGGCGGCCTTCAAGGTGTGCCAGACCAGCGTAGCGCACTTGACCCGGACCGGAAATTCGGACACGCCGGCAAAAACCTTCAGTTTCCCGAGCGGCGGCCCCGAACTGTCCTTCGGCTGGCCGCCGGTTACAAGCTCGTGAAAGCTCGCGAAGAGCGCCTCGGCCTCGGCGCGGGTCTTGCCGCGCAGAACCTCGGTCAGCAGCGAGGCCGAGGCCGTGGAAATGGCGCAGCCGTTGCCCTGGAAGCTGATGTCCCGCACGCGGTCCCCGTCTAGTTTCACGAACAACGTGACGCGATCTCCGCACAGCGGGTTGTAGCCCTCGGCGCTCGAATCGGCGCCGTCGATGGCGCGGCAATTCCGTGGATGCTTGCTGTGGTCCACGATCAACTGCTGGTACAACTCCCGCAAGTCGGACATTAACCGAAGATCTCCCTGACTTTGTGAACGCCGCGCACCAGGGCGTCCACATCCTCCGCCGTGTTGTATATCGCAAATGAAGCGCGGGCCGTCGCCGCGAGGCCGAACCTCTGCATCACGGGCTGGGCGCAGTGGTGGCCGGCGCGAATGGCGATTCCCTCCTGATCCAGGATGGTTCCGATGTCGTGGGGATGCACTCCATCCAGGACGAAGGACAACACCCCGGCCTTGCGCCGCGCCGTGCCGATGATCCGAACGCCGGGAATCGCGGAAACTGCGGCAGTCGCATAGTGGAGCAACTCGCTCTCGTGCGCCGCCATCTCTTCCAGCCCGATTCCTTCCATGTAATCGATGGCCGCGCCCAGGCCGATCACGCCCGCGATGTGCGGCGTGCCGGCCTCGAACTTGTAGGGGATGACGTTGTACTCGGTCTTCTCGAAGGTGACCGAGGCGATCATATCCCCGCCGCCCTGGTAAGGGGGCATGGCCTCGAGCAGCGCGGCCTTCCCGTAAAGCACGCCGACGCCGGTGGGCCCGTATACCTTGTGTCCCGAAAAGACGTAGAAATCGCAGTCCAGCCCGCCGACATCCACCGCGACGTGCGGCGCCGCCTGCGCTCCGTCCAGCAGAATCGGGATGCCGCGCCGGTGAGCCATGGCGACCATCTCGCGCACGGGATTCACCGTGCCGAGTGCATTGGAAACGTGAGAAATGGCTACGAAGCGAGTCCGCGGTCCCAGCAGACGTTCGTACTCCTCCAGAATCAGCTCACCGCGATCGTCCATCGGCGCGACACGGAGATGCGCGCCCTTATCGCCGCACACCATCTGCCACGGAACGATGTTGGAGTGATGTTCCATGGCGGTTATCAGGACCTCGTCGCCGGCCCCCAGCCTCGGCCTCACGAAGCTCTGCGCCACCAGGTTGATCCCCTCGGTGGCACCGCGCACGAAGACAATTTCGCGGGAATCGGCGGCGTTGAGAAAGTGCATCGCCTTGAGCCGCGCCTGTTCGTAGCCCTCGGTCGCCCGCTGGCTGAGAGTGTGGACGCCGCGGTGAATATTGGCGCATCCGCTGGTGTAGAAGCCGGCGATCGCGTCAATCACCGCTTGCGGCTTCTGTGAGGTCGCCGCGTTGTCCAGGTACACCAGGGGCTTGCCGTTCACCCGTTGCTGGAGGAACGGGAAATCCGGGCGGACGCGTTCGCTCAGGCTCGGGGCCACGGCTTTCATTCGGCGCCTCCATCACGGTGCGCGGAGAGCGCCGTCGACAATTCCCGCGCCAGCATCTCGCGAACCGGCTGCCAGCGCATGCGTTCGAGCAACTCGGCCGCGAAGGCATGGGTCAGCAATTCGCGGGCCTGGCCGGCCGGAACTCCCCTGGACTGCATATAGAAAAGCGCTTCCCCGTCCAACTGGCCAACGGTCGCGCCATGGGTGCACCGCACGTCGTCGGCGTAAATTTCAAGCTGCGGCTTGGTGTTGATGACGGCATCCCCCGAGAGCAGTAGATTCTTATTGCTCTGGATCGCGTTGGTTTTCTGCGCGTCCTTCCGGACTATGATCTTGCCGTTGAACACACCCGTCCCGTGGCCGCTCAGAATGCCCTTGTAGAGCTCGCGGCTGGCCGAGTTCGGCTGGGCGTGATCGAGCAGCGTGTGGTTGTCCACGTGCTGATTCCCCGAGGTGACGTAGAGGCCATTGAGAAAACACTCTGCGCCCTCGGCGTCCAGGATGGAATTGATGTCGTTGCGGGCCAGCGCCGCTCCGAATGCGACGTTGTGCGAGTTGAACACGCTCGAACGTCGCTGAACGGCCTCGACGGTCGCCACATGAAACGCCTTGCGGCTCTCGAACTGGAGCCGGTAGTGATCGAGGACCGATTGCTCCCCCGCCACTATCTCGGTCACCACGTTCGTGAAATAGGCCGCGCCTGCCGGTCCGACGTAGGTCTCGATGACTGCTGCCTGGCTGCCCCGCCCCGCCAGAATCAGGGTGCGCGGGTGAGAGACGGTCGGCCTTCCATTCGGCGCCGAGATGAACACCAGATGTACGGGCTTGTCCAGGCTGACGCCCTCGGCGATTTCCACCAGCGCCGCGTCGGCGAAGTGCGCGGTATTCAGCGCGACGAACGGCTGCTGGTCGAAAGCCGCGTACCTGGCGAAATGTGCCTCGGGAGGCCCGCGGCGAACTCTGACGCCTTCGGGCAAACCGTTCACTGCGGTCAAGTCCTCACAGAGGTGGCCGTTGACGAACACCAGGCGCGCGGAGCAATCCAGTCCCGCCAGCGGCCAGGCCGTCAAGTCAGCTTGGGCTGGACGCCCCGCCTCGAACTCCGCCCCGGCGATGGCGCTGACATTGGTGAAGCGCCAGTCTTCCTGTTTTGTCGTCGGAAAGCCCAGAGTCTCAAACCGGTCCATGGCCTTCCGGCGCAACGCGGCGAGCCAGGCGGGCTCACCGGCAACGTACAGATCCTGCCGCTCCGCCAGTTCGATCATCGCACCAGCTCGCTTACCGCCGCTTCGTCCAACTCGGCGTATCCCTTCCGTTCCAGTTCGAGGGCCAGGTTCTTGTCCCCGGACTTGACCAGCCTGCCGCCCGACATCACGTGAACGAAGTCGGGCACGATGTGGTTCAACAAGCGCTGGTAGTGGGTCACGACAATGAACGCTCGATCCGCGCAGCGCAGCGAGTTGACGCCGGCGGCTACGGCCCTGAGCGCGTCGATGTCCAGGCCGGAGTCGGTCTCGTCCAGGATGGCCAGCTTCGGCTCCAGCACCGCCAGTTGGAAGATTTCGTTGCGCTTCTTCTCACCGCCCGAGAAACCGACATTGACGGCGCGGTTCAAGAGATCCTCCGGCATGCCCAGCGCCTTGACTTTCTCCTTGACCACTTCCATGAAGTCGAAGGCGTCAAGCTCGGGCTGGCCCTGGTGCTTGCGGACACTGTTCAGAGCGGCCCTCAGAAAATACATATTGCTGATGCCGGGAATCTCGACCGGATATTGAAATGCCAGGAAGACTCCCGCCGCGGCGCGCTCCTCGGGCTTCATTGCCAGCAAGTCCAATCCCTCATACAGCACCGTGCCGGCAGTGACCGCATACGTGTCCCGGCCAGCCAGCACCTGGGCTAGAGTGCTCTTGCCCGACCCGTTCGGCCCCATGATGGCGTGGACTTCGCCCGCGCGCACCTCGAGGTCTATGCCCTTAAGAATTTCTTTTCCGCCGACGCCGGCGCGCAGGTCCGTGATTTTCAGCATGGGCTCTTATCCAACGCTCCCTTCCAGGCTTACGCTCAACAGCTTTTGTGCTTCCACGGCGAACTCCATGGGAAGCTCGTGGAAGACCTGTTTGCAGAAACCGTTCACGATCATGGAGACCGCGTCCTCGGTGGAGATGCCGCGCTGGCGGCAGTAGAAGATCTGGTCTTCGCCGATCTTGGAAGTGGTCGCCTCGTGCTCCACCTGGGCGGTCGAGTTCTTCACCTCCATATAGGGGAAGGTATGTGCGCCGCACTTATCCCCAATCAGCAGCGAGTCGCACTGCGAGAAGTTCCGCGCGCCTTCCGCGCCCTTGAGGATCTTCACCATCCCCCGATAGCTGTTCTGTCCGTGACCGGCCGAGATGCCTTTGGAGATGATTGTGCTCCGGGTGTTCTTGCCGATGTGGATCATCTTCGTGCCGGTGTCGGCCTGCTGGTAGTTGTTGGTGAGAGCCACCGAGTAGAACTCGCCGACCGAGTTGTCGCCCATCAACAGGCAGCTCGGATACTTCCAGGTGATGGCCGAGCCCGTCTCGAGCTGCGTCCAGGAGACCTTGGAATTCACGCCCAGACACTTGCCGCGCTTGGTGACGAAGTTGTAGATGCCGCCGCGGCCCTCTTTGTCGCCCGGATACCAGTTCTGGATGGTTGAATACTTGATCTGGGCGTTGTCCAGAGCCACCAGCTCCACCACGGCGGCGTGCAACTGGTTGGTGTCGCGGATCGGCGCGGTGCAGCCCTCCAGGTAGCTGACGTAGGCGCCCTCGTCGGCGATGATCAGCGTGCGCTCGAACTGGCCCGTGTCTTGGGCGTTGATGCGAAAGTACGTCGAAAGCTCCATCGGGCAGCGCACGCCCTTGGGCACGTAGCAGAAGGAGCCGTCGCTGAAGACCGCCGAGTTCAGCGAGGCGAAGAAGTTGTCGCTGAAGGGCACCACCGAGCCCAGGTATTTGCGAACCAGGTCGGGGTGCTCGCGAACGGCTTCCGAGAAGGAGCAGAAGATGATGCCGAGTTCCGCCAGCTTCTCGCGAAAAGTCGTCGCCACCGAAACGCTGTCGAAAACGGCGTCCACCGCCACCCCCGCCAGCAGTTCGCGCTCCTGCAGCGGAATCCCCAGCTTCTCGTACATTTCCAGAAGCCTCGGATCGACCTCATCCAGACTCTTGGGCCGGTCGTTCTTCACCTTCGGGCCGGAGTAGTAAACGATCTTCTGGTAGTCGATCGGCGGGTGATGAATGTTGGCCCAGGTCGGCTCCGTCATGTTCAGCCAATGGCGGTAGGCGTTCAGCCGCCATTCCAACATGAACTCCGGCTCGCCCTTCCGGGCGGAGATGGCCCGGATAATGCCCTCGTTCAAGCCGGGCGGGACGGCGTCGGCTTCGATATCCGTAGTGAAGCCGTACTTATACTCTTGATTCGCAAGGATTTCGATCTCGGCTGTGGTACTCATCACCTCTACCATAGCCGAATCTGTACACTTCTGTCAAGATTCCCACTCCCAGGTTCGAAAGACGTGGAGATGGTCTTCCATGGCGACGTGCTTGCCGCGAAAGCGGACGCCTTCCATTGCCAGGCGCACGCGCTGCTCGTGAGCCATGCCGTACTTGAGGCGGATGTAGCCGCCCGCGCCCACCACGCGCTGCCAGGGCAACGCATCGCCGGACTTCCTCAGCAACTGGACCACCTGGCGGTGGTAGAAGGGATAGCCCGCGGCGGCGGCGACCTGCCCGTATGTGGCGACCTTACCCCTGGGGATTTGGAGGATGATCTTGCGCATGGCCGCGTCACGCGCCTCCGACGGGCGGACTCGCATGAGGCGGCGGGTGAGCCGGCGGATTTCGTCAGGGCGTCTCATTTCTCGCTGAATTCCAGGATACGCCGTACCACTGCTGGTAGAATGAGACCTTGATCCTCACTCTAACCGTCAATCCGGCAATCGATCGCAACGTCACGGCCGACCGGCTGGTGTTCGAAGACCGGGGCTATATTCTTTCGACGCGCGAATCCCCTGGTGGACGCGGCATCAACGCGTCCTGCGTGCTTCGCTCTTTCGGCGGCAAGACCGCCGCCATCGTTCCTTCAGGAGGCGCGAGCGGCGCGCTCTTCGAGAAGCTGCTCTGTGATTGCGGTTTCCCTGTTCACGTGGTTCGGATCAAGAATGACATCCGCACGAACCTCACCATCACGGACAAGACCGGGCTGACCGTCAAGCTGAACGAGTTCGGTCCCGAGATCGGCAAGGACGAGTTGGACCGGCTGGAGCAAACTGTCGAGGACAAACTGGCCGGCGCGTCCTGGCTCATGATCTGCGGCAGCATTCCGCCCGGCGTCCCGTCAGGTTTCTATTGCGGGCTGGTGGCCAAGGCCCGCGCGCGTGGGGTTCGGACTCTGCTCGACACCGATGGAGAGGCTCTGCGCGATGGCGTCGAGTCCGCCCCCAGCGTGGTGGCGCCCAACCAGCAGGAGGCCGAGAGGCTGCTCAACCGCGCGCTGATCACCAGGGGCCACTTCATCGAAGCCGCGGACCGGATCCGGCACATGGGACCCGCCCAGGTGATACTCTCGCTGGGCAGCCGCGGGGCCATTGGAGCGCGGGAGGGCGAGATGCTGGAGGTGATCCCGCCGCGGATCGAGGCCCTGTGCCCCATCGGCTCGGGGGACGCCATGGTGGCGGCTTTCGCCTGGGCCATGACCCGCAACGACGACTTCGCCGACGCGCTGCGCTGGGGCGTCGCGGCGGGGACGGCCTCGGCCCGCCTTCCCGGCCTCACGTTCGCGTCTCTGCCGGAGACCAAAGAGATCTACGAGCGCGTCGAAGTGCGGCCGGTCGGATAACAATCGCTCCCCAAACCCGCCAGAAAAGCCTGGAATAGGGCCCAAATCACTTGATGGAGACGAGTTCCACCTCGAAGACGAGCGTGGAATCGGGGCCGATGCTTCCGATCCCGCGGTCGCCGTAGGCCAGGTCGGAAGGGATGAAGAGCTGCCACTTTGACCCGACTGGCATAAGCTGCAGGGCCTCGGTCCAACCCTTAATGACGCCTTTAACCGGGAATGTCGCCGGCTGATTACGCTTGTAGGAACTGTCAAACTCCGTAGCATCAATCAGCGTCCCCCTGTACTGGCAGACAACCGTGTCGTCGAGAGTAGGCCTTTTCCCGTCTCCCGCCTTCAGAATCTTGTACTGCAGGCCACTCGCCAGGGTTACGACTCCATCCTTCGTCTTATTTTGGGCCAGGAAATCCTCGCCCTCTTTCTTGTTCTTCGAGATGATTTTGTTCCGCATATCGGTTTGAAGCTGAGCGATAGTTGTCCGGACTTCCTCTTCCGTAGGCAGCGTTTTGCCGCCTGACAGGGCGTCCTTGAGCGCCTGGCTGAAAATGACGGGATCGACAGCAATTGACTGCTTGCGAAGGCTATTGCCAAGGTCCATTCCCAGGGCATAACTGATTTTGTCCTGTGGCGTCTTGAGGATGGCGCTCTCCTGGGCGCTCAATTGAACAGCCAACAGCCCGATCCCAACGACTCCCACCCATTTCAGTTTCATGATTTCTCCCTTCGAAAGCGAAGCGGGGGAAGGATCGACCCCTCCCCCGCAAGATAGCAGATATGGCCCGGGACCCGGGAGTGAGCCAAGCCCGGCGCTCGAGTGAACTGGAGATTTCGCTCCCCGATACTCGGAAAACTACCGTGCTCCGCGACCTGGCACGAACCACGTAGTTTTCCGAGTATCAAAGATTCAGATAGGCAGGTATGATTTCCACTGGAGTCGATTCTCGGGTCCGCTATTCGTCCCTGTGGACTAAGCCGGGGTAAGGGGACGAGATTGAGCATGAACGGACGCCAATTTCTTTCAGTCAAGCGCTGGTACGGCCGCCCTGGTAGCCCTGCAGCAGCGAGCATACGCCTTTTCGCGGAGTCTCGCCAAACCGCCAACCTGTTGGTCAACGCGCAAATCCTGTTGAGAAATCCCTTCAGCCCGAAGTACTACGATGGTGTGCCCAACTACACGGGGCGGGGCTGCCCGATCCCAATGAGCGCGGATGAATGGACATAGTCAGGATGAACGGATGTAGTCTAAGGCGCTAGGATAGCCGCTTGGCAGAGCACGCGGCGTGCAGGTCCCGGGGTGGCTGCCCCGGAACCTGCGTGGAAAGGGCAACGTCCCGCGAAGGCCGAAGTCCCATCCAGGACGGAGGATACAACAACTATGAAGCGGCTGGCAATCGCCGGCGCAGTGGTGATCTCCCTGGCGGGCGCATTCCTGGCCGGTTCATGGTCTACGCGGCGCAGTTCGACCGCGAGCTTGCCGACGGCGGTCCGGCCGGCCGTCTCCTACGTCTGCCCCATGCACCCGGACTACCATTCCGACCGCCAGGGCAATTGCCCGATTTGCGGTATGCGCCTGGAGCCGGTTAGCGCGGACAGCGTCTCCCTGCCTTCCGGGACAATTCAAGTCAGCGGCGAACAGCAACAATTGATCGGCGTGCGAGTTGCCGCCTCAGAGCGCAGCACGGGCAAGTCCGTACTGCGCACCGTGGGCCGCGTGGCCGCCGACGAGGCCCGCTTGTACCGGGTCACCGCGGCGGTGGATGGCTGGATTCGACAGGTTTATCCCCCCACGACAGGCAGCCTGGTTAAAAAGGACGACGCGTTGGGCTCGTTCTACAGCTCGGACTTTCTTTCCGCCCAGCAAACTTACATCTTCACATTGACCTCGGTCGAGAGTCGATCGGCCGGCGGTGGCGGCCAGTCCCAGGCCGCCCAGGGGAACTACCAATTGCAGGGGGCGGAGAACAGCCTCCGCAACTTGGGGATGGGGCAGGCTCAGCTCGACGAAATAAGGCGCACGCGCCAGTTGACCCAGGACATCTTGATGACCGCGCCGGCCTCCGGCTTCGTGCTGCTGCGCAACGTCTCGCCGGGCCAGAGGTTCGAGAAGGGCTCCGAGCTGTACCGCATCGCCGACCTGAGCCGCGTCTGGATTCTGGCTGACCTGTTCGAGAATGAGTCGCGGTTCGTTCACCCTGGCCAGGACGTACGGGTGCGGTATCAAGGCACGACCCTGCAGGCCAAAGTCAGCGGAGTCCTGCCCCAATTCGATCCGGCGACCCGAACCCTGAAAGCTCGCATTGAGGCGGACAACCCCGGCTATGTCCTAAGGCCGGACATGTTCGTGGACCTGGAGTTGGACCTGAGTCTGCCGCCGGCAGTGGTCGTTCCCGCTGGTGCAGTTCTCGATTCGGGGCTTGAAGAAGACCGTATTTGTGGCCAGGGGCGGCGGCTACTTCGAGCCCCGCGTCGTCAAGACCGGCTGGCGGCTGGGCGACCAGGTGGAAATCGTCAGCGGCCTGAGGGAAGGCGAGCAAATCGTGGTCTCGGGCAACTTTCTGCTCGACTCCGAGAGCCGCATGCGCCTGCCGGTTCAGGCCGATCAGGCCCCCAAACTCGTGAAAGATCCTGTCTGCGGCATGGACGTCGATCCGGCCAAGGCGGCGGGCAAGAGCGAGTACAAAGGCAAGACCTACTACTTCTGCTCGGACCACTGTAAGAAGCAATTTGACGCCAATCCCGAGGCCATCCTGGCCGGAAAAAGAGCTGATCGAGGCCAGCGATGGTTCACAAGATCATTGAGTTCTCCGCGACCCACCGTTTCGTTGTGATCCTGCTGGTGGCGGCGGCCGCGGCGGCGGGGTGGTGGTCGCTGTACCACCTGCCTCTGGATGCGATCCCCGACCTCAGCGACACCCAAGTCATCATCTACTCTCGCTGGGACCGCAGCCCGGACGTCATGGAGGCCCAGGTTACCTACCCCGTCGTCACGGCCATGCTGGGCGCGCCCAAGGTCAAAGCCGTCCGCGGGTTCTCCGATTTCGGCTATTCGTTCGTCTATGTCATCTTCGAGGACGGCACCGACATTTACTGGGCGCGCACGCGGACGCTGGAGTACCTGTCCGGGGTGCGCGAGTCGCTGCCGCAGGGCGTCTCGACCCAACTCGGTCCCGGACGCCACCGCTCTGGGCTGGGTGTTTCAATACGTGCTTGAGGACACCAGCGGCAAGAACAGTCTGGCCGACCTGCGCTCCTACCAGGACTGGTATTTGCGCTATTACCTGAAGTCCGTCCCCGGCGTCGCGGAAGTCGCGGCCAGTTGGCGGCTTCGGCCGTCAGTACCAGGTCAACGTCGATCCCAACCGGCTGCTCTTTTACGGGATCCCGATCAGCCGCGTGGTGGAGGCCGTGCGCGGCGGCAACGCCGAGACCGGCGGGCGCCTGATCGAGTTCGGCGGCACCGAGTACATGGTGCGGGGCAGGGGATACGCGCAATCCATTAAAGACATCGAAGAGATCGTGCTCAAGGCGAGCGAAAACGGCACGCCCATCCGCATCCGGGATGTGGGCCAGGTGGTTTCCGGCCCGGACATCCGCCGCGGCGTCTCGGACCTCGACGGACAGGGGGAGGCGGTCTCCGGGATCGTCATCATGCGGCAGGGTGAGAACGCCCTGGACGTGATCGACCGGGTCAAGGCCAAGATCCGCCAGATCGAGCCCGGCCTGCCCGAGGGCGTGAAGATCGTTCCTATCTACGATCGCTCCGACCTGATCCGGCGCGCGGTCGGCAATCTGAAGTCCACGCTGGTGGAGATCATCATCACGGTGGCCCTGGTGGTGATGTTGTTCCTGTGGCATTTCCCCAGCGCCATCATCCCGATCATCACCATCCCGATCGCCGTCCTGGTGGCCTTCATTCCGTTCCGGATGATGGGGATCACCGCGAATATCATGTCGCTGGGCGGAATCGCCATCGCCGTGGGCGCCCTGGTCGACGCTTCCATCGTGGTGGTCGAGCAGGTGCACAAGCGGCTCGAGGAATGGGAACGGACCGGCCGGAAAGCCGACTATCGGGAGGTCGTCATCAGCGCGGTGCAGCAGGTGGGCGGCGCGAGCTTTTTCGCGTTGCTGGTGATCGGAGTCTCTTTCCTGCCCGTGCTGACCCTGGAGGCCCAGGAAGGCCGCATGTTCAAGCCCCTGGCCTACACCAAGACGCTATCGATGGTCGTGGCCGCGCTGCTGGCCATCACCCTGGACCCGGCCTTGCGGCTGCTCTTCACCCGCATGCGGAACTTCGATTTGCGCCCCCCCTGGCTTTCGAAGATTGTAAACGCGGCGTTGGTGGGCAGGGTGCGCCAGGAGGAGAAGCATCCCATCAGCCGCTTGCTCATGCGGGCTTACGAGCCCGCTGCCCGCTGGGCGCTGCGCCGCAAGTGGGTGGTGATCGGGGGCGCCTGCGTGTTGATGCTGGCGACCATCCCCGCTTTCCTGAGGCTTGGTTCCGAGTTCATGCCGCCGCTCGACGAGGGCGCGCTCCTCTACATGCCCTCCACCATGCCCGGAATCTCCATCGGAGAGGCGCAGCGCCTCTTGCAGGTCACCGACCGGATAATCAAGCAGTTCCCTGAAGTTGACCGCGTGCTGGGCAAGGCCGGGCGGGCCGAAACCGCCACCGATCCCGCTCCTCTCTCGATGCTGGAAACGGTGATCACGCTCAAGCCCAAGGCGCAGTGGCGGCCAGGAATGACGACCGAGAAACTAGTGGACCAGTTGAATCAGGCGCTCAAGCTGCCCGGCGTGTCGAACGCCTGGACCATGCCCATCAAGGCCCGCATCGACATGCTCAGCACCGGAATGCGCACCCCGGTGGGGCTGAAGATCTACGGCGACGACCTGGACAAGGTCGAAGAGATCGGCAAGCAGATTGAAACCGCGCTGGGCTCGGTGCGGGGAACTCGCAGCGTTTTCGCGGAACGCACCGGGGAAGGGTACTTCCTGGATTTCGATTGGAAGCGGGAGGAGTTGGCGCGTTATGGGCTGAGTGTGGAGGAAGCCCAGGCGGCGGTGCAAAACGCCATCGGCGGCGAGAACGTGACCACCACCGTGGAGGGACGGGCCCGGTATCCGGTCAATGTTCGTTACATGCGGGACTTCCGCGGCGATTTCGGATCGCTCAGCAGAGTGCTCGTCTCCACTCCCGACGGCCAGCGGCAGATCCCCCTCGCGCAGTTGGCGGAAATCAAGACCGCCACGGGCCCGGGAATGATCCGGGATGAGGATGGCCTGCTGACCGGCTATGTTTATGTGGACCTGGCCGGGCGCGACGCCAAGAGCTACGTCCACGAAGCAGACAGCCTGATCCGGCAGCAGGTGAAGCTGCCGCCGGGATACTCCGTCGCCTGGAGCGGGCAGTGGGAAGCGATGGATCGAGTCGCCCAGCGGCTGAAGGTGGTCGTGCCGCTGACGATCTTCCTGATCTTTCTGCTGCTGTACCTGAACACCCAGTCGGTGACGAAGACGCTCATAATCGCTCTGGCGGTCCCGTTCTCCGCGATCGGGGCCGTCTGGTTCCTGTATCTGCTCGGCTACAACCTGAGTATCGCCGTTTGGGTGGGGCTCATCGCCCTGCTGGGGGTGGACGCCGAGACCGGGGTCTTCATGCTCCTTTATCTCGACCTGGCTTACGAACGCGCGAAGAAGGAAGGCCGGCTCCGCAATCTCGGCGAGCTGCGGGAGGCGATCGTCAACGGCGCCGTCAGGCGGATACGCCCCAAATTCATGACGGTGGCCACAACTTTTTTGGGATTAGTGCCGATAATGTGGGCTAGCGGGACCGGGTCCGATGTCATGAAGCGCATAGCGGCGCCGATGATCGGCGGCATCCTGACTTCGTTCCTGCTGGAGTTGCTCGTGTATCCGGCGGTCTACGAGGTCTGGAAGTGGCATTTTGAATTGAAACCAAAAATGGATGCTCCGGCGCGTCAAACGGCAGAATTGGCATGAGCCAGGGCGAGACAGTGCGAAGACGTGGCCACCGGCAGGCCTGCTCGGTCCTGCTGCTTCTCTGTCTGCTTTCGCCCACCGTGGCGCTCCTGGCTGGGACACCAGGCGGCCAGGAGAGCCATCAGTGCACCTGCTGCCCGCGAGGGAAGTGCACGTGCCACATGCAATCTGGTGCGGCTGCCGGCGGCCCTTCCATAGAGGCCGGCATGAACTGCCCCAGTTCGTGCGGGCGTCCAACAATTGTCAGGTCCCAATTCAGGCTTCTCTGCCTGCCGCAGTCCGTCTACCAGCCCGCGGCGCCTTACCTGGCCTTGAGCCCTGAAGTCGCTACATCCGAAATCCTTCCTGTGCGGTTTCCTTCCGCGCTTTACTCCCGCCCTCCGCCTCCCCTTTCACTACCCGTGTTCTAGTGCCATGACCGCGTGAATTCGTTCCACACCGCTTGCTGACGCGCGCGGTTCTGTGCCGTACACTCCGCACCGAACCGCGACCGGAAGGGAGCGGCAAAGCACCGCATCACCTGGTCACAGCACTAGCCGTGCCCCAGCCTTCTGGCTGGAATGCGTCTCATGTTGCGGTCCGGGTTGGGAAGGGCGAGGACTTTATCTATGAAATCAATATGGTTACTACTCCTGGCAGCGTTCTCCGCGATGGCTGCGGATGTTAGTGGCAGCGTAACTGGACGGGTGACCGATCCCTCGGGAGCGGTTGTCCCCAGGGCACAGGTGGCGCTGAGCCGGAGCGGCGCGGAGGGCGCCGCTCATGTTCTTACGGACGATAATGGCCGGTTCTCCGCCCCGAGCCTGCCGCCGGGGATCTACGGGCTGTCGGTCGAGGCGCCCGGTTTTGAGCGCTTTCTGCGCAGCGGCGTGGAGGTTCGTGGCGGACAAACCGCCGGCGTCGAAGTGACGCTGGCCCTGCCTCAGTTGCGGCAACAGGTCGTGGTGTCGGCCAAGACTCCTCTCGGGGAAGCCGCTTTTGCGACGCCACCGGAGAACTCGCGCGAGGTCCTGGAGATCCAGGAAGTGCGCGAGAGCTCGGCTAAAGATGTGGGCCAGGCCTTGGCCAGTCTCGACGGAATTTGGAGCATTCGCAAGGGCGGCATTGCCAACGACATCGTGTTGCGCGGTTTCCAACAGGGTAACGTGGACGTTCTGATCGATGGGGTGCGGGTGGCTGGCGCTTGCCCCAATCACATGGATCCTTCGGCGTTCCACGTGGACTTCGCCGAGATCGAAACGGTTCAGGTGACCAAGGGACCCTTCGACATACGCAACCAGGGCAGCCTGGGAGGAACGATTAACGTCGTCACGAAGTCGGAATCGTACGGATTCCGGGCGACGCCCGAACATGGCCATCGGCTCCTTTGGCTTCTATAACCCCTCGCTCCAAGCCTCCTATTCGAACGGCAGGGTTTACGGCCTCGGCGGCTATTCCTACCGGCGCTCGGAGCCTTACGCCGACGGTTCCGGGCGGCGATTCACCGACTACGCGAACTACACCTCGCTAGGGCGGGCCAGCAATGCCTTCGACGTCAACACCGGCTGGATGAAATCCGGGTTCAAGATCACGCCCAAGCAGGATTTTGACGTGGCATATACCCGCCAGAATGGCGGGCGTGACTCTCTACCCGTACCTGTTGATGGACGCCATGTACGACAACGCGGACCGCCTTAGCGCGGACTGGACCCTGCGCGAGTTGAACGGCCTGGTCAAGCAGGTCCGCGCCAAGGCATACTTCACCCGCGTCAGGCATTGGATGACGGACGAGCTGCGGACCAGTTCCGCCGGCGCCGCGCGGGCTTACGGCATGGCGACCTTCGCCGGCACCAAGGCGCTGGGTGGGCGGCTGGAAGTCGAGCTCCCAAACACCATCGCGGGATTCGAGGGCTACAGCCGCTACTGGAACGCGGTCAATACGATGCGCATGGCGGGGATGTACAGCGACCAGCCATCCGTTCCGGATGTCCGCATGCGCGTGGGCGGCCTCTACGTCGAGCACCGGCGGACGCTCGGACGGCTCTCGCTGACCGCCGGAGCGCGCCTTGACGCCGCCGCCAGCCAGGCCCGCACCCCGAGCCTGAACACTGACATCTTCTGGGCCTACCAGGGGACCCGTTCCACCTCGGCGACGGATATCGCCGCCTCCGGGACGTTCTGGTTGACCTACGCTTTGCCGCGCAGCATCGAGCTCTTCGGCGGGGTGGGTAGCACCTCCCGCCTGCCCGATCCCCAGGAGCGCTACTTCGCGCTCAGGAGAAGCGGTTCGGACTGGGTCGGAAACCCGAACCTTCAAGCCACCAGGAACAATGAGGTAGATCTTGGAATCAACCTTCGCAACGGCAGGTTCTCAGTCCGGCCGACGGTCTTTTACAGCCGCCTGGGCAATTTCATCGCGGTCTACGGCCAGCCGATCCAGAACCCCGTCATGGGGATTATGAATAGCTCGGCTCGTTCCTACCAGAATGTTGGGGCGCGGATCTATGGAGGGGAAGTCTCCTACAGCGCCGGTTTCGGAAGGTCCGTTCTTCTCGCCGGTGGAGTGTCGTACACCCGCGGTATCCAGTACGCCAGCCTGACGGCGAATACGCCTCGCGGCAACATCGCCGAGATGCCTCCGCTCAAATCTCGCGCGTCGCTCCGCTACGGGACCCAACTCTTCTTCGCCGAGGTGGAGGGCATCGGCGTGGCGCCCCAGAATCACGTCAATGCCGCCCTGCGTGAACAGCCCACGGCCGGCTACGGACTAATGGGCCTCAAAGTTGGGGTCCATCACCGGCGCCTGAACCTGGCCGCGGGCGTGGACAACCTCCTTGACCGGTTCTACACCGATGCACTTTCCTACCAAAGGGATCCGTTCCGCAACGGTGTCCGCGTGCCGGATCCGGGGCGAACGATCTTTGTGAACATGTCCGTGACCTTCGAGTAGTCGCGGCCAGGTGTTCTCACCGGCTACGCCGGCGATTTGGGAGGGGGACGCGGAGAGTCACCGCGGTGCCGTGCGGGGTGACTCCACGGATACTGAATCATCCCTCCCAATCGCCGGCGCGCTCACTGATTCTTAGCAATGCCACGGCTTTGGCTCCCGCGATCTGGGCCGCGCGTAATCCCGTGGCCATTGTCGCGGACCTCGAGAGTTAACCATTCACCCTCGCGCCTCAGGTTGATCCTGACTTCGGTAGCGCGCGCGTAGCTTCGCCACGTTCTGAAGCAACTGCGTAAAGATCCGAAAGACCGCATCGCCGCAGGACGTGGAAGCGCCACATCGCAGAAGCGGCTCGCCCGCCACGCACTTAATTCCAGTGGTGTCTCTCGAACTCGCGAGCGTGGCATTTCAGGGCCGCGACAAACCCGAAGTCGTCGAGAACTCCAGGCCTGAGCTGTGCGGAAATCCGCTCCACGGATACCAGAGATCCGGTAACCAGTCCGAAGAGTGAGCGCGCCTGGGTCCAACGCCTCTCGCCGCGCCGCCGTGGCGATCAAGGGTCGTGGTTAATTGCGCCAGAGCCAGATTGGCCGCGGCCAGAGGCTCGCCAACTTCATCCTCCAAAACCCGGGCGAGTTGCTCCCTTTCCTTCTCCCGGGCGCTTTCCAGAGACGCGGCGAGAAGACGCAGTCCTTTGGCGAGGTGCTACGCTCGCAGCGCGGGTTGCGCGTACCGTCCGAAATGTAAACCACATAGAACCCTCCGGGCAGGCGTCACCATCCGCCTGCCGGTCTCGAGCTGCCCGAGCCGCATTCGCCAGCCGCCTACGCTTACACTACCAGGGTGAGTTGGTTTGTGATACTCGTAAATTCACTGGATTCTTGAGGCGCAGTCAAATCGAGAGGATGCGATGCTTGATGGCGTAGGCCGTCAATTCCGCGGTGGTCTTGAGGCCTAACTTCTTCCTGATGTGATACTTGTGGTCTTCCGCCGTCCTGGGGGACAGGTTGAGGATCTGGGCGACTTCCTTGATCGGGCGGCCTTCCGCAACCAACTGAAGCACCTCCGCTTCCCGTGGAGTGAGATCCGCTGCCCCCGCAGCCGTTCCCGCTCCTGAAGCCTGGGTTTCCAGCATCCGGGCTGCGATTTCCCGGCAGATGAAGGTGCGCCCTTCCAGGACCGCATGGATGGCGGCGATGAGTTGCCCGGCGGCGCTGGCTTTTAACACGTAGCCGGACGCACCGGCGGCCAGCGCCTCGGCCACATAGTTGACGTCCAGGTGCATGGTCAGGAAGATGACTTTCGATTGAGAGCCGCTATTCTTGATTCGCCGGCAGGCCTCGATGCCGTTGAGCAACGGCATCGAGATATCCGCCACCACAATGTCCGGATGGAGTCTGGCCGCGGCCGCCACCAGCGCTCTGCCGTCCTCGACCGTCCCAATGACGTCAAAGTCCGGTGTCAGGACCCGCCGCAACCCTTCGGCCACGATGGCGTGATCGTCAGCCAGCAGAATCGTCGGTCGTTTCATGGTTTGGTTCATCGTGGCCCAGAACTACCCTGTTAATCTGTTAGCACGCCGCCGGGCCAGCGTCAAGCGCACGGTCAGTATTTGCGCCGCGGACCGCTAGGAAAAGTACGGTTTTTCGCCAGCGTACTCAGGCCGGTCCGGCTTACTGCTGGCCCGTCTCCGGGAAGCCGCCGGCCTCGCTCTGGAGCAGGGGGACCCGGACCTCAATCCTGACGCCTTTGCCGGGCTTGGCATCGAGCGAGAACGTGCCGCCCGCGAGGCGCACCCGTTCTTTCATGCCGATCAGTCCGAGGCCTGCCGGCCCATCATCGGGATTGAGGTCGAATCCGCGCCCTTGATCGCGGATAGAGAGTCGGATCCCGTCACCGTCTCCGGCCACGGTGACATAGGCTCGGCTCGCCTGGGAGTGGCGAGCGATGTTCCGGATGGCTTCCTGCACGATCCGGAACAGGCACAGCGAGATCTCCGGCCGGGAGGGCTGGAGGGAGTCTCCGATAGGTGAAGCGGATATCGATACCGTCCCGGCTGGAGTGCTCTACCGTGAAAGACTTCAGAGCGGACACCAGGCCTAGCCTTTCGAGCCCTGCGGGATGCAGTTCATGAGCCTGGCGCGCCAATTCCATGCAGAGTCCCGAGGCTCGCTTTGCCAGAGAGTTGAGCTTGCTGGATAGTTCGGGTTGCGACCGTTCAGCGTTGTTGGCCAGGGCGGCGGCCTCTAGAGCCAGGGCGGCGGCCTTCTGAGAGAGGTCGTCATGCAAGTCTCTGGCCAGACGTCTGCGTTCCCCCTCCTGGAGATCGAGGAGACCTCTCACTAGCGCTTGCATGCGTTCCTGACTCCGCCGCAATTCGGCCTCGCTGGCCCGGAGCGCGTTCTCCGCGGCGCGTTGGGAGGTGAGAGCCTCCGAGCCGTCCTGGCCTCACGCGCTTTCTTCGTCGGGCGTTTCGACTTGCTGGCGGTCATGGACAGTTCCTCTCCGTGCGGCAACTGCAACACCAGACTCTACCACCAAACCGTCCGCGGCCATTCACTTGAGCTAGAATTCGAACTTCGGGGTCTCGAAACGGTGAGCAAAGTCAGAGTTTTGCTCGGCGACGATCATGCGGTGCTGCTCGATTGTTTGAAGAGCATCCTTCAACCCGGTTTTGAAGTGGTCGGCGCGGTGAACGATGCTAACGCTCTCCTTGCCGCGGCCCGGGAACTGCGGCCGGACATCATTGTTCTCGACATTTCCATGCCTCAGCATGAACGGCATCGAAGCCGCCCGCCTCCTCCGCCAATCCAACCCGGAGGCGAAACTCATTGTGCTGACCATGCACTGCGACGCCGGCGTCGCCCTGGAAGCCATGGAGGCGGGGGTTTCCGCGTACGTATTGAAACAATCCGCGAGCACGGAACTCGTGAAAGCGATCTCGGAGGTGCATGCGCGGGCGCTTGTACCTGGCGCCCCCGCTTGCCGAGGCTCTGCGGGGCCGGGTTGCCGTCGGGCCGCGGAAGGCCCGAAGCCGGCGAGAGGTGCTCACCCCCCGCCAGCGAGAGGTGCTGCGCCTGCTGGTTGAGGGACGTGCGCCCAAAGACGTAGCTCTGAAATTGGGAGATTTCGGAGAGAACCGTCGAGTTTCACAAGTACAAGATCATGGAGCGCCTGGGCCTCCGATCCGTCGCGGAGCTCACCGCCTACGCTGCCCGGCACGGGATCATTTCGCCAGGATCTTGAGTTCCGGAGCAAGGTTCGAATCTTCTCGACTGTGAGCGGTTTGGAGACAAACCGGTCGACACCCATTTGCTTGGCCCGGCGGCGCAACATGCTGACGTCCGACTCGTGAAGCGCCGTCACGATCGCCACGCGACTGCGCTCTGTGCCAGGATTGGCCCTCAACTCCCGAACCAGCTCCTCGCCCGGCATATCCGGCAAATGCAGGTCGCACAGGATCAATTGCGGCCGGAAATCGGATGCCGCTTCCAAAGCCTCCCGGCCCGAGAGGGCGATCCTGACTTCAAGCCCTTCCTGCCGCAACACTTCCGCCGTCACAGCGGCCAGTTCGGCGTGGTCTTCCACCAGCAGCACCCGTCGTGACTTCCTTCGCTTGGGCGTTTGAGGCTTCTTGGACACGGCCTCCATAGCGCGAGCGTGTTCGTCGAGAATCGCCAGCAGTTTCTCGTAATCGACCGGCTTGACGAAGTAGTGATCGAAATCGCCGCGCGGCTTCCCGGCAGTTTCCGCTCGCTTGAAACCCGAGAGTGCGACAAAAAGCGTGTTCTGCAAGCTCCGTTTCTGCCTCAGCCTGGCCGCCAGTTCGTAACCGTCGATACCGGGCAGCCCGATGTCGAGAAGAATAGCTTCGGGTTTGAAACGGGCGGCGCCGGCCAAGGCCGATGGACCATCCGCGAACCGATTCACCCTGTGCCCGGCATGTTCGAGGGCGATCGTCAGGGCCTGGGCGACGTCCGGGTTGTCTTCCACGACCACGATGGAGAGGGAGTGAGCGCTCTCGCGGCGCCGGCTTTCCGGCGGCGGGCGCGACCCGGGCAAACTCCGCCTCCCCCAGCGGCAGCCGCACAACGAACTCGCTTCCCGTGCCAGGACCGCCGCTCTCCACTGAGACGGTGCCGCCATGTAGCTCCACCAGGCGCTTTACCAAAGCAAGACCAATGCCAATTCCCGACTGTGCACTCGTACCCGCGGCCCGCACCCGGGCGAAAGGCTCGAAGATCACCTCCTGCATCTCCCGCGGGATGCCCCGGCCATTGTCCTTGCACCGGATGACGACCTCGGAAGCCTCTCTGGCGCCCGAAAGCTCGATCCGGCCCCCCCGGTCCGTGTACTTCGAAGCGTTATCCAGCAGGTTCGCCACGATCTGCTCCAGCCGGACGCTGTCCGCCATGAACCGAGCCCGTCGGGAGGGCAGCCTGACCACCAGTTCCTGCCCGCGTCCAGCAATGGCCGAGCGAGCCGCAACTGTCGCCTTCTGCAGGAACTTCGAAAGGTCGATGCGTTCTTTGCGCAGTTCGATCTGGCCGTGGGTGATACGGGCGAGGTCGAGAAGATCGTCCACCAGCCGCTGCAACACCGCGACTTGCCGGCCTATCATCTCATCCAGGGCCGCCCGGCGCTCCGCCGCCACGCCGCCGATGATCAGTTGCACCGCGGTGTAAATGGTCGCCAGGGGATTCCGCAGTTCGTGCCCGAGCAGGGCCAGGAATTCGTCCTTGAGACGCGCCTGCTGCTCGCGTTCTGCATCATGCAGTTTACGGGCCGTAATGTCCTGGCAAGTGCCAAACCCGCCCACCAGCGTGCCCTGCCGGTCGAACTCCATGTCGGCCCGCTCCCGAATCCACCGGACAGCCCCATCCACCACAATCCGGTGGTCGATGTCGTAAGGCTCGCCGCGCAGCGCCGCCTGCCAGCATCGATCCACGAACTCCCGGTCATCCGGATGAACGAAGCGCCGAGGAAAGTCTCATAAGTCAACGGCGTGCCCAGGGGAATCCCGAACAGGCGATGAGTCTCGTCGGACCATCGCAACTCATCTCGCTGAACGTCCAGGCGCCAGCTTCCCATGTGCGCCACCGCCTGCGCTCGGGCCAGGTCCTCGCGGCCTTGGCGCAGGGCCAGCTCGGCCCGCTTCCGCATAAAGACCTGGACCACGGCCGCGGCCAGAGCCTCCAAGGCTTCCAGATCTTGAGGGCGGTAGCCGCCCTCGCGGTTGCCGACGGCGATCATGCCGATGGTCTTGCCGTCCTGCTTGAGGGGCACGCCCAAGAAGGCAGTCAGAGGCGGATGCCCCTCGGGCATGCCGACGCGGTCGGGGTGAGACGCGGGATCGTTTGTATAGAAGCCCTTGCCATCCAGGAGCACCCGCCCGTAAATGCCGTGAATCGCGAAACTGACGGGCAGCTTCCTCTGCTCCGCCGGCGTCTCAATCCGGCAGGCCGTCCCAGCCCGGATCGCTGACGGCTGATACAGAGAAGCCGGTCCTGGGCGGTTATCTCCCCGACAAAGCCGAACTTGCTCTGGGTCAGCTTCTTCGGCAACGGCCAGGCAAACGCGGCCCAAATCCTCTTCGGTGTCCTGGTTCAGGGATGCAGCGAGGATCCGGTTGATTCCCTCCAGCACGGTCTTGTCATGCTGAATACGCTCCTCGGCTCGCTTGCGCTCCGTGATGTCCATGATCGCCACTGCGCTGCCGACGATCTGACCTTGCGCGTCCCGGATCGGGGCGGCACTGTTCAAGACGAAGGCGCGCGTGCCGTCGAATCGCTGGATCTGCATCTCCTGGCCGATAACAGTCTCTCCCTCCTGTACGGCCCGCGCCGAAGCCCATTCCTCCGGCTGGACCGGCTGGCCGGTGTCCGCCCACCAAGCCTTGTAAGCAGCATAGTCGCTGACCGACTTCGTCGCGGGTCGCGGGCCCCGCCAGACTTGCTCGAACGCGGCGTTGGACCCGACATTGCCGCCCTCTGCGTCCACCAACGCCACGCCCACGGGCAGAGCCTGCATCAAGGCCTGGAGGCGGTTCCTCTCGCTCAGCGCCTCCGCGTGCGCCGCCGCCAAGGCTGCTTGCGCCCGCCGCTTCTCGGTGACATCGTGGAACACCAGCACCACGCCGGCGACTTCACCGGAGGCATCCAGAATCGGGGCTGCGCTGTCCTCGATGGGAATCTCGCGGCCGTCCCTGCGTGACGAGTGCGCTATGGTTGGCCAGCAGGATGGGGCGCCGTTCGCTCATCACGCGCGAGAAGAGGTCCTCGGCCGGTTCCCGGGTCTGTTCGTTGATGATGTGAAAGACCCTCTGGATCGGCTGTCCCAGCGCTTCCTCCGGCGTCCACCCGGTGAGCGATGCCGCCACCGGATTCACGAAAGTGATGCCGGCCTTCGGTGTCGGCGGCGATGACCGCGTCGCCCATGCTGCTGAGCGTCACCCGCAACCACTCGCGGTTCTGGCGCAGTTCCTCCTCGGCCTGCTTGCGCTCGATGGCGTACCGTATGGCGCGCGCGATCTGCCGGCCGTCGGCCTGACCTTTAACCAGGTAGTCCTGCACGCCTTCCTGGACCGCCGCGAGCGCCAGGCCTTCGTCATTGGCGCCGGTCAACACCACGATCGGCAAGCGCGGCGCCGCATTGCGCGCGCGCCGGAAGGTTTCTGCCCCGGAGCTGTCCGGCAGGACAGGTCCAGCAGGAGCACGTCGAAGGATTCCTCGCCCAGGCGCGCCAGGGCGTCGTCCAGGCGCTCCACCCAGGTGAACTCAAAACGGCCCGCGCCGGTTCGTTGCAGGGTCTCTTGCAGCAGGTCGGCGTCGGACGGGCTGTCTTCGACCAGCAGGATGCGGATGGCGGCGGTGGTCACTGGCGTGCTGTCCCGAACTCATTTCTCCGGAGGCAGTTTGACGACGTCAGCCAGAAGCCCTCGATGGCTTTGACGACTTCCAGGAACTGCTGGAAATCCACCGGCTTGGTGATGTAGCAATTGGCGTGGAGAGCGTAAGCGTGCAGCACGTCCTTTTCGGCTTGCGAGGTGGTCAGCACCACCACGGGAATGGTTGTGAGCTTCTCATCCGCCTTGATCTCCGCCAGCACTTCCCGGCCGTCTTTGCGCGGCAGATTCAGATCGAGCAGGATCAGATCGGGCCGGGGCGCCTCGGCGTAGGCGCCCTGGCGGCGCAGGAACTCCATCGCCTGCACGCCGTCCTCGACGATGCTGAGACGATTGCCACCTTGGCGGCGGCCAGCGCCTCGATCGTCAAGCTCGGTGTCGCTGGGGCTGTCTTCCACCAGCAGGATTTCAATCGGCCGGCCTAGTTGAGGGTTCATGGTTTTGGGCGTGTTCATCGTAGCATCTCTCGCTCCGGAATGGTGAAGGAAAAAGTCGAACCCTGGTCCGGCTGCGATTCGACCCAGATTGTGCCGCCGTGGCGCTCGACGATCTTCTTGCAGATCGCCAGGCCGATGCCGGTGCCGGGATAATGCCTGCGCGTGTGCAGCCGTTGAAAGATCAGGAAGATGCGCTCGAAGTATTGCGGCTCGATGCCGATGCCGTTGTCGCGCACCGCAAAGACCCACTGGCCCGCCTTCCGCTGCGGCGCTGACGTGGATTTCCGGGGGCCGCTCGCCGCGGAACTTGAGGGCATTGCCGATCAGGTTCTGGAAGAGCTGCGCGATCTGGCCGGCGTCCACGCGCGAGGGTGGGCAGCGGATCGCGAGTGATCCTGGCGCCGGTTTCCTGCACGCTGGCGCCCAGGCCATCCAGGGCCTGGCTCGAGCACGGCGTTGAGGTCGGCCGGCGCGAAGGCCTGGCCCCGGGTGCCCACGCGCGAGAGCGCCAGCAGATCGGTGATGAGCGTGTGCATGCGCGCGGCGCCCTGCACGGCTCCGGCGATGTGATGCCGGCCCTTGTCGTCGAGTTTGTCCGCGAGCTGCTGTTCGATCAGGCCGAGGTAACCCGTTACGGCCCGCAGCGGCTCCTGCAGGTCGTGGGACGCCACATAGGCGAACTGCTCCAACTCCTGGTTCGAGCGGACCAGTTCCGCGGTGGTGCGCTGGAGGTGCGTGTTGGCGGTTTCCAGCTCGCTGGTTCGCTGTCGCACCAGTTCCTCCAGGTGGTCGCGATAGCGGGCCAGTTCGGCTTCGGCGCGCTTGCGCTCGGTCACGTCGCGCGCCGCGGCGAAGACGCCCTGCACCTGGCCGGCTTCGTTGCGGTACACCATCGCGTTGTAGAGCACGTCGGTGGTGCGGCCGGCGACGTGGCGAATGGTCAGCGGGTAGTCGCGGACCAGACCGTCGGAGAGAACCTTCCGGTAGCCGGCGCGAGCCTGGTCCGGCTCCGTAAAGTAGTCCGAAAAATCGCTGCCGATAAGCCGATCGCGCGGCACCCCGGTCACCTGTTCGGTGGCTTCGTTCACGTCCGTGATCTGGCCGTCGGGGCTGATGGTGACCAGCGGGTCGAGGCTGGCCTCGATCAGGCTGCGCGCGTAGAGCGAGGCGACGCGCAGGTCCTCCTCTAATCGTTTGCGTTCGGTCACATCGCGCGCCGCGGCGAAGACGCCCTGCACCTCGCCGGCCTCGTTGCGATACACGCGTCGCGTTGTAGAGCACGTCGGTGGTGCGGCCGGAAGTGTGGCGAATCGTCAGCGGATAGTCACGGACCAGGCCCTCGGCCGAGGACCTTCTGGTAGCCTTCTTCGGCCTTGTGCGGCTCGGTGAAATAGTTGGAGAAGCTGCTGCCGATCAGCCGGTCGCGCGCCACGCCGGTGACCAGTTCGGTGGCTTCGTTCACGTCCGTGATCTGGCCGTCGGGGCTGATCGTGACCAGCGGGTCCAGGCTGGCCTCGATCAGGCTGCGGGCATAGAGCGAGGCGGCGTGCACTTCCTCCTCCATCCGTTTCGCTCGGTGATGTCGCGCGCAATCGTTGAAGCCCCCACGATCCGTCCATCGGCGTCTTTGATCGGCGAGACAGTCAGGGAGACCGTGAGGCGCCGTCCATCCTTCCTGATGCGGACGGTTTCGTAGTGCTCCACGCGCTCGCCGCGGCGGATGCGTTCGAGAATCCGTGGTACCTCGTCGCGGCGATCTGGGGGCACGACGCGAGACGATCGATTTGCCAAGCACCTCTTCGGCGGTGTAGCCGTAGAGACTCTCGGCTCCGTGATTCCAACTGATGATCACGCCGTCCAGGGTCGTGCCGATAATCGCGTCGTCCGAGGACTCGACAATCGCAGCCAATTGCTGGAGCGATTGGTTCGTCGAGCGCAGTTGTTCCTCCACGCGCTTGCGGTCGGTGATGTCCAGGCCCACCTCCATGATGAGGCTCGAGCCGTCGGCGCCCCTGAACGGGAAGTCGTGGATATCGTAGTTGCGCCGATCCGGGCCGGTCCACTCCCAACGGTGGGGCGCGTTGGTCTTCAGGACGGTGAAGGTTTCGCAAATCTCGCAGGGCTCGGTGCGGTTGAAGAGGTACTCATAGCAGCGCCGCCCGTGCGACTCGCCGAAACGTTCGCGGAAAAAGCGGTTGGCGAAGGGAACATGGTAATCCGGCGACAAGAGAATCGCGTAAGCCGGGAGCATTTCCAGAACGTCATGGAGTCGTTGCCGCTCGGCCCTCGCCTCCTCCTCCGCGCGCCTGCGGGCGGTCACGTCACGGGCGACCTGGGCCGCCCCGACGATCTGGCCCTGCGCGTCCCGGATCGGGCTGTAAGTCGATTTCGTAATGGCGGCGCTGCCTGCCGGCGGTCGCCGTACTTCCTGCTCTACCGTGAAGGTCTCTCCTCTGAGCGCCCGGCCCCAGTCGCCCAGCGCCCTGTCCCGGTCTTCTGGGAAGTCCGCCAGCGATCTCGGCAAGGCTCATGCCGATCTCGACGTCCTCGCCGAAGGCCCTCTTCACTTCGTCCTTGAACGCCTGATTGAAAGAGGTGAGGCGCAAGCCGGTGTCCACGGTGGCGATGATGTCTCTGGTGCTCTTCATGAAGCCGTCGAGCAACTCGTAGGCGTGGCGGACTTCCCGAGTCTGCTCGGCGACACGCTTCTCCAGCTCGGCGTTGAGACGGCTGAGCGCCTCTTCCGCCTGCCTGTGCGCCGTTACGTCGCGGCCGTACAGGTTCGCATAACCCAGCTCGGCGAGCGGTATGACCATGAAGGAGATATCGCGCCCCTCGCTCTTGACCTCAAGCTCGCCTGGGAAGCCTTTCGCCAGCGCGCTCTCGACCGACTGCCGCACCAGGTCCGGCATGCTCCCCCCGACCCCGACTTGCCATTCTTCCAGCAACCGAGCCGCGCCACGGTTGGCATACAGCAGAGTGCCATCCCGGCCGACGCTCAGCACCGGAAACGGATTCCGCTCGGGAAAGCAGCCGGGTTGTGGACAGCCTCCTCGGGACGCTCGCCGTCCGCGATCTCGCGGATTCGGGCGACCAGGCCTCCCTCGCGGCAAGGACTCACCTGCACTTCGCACCGCCTCTGCCCACGCCCACAGAGATGCTCAAACGTTACCGGGACGCGGTCCGCCATGGCGCGGCGGCACCCGGCTTCCAGCTGAGTGCCGAGGATGTCCGGGAAGACTTCCCACTGAAGTCGTCCCAACAGTTCCGGCTCCTTCATGTCGAGCAGACGCTCGGCGGCTGGATTCACCGCGACGATGCGGAACTCCGCATCGCAGGCTACCAGTCCATCCTGGAGGGAATGGATGATATCGAGCGCCAGGGTCGTTTGCAGTGCCTCGCTGGATTCGCCCACTAACTTATCCTCCGTAAAGCATCGAATTATACTCCTGCGGGGAGGTTCCCTCAACCCTAAGCCCCATTACATCTCGTTAACGCGAGGACGGCGGACCGTACTACGTAGTTTTCCCAGTATCCAAGATTCAGGCCTGCAAGTATGATTGTCCGAGAAGTCGGTTTTTGGGCGGGCTTTTGGTCCCCGTGTATAAATCCGGGGGAGGGAAGCGAGATTGGACATCAACAGACACCGACGAGTAACTCGGGGCGGCTGGGTAGTTTTCGAAGGGCACTTTTTTTGGGGGGACGTGTTAAGTTTACACGAGTTTTAGTTTTTTAGGAGTAGCAGGTGTTAAGATCCCATAGTCTATACTTAGACTCGCGCTCATTGCCGATATGTAAGGGCAGGAGTTCTGGGTCGAAAACACGCGAACTCGGCGGAAAAACCGCGACTGCAGGGAAGGGAAACATGCCAAAAAGTAGATTCTTAATGTTTGTTCGTCTTGCGCTGGTGCTAGCCGCATTTTGCTGGTTAGCTGGCCAAACTGACCGCGCGAAGGCGCAGAACGGCCCCGGCAACGGGCCGGGTCAAACTGGACAAATGCGGAGCACTACGCAGGCCCAGAGGCAGGCTGCGGCCTCCCGCTTGGCGAATGCGCAGCGGCGGGTGAGCGCGGCCTTTGCCGGGCTGAACCCGGCTACCGCGGCGCAGAGTCCGCTGGGCAAGGCAGAGACCACACCTTCCAACAGGAGGCTGGGCGCGGCGAGCGCCATGGCCTTGCCGGGTAATGGGGTGAGCACCCCCCTGGCCACCATGGGTACCCCGCGCGGGACTCCTGATTACTTCGCGATTCCGAATTGGGCCAACAGTCCGCTGCCGTGGCTGGACGCCGCGGGGGCGGTTGTCCCTGGCACGGGAATCCGGAAATTCGTCAATACCTTGCCGGGATTGTGCGGTATTTCTACATGGGGCACGGCCGGCACCAACGAACTGGGGCAGTGCATCCCTCTGGCGACGCCCTTCGCGACGCCGCCGGTGGGGGTGCCCGCCGATGGTGACTATTACGAAATCGGGTTGAAACAGTATTCCCGCAAACTGCATACCGACCTCCCCGCCACCACCCTAAGGGGTTATGCCGATCTGAATCCGAGCGCCGCTGCACCCGGGGTCAACCAGTACCTGGGGCCGTTGATCGTGGCCAAACGGAACCGGCCGGTGCGGGTCAAGTTCACCAATAGTCTGGGAACGGGCGCACTGGGCAATCTCTTCATCCCCACGGATACGACGTACATGGGAGCCGGCAACGGACCCCTGGGCACGCCATACTCGCAGAACCGCGCGACGCTGCACCTGCATGGCGGCGTCACGCCCTGGATCAGCGACGGCACACCCCACCAGTGGACCGTTCCGGCGGGTGAGGTTACCGACTACAAGAAGGGCCTCAGCGCCCGCGACGTGCCCGACATGCCGGCCACCGGCGATGGAACCCAGACATATTACTGGACGAACCAGCAAAGCGGGCGGTTAATGTTCTACCACGACCACGCTTATGGGATCACCCGCCTCAACGTGTACGCTGGCGAAGCCGCCGGCTACCTGCTCGTCGACCCGGCACAGGAGAACGCCCTGGCGACCGCGACCGTTCCGGGAACCATCGGCACGACCCCCGATTTGACCCACGTCGTTCCGCTGGTCATCCAGGACAAGTCCTTTGTGCCGGACAGCGGCGTGGCTGGGGGACAACTGGCCGCCCAGGATCCGACCTGGGACGTGGCGGGATGGGGAGGAGCCGGAAGTCTATGGTTCCCCCACGTCTACATGCCTAACCAGAACCCGTATGACGACAGCGGGTCGACCGCCTTCGGCCGGTGGGACTACGGCCCCTGGTTCTGGCCCCCGCAGAACCCCGGCAGTCTGCTGAGTCCCCCGGTATCGTGCTCCAGCCTCGCTTATCCAGGCCAGGCGTTGACCTGCCCCGGCACGCCCAACCCGTCGGGCACGCCCGAGGCTTTCATGGACACCCCGGTGGTCAATGGCACGCTTTATCCGAAGCTCCCACTTCAGCCGGCAGCCTATCGGTTCCAGATCCTGAATGCATCCAACGACCGCGGCCTGAATCTGCAACTCTACGTCGCCGACCCGCTGAGTGTCGCACTTACCAGCTCCGGCAGCGGCTATACTTCTGTTCCGACCGTGGGATTCACTGGCGGAGGAGGGGCAGGCGCGGCAGCCACTGCGATCGTCTCGACCGGTGCGGTCACTGCCATCAACGTCACGGCCCCGGGCAGCGGCTACACGTCTCCCTCGGTAGTCATTTCCGGGGGTGGAGGCACTGGCGCGACGGCTACCGCGGCGCTGACCAGCGGGGTAGTTACGGGCATCGTGGTGACCAACGGAGGGACTGGCTATACCACAGTGCCCAGCCTGACCATCACTGACGTGACCGGCAGTGGCGCCACCGCTACGGCGGTCATCGCTCCCGCCGGGTTGATCATTGATGTCTTAGTCACAGCCCCGGGCTCCGGCTACACGACCGCTCCCACGGTGAGTTTCACGGGCGGCGGTGGCACCGGCGCCGCGGCGGTGGCTTCGATTAACTCCGAAGTCAAGATGGTCGACGCTGTCCCGCACACGTCCGCGTCCACGCCGCCCCTCTGCACTACGGTCACACAGGCCGGCGCGGCGGGCCTCGCCGTGGCCAATCTTGACGGAAGCGGCAAGCCGATTTATGGGACCGGGCTGCCTGCCAACTGCTGGCCGACCACGTGGCCCGCCGATGGCAGAGACGGCGGGGTCCCCGATCCCGCTGCGGCTGGTCCTCCAATAATGCAAATAGGAACCGAAGGCGGTCTGTTGCCCGCTCTGACGGTGATTCCCTCCACACCCGTCGGCTACGAGTACAACCGGCGCAGCATCACGGTCTTGAACATCCTCAACCACGCCCTGCTGCTGGGACCGGCGGAACGGGCGGATGTGGTCATCGATTTCTCAGCTTTCGCGGGCAAGACTCTCCTTTTGTATAACGACGCCCCGGCGCCTGTCCCCGCCTTCGATTCGCGTTCGGATTACTATACCGGCGACCCGGATCAGACGCTGACCGGCGGTGCTCCCTCGACCCTGCCAGGCTACGGACCAAACACCCGGACCGTAATGCAGATTCAGGTGGCGGCGGCGGCTCCCAGTACCACCTTCAACCCAGGTACCCTCAGGACCGCCCTTCCGGGTATTTTTTCCGCGACTCAGGACCCGATCATCGTGCCGGAAGTGGCGTATGGGGCGGCTCAGAACACTTATGTGCGGATCCAGGACACCTCCCTTTCGCTGTTCCCGGTGGGCAGCGCGCTTACCGGACTCGATTTGACCAACGGCGGCAGTGGCTTTACTTCCGTTCCCGCCGTCACGATCACGGGTGGCGGAGGTGTGGGCGCCACCGCCACGGCGAGCTTGACGCCCAGGGGCGTGGGCAACCTCACGCTGACCAGCTCCGGCTCGGGCTACACTTCGGCCCCGGCGGTGACGATCACCGGCGGTGGCGGCTCGGGCGCTACCGCCACGGCAGCGTTGGCGAGTACCACTGTCGCCAGCATCTCCGTCACAAACTCAGGCAGCGGCTATAACTCGACGGGGCCGACCGTGGCCATCACCGGCGGCGGCGGCACAGGAGCCGCGGCAGTGGCGGTCATGACCCGCAGAATTGGCTTCCTGACGTATACCGTCAGTTCTATCCGGCTGACGAACCCAGGCAGCGGTTATACGTCGGTTCCGACGGTGACCCTCACTGGCGGTGGTGGCTCGGGGGCCCGGGGCAGGGCGAACCTTGCTCGCTCGGCTGTCGCCAGCCTCACGCTCGGAAGCGCCGGGAGCGGCTACACATCTGCTCCAACAGTCGGTTTCTCGGGCGGCGGGGGTAGCGGCGCGGCCGCCACGGCGGCGGTAACCGCCTCAGCGGTCGCCAGCCTAACCCTGACCAACAGTGGCTCGGGCTACACTTCAACTCCGCTGGTGGCTATCACCGGCGGCGGGGGCACCGGCGCGACGGGCGCAGCCGTTATAGCCCTGGATCCCTTGACTGGGATTGCGCTAATTGGTGGCGGGAGTGGCTATACTTCGGTCCCGGCCGTCGGCATCTCGGGCGGAGGAGGTGCAGGAGCCGCCGCCACGGCGATTCTCGCACCCACCAGCCTGGCTAGTCTCACGTTGACCGCCGCCGGCTCGGGCTATACTTCGGCTCCGGTGCTGACCTTCACCGGCGGTGGCGGTACGGGCGCGCAAGCCGCGGCGGTGCTAGGTGGCGCCTCGATAGGTAGTATCTCCGTCACAAACTCAGGCACTGGCTATAACTCCACGGGGCCAACCGTCAGCATCACGGGCGGCGGTGGCACAGGAGCCACGGCAAGAGCAGTCATGACCCGCAGATTGGGGTTCGTTACGTATCTCGTCAGTTCCATCCAGTTGACGAGCCCAGGCAGTGGATATACTTCGGTTCCGACGGTGACTCTCACGGGCGGAGGTGGTTCGGGGGCCGCCGGCAGGGCGAATCTTGGCACCGCGGCTGTCGTGAGCCTCACGCTCGTGGATCCCGGTACCGGCTTCACCTCGGCTCCCACCATCAGCTTCTCGGGCGGCGGGGGCTCGGGCGCGGCGGCAACGGCGCAACTGGCGCCGTCAGCCGTTAGCGGCATCACCCTGACTAGCCCCGGGAGCGGCTACGCCTCGGCTCCCACCGTCGCCATTACGGGCGGCGGAGGCTCGGGCGCTACCGCCATAGCCCTGACCTCGGGATCGACCATACCCTTGCAGCCAAAAGCTATCCAGGAGCTCTTTACCCTCGACTACGGGAGGATGAATGCCACCCTGGGAGTCGAACTGCCATTCACGAACTTCCTCACGCAGACGACGATTCCCTACAATTACGTGGATCCGCCCACCGAGATCTTCAAAGACGGGGACACCCAGGTCTGGAAGATCACTCACAATGGCGTGGACACCCACTTTATGCACTTCCACCTCTTCGGCGTGCAAGTGCTCAACCGGGTGGGCTGGGACGGTGCGGTCAAGCCGCCCGACCCGAACGAGTTGAGCTGGAAGGACACGGTGCGGATGAACCCGCTGGAGGATATCATAGTGGCGCTGAAGCCCCTGAAGCCGGCGCTGCCCTGGGATCTTCCCAACAGCATCCGGCCCCTGGACGTCACCAGGGATGTTACCTACACCTCCGCCATGTCATTCACCAATGTCGATCCGACTAACCAGCCGGCCACCGTCACCAACGACTTGACGAACTTCGGCTGGGAATATGTCTGGCATTGTCACCTCCTGGGCCACGAAGAGAACGATATGATGCGCGCCATGGTGCTGGCGGTGCCGCCCAGGGTGCCTTCCAGCCTGGCGGGCGCGGCGGCGGGCGCCTTGGGCTCGCAACACGTGGTTCTGACCTGGACCGACCACTCGCTCAACGAGACCGGCTTCACGGTTCAGAGAGCCACGTCGGTCGGCGGTCCCTGGACAACGCTGGGAGAGGCCTTGCCAGGCGTGGGGGCCGGTACTACGGTCTCGTTCACCGACCCGAGTGCGCCTCCAGCGACCTACTTCTATCGGGTGATCGCCAACAACCTGGTCGGTTACACGCGATCCTACGTCGCGCCGGCGGGAGGTTATCCAAGTCTGTCCGCCGATTCGGCGCCGGTCGCCGCGTCCAGCAGCGTGACTACGCACTGAGTTTTGCAGACCTTCCGGCGCCAGTTTCCCACTGGCGCCGGAAGGCGTAAGCTAGCCTTGGGGGTGTGTCCATGCTGAAGAGAACCTTCGGAGCTTGGTTGATTATGGGCTTGTGCCTGGTGATGTCCCAGCCGGCGGCCAGCCAGTCCTCAGTCACGTTCGACCTTGACACGGGAACGCCGGCTCTCGGCACTGGCCAGTCCGTACCATTCAGCCAGGCGGCGGGGGGAATGACGGCGCAGTTCAGCTCGCCTTCCGGCTCGGTCTTTTCCATTCAAACCGACGCCAGTACTACCTTCCATATGTCGCGGTTCTCCGGCCACTACCTCTACGATGGCAACCAGAATCGTAACTTGCTGGACATCCGCTTCAGCCAGCCCATCGTCAGCATCTCACTTACCTTCGCGACCGCCGATTTCCAGCAAGTCGAAGTCCCTACCACGATCCAGATCGCCGCATATGTGGATTCCACTGGAACTGTGCCAGTCCAAACGGCCAGCGCGCACGGAACCTACGCGCAGGACACGATGCCCATGGACACGTTGAACTTAACATCGGGCGGCAAGCCGTTCAACCTCGTGCAAATCGGAATCCCATTTCAGCCTCTGGGCGCCACTGTCTTTCTGGTGGACAACATCGTCGTCACCCTGGCTCCGCCGCAAACGCACACGTTTTCGGATGAGGCCTTGTATCTAGCGGCGCTGACCAGTCAGGGCTCTACGGCAATTCAGGAGAATTTCGAAAGCGATGCGGCCTGGGCCCCGTCGCGGAACCCGGCCGCCGCGCCCAGCGCCCTAAGCAATGGAATCATCTGGTCCTCGAACCATCCCTACGCCAGGACCACGCCCGACGGCATCTCGACGAGCGGCGGCGCGGCCCACAGCGGGGCTTGGGGAGCGGTCAGTTCCCCGCACGGAAACCCCGACGCCTTGAACCCCACCGATCCCAGCCAGGACGGTGTCATGGGCACTCGAGTTCCGGGAGCGAACCTGCTCTACGGCGTGGGCTGCTGGGTGAGCGGCAATTTGGGCGGACACCTGGTAATGGTTCCGGATGGCGACGCGACCCGCGCGTTCGACTTGGGCGCCTTCAGCACGGCCTGGCAGTACTTCGGTTTCACCAGCATCACGGGCTTTTCGAGATTTGAGATTCGTGACTCGCAGGGCATCGTCTCCGAATCGCGGTATGTCTTCGTGGACGATTGCACATTGGGCACGCAACCGCCGGCCACCTCCGCCGCCAATGTCTCCTCCGCGAGCTTCCTGCTGTTCCCGCCGCAGGCCGCGGGCGCTATCTCCAGCAGCTTTGGGCTGGGGCTTGCATCTGCCCCTCAGGCCGCCGCGCCTCCCCTGCCAGCCACTTTGGCGAACTCGATCGTCACGGTGAAGGATAGCGCTGGCCTCCAGCAGCCGGCTGCTCTGTACTACGCCAGCCCCGGCCAGATCAACTTCGTCATCCCCGCCAACGCGGCGGCCGGAGCGGCCTCGGTGAGCGTGGCCGTCGGCGGACAGGTGGTGGCTACCGGACCGCTTCTGATTCAATCGGTCGCTCCCGGCATCTTCACCGCGAACATGGACGGGCAAGGGCCGCCGGCGGCCTATACGGTGACGACGGCGGCGGACGGCTCCCAGATCGGTCAATGGGCATGCGCCTGCGGCGCCGCGCCCGGCAGTTGCGTTCCGGCGCCCATCGATTTGGGCCCCGTCTCCAGCCAGACTGTTCTCATGCTGTTCGGAACGGGAATCGGCGGCTTCAGTTCCCTCTCGGCAGTGACGGCCACCATCGGAGGGGTCGCGGCGCAAGTCGTGGCCGCCGCACCGGTGGCCGGCGCGCCGGGACTCGATCAAGTCACCGTGTCTGTGCCGGCGGGGCTGAGGGGGCGCGGAGCGGCGGACCTGGTGCTAACGGTCGACGGCATGGCGGCGAACACCGTGAAGCTGAATTTCAAGTGACAGCCAACCGCCTCCCGAGCAGCGTTGAATTCTTCGCCATTTGACACCTAGTTTTCGCCCTAACTATATTCAATAGGAGGGTTGTTGACCGGGGATCTATGCCTGTTTCCTATCCGCAAACATATTTTCCGATCCTGATCCAGATCCTGATCGCCATGGCGGTCGCCGGCGGCATGCTGGGAGCCTCCTATTTTCTGGGGAAAAGGGTGCGAAATCGGGTCAAGGATATGCCGTATGAGTGCGGTATCGTCCCCACCGGCAGCGCGCGCGAGCGCTTCAGCGTAAAGTTCTACCTGGTGGCCATGGTCTTCATCCTCTTCGATATCGAGGCCATCTTCCTGTATCCCTGGGTCGTCGTCTTCCGCGAACTCAAGCTCTTTGGATTCACCGAGATGCTCCTTTTCATCGCTCTGGTTCTGTGCGGGTTCTTTTACATCTGGAAGAAAGGGGTTCTCGACTGGGCGCCCGACGAGCACGATTGACCCGCTATGCTGCCTGAGCACCTCAAGGATGTCTCCGTCGCGGCGGGCCTGGAGTCAGGCGAGCCGGGTGCCATTGTCTCCGGAAAGCTGGACCGCGGGGAACTGACCCTCGAGATCGCCCCGGAACGGATCGTCGCCGCTTGCGCTTTCCTCAAGCACGAGCGGCAGTTCGTGAGGCTGGCGGATCTCACCGCCGTGGACTGGCATCCACGCGAGCCGCGCTTTGAAATCGTCTACCACCTGCATTCTTTCCAGAGCAACGAGAGAGTGCGCCTTAAGTGCCTGCTCCCGGGCAGCGCTCCCGAGATCGATTCCGTCACCAGTGTCTGGCGGTCGGCCAACTGGCACGAGCGGGAGGTCTTCGACTTGTTCGGCGTCGTTTTCCGGAACCATCCCAACCTGCGGCGAATCATGCTGCCCGACGACTGGGAAGGCCATCCCCTGCGCAAGGATTATCCCGTTCACGGGTACAAATACTCGTACAAGGACGAATGAGGCGAGCGCGGTGAGCGAACCAGGGACTTCAACCCGCAAGACCGTGCTGAACATGGGACCGCAGCACCCCTCCACCCACGGGGTGCTGCGCCTGCTGCTCGAACTCGACGGCGAAACCATCGTGAAGTGCCGAGCCCGACATCGGCTACCTCCACACCGGAATCGAAAAGGAGTGCGAGGACAAGACCTACCAACAGGTGGTCCCGCTCACCGACCGCGTCGACTACCTCGCCAACCTCTCCAACAACCTCTGTTACGTGCTGGCGGTCGAGAGGCTGCTGGGCATCGAGGCTCCGCCCATGGCGCAGTGGATGCGCGTGATGCTCACCGAGCTGACCCGGATCGGCAGCCACCTGATCTGGCTCGGAACGCACGCCATCGACATCGGGGCCATGAGCGTTTTCCTGTACTGCTTCCGCGAGCGCGAGGACCTGCTGCGCATCTTCGAGATGTTCTCCGGCCAGCGCATGATGACCAGTTATTTCCGGGTCGGCGGGCTGGCGCTGGAGCCGCCGCGGGGCTGGCAACATCCCGTCCGCACCTTCCTGGACGCCTTCCCGAACCACGTCGAGGAGTACGAGAACCTGCTCACCAACAATCCCATCTGGCTGGGCCGGACCAAGGGCGTTGGCTATGCGTCTCTCGAGGACTTGATCGACTCGGGGGTCACGGGGCCGATGCTGCGCGCGGCGGGCCTCGCCTGGGACATCCGCAAGGCCGAGCCCTACTCCAGCTACGACAAGTTCGATTTTGAAGTGCCGACGCGCACCGAGGGCGACGTCTATGCGCGCTTATCAGGTGCGCCTCGAGGAGATGCACCAGAGCGCCCGGATAGCCCGCCAGGCGCTGGACGGGATGCCCTCGGGGCCATGGACCGCCGACGCCCCGGGCATCGTGCTGCCGGACCGCGAGAAGATGAAGACCCAGATGGAAGCCCTCATCTATCATTTCAAGATCGTCTACGAGGGCTTCAAGGTTCCGGCGGGCGAGGTGTACCAGGCAATCGAATCGCCGCGCGGCGAGTTGGGCTACTACGTGGTGAGCGACGGCTCCGCCAAGCCGTACCGGGTTCACATCCACGGGCCCAGCTTCGGCAATCTTCAGGCCACCAGCCGTATGGTCGAGGGCCGCCTGCTCGCGGACGTGGTCGCCGCCCTGGGCAGCATGGACTTCGTGCTGGGGGACGTGGACCGATGAACTTCTCCCCGGAACTGGAAGCGCGGTTCGAGAGAGTCCTGGGAAGCTACCCCGAGGGACGCCAGCGTTCGGCGCTGATCCCGATGCTGCTGTACGCGCAGGACGAGGTGGGTGCGGTCACTCCCGAAGTCTGTGGATGAGGTCTCGCGGCGGCTGGGGCTGAAGCCCATGGAAGTGGAGGAGGTCGTCAGCTACTACTCCATGTTTCGGCGGGAGCGCGCGGGCAAGTATAACATCCAGATCTGCACCAACATCAGTTGCCTGCTGAGCGGCGGACAGGAGCTGTGGGAACACGCTTGCCGGAAGCTCGGCGTCGGGCACAAACAGGTGACGCCGGACGGAAAGTTTTCGCTCGAAGAGGTGGAGTGCATGGGCGCCTGCTCCTGGGCGCCGGCCATCCAGGTCAATTACGATTTCCATCACGTGGTGACGCCGGAGGCGTTCGACCGGTTGATCGAAAGCCTGAGCGCTCGCGACTGAAGCCCATGCTCTATAACGAACCGAGCCCGCTCGAAGTCAAAGTGCTGACCCGGCGCTTTGGGCTGGAGAATTCGGCGGCCATCGGCACCTACCTCGCGACGGACGGCTATGCGGCCTTCCGCAAGGCGCTCGGCATGAAGCCCGGAGGACATCATCGAGGAAGTGAAGGTCTCGAACCTCCGCGGGCGCGGCGGCGCCGGCTTCCCCACCGGGCTGAAGTGGAGCTTCGTGCCGCGTTCCTCGCCCAAGCCCAAGTACATCGTGGTGAACGCCGACGAGGGCGAGCCCGGCACCTGCAAGGACCGCGTGCTCATCGAGAACGACCCGCATCAGCTCATCGAAGGCGTGCTGATCGCGGGCCTGGCCGTCGCGGCGCGGGCGGGTTACGTTTACATTCGCGGCGAGTACCGTTACCTGATCGACATCATGGACCGCGCCATCGACGAAGCGCGGGCCGGCGGTTTCCTCGGGCGGAACATCCTGGGCAGCGGTTTCGATTTCGACGTTTACACCCACACCGGCGCGGGCTCCTACGAGTGCGGCGAGGAGTCGGCGCTGCTGGAGTCGCTCGAGGGCAAGCGCGGCGTGCCCCGGATCAGGCCTCCCTTTCCGGCGGTGGCCGGCGCTTTCCAGTGCCCGACCGTCCTGAATAACGTCGAGACCTTTTGCTCCGTGCCCGCCATCATCCGGGACGGCGGCGCGGCGTTCTCGGCCCTGGGAACCGCGCGCAACGGCGGCACGCGCCTGTTCTGCCTCTCGGGCCACGTGAACCGGCCCGGCGTCTACGAGCTGCCCATGGGCTTCAATCTGCTGCGCATGATCAACGAGGTGGGCGGCGGCGTGCGCGGCGGCAAGCGGCTGAAGGCCGTGATCCCGGGCGGCAGTTCGTGCCCGGTGCTGAAGGCGGATGAGTGCGATCTGCCGATGGACTTCGATTCGCTCGCTAAAGCGAAAAGCATGCTGGGCTCGGGCGGCGTCATCGTGATGGACGAAGACACCTGCATGGTCCGGGCCGCGATGCGCATCATGAAGTTCTACGCCCATGAAAGCTGCGGCTGGTGCATCCCCTGCCGCGAGGGTACGATCTGGCTGCGCAAGTTGCTGGTGCGGTTTCACGCGGGCGAGGGGACGCGCGCCGATATCGACCTGATCGGCGATCTGGCGAAGAAGATGCTGGGGCGGACGTTCTGCCCCCTGGGCGACGCCGCGGCGATGCCCACCATCGCCTTCGTCGAGAAGTTTCGAGACGAGTTCGAAGCCCACCTGGACGGCAAACCTTGTCCATTTGAGCGGTCCGAGAGGCCGGCATGGTGAAGCTCCAGATCGACGGCAGAACCATCGAGGCCCCGGCCGGGACGCTGGTGATCGACGCGGCCCGCAGCGTGGGCATCGAGATTCCCGCGTTCTGCTACTACCAAGGGCTCACCCTCCAGGCGGCCTGCCGCATGTGCTTGGTCGAGGTCGAAAAGTCCCCGAAGCTGTTGACCTCCTGCACCCTTCCCGTGGCTGAGGGCATGGTGGTGCGGACCGACACGCCGCAGGTCGTTGAGGCGCGCCGGTCCATGCTCGAGTTCCTGCTGACGAACCACCCGCTGGATTGTCCGGTTTGCGACAAGGGCGGCGAGTGCGAGCTCCAGGACCTGACCTTCCGCTTCGGCCTGGGCGAGAGCCGCTTCCTCGAGAACAAAGTGCACACGCCGGAGAAGCAATGGTCGCCGGTGGTCTACTACGACGCGCCGCGCTGTATCCTGTGCTACCGCTGCGTCCGCATCTGCAAGGAAGGCATGGGCGTCTCGGCGCTGGGCATCGTGAGCCGCGGCGCGGTCTCGGAGATTGCGCCCAATGCGGGAGACCACCTGGAGTGCGACGAGTGCGGCATGTGCATCGATATCTGCCCGGTCGGGGCGCTGACTAGCGGCACTTATCGCTACCAGACCCGGCCGTGGGAGATGAAGCACGTGGGCACGATCTGCGCGCACTGCTCCAACGGCTGCAAGACGACGCTGGGCGTCTACGACAATCGGATCATGCGCGGGACCAACCGCGACCGCTCCGGCGTCAACGGCGAGTTCCTCTGTATCAAGGGCCGCTACGCCTTCGACTTCGTCAGCCACCCGGAGCGCCTGCGCGCGCCGCTCATGAAAGAGGGCGGCAAGTTCAAGGAAGTCTCCTGGGCGCAGGCGTTGAGCGCCGTGGCCGCGAAGTTCAACGAGGTGAAGGCGCGCGGCGGCAAGTTCGGCGTGGTGGGCTCGACGCGAACCACGAACGAGGAGAACGACTACCTTCGGCGATTCGCGCGCCAGGGGCTGGGCACGCCGCAACATCGATCACCACCGCACCGGCGACGTCCTCAGCTTGCTCGCGGCGCTGCAGGGACGGCCGGACGCTCTGGCGAAGACGGCCGATCTGTACACCTCGAAGGCCGTGCTCGTGGTCGCGAGCGACCTGGCGCAGCAGCACCCGCTGCTCGCGTTCCAGATCCGCGCTAACTGGCGGCATCACCAGTGCCGCGTCTACACCGTGACCCGCGGGCCCGTGCGCGAGGATTCGTATTCCGTTCTCGGCGTCAGGGTTGGTGCGGGCGAAGAACTGGCGGGCGTCGAGTCTCTTCGGGATGCGCTCAAATCCGAACCCGAGTTGGTCATCCTCTTCGGCGATGCGGTCCAGGGCGCTGCCGTGCGGAGCCTGGTGGCTTTCGGCGATTCGCTCGGCATCCCCGTGAAATACGTCTGCCTGGTGGACTACCCGAACTCGCGGGGCGCGGTCGACGCCGGCCTGACGCCCGCTGGAGAAGGCGCCCTGGCCTTGCCGGAAATGCTCTCCGCGTCCGACCTCGACGTGCTGTGGGTGGTGGGCGCCAATCCGCTGAAGAGCCGGAGCCTGGCCGCGGAAAGCGCCTTCGTCGTGGTGCAGGACTTGTTCCTGACCGAGACGGCCGGGCGGGCCGATGTCGTGTTGCCCGCGGCGTGCGCCTATGAGAAGTCCGGCACCGTCACGAACGTCTGCGGTGAGCTGCAGAGCCTGACCAGGGCGATTACGACGGAGGGAGTCAAGACGGACCTGGAGATCTTCGAGTTGCTGGCGCATCGGATGGGAGTGACCCTGGTGGAGGAGCCGGTTTCCGGTTCAATTGAGCCCCGGCCGGAACTGGTTCGCTCGGCCGGCGATACGCTCTTCACCTCGGGCACGTTGGGGCGTTACTGCGCGATGCTGAATTCAGTGAGGGAGGCCCCGGGCGAGCTCTATCGCCCGTAGCGATGGATTTTCTGAGCATCACATTGGTGAAGGCGGCGCTCTTCGCGGCGGCGCTGCTGACGACGCTGGCCTATCTGCAATGGGTGGAGCGCAAAGTGATCGCGCACATCCAACTGCGGCTGGGCCCCTCGCGCGTGGGTCCGCACGGGTTGCTGCAACCGGTGGCCGACATCGTCAAGCTGCTCACCAAGGAGGACCTGCTTCCGCCGCAAGCCAACAGGATTCTCTTCCTGTTCGCGCCGTTCCTGGCCGTGACGCTGGGGCTGCTGCCGGTCGCGGTGATCCCCTACGGCCCGGAAGTCGAAGTGTTCGGCGTCAAAACCTCGCTCCAGCTCACGGACCTGAACATCGGCATCCTGTTCCTGCTGGCCATCTCGTCGCTCAGTGTCTACGGAATCGCGCTGGCCGGCTGGGCCTCCAACAGCAAGTACTCGCTGCTCGGCGGCCTGCGCAGCGCGGCCCAGATGATCAGCTACGAACTGCCCCTGGCGCTGACGGTCGCCGCGCCCTTGCTGCTGGCCAATACCCTGAGCTTGAAGGAGCTGGTGCAGTCGCAATCGGGCTACTTCCTGGGATTCATCCCGCGCTGGAGCATTTTCCAGTTGCCGGCGCCCCAGATTTTCAGCTTCATCATTTTCCTGGTGGTCGGCTTCGCGGAAACCAATCGCGTGCCGTTCGATCTTCCGGAAGCGGAGAACGAGTTGGTCGGCGGATTTCACACCGAGTACAGCAGCATGAAGTTCGCCTCGTTCTTCATGGCCGAATACGCCAACATGATCACGAGCTGCACCTTCGCCACGGTGCTTTTCCTCGGCGGCTGGCAACCGCTTTGGCCGGACGCTCTGGGCTCGGGCTTTGTGCCGACGCTCCTGCTGGCCCTGTGCGGCGCGGTAGCGCTCTATCACGGGCTGCATCCGGCGCGGAAACCAGACCGGCGGACGCTGCCGGTCGTGGCGCTCGTGTTCTGGCTGGCGCGCCGCGCTCTTCCTGGTCCCCGCCGTGCGGCCCATCCTGCTTCCTCTTTTCTGGTTCGGATCCAAGGTAGGCTTTCTGTTGTTCACCTTTATGTGGGTGCGCGGAACGCTGCCGCGCTTCCGCTATGACCAGTTGATGCGATTTGCCTGGAAATTCCTGTTCCCCGCCGCCATGCTGAATCTGCTGGCAACGGGCGGGCTGGTGGCGGTGTTTGGCGGGTAGAGATATGGACTTCGTCCTTTTCTTAACGTTCGCGATTGTGGCCGTGGGTTGCGCGATCAACCTGGTCGTGCAGACGCACCCCATCTCCAGCGCCGTCTCGCTGATCGGGGTGATGGGAGCGCTGGCCGTCCTCTACCTGCAACTGGGCGCCGAGTTCATCGCCGCCGTGCAGGTGATCGTCTACGCCGGCGCGATCATGGTCTTGTTCGTCTTCGTGATCATGCTGCTGAATGCCGGCGCGGAGCGGAAGTCCGGCCGCTCTGTCGTGGCGCTCTATGTCGGCGCGCCTTTCCTGGTGGTGTTCCTGGGGTTGGTGAGTTTCCTGATCCAGGTTCTGGTCCCATCCTCGTTGAATGTGCGGTTCGGGGGGTTCACCGGAGGCTCGGCGCGCAACATCGGGCGCATCCTGTTCACCAACTACCTGCTGCCGTTCGAGGTTACCTCGGTGCTGATCCTGGTGGCCATTCTGGGCGCCGTTGTGCTCGCCCGTAAGGAGCTCGATTGATATGACCGGCGTGCCGCTTTCCTGGTATCTGATCCTGAGCGCGGTGCTGTTCAGCCTGGGCGTGGCTGGCTTCCTGGCCCGCCGCAACATCATCACCGTCTTCATGTCGATCGAGCTGATGCTGAACGCGGTGAACCTGAGCTTCATCGCCTTCGCCTATGACCTCAAGCAGGTGGACGGGCACATCTTCGCTTTCTTCGTAATGGTGGTCGCGGCCGCCGAAGCCGCCGTCGGGCTGGCGATCATCCTGACCGTGTTCAAGAACCGTGGAACGTTGCAGATTGACGAAATCGACTCGATGAAGAACTAAGCGCATGCTGCACCTCTGGCTGATCCCCGCGCTCCCGCTGGCCGGATTCCTGGCGAACGGCCTCTTTGGCCGCCGCGCGCCCAAGTCCGTCGTCAACGCCATCGCCATCGGCAGCGTGCTGCTGTCCTTCCTCTGGGTCGTGAAGACGCTCCTGGCGCTGGGCCCCATGGAGCAGGCGCACGTCGAGCGCTACTACACCTGGATCCAAAGCGGCGACTTTCGCGTGGGATTCGACCTGGCGGTGGATCGCCTCACCGCCGTCATGCTCCTGGTGGTCACCGGCGTGGGGCTGCTCATTCACATCTACTCGATCGGCTACATGGCCCACGAGGGCGGCTACTACCGCTTCTTCGCCTACCTCAATCTGTTCATGTTCTTCATGCTGATCCTGGTGCTGGCGGCCAACTTCCTGTTGCTGTTCGTCGGCTGGGAAGGCGTGGGGCTGTGCAGCTACCTGCTGATCGGGTTCTGGTTCCTGAAGAAGAGCGCCACCAACGCCGGCAATAAGGCGTTCATCGTGAACCGGATCGGAGATTTCGGCTTCTCGCTGGCGGTGTTCCTGGTTTTTGTGGCCTTCCGCTCGCTGGATTTCAACACGGTATTCCAGGCCGTGAACCAGTGGCCCACGGAAGCCTCGGTGGGAACGCTCACCCTGATCGGGCTGTTGCTGCTGGTGGGCGCCACGGGCAAATCGGCGCAGATTCCGCTCTACGTCTGGTTGCCGGACGCCATGGAAGGCCCCACGCCGGTTTCCGCGCTGATCCACGCCGCAACCATGGTGACCGCGGGCGTCTACATGGTGGCGCGCTGCGCGCCGATCTTCCTGCACGCCCCGCTGGCCCTCGATATGGTCGCCCTGATCGGTCTCGCGACGGCGTTCTTCGCGGCGACCATCGGCCTGGCGCAGAACGACATCAAGAAGGTCTTCGCCTACTCGACCGTCTCCCAGCTCGGCTACATGTTCCTGGGCTTGGGGTCGGGAGCGTTCGCGGCCGGAATTTTCCACCTGGTGACCCACGCCTTCTTCAAGGCGCTCCTGTTCCTGGGCGCCGGCAGCGTGATCCACGCTCTTTCGGGCGAGCAGGACCTGCGGAAGATGGGCGGGCTGCGCAAGCACACGCCCGTGACCTTCTGGACCATCCTGTGCGCCTCGGTGGCCATTGCGGGCGTTCCGCCCTTCTCCGGTTTCTGGAGCAAGGATGAGATCCTCCTGGCGGCCTACCACCACGCGCCGTGGATGTACTGGGTCGGCGTTCTCACGGCGGGGATGACCGCCTTCTACGTCTTCCGCGCTTTCTTCCTGGCGTTCTTCGGCTCTCCGCGCGGCGATCACCACCCGCACGAGTCGCCGGCCTGGATGACGCTGCCCCTGGTGGCGCTGGCGGCGCTCTCGCTAGGCGGTGGCTTCATCCCGATTCCCCAATGGCTCGAACCGTTGTTCCCGCGGGCCGAAGAGGGCGAGAACGCCGTGCTGATGTACATCTCGGTGGCTGCGGGTCTCGGGGGAATCGCGCTGGCTTACCTCTTCTACGTGGTCAAGCCGGGCCTCGCCGGCGCGGTTACGCAGAGGCTGGGCGGCCTCTACCGGCTGGTCTACAACAAGTACTTCGTGGACGAGATTTACGACGCCGCGATAGTCCAGCCCCTGATTCGTGGATCGTCCGACATCCTCTGGCGGGACGTGGACGCCGGCTTGATTGACGGAACCGTCAACGGCGTAGGCACGCGGGCGCGCGGTGTGGGAGAAGTGCTCAGGCTGTTCCAATCGGGCAGCATACGGAGCTACGCGGCGTGGGTCCTTTGGGGCAGCGTGGTGGCGCTCTTCGTCTTTGTGTTCTTAGGGGGTGGCCGGTGATTCCGCTGAATCTCATCCTGGCGCTTCCCCTCGCCGCCTTCGTGTTGCTGCTGGCGCTTCCCCGGGCACAGGAGCGCTTGATTCGCTGGACCGCGCTGGCCGCCTCGCTCGCGATCTTCCTGGTCTCCCTGGGCCTGCTGTTCGGTTTCGACCGCTCTCAATCGGGCTTCCAGCTCGTGACGAATGTGACCTGGATCGTTTCGCCGGCCATCCGCTATCACATCGGGGTGGATGGCGTCAGCCTGTGGCTGGTCCTGCTGACCACCCTGCTCACGCCCCTTGCGGTTCTCATTTCGTGGCGCTCCATCAACAAGCGGACCAAGGAGTTCTACGCCTTCCTGTTGCTCATGGAGTTCGGTCTGGCAGGCGTCTTCATGGCGCTCGACCTGTTCCTGTTCTACGTGTTCTGGGAGGTCTCGCTGGTCCCCATGTACTTCCTGATCGGAATCTGGGGACACGAGCGCAGGATCTATGCCGCGGTGAAGTTCTTCCTGTTCACCATGGCCGGGTCGGTGCTGATGCTGGTGGGGATCATCTATCTTTACAACCTTGCCGGAACTTTCGACTACACCGTCTTGCGGAGCATGCTCGACAGCGGGCTGCTGCGGCTGGCTCCCCGCGAAGAGGCGCTGCTCTTCCTGGCTTTCTTCCTGGCCTTCGCCGTCAAAGTGCCGCTGTTCCCGCTGCACACCTGGCTGCCCGACGCTCACGTGGAGGCGCCCACGGCCGGCTCCGTCATCCTGGCCTCCGTCATGCTGAAAATGGGGACCTACGGGCTGCTCCGCTTCTGCCTGCCGCTCTTCCCGGCGGCGGCCCGCGACAACGCGCCCTGGATCGTGACCCTCGCCATCATCGGGATCATCTACGGGGCGCTGGTGGCGATGGTGCAGCCCAACATGAAGAAGCTGGTCGCCTACTCTTCGGTGAGCCACCTCGGCTTCGTCGTGCTCGGCATCTTCTCGTTCACGCAGCTGGGCCTGGACGGGGCGGTCTACCAGATGTTGAACCACGGGATTTCGACCGGTGCGCTGTTCATCCTGGTCGGCTACATGTACGAGCGCAGGCATTCGCTCGAAATCGCCGACTACGGCGGAGCGGCCACGCCGGCGCCTAACCTCGCCATTGTGTTCATGATCACGACCCTGGCGAGCCTCGGCCTGCCGCTCCTGAACAACTTTGTCGGCGAGTTCCTGGTGCTTCAGGGAGTCGCGCAGGTGAATTTCCGCTGGGCCGTATTCGCGGCCATCGGCGTGATCCTGTCCGCCTGCTATCTGCTTTGGCTCTACCAGCGGACCTTCTTCGGCGAGGCCTCCGAAGCCGTGAAGTCTCACCTGCCGGACCTGACCGGCCGCGAGTGGGCCGCCATCCTGCCGCTGATCTTCCTGATGGTGTGGATGGGCGTGGCTTCGCAAACCTTCCTGCCGCCCATCAGCGCGGCCAACTCGAACATTCTCGAAAGAACCCGGCAGGGCGTGGTCGTTCACGTCCGCAACAGCGCTCCTGCCTGGTTCCGGGGGGCCGCCGATGCCCGTTAGCTTCGTCCCCTCCGCCCTCGAGATGGTTCGCGTGCTGCCCGAAGCGATCCTGGTTATTGTGGCGACCGCCATCATGGTGCTGGCGCCGCTGGTCAAATCCAAGGGCGGCCACTGGCTCGGCTATCTCGCCGTGGCCGGGATGCTGGCGGCGCTGGGGGGGGCGCTGGCGGCGTACCTGAACTCCGGTTCGGCTTTTCAGAGCACGATTGTGGTGGACGAGTTCGCCACTTTCTTCCGGGCGCTGGTGATCGGCGTGGGCATCCTGACGGCGCTCGCCTCCGTGCCGTACCTCCGCCGGGAAGGCGCCGCTGCCGCCGAGTTTCACGCTTTGCTGCTCTATTCGGTGGCCGGCCAGTGCCTGATGGCCTCGACCGACGAGCTGATCATGGTGTTCATCGGCCTGGAAATTTCCTCGATATCGAGCTATATCCTGGTTGGCTATCTGCGGGACGACAAGCGCGCCAATGAGGCCGCTCTCAAGTATTTCCTGCTGGGGTCCTTCGCCACGGCGTTCTTCCTCTACGGAGTCGCCTGGATCTATGGAGTCACCGGCACGACCTATCTGAGCGACATCCAGGGCATGCTCGGGGCGGGCCGCCTGGGGCCATCGCAGCCCCTGGCGGCTGTAGCGGCGGCCCTCATCTTCGTGGGGATTGCCTTCAAAGTCTCCGTCTGGCCCTTCCAGATATGGGCCCCGGATGTCTACCAGGGCGCGCCGGCGCCGGTCGCGGGGTTCTTATCCACCGGACCGAAAGCCGCGGCCTTCGCCGTGTTCCTCCGGATTTTCATGACCGCCTTCGAGCCGGTAAGCGGTCGCTGGGAGTCGCTGTTATGGTTGTCGGCGCTGCTGACGATGGTGGTCGGCAACTTCGCGGCGCTGGCGCAGACCAACATCAAGCGGCTGCTGGCCTACAGTTCCATCGCCCACGCGGGCTATGTCCTGGTGGCACTCACCGCGAATTCCGAGGCCGGGATTTCGGCGGCGATGTTCTACCTGGCGGCGTACGCTCTCATGAACCTGGGCGCCTTCGCCCTGATCGGGTACTTCAGCCGCCAGGGAGAGCGATACCTGCAAGTTCAGGATCTCTCGGGTTTGGCCGCCCGCCGGCCTGTCGCGGCCGCTTTGTTCTCAGTTCTATTGCTCTCCCTGATCGGCGTCCCTCTCACCGGCGGCTTCTTCGGCAAGTTCTACATTTTCAAAGCGGCGCTGGACTCTGGCCTGGTTTGGCTGACGGTGCTGGGCTTGCTCAATAGCGCCGTGGCGGCCTACTACTACCTCCGCATCATCGTCGTCATGTATATGCAGGAGCCCTCCGAGGCGGCAACCGGCCTGCTTCCATTCGGAGGCGCCGTGGGGACGGTCCTGTGGACGGCCGTGCTGGGAACCCTGCTATTGGGCATTTACCCCTCCCCCGTGCTGAACTTCGCCCGCCAGGCCGCCCTGCTCTTCCTCCAGCAGCACTGAACCGCGAGCGCCAGCGAGCGGATGTGCGGTCAGGACTGGTTCAGTGATCACTTGACGCTCGCACAGATCTGTGCGATATTCAAGCCCCAGGCAACGGAGGAATTAATGCTTCATTTCGCATACCCGGCAATCTTCAGGCCCGACAGAGACGACCGGCCTGTCGTGAGCTTTCCGGATTTTCCGCACGCGCACACGGACGGGAAGGATGATAGAGAAGCTTTCCAGGAGGCGATCGACCTGCTTGGCAGCATGATCGCCAGAGCAATCTCCGAAAAGGCGGAAATCCCCGCCCCGTCCCGGCTGAAGCGCGGTCAGCGACTGGTGCCGGTTCCGTTCTGGATCGCTAGCAAACTGGCTCTATACCTGGAAATGAGGAAGCAGGGCGTCAGCAATTGCGAGCTAGCCCGGCGCCTCAGCGTTAGAGAGACGGTCGTGCGCCGGATGCTTGATCCGAATCGCGCAACACAGGCGGAGAAGCTTCAGGCAGCGCTGGAGGTGCTGGGCAAGCACCTGGCCGTGAGCGTGCGCGACGCGGCGTGATCACCCCAGGAGCCAGACTGCTTCCATTCGGAGGCGCCGTCGGGACGGCCTTGTGTACAGCCGCGCTGGGAACTTTCGCGGCCCTGCCACACCCGAGTGGCCAAACTCTGCTACCCTTAGGGCACTATGTCAGCTGTCAATGGAGATAAGGCGCGGTTCCACCGTGCACGCAAACGCAAGATTGCCAAGCGGGAACGCAACCGGTTGCTGAAGAACAAGTCGGTCGCGCCGTCCCCGATCCGTCCAAGCGTCCCGGAGTAGCCCTGGTTCTATTCCCTACAGTTTAATTTCCCTGCCCCCGCGGCACGTGGGCGACTTGTGCCCCAGCATGCTCAGCGAGGGTACGCTCCCGAAGCCCCCCACTGCTGTCTGCCGTGAAACACGGCAATGAGTTCCAGCCGTTCCCCTCGGACGCGATACGGGGTGAGAAAGGGCGTGCCGGAGACCACCAGTTCCCGGGTCCCCAAGACGCGCCCAGCGCGCCCCATGTGCGGCTGAGTCTGGAGAAGCTCGACGGCTCGAAGGATCTGTTCCGCAACGTCACGCGCTGCCGAGGGATTGTCCCGCTCAATGTACCGCCGGAAGGCCGCCAGGTGTGCTACCGCCCGGCGGGACCAGACCAGCTTCATCGGGGGACCCGGCCCTCAGACCTCTTGCCCCAGGAGCGCAACCGTTTGGAGACGGCTTCGTGCCCGACGGACTTGCCTTCGTTCAAGTCCTTTAAGCCGGCGTGGATCTCGCCCAGTTGCCATTCCTCCGAAGCCACGTATGCGGCAATGGCCTCAGCAGCCAGGAAAGACTTGGAGCGATTGGACCGCTCCGCGAGGGCATCGAGCCGCTGCTTGACCTCGGCGTCAAGGCGAATGGACAGGGTCTCAGTCATGTGTGCTCATCTGTACACAGGCTAACACAGTCTGACCGATGTCTCCGTCCCCTGGGACAATAGAAGATTGGACTGGCCGCGGCGAAGTTCACTATGCTGGATCGCATCAGCGTCCACGGGGCGCGCGTACACAATCTCAAGAACATCAGCGTGGAGATTCCGCGCAATACGTTCACGGTCGTCACCGGCCTGAGCGGCTCCGGCAAGTCCTCGCTCGCCTTCGACACCATCTATGCCGAGGGCCAGCGGCGCTACATCGAAACCCTCTCGCCCTACGCCCGCCAGTTTCTGGACCAGATGGAACGGCCCGACGTGGACTCCATTGACGGCCTCAGTCCCGCCATCTCCATCGAGCAGAGAACCACCGGCCGCAGCCCGCGTTCCACCGTCGGCACCATCACCGAAATCTACGACTACCTGCGCCTGCTCTACTCCTCCATCGGCATTCCGCATTGCCCCGATTGCGGCCACGAGATCTCGCAGCAATCCACCGAGAAGATCCTGCAGCAGGTCATGGCGCTGAGAGCTGGCGAGCGGGTCATGATTCTGGCCCCGATTGTCCGCGGCCGCAAGGGCGAGTACAGGAAGGACCTGGAGAAACTGGCGCGCCAGGGTTTCCTGCGGGCGCGCGTCGATGGCACGCTCCGGGGCGTCGACGAGCCCATCAAGCTCGACAAGCGCCGCAATCACACCATCGAAGTGGTCGTGGACCGCCTGCTGGTGAAGCCCGGAATCGAGGAACGGCTGGAAGCTTCCATCGAGACCGCCACCAAGCTGGCCGGCGGCCTGGTGCTGGTGGCGGTGGTTAACGGCGACGAGCGGCTGTACTCCCACAAGCTGGCTTGCCCGGATTGCGGCGCCAGCGTCCCGCAGCTCGAGCCGCGCTCTTTCTCGTTCAACAGCCCCTACGGAGCCTGCGAGTCCTGCGCCGGGCTGGGCAGACAGTGGGCCTCGGATATCGACCCGGAATGGTCGGTGGACAATGCTCCGTCCGTCACCTGTCCGGACTGCCACGGGAAGCGCCTGCGCGCCACCAGTCTCGCCGTTCAGGTGAAGGGGATGTCGATCGGCGACTTCACCGCCCTGCCCGTTGCTCGGGCCCTGCCCGTGGCGCGCGGCTGGCAGTTCAACGAGCGGGAACGCACCATCGCCGCGCGCATCGCCGAGGAGATCCGCAACCGGCTGGAATTCCTCAGCGCGGTGGGGCTGGATTACCTGAGCCTGGACCGCTCGGCCGACACACTCTCCGGCGGCGAGTCGCAGCGCATTCGCCTGGCGACGCAGATCGGCTCCAAGCTGCGCGGTGTCCTCTACGTCCTCGATGAGCCTTCTATCGGTCTGCACCCGCGCGACAACGGCCGGCTGCTGGACACGCTCGCGCGTCTGCGCGACATGGGCAACACGGTGCTCGTCGTTGAGCACGACGCCGAAACCATCCAGCGCGCCGATTTCGTGGTGGACCTCGGCCCCGGCGCCGGGCGGCTGGGCGGATACCTGGTGGCCGCGGGGACTCCGGGCGCGATCGCCGCGGACGAGCACTCGCTGACCGGCCAGTACCTCTCCGGCGCGCGGAGGATCGAGGAACCCGCCCGGCGCAGGCGCGGCAACGGCCACAAGCTCGTGGTGCGCGGCGCGCGCGAGCACAACTTGAAGAACCTCGACGTGGAGTTCCCGCTGGGCCTGTTCATCGTGGTTACCGGCGTTTCCGGCAGCGGCAAATCCACCCTGGTGAACGACATCGTCTACCGGTCATTGGCGCGCGAGCTGTATCGCTCCCGGGAAGCAGTGGGCGCTCACGAACGGCTGGAGGGCCTGAAGTACATCGACAAGGTCATCCGCATCGACCAGTCGCCCATCGGCCGGACCCCGCGCTCGAACCCCGCGACATACACGGGCCTGTTCGCTCCCATCCGCGACCTTTACGCCAGGCTGCCGGAATCCCGCGAGCGCGGCTACGGGCCGGGGCGCTTCAGCTTCAACGTGAAAGGCGGCCGCTGCGAAGCCTGCCAGGGCGGCGGGCTGAAGCGCATCGAGATGAACTTCCTGCCCGACGTCTACGTGACCTGCGACGTCTGCCACCGGCGCCGCTACAACCACGAGACGCTCCAGGTAAAATACAAGGGCCACTCGATCGCGGACCTGCTGGAGACGACGGTCGAGGAGGCTCTGGGGGTGCTCGAGAACATCCCGCAAGTTCAGGTCAAGCTCCAGACGCTGCTCGACGTCGGCCTGGGCTACATTCACCTCGGGCAATCGGCGACGACGCTCTCGGGCGGCGAGGCCCAGCGCATCAAACTGGCCAAGGAGCTGAGCCGGCGCCAGACCGGCCGCACGTTCTACGTGCTCGACGAGCCGACCACGGGGCTGCATTTCGACGATGTGAACAAGTTGCTGGACGTGCTCCAGCGGCTGGCTGGACTGGGCAATACGGTGGTGGTGATCGAGCACAACCTGGACGTGGTAAAGACGGCGGACTGGATCATCGACCTGGGACCGGAAGGCGGCGAGGAAGGCGGCAGGGTGGTGGTGGCGGGCACGCCGGAGCAAATGGTGCGCCACCGCAAGAGCTACACAGCGCAGGCTCTGGCCAAGGTGCTGAGAAACGGACGGGACAAGTGAGCAAGTACAGGCAGCGGCCGATCGATTTCGCCGGCCTCAAGACGGTTCCTATCCAGAAACGGGGCGGCAAGGTCCGCACGGAGGACTTCGCCACGCCCTACGTGAAGGGGGCTGGGGTGGAAGGGCTGCTGGATTCGCTGCCCCGGATCCTGGCGGGAAATTCTTTCCGCAACTTGGTGGATGCGGTTGCCGGAGCGCGCGCCGCCGGTAAGCCCGTGATCTGGGGGCTGGGCGGCCACGTGATCAAGTGCGGTCTGGCGCCGGTGTTGATCGACCTGATGCACGGCGGATATGCGACCGCGTTCGCCATGAACGGAGCGGCGTCCATTCATGACTTCGAGATCGCCATCGCAGGGTGCACCAGCGAGGATGTCGAGGCGGTCCTGCCGGACGGCCGTTTCGGCGCGGCCGAGGAAACCGGGCAGGAAATGAACCTTGCCATAGCGCGTGGTATTGCCGAGGGCCTGGGGATCGGAGAGTCGCTGGGGCGGAGATTGGACGAGATCGCCGACGCGCGCTACGCCGGCCACAGCCTGGTGTTGACGGCCTGGCGCCACTCGATGCCGGTCACGGTGCATGTCGCTATCGGTACGGACACGCCGCACACGCACCCCCAAGCCGACGGCGCGGCTATCGGCGCGGCCACTTATCGCGACTTCCGGCTGTTCTGCTCGCTGGTGGCGGAGTTGAACGAAGGCGGAGTTTACATCAATGTCGGCTCGGCGGTGGTGCTGCCGGAAGTATTCCTGAAGGCGGTATCCGTGGTGCGGAATCTGGGCCGGCCACTGGCGGCATTCACCACGGCGAACCTGGACTTCCTCCAGCACTACCGGCCCAAAGTGAACGTCGTCGAACGGCCGCACGCGCAGGCGGGGGGCCACGGCATCACCATCACGGGGCACCACGAGCTGACGGTTCCCCTCCTGGCCGCGGCGCTGATCGAGCGCGAGCCATGAGCGAGCCGGCGCCGCCCCTCCCGCCGCGGGTTCCTTTCTGGAGCTATCAGGATCTCTTCGTCTTCATGGGCGCGATCTTCGCCTCGCTGCTTGTCGCGGGCCTCCTGGTGCAGACCATCTGGCTGGTCTTCGCGCTGGGAGGACGGGGCGGGGCTGCGCAGCTTCTAGCGGCCCAGTTTCTGGGGTACGGATTCTGCTTCACGTTTCTGTGGGGGTGGCTGCGGCTCAAGTACGGCCGGCCATTCTGGGAGTCTCTGGGATGGGTCCGCTTCCGGGAGAAGTTTTGGACCCACGTAGGCTGGGGGGTAATCGCGTCGCTGACCGTTGGGGTGGCAGGCGCCGCGCTGCGCACGCCGGATCTGGATATGCCCATGAAGCGTCTGCTGAGCGACAGGCTGTCCATCCTTTTGATCGGCTTGGCTGCGGCAACGGCCGGTCCGGTGTGCGAGGAACTGGCCTTCCGCGGCTTCCTGCAACCACTGCTGGTGCGCTCTGTCGGTGCGGCGCCGGGCGTAGTCCTCGCGGCGCTCCCGTTTGCCCTGCTGCACGGGCCGGAGTACGCCTGGAGCTGGCGGCATGTGCTGCTGCTCACTGCGGCTGGTCTGTCATTCGGGTGGATGAAACAGCGAAGCGGCTCGACCGCCGCCGCCGCCATCATGCACGCGGCCTATAATGCTACGTTCTTCGTGGCGTTTCTCCTGTATGGAAAGGATTTACCGGCGAAATGATCGATACCGTCAGATGGACCGACGCGGGCGTGGTGATGATCGACCAGACCCGCCTCCCCAGGGAAGAGGTCTACGTCACCTGCAGGGACTATCGGGAGGTGGCCGAGGCCATTCGCTCGATGGTGATTCGCGGCGCGCCGGCCATCGGCGTGGCGGCGGCGATGGGCGTGGCGTTGGGCGTCCTTAAAGCCGGCGAGAAGGATCTGGACCGCGAGTTCGGAGAGATTTGCGACACCCTGGCCGCCACGCGGCCCACGGCGGTCAACCTGTTCTGGGCGATCGATCGCATGCGGCGCCTCTACCAAAGCCTTCGAGGCCGGCCGGTCGAGGACTTCCGCGCGCGGATGGTGGAAGAGGCGCAGCGAATCCGCATCGAAGACATCGCCATCAACCAGGCGATTGGCCGACACGGCGCCGGGCTGGTCCCGGAAGGCAAGACGGTGCTCACCCATTGCAACGCGGGGGCGCTGGCCACGGCGGGCTACGGCACGGCGTTAGGGGTGATTCGGGCCGCGGTCGCCGCCGGTAAGAAGATCGACGTTTTGGCCGACGAAACCCGCCCCTTCCTGCAAGGAGCGCGCCTAACGGCCTGGGAGCTGATGCACGATCATATCCCGACCAAGATCATCACCGACAACATGGCCGGGCATTTTCTGAAGTCCGGGCGGATTGGCTGCGTGATTGTGGGCGCGGACCGGATCGCGGCCAATGGCGACGTAGCCAATAAGATCGGCACCTATTCGGTTGCCGTTCTGGCCAAGGAGAACGGCGTGCCGTTTTATGTGGCCGCGCCCATCTCGACGCTCGACCTGAGCCTCGCAGCGGGCGACGAAATCCCGATCGAGCAGCGCGCGGCGGCGGAAGTGACCCACGTCTTCGGCGTGCCGGTGGCGCCCGAAGGAGCCGAGGTCGAGAACCCGGCCTTCGACGTGACGCCCCACCGCTACGTGTCGGCCATCATCACCGAACGCGGCGTAGCGCGCGCGCCGTACGAGGAATCGTTGAGGAGTCTAGTGGGGATGCCGCGGAAGTTGGGTTAGGTTCCCACAGCGTCCCCGTTTGGGCTACTCCAGCCGTATACCCGAGTACTGATAGCTGGTCCCGCCCTGCCAGGTCAGCACCACCAGTGTCGGCTGCCGGATCGCCTGCGGTATTTTGAACGGCAGTCTGGTTCTGACCCACGCCGGGGAGTCCTGCCGGATATCGCCCGTCGTCTTGTCCCCCTTGTTCGAGTAATTGACCGGGTTCAGCCAGATTCCGTCGGGCCAGTAAACGGTTCCGTCTGCTCCCGCCACGAAGAAGACCGGTCCGGGGTCGCGGTAGACGAACGACTGATAGAAGGTGAAATTCTCTTGACAAGATCCGCGGTCTGCCGTAACCTACCTATAGTCTAACTATGGGAAAACAAGACGACGGACCCCGCACCGAGCTGCTGCCCGGCACGCTCTATCTGCTGATCCTCAAGACGCTGGCCCGCTTGGGGCCGATGCACGGCTACGGGATCGCGCAGTTCATCCAGGAAACCACGGAAGACGCGCTGCAAGTGGAAGAAGGTTCCCTGTATCCCGCCTTGCAACGCATGCTGATCAAGGGTTGGGTGGCCGCCGAGTGGGGCCAGTCCGAGAACAATCGGCGAGCGCGATATTACCGGCTGACGCCCGCCGGGCGAAGGCAGTTGAGCGCAGAGGTCGTGGAGTTCGAGAAGGTGGTCCAAGCCATCCACCGCGTGATTCAACCGGCCTAGGAGAACGACAACGTGCAACGGCTCGGCGAGATTTGGCGCAGATTCGCGGCATTCTTTCGAAGAGGGCAGCTCGACCACGACCTCGAAGGCGAGATGCGGTTCCATCTGGAGATGAAGGCCAAGCGGAACCGCGAGGCCGGGATCCCGGTCGAAGAGGCGCGCCACGCAGCCCGGCGACAGTTCGGCAACGCCACGCTGCTTGCGGAACGAGCCGGGATGCTTGGGCGTGGCGGTCCGCTGAGGACTTCTTGAAAGACGCGATGTTCGCCGTGCGGTCGCTTTCGAAAAACCGGAGCTTCGCCGCCGTCGCCGTGCTGACGCTCGCCCTGGGCATTGGGATCACCACGGCCATCTTCAGCTTCGTGGACGCCGCCCTGCTGAAGCCGCTGCCATTCCGCGAACCCGAGCGGCTCGTGCAGCTCTTCTTTGGGCCAAGCCAACGCCAAGTCTCCTGCTCCATCCGCGACCTGCTGGAATGGCGCGGAGCGAACCGGGCTTTCGTGGATCTCGCGGCCGAGCTTCTGTTTCCCATCACCCCTGGTCTCGCCGGGGGCAAACTGGACTACGCTGAGCCTGTCCAGGGTGCTCGGGTGACCGCGAACTACTTCGACGTGCTCGGTATCCGGCCGGTCATCGGGCGTAGTTTCCTTCCCGAAGAGAACCAGCCGGGAAAGGAGCAAGTCGTGGTCTTGTCAAACCGGCTGTGGCGCACAAGGCTCGGCTCCGATCCGAGCATCGCCGGCAAGACGGTCTACGTGAACGGGGAAGGATACGTCGTTGCCGGCGTTTTGCCAGCGGGCGTCTTCGACGGGATGAAGACCCAGCTTTGGCTTCCCATGTCCTTCACGCCCGCAATGCTGACCGGCGAGTCCTGGGTGCGGGTAGTCGGGCGACTGAAACCCGGCGTCACCCGCGAGCAGGCAGCCACGGAGATGTCGCGGCTCCTCGGTCCAGAGTACGTGGAACGAGGGAAGAAGATGACGATGATCGTCCTCTCGCTTTCCGAAGCTGGGGTGCGTAAGGAAACCAGGCTGGCTCTTTTGCTGCTGGCGGGAGCTGTCGGCTTGGTTCTTCTCATTGCTTGTGGCAACGTCGCGGGCCTGCTGCTGGCGCGGGCCGCGGCGCGGCAGGGGGAGGTTGCGATTCGCCTTTCCCTCGGAGCCGGACGGTTTCGGCTGGTACGGCTCTTCCTCACGGAGAGCTTTGTGCTCTTCGCGGCGGGAGGGACGCTCGGGACCGTGCTCGCCGTCGGGCTCGTGCGCATCCTGAAGGCGGCGGCCCCCGCCAACTTCATGCCCGCGGGCATCGAGGTTGCCGTCGATCTTCGCGTCCTGGTTTTCGCCTTCGCTGCCTCGCTGGCGGCGAGCCTGTTGTTCGGCTTGGCGCCGGCGCTGAGGTTCAGCGGACCGCGCGCGGCGCGGGCACTGAACGAGAACCGTGCGATCGGCGGCCACCGGATCCGGAGCGTGATGTTGGTGGGGCAAGTCGCCCTCGCGTTCGTTCTGGCTATCGGCGCGGCGCTCACGTTGAACAGCCTCGTTCGCTTGGTGAGCGTCGATCCCGGCTTTCAAGCCGGCCATCTTCTCACTGGGCGGATCTCGATCAACGAGAAGCTCTATCCCGACGCACTTGGGATGCGAGATTGCATCGACCAGTTCATGGCCCGCTTCGGGGCTCTTCCGGGTATTCGATTCGGTGGCCATGACCAACAAGACGCCCTTCGAGGCGGGAGTTTTCGGCGCGCCTTTGTATCTTGACGCCAGCACGACCGAGGCCAGCTCGATGATGTGGATGGTCACGCCGGAGTACTTCGACACGATGGGCATCCGCCTCCTGCAAGGGCGCGCGTTTTCGGCGTTCGACCGGCAAGGGACTCCAGGCGCGGCGGTGATTGACCAGGCCTTTGCGCGCCGCTACTTCGGCGACGCGAACCCGCTTGGGCATAGGATCACGTCGCCCATTCTCGGCGACGTTGAGTGGACCATCGTAGGCATCGTGGGTCTCGGTGCGCTCCACCGGGCTTGCCACGGAAGCCTTCGTCAGGCGTGTATTTGCCCCTCGCCCAGCTCCCGCCGAAGCGGTTCGCGGAAGAGATTCGCGCCGTCAGCTTCGTCGCGCGGATCGAAGGCGATCCTTCCAAGGTGGCCCCCGCCGTTCGATCCATCGCAGCGTCTCTGGACAAGGCGATGCCGCGTTCGCGATTTTCGCACGATGGAAGAGGCGATTGACACGTGGTCGATTCGGGAGCCGCGTTTCCGTACGATGCTTCTAACTGCCTTCGGCGGCTTCGCGTTGCTGCTGGCGGCGGTTGGGGTCTATGGGAACAGAGCGCGGACGCCTGGGGTTGGCGATGGCTGGAAGAGCTTGCACGGGATATCCGATTCGCATTTCGGATGTTGCGGAGGAGCCCCGGTTGGTCAGCGGTGATGGTGCTCGTACTTGCGCTTGGCATCGGGGCCAATACCGCGCTTTTTAGCCTGCTCGACGCACTACTCCTGAGGCTGCTCCCCGTGGATAAGCCGGATCAACTCGTGCATCTCGTCGATGCGTCATCGAAGTCCAATGCACTCACGTTCCCGATGTTCAACCAAGTCGGCGCTGGGGCTCGCCTCCTCAAGGGGGTTACGGCAACCGTGAATTTCAGCAGCCAGTCCATTGAGGAGCAAGGCGAAGAGCGCGACGAGGCGGTGCAGGAGGTGTCGCGGAACTACTTCGAGGTGCTCGGCGTGCCTGCATCGCGTGGGCGGGTCTTCCGCGCTGTCAATCCTTCGGAAGGGGCAGTTGCCGTCATTAGCGAGGCATATTGGCGCAAGCACTACGGAGCTGACCTGGCTGCATTAGGGGCCCACTTCCGTTACATGCGCCGTGATTTCACCGTCATCGGCGTCGCCCCTCCGGGTTTTCGCGGAGCGTTAAAGGAGAAGCCAGCCGACATCTGGGTTCCCTTCGAGGAGAGCACGCCTCGAGACTCGATTGTATGGGGCAGAGGACGCTGGCTGATCACGATCGCCCGGTTGCGGACTGGAGTCATTGAAGGGCAGGCCGCTGCTGAGGTCAGCGCGATTCTCGGCAGGCGAATGAACGCCGTCTCAGTCGGCAACGGGGTTTGGGCATTGCGAGGAAATCTGTACCGGCCCCTCGTTGCACTCCAGTTGTTAGCGGGACTGGTTCTGGCGATTGCCTGCGTCAATCTCATGAATCTGATGCTGGCGCGCACCGAATCCCGCGAACCTGAAATCAGCATGCGTTTGGCGATCGGCGCCAGTCGCGGCCGGCTGGCGCGGCAATTGCTTACTGAAAGCCTGCTGGTCTCGGGTATCGGTGGCGTGCTGGCGCTTCCTCTGGCGTATTGGATCAGTGGCGCGGTTCTCCGCTTCCTACCTCCGGACGCGATGCCCGCGCTCGTGTACCTGCGGTTCCATCCCGATCTGCGTCTCTTGGGATTCACTGCCGCACTGTCTCTGCTGACTTGCCTGCTGTTCGGCCTGGCTCCCGCCTATCGTAGCTCGCACCTGTCGCTTCTAGCCAGGATGCGGCGCCCCGTCTCCAGGGGACGTGCTGCCGTGGGCTGGAAAAGCGGCGGCATCGTGGCTGGCGAAGTTGCACTCTGTAGCCTGTTGTTGATCACTGCCGGCTTGTTGTCGGCCAGCCTGTGGAACTTGCGGCGGATCGATTCGGGATTTGACCCTGAGCACGTGTTGACGGCGACGGCACAGCCGCCAAAGGCAAGCACTGCCGCGGAGTACGCCCAGCGACTCGAACTCCTGCGTGAACGGCTGGCTGTCCTCCCAGGAGTGCGTGCGGCCGCGTACAGCAACATAGGAGTGCTATCTGGTTTCGGCATCAACTTCAACATCGACGCCGAAGGCCACTCTCACAAGCCGAAGGAATACCCGGTTGTGTACGAGATGCGTGTCTCGCCTGATTTCTTCGCCGCGATGGGCACGCCACTGTTACGGGGACGCAACTTTACGGACGCGGAAGACGCCATTTCAACGCAGGTCGCTATCGTGAATGAGTCGTTCGCCCGTGAGTTTTTTCCGGGCAAGGACGCGCTCAGAGGGCGTTTCGGCACGGACGGCCCCGCGTCGAGCGGCGCGATAGAGATCGTGGGTGTGGTGAGGGACACAAAACTGGGGACCCTCCGTGAAGACCGACCCAGCATCTACTATCGGCCGGTGCGCCAGAGAAAAGTCTCCAGTGCCAGGTTTGTGGTGCGCACCACGGACGGAATGGGAAAACTAACCGCTGGCTTGCTCCGCATCGCCCATGACGTTGACCGGCGCATGACACTCAAGGACGTGGTCCCGTTCACCGAAGTGGTCGACAGGACACTGGTCGTAGAGCGGGTCATGGCTAACGTATCGAGCGCCTTCGCGGTACTGGCTCTGCTCATTGCCAGTGTTGGGCTGTATGGACTCATCGCGCACAACGCGGCGCGGCGTACGAAGGAAATCGGCATTCGGATGGCTCTAGGCGCTTCAAGCGCCAGCGTGCAGTGGATGGTGCTGCGCCGTTCGCTTCTCCTGGTCGGCCTGGGTCTGGCGGCGGGAGTACCGTTGTCGCTCGTTGTCACCCGTTCCATCGCCTCGATGCTGTTCGGTCTTTCGCCGGCCGATCCCGCGACGATCGTCACGGCGGTCCTCGTACTTCTCGTCGCTGCCCTCGCCGCCTGCTACCTCCCCGCCCGCCGCGCGGCCCGTGTGGACCCGATGACCGCGCTGCGCCACGAGTAGAGTCCGCTACTCCAGCCGGATTCCCGAGTACTGATAGCTGGTCCCGCCCTGCCAGGTCAGCACCACCAGTGTCGGCTGCCGGATCGCCTGCGGCACTTTGAATGGCAGACTGGTCCTGACCCACGCCGGGGAGTCCTGCCGGATATCGCCCGTCGTCTTGTCCCCCTTGTTCGAGTAATTGACCGGGTTGAGCCAGATTCCGTCGGGCCAGTAAACGGTTCCGTCCGCTCCCGCCACGAAGAAGACCGGTCCGGGGTCGCGGTAGACGAACGACTGATAGAAGGTGTCCGGCATCCCCTTGTTCGACGCGTTGCCGCGCAGCCACACGCGAACGATCAACCACGTATCGCCTGGTCCCGCCGTGTTCGATGAGCGGCCGGCCACCTGCTGCCGGCGCTCCGCCGCTTCCACCCGGACTCCCGCCGCGCCTCTGCCCGTGCCGGTGATGGTATTCCTTCGGGGAGTCTGCGAGTATGTCCGAGTCTGGAATTGAACCTGCAATTCCGCACCCGTCGAAGCCAGCCGGCCTTGCAGAAGCCCCATGTTGAACTGCTTGCCGACAACTCTTCGGATGTCGATGATCGACTCGACGCCCGCCTTGTCGTCCGCCATTTTCTGGGCTGATTGCCGCTGGTCTTTGACGATGCCGCCGCTCGCGCATACGAGTTCGTTGTCGTAGGCGTAGCGTCCTCTCTGGTTCTTCACCCGGAATACGCCCGTGGCGCGCGCCACGTCGCCGTTGACTACGGGGGCCTGACCGGGAGCGATCACGTTCATCACCTGACGTCTGTTCTCGACATCGGCCAGGCTCATCAGCGTCCAGGGGCCCGTCGTGGAATCCGTCTGCTGCCGCACGATCAACGCGTCTCCGGTGACCGTCACCCTCTGGCCGTCATAACGAGATGGATTCGCCAGAAGCTGCGCCACGGTGAGAGTGCCCGCGATCGCCCCGCCGCCGCCTTGCGACCTGGCCTCGGCGGCGCTCGAGTAGACCTGAAGGGTCTTCTCCATCCAGCGGAACGGACCCCATTGCCCGTTCAGCCGGAAGCTTGGCCAGAAGCGCCAGGTCCCGGCCGCATCCAGAGGCCGCGAGGCGCGGAGCGTGATCTCTCGCCCTGGAGCCAGCACCAATCCCTTGTGGGCGTGGCCGAAATCGCGGTTGTTGGCGTCGGATGTGGAGTTGACCCGGGCGCCCACGAATATGCCTGAGCTGGCGTCAAATTGCATGGGCTGGGCCGACAGGTTTCTCAGCGTGATCTCCACGCTGGCCGTGCCGCCGGCCACTGCGGGATCCGGGGCGCGCACCTCAAACCGCACCAATTCCAGGCCGTTCGGCAGCGCCTGCGCCAGGCAGGAGGCCACCGCGAACAGCAGTGCCGTGATCGCTCTTCGAATCATGCCGCTACCCTCCTGGGAGGATATGTTACCCCAGTTCCGCGCCGGCCGGACCGGATCTGTGAAAATAGAGGGTATGTCTGTCGAGATCGAAGGCGTCACGCTGCACCTGGCGCACCCGGATGAACTGCCCGTGCGCTGGGTTGGGCAGGAGGAACCTTTGCGGCAACTCCTCGCCGCCTGGCTCATGGTCGATCCACGCGACACGCCCATGAATCCGCGGCTGGTGGGCAAGCCGGGAGTGGGCAAGACCACGCTGGCCTACGCCGCCGGCCAGCGCCTCGGCCGCGAGGTCTATATCATGCAGGCCACCGTGGACACTCGCCCCGAGGATCTGCTGATCACGCCGGTCATCGAAGGGGCGGGGAAGCTGCGCTATGTGGCCTCGCCGCTGGTCACGGCCATGATCCGCGGCGGCGTGGTGATCCTCGACGAAGGCAACCGGATGAGCGAGAAGAGCTGGGCCAGCCTGGCCCCGCTGCTCGATAGCCGCCGCTACGCCGAGTCGATCGTCGCCGGCATCAAGGTTAAGGCCCACCCGAACTTCCGGTTTGTGGCCACGCTGAACGACGACGCCTCCACTTTCGATCTGCCCGAGTACATCCACTCCCGCCTCCAGCCCCAGATCCTCATCGATTTTCCGGAGCGCGACGAAGAGTATCAGATCCTCCAGGAGAACCTGCCCTTCGGCGATGAGAAGATCCTCGAATACGTGACCCAATTCCTCCAGCAGGCCCACTCCGCCGACGAGCGCTACACCGTCCGCGACGGGATCAACATCGCCCGCTTCGCCATGAAGCTGAGGAGCGAGCTGAGCTATCTGGACGAGGAGCGCGCCCTGGAGACGGCGATTCTGGAAACCCTCGGCGAAGAGGCCATTCGGTATGTCCCGCGACTCCGAAAGTGACGCCGCCAGTCTCTGCCGCGGCCGCTTCACGTACTTCCCCGTCGTGCCGGGGCGCCTGGAGTTCGCCATCGAACTGCGCCGGACGCTGCTGCGGGAGCGGCCCGATGTAGTCGCCGTCGAGCTTCCCGCGACACTCGCCGAGGCCTACCTGCGCGCGGTCGAGCGCCTGCCCCAGATGTCGATGATCCTCTACCCCGAAGAGGGCGAGGAGGAAGACGACGCCGTCTACGTGCCGGTCGAGCCCGCCGACCCGTTTACCGAAGCCGTCCGCACGGCGCGGGAGATCGGCGCTGAAATCGTGTTCGCCGAACCGGATCTCGGGGAGCGCCCGCACCTTCCCGGACGCTATCCCGATCCATACTCGCTGGGGCGCATTGGGCTCGATAAGTACATCGAAGCCTACCGTGTTTACCCTCAGCCGCGCTCGGACGAAATCGCCGCGCACGCCGCTGGAATCGCCTGGAAGCTGCAAGGCGCGGACCCGCTGGCCAGGGTCTTCGTCGTGGTGTCGCTGAATCTGCTCGACGCCGTCTTTGACGCCATGCAGGAACCGCAGGCGCAGCCCAAGTCGCGCGCCCGGCGAGATGGCGTTGACCTGCTGAACCCGCATCCGGACTGCCTGGCCGAGATCACCGTCGAGTATCCCTATCTTCAGTACCGCTACGAGCAGTTTCGCGCCACGCTGGAGGACGGTAAGCTGGCCGACCGCCGTAGAACCCAGTTCGCGCTGCTGCTGGAGGCCGAGAAGGCTTACGAGAAAGCCACCGGCGAGCGTGTGGCGCACTGGCAGCGGCGGCTGCTCGGCCGCTACACCCGCAATCTGGCGTTTTCGGCGGGCGATTTGGCGGCGGGGCTGTTCGACATCACGGCCGCGGCGCGCAACATCGTGGACGACAACTACGCCTGGGACGTCTGGGAAACCGCCGGCAAGTATCCGCCCCAGAAGGCCGAAAGCGACCTTCCCACCGTGAACTTCTCGGGAGAAGAGGTCTGGCTCAACACCCGGAAGCTCCGCCTGCGGCGGCGTCTGCCCCGGCCCAAGCAGCAGTTGCGCCCGGCCGGTTTGAAGCCCAGGAAGAAGGAGCAGTTTCCGGGCGAGTGGGCCCAACAGATCGACGGCAGCGCCATCTGCTCCTATCCGCCGGAAGACATCGTGGTGGAGGACTTCGGCCGGTTTCTTAGCAAGAAGGCCAAGAGCATCCTGTCGGAAGAACGCGTGCGCACCGAGCCGTTCAGCACCTCCGTGCTCGACGGAATAGACCTGCGCGAGACCATTCGCCACTGGACGGAGGGCAAGATCTACGTGCGGCAGTTCGACAAGATCGCGGGCGAAGTGGGTTCGGTCGTGGTGATCTTCGATGATGACCGCGACGGCCGTTACACCTGGCTCACCACTTGGCTGGGCGAACACTCGAACGAATCCGACATGGCCTTCTACTCCACGGACCCGTTCGCCAACGTGGTCGGGCCGGGGATTGGCCGGGCCGAGTACGGCGGTTTTCTAATGAGCCTGCCGCCGCGCCGCATGGTCGACGTCTGGAGCGATCCCGATTACGACCTGGCGATGAGCAAACCTGAGCGGCTGCTGCTGGCGGGCCTGGATTATTCCATTCACCGCCATGTGGTGTACATCGCCGCCAGGCCGCCGCGCTCGATCTTCCGCACCATCGCCGGGCGCCTGGGCCGGTCGATTCTCTACCTTCCGATCGGCCAGCTTTCCCCGGCCAGGCTGAAGAAGATCCGCGTGGTCCACGTGCTCGACAGCTACGAGCGCCGGAAGACGGCGAAAGAGTACGTCTGGTGAGGGCCGGCGGGCGTTGAAACCCGCCGGCCTGACAGTCTAAGTGAACGACCAGCCCTTGCGGAAGGTGGGCTTGATGAATTCGTTGGCTTTCTTGTTGTTGCTGAACTGCATCGTCTTGGCGTCCCACTCCAGCTTCTCGTTCGGGAAGTGAAGCCCGATCACGCCCATGACGATCCACTCGGTGAAAGGTCCAGCCACGCTGAAGTTGGAGCAGGCCGGCTCACCGCCCTTGCAGGCCCGGAGCCAGTCGTTGTAGTGGCCGGGAGACCGCGTCAGAACCTGCGCCGGCGGTCTGTACTCAGCGTTGCGCGCTTCCGGCAACAGGCGTACGCTGCCGCCGTAAGTGTCGGTGGTCATGAAGCCCTTGTCCCCGACGAAGACAACCCCCTCGCGCGCCGCGCCACCCATGCCGCCCATGCCGCCCGCACCGCCCCTAGCAGCGCCGCCAACCGCTGCTCCCGGAGCAGCACCTCCGCGTGCTGCCGCCGGAGTTCCAGCCGCTGCGCCCGCCGGCGCGCCCGGTGCCGCTCCACCGCGGGCCGCACCGCCGCCGCGTGCCGCGCCCCCCGCGCCGCCGCCTTGCTGGCCGCCGAAGGCGCCAGCGCCGCCGATGAGCGGCTCCGGTCTCCGGAATCCCCGGTGGCCGGAACATCGGGCCAGTCGCTGCATCGTACCAGTAGACCTTCACCGGGGGCATATTCTGGCGGGCCGGGAACTCAAACACCGTCACCGACTGCTTGGGGAAGGCGAAGGTGCTCGTGCCTTCCATCTTGATCACCTGGACGCTCTTGGGAGCGCCCAAGAGAAGCGCCATATTGACCGCGCCCAACAGGTGACAGGCCATGTCGCCCAGGGGACCGCAGCCGAAGTCATAGAAGCCGCGCCAGTTGAACGGGCAATAGAAGCCCCGCGACCGCCGCCGCCGCCACCGCCGCCCGCACCGCGACCCGCCGCACCCGCGGCTGCGCCAGCGCCGCGCGCTGCCGCGTTGGCTCCTGCCGGCGCCGCACCAGCCCCGCGACCCCCGCCGCCACCAGCGCTGGCCCCTTGGGCCGGAGTCGTGGCAGCACCCGCGTACGGACGGAAACTCTGGATGCCAATCCAGGAGTCCCAGTCCAGAGTGCCCGGAACTGGAGCTTCTGGCGGTATCTCGGTCATGCCTTGCGGCCAGATGGGACGCATCGTCCAGGCATGCACCTCGGTCACATTGCCGATCTCACCCGACCACAAGATTTCGGCGGCGATACGGGCTCCGTTGTTGGAGTAGCCCTGGTTGCCCATCTGTGTGGCGACCTTGTATTTTGCAGCCGCTTCCGTCAGTTGGCGCGCCTCCCACACCGTACGGGTCAGCGGTTTTTCCACGTAGACGTGCTTGCCGCGCTCCATGGCCCACATCGCCGCGGTTCCATGCATGTGGTCCGGAATCCCAATGATGACCGCGTCAATGTTCTTGGCTTCCTTGTCGAGCATCTTACGGAAGTCGGCGTATTTCGCCGCCTTCTCGTACTTGTTGAACACGGACGCGGCGGAAACCTGGTCCGGATCGGCGAACGCCACGAGGTTCTCCGACGCGCAGCCCGATATATCTGCGCCTGCTCTCCCACCCGCTCCGATGGAGCCCAGGTTCAGCTTCTCATTAGGTGATTTGTACCCTAGCAAGGTGAGCGAGGGCACGCTACCGAATCCCCCGGCCGGGATTGCCCCGGCTAGCAGAGACCCATAGAAGAAGTGTCGTCTTGAAAACTGATGGTCTGGCATAGCCAGTTTTAGGCGATGCTGGAATGAAAAAGGTTACAGGCGCAGCTGATTTTCCACTCCTTAGGCTCTACGGATTCGACTGGGCAGGATAGCGGACCACCGTGAAGTTGCGCAGCGTCACCGTGTTAGTCGTGGAACTCGCCATTTTCCCGAGCAAATCGATCACCAAGGGCGAGCCCAGCGAGTCAGCCGCGTTCCCGACACCGGAGGCCAGGCTCAGCGCGGTCCCCCAGCTCTGGAGGCTCCACTGCGCGCCGCCGGAATGCGTCCCGAAATCAATCCGCCCCGCTACGTACGCGTCGCCAGCGCCTCCGGTTCTGGAGACGATGGTCGTGCCTCCCCAGTGGATCTCAAAGGTGAAGCCGGTTTGAGTACCCTCGTGCGAATAGCTGAACTGCAGTTCCACGCGGTCTCCCGATTTCAGCAGGTTGGCCGGAATGTTGCAGCTTCCCAAGCTGGTGATGGATGGCGAACTGCTGCTCGATCCCGTGCTGCTGCACAATACCTGCGGCACGCTATGGACTTGTCCGCCTTCCACGCCTCGGCGAGTCTGGGCGGTGCTGTTGTACCAGGCGTCACCGCTGGCGTAGGGGGTCGGGTCGGAGGCCGCCCCGGCGTCTCGCCAGGCCGCCCGGCTGGCGGAGGTGGTGCCGCGGAAGGAGGCTCCCGACACATTCCCCGCCGGGTCGACCCGCGCCAGTTCCGTTCCGATCGGGTCGAGCCAGGTTTGCAGGGGGGTGTTGCTCTGTCCTTGACCCCCGCGCACCACCAGCCCCGTCACACCGGTCGACGGCTGCGAGTCATAAACGTACGCCGTCGCTTGTGACAGGTTGTTGCCCACTGAAAGCGTGCGATTGCTGTTATCCCACTTCAAACGGGTGTTGTTCTCCACCAGGTTCCCGCTGGAGTCCGCGAAGGGCAGGGAGCCTTGCTGGAAGCCGGTGAACAGGCATGTGTTCCAGCTCGCGTCCAGTCCGTTCGACGTCAGGCAGCGGCCGGCCGCTCCGATCGGCAGCCGGGTCCAGGCTGCCGGTGAGCCGCCCGCCGCCGTAACGATGTCTCCGCGGACCGGGCTCGCCGGTGTCGTGTCGCCATGGCCGGTGCCTAGCAGCGCGTGCGCCTGCGGCACGCGCGCATTCGTCATCCTCGAATCCTGATCCGTCACCAGGCGGTTTGTGGCCGACGGTGCGCCACTGGTCCCCGCCAGTGCCGCCTTTTCGCTCGCGGTCGGGTCGTTCGAGTTCGAGTGCGTGGCGAAGTTCAGCGCCAGCTTCGACTCCTGGATGCCGGCCGCGTCGGAAATGTTGGTGTCGGAAACCGCGCCGGCCGCCATCGTTGGGTTCGGATACGTGCCCGACAGGGCGCCGCCCGCCTCTCCGGATGGGTTCGAGTTGTCCGCCAGACGGTAGGAGCACGACAGCAGGTCGCCCGTTTGCGGCTCCGCAGCCGCGGCGAAGTTGATGACCTCCGCGCTCAGCGTGTAGTCGACGCCATCCTTTAGCAGCAACCCGTTTCGATAAAGCGCCAGGCTGGTCGGTGGGCTGGGGACGTTCGCCAGGGTAAACACCCTGTTTGAGCCATTGATCAGCCCGCTCGGGGTCTCGCCATCGACGAATCCTGGGCCGGGGTTCACCACCACGTCGCACGGTCCCGCCGTCCCGTCGACCCGTACGCAATCCGAGAGGTCTCCGCCGACCGCTTCCAGCATCCCGCTCTCGGTGATATAGGCCGTGCGCGAAGGAGCGTAGCCGGGACCCTTCATGGGCCGCGCCTCCAGATCGTCGGTCAGCCCCAGCACATCGGATTCCAGGATCTGGGTCTCCCCCTCCGGAGGAATCACGCCGCCTCCGCCGGACGGCACAGTGGCGCTGCGGATCTCGCTGAGCCTCAGCGCTGCCGTCGCCGGTGGCACCGCCCAGATCTCGCTGAACTGAACCAGTCCGTCGCTGTAGTAGCGCACCGAATAGTAAGCGCCCGGGGTGGCATTGGTCGTGGGCGCCAGTTGCGTCCGGATCACGCCCTCGACAATCTGCACCGTGACGCTCTGCGTGGCGACGTTGGACAGGTCTGCGGTTTGGAAGCTTCTCCACTGGATGAAGGCAACGCCGTTGAACCTCGATCCGTCCGCTTTGTAAAGCACATCCTGGATGGTAGTCAGGGGAGGGGCGGCGAAAACGGCAACCGACACCAGTATCCAGCTCGCCACAACCCGGCAACAATTTCGCATTTTTAGCCTCCAAAAGAGAAAAGCCCGGTCCGCGTCCGCGGGCCGGGCCGCTGCGCTAGGCAGCCTTCCGGTCTAAGTTTACTTGCAGTATTCTAGAAAACGGTCCTCTTAAGCGGCTTCGACGGCGCTAATTGACTGACCTGTCAGGACTTGGCAATGTGCTGCACGTCTTGTGACCGGAGGTTGGGGCTTGCGAGGCTCAGTGCTTAGGTTCGAAACGAACGTGGGAGTCCAACTGAACGGTGCTGAGCTCGGTTGAGCATAGGAGCACCGGGGAGCTACAAGATCATCCACAGCGCCAGGGTCTTCGGACCAGTGGCCGGCATCCCTTCGATCACGGAGGCTTTCCAGCCCATCGAGTTGGGTTTGTTGCGTTCGTACGGAATCGGCCCTGAACTCACGGGAGCGCTGACAGCCGTGTACGCAGGGCTCGTGTTGCTCCGAGTGTGGGAGATGAGGGAGGCGCGCCAACAACAAGTCAGAGACAGGCAGGAAGATGAGAAGCGGCGATACTGCGAGCGCCCGATCTTAGGATTCGGGCTTGGCTAGAGACAACCAGCGACACCCTATCCGGCGGCGGCGCGGAAGAATTCCAGGCTGCGCCGGGCACACTCTTCCCAGGTGAAGCGACGTGCGCGGACCCGTCCGGCCTCGCTCCGGAGGGCGCACTCAGCGGGCGACAGCAGCAGGCGCGACAGTGCCTCCCGCAGGGCGGAGGGGCTGCGCGGATCCACCAGTACCGCGGCTTCGCCAGCCACTTCGGGCAACGATGACACGTTGGAGGTGACCACGGCGACTCCGGCCGCCATCGCCTGCGCCACCGGAAATCCGAAGCCTTCATAGAGTGACGGGTACACGAAAACAGCGGCGCCCGCCGTCAGTCCGGCCAGATGCCGCTCTGGGACATAGCCCAGATAACGGACGCCCGGACCCGAAGCGCTCAGACGGCTGACCAGTTTCGGACCCGCCCATCCCGCCAGGCCGGCCAGAACCAGTTCGAATTCTTCCCGCAGCGAGGGAGCAAGCGCGGCCCAGGCGTCGAGCAGCGTGCCGACATTCTTGCGAGGTTCGATGGCGCCCACGAAGAGCACATAGGGCCGCTGGAGTCCATAAGCGGCGCGGGCGATCCCCGCTTCGGTGGGACCGGCGTGGAAGAAGGCCTCCGCCACTCCAGAATGAATGACGTGAATCCTCTCCGCATCCAGGCCCAGCATTCGCACCACGTCGCGCTTCGTATTCTCCGAGACGGCGATAATGCGGTGGGCACGGCGCAACGTAGACTCGAAACCGCGGCCTGCCCGCTGGTTGCCGGTCGAGTGCAGTTCGGGCATGATCCGGCTGGTGACGTCGTGGACAGTGGTGGTGAGACGCATCCGCTGGGGCGGGTGATGAATGAGGTTGGCCGTGTGAAAAATGTCCGCGCGCGGTGCGAACCAGTCCGCCAGCGGCACGCGGACGTAGTTCATGGCGGCCAGCGAGGCCAAAGCGGAGAAGGTGCGGACCCGCCCAGCCAGTGGGCGCTCGTGGTCAAGCGCCGGCAGTGCGCCCAGCGGAGGGAAGAGGCGAATTGCGTCGTCTCCCGCCAATCGCCGCAGGTGCTCGATCCAATAATAGAGATAGTTCTTGACGCCGGCACTGCGCACTAGCAGGGGAAAGGCGTCGATACAAACCCGCACCACTCCATCGTAACGGGTTAGCGGGGCGTAAGCGGCCCGGCTAAAGGGGGCCAGATGGGAGGGGTGAATATGCGGGGGGCGGCAACGACCGCGCATTTGCGCGCAAATCGTGCAACCCGGAATGAAGCGGGTCCCGCCCGGCGAACTCTCCCCTGGTATGAGAAGGCACTTCGATAAGACGCCAAAGGCTGGTTGAGGTAGTCGCCGTAAAATCTCATATCAAAGCCGTGAACTAGGCCGTGGTTATCCTGACCCCTGGAGCCGTCGGTCGTCAACGGCAGTGCTTCCGGCGGGCTGTGGCGTACAATCCGATTTTCCGGCTCAGACATCGCCGCGAAAGAACACAAAATGCTCAAGTCCACCAACGTCGTCACCTATCGGGTTACGGATCTCGACCAGACCAGGCAGTGGTGCGGCCAAGTGCTGGGATAAGCCCCCACGTTCGATTCTCCACTGGCCGTGGCCTTTGCCGCGGGTGATCCCATGTTGACGCTGATGCCCGCCGGCGATGAGCGTGTCGTCTCTTATTGGGAAGTAGACGACATCGATGCGGCCTACAAGCAGTTGCTTGATGCCGGCGCGACGCCGCACTCGGAGATCATTCGCAGCATGGCCGGCGCGAAAATCGCCAGTGTGGTCGATCCGTTCGGAAACGTCCTGGGCCTCCGGGATTCCAACGTAGCCAAGAAGAAGACCCTTGAAGAACTTCCTTCGGAATCCGCCGCGAACGTGGCGCTGTGCCGCGCGCTCGCAGATTACGACGAGCGGGAGGAGATCCGGGGGGCCGACAACCTGGCGGAGCTATTCCTTGCCCCGGACCTGAAGGCGACCATCGCGCAGCCGGCCCCGCGCACCTATCTACTGAAGCAGTTCGCGAAGTACGGCACCTACGAGTACTTCATCGCGCGCACCGCCTACATCGACAGCGTGGTGCGAAGAGGTTTGGAGGACAACCTGCCCCAGATCGTGTTCCCGGGCGCAGGTTACGACTCCCGGCCCTACCGATTCCGCGATGCGATCCGGGAGACGGGCCTCTTCGAGCTCGACCGCGCACTTACCCAACAGCGGAAACGGAGTTGCCTCGAACGGGCCGGGGTCTCCGCACCCCCGCAACTGACCTACGCCCCGATCGAGTTTACCAAGGAGAGCCTGGCCGATGTGCTGCGAGCGGCGGGCTTCGACGAGAGCGAGAAGACGCTGTTCGCGTGGGAGGGCGTCACCTATTACTTGCCCGCCGAGGCGATCGACCGGACGCTGGAGTTCGTGAGGCGGCACGCGCCGGCCGGCAGCGTCCTGTGCTTCGATTACCTGGCGGACCTGCCGGATATGCTGGAGCGCTGCGGCGTGAAGGAGTCGCTGGCGGCGATGCGCGCGGTATACCAGAACGAACCGGTCCAATTCCGAATCCAGTAAGGCGCCATCGAATCGTTCTTGTCGGAACGGGGCTTCTCGCTCGCCGAGCACCTGAGGACCCAGAACATGGAGCAGCGGTTTCTTACCCTGCGGGACGGCTCACTGGCGGGCCGGGTGCTGGCGTGCTTCAGGCTGGTGCAGGCGGCGGTAAGCGGAACAAACCCATAGGGTGGAGCGTCAAACTGAGTGTGCTCGCGCGCTGCCTCGCATTGACGCTGCTGATGGCCGGAACTGGTGCGGCTGCCGAGGCCGGCCTGGCGGTGGTCAACGCCCGGGTTTGGACTGGAGATCCGAGCCGGCCGTGGGTCCAGGCCGTCGCCAGCTCCGGTGAGCGCTTTCTCGCGGTCGGGACCAACGAGGAGATCCGGGCTTTGAGCGGACCCGGCACACGCGTCATCGACGCCAACGGAGGCATGCTCACTCCGGGTTTCATCGACAGCCATACACACCTGTTCGTCTTCGACCGAGTCCACCCCTACCCGCCCCTCTTCCTGAGGTTCGTGCAAGGCCGGGCCGCGGTGGCGGAGAAGATCACGGCCTATGCGGCCGTCCTACCGCCAGGCGCCTGGATTCTGGGCGAGGAGTGGACCGACTCCACGTGGGGCGGCAGACTCCCTTCCGAGGAGTGGCTGGATCGCTTGGCTCCCGACCATCCCGTCTGGCTTACCGGGCGCGAGGGGAATGCCGGCCTCGCCAATAGCGCGGCCTTGCGCGCGGCCGGGATCAACGGGCACCCGACGGGCGTGATTCTCGGCGGGGAAATGTGGCGGGTCGACGCGGCTCTCATCGCGCGCAGCGGGGAACGGGACGATCGAGTCCTGGAGCAGGCGATGGACAGACTGCTTCAGGCCGGCGTCACCTCGGTTCAACATAACAACGGATGGACCGATTTTCTGGTCCTGCGGCGCCTGCACCAAGCCGGGAAGCTGCGCATCCGCGTGTACGCCTCGCCGCCATTGCCCGCCTGGCAGCGCCTGAGCGATTACATCAGCGCTCACGGGCGCGGAGACGCCTGGATGCACTGGGGTGCGGTGAAAGGTTATGGAGTCATCCAGCCCGACTCATTTTACAGGCGGATCTACAGCGCCTCGAAGGCGGGATTGCAGGTGATGGTACACACCGGGGAAGAACCGGGCCTGCACATACTTGTGGACATCTACGAGCGCGTGCGGCGCGAATTGAACCTCACCGATCCGCGCTTCCGGTTGGAGCACGGCCACGACCTTCCCGCCGACCTGGTCCCGCGGCTGGCAAAGGCCGGGGCCATAGCCAGTTGGCAGCCGCCGCTGATGGATCACTATGCCCCGCGCACTGCCGCGGGCTTGGCACCTCCGCCGAAGAACCTCTTTCCTTTTCCCCTGCTTTTCGCCGCCGGCGTGAAGATCGCGTTCGGCACCGATTCGTCCCCCTGGATTTCGGATGTGATCTCGCCGGCCGAGTACCTGCAAATGGCGTTGGATCGGCCCTCGCCGGACGGCAGTCGGATGACGCTTGACGAGGCGTTGCGCGCCGCGACGGTAGATGCCGCCTACGCCGAGTTCGCAGAGAAAGAGAAGGGGTCGATCGAACCCGGAAAGCTGGCCGATTTCGTGCTCTTCGACCGGGATGTCTCGCGCGGGCCGGTAGTGAGTATCCGCGGCGCCAAGGTCCTGACGACCGTGGTGGGCGGCCGGATTGCATACCAGAACTAGCTGCCGGCGTCCTGTTCCGGCGGCTCCAGGCTCTCGAGGTCCTCGGCCTCGGCGGCGTAGCGCTTTAGAACGCGGATGGCGTTGCCGGAACTGAAACCCGCCAGGCGCAGCCTGCGGTAGGCTGCCGCCAGGTGGCGCGGTTCGGCCAGGTAGGCATGAAGAGGGGTCTTCCGGTACTTGCGTTCCAGGAAAGCCTCGATCAAGGCGACTTCGTCCACCTCGCGGTAGGCCGACTGCACGGCTTTCTCCGCCACGGCGGGGGCGACGCGCTTCCGGCGGAGGTCGCCCAGAACCCGCATTTGTCCAAAGCCCTCGTTGCCGAGCCGGGAAGCGGCGAAGGATTCCGCAAAACGGCGATCGTCGAGGTACCCGTAACGCTTGAGGCGGCCCAGCACTTCCTCGACGTCCTCCGCACGCCCGGCGCGCCGGCTGAGCTTCTCCCTCAGCTCCGAAATGGAGTGCGCGCGGCCGCCCAGGGCGCGCAAAGCATAGCCCCACAACGCCTCCAAATCCAGAAGTTTCGTCTTCCGCTGAGCCATAGCGAGCTCCTCTATGTTAGTATGCGGATGGAAGCTTCGGAAGCTGGCTTGGCGAACGAAGAAAGGAGCACGCGCATGGCTGACGATAACAAGTTCACCTATTTCATTCTTGGCCTCGGCATCGGCGTCGCGGTCGGAATGCTGTTCGCTCCACAGTCCGGCGAGGAGACGCGGAATCTGATCCGGTCCAAGGCGGACGAAGGCAAGGACTACCTGAAGAAGAGCGGCGAGGCCCTGTACGAGTCGGCCGGCGATGTGGTCGAGAAGGGAAAGACCATGGCCGCCCGGCGGCGGGACCAACTGGCTGCCGCGGTGGAAGCGGGCAAACAGGCCTATCGTGAGGCGGTTGTCAATGAAGGCGCGGGAGAGGCGCCGTCGGAAGGCTAGGCCGCTTCGGCCTCCGGGCTTTCCAAGTTCCTGATTTTTTCATGAACGGAGAAGCTTTACTTTACGTGATGGCGTCGGCCGTCGTGGTGGGGGCCGTTGCCTTGATTATGCAAGCCCTCCTGTTGCTGGGGGTATACAAGGCGTCGAAGGCCACGCACCAGCAGGTGACGGTGATCGCCGCCCGCGCGGTATCCTTTTTCGAAACGACCGGGCGATCGATCGAGCAGAGCCAAAAACAGCTCGCGGAGGTCGCGGTCAAGACCACCAAGGTGCTCGATCTCACCCAGACGCAACTCGTGCGGATCGACGATTTTCTGGGCGAGACTACCTTGCGCGCCCGCATCCAGATGGACCGGGTTGAGATGGTCGTGGACGACGCCGTCTCCGGGCTGTATGCAACGGCCGCGCTGCTGAACAAGGGAATTCTTCGCCCCGTCCGGGAGATCAACGCGGTGGCGGCGGGCGTCCAGGCCGCACTGGCCAGCCTCTTCCGCGGTCAGCGCAGTAGCGTCGAGCGGGCCACGCACGACGACGAGATGTTTATTTAGCGGATCGCTGTCCGCTCGATGATCGACATCCACAGCCACATTCTGCCCGGTCTGGACGACGGCGCTCCGGATCTGGAGGAAAGTCTCGCCATGCTGCGGCTGGCTGCTGAGAGCGGCACGACGGACATCGTCGCCAGCCCCCACTCCAGCCTCGAATTCAGTTTCGATCCGGCCGGGGTGGAGGCGAAAATCGCGGAACTTGCCGGCGCTTTCGAAGGCGCCATCCGGATCCACTACGGCTGCGACTTCCACCTGCACTACGACAACGTGCTGGACGCGCTGGCGAATCCAACCAAGTACAACATCGCTCACAAGAACTGCCTGCTGGTGGAGATTCCGGAGCTGCTGATCGTCAAGGTCGCGGGCGAGGTACTGGAGCGCATGTGCGGAGCCGGCATGGTCCCCATCATCACCCACCCGGAGCGGCACGGAACCTTGCAACGGCGCTTCGACCTTATGGAAGCCTGGACGCGCCTGGGCTGCCGCGTCCAGGTGACCGCCCAATCCCTGACCGGCGGCTTCGGCAGGCACGCCCGGGCCTCGTGCGCGGAACTGATGGCGCGCGGGCTGGTTCACTTCGTCGCCAGCGACGCGCATGACAGGAAGCACCGGCCGCCCCGGCTGGACCAGGCCCGCGAGCATGTCCGCGAGGAGTACGGCGAGGCCGCGGCCGAACAACTATTCGCCGTCAACCCAGCGGCCGTGTTGGCGGGCGAGGCCATTCCGGCCGAGGTCAGCGTCAGCCGGAAACCGCCGCGCAAGTGGTGGCGGCCCGGGAACTGAGCTCCGGCGAAGTACACTGATGGTATGAGGTGCCTGGCGGTCCTGCTGCTCCTGCTGCCCTTCCGCCTGCCGGCTGCGGATGGCAAGGCGGCGGACCTCGCCAACCGGCTCCGCTCGGCGGGGCTGGACAGCGAGGAGTGTTACCGGGTCCGGGATCTGAGCTTTTCCAAGCAGGATCTCCGGCTGTATCTCACCGACGGCTATCTCATTTTCGGCAAGGAGGTGGACGGCCGCCGCCATTCCGCGGTTTTCGTCGCGGACGACGACGGGGGCGACGCCGAGATCCTCCTGTTTCCGCCCAACCGCAGCGAGAGGCTGTCGCTGGCGCGCGCCACGGATTCGCCCAATCTCAGCGAGCACTTCAAGACGGCTGTGATGGTCTTCACCGACGATACCTATGCCACGCTGCTGAAGCAGATCGTCGAGCCCGGAGATCCGCGGAAGAGCCCGGAACGCGCCGTGCTGCTGGAGCAGGAGTGGAATTCCGTGGTGCGGAACTTCACATCGAGTTTCGAAGTCCGCCTGGTGGCCGACATCGCCTCGTCCCGCACTTCCGCCGACGGCTTCTTCTATTCGGCCATCGGGGGCGGCAAGCTGGGGAACTTCGACGTAATGCACGACCCTCTGAACCCGCAGCAGATCCTGGTCGGGCGGGTGTCGCTCCGCGGGGGCGTGGCCTATTTCGACACCTGGACCAGTTTCGCGGCGCGGACGGCAGGCCAAAACCGCCCAGCGCCCTTGGGCGAAGCCTACCGCCTGAGTAACTACCGCCTGGATGCGACACTTGACCCGGACCTGAAGCTGAAGGTGACAACCAGGGTCACGATGGTGCCGCTGCGAAGTCAAATCCCGGTGCTGGCCTTCGGACTGTCGCCTCGCATGAGCCTCACGTCGGCTTCCATCGACGGCACAGCCACTGAGTTTTTCCAGCGAGACACCGTGCGGGAAACGCTCCTTCGCGGCGGCTATGCGATCTTTCTGTTGTTGCCGGCGTCCACGCTGGAGGTCGGCAAGCCTTACGAACTCGAGTTCGAGAACGAGGGCTCAGTGATCCATTCGGCGGGCAACGACGTCTACTATGTCAGCTCGCGCGAGAACTGGTATCCGTCGAGTCCGGACAAGTTCGCGCAGTTTGAAGTCACGTTTCGTTATCCCAAAGCTCTGAACCTGGTGGTGGCCGGGGAGGTCTTGGAGACCGGCACGGATGGCGAATGGAACACGGCCTGGTATCGGACCGACACGCCGGTCCGGCTGCTGGGTTTCAACCTGGGCGTTTACGAGCACCTCAGCCTGGCTCAGGGCCCCTACAAGATCGAAGTCTACGCCAATAAGCAAGCCGAGCCCGGCCTCCAGACCAAACCCAGACAGACGCTGGTTCTGACACCGTCGACTTCCACCTGGGATCCGCTGCAACGGAAGACCGGCGACGTGACCGTTTCCATAACTCCCTCCCCTGTGCCAAACCCGCCGGACCGTCTCCGGCAACTGGCCTCGGAAATCGGCGGAGCGTTCGAATTCATGACGGCCAGGTTTGGCCCGCCCCCGGTGCGCACCTTGACGGTGTCGCCCATCCCCGGCTCGACGGGCCAAGGCTTCCCCGGACTCGTCTACCTGCCGACCGCCTTGTATGTCAGCCCGGATCTGCGCCCTGGCACGGCGCGGGACAGGGCGCGGCTGGACCTGGAGCTGGAGATCATGGCCGCGCACGAAGTGGCGCACCAGTGGTGGGGCAATGTCGTGGCGCCCGCCGGCGACGAGGACACCTGGGTGGCGGAGGCGCTGGCCAACTACTCCGCGCTGCTGTACCTCGAGAAGCAGAGAGGCCCCAGGGTTCTGGCTTCGATCCTGGCGGGCTATAAGGCGCACTTACTGGAAAGCGCGGCGGAGGGCCGCAGCCTGGAGTCGACGGGTCCGATCGTTTGGGGACTGCGGCTGGAATCCTCGCAGGCTCCGGATGCCTGGAGGGCCATCACCTATGAGAAAGGCTCGTGGATCGTACACATGCTGCGCCGCCGCCTGGGCGACGACCGGTTTCTGGCGATGCTCGCCGAACTGGCCAAGCGCTACCGCTATTCGACCGTGACCACCGAGCAGTTTCGCGCACTGGCGGCCGAGTTCGTGCCTTCCGGCATGCCGGACCCCACGCTGGAGGCGTTTTTCGAGAGCTCGGTATACGGGACCGGCGTGCCGACTCTGCAAATGAAATACGCGGCCAAGGGCAAGGCGCCGAGCATCCGCCTCAGCGGCACAGTTAGGCAGTCCAACGTGGAAGTAGGGTTTTCGAGCCTGGCTCCGGTCGAGATTCAGCCCGCCGCGGGCAAGCCCATTATCCGCTGGGTCCAGGTGGAGGGCGAGCCGGCGAGCTTCGACATCACGCTCAAGGCGGCTCCGCTTAAAGTGCAGCTCGACCCCTCCGACAGCGTGCTGGCGGTGCGGAAGTAAGCGTTACCTGCCGGCCACTTCGATCCGGTAGGGCCCGGCCGCCAGGTTTCCCGCGAAGAGCGGCTTGCCGTCGGCGCCGGTCAGCGTCAGCGACAGTGTGATTTCGACCCGGTAGGCTCCCGGCGGCCATTGGAAGGCATACCGGAAGCGCACCGCGGCGCTCTCGCCCGGCTGCAGCGTAAAGAAGCCGCCTTCCACCGGCTTGGTCGCGGCGACCACGGCGCTGCCGCCGAGGTTCGCGAACTTCTGATCGGCCAGGGTGAGCGCCGAATCGGGAACGTCGCGCACCGCGGCCAGTTCGCAGTTGGTTTGGGACTTGCCCCACTCCGCCGGCGCAGTCAACCGGAACGGCGTCCGGCCAACGTTATGGAGGATCACGTCGAGCAGCGTTTCTCTCTGGTCCACCCGCTGCGGCAGGCGATCCACGTTCATCGTGATCGCCACCGTAGGGTACGCCATGAGGTGCTGGATGATCGCCTGCACCGCCTGCTCGGCTTCCAGGAATACGGCCGAAACGTTCTTTCCGGCGCCCACCGTCTTCACGAGTTCGTCACTGCCTGATTGACGCACCCGGATCTCCCGGTAGGGATCGCCCGGCAAGAGCCCGGCCGCGCTCCCCAGGCCCTTGAATTCCGGGCTGGCGACCAGCGCGAGCAGCCTTCGCAGCAGTGCGGCGGGGACCGCCGCCTCGAAGCGTCCCACCGGTTGAGCGCGCCGGTCGCGGTTGCTTCCCACGGTCAGTTCGCCGGCGCCGTCAGGCGCGACTTTGAGCGTCGTCGCGGACCGGTCGTCGGCGACCGTCGAGGTGTAGATTATTGTGCTTGACATATTATTGGCAGTTCGATTTTGCGAGTTGACCGAACACGACAGCGCGCCACAGACCGCCAGAGAGAGGATCCAGCGCCACTGCCCGCGCATCTACTTGGCCTTCCATTTCTCACCCGTCTTGCCGGCGAACCAGTCGCGGAAGTCCCAGCAATACTGGGGCGGCTCGGTCAGTCCCACGTTCATGATATTGGCCGGCTCGTTGGGTTTCCAGCGCGGCGCGGCGCCCACCGCACCGCCAGTATACTCGTCATACCACGCCAGCAGATGGCCGGTTTCGTGGGCCCAACTGTTGTCCCGCGTCTTCACCCGCGTCCAGTTCCCCGAATTTGCGCGCCCCGCGCCGGTGAAAAGGTTGACGACGTGATGCTGCCCGGCCTCGACGAACTCCACCACCACCTTCACCGGCTTCCCGCAGGTACAACCGTCCGCGAAGCAGCAAGTCTCGCGGAACAGCTTCACCTTATCCGTCAGCTTGCCTTCGACGTCGGCCTTCATCGTGGCCTTGTCGGCGTCGCTCACCGGCACGTAAGTCCCAGCCGCGTCCGTGACCACGGCGGGCAGCGGATCGCCGTCATTGGCGGGCTTGGCGCCGTTTCGATTGGACAGCTTGATCTTGACCTTCACCGTGACCGTATCAGCGGCGTAGCTGATGTCGAACTTGCCGGTCCACCCGAAGGGCGGGCTCGAGCAGGCGAAAGTCTTGGTGTCAACCGCGTAGTCCGGATAGCTCTCGAATTCGAGTTGATTCGAGCTTATCGCGCTCACCCCGTCCGCGCTCACTTCGAACTCGTACTTGTCGCCCTTCTTGTCATCCGCGGGTCGTTTTTTCTGCCAGAGCCCGCTCGCCACGTCCATCGGGTGCGCTGGGTTGTCCAGCGCGCTGCTGTCGCGAACCCTGTAAATGCGGAAACTGGCTTCGGCGCCGGCCGCGAGGTTTACGCCTTCCGCCTGCACGTGCCCCTTGTCTCCGCACTTCAACTTGGTCTCAACGAACCGTCCCTTGATGGACTTCTTCTTGAGCGGGCAGGGAGCGACCGGATCGTCGGGCTTCTTTGCCGGGGGCGGGGGCTTCTGCCCGGCCTCGTTCTTGGCATACAACGCCATCCACTCCTGGCGCATCTTAGCGTCAGCCGGTTCCATGGTCAGCTTGCGCCCGTTCAACTCCGGGTGGGCCGCAAAGAACTCCTGGTCGGCTGCGGCGCACGCCTTTTCATCCAGCGGCATGACGGCTAATCCCCAAACCTCTCGTGCTCTTTGAGAAGCACAATCTTATCGGAGCCCTTGTAGCGCTTATCCGTCAGGATCGCGGCGGCCCACGCCTGGGTGACGTCGAACTCCGGACCCCATTCCACCAGCATGTCCAGAAACGATTCGATATCGCCCTCGAACTCGATCCCGTACTCCTGGGCCTTGGCGATGCCGGCATTCACGAAATCGCCCGTTTCGGCCCCGTACTTGTCCTGAATCCGCCGGGGATACTTTTCGTCCAGGCGCCCGATCATCCTCTCCAGGAACGAGCGCCGTTGCTCGGCGCCCAGGGCCGCGAACTGCTCAAAACGGATAATCACCTATGGCGCCCCCTAAACGGCATGATGATGATGCTACCCGACATTCTCCGGCAAAGCAACCGACGCCGTACCCTTTCCGACTGCGGTACCATTGCTTTTCCAATGGATGAAAGCCGGGACAGCCAAGCGCCGCCGCGGGTGTCGGTGATAATCGTCGCCTCGAACAACGCCGAGGGCCTGCGGCGTTCGCTGGCGGCGCTGGAAGTCTCCTCCTCCCGCGAGACCTTCGAAATCATCGTGGCCGATAACGGCTCGCAGGACGAATGCCCGCGGATGGACGCGGAGTTCCCCGCCATCGATGTGCTGCGGCTGCCCCGGAACTTCGGCGAGGTTAAGGCTCTGAATATCGGCATGCGGACGGCCGTGGGGGAGTTCTTCTTCTTTCTCAAGCCCGGCGGGGAGGTTGCGCCGGACACGATTCAGCTGCTGGTGGAGCGCCTCGATGCCGCTCCCGACGCGGTGACGGTCTGCCCGCTGGCCACCGGACCGGCAGGGGAGATAATCTCGCGCGTTCATCCACTTCCTCTGCCCGCTGAGCTGCAGCAGGCGTGGCGCGAGGGCGACCTCAGAGACTGGACCAGTCCCGGCACCGGAGGCGATGCCCTGGAGGTGGACTACATCAAGCCTCCGGCGATGATGGTCCGCGGCTACTTCCTCAAGGGCCTGCGTTACATCGACGAACGCTATGGCCAGTTCGGGTGGGATCTGGAATTATGCACCCAGATCCGGCGGGCCTCCAAGAAGATCCTGCTGCTCAGCGCCGCGAAGTTGGTGGTGTATCCCGACGGCCAGGCTCAAGAACTCGATTCCAGCGCCCAGGGTTTGCTGGCTGCCGACCGGGCGCTGGGGGCCGCCGTCTGGACCGGCAAGCACTACGGCGCTATTCACGGCCTCAGGTTCCGGCTGGCCGCCATTTTCCGCTCACTCGGGCAGGTCCTGCTGGCAGTTGTGCGCTTCCGCGACGTGGGCCTGCATTTCTCGACTTTCGGCTGCTTGCTCAGCGGCCAGAAGGTGGACGGCTCTCAAACCTCGTTCTGACATCCGGCAGACTGTTTCTGCAGAACCACTCTTCTTTTCGCCCGGTTCGTCCGATGGACGGGTAGGGACACAAAATGCCTGAGGCGCTCTGGATCGCTCTACCTTTCATCGTGGCGCTGGGGTCTGGCGCGCTGGTGTTCATGTTGACGCAGGCCCAGATGCGGGTGGATTTGACCGAGGCCCGCGCACAGCTTGTGCAGCAGATCAAGAGCACGGGAGAGAGAGTTCGGACGGCGGAGGCGGAAGCTCGCCGGAAGGCGCTCGATGAGTTCCTCGCCGATGTCCGTGTGGAGGAACGCCAGTATGTGCGGGAGATCGAATCGCCGTTCGAGCGGCGCCGGCGCCTGGTAATAGAGGAACGAATCTGTTTTCGGAGCATTCCCCTGTCGCCGTGGACGGAGAGGGAGCTCGACGTGGACCCAACGGAGAACCTTACGGCAGTCCGGGTTGCGGAAGTCCAGCCCATCTCCATCGCCGCACCGGTCCGGAGCCGGCGGCTGCTGCGCTGAGGCGGGCGCTACTTCCCGGTCAGCAGCATCCGCGCGGCGATCACCAGCAAGAGCAATCCATAGAGGCGCCGGATCAACTCCGGCGGCAAGTTGGTCATGATCCGGGCGCCGAAGTACGCTCCTAAAAAAATGCCAATCGCCACCAGCGCGGCGTAGCGCAGGTTGATGTACCCGTTCCGGTAGTACTCCATGGCTCCGAGCAATCCTACCGGCGGGATCAGCGCGGCCAGGCTGGTGCCGATCGCCTCCACTTCCTTCAGTTTGACGATGAACAGCAAGGCGGGAACGATGATCAGCCCGCCGCCGATGCCGAACATCCCCGCAAGGACCCCTGCCACAAGCCCGATGGCCAAAAGCGCGAAAGTGGTCATGACGACCAGGAGTCTAACATCAAATGGGGACAGACGCATTTTCCGTCTGATCAGGACACCCACGGTGGGGGAACATTTCAAAAGCTTCCGCCCACTCCCGCAGTTGCCGCCCAGCGCGTTCAGCGGGACAAGCCGTGCGCCGGGGCTTTGTTTTGCCTGCCGCTGAGCATAAGATTGGAACGGCGGCAAAGACATGCGGATTGGGGTGTTGAAGGTCTATGGGCTGGCCACGGTGCTCGCTGCGCTGGCGTGTCTTTCGTTCGTCTCCGGGCTGAAGCCCAAGGCTCCCGCTCGGGCGTTGCTGAATTCGCTGCTAATCCGAGCGGAGAAGGGTGACGCCGGCGCCCAGTTGAAGCTCGGCGTCATGTACGAAACGGGCTCGGGAGTGACGCGGGACTACGCTTACTCTGTCCGCTGGTACCGCCAGGCTGCCGAGCAGGGCATCGCGGAGGCGCAATCTTTTCTCGGCTTGATGTACGAGGAAGGCAAAGGCGTGCCGCGGGACCACGCTGTGGCCCTGCGCTGGTTCCGCAAAGCCGCCGAGCAGGGCTACACCAACGCGCAATCCATGCTCGGCATCATGTACTACGAACGCCAGGACGCGCCACGGGATTATGTGGAAGCGTATATGTGGATGAGCCTTGCCGCGTCTAGTTCCAGCGGCGATGACCGGAAGAGAGCCGTCGAATTGCTGGATCGCCTGGCCACAATCATGACCTCCCAGCAGATCGCGGAGGCGCAGCGCCGCGTGCGGGAGTGGAAACCCAATCGGTCCCGCCCGCCCGAACAATAGGAGACAATTAGTCATGAGAATACGCCTGCTCGCATTGAGTTCGATACTGTTGTTGGCTTTGTCTGGCGCTGCCTCTGCCGCCGATATCAACGGCAAGTGGATAGCGACCATGGAAGGCCAGTCGGGGTCCACAGTGATAAATTTCGCTTTCAAGGTGGACGGCGAGAAGATCACCGGGACCGTGAGCAGCGAGAGGATGGCGGAGCAGCAGATCAGCGAAGGCGTCATCAAGGGGGACGACGTCTCGTTCGCGATCGCCCTGGAAAGCCAGGCGGGCGCCATGAAGATCACCTGCAAGGGCAAGGTCACCGGCGATGAGATGACGCTCACCATGCAGTTCGGTGATATGGGCGGCCGGGAACTGACCCTCAAGCGCGTGAAGTAAACCGGCCGGGGCGGCCTCTTACCCCGCCGGTTTCCTAAGGACTGCCGCCCCGATTGTCTCGCCGGGTTTGGGGTGCAACTGGCTCTTTCGGGAGCAAATGAGGGTACCAGGACTCACAAATTGGCCCCCGACGTCTGCGATAGAAGCAAACAGGTGTATAATTCCTCACGCAACCAGGACTCGACGACGGGAATCCTGGCTGATAGGCTTCGTGAACTCAAGAAGAAGCGCAATATCTAGCGTCACAAGCTGACACGAAGCGAACCAACTCCTTCCCGGCTGAACCGGCCTTTTTGGGAGCACTTCCCCAGTCGTCCGCATGAGATCTCCGTGACCGCGGCCTGTGTCCAGAGGGCCAGGACGCGGGAACGGGAGTCTTGGATTACACAGAAAGGAACCTCCCAGTGAGAATCGCAGTTATCCTCGTGGCAGCCGCGTGTGCGGTCGCGTTCGTTGGTCCGTCGTCCGTTGCTCAAGAGACGGTCGAATTGCAGGGTACATGGGAATTCACCATGTCAAGCCAGGATGAGCTATGGGACGGTACACAGCGGCCGTTCGTGGTGAGACTTGTCGGCTATGTGTATCAGACGCCCACTTCCGATCCCGCTGAGCCAAACCTTAGAAGCACTCTGGAGGGTGAAGAGGACATGGATGGTTTCGTTCGGGGTTCCACGGTTGTGTTCTATCGGAACAATGATCATCACTGCGGAGGCCCTGCAGCGAACTTGGGGCGGGAACTGATCATCGCCACAGTAAGAGGCGGCGGGCGCGCGATCGTCGGCTCCGGAATGGGATTCGATTCGAACCCTGGATGCGGCGCTACATGGAATTATCACGTCGTCGGGAAAAAGATCTCGGACGATGTCCCGTAGCTATAGGCGACAACTTCCCATATCGTCTAACAACGACTCCGGCTGAAGAAGCGCCGGCATAGTCCGCGTCGGGGAGATGGTCAGGCGGAGGATTACTGAACGGTTCTGAGAATGAACGAAATGGCTTCAACGGAGAAGGACGGGAGGCTGATGAAATGAGGGTCGCGGTACGGACGTCTTGTGGGCTTGCCACGGTGCTCGCTGGGCTGGCATGCCTTTCAAGTACCAGCGCGCAGGAAACCAAGGCTCCCGCTGAAGAGTCGCAGGCGTCCGTGCAAGCACAGGCGGATAAGGGTGACGCAGACGCCCAGTTGACGCTCGGCCACACATACTTCCTGAAAGACAAGGCCGAAGCGGTCCGCTGGTACCGCAAGGCCGCCGAGCAGGGTCACGCCACCGCACAGTCCAGCTTCGGCTACATGTACGCCATGGCAAATGACCGTGAGGAAGCTCAAATGTGGTTAAGCCTTGCGGCTTCGCGTGCCACTGGTAATAACCAGAAGGAATACGCCGATCTGCGAGACTTGGTTGCCAAGAAGATGCCCCCCAACAGATCGCCGAAGCGCAGCGTCGGGCGCGGGAGTGGAAACCGAAGACCGCGCAGGAATCGAAGGAACCCACTCCCAAGTGAGCGTGGGCGATGACAGCCGACGGGCACATCTCGGACCACGACCTGGAGCGGTTCATCCTAGGCATGGTCAAGGATGAATTGGAGCTTGAACGGCTGGAACAACATATCCTGGTGTGCGCTGAGTGCATCGACCGGGCAGAGCAGACCCGCGAGTACATCGGGGCCATGAAATCGGCGCTGGCGCGGCTGAACGGCTAGCTGGTCCGCGTCTACCTCAACCGCTATCTCCGCCGGAACAATAGGAGACAATGAGTCATGAGAATACGCCTGCTTGCATTGAGTTCGATACTGATTTTGGCTTTGGCTAGCGCTGCCCTTGCCGCCGATATCAACGGCAAGTGGAAAGCGACCATGGAAAGCCAGATGGGCTCCATGGAGATGAACTTCGCTTTCAAGGTGGACGGCGAGAAGATCACCGGGACCATGAGCAGCGAGATGATGGGGGAGCAGCAGATCAGCGAAGGCGTCATCAAGGGCGACGACGTCTCGTTCGCGGTCGCCATGGAAGGACCGATGGGGGCCATGAAGATCACCTACAAGGGTAAGGTCGCCGGCGACGAGATGAAGCTCACCATGCAATTCGGTGATAGGCCCGGCCGGGAACTGACCCTCACCCGCGTGAAGTAGGGCGGCCGCTTACTCCGCCGGTTTCTTGAGAACTGCGAGGAAGTCCCGGTAGCGGGAGCGCACGGCGATGAAGTCGGGGTGCTCCAGCGTGAGCTCCCTAGCGACCTGGCGGATCGCGTCGTCTTCCGCTCCCGAAACGACGCCGTCGGCCGCGGCCACCGCGAACAGGCAGTCCAGCAACTCCAACTTCTGTTCGCGCACGGCGATCTTGTTGAATTCCCGCGTCACCAGAAAGTCCTCCGTGCTGCCGAACAGCTTCTGCTGCGTCTTGGCGATCTGAACCACGAGGATGGCCTGGACCTCGGGCATCCCACCGTGCCCGGCCACGAGTCGCTCCATTTCCCGGGACTCAATCTCGCTGATGTTGAGATCGGCGCGGGCTACTCTGCTGAGCACGTAGGCAAACCCCGAGACGTACCGGGCCCGCTCCGGCTCCATCTGATCCAGCGCCTCGGCGATGCGGCGAACCGTGTCCGTTTCCTCGACGATCGCCGTCTTCTTACCGTCTTCCAGTCCTAAAAATTTTAGTAGCGACATGCTATTCCGAGCTTACCAGTTGGCTCTCCTCGTCCAAGGCGGTCACCTCGGCCTCGGCCAGCCGCCATCCCAAGGCCCCGGCATTGTCCCGAGCCTGACGCTCATTCTTGGCGCCGGGGATGGGGACCGCGTTCTTGCACATCACCCAGTTGAGCGCCACCTGCGCCGGGCTCTTCCCTCCGTGGGCTTGCCCGATCTCGCGCATGAGCCCGATCAACGACTGCATCCGGGCCAGGCGTTTTCCGCTGGTCATGCGCCGCCTCAGTCCGGGAGGCGGAATCTGGGGCGTGTACTTCCCCGACAACAAGCCTTTGGCGATAGGGCTGTAGGCGATCAGCGTCACTCCCATCTCGTGGCACATCTTCAGGAGCCCGTTGCGCTCGGCGCGGCGGTTGAGCAGGTGATACTCCACCTGGTTGGATGCCAGCGGAACGCCCCGCCTGGAGAGCGCCTCGTGCGCGCGCAGCATCTGGGCCGGACTATAGTTCGAAACGCCCACCGCGCGCGTCAGTCCCTCCTGGACGGCGTCGGCCAGCGCCTCGGCCCAGGCTTTCGATGGGCACCGGCGGCAAAAGGCCAATGCATCTGATACAGGTCCACTCGTTCGAGGCGCAACCGCCGCAGGCTTTCACGGAGCGCCCCGAGCAAGGAGCGCCGGGTCAGCCGCCACGGCAGCGGCATGAACTTCGAGGCGACGATCAACGGCGAGGGCGCCGGCGGCAAATCGGCTGCGTGCAGGTACTCTCCCAGCAGCCGTTCGGAACGGCCTCTGCCGTAGATCTCGGCCGTGTCCAGGAAGTTGATTCCGGCCGAGAGGCTGGCGTGAAAAGCGCCGTGAAGGTCGCTGTCGTTGTAGGCTTTGCCGTAGCCCCAAATCATGAAGTCGCCCCATTGCCAGGTACCCAGTCCCAACGGAGAAATGCGGATGCCAGTCTTGCCGAGTTCGATGAGATCTTCCATACCGCGCCTTCCATCCTCTATCCTAGTCGGTGATGCACATTCCGAAATGGCCGCTCGCGACCGACACCGAGGTGGGCTTGCTGCGTGCGGTCCTCGATAGCAACCAGTGGGGCGGGTTCCACGAGTTCGTGGACCGCTTTGAGAAGGTTTTCGCCGCCTTCCAGCACGCCCGGCACGGCGTGAGTTGCGCTAACGGCACGCTGGCCCTCGAGATGGCGATGTCCGCGGCAGGCATCGGACCGGGCGACGAGGTGATCGTGCCCGCCATTTCCTTCGTGTCCAGCGCCACCGCCGTGTCTCGAGCGGGCGCCACGCCGGTCTTTGTCGATATCGAGCCTCTCAGCTTCAACCTGGACCCCGGCCGGGCGGCCGCCGCTATCGGCCCTCGCACTAAGGCCATCATGCCGGTCCACTTCGGCGGGCCGCTGGCGGACATGGACCGCTTGATGGACCTGGCGCGCGAGCGGGGCCTGACCGTGATCGAGGACGCGGCCCACGCGCACGGCTCCGAGTGGAACGGAAAACGCGCCGGCAGCTTCGGCGCGTGCGGCACATTCAGCTTCCAGAACTCCAAAGTGATGACCTGCGGGGAGGGCGGCATTCTCCTGACCAGCGACGAGGGTTTCGCCGAGCGCGCCCGCTCGCTCGCCAACCAAGGACGGCAAACCGGCGGCGGCTGGTTTCATCACTACACGCTGGGCTCGAACTTCCGGATCACGGCGCTGCAAGCTGCGGTGCTGCTAGCGCAACTCGAGCGGCTGCCCAGCCAAATCGCCCTGCGCGGCCGGAGTGAAGAACTGCTTCGCCGCGAGTTGAAAGACGTGACGGGGCTTGCCTTCCAGGAGATCCCGCCGCAAGTGAACGCGCGCTCGCACTACCTTCTGCTCGGGCGCATCGATCAAGGTAAGTTTGGCATATCAAGGGACGAATTCCAGAAGGAGCTTACCGGCCGGGGAATCCCATGCACGCCGTTCTATCCCCACGCACTCTACGGCAACCCGCTCTATCAAAGCGGCGGCTGCCGCGTCGAGCCCTGCCCGGTCGCCGAAGCCTGCCTCCGGGACGCGTTTTGGCTGCCCCACCGCGTGCTGATGGCGGAGGAGGAGACTATCCGGGAAATTGCGGCCGTGATTCGCGCTCTGGCTGGATGAAATCCCGGGCGTCGGCAAAGGGCGTAGCGCGGTCGCCGAAATCGGGGCGATAGTAATCGGCCGCGCCCGCTTCCAGCGGCTGGACCCAGCCGTTGTCGAATCCGAATTCCTCCAGCCAGTCTAGAACCTGCTCGTAGTCACTGGGCCGGATCTTGCGGTTGAGCAAAGGATATTGCTCCTCATTCACCTTGAACGTGGGGTAATACTGCGACATGACACTCAGCGTCACGCGCGGCGACAGAGTCTCCCAAATCCACTCCAGCGTCTCTCGCAGTCCCGCCAGGTCATTGGGCAGAATCAGAAGCCGGATGATCAGGCCCCGCCGCACCAATCCCCGCTCATCGGTCACCAGTTCATCGCCGACCTGGCGGAACATCTCGCGGACCGCGTCACGACCTTGGCCCACATAGCCGGGCGCCTTGGAATACTCCCGGGCGTGCCCGTCGTCGGAGTAGCGCAAGTCCGGCAGGTAGATGTCAAAAACTCCGTCCAGCAGGCGAAGAGCGTCGACGCTGTCGTAGGAGTTCGTGTTGTAAATGAGCGGTAACCTGAGCCCGGCGCGGGAGGCAATCTCCACGGAGCGCACTATCTGCGGAGTGTAATGCGTCGGCGAAACAAACCCGATGTTGTGACAGCCTTTCGTTTGGAGTTCGAGAAGCATTTCGGCAAGCTTCCCGGGAGTTACCTCCCCTGGCTCCGTTGCCTTCCGGTGGTCTTGACTTATCTGCCAGTTCTGACAGTATACGCACCGAAGATTACAGTGTCTTAAGAAAACATTGCCTGTCCCTCTGGCCTCGCCCTCCGGCAGGATGGTCCCGCTAAGCGCCGGCTCCTCGCCGAAATGCGGGGCTGAGGAGGATACATCGGGGAAGAGTCCCGCCATGCAGACCTTCCTCTCGCCAGCTAAGCGGTTGATTTGGCAGTTCCAGGGGCAGAGGTCGCAGTTGGCAAGCCGGGCTTCGAGCGACGCCGCTCTGCGCTCCAGTTCGCCGCTAGCGAGGAGCGCCAAATATGAAGGGGGAAACATCGGCTGGCCCGAGCCCAGTCTAGCAGAGAAGCGGGCGCATTTTAGAGCGATTAGATGAGTGCGCCCGCTATCGTAACGGGGATTTGATAGTTAGTACGACGCGAAGAGGGTAAGGGTTACCTCGTCTCGTAATTTCTTTGCGCCCCTTTGCTGCAATAATGTATGCAAGATGCTTCGCCTGGTGCTGACCTGCGCGCTGTGTGGCCTGGCGATCCTGTCAGCCCCAAGCCGCTTCTTCGTCGAGATCCTGCCGGATGCCGGCAGCCCCCGCAGCGTCGACGTCACTGTCGAGAACGGACCTCAACCGGATTTCTTTGGGAAGGTTTACGGCAAGGGCAACCAGCTAGTGGTCGATTCGCAGGACTTTCCCGCCCTCGCCCGCACCGGCCTGCACTCGGAGGCTGAGCTCGATCGAGCCCAGACCATTACCGGCAGGCCAGTCGGAGAGATCACGCGGCTCGCTCAGCCGGGTGGGCTCTCGACGGGTGGTTTCCTGGCCGCCGGCGAGGGTATCGTCCCGGTTCTCAAAGCTGACAACCGGAGGGTGGCGAAGCTCGGCCTGGTCCACCGGCAACTCGCGGAGCCTATGTTCCACGTCTGGAACCTGCTGCTGGCGGAACTGGCCGCGGGCCGCCAGCCGTGGGGCGCGCTCACGATCCGCTACCAGAGCAAGACCGTCCGCCTCGAAACCTCGACCTCCAGCGTCTTTCAGGAGTCGATTTTCGACGACGAGATCCGGGGCACCTCCGCTTTCACCGCCCGCCGACAACCCAACCCCGAGGAGACCGCGTTTCTGTTGTCCCGCTACCAGGGTTCGGAGCTTGCCACCGTGCTCGCGCGCCTGAGTTCGTTCCGCACCGGCGAGATGGTTCCCTTCTACATCGGGCGCTATGGTTTCTACGAAGGGCACACCCGCTTTCGGGCCGAGCCGCTGGCCATCGCCTTCATCTTCGGCCTGAAATCGATTCAGGAGATCGAAGCGGCGTTCCCCGGCAGGCTGCCGGTAGTGCTCAGCGGACTTTCCGATTGAGAGGACTATCCCTTCACGGCCCAGCGGACCAGGTCCGCCAGATTGGGCGTCTTGCCTTGCATCAAAACCGCCACACGGAAGATGCGCGCGGCGGCCCAGGTCATAGCCAGGGTCCAAGCGATAATGCCAACCAGTCCCACCCACGGCTGCCAGGCGGGCACTCCGCCCGGCATCGCCTGCCGCAACAGCATCAGCAGCGGCGTGAAGGGCGGGAATAGGGACAGCGCGGTCGAAAGAAGGCTCGACGGCTGCTGCAAGACGAACATAAAGATCAGAAGCGGGATCATGACCGGCGAGAGCAGGACCAGAGCCAGGCTCTGGCTGTCCTGTGGGCTGCTGCACGCCGCGCCCAGCGCCGCGGCCAGGGCGGCGAGCACCGTGACGTCGGCGATCAGATAGACAAAGAACCAGGGCAGGAGTTCGAACGGCGCCATGCCGGTCAGCGCCAGTCCCTGAAGGACGAGCGTGGCCCCAATGACGTAGAACACCGAACTGGTCAGCGAGCGGCCGATGGCGGCCAGCACTTTCCCCATCATCAGCTCGAAGGGGGTTGCCGAGCCGAGCAGCATTTCGAAGACGCGCTGCATCTTATCTTCGGCTATGGCCGGCAGCATCGGGCTGGCCGAGGCCATCACAATCATCGCCAGCAGCATCAACAGCACGTAGGGCGCGGCCACACCCTCCATCTCGCTCTTCTTGCGCGCTTCGCGAACCTGGCCGGTCTTCTCGTCCCTTGAGACCAGGCTCATGCGCTGCAATGTGACCGAACTCAGCAGTTCGCCATAGTGGCTTGGGTCGACCCCCAGTTCGGCCAAGCGAACCCGCCGCAACCCGTCGTTCACCGGGCCGGCCAGCCAACTGCGCGCCGTGTCGATGCCGCCGGCGTTGGTGTAGTAGGACACGGACTTGCCCTGAATCTCAATGAACCCGAACAGCTCGCCCCGCCGCGCGCGGTCTGACAATGCCAGGCGCTGCGCCTCCGGGTTGCGATCGTCCGCGGGCACCGTCTCGAACACGTAGCGCGGAGCCACCTGCCGGCCGGTCTTCTTGTCGAACAGTTCCTTGTCGTTCTTCTCGCGAGCGGCCTGGGTCACGACCGCCGCGGCCCGAGCGGTGTGGTCCACAATCGCGATGCGCTTGTCGCTGATGTCCGGCTTGCTCCGCAGCAGCGCCAGAACCAGGAAGCCGCTGCCGAACAGGAGTGGGGCGACAACCAGGCCGATCAGGAACGCCTTGGTCATGACCGAGGCGATGAAGTCGCGTTTGGCGACCAGCAGAATCTTACGCAACCGGCGCCTCCTCCGCCGCGGGGCCGGCGATCCGTACGAAAATGTCGCGCAAAGATGGCCTGGAAATGGCGAAGCTGTTCACGCGGGTGCGTTCGACCAAAGCGCGCAATACCTCCTGTGGATCGCTGCCGCGCGCTATTCTCAGTTCCTGGATCTGGCCGAAGTCGCGGATTTGCTCGACCGCAGGGAGGTTGTCGAGGAACCGGACGCCTCCCTCCACCACGACGCGGATCGTGTCGTTTCCGTATTGATCCTGGATGGAGGCTAGCGTGCCGTCGAGCACCTTCTTCCCGCGATAGATCATGAAGATGTGGTCGCACATGCTTTCGGCCACGTGCATGTCATGGGTGCTGAGGATGACGGTAGAGCCGCGGCGCCGCAGGTCGAGGACGGCTTCGCGGATAACCTCGGCGCTCACTGGATCGAGGCCCGTAAACGGCTCGTCGAGAATCAGCAGCTTCGGCTCCGGCACGACCGCGGCGATGAACTGCGCCTTCTGGCTCATGCCCTTGCTCAGCGTCTCCACCTTCCGCGAGGCGCAGCCGGCCAGATCGAGCTTCTTGAGCCAGGCGTCGACCTCGGCCGAGACGCTGCGCCCGCCGCGCAACTCGCCGTAAAACTCGAGCACCGCCCGGACCTCCATCTTCCGGTACAGCCCGCGCTCCTCGGGCAGATAGCCGATCTCCGCGGAGCGGCCTCCGAACACCGGCTGGCCGAAGACGCGGATCGACCCCTGGTCGGGATAGAAAATGTTCACGATCATGCGCATGGTCGTGGTCTTCCCGCTCCCGTTGGGCCCGATGAAGCCATAGACCGCGCCTTCGGCGACGTCCAGCGTCAAGTCGTCGACCGCGCGCACATCCCCGAACGTCTTGGTCACATTGCCGATTTCGACAGCGTTCATAAATGGGGACAGTACCAAATTACCCCATTGCTCGTAGGGGCACGGCGCCGCCGTGCCCCTACGAGCAGCTATAGAACCGCAATTGCCGGCTTTGGCCGCAGCAAACACGCGTTAGCGGTCTTCCAGCGCCTGGTCCAGAAGCAGCGCGTACTGCGTGGATTTCTCCTCAACCCGCCGCCTTAGATCCTCGAGTTCCTTCTCGACGGCGCGCAGGCGGTCCGCCAAGTGCAGGCTCGCCAGCACCGCCACGCGCGACGCATCGCTGTCGCCGGATTTTGCCGCGATGCTCTCCATGAGGCTGTCGATCCGGTGGGCCAACTCCTCGATCTCCCGCGGATCCCCGGAGGAGCGAAGCGCGTAGGTCTGGTTGAAGATGCTGACGCGAACCGGCTTGTTCACGGCGCCGCCGGAGTTCATGGGTGTACTCAGCCTGCGTTCAACAGCTCGATTTTATCGAGAAGCTTCTCGATGCGGCCGCGGATTTGGGCCCGCTCCGTCCGCAAGGACTCCAACTCCCCGGTCTGTTTGGCGGCCAAAGCCCGGGCTTCAGCCGCTTCACGTTGGGCCGCTTCCTTTTCGCGGCGCAGCCTGGAGACGGCATCGGCGGCCTGGAGGATTCGCTCTTCCAGGCGCGCCAGCGGGTCGTCCTGCTGGTCGCGAGCGAGTTCCATTATTCGGCCTTGGCGAGGGCTGCTTTGGCCTTGTCCACCAGCAACCGGAACCCGGCCTCGTCGGCCAGCGCCATATCGGCCAGGACCTTGCGATTCAAGTCCACACCGGCCTTCTTCATGCCGCCCATGAACTGGCTATATGACAAACCGAGCGCCTTGGTGGCAGCGCTGATCCGCACGATCCACAGCGATCGGAAGTCCCGCTTCTTGCGCCGCCGCCCGACAAAAGCGTAGCGCATCGACTTCTCGACGGCTTCCTGGGCCGCCCGGTGCAGCTTACTCTTGGTGAGGAAGAAACCAGATGCGCGCTTCAGTACTTTGTGGCGCGCTGCGACTCTTTTGGTACCGCGTTTGACTCTAGGCACGTTTCACTCCTTTTTTGTTCCGAGGCGGGACGGGCACGTGCCACGCGCTCCGGCCGCACTCGCGTAATCTCACTTGTAGGGAAGCATCCTCTTCAGCTCGGGCTGGTTGGTCTCATCGGCCACCACGCCCTGTCCGAGCCGGCGCTTCCGTGCGGGCGCTTTGGAGGTCAGGATATGCCGGGCAAAGGAATGGTGTCGTGTGATCTTTCCCGTGCCGGTCCTCTTGAACCGCTTAGCGGCGCCCTTGTGGGTCTTCAGCTTTGGCATGTACGGATTTCCTGTATCGTCCGGATGAGGACGTAGGATCAACTGCAAACTTCAACAGTATAGCATGCTAGACTCCTAAGATTCGCGGCCCGAAATCCGCAATATGCGCCACAACAACCACGGCTTCCTGCTCAGCAATCTGATTCTGCGCGATTTCCGCATTCGCTATCGGAATATGTCGCTCGGAATCCTTTGGTCTTTGTTGAACCCGTTGGTGATGATGGTGCTGCTCACCTTCGTTTTCACCAAGGTCTTCCCGGCCCTGAGCAAGCCGAACTTCCACGTTTTCGTGCTGTGCGGAATCATTCCGTTCAATTTCTTCTCGGTCGGCTGGGTGAGCGGCACGCTGTCTGTTCATGGCAATGCGGCGCTGGTGAAAAAGGTGATCCTGCCGCGGGAGATCGTTCCCCTTTCAACGGTGCTTGCCAACTGCATCCACTTTGCGATCCAGGTCGCGCTCCTGCTGGCCGTAGTCTGGCTAGCAGGTTACAAGCCCAACGGCTACTGGGCGCTGCTGCCGGTCGTGCTGGGGCTGGAGGTCGTGTTCGTCTGCGGGCTGTCGCTGATCACCTCGGCGCTGGACGTCTACTTTCGGGACGTGCGCTACGTCGTCGAATCGGCCAACACGGTGCTCTTTTGGATGGTGCCGATCTTCTACGATCTCAGCCAGGTTCCGTACCAATATCACGAGCTCTATCAGTACAACCCGGTGGCGGCGGTTGTCCTTGCCTGCCGGAATATCCTGTACGAGGCCGCGGCGCCACCGCCCACGCTGTTGTACAAGTTGTCTTTTGTTTCGGTTCTATTTCTGGTTGCCGGCCTGTTCGTTTTCGGCAAGTTGAAGCGCAGGTTCGCGGACTATTTATAAGATTCTATGAGCGTCGTTCGCCTGGAAGGCGTCTCCAAAGTCTACTCCCGCAAGGTCTCGCGGGAGTTCCTGAGGAGTCTTCTGCTAAGCCGTCTGCGCCCGGCGCCGCACGAGCGCTTTCACGCCCTGAAACGGCTTTCCCTGGATCTCCAGGAGGGCGACAGCCTGGCCGTGATCGGGCCCAACGGCGCGGGAAAGAGCACCTTGCTCAGCCTGATCGCCGGCCTGTCGTGGCCCGACGAGGGGAAGGTTGTGGTGAACGGGCGGGTAGCGGCCCTGCTGGAGTTAGGTTCGGGTTTCCATCCCGATCTGACCGGAGCCGAGAACGTCTACCTGAACGCCGCCGTCCTAGGGCTGTCGCGGCGCCGGACCCGCGAGATGTTCGACTCGATTGTGGATTTCTCGGGCGTGGCCGAGTTCATCCTGGAGCCGCTGCGCACCTATTCCGCGGGGATGGTCATGCGCCTGGCCTTCTCCGTGGCTACGGCCGTCGAGCCGGATATCCTACTGATTGATGAGGTGCTGGCCGTCGGCGACCAGGCTTTCCAGGCGAAGTGCATCGCCAAGATTCTGGAGCTGAAGCGCGCCGGCCGGGTGCTTATATGCACTTCCCACGCCCAGCAGACGCTGCGGCAGCTCTGCTCGCGCGCCATCTGGTTGGATCGGGGAGGGCTGGTGCGGGAGGGCCCCGCCGCCGAATTGCTCGATGCCTACGAGGGCCAGAGCGCATGCCCAACCTGACCGTTGCTTTTCTGGCTGCAATTCTGGCGATGAGCCTGCCGCTCGAAGCGCGGATCGTTCGCATTGTGATTGAACAACGCGATCATCACCGATATCCGCCTGGCTCCACGAAATGCGCGCGGCAAGGTGGAGTATGTCGCCACCTTCGCCCTGGCCAGGCCGATCGACCTGTCGAAATCCAGCGGCGTTCTGATGTGCGAAGTGCCGAACGGCGGCAGTTGCCTGCTCCGGGGCAACCCCAATCCCGTTGCCGACACGATGCGCGCCCTGACGGCCGCGCTGGTTGACTGGGTTGTCAAGGGAACCCCTCCCAGGAGTTTCCCCAGATTCTGGAGGCTGAGATGCTGAACGCCTGAAGAATCAATGCGGTAGCGTCCTTGAGGAGTGGCTTCTGCAGTTTCCAGCCGCGAGGAGCACTGCGGCCTCAAAGAGGCATTCTGTGGCCCTGTCAGAACGAGACCGAGCATCGCGTGTCACAGATCGGTACATCGCTTTTCAATAACATACGTCGCTTGCCAACACGCCTTGGACACGACCGAAGTGAGTGCCGCACTCGGGAGCCAGCGCCCAGGGGGCGGCGAACACAGAGAGGGCCAAAAAAGTGAGGAAACTCCTGAACCCCTCCTCCTCCCAGCCGCTACCCGACCCTGGAGCAAGGCCAGTTGGCGCGGGCCGCCCAAGGCGCCATGGGTTTCCCAAGCATCCCCGGCGCCCCGCTGCCGGACGGTCTGGTGAACTCCGTATTGGACTATGACTTCGGCCCTGATTTTCGGTACAACGACATGTCGGGGGCCATTTCGATACAGCCTCCGATCGTCAAGCAGGTGATTCCGAAGCTGGTGCCGAAAGTGAACGCGGACGGAAACGAAATCGGAGGCGTCCCGTCAGCACTGCATCAGGCGCCCTTGGGCACGTACCTGGGCTGGAACGTCACGGCGGGCGGCTACTTCAAGGGCAGGATATGTGGCTTTTCCGGCGGCTACATCCCTTTCGCCAAGTCGAAGGCCGAGCGCACCGCTTCCGGCGACCCTCGCCTGTCGCTTGAAGAGCGCTGCGGCACTCACGAGAAGTATGTTGAGGCCGTCCAAGCCGCGGCCGGCGACGTGCTGGCTAGCAAGTAAAACGCACTACTGTATGGCGGCGGGCAAGCCGATAAGTGTTCATGGGGCGAAAAGGACGCCTGGAGACCCGGGGCTGGCTGCGCCGGAACACTTATTTGCTGCTTGGCGCGGGCCTGTGGAGCGTGGTAGTAGGCGCTTTTCTCGGCATCAACCTGAGGATCGAGCAGCAATCCATGTTGGACGTGGCTTTGGCCGAGGCTCGGATGGCCTGCCAGTCCATGACTCTGATCGACCTGTCTCTGATGGCCCGCGAGGCCCACAACGTGGGGTATTCCGGCAACGGGATTCGAGGACATATCACGAGCCTGGATCCCGTCTCGCCTAAAAACCAGCCGGACGATTGGGAGAAGACCGCCCTGAAAGGGTTCGCCGCCGGCGCCGCGGAGACCAGGGAAGTCAGGGACATCGACGGGCGGAGCTACTTCAGTCTGATGCACTCCCTGGTGATCGAACCGGGCTGCTTGCAGTGCCACGCCGGGCAAGGGTACAAGCTGGGCGACATTCGGGGGGGTCTCAGCGTGGATGTGCCTATGGCCCCGATTTGGGACGCTCACCGGCCGCACGTGCGAGCAATGCAGGCAGGGTTCGGGGTGATCTGGCTGATCGGCCTGGGCGCGGTGGCGTTGGCGGCACTAGTCATTCAGCGGCGCAAACGGGAGCGCCAGGAGAGCGAGGAGCGGTTCGACCAGTTGGCCGCGCAGAGCGGCACCATCGCCTGGGAAGTGGACGCCCAGGGTCTCTACACTTATGTCAGCCAGGTGTCCGAGGCCGTTTGGGGCTGGCGCCCGGACGAACTGGTAGGCCGGATGCACTTCTACGACCTGCATCCCGAAGCAGGACGCGAGGCGTTCAAGCAAGCTGCCTTCGCGGTCTTCGAGTGGAAGGAGCCGTTTCATAATCTGGTCCGCGCCGTCGAGGCCAAAGAGGGCCGAATCGTGTGGGCCTCCACCGACGGCATCCCCCTGCTGAACGCCGGCGGAACCCTGCGGGGCTATCGCGGCAGCAGCACCGACATCACCGAGCGCAAGCGGGCGGAACGTTACCAGCATCTTTCCGCGGAAGTCCTGGGTGCGCTCAATGAACCTCTGGGCATACGGGATGTCGTCAGCCGTATTCTCGCGGCAATCAAACGGGAAACGGGTTTCGACGCGATAGGGATTCGGCTTCGAAGCGGCGATGACTTCCCCTACTTTGTCCAGAACGGGTTTTCCGCTGATTTTCTGCTTACCGAGAATACGCTGATTGCCCGGGATAAGAACGGCGGCCTTTGCCGGGATAAAAACGGCAACATCGCCTTGGAGTGCACCTGCGGACTGGTCCTCTCCGGGCAGGCAGATCCGGCAAACCCGCTCTTTACCAAAGACGGAAGTTTTTGGACCAACAACTCGCTGCCGTTGCTGGATCTACCGGCCGGCCAGGACCCGAGGCTGCATCCGCGCAACAAGTGCATGCATCAAGGGTATTGTTCACTGGCGCTCATTCCCATTCGCGCCAATCGCGACATTGTTGGCCTGCTGCAGCTTAATGACCGGAGGAAAGACCGTTTCACCCTGGAGCAGATCCACCTCTTTGAGGGGCTAAGCGCCAGCATCGGTGTGGCACTGATGCGCAAACAGCAGGAGGATGCCCTGCGCGAGAGCGAGGAGAAATACCGCCTGCTGTTCGATGGCTCGCGGGACGCCATGCTGACCATGGCCCCGCCTTCGTGGAAGTTCACCGCGGGCAATCGGGCGGCATTGGAGATGTTCGGCGCCAGGGATGCGGCGGAGTTCACCGCGCTGGGGCCCTGGGATGTATCCCCCGAACGGCAGCCCGACGGCAGCCCCTCGGACGGCAAGGCCCGGGAAATGATCGAGACGGCCCTGCGCGAGGGTTCCCTTCCCTTCGAGTGGACGCACCGGCGGTTGGGCGGCGCGGATTTCCCCGCCACGGTGCTGCTCACCAGGATCGAGATGGCCGGCCAAGTATTCATCCAAGCCACCGTCCGCGACATCACCGCCCAGAAGCAGGCCGAGGAGCGCATCGAGAAGATACTCATGCGGCAGCGGGGCGTCAGCCGGCTTCAGCAGTCGCTCCTGGCCCCGGCTTCGCTGGAGGACAAGCTCCGGAACGTTACCGACGCCGTCGTCCGCCTGTTCGACGCCGATTTCTGTCGCATCTGGCTGATCCGGCCGGGAGATCTGTGTGAACGGGGCTGCGTGCATGCCGAGGTGCTTGCCGGGCCGCCCGTCTGCCGGCATCGTGACCGGTGTCTGCATTTGCTGGCAAGTTCCGGCCGCTACACTCACATCGACGGCCGAGGCCACCGGCGTGTTCCATTAGGGTGTTACAAGATCGGGCGCATCGCATCAGACACAGATCTCAAGTCTCTCACCAACGACGCCCAGAATGATCCGCTGATCCACGATCGTGCCTGGGCCCGCGAACTGGGACTTGTGTCGTTCGCGGGATACCAGATCCAAACCCCGGGGGGAGAAACCCTGGGCGTTCTGTCCCTGTTCGCTAAACACCCGATCCTGGCCGATGAAGATGCCGTGCTGGAAGGACTCGGGAGTACGGTGGCTCGGGTGGCCAAGCAAGCCGTCGCCGAGGAAGACTTGCGCCAGAGCGAGGAGTGGCATCGGACCATCGTCGAGGCGGCCATGGACGGCTTCTGGCTGGTGGACACGCAAGGACATTTGCTGGAAGTCAATGCGACCTACTGCCGGTTGAGCGGCTACAGCGCGGAGGAACTGCTGACCATGCGCATTTCCGACCTGAAGGACGGCGAAGCGGCTGGGGACATAGCCGCCCGCATCCAAGAGATCATGGCTCAGGGTGAAGCTCGTTTCGAGTCCAGGCAGTGCCGCAAGGATGGGAGCATTCTCGACCTTGAAATCAGCGCCCAGTACCGGCCCACTCAAGGCGGGCGGCTGGTGGGTTTTCTGCGGGACATAACCGAGCGCAAACGGGCGGACACGGCCCTGCGCGAGACCAACCGCTACCTCGAGGAGGCCACCGCCCGGGCCGAGTTGGCCACCATCGCCAAGAGCGAGTTTCTGGCCAATATGAGCCACGAGATCCGCACGCCCATGAATGCCGTCATCGGCATGACCGGGCTCCTGCTGGATACCGAATTGAACGATGAGCAGCGGCGCTACGCCGGGATCGTGCGCGCCAGCGGCGAATCGCTGCTGGAGATCATCAACGACATCCTCGATTTCTCCAAGATCGAGGCCGGCAAGCTCGACCTGGAGACGATGGACTTCAATCTCCAGAACCTGCTGGATGATTTCGCGGACACGCTGGCCGTGCGGGCGCACGAGAAAGGATTGGAGTTCCTTTGCAGCGCCGAGCCCGCGGTTCCCACGCTGCTTCGCGGCGACCCGGGCCGTCTGCGCCAGATTCTCACCAATTTGGCGGGCAACGCCGTCAAGTTCACCCCGAAGGGCGAAGTGGCCGTGCGGGTCTCGCTGGTGGAGGAGAAAGAGACCGAGTGCCGCCTGCGCTTCTCGGTGCGCGACACGGGCATCGGTGTTCCGAAAGAGAAGATCGGCGTGCTTTTCGCCAAGTTCAGCCAGGCGGACGCCTCGACCACCCGGAGGTACGGCGGCACCGGGCTGGGCCTGGCCATCTCGAAGCAACTGGCCGAGCTGATGGGCGGCGAAGCCGGGGTGGAGAGCGAAGAGGGCCAGGGCTCGGAGTTCTGGTTCACGGTCCGCCTGGACAAGCAGCCCGAGGTGGCGCGGGCGGAAAGCCGTCCGCCCGCCGGCCTGCGCGGCGTGCGCCTGCCGATCGTGGACGACAGCGATGCCAGCCACGAGACGCTGAATCGGTTCGCCGGCCGCCAGGCGCGCATCCTGCTGGCCGAGGACAATATCACCAACCAGCAGGTGGCCCTGGGCATCCTCAAGAAGCTCGGCCTGCGCGCCGACGCGGTGGCTAACGGCGCCGAGGCCGTCAAAGCGCTCGAATCCATCCCTTACGACCTGGTGCTGATGGACGTGCAGATGCCGGTGATGGACGGCCTCGAGGCTGCCCGGCGGATTCGCAGTCCAGAATCCAAAGTTCGCAATCGCGCTATTCCCATCCTCGCCATGACCGCTCACGCCATGCAGGGCGACCGGGAGCGCTGCCTGGAGGCGGGCATGAACGACTACTTGTCCAAACCGGTGTCGCCGCAGGCCCTGGCCGAGGCTCTGGCGCGCTGGCTGCCCCCGCAATCAACAGCACCGGTGGTCTTCGACCGGGCGGGCATGCTGGCACGCCTCATGCAGGATGAGGACCTGGCGCGGGTAGTCACAGAGAGCTTTCTGGACGACATACCGCGGCAAATCGTGGCGCTGCGGGGCTATGTCGAGGCCTGGGACGCACCTGGCGCCGAGCGCCAGGCGCACACCATCAGTGGCGCGTCGGCCAACGTCAGCGGCGAGGCCTTGCGCGCGCTGGCCGCCGAGATGGAGAAGGCCGGCAAGGCCGGCGACTTGGGCTCGGTTCGAGCCCGCATGGACGAGCTCGACGGTGAGTTTGTTCGGCTGAAGGTAGCCATGACAGGAGAGCCGTGAACCTGAATTCGTCTAGTTTCCGCGCGGCCCTCCTGCTCGGCCTGGCCGGTGTGCTCGTAAGGGCGCAAGGCCTGGATTCCCGGACGTCCCAACCGAAGGAATTGCTCCGCCTCGACCTGGAACAGTTGATGAACGTGGAGGTGACCTCGGTCTCCAAGAAGGAACAGCGCCTCTCCCAGGTGGCCGCGGCTGTGTATGTGATCACTCATGAAGATATTCGCCGCTCTGGCGCCACCTGCATTCCCGAAGCGTTGCGCATGGCTCCGGGGGTCCAGGTATCCCGCATTGACGCCAACAAGTGGGCCGTCAGCGTGCGCGGCTTCAATAGCCGGTGGTCCAACAAGCTGCTGGTGCTGATGGACGGCAGAGTCGTTTACTCGCCGATGTTCTCCGGGGTGTATTGGGACGTGCAGGACACATTCATGGAGGATATTGAACGCATCGAGGTGATCCGCGGGCCGGGCGGCACGATGTGGGGGGCCAATGCGGTAAACGGCGTGATTAACGTGATCACCCGGCATACCCGGGACACTCAGGGGGGCCTGCTGACCGCCGGCGGGGGCAGCGAACAACTGGGCTTCGGCGGTGCGCGCTACGGGGGTAAAACCGGCAAAATCTACTACCGGGGCTACGCTAAGTTCTTCCAGCGAGACCACCTTACCCGTGCCTCCGGCGCGCCGGGGGCGGACGCTTGGAATGCTCTGCGCGGGGGATTCCGCATGGACTGGGAGCCGTCGGAGCGGGATGCGGTAACGCTGCAGGGCGATCTCTACCAGAACCACACCGGCGGGACGGTCACAACTCACTCGCTCCAGCCGCCCTTCAGCGGTAGTTCCGACTATCGGGCCGAGGCCGCTGGAGGAAATGTCCTGGCGCGATGGAAACGCGTCTTGTCCGAACGCTCGGAGACGGAGGTACAGATCTTCTTCGACCGGGCCCAGAACCCTGGCGCCAGCTACACCGAGGCGGTGGACACGTATGACCTGGAATTTCAGCACCGCGTCAAGCTGGGTTCCCGGCACGACATGCAGTGGGGATTGGGTGGGCGTTTCATCAGCGATGACATGTGGAGCGATGCAACCCAGAGTTGGGTTCCGGCGAGCCGGAAGCAGTCTCTGTTCAGCGCCTTCTGGCAGGATGAGATCGCACTGGCGGAGGACCGTTTGAGCCTGACTCTCGGATCCAAGCTGGAGCATAACGTCTATACCGGGTTTGAATTTGAACCGAGCGTGCGGCTGGCGTGGACTCCGAATGCGCGGAGCACAGTCTGGGCCTCGGTCGCTCAAGCCGTGAGAACGCCTGCCCGGGTCCAGCGCGACGCCCGGGTGGACCTTTCGGTGTTTCCGGGAGCCGACGGTGCGGTCAACCTCCTGTCCCTATTCGGAAGCTCCGGATTTGTGTCGGAGAAACTGCGAGCGCACGAGTTGGGGTATCGGTTCCAGCCGGTGAAGGGGATCTTCCTGGACCTGGCCGCCTTCTACAACGTGTACAACCACCTGAAGACCACCCAGCGTTTGGCGCCCTTCTGGGAGCCCCTTCCCGCTCCCGCGCACCTGGTGTTTCCTCTGACCTTTGCCAACCAAGCCCAGCTCAACTCGTACGGTCTGGAACTGGCCCCGGCTTGGCGCGTAACGGAGAAATGGGAACTGAGCGCGAGTTACTCCTGGCTGCGGCTGTTCCTGGAGTCGGCTGGTACTGGGGATCGAGATAGCCCGCGGCACCAGGCGCAATTCCGGTCCTACCTGGACCTGCCTTGGAAGTTGAGCTTCGACTCGACGCTCTATTATGTGGGCTTCCTGCAGGCCATGCCGGGATTGTTTGGCAGTCCGGAACTCCCCGCCCAAACCCGCCTGGATACACGGCTGGGCTGGATGCCCGGCCGCGACGTCGACCTGAGCGTGGTGGGTCAGAACCTGCTGAACTCCAGGCAAGTGGAATTCAACACGGCAGGGGACACCGTGCCGGGAAACCAGGTCCGCCGGAGCATCTACGGGAAGATCACGTGGCGCTTCTGAACCGGCGATCCAGACTCACGGTGATTGCCCGCCGGCTCGGATTCGGGCTGGGGCTTATTGCGCTGGTTGCGTATTCGGCCAAAGCGCAAGCCGGATCAGCGGATGAGTACAGCGTCAAGGCCGCGTATCTGTACAATTTCGCGAAGTTCGTGGAATGGCCGGGGGAAGCTGGAGACTCCGGCACGCCCCTGGTGATCGCCGTATTCGGCAAGGATGATTTCGGTGCCGTGCTAAAGCAGACGGTTCAGGGCGAAACAGTCAACGGCCGCACGATATCGGTCCGGTCCGTCAGCCGCATTGAGGACCTCAGGTCTTGCCACATCCTCTTCTTCGGCTCCTCGAACCTGAACCGTCTGGCCGAAGTCCTGCGGGCCATTGAAGGTGTCAGCATCCTCACGGTGGGTGAGACGGATGAGTTTGTTCGACTCGGAGGAGTGATCGCCTTCGTCGCGGAGGGCAACAAGATTCGCTTCGAGATCAACTTGGTTCCGGCCCGGCGGAACCGGCTCACCATCAGCGCCAAGCTCCTGAGGGTGGCGCTAGGAGTCAGGGAGTGAAGACGCGCTTAGCCCCGCGGCGATTCGGGGCTCTCTCCATCCGGTGGAAACTGCCGCTGGTGATTGCCCTGACCAGCACTGTCGCGCTTTTGCTTGCGTCCACGGGCTTCGTGGCCTACGAACTGTTCAGCTTTCGCCAGGACGTAAATCGAGAGGCCACCACCATGGCGGAAGTCATTGGCGCCAACAGCACCGCCGCGCTCACCTTCGGAGACCAAGCCGTGGCCGGGGAGGTGCTGGCGGCGCTGCGTGCCGACCGCGGAATCTTGATGGCCTGCACCTACGACGCCCGCGGGCAGGTTTTTGCCCGATACATTCGGGATACTGGGAGCCCCCCAGCTTTCCCTGCGCTGCCGCGGCCGCCCGGCCAGTCCCTCGGCCCCGGCAGTCTGGAAGTATTCCGCCCCGTCGTTCTGGACCGGAAGACGATTGGGACCATTTACATGCGGGTGGCCATGGAAGATTTCCCTGCCCGCCTGCGGCGCTATTTGACCATTGTCGTGATGCTGCTGGTGGCTTCCTCTCTGATTGCCTTCACGCTCTCCAGAAGACTCCAGTCGGCCATTTCCGAACCCATCCTGAGCCTGGCGCACACGGCGAGGAAGATCTCGATCGAGAAGAACTACTCGCTCCGGGCGGTGCAGCATAGCCACGATGAACTGGGCGTTCTGACGGACGCCTTCAACGAAATGCTGGCGCAAATCCAGGAACGGGACGCTCAACTTGCCGGCCACAGCGACGAACTGGAGCAGCAGGTCGCCGCGCGGACCGCCGACCTGGTGGGATTGAACGCCCAACTGACGCTCGCCAAGGAGAGGGCCGAGATGGCCAGCATCGCCAAGAGCGAGTTTCTGGCCAACATGAGCCACGAGATCCGCACGCCCATGAACGGCGTCATCGGCATGACCGGGCTGCTGCTGGATACCGGGCTGAACGATGAGCAGCGGCGCTACGCCGAGACCGTGCGCGCCAGCGGCGAGTCGCTGCTGGGGATCATCAACAACATCCTCGATTTCTCCAAGATCGAGGCCGGCAAGCTCGATCTGGAGAGGCTGGACTTCGATCTCCAGAACCTGCTGGATGATTTCGCGGTCACGCTGGCCGTGCTGGCGCACGACAAGGGGCTGGAGTTGTTCTGCAGCGCCGAGCCAGCGGTCCCCACGCTGCTCCGAGGCGACCCGGGCCGTCTGCGCCAGATTCTCACCAATCTGGCGGGTAACTCCGTCAAGTTCACGCAGAAGGGCGAAGTGGCGGTGCGGGTCTCGCTGGTGGAGGAGAGAGAGACTGAGTGCCTGCTGCGCTTTTCGGTGCGCGACACGGGCATCGGAATTCCGGAAGAGAAGATCGGCGCGCTGTTCGCCAAGTTCAGCCAGGTGGACGCCTCGATCACCCGGACCTACGGCGGCACCGGACTGGGCCTGGCCATCTCGAAGCAACTGGCCGAGCTGATGGGCGGAGAAGCCGGGGTGGAGAGCAAGGAGGGCCAGGGCTCGGAGTTCTGGTTCACGGCCCGCCTGGGCAAGCAGCCCGAGGGGGCGCGGAAGGAAAGTAGCCCGCCCGCGGACCTGCGCGGCGTGCGCGTGCTGATAGTGGATGACAACGCCACCAGCCGCGAGATCCTGGCCACGCGCATGACCTCCTGGGGCATGCGCCCGTCGGAGGCCGAAGGTGGCTCAGGAGCGCTCCAGGCCCTCGACCGGGCGCTGGAGGAGAGCGACCCCTTCCGGATCGCCGTGATCGACATGCGGATGCCGGGAATGGACGGCGAGGCCCTGGGCCGCGCTATCAAGGCTGATAAGCGCCTGGCGGACACCCGGATGGTAATGCTGACCTCTCTGGGATCCCGGGGTGACGCCCCGCGCTTCAGGGAGATCGGTTTCGCGGCCCAGGCGACGAAGCCCATACGGCACCTGGAGCTGTTCGGCGTCCTGTCCAGCACGTTGTCCGGCATCCCCGCTTCCAGCCCGCCGCCTGGCGTGACGCGCCACACGGCCCGCGCGACGCTGAATCTGTTCGCCGGCCGCAAGGCGCGCATCCTATTGGCCGAGGACAATATCACCAACCAGCAGGTGGCCCTGGGCATCCTCAAGAAGCTCGGCCTGCGCGCCGACGCGGTGGCCAACGGCGCCGAGGCAGTCAAGGCGCTCGAATCCATCCCCTACGACCTGGTACTGATGGACGCGCAGATGCCGGTGATGGACGGCCTCGAGGCTACCCGGCAGATTCGCAGTCCGCAAACCAAAGTCCGCAATCACAGCATGCCTATCATCGCCATGACCGCCAACGCCATGCAGGGCGACCGGGAGCGCTGCCTGGAGGCGGGCATGAACGACTACCTCTCCAAACCGGTGTCGCCGCCGGCTCTGGCCGAGGTCCTGACGCGCTGGCTGCCCCCGCAATCGTCAGCACCAGTGGTCTTCGACCGGGCGGGCATGCTGGAGCGCCTCATGCAGGATGAGGACCTGGCGCGGGTAGTCACGGAGAGTTTTCTGGACGACATCCCGCGGCAGATCGAGGCGCTGCGGGGCTATGTCGAGGCCTGGGACGCACCTGGCGCCGAGCGCCAGGCGCACACCATCAAGGGCTCGTCGGCCAACGTCAGCGGCGAGGCCCTGCGCGCGCTGGCCGCCGAGATGGAGAAAGCCGGCCAGGCCGGCGACCTGGGCTCGGTTCGAGCCCGCATGGACGAGCTCGACCGTGAGTTTGTTCGGCTGAGGGCCGCGATGACTAAAGAGCCGTAACGCTAAACTGAAATCCTGAGGATGGTTACTCGGGAATCGGGAACGGTTGCGGTGCTGGCCGAAAAACCTTCGGTCGCCCGTGACATCGCGAGCGTGCTGGGCGCGGTCAGCCAGGGCGACGGATACCTGCACGGCAACGGCTATGTTGTCACTTGGGCGATCGGCCACCTGGCGGCGCTGGCCCAGCCGCACGAGATCAACCCGGTGTGGCGCCAATGGCGCCGTGACCAACTTCCAATGCTGCCCCAGCAGTGGCCGCTGGTCGTATACGAGAAGACGAAAGATCAGTTTGAAGTTGTGCGGAAAATCCTCACTTCGCCGCGCATCTCCCGGGTAGTGTGCGCCACGGACGCGGGCCGCGAGGGTGAGCTCATCTTTCGCTATATCTACGAAGCTGCGCAGTGCGAGAAGCCCTTCAGCCGTCTGTGGATCTCTTCGCTGACACCGGATGCCATCCGCCAGGGTTTCGACGCACTCCGGCCCGGTAGCGACTACGATCGTCTGGCGGATGCCGCGCGCGGCCGCAGCCGGGCCGACTGGCTGGTGGGCATGAATCTGTCTCGCGCCTATTCACTGGCCTACGGAGAGGATCTGTCGGTCGGGCGCGTGCAGACGCCGACGTTGGCGATGATTGTGGAGCGCGAGCTTGTGATCCGGAGCTTCGTCCCGGAAGACTACCTGGAGGTCGTCGCCAGCTTTCACCCGGCCGGCGGATCCAACGAAAGCCGCTACCAGGGCACCTGGTTTCGCGAACAGCGGGCGATGCGGCTGCCGGCGGGCGGAGAAGAGGCTGGTCGCATTGTCGAGCGCGCACGCAGCGGCACGGCCGCCATCGAATCGATCGAGTCCGAGACCCAGAGGATGGCGCCGCTCCCGCTTTACGATCTGACGGAACTACAGCGGCACGCCAACCGGTTGTTCGGCTTCAGCGCCCAGCAGACCCTGGATGTGGCACAGGCCCTCTATGAACGGCACAAGCTGATCAGCTACCCGCGCACCGACAGCCGGCATCTGTCGCAGGATGTGGCGGCAACGCTGCCTCGGGTCGTCGAGGCGATCGCAGCGCCCTATCAGGCGCAACTTGCGCCCGGCACCGGGGAGCGTCCGCTGGGACGGCGCTTCATCGACGATGCCAAGGTAACCGATCACCACGCCATTATTCCCACGACAACCGGACCCGAGAAGGCCAAGCTATCGGGTGAGGAACGCAGGATCTACGACCTGGTGTGCCGCCGCCTGCTCAGCGCCTGGCACGACGATTATGTCTGGTCGGTCACGACGATAATCACATCCATTCGGAACGGCGAGGTGGTCGATCGCTATCACACATCGGGCACCACGGTGCAGCAGGTGGGCTGGAAGGTGCTGGACATCGCGGTGGCCCGGAAGCCGGAGCAGAAGGCGGAACAGGCCTTACCTGCCGGCCTCAAGAAGGACCAAGCGCAGGAGGTGGTGGAGGTTGAGGCGATCGGGAAGAAGACGCGGCCGCCGAAGCGTTTCACCGAGGCAACCCTGCTGACGGGGATGGAGACCGCGGGCAAGACCCTCGACGAGAAGGAACTTTCCGACGCCATGAAGGAGACCGGCCTGGGCACGCCGGCGACCCGCGCCGCCATCATCGAGGTGCTGCTCAAGCGCGGCTATATGATCCGGAACGGTAAGAGTCTCGAAGCGACCAGCAAAGGCATCCGGCTCATCGAAATCGTGCACCCCGAAGTCAAGAGTCCGGCGATGACCGGCCAGTGGGAGGCGTATCTGACCCGCATCCATCGCGGCCAAGCGCGGCTCGAACCTTTTCTGAAAGGCATCGAGGATTACGTGCGCGAGGTGGTGGGCAAGGTCGGGCAGGCGCCAAGCCGGCAGCGATTTGCCTCAACCCGCCAGTTCGCCGGCGCTGGAAGCCGGCGACACGCTCGCGGCTCTTCTCCATCGGGCGTTCGGCTTCTCCTCTTTCCGGCCGAATCAGGAAGCGGTCTGCCAGGCGGCTGTCGACGGGAAGGACGTGCTGCTGGTCATGCCCACCGGATCGGGTAAGTCGCTGTGCTACCAGTTGCCGGGGATCGCACGGGGTGGAACCACGCTCGTGATCAGCCCGCTGATCGCGTTGATGGAAGACCAGGTCGCGAAGCTCAAGGAACGGGGCTTCGCCGTGGAGCGTATCCATTCCGGCCGTGAACGCGCCGACTCGCGCCAGGCCTGTATCGACTACCTTAACGGCCAACTGCAATTCCTGTTCATAGCTCCCGAACGGCTACGCGTGGCCGGTTTCCCCGAAATGCTGGCGAAGCGCAAGCCGTCGCTCGTAGCCATCGACGAGGCGCACTGCATTTCCCAGTGGGGGCACGATTTCCGGCCGGACTACCGAATGCTCGGCCAACACCTGCCCATGTTGCGTCCCGCGCCGGTTATCGCGCTTACCGCCACGGCCACGCCGCTGGTGCAAGACGACATCGCCGGGCAGTTGGGACTGGTGCTGGCGGCGCGGTTCATCCACGGCTTCCGGCGGGCCAACATCGCGATCGAAGTGGTCGAGGCGTCGCCGTCGCAAAGACCCGCGCTGGCGTGCGAACTTTTGTTGGACGAGGCACGCCGGCCGGGCATCGTGTATACGCCCACCCGGAAGCAGGCCGAAAGCGTGGCGGACGAACTCGCGGCGCATTTCTCGACGGCGGCCTATCACGCCGGGCTCGACGCCGAACATCGCCAGCGGGCCCAGGAGAAGTTCTTCGCCGGAGAGGTCGAGGTCGTGGTGGCGACGATTGCGTTCGGGATGGGGATCGACAAGCCCGATATCCGCACCGTCATTCACACCGCCCTGCCGGGCAGCCTCGAGGCGTACTACCAGGAGATCGGGCGAGCCGGGCGCGACGGGAAGCCCAGCCGCGCGGTCCTGATGCACTCCTATGCCGACCGCTACACGCACGACTTCTTTTTCGAGCGCGATTACCCGAAGGTGGCTGTGCTGGACGCGATATTCGCCCGCCTGCGGCCCGAACCGGTGGAGAAGACTACGTTGCAGAAGTGGATGCGGATGGATCCGGACCTGTTCGACAAGGCTCTGGAGAAACTGTGGATCCATGGCGGTGCGGTGCTGGACTACGCCGAGAACGTTAGCGCCGGTTCAGGCCAGTGGCGCGAATCCTACATCGCCCACGGCGAACAGAAGCGGGCGCAGATCGACCAGATGATCCGGTATGCCGAAACCAACCAATGCCGGATGTCGACTCTGGTGCGTCACTTCGGCGATCTGGCCGACGGTCAGACCGCCTGCGGGATCTGCGATTTCTGTGCTCCGGCGGATTGCGTGGCCCAGCGCTTCCGAACAGCCACAGAAGCGGAGCGGGCGGCGCTCTTCCAGGTGCTGGCGGCCCTGCGCCCGGGCGGACAGAAGTCAACGGGGAAGCTTCACGCCGAGCTGTTTCCGGGCGGTGAGATAAGCCGCGACGGCTTCGAAGACGTGCTCGGAGCGATGGCGCGGGCTGGCCTGGCGCAGCTGTCCGACGCGGTTTTCGAGAAGGATGGCAAACAGATTCCCTACCGTACCGTGAGACTCACTCCGGCCGGCCGGGCGGCGGACCAGACCACGCCGATCGAATTCATCATGAAGGACATTGCCGCGCCGCCGGCAACCCGGAAGCGCAAGAAGAAAGCCGCAGTTAAGGTGAAGCGCCCGTCGGCAAAAGCGGATACCGGGGTGGAAGAGGCGCTGCGCGCCTGGCGCCTGACCGAGGCGCGGAAGCGCGGCGTACCGGCGTTCCGAATCTTCACCAACCGGGCGCTACGCGCCATTGCCGAAACGCGTCCCGCCAGCGCCGCCGAGTTGCTCGCGATTCCGGGAGTCGGCATCAGCACCGTCGAGAAATACGGAAGACAGATCTACCGGGTTCTGGAGGAAGGGAGTTGATGCAGAGCGGTCTCAGCCCTGCTTCCGGCGGCGGCGCAACAGATACGCCAAGCCCAGCAGCGCGGAGCCCATCAAGCCCAAGGTGGCCGGTTCGGGCACCGGCACGATACCTTCGTCGTACCCAACGTAGAAGACATCCGCTTGGCCCTCATGTGCCAAAGACAGCTGCGCGCCCAGCGAGATGCGAACGTCGCTGAAGTCGATGCCAGCGCCCTCGATGGCTGCTTGCGCGGTCATCGCCTGGTCCGAATCCAGCGCGAAAATGAAGGCAGTAGTAGCGTGGCCCGCGCTTACCAACACCGGCACGGCCAGTGTGGCGCCATAAATCAGGGCCCCAGTATTAGGGTTTTGGAAAGCCAACACCACCTTGTCGACCTCTATGGCCTGGCTGTTCTCCGGCTCATCCGGGACGAACAGAATGGCGAGGTCCCTGATGGTCATGGAAGGGATGGACAGGCTGCCAGGCGTGACTGTCTTTGTGCCCGCCGTCTCCTGGTTGCTGCCGAGACTGCTATCGACCAGGCACGGGGCTCCCAGAACATCAGCCGAACCAGTCCAGTGCACACACCCGGAAATCGCGTCCGAACTCTTAAACGTCAGCGCCGCAGTGTAGGTCGTCACGTCGGTTAAGGGCGTCGAGCCGGAGTAGACGAGGCTCGCCGACGCGGGCGCCACCACGAGCGTCAGCATCAAGAGACAAATAAAACCGCTGATGATGGACCTCTTCCCCAACATGAGAACTAGCCTCCTAAACGCCATGCACCAAGGCCTACTTCCAGGATGTTCCCCATAGATATACCATACCCCTGGGTAGAAGATCCAGCAAAAAGTGATCCAGAAGCACCTTAGTCGCCTTGCATTCGGGGCCAGGACCAAAGTTTAGTACCTTAGTTTCATGGGAATACGGAACAGGAAAAAGGTTCATGCTTTGTGCGAATATTAGTTGACATCAATAGGCTCATGTTTTATGATTGTTTCAGTAGAGGAGAACACCCAACATGGCATTGACCAAGTATGACCCTTTCCAAGATCTGATCGGTTTCCCGGCTGGCTTCCAAACCTTCCAGGACACCGTGAACCGGATGCTCAGCGAACCCCGCTCACAGCGGCCTTGGACGCCGGCGGTCGACATCCTGGAGACCGAAAACGAGCTGCTGATCAAGGCTGACCTTCCCGACGTGGACATGAAGGACATCCAGGTCGAAATCGAGAACGGCACCCTCACCCTGAAAGGCGAGCGGAAGTTCGAGCAGGACGACAAGACCCAGGGCTACCACCGCATCGAGCGCAGCTACGGCTCCTTCGCCCGCTACTTCAGCCTGCCCGACACCGTCGAGTCCGACAAAGTGAAGGCCGACTACAAGAACGGCGTTCTCAGCGTTACCATTCCCAAGAAGGAGATCGCCAAGCCCCGCACCATCAAGGTCCAGGTTCAGTAAGGCCTCAGCGCCGGCGGGCGCGGGCCGGGATGAATGCTAGCATGATCTGAGCTATGGGTCATCGAAGAGCAGTCATCATCGGCGCGGGCCCGGCCGGCCTGACGGCGGCTTACGAGCTTCTTAAGCGCACCGATGCGCATCCTTTAGTCCTCGAGAAGAGCGGCTATATGGGCGGCATCGCCCGGACGGTCAACTACAAGGGCAACCGCATCGACATTGGCGGGCACCGATTCTTCTCCAAGTCCAGCCGGGTAATGCAGTGGTGGCTGAACATTCTCCCCTTGCAGAGCCCGGCCTCGATCCGGACTCGACTGATCGGGTGATGCTGCTCCGCCAGCGCCGGAGCCGCATCTACTACCTGAGGCGTTTCTTCGACTACCCCATACGCCTCACCCTCGCCACTCTGGCCAACCTCGGAGCAGCGCGCACGATCCGCATTGGCTTCAGCTACGTCTGGAGCGTGCTGCGCCCGGTCAAGCCCGAGCGCACCCTGGAGGACTTCTTCATCAACCGCTTCGGCCGTGAGTTGTACCGGACTTTTTTCAAGGACTACACGGAGAAGGTCTGGGGCGTGGCCTGCGACGCGATCAGCGCCGACTGGGGCGCCCAACGGGTCAAGGGCCTTTCCATTGCCAAGTCGATCCAGCATTTTCTTCGCCAGCTTCTCCGCGGGCGCTCCGACATCTCCCAGAAGGGCACCGAGACATCGCTGATCGAGCAGTTTCTCTATCCCAAGCACGGACCCGGCCAGATGTGGGAGGAGGTCGCCGCCAGGGTTGCGGAGAAAGGCGGCGAGGTGCTGACGGGCTGGGAGGTCACGGCGATCCATGCGGCGGAAGGGCGCGTGGAGGCGGTGACGGCGGTCCACTCGGGGAGCGGAGAAGTAAAGCGTATCGAAGGCGATCTGTTCTTCTCGACGATGCCGGTGCGGGACCTGGTTCGCGCCCTGGACGCCGATGTGCCGCCCGCCATGCGGGAGATCAGCGAAGGGCTACAGTACCGGGACTTCATCACCGTGGGTCTGCTGGTCGAGCGGTTGAAGGTCGCCGAGCCGGACGGCGGGCTGATTCGGGACAACTGGATCTACATTCAGGAGCCCGATGTGCTGGTCGGCCGGATGCAGGTCTTCAACAACTGGAGCCCCTACCTGGTGGCCGACCCGGGCAAGGTATGGATCGGCCTGGAGTACTTCTGCTTCGAATCCGACTCGTTATGGCGCACGCCGGATGCGGAGCTCGTCGATCTGGCCAAGCGGGAAATGGAGAAGATCGGCATCCTCGACGGCGCGGCCGTCCTGGATGCGACGGTCATCCGGGTGCCGAAGACCTACCCCGCCTACTTCGGCTCCTACCCCCGCTTCGGCGAGTTGCGCCAGTACCTGGACGGCTTCGAGAATCTCTTCCTGCTGGGCCGCAACGGCATGCACCGCTACAACAACATGGACCACTCCATGCTGGCGGCCATGGTGGCGGTGGACAACATAGTTCAAGGGGTCGGGTCCAAGGACAACATCTGGGCGGTAAACACCGAAGAAGAGTATCACGAAGAGAAGCCGGACTCCGGGAACAACTCCTGACCCTCCTGCGTAGTCTCAATTGAGGCGGGAGGCGGTCATGTTTTGCACACACTGCGGATTGAAGCTGGAAGACGCCGACAACTTTTGCGCCAAGTGCGGAGCCCCCGCGCGGCCGGACGCCCCGCCGCGGGCGCAGGCGGGCGTGAGGCGTCTGGTGCGGCTCATGCGGGAAAAGAAGATTGCCGGCGTCTGCGCGGGCTGGGCCCGCTACTTCGACATGGATGTGACCCTGATGCGGATCCTGTGGCTGCTGGCCGCGCTGTTCACGGGCCTCGGATTCATCGCTTACATCGTCGCCTGGGTCGCGATGCCGAAGGACTATGAAGTGGCGGCCGCGCCAGCGTATTGAGCGATCCCTCCCGCCGGGCTTCATAGGCCGCGATGGAGGGCTCCTGCGTGAGCAGATAGCCCAGCTCATCGACGCCTTCGAGCAGGCACCGCTTGGCGAAACTGTCCACGGGGAAGTCGATCGCGCGGCCGTCGGGGAGCCACAGCTTTTGCGCTTCCAGATCGACGCGAACCTTCGCCTCGGGGTCCGTTTCCACCAGCTTCAGCAGCGCGGCGTGCGCCTCGCGCGGGACCACCACCGGCAGCAGCGAATTCTTGAGCGAGTTCTGCTGGAAGATATCCGCGAACGAAGTGCTCACGATGACCCGGAATCCGTACTGCGCCAGCGCCCAGGGGGCATGCTCGCGCGAGCTGCCGCAACCGAAATTGTCACCGGCAAGCAGGATCTGCGATTGCTTGGACTCGGCCCGGTTCAAGACGAAATCCGGCTTGGGGCTGCCGTCGGCGTTGTAGCGCCAATCGTAGAATAGCTGGTCGCCGAGCCCCTCCTTGGAGACGGTCTTGAGGAAACGCGCCGGGATGATCTGGTCCGTGTCGATGTTGTCGGCTGGAAGCGCAACCATCCGGCTTTCGACGGCCGTGAATTTCGTCATAGCAGTGTCCTCGCGTCGGTAACCACGCCCGTCACGGCCGAGGCCGCGGCGGTCAGCGGGCTGGCCAGGAACGTGCGCCCGCCCGGCCCCTGACGGCCCTCGAAATTCCGGTTGCTGGTGGAGACGCTGTACTCGCCCGGCTGCAACTGGTCGCCGTTCATGGCGATGCACATCGAGCAGCCCGACTCGCGCCACTCGGCGCCGGCCTCGCGGAAAATGCGATCCAACCCCTCGGCTTCGGCCAGGCGCTTGACTTCCTTCGACCCCGGCACGATGAGCGCGCGGACTCCGGCGTGTACCTTGCGGCCTTTCAAAATGGAAGCCGCGTCCCGCAGATCCCGCAGGCGCCCGTTGGTGCAGCTTCCGATGAAGACCACCTGGATGGGCTGGCCGGTAAGCGGCTTGCCCGGCTGCAAGTTCATATAGCGCAGAGCCTTCGCCAGCGACTCGCGCTCGGCGGCGTCCCGCGCCTGGGCCGGGTCGGGAATCGGCGCGCTAATCGGAATCCCCATGCCGGGGCTGGTGCCGAACGTGATCATCGGCTCCAGGGCCGCTGCGTCCAGCGACAGGCTGAGGTCGTAGGTTGCGCCCTCGTCCGTCGGCAGTTGCTTCCATCTGGCCAGGGCCGCATCCCACTGAGCGTCCTGGGGCGCATAGGGCCTGCCCTGCAGGTAGGCGAACGTCGCATCGTCGGGTGCGATCAACCCCGCGCGCGCGCCGCCTTCAATCGACATGTTGCAGACGGTCATGCGCTCTTCCATCGAGAGCGCGCGAATGGCCGAGCCGCGGTACTCGAACACGCAGCCGGTCCCTCCGCCCGTCCCGATCTTCGCGATCAGCGCCAGAATGATATCTTTCGCCGAGACGCCCCTCCCGAGAGTCCCATCGAAGGTCACCTCGTAGGTCTTGGGCTTGCGTTGCAGCAGGCACTGCGTCGCCAGCACGTTCTCCACTTCGCTGGTGCCGATGCCGAAGGCCAGGGCCCCGAAGGCGCCGTGCGTGGCCGTATGGCTGTCGCCGCAGACCACGGTCATGCCCGGTTGAGTGAGACCCAACTCGGGCCCCATGACGTGGACCACGCCCTGGTGAGGGCTCGAGAGGCCGTGACAGGGAATGCCGAATTCGGCGCAGTTGGTCTCGAGTTGCCTGACCTGCCTGGCGGCGACTGGATCGGCAATGGGCAGCGCCCGGTCAGTGGTCGGGACGCTGTGGTCGGTCGTGGCCAGGGTGAGCTCCGGCCGGCGGACTTTCAAGCCCCGCCGGCGAAGCCCGTCGAAGGCTTGCGGCGAGGTCACTTCATGGACCAGGTGCAGATCGATGTAAAGTAGCGCCGGCGCACCGGGCTGTTCGGTGACCACGTGCGCGTCCCAAATCTTTTCGATGATGGTGCGAGGGGTGCTCATAGTATCGCGGCGCAAACCGCTTCTCCTACTTCGGTGGTCGTCGCCGGCTTTCCAGCGGGCCGCAAGTCGGCGGTCACCCGCCCGCTGTTCAAGACGGCCTCGACAGCCCGATTGACGCTAGCGGCTTCCGTCTTCAGCCCGAAGCTGTACTCCAGCATGGCGGCCACGCTGCCGATAGCGCCCAGCGGATTGGCTTTGTTCTTTCCCGCAATGTCCGGCGCCGAGCCGTGCACCGGCTCGTAGAGCCCGGTCCAGGCCCCCGACGGCCGCCGTTCGCCGATCGAGGCCGAGGGCAGCATCCCGATCGAGCCGGCCAGCACCGCGCCCTCGTCGCTCAGGATGTCGCCGAACAGGTTCTCGGTCAGGATCACGTCGAAGCGGCGCGGGTTGAGGACCAGTTGCATCGCGCAGTTGTCCACCAGCAAGTGATCCAGGGCGATGTCCGGGAATTCGCGCGCCACCTCGGTTACGACCCTGCGCCAGAGCTGCGAATTCTCGAGCACGTTGGACTTGTCCACGCTGGTGACCTTCTTGCGCCGGCCCGCTGCCAGATGGAAGGCCATCCGCGCGATGCGCTCGATCTCGGCCCAGTGTGTAGGACATGGTGTTGACGGCCCGTGTCTCGCGGCCTTCGCCCGAAATACCCCGGGGCGTGCCGTAGTAGATGCCCCCGGTCAGCTCGCGGACGATGATCATGTCCGTGCCTTCGACCAGGTGATTCTTCAGCGGTGACGAGTCCAGCAGCGAGGCGTAAGCGCGCACCGGGCGCAAGTTGGCGAAAACGCCCAGCACTTTCCGCACTCCTAGCAGGCCCTTCTCGGGACGCTGGTCCGGCGGCGCGTTGTCGAACTCGGGCAGCCCCACGGCGCCCATTAGGGTCGCGTCGGCTTCCAGCGCCAGCTTCACGGTTTCTTCCGGCAGCGGCGATCCGGTCTTATGAATCGCAATACCGCCCAGCAGGCCCTCGGTGAGGCTTACCTCATGCTTGAACTTCTCCGCGACACGGCCCAGCACCCGCACCGCCTCCGCGGTGACTTCTGGCCGATCCCGTCGCCGGGCAACACCAGTACATTCAGTTTCATGACGTTTTACAGGGGGAAGGCTTGATTGTACCGCTATTCGCTGGCGGCTTTCGCGCCGGGATTCGCCACCTGGCTCACCAGATCGGCGATCTCCTCGTCGAGCAAGCCCTTCTTGCGGTCAGCCAAAGCGATGAAGCGCTGGTAGGCCACATCCAGCTCTTCCCGAGTCAAATTATAGCCCAGGTGCTCGCAGCGATCCCGCAGCGCGTGGCGGCCGCTATGCTTGCCCAGAACCAGCCGGCTTAAGGGCACCCCGACCGTCCTCGGGTCCATGATCTCGTACGTCGAGCGTTCCTTCAGGACTCCGTCCTGGTGGATGCCGGCTTCGTGCGCGAAAGCGTTGCGGCCCACAATGGCCTTGTTGGGCTGGGGCCCGAAGCTGATTAACTCGGTGAGCAACTGGCTGGCCGGGAACAAGTGCTCGGTGTTGATCCCCACCTCGTAGGGCAGGTAATCCGCCCGGACCTTCAAAATCATGACCAGCTCTTCCAGCGCGCAGTTGCCGGCCCGTTCGCCGATCCCGTTGATCGTGCACTCCACCTGCCGCGCCCCCGCCTGCACCGCCGCCAGTGAATTGGCCACGGCCAGGCCCAGGTCGTTGTGGCAATGCACGCTGACGACGGCGCTGTCGCCCAGAGCCCGCGCTATGCGGCCGATCAGCGCCGCGTGCTCGTCGGGTGTTGAATAGCCCACGGTATCGGGCAGGTTAACCGTCCGCGCTCCGGCCGCGACCACGGCCTTGCTGACCTGCTCCAGGTAATCCGGCTCGGTGCGCGTGGCGTCCTCGGCCGAAAACTCGACGTCTTCCACGTAGCGGCGCGCCAGTTCGATGGCCGCCACGGCTTGCTCCAGGACTTCCTGCCTGGACTTGTGCAGCTTGTGCTTCAGGTGTATATCGCTGGTTGCGATAAACGTGTGAATCCGAGGGTTCCTGGCTTTGTCCAGAGCGCGGGCGGCCCGTTCCAAGTCAATTGTGCAAGCTCTGGCGAGAGCCGCCACCTGCACGTCCGGATACTCGCGGGCGACCGCCCGCACCGCTTCAAAATCGCCTTCCGAAGCGATCGGGAACCCGGCTTCGAGGGTATCGACGCCCAGGTCCACCAGCTTTCTCGCCATGCGGATTTTTTCCGCGACGGTCATGCTGCATCCGGGGGACTGTTCGCCGTCCCGCAGCGTAGTGTCGAAAATGCGTACTCGATTGTTCACGTTCACCGTCCGCGCTCTGGTCTATGCCCAGCCGGCCTGTTCCTCCGGCCCGGACATGAAGCCAGTATGCCGCAAGACCTCAGATTTAGCAAATTTATAATGTTGTCTATTGCGATATGCTGTGCTAATGTAATAAGCGTAGACTATAGGCGCACAGGCGAGCATAAGGCCATGGAACTCTACCCGCTTCGAGTTTTTCACACGGTAGCGACGGAGAAGAGCTTTTCACGGGCTGCGGAGAAGCTCGGGCGCAGTCAGCCGGCAGTGTCGCTGGCCGTGCAGCGTCTGGAGAGCGAACTGGGCGAGAGGCTGCTCGACCGGTCCGGGCGGGAGATTCTGCTCACGGACGCGGGCCGCATCGTGCTGGACTACGCCCACCGGTTCGACAATGTTCAGCGCGAACTGTCGACGGCGCTGGAGGAACTGCGCGGCAACACCGCCGGACGGCTGGCGATCGGGGCCAACGAGTCGACGACGCTCTACTTGCTGAAGCACATCCAGCGCTATCGCCGGCTCTATCCGAAGATCAAGGTGCAAGTGCGGCGCAGCCTGTCGAGCAAGATTCCGGAGCAGTTGATCGACGGCGACCTGGAACTGGGCGTCATCAGCTACGATCCGGACGACGAGCGGCTGACCTCGACCGTGATTTACATCGATCACCTGGCCTTCGTGATGTCGCCGCGGCACCGCTTCGCCGGCCGGGAATCGGTCTCGATCCGCGAGCTGGACATGGAGACCTTCATCGCCCACCACGTTCTGTCGCCCTATCGGGAAAAGGTGATCAACGAGTTCCAGCGGCACAAGGTCGCGCTGAACATGGACGTGGAGATGCCCACGGTGGAGGCCATCCGCAAGCTGGTGCAGCGCGGCGAGGGCGTGGCGTTCCTGCCGCGCATGTGCGTGGAGCAGGAACTGGAGCAGGGCACGCTGCGGGAAGTGACGGTCGAGGAGCTGAACGTGGAGCGCAAGATCCACCTGGTCCACCCCGCCCGCCGCGGCCTCTCCCACGCCGCCAAAGCCTTTCTGGAAGTGGTGAGGGGGGCGTAGGGTAATTTGGTACTGTCCCCATTTAGACTATTCTTCTTCTTGCTGGGCGGACAGGCGGCTGATGACTCCTATGTCTTCAAGCGTGGTCACGTCGCCGGTCACCGAGTGGGTGGTGACAATCTCGCGCAGGAGGCGGCGCATGATCTTGCCGCTGCGGGTCTTGGGGAGGGCCTCGGTGAACCGGATTTCGGCGGGTCGCGCGAATCCGCCGATCTCGTGCGCGACCCACTGGCTTAGCTCTTTGCCCAGGTCGCGGTGGTCCCAGTTCCCGGTCTTGAGCGTCACGAAGGCGCACACGGCCTGTCCGGTGATCTCGTCCGGACGGCCGACGACCGCGGCCTCGGCCACGGAAGGGTGGCGGACGATGGCCGACTCCACCTCCATCGTGCTCAGCCGATGTCCGCTGACGTTGATGACGTCATCGACACGCCCCAGAATCCAAAGATAGCCGTCCTCGTCGCGCCGTGCCGCGTCGCCCGTGAAGTAGGCTCCGGTGACCCTACGCCAATACTGATCCTCATAGCGCTTGGGATCGTTGAGGATGGTGCGAATCATGCTGGGCCACGGCCGCCGGATAACCAGGAATCCCTTTTCGCCGGTCGCCACGGGCTTGCCTGAGAAATCGACCACATCGACGATGATCCCCGGCAGCGGCAGAGTCGCCGACCCGGGCTTGAGAGGAACCGCTCCGGGCATGGGAGAAATCAGGATCGCGCCCGTTTCGGTCTGCCACCAGGTATCGACAATGGGACAGCGCTCCTTGCCGATCACGCGGTAGTACCATTCCCACGCGGCCGGGTTGATGGGCTCGCCCACCGAGCCCAGTAGCCGCAGGCTGGACAGATCGTGGCTGTTCGGCCACTGATCGCCCTGGCGCAACAAGGATCGAATAGCGGTGGGTGACGTGTAGAGGATGTTCACCCGATGTTTCTCGACGATCCTCCACCAGCGGTCGAATTGCGGAAAGTCCGGCGCGCCCTCGTACATCAGCGTGGTGGCCCCGGCCGCGAGCGGCCCATAGACGATGTAACTGTGCCCGGTCACCCAGCCTATGTCGGCCGTACACCAGTAAGTGTCCTCTTCCCGCAAATCGAAGACCCACTTCATGGTCATGCTGACCTGGAGGAGATAACCGGCTGTCGAGTGCAGGATGCCCTTCGGCTGGCCGGTGGTGCCGGAGGTGTAGAGCACAAACAAAGGGTGCTCGGAGTCGAGCGGCACGGCGGGGCACTCCTCGCCCACCGTTTCGTCTAAGTCGTGCCACCAGTGGTCCCGGCCTTCCAGCATCGGGACCGGCAGACCCGTGCGCCGGAGCACGATCACGTCCCGGACGTCGCAATCCTCGAGCGCCTCGTCGGCGATGGCCTTCAGCCCGACCGGCTTGCCGCGCCGCCAGCCGCCATCGGCGGTGATCACGGCCTTTGCTCCGAGATCCTGGATGCGGGCTCGCAGCGCCTCCGCGGAGAAGCCGCCGAACACAACGCTGTGGGTGATCCCCAGGCGCGCGCAGGCGAGCATCGCCACGGGCAGCTCGGGGACCATGGGCATGTAGAGGATCGCCCGGTCTCCCGCCACCAGTCCTCGCGACTTCAAGACGTTGGCGAAACGGCAAACCAGACGGTGCAGCTCCTGGTAGGTGAGCGTGCGCTGGTCGCCGGGCTCGCCTTCCCAGATGATGGCCGCCTTGTTCTTCCGGCTGGAAAGCAGGTGCCGGTCGAGGCAGTTGTAGGCGACGTTGGTCTTGCCCCCGGTGAACCACTTGACAAAAGGCGGCGCCCATTCCATCACGTTGGACCACTTCTCAAACCAGTGGATCTCGCGCTCAGCCAGATTGGCCCAGAATTCCTCGGGGTGTTCTTCCGCTTCCCGGTACAGTTTGCGATACTGCTCGATCGACCGCACATGAGCCCGGTTGACAAACTCCGGGGCAGGCGGGTAGGTAGGTCCGTCACTCATTTCCCAGTTCCCCTCTGCCGGGATGCGGCAGTAATTCGATTCTAACAGTTTGGCCGGAAGGGAAGCCTACCGGACCGGGCCCATCTTGTCGGGAGGCCAATACACGAAGACCGCCTTCCCGTAGATGAACCGGCGCTCGACCGAACCCCAGTTGCGGCTGTCGTTGGAGGACGCGCGGTGGTCGCCCAGCACAAAGTAGGAGCCGGGTTCCACTCTCACCGCCGGCATCGACTGGCGGTCGCGATACTCGTCCGGCACGTAGGCTTCTGGCAGGCGCTGGCCGTTCACGTAGACGGTTCCACGGTCAATCCTCACCACGTCGTCCGGCAATCCGATCACGCGCTTGATGTAGGATTTGCTGGTGTCGCCGGGAAACCAGAAGACCACGGTGTCGCCCCGCTCGATCTTCTCGAAGCCGAAGCGGTAGGCGAACTTGTTGATGAAGATTCGCTCCTGATCCACGAGGGCCGGCATCATGCTGGTCCCCTCCACCTGCACCGGCTGGTAGACGAAAAGAATGACTACGCCCGAGATGATGAGCGACAAGGACAGGTCTCGAATCCAGAAGAGGATCACATTCCTGCTCCGCGAACTGGGTTCTGCTGCCTTAGGCGTCGGGGTCTCTTCCATGGCTAAACGAATGCGGCTCCTACATTATAGGACGCAGTTCGAGGCCGCAAGTTTCGGGGGAGGGGCTCCCGCATCCCATGAACGGGTTATTATTGGTTGGCATGAGTACGGCTGCGAGCGCCGAGTTGACCACCGCCGAAATGGTGCGGCGCATTTCCACGGGTTTCACCCCCGACAAGATCATCTTGTTCGGATCTCACGCACGCGGGGACGCCGGTGACGACAGCGACATTGATCTTCTGGTGCTTTTCCGCGAGGTGGAGAACCCGCGCAAGCGAGCGGCCGAATTGTACGCCGCTTTGGTAGGGTGTTCGACCCAGCCTAAGGACATCGTGGTCTCAACGACTGCCCGGTTCGAGCGCTATCGCGATGTTGTCAACACCGTCTACTGGCCCGCATCCCGCGGGCAAACGAGTCAGCCTGAACTGCGCGATTTTTCCGGTTCTGTCGTCTGCTCCGCGTCACGTGGCAGGGGGCTCCAGCCAAGATGCAGCGTGCGCCCAAGGTTGTCAAGACCCGTCCGAGGCTCTCGAATAAATCGCACAGTTCAGGCTGACGCGTTTTCGGACGCGTTTTCGATTGCTGCCGGGCGAAGCCCTGGGCTGACAGTCTGGGCTGCGGCGCGACTCACTTTCCCAGCGGCTGGCCGGTGAGGATGCGGGCCAGGGAGGGCAGGGGCACGGCCGCGGGGGCCAGCGCCTGCTTGTGGAACTCCGATAACTGGAACGCCGCGCCCTTCGCTTTGCGGTACTGCTCCCTCAGGCGCAGCCAGTCGGACCAGCCCACGAAATAGGTCGGCAACTGGCAGGAGGAGAGTTTCGCGCGCTGCAGCTTGGCCGTGGCCTCCTCGTTCTCCTGGAAGCCCTGCTTCGTCATCAGATCCATGGCCTGCTGGTCGGTCATCCCCATGGTCTGGAGCCGGACATCCAGAATGGCGTTGGCGATCATGCGAAGCTGCTGCTTCAGGAACGTGAGCCTCAACTCGGGGCTGCCTTCGAGGTAGCCCTCGTCGAGCATCATCTGGGTCGCATAGACCGCCCAGCCCTCCACGTACGACCCGTTGCCGTAGACCGCGCGCAGCACCCGGCGCGACTCGGGCTGCACCTGGTTGGCGATTTCGAACTGGACGTAGTGCCCCGGCATGGCTTCGTGGATGGTGAGGAGCTTCAGCCCGTAGAAGTTATACTCCCGCAGCTTGGAATCGATGCGCTGGCGCGGCCAGGTCTTCGGGATCGGCGTCAGCCAGTAGAACGCTCCCAACTGGGGCTCGAGCACCGGAGCGGCGACAAACCCGCCCACGGCGTAAATGCCGCGCATAAACTCGGGCGTGTCGATCACTTGCAGGTTGTCGCGCGCGGGCAACGGGGCTAGGTTCTTCGAGCGGACGAAATCCGTGGTCTCCTTGAGATCCCGCCGGGCATCGGCGAAATAGGTGTCCGGCGTGGCACGCTTCTCCGCGACGCGGGCCAGCGTCTCCCCCACTATCAGGTTCAAATCGACCTTGTCGTGGTGGGTGGGGTACATCTTGGCGTGCAACGGCAGGGAGATGTCGAACATCAGCTTGCGGACCTTCTTCAACTCGGCTTCCGCCGCCGCCAGTACCTGCTCCGGCGTCTGATCCGTCTCCAGCACGTAGCGGAACTTCTTGGCGTACTTCTCCTTGCCGAGACGCCAGTCCCCCTGACGCTTGGCGAGATCGGTCTTCAGGTAGTCGCCGAAGGCCCGCAGGGCGGCCAGCGCGGGGTCCGCTGCGCGCTTATAGTCCGCATTCAGCTCCGCGGGCGCGCCCTCGCGCAGAGTCGTGCCGACCAGATCGATGTTCCCCGCGTTCTCCTCCAGGGCCACCTTGGTCCAGATCTCGGGCGAGTCCAACAGGTTCTTCTTCGCCTGATCGAGCAGCGCCGGAACCTTCTCCAGCCGCGCGACGATGTGCCGGTAACGCTCCGGCTTGGGGGCATATTCCAGCACGTAGGGATAAAAAAGGGCGCTGCCGATGAGCTCGACATAGACCGTCGGGTTGTGGCGGTAGTTCTGGATCTCGTCCAGCTCCAGGAGGGCGAGCGAGATCTGGTCGCCGATCAGGTCGTAATCGGCCCGGTCTTCGGGCGCCAACCGCTCCGGCTGCACGGCCAGGTTGAGCCGGTCGCGGAACTGGCGGTAGAACTGGCGCTGGGCGTTCAATGCGATTTCACTAACATCGTCCAGAGCGGTATCCAGGCTCGCGCCCTTGTGCTGGTGGAAGCCAGCCTGCGTGGACAGCGTGGGCGAGAAGGCGAGTTGCTGGAAGACGAACTCCTCTCGAAGCTGAGACAGAGTCTCCGGTTGCTTCCGGCTGCATCCCAAGGCGAAGGTCATGATCGACAAAACCAGTATCGTCCGCACCATATCTGCGATTGTAACGGTTTGGCGAGCGGACCCGGCGGGCAGCTAGAATAACGGTTTGCCTCCAGATTCAAATCCTTCGACCCTGCATGAACTCATCGCGGCGCAAGCCGCTGCGCGCCCGCATGCTCCCGCGATCCTGGGGCTGGAGCGGGCGCCGCTCACCTACGTGCGCTTGCTGCAGCTAATCGAAGAGACGGTCGAGGCCTTGCGCGCGGCGGGGTTGGGGCGGGAGGACCGCGTGGCGGCGGTGCTCTCCAATGGACCGGGGGCCGCCACGGCCTTCGTCGCCGTTGCCTCGGGCGCTATCTTCGCTCCCTTGAACCCCGCCTACTCCCGGGACGAGTTCGAGTTTTTCCTGAACGATCTTCGCGCCGAAGCTCTCATCGTGGAAGAGGGATCGGATTCGGCCGCCGTGCGAGTTGCCCGCGAGCGCGCGATTCCGCTGATTCTTCTTCGCCCGGTGGCCGGCGCGGAGTCCGGTGTCTTCACGTTAGAACCAGAGAGGCCGTCTCCGGCGGCATCCGGCGGACTGCCTCAAGCCGGCGACGTGGCGCTGATGCTGCACACCTCCGGCACGACCTCGCGGCCGAAGCTGGCGCCCCTGCGCCACTCCAACCTGTGCGCGTCGGCGCGCAATATCCGGCGGAGTTTGGCGCTTACCGGCGAGGACCGCTGCCTCAACATCATGCCCTTGTTTCATATCCACGGCTTGGCCGGCGCGCTTCTCTCGTCGCTGGCCGGCGGGGGCGCGGTAATCTGCACGCCGGGGTTCATTGCGCCGAAATTCTTTGAGTGGGTGGACACATTCGGCCCCACCTGGTACACCGCGGTCCCGACCATGCACCAGGCGATCCTGGCGCGGGCCGGAGAGAATCGGGAAATCATAGGCCGGCGGCCCTTCCGGTTAGTTCGATCCTCCTCCTCGGCCCTGCCGCCCCAGGTGATGGCCGGTCTGGAAGCCGCCTTCGGCGCTCCCGCAATCGAGTCCTACGGCATGACGGAGGCCGCCCACCAGATGGCCAGCAACCCGCTGCCACCTGCGGCTAGAAAGCCCGGCTCGGTGGGCCCGGCAGCCGGCCCCGAGGTCGCCGTCATGGATGAGCAGGGCAACCTGGCCGGCGCGGGAGTGACCGGCGAACTGGTCATCCGCGGCAGCAACGTGATGCTGGGCTACGAAGGACCCGCCAGCATCAACCAGGCCGCGTTCTCCAGCGGCTGGTTTCGCACCGGCGACCAGGGCTACATTGACGAGCAGGGCTACATCTTCCTGACCGGCAGGCTCAAGGAATTGATCAACCGGGGCGGGGAGAAGATCTCGCCGCGGCAGATCGACGAAGTTTTGCTGGATCATCCCTCCATCGCCCAGGCCCTGGCGTTTTCCGTCCCCCACGCACAACTCGGCGAGGAGATCGGGGTAGCGGTGGTGCTCCGCGAAGGCGCCGCTCTTTCGGCAATTCAGGTGCGCGAGTTCGCGGGCGAGCGGCTGGCCGCCTTCAAGATACCCGGGGTCGTCAAGTTCGTGAAGGATATCCCCAAGGGGCCGACGGGGAAGTTGCAGAGAATCGGGCTCGCCGCGAAGCTGGGCATCGAGCCGCTTTCGGACGCGCCCGCAACCCGCGCCGCAAGGCCGATTCCGCCTCGCACTGAACTTGAAGGCCGCATGGCGGCGATCTGGAGCGAGATCCTGGACCGGGATGGGATCGGGGCTGATGAGGACTTCTTCGCGCTAGGGGGAGATTCGATGCTGGCCTCGATGGCCGTCGCCAGGAGTTGCCGCGAGCTGGACGTCGAGATGTCCATGCTCGAGTTCCTTGAGCATCCGACGATCGCGGGTTTGGCGGCGCACGTCGAAGGCTCGCAGGGCGGAGGGCTGGTACCCATCCAACCGCATGGAAGCGGGACGCCGTTGTTCTTCGCCGCTGCGCACAACGGCAACCTTGCGGTCGCCGGGCGCTTGGCCCGCTACCTGGGCCCCGACAGGCCGGTCTTCGCCTTCCCTCCACCAGCGCTGGAGAACGAGGATGCCGTCTTTGACATCGAACGCCTGGCCGCGCGCTATGTCGAGCACCTTCAGGCCGCCCGGCCCAGCGGGCCCTACCTGCTGGCCGGGCACTGCTTCGGGGGCCTCGTCGCTTTCGAGATGGCGCACCGGCTTCGAGAAAAGGGGGCTGACGTGGCGTTGCTGGCGCTACTGGATTGCTTCAACCCGCGCTGCGCCATCCGGGAACCTCGCGTCACATGGATGTTCCGCAAGCTGGGGACCGCCGGCCGCCGCGTGCTGATTCATCTCGAATACCTGGACCGGCATGCGGCGGAAGAGGGGATTCGCTACCTGTTGGTGCGAACGCGCGCGCTAACGGACCGGCTGCACGAAGAAGCCAAGGCAAAGCGCCCGAGGGAAGCCACGGCCCGCTACAACCCGAAGCCTTACGCCGGACCGGTGCTCCTGCTGGGGCGCGAAGTCCGCCATCCCGACTCGCCGCTCTTCGGCTGGCAGGGATGGCTTACGGGGCCGGTTGAGGCTCACCGTCTCCCCTACCACCAGTTCGGGTTGTCGGCGGAGAGCGTGATGGCCGCGGCCGGCCCCTTGTTTGCCGCTCGCCTGAACGGGATTTAGGAGGCTTGCAGGGGCCCGACACGTCACCCAGCGCGGAAACAACCGCAAGGCAACCTGGTTGCGGGATGCGGACAAGACGGAAGATGCGTCTGTCCCACAGCTGTCCCGATGTGGTCGGCGCAGTATCTCGTAACTGAAAGAGCAGTCGCGGGTTGAGTTCAACTCCCCTGTCAGAAAATGGGAATTCCAGCGTTGCGTTGAGCGCTACCGTGGCAACTACAAGGTGCAGACCTTCTCTTGTCTGGACCATTTCCTCTCGTTGGCACCAGCAACGAGACTGGCGCATCCACGGCGTGGTGGCGCAACTGCTGATCCGTGAAGCGCGCCAGCTTTACGCCAGCGAAGAGATGGGGGCGGAACTGGATCAGACCGTGTATGCGCTGGACTCCATCACCATCGACCTGTGTCTGTCGCTGTTCCCCTGGGCTCCCCACGAGCGCAGCATTCCCAGCTTTGTGCCCATTACTCCGGTCCGCGTCAACGGCGTTCGGGTGTTGGACCATCTGGTGCTCGAGGCGGGCTCATTCTACGTCATGGACGGCGGCCACATCCATTTCGCCCGCCTTCTTCGTGGTGCGTGCCCGCGCGAACATGCAGCATCGCCGGCGCTACTCCCACCCCGTGGATAAGGGCACCGGGTCCTCCAACCAACTGAATTTGTTCGACCTATAACGGGACAGCTGTGAGACAGACGCATTTTCCATCTCTTCCGCACCCAGCAATCAGCCTGGCTTTCTGGCCGGCTTGGAACGGCGGGGCATATGTAGGAAAAGCAGGAAATGCGTTCGAAAGCTCTCGGGGAAAATGCGTCTGTCCCCTTTTAGAACAGGGGCATCTGGGTGTCCTCGGCGGGTTCGGACGGCGGCTCGGCCGGCAGAGCGCCCCGATCCAGCAGATCGGCGGCCTCCTTGAGATCGAGCGCCGGGCGCACGCGAGCGCCTTCCTCCCGCGGATTCAGAAGCAGGATCTCGCCGGTCTCGACCCCTTCCCCGCAGAGAAGGTCGAGCGAGTGAGTCGTAAGCATCGTCTGCCGGCCGGTGCGGCGCGCCAGGCGGGCGAGCATCCGGGGAACGAGCCGCACCACCTCCGCATGCAGGCTGATCTCGGGCTCCTCGATGAGCAGCGGCCCATTTCCGTCCAACACCGCCCAGAGCAGGCCGATGAGCCGAAGCGTGCCGTCGGAGAACTGCTCCTCGGTATGCCAGGCTCCCCGCGGGCGCCAGTGCTCGTAGCGCGCACGCAGGTGAGGGCGGCCGTGCTTGTCGCGGTTCGCCTCCAATTCCATCAATTGCGGCGCCGCAGCCCGCAACGCTTCCAGAATCAGCCGCAGGCGGGCGACCTGGGACTTCTCGGGCGTTGCCGCAATTCTCTCCAGCAGGTCGCCGCCCAGCGGATCGTGGCGCGGCCCGAAGGCTCGGTCCGGAGCCCGCATAAGTTGAGGCACGAGGTGAAGATAGCGAACGGTCGTTAGGAAAGCGGCGAAGGGGCGCACTCGCTGATGGAGGCCCCCCTGCTCCAGCAGCGTCTGGAAAAGCCGCTCCGGATCGGTTTCATCCTGTTCGTCCGGGCGCGCGAAGACCTCTTCGCCACCGTGGCTGAGCCGTTCGCGTTTGACGAAGGGACGGGGACGTCCGTCCTGGTTGAAGTGAATTTCGTATTCCCACTCGGCCGGGGTCAGGTCCGTGCCGGCCTGAACGAGCAGCGCTAGATCGGAGTCCTGACGAGCGGCAAGGCAGCGCAGCTTGCGAACGCCGCCTCGTTGGCGAACCGCTTCCTGGAAGCCGCCGCCCGGCGAGCAGATGTCATGCAGGAAGCGGAATACATCGAGAAGGTTGGACTTCCCGGCGGCGCTGGGACCCGCCAGGAAAACCCAGCTACCCAGTTCGACATCCGCTTTGAGAAAATTGCGCCAGTTCTTCACCGACAAGTGGGTGAACCGCAGCTCATGGGCCCCGGCGCGCATGGGGAACCCATAGTCTGCCACCCCGCGCGGGCGGAAAGCAAGGCGGGGGAGCTTGGCCGCTGCGGCTACTTGGCGACCGGCGACGTGCAGAAGGCGCAGCGCTTCGCAGCAATAGGAATGCTGCTCAGACACTCCGGGCACTCCTTCGAGGTCGGATCGGGAGGCGCCTCTCCGCGGCGCATCCGGGCCATGAGCGTATTCATGGGCAGGATGACGAAGAAGTAAACAGCCGCCGCGATCAGGATGAACGAGATCAGCGCGTTGATGAAGTCGCCGATCAGGAATTTGCTGGCGTTGACCTCAAACTTGATCGCGGAAAAGTCGGGTTTCCCGACGATGGCTGCAATCAACGGAGTCAGCAGATCCTTTACCAGGGCGGTGACGACCGCGCCGAAAGCCCCGCCCATGACCACCGCCACGGCCAGGTCCAGTACGTTGCCTCGCATGATGAACTGCTTGAAGCCTTTCATCTCTCTCCCACCTTTCGCTGAGCACGAACGCTAAGTTCGCACGATCTTACCATGCTTCCTCGGGCGTCGGGTTGGTTCCCTTCGGTAATCTCAGCGGCTGAACGCGATGCCGATGCCGGTGGTGTACAGGATGTCGTTATTCTTGCGCCCCGCGACCGGGTTGCTGAGGTAGCGGTCGCTGAATCCGAGGTTCCAGGTGAGCCACTTAACGAGTCTGGTGTTCGCCCCGAGGTCAAAGTTCATGCGGTACTGTCCAGTGTTGGACAGATTGTTGAACATGCGGAAGCCCTGGACCACTGAAGTCACGGCGCTGAGCTTGTAGCTGCTGTCCTCCCCCCAATAGGCTTCGGCGGAGTTGCGAGTGAACTCCGATGCAGGCGACGGGGGTGAGAACTTCTCGCGGTTGTATGCGACGCCGCCCAGGAGATCCAGCCGGCCGCGCTCCCCTTTCCAGACGCTGTAGCCCAAACCGCCGCCCAGCACGAAACGCAGGTCCAGATTCTGGAAGTGGTCGTACTCATAGTCGTTAAAGGTGTTAACGAAGAATCGTGACGAAATCTTGTGGTCATACGCCCAGCCACCCCGGACCGCCTGGGCCGTGCCTGCATCGACCCCGTTGATCAGGGCTGAGGCTTTGACGGCATTAAAATACAGGCTGGCCTTGTCCGTGTTTGTGGTCCGGGCCGCATTTAGAGCCATAGTGAACGTCCGGGTTTGTGCGTTGCCCTGCGTGCCGGCGAAACCGATCGTCGCTGTTCCGGCCCAAAGCTGACCCCAGCCCGGACGCAGCAGCCGCTCGTAAGCCCTCTGCTCATCCGCATTGCGGATCGTGACAACCTCCGTAGGCTTGAGGGTCTGTAGCGTCGCCTGCACAGTCTTGCCATCCGTCAGCACCACGTTCAGCGGAGCGTCTGATTGAATCGTCACCACCTGTTCCCAAGGCACGGTCACCGTGCCCAAGGATTCAGTCTTGATGCTGAGTGTCTTGCCGTCCTTCTTCACGATCGCGCCGGTCACCCGGTCACCATTCTTCAGGGTTATCTGGTCTGCCTGGACCCCATAAGCTGTCAAGAGAGACAGAACAAACAGGACCCGCGGTCTCCAATTCGATCTAGTTGACATCGGCCATCCTCCGAAAACCTAAGTGTACGGGATTGGCGATCTTCCGTGCTCACTTGTTTTGCCCAGACGGCCCTTTGGCTGCTTCGTGCTAAGCTGCGGATGAGAGGTGACTCGATGCTCAAGAGAAGGCTGCTAACTGCTGTTTCTGCCGTGAGTTTTGTCATGCTGCTCTTAGCGCTCGTCCCGTTGCAGGCACAGCAGGCTGGTGGCGGATTCCTGAAGGTCAAGGCGAATACCGGACGTGCCGGAGTTTTTGTGGACGGCAAGTACCTTGGCCCAGCGGCAAATTTCGGCATGGCGCGGAAGTACGCGGTGGCGGGCGGTGAACACGAACTGATCCTTCGTGAACCCCGCTACCAGGAGTACAAGACGACGGTGAAGATCGAGTCGGGTAAGACCACGACCGTCTCACAATCACTCCAACCGCTCGCGCCCGCCAAGCCCCCCTTCGGAAGGTTGAAGACGGCTGGTTTCGAGAAGTACGCGATCGTCTTTGTCAACGGGGCGTACATGGGCCACGCCGACGAGTTCAACGGACCCAACCAAGGCCTGCAACTGAATCCCGGCGACTACGAAGTTAGGGTTTCCTCGCAGGCAGGCAGCACGCTGCTGGAGGAGAAGGTGACTCTCCGGCGAGACGAAGTCCTGACCGTAAGGGCGAAATAGCCCGTTTTGGGGCGCCCGCTACTTCTTGTCCCCGGCAATCAGGGGGTAGATGATACCCCCGAGCGCGGCCCCAATCAGCGGCGCCAGCCAGAACAACCAGAGTTGTTCCACGGCCCAGCCGCCGACGAAAAGCGCCGGTCCTGTGCTCCGCGCGGGGTTCACGGACAAGTTCGTCACGGGGATGCCGATCAAGTGGATCAGCGTGAGGCACAAGCCGATCGGAATCGGTGCGAAACCAGCAGGTGCGCGATGGTCCGTGGCCCCCAGAATCACGATAAGAAAGAAACAGGTCAGAACAACTTCCGTCACCAGGGCCGCGATCATGGAGTAGCCACCCGGCGAGTGAGCTGCGTACCCGTTGGCGGCGAAACCGGCAGAAACGTCAAAGCCGGCCTTCCCGCTGGCGATGACAAAGAGGACGCCCGCTGCCGCGATGGCGCCTATCACCTGAGCCACCCAATACGGCAGCATCTCCTTGGCCGGGAATCGCTTCCCGACGCATAGGCCCAGCGTGACAGCGGGATTCAGATGACACCCCGAGATGTGGCCGATTGCGTACGCCATGGTCAAGACCGTGAGCCCGAATGCCAGCGCGACGCCCAGGAAACCAATACCGAGCGTGGGGAATGCTGCAGCCAGTACCGCACTGCCACAGCCTCCGAAAACAAGCCAGAATGTGCCGATGAACTCTGCGGACAACCGTTTCGATAGTGGCATGGAGAACCGTCCTTTCCGAACAGAGGTCTTTCCATCTGCTCTCGACCAAGACCCGATTCTCGGTCGCCGTTTAGTATACCTTTTGCGAAGGGACAGTACTGGTGTTGAGCTCAGTCCACTGCCACCGCCAGGCACCTGCGCCGGGACGTGACGGATGCTCACTTGGGTTGCCCGGCGCTCCTTCCCTTCAGGAACGACTCGATCAGGCCTTTGGCCTTCTCAACCGCGGCAGCCTTGGCCATGCCGGCCACGTCGGGGTAGACCTTGGGCGACTCCAGGGTCCCTCGAACCTTCACAGGAACCCGCAGCTGATCGAGCCGCTGCTCTGGCCAGAGAGTTAAGAACCGTCGTAGCGAGCAGCCAGGGAGCCTTTCCAGCGGCCCTGACCCAAACGCAGAGAGGCGGCGGCCGCTGAGACGTCCGCCGCGGGGCTGCCCAGCAAGCTCTGAAGTGAAACGCGGAACGGAGCCGTGCCGCTCAGCGGCAGGCGGGTGTCCTTCGAGCGTCCAATAGCGAAGTCCGAGGATTGCAGGGCTCCCGCGCCCGCCAGGGTGTTCATCAGGTCGCCCTGCATCTGTGCCGTGAAGGTGCCCTTGGCTTGGGGCGGCGGTTCACCGGCCAGGTCGCCGAGGTACTGGTGGCGCAGCGCCTTAGGGATCTCGGCGGGAGCCAAGCAACAAGGAGAGAGTTCCCTGTGCCGCCAGCGAATCGGCTCCCGCGGGACCGGCTTGCCATTTGAAATCCAGCCGCGATGTCGCTCCCCCGAACAGGCGAGCGCCCAGCGCCACCTTCGCAGTCCTGCCGGCGCCGAAATCGGAAAGGGACAACTCGATGTGGCGGACGGTTAGCCCCGAGGCCGTGCCTTGTCCCTGGTACCGGATCGTCCCGCCGGTCACCGACACCCTGTCGATCGTCACGCCCCGGCTCGGGTTCGTCCCACCACCCGCCCCCTGCCCCGGCAGGTCTTTGGCGGTGGTCGCTAGCAGAGCCGCGATATTGGTATTCCCCTTGCCGTTGGTCTCAATGTTCAGGGCCGGCTCAAGCAGATCAACGCTCGGCACGCGCAGGTCCGGCTTGAAGAGGAAGAGCAGATCCACCTGCGCGCCGTGGCTGTTCAGGCAGGTGCACCAGAAACTGCGGGATGCGGTTCCGCGGCGAGCATGACCTAAAGAGGCGTTGCTGAAGGTGGAACGCCGCAGGCGAAGCGTGCCTGATTTCGGCGAAAAACCGCCTCCCGCTCGCGAAGACTGGCCGCTCGTTATGCCTTCACGGCCGGGCCCACCCACATACGGGCATCTGGCGAACCAGAAGGCGCCTCACCCAAGATCCGTGTGAGAGGAGCGGGTTAGTGCGAGCCAGCGTGACGCTTGAGGATCTGCGAGAGGTTCTGGGAGAAAGCGCTGCGGGCCATCACCATGTGGCAGCCCAGTTCGTGCGCCTTTTGCTTCAGTTCGCCGTCGACGTGCGACACATAGGCTAGCAGGCTGGTGTGTTTCAGTTCGGGGCTGGCCTTGAGCTTCGAGATCAGTTTCAACGGCTCGACGCCGGTGAGATTCAGATCCAGTATGATCAAGACCGGCTCGGACTTGGCCATTTCCAGCAGGTCGGCTTCGCTTCTAGCGAAATCCGCCTGTATGCCGGCGCGCCGGGCCGCGTCGGAGATCTTCGCCGTAAACAGCAAGTCCGACAACGCCAATAGTTTCTTGTTTTCCCGCTTCTGCATAGGGGCCAGCACGTACACTCTCCTGCGATGGGCTCAAATTGCCTGATCCAAGTTGCGACTGAGTGCGGGCTGAAAGGGAAATCCCATCTTACCCGGTTCGCCTGCCACTCCGCAAGCCGCCCTTACAGCCCGACCTCCATCGGCAGCGCCAACGGCGGCTCCAACAGGAAGTCGAGCCCCGACATTTGCTCGATCGCCTCGCGGATCGCCTCCTCCGGCGAAGGCTCCACGGTGATCACAAACGGCAGGTCGTGCTTGTTCTCGCAGGGGAGTTGCAGCACCGCATCCAGGCTGATGTGCTTCTGTGCCAGGATGCCGGCCAGCATGGCGATGATCCCCGGGCGGTCCGTAACGCGGAACCTCAGGTAGTAGGCCCGCTTCTGGCGGGTGACGGGGATAGGCTTATACTGGCCCAGGCGCTCATGCGCGAAGGGCGACACGCGGTCCGGGCTGCCGTAGCGAATCTCCCGGGCCACCCGCATCAAGTCGCTTACCACGGCCACGCCGGTTGGCCGCGAGCCGGCCCCGCGCCCGTAGTAGAAAGTATCCTCGCCGTAGTGGCCCTTGACCCAAACCGCGTTGTAGGAGCCGTGCACACTCGCCAGGATCGTGCTGAGTGGAATCAGCGAGGGACGCACCGACAGGACGAGTCCCTCGGCCGTCTGCCGCGCCGCGGCAATCAGGCGAATCGTGTGCCCCAGGCGCTGGGCATACTGAAAGTCCGCGGGCGAGATGCGCCGGATCCCCTCGGTGTAAATGTCGGAGGGCATGATCCGCTCCCCAAAGGACAGGGCCGAAAGAAGCACCAGCTTCGAGCGGGCGTCGAGGCCGTCGATGTCGGCGCTGGGGTTGGCCTCCGCATAACCCAGCCGTTGCGCCTCGGCGAGAACTATCTCCAACGAGTCCCCGCGCCGCTCCATCTCGGTGAGGATGAAGTTGCTGGTCCCGTTCAGAATGCCGTACAGGGCCTCGACGCGGTCCCCTGAGATCCCTTCACGCAGCACCGCATGGATGGGGATGCCCCCGGCCACGCTCGCCTCCATGGCCACGTTCACGCCGGCGCGGATGGCCCGGTCCCAAATGTCGGGCCCGCACAGCGCCATCAGCTCCTTGTTCGCGGTGACCACGGACTTCCGGTTGTCGATGGCCGTCTCCAGGATCTCCCGCGCCACGGTGGTCCCCCCGATTAACTCGACCACGATGTCCACTTGAGGGTGGGTGACCACCTGCCGCCAGTCGAGCGTTCTCTCGACCTGGCCCAGCGCTTCGGGGAGCGCCCTGGAGTCCGCATCCAGGCTCGACACGATTCTGACGCGCAAACGGAAGCCGAGCTTCTGCGCGATCTGTTCGGCATTCTCGGCCAAAATCGTTACCGTGCCGGAACCGACGTTGCCGAGGCCCACAATCCCAACGTTCACATCGTCCATAAGTGGTTATGATAACAGGGGAGCATGAGGTGTCGATCTCTTTGTGTTAATCTGGAGCGTTTGAAATAACAAGCCCGATGCCCCAGACACGCGAAAAAGCCCAATTGATGAGCGCCTCGGAAATCGACCGGACGCTGGTCCGGCTGGCGCACGAAGTGCTGGAGAAGACCGAGGATATGGACAAGCTGGCCTTGGTCGGCATCCGGCGCCGGGGCGTGCCGCTGGCCCAGCGCCTGGCTGCTAAGATCGAGGCTCTGGAGCGCCGCAAGATCCCGGTCGGCACCCTGGATATAATTTTGTACCGGGACGACCTGTCCGCTATCTCCGACAAGCCGGTGGTCAGCACGACAGACCTTCCGTTCCCAGTCGACGGTAAGGACGTCGTCCTGGTGGATGACGTGCTCTACACCGGCCGCACCGTGCGCGCCGCCATGGACGCCCTCTTCGACCAGGGACGCCCATCGCGCGTGCAACTGCTGGTCCTGATCGACCGCGGGCGCCGGGAGCTGCCCATCGAGGCGCGTTACGTCGGCCGCCACGTGCCCACCAGCGGAAGAGAAATAGTTGATGTAAGGTTGCAGGAGACCGACAACACCGAGAAGGTGCTCCTGGTCGAACGATTGGATGACTGAGCCATGCCGGCAGGACTGCTAGGAATCGAAGATCTCGCGCGGGAAGAAATCGAGTCCATCCTGACCCGAGCCAAGGATTACCAGCCCTTGCAGAATCAGGCTTTCAAGCGGCTGGAAATCCTGAAGGGCAGGATGATCGTCAACCTGTTTTTCGAAGCCTCCACGCGAACCCGGACCAGCTTCGAAATCGCAGCTAAGCGGCTGGGCGCGGACGCCATTTCGATCACCGCGGCCGGGTCGAGCGTTTCCAAGGGCGAAAGCCTGGTGGACACTCTGAACACGCTGGCGGCCATGCGCCCCAATGCCATCGTTATGCGGCATGCGGCCTCGGGCGCTCCGCACTTTCTGGCGCGGCACTTGCCGATCCCGATCATCAACGCCGGCGACGGCACGCACGAGCACCCCACCCAGGCCCTCCTGGATGCGCGCACCATTCTGGACAACCGCGAGTCGCTCGAAGGTCTCCGGGTGGTCATCATCGGCGACATCGCCCACAGCCGGGTGGCGCGCTCCAATATATATCTGCTTTCCAAGTTCGGCGTGGATATCGTGCTCTGCGGGCCGGCGCCCCTGCTGCCGCCGGAGCTGGCGCTCATGGCGCCCGGGGTGAGCATCACCTACGACCTCCGCGAAGCCATCCGCGACGCCGACGTGATCATGATGCTGCGCGTGCAGCTTGAGCGGCAGCACGAGGCGGCCTTCCAGGCCGGCGAGTACTTCCGGTTCTACGGGCTCGGGCTCGAGCACCTCGGGCTCGCCAAGCCCAACGCTATCGTCATGCACCCCGGTCCAATCAACCGCGGGCGCGAAATCTCATCCGAGGTCGCCGATTCGCAGCGCTCGGTGATTCTCAATCAAGTGGAAAACGGCGTCGCCGTGCGCATGGCGGTGCTGGAGCGGATCCTGGGTTGACCATGTCTAGACTTCTGATCCGGAACGGACGCGTAATCGATCCCGCCTCGGGGCGGGATGAAACGGCCGACGTGCTGATCCAGGACGGCTTGATCTCGGCTGTCAGCGTGGGCCTTCACGCGGCGGACGCCGAGGTGTTCGACGCCTCGGGTCTGGTCGTCGCTCCCGGCTTCATCGACATGCACGTGCACCTGCGGGAACCCGGCTTCGAGCATGCCGAGACCATCGAAACCGGCTCGCGCGCGGCGGCGGCGGGCGGATTCACCTCCGTTTGCCCCATGCCGAACACCTCGCCGGTCAACGACAACCCCACGGTCACCAGTTACATCATCGAACGCGCCAGCCGCCATGCGCTGACCAACGTCTTCCCCGTGGGCGCCATTACCTTGGCTAGCGGCGGAGAAACCCTGGCAGCCATCGGCTCCATGAAGAGGGCTGGCGCCGTGGCCGTCTCCGACGATGGACGGCCGGTGATGAACGCGCGGGTGATGCGCCGCGCCATGGAGACCGCGCGCGCCTTCGATCTTCCCGTCATCGGCCACTGCGAGGACCTGAACCTGAGCGCCGACGGCGACATGCACGAGGGCCTGGGATCCACGCGCCTGGGTTTGCGAGGGATACCGGCATGCTCGGAAGACGTCATGGTGGCGCGGGACTTGCTGCTGGCCGAGGTCACCGGCGCGCGTTTTCACGTCGCCCACATTTCCACGCGGCGTTCGATCGAACTGGTGGCCGAGGCGAAAGCCAAGGGCCTGGCGGTGACCTGCGAAGCCACGCCTCACAACATGTCGCTGGCCGACGCCGACATGCCGCCTTACGACAGCAACTACAAAATGAAGCCGCCGCTGCGTTCGCGGGACGACGTCGCGGCGGTGGTCGAAGCCATTGCCGCGGGGATCGTGGACGCGATCGCCACTGACCATGCCCCGCACGCCGGCAGCGAGAAGATGCAGGAGTTCGAGAAGTGCCCCTTCGGCATCATCGGCCTGGAGACCGCCCTGGGCGTCGCGCTGGAGACGCTATTCCACACGGGCAGGGTCTCCCTTTCACGCCTGGTGGCGCTGTTTACGGCGGCTCCGGCCCGGATTCTGAAGCTCGACCGCGGGCATCTCGGCGCCGCCGCCGCCGCCGACCTGACCATCTTCGATCCTTACCTGGCCTGGACCTACGACCTGAATCGTTCCTTCTCCAAGAGCCGCAATTCGCCCTTCGACGGCAAGGCTTTTCGCGGAGGCCCGGTGGCCACGATAGTCGACGGCAGCATCGTCTGGCGAAGAGAGTAAGTCTTTTCTATTGACACCGGCCCCACTTTGAGTGTTGACGGGTCTTGCCTTTGCATTGCTATCCGAGAGGGTCTTTGCGGCGCGCGACAGTTACCGCCTTTTGCCCAATGAAGCCCCCCAGCCACCCCAGCGCCACCACGATCAGAAGGAACAGCGAGTTATGCAAACCAAGCCGCCCCCCAAAAGCCAAGGTCACCGCCAAACTCAACAGACCGGCCAGAATACCTATGATGAGGCCACTGATAATACTAGCCCCCTCAGTTCTTCGAGCAACCCTGAAGGCCAAAAGCAACGTCAGGACCATCTCAAGCCACGGCATCAATTTGGGACTGACGCTCGCGGCAAAATGATTAATGGCAGTTTGGTCGGGAGTGCCCCGAACCTGAAAAGCCAAGACAAACGCATAGACAGTAATGATGACAATGGTAATAAGAAAACTCAGCGCAATGACTGCAAACGCAGCGCCGAGGACGCGGCGCCAGCGGATTCTTGATAATGAGTAGCTCATTTCGGCAACCCGGGATTTCCATTTTGGCCTCCCGCTCCAGTTGAGTATACACTCAGCCGGCTTCGCCTCCACAAGGCGTAGTTGTTGCCCTCCTGATTTCGCTGAATCCACAGCCTCCGTCGACCCCCCGCCACAGATTCCCCAGGTTGTAAGCCATCACGCTCAGCCGCGTCATCTTCACGGCTTGCTTGCCTTCATTGATCCACTGCTCCGCCGGCCCCCGCTTGTTGTATAACCGCACCACCGCCTGGCTGTCCGTCTCCAGGTTGGTCACGATGAATCCCACGTGAGGGAACGACTCGCATCATCGGGGTGACCGATCGCACGATGTGGCGGTGGAGCGAACGGCTGGGAAGCATTTCCTCATGAAGCCCAAGGCTCGGGAGAAGGTGGACAAGCAACGTTCAACGCAGGTGGGGGGCCGCAGCGAGCGGAACTGCGGCCGGCGGGGATCAGCACGCTGGGAGAGGCCAACCGGTTTCTGCGGGAGCGCTACATGGCCGATTTCAATGGGAAGTTCGCGGTTGCGGCACACGGCCGGCTGGACGGTTACCCTCCACGGCGTTGGCCTAACGCTTACGGTGTACCGGCTGATGGGCGAGGACAATCTGCTGTGGCCGGGAGATCTAACAGTCGCCGAACCGGGGCTGGTTCACCATTCCGATCGAGGCCCTGCTGAAGCCTTGCCAGATCGACGTCAGCATGTCGCGGAAGGGCAATCCTGGGCCAACGCGGCCTGAGAATCGTTCAGGAAAAGCCTGAAGTACGAAGAGGTCCATCGCATCGAATACGCGGACCTGGCCGAGTCGCGCGCCTCGATCCATGACGTCCTGGCGAAGGTCTACAACCAGAAGAGCCTGCACTCGGTGCTCGGTTACGTGCCGCCGGCGAATTTCGAAGCCAACCTCGCCGCGCAGAATAGCAAAGATGCCGCCTGGCGGCTATTCCTTGGCGGGTTGGTCTCCACCAGAGCCCGCCTGCGCTTCGCCAGTGTACTGCTTCGCAAGTACTGACCACTCCCTCCCGGTCGTGGTTTCAGTGGTATCTCGCTGAGACCGGCCGGCGCCGGCTAAGGAACATCACTTGAGACGCAGTACGCTAGCCGGACCCCAGCGAGGCAGTACGCTAGCCGCACCCCCGTAAGCGCTACAGAGAAAACACCCATTTTGCGGACACTTCCAGCATCCGATAACCGGACAGCAGTGATTCAATGCAATCAGCTGATCTACTTCGGCACGTTCACAATCACATGCTCCTCTTTGTTGCCCTTGGCCAAACCCACTAGCTAGATAGCCGTCCCCGGTCAGCGGCCAGATTTCCGAAAGAGTGTAAACGTCTCCAACCTTGTCGAAGACCAGGTGGGAATCTTGCGGGGTTGTGTGCAGTGCGCCCCCGAGCCTCGTAATGACCGGCACAATAGCGGCCGCATCGGCGTCGGAGCCCCGTACCTGTATCGTCTCGAAATTAGTCCCAGTGGAAATGTCGTATCGTCCGGCCGGGAGTACCTCGCCATACACAGTGAAAGCGAATGGAACCTTCGCTTTCAGGGCAATGTCTGCCCGAAGGCAAGCAGCGCAACCAGCAAGATCAATAACTGGAAATCAGCAACGTTCTGGTTCTCATTGCCATCTTTTCCTGAGGCTTGGCCGGGTTTCTCAGGTCCCGGTCTGCCGTCAGCGTATCACCAGGTAGCTAGTTTCTCTCAACGTTCGCATAAGCTTACACGCTACCGCGCCACTGTCGGCACGACCACCAGGCCGTTGCTCTCCAGCCCTTCGCGCTCGGCCTCGGCGATGGCTCTGCCCGCACTGAGCAGCTTCTGCATCGCAATCTCGTCGCAGCAGTGCAGCTTCGGGCAGCGCAAACAGTCCTTCCAGACCTTGGATGGAAGCGTGCGGCGCTCCACTTCTACAAAACCTAGCTTATTGAAGAACTTAGGGACATAGGTGAAGGCGAAAACCGACTCCAGCCCGTGCGCCCGCGCCTCGTCCTCAAGGGCCTCCACCAGGCGCTTGCCGACGCCCATGCCTTTCCGGTCCGGGTGAACGGCGAGCGATCGGACCTCGCCGGTCTTCGGACCATAAAAGTGCAGCGCGCCGCAGGCTGTCAGATCGGTTCCCTCGACGGCGACGGTGAAATCGCGTATGTTCTCCGCCATTTCGAATTCCGTGCGGGGCAGCATAATCCCTTCCGAAGCGTAGCCGTTGATCAACCCGAGCAATGGCGCAATGTCCGAAAGGAGGGCTTTGCGAATGGTTTCAGTCATGGAGTTAGCCGCGTCCCCAGGGCTTCGCCCGCCAGCAGCCGCTCGATCCCCTTTTCGGCGCTTCCCGGCGCGATGACGACCTGTCTGATCCCGCCGCGCAGGGCGGCTCCCGCCGCGTTCAGCTTCGCCTGCATGCCGCCGGTCGCCAGTCCCCGCCGGATAAGATCCTCGCTTTCGGACAGGCTGAGATTGCGGAGAGGCTGCTTGTCCTCGCCCAGCACGCCGTCCACGTCGGTCAGGAAGATCAGGCATTCCGCGCCGAACCCGCCGGCGCAGGCCACCGCCATCTGGTCGGCGTTCACATTGTAGATCCGGCCAGACTTGTCGCCCGCCACGCAGGCCACCACCGGCACGTAACCCGCCCCAACCAGGCAATCGAGCAGCGCACCGTTGGAGCGCACCGGCCGGCCCACCTGACCCAGTTCCGGCCGCAACAACTCCGCCTCCACTAGGCATCCATCCACGCCGGACAGTCCCACGGCCAGGGCGCCGGCCTCAATCATGGCGGCCGTCAATCTGCTTGTTGACGCTTCCCGCGAGTACCTTGAGAACCGCGTCGATCACCTCCGGCGTGGTCACCCGCAGGCCGTCGACAAAGCGGCTCTCGATGCCGCTCTGACTGAGGAAGCGGGTCATCTGCTTTCCCCCGCCGTGGACCACCACCATTTGGTTACCGGCCCGCACGGCCGCGGCGACTTCGCGCGCCAGCCGCCGGCGGGACTCGTCGGCGTCGAGCAGCGTGCCCCCCATCTTGACGACCAGTTTCACAGGAGGCCCTCCGTTTCGGGATATCCGAGCATGAGGTTCATGTTCTGGATCGCCTGGCCAGCCGCGCCCTTCACCAGGTTGTCGATGACGCACACCACGACCGCCCTCCCGGAGGCGGCGTCGAACTTCAGGCCGATGTCGCAGTAGTTGGTGTGCCGGACCGAATGCAGGTCGGGCACGTGTCCCGGTTCGTACAGGCGCACGAACGGCTCCTGGCCATAACGCTCTCGATAGATGCTCAGGAGCGATTCCGCGCTCTGGCCGGGTACGGCGCGGAAGTAGATGGTCTCCAGGATGCCCCGGTCGACGGGAATCAAATGGGCGGTGAAGCTGAATTCGGCATCCAGGAGGCCGGAGGTCAGCAGGACCTCGGGGACATGGCGGTGGCCCAGGATCGAGTAGGCCGAGAAGTTCTCGGTCACCTCGCAGAAGCTGGTCTTCAGAGACGGCTTGCGGCCGGCCCCGCTCACGCCGGACTTGGCGTCGCAGACGATCCCGTGGGTGCGATCGATGGCCCCCGCCTCGACCAGCGGCCGGATGGCCAGGTTCGCGGCGGTCGGATAGCAGCCGGGATTGGCCACCAGGCGCGCATCGCGCACCGGCTCGCGGAAATATTCGGGGAGTCCATAGACGGCTTCGGCCAGGAGCGCTGGCTGGGTGTGCTCCTCCTTGTACCAATGGGAGTAGTTCTCGACGGTGCGCAGCCGGAAGGCGCCGCTGAGGTCCACCACTTTGGCTCCGGCCTCGAGCATGACCGGCGCCAGCTCCATGGAAACTTCGGGCGGCGTGGCCAGGAACACCAGGCTGATTCGCTCCTGCCGCGCGGCCTCCGCGGTGCAGGCGATGCGGGGAGGCCCAGGACGCCCGATGGGGCGGGCCCGCTCGGCGGAGTCGGCGCGGTGCTCCATGAGCCACGGCTCCACCGCAGGATGGCGGCCCAACAGACGTACCAGTTCGGCCCCGCTATAGCCCCGAAAACCGACGATGCCGGCACGAACTCCCATATGGTTAATTATTCACTCCAATGAATGAATATACCACAGCAGCGCGGTAGTGGGTCGGTCCTTCAAGTTCAAGGGGGCAGCCTGAACTGCCCCAATTTCGCTCACCGCTCGTCGATAAGCCTCTCCACCATTTCGTAAATCCCCTGTAGCTGCTCCCGCCGCTGCGGGCCGGGGGTGGGCACCGAGGTGGTCACGATGACCATCTCCAAGTCCGGCACGATGAAAATGAACTGCCCACCGTAGCCCCAGGCATAGTAGACCTCCCGTCCGGCCAGCTCACGGATCCACCAGCCATAGCCGTAAAGCTGGTCGCTATAGTCGGACCGCCCGCGCGGGAGGAAGGAAGCGTCCACCCAGGCCTCCGGGACGAGTTGCTTTCCGCCGGCGCGCCCGCGACGAAGGTATAGCTCGCCGAACGCCACCATCTGGCGGGGTGTCATGCCCATCTCGTTGCCGCCGAAGAAAATGCCTTGCGGGTCCCGCGTCCAGGGCGAAAGCGTGAAGCCCAAAGGCTTGGCCAGGACCTCGTTGGCGAACGCCCAGGTGCTCTTACCCGTGGCCTTGGTGAGGATCGCGGACAGCAGGTGGGAGTTGCCCGTGCTGTAGCGCATGGTTTGGCCGGAAGGCCCGCTCATGGGCCGCCGCAAGATGTAGCCGACCCAGTTCGGGCTCAGCACCCACGCCCCGTAGTTGCGGTTGCTGATCGGCTCGAGGCCCGACCGCATGCTCAAGAGGTCCTCGATGGTGACCTTGCTCTTGGCGGGGTCCGCGCCTAGCATTTCTTTGAAGTACGGCGCGATCGGCGCGTTTATTCCGGGGACCAGCTTCCGCTCGATAGCGATTCCCACCAACGCCGATATTACGCTCTTCGAAGCCGACTTGATGTTGGCCGGCGTGGCCGCGCGCGTCCCTCGATAGTACCGCTCCAGAACGATCTCACCCCCGCGGCTGACCACCAGGCTGTACAACCGCGGCAATCCCTGAGCTGTCTTGGCGGCCTCGTCCAACCCGGGAGTGGCGGCCGCCAGGCCAAGTACGGCCATCCCACAGCGAATCATGCCGAGCATCGAGCCTCATTATAAGCTTCGCGCCGCCGATCGCGCGCAGGTTGAAGGGAGCTAGAAACGCACCTGCAAAGTCCACCATCGAGGCCCCCGAACGGCGTCCTTAGAACGCAGCAGCCGGCCCGCTCCGTTCCAAACGTACACCTGCGTAACTTCGTGTGGCGGCCCTGTAAACACTGCCTGCCGAGGTGCGCCATCCGGCCTGAATGGCCGTATAATCCTGCCATAGAGGAGGGTTAGAGCATGTCTGCTGAGAACAAAGACGTCGCAAAGAAGTTCATGGAGGATTGCTGGAATCGCGGGGACCTTAACAAAACCGGAGATTACGTATCGAAAGACTGCCGGTACCACGATCCTGTGTTCCCGTACTTGACGGCCGGTTTGGATAACGTGAAGCAGCACATCAGCAACTGTCGCGGAGGCTTTCCGGACCTGCGCTTCACGATCGACGACATGATTGCCGAGCGCAACGAAGTCGTGCTCCACTGGACCGCCCGCGGAACCCACCAGGGCCAGTTCCTGGGCATGGCGCCCACCAACAAGTCGGCCACGGTCACGGGCACATCCATCTACAAGCTCGAAAAAGGCAAAATCGTCGAGCAGTGGTCCGACTGGAACCTCCTGAGCCTGCTGGAGCAACTCGGTCTGGCAAAAGCGCTAAAGGCGGAAAGCGAAACCGAGCGGCTCAGTGCCGGAAATGCCGCACGCCGGTGAAGACCATGGCCAAGCCCAGCCGGTTGGCGGCATCGATGACGTCCTGATCGCGCACTGACCCGCCGGGCTGGATGACCGCCGTGATGCCGTGTTTCGCGGCCTCTTCAATGCCGTCCGCAAACGGGAAGAAGGCATCGGAGGCGAGCACCGTTCCCCCCAACGGCATCACGGCGCGCATGGCCGCCACCTTCACCGAATCCACCCGGCTCATCTGGCCCGCGCCCACCCCGACCGTCTGGCCGGCGCGCGTGAAGAGGATGGCGTTGGACTTGATGTGCTTCACCACCTTCCAGCCGAACTCCAGCGCCGCCCATTCCGTATCGCTCGGCGCGCGCTCGGTCTTGACCTGCGCCTGGGTCCGGTCGAGTTTGTGGAGGTCGGGAGTCTGCGCCAGAAAGCCTCCGCCGATCGACTTGATGACTAGCGGATCGGGTGTGGGATTCGTGACCTGCAACAGGCGCAGGTTCTTTTTGGCCGAGAGGATAGCCAGCGCCTTGGCCGAATAGTTCGGCGCGGCGATCGCCTCGATGAAGGTCTTCGATATCTCCAGCGCCGTCTCCTCATCCAAAGGACGATTGAATGCCAGCACGCCGCCATATGCCGAAACCGGATCGCTCTCGAACGCCCGTCGATAGCTCTCCACCTGTGATGCGGCTTCCGCGCAGCCGCACGGGTTGGTGTGCTTGATGATGGCCGCGGCCGGCGAGTCGAACTCCAGGGCGAGCTGCCAGGCCGCGTCCAGGTCCACCAGGTTGTTATAGGAAAGCTCCTTGCCCTGAAGCTGCTTCGCCCCGGCGATGCCGCTCCGCCGTTCCGAATAGAGCGCGGCCGATTGGTGCGGGTTCTCGCCGTATCGCAGCGGAAGCGCCAGGCCGGCGCGCAGATCAAGCACCGGCGGCAGGTCGAGCTTCCGGTCCTCGAAGCGGCCGTCTTCCATCTCGATTCGCGCCAGCCTCGCGCTGATGGCGCGGTCGTAGTCGGCGGTCAGGCGGAAGGCCTTCTTCGCCAGATTCCAATGAGTGGCCAGGGAGAGGCTGCCGCCGCTGGCCCGCATCTCGTCCAGAATCGCCGTGTAGTCGTCCGGCGAGACGACCACGGCCACGTCCTGATAGTTCTTCGACGCCGCCCGGATCAGTGTGGGCCCGCCGATGTCGATGTTCTCTATCAGCTCAGGGACTTCGATCCCCTCCCTGGCGGCGGTCTTCTCGAAGGCGTAAAGATTGACCACGACCATGTCGATGGCCGGTATCTTGTGCTCGGCCAGCGCCTGCATGTGCTCAGCGTTGCTCCGTATGGCGAGGACGCCGGCGGCGATCCGCGGGTGTATGGTCTTGACGCGGCCATCCAGCATCTCCGGGAATCCCGTCACCTCCGCCACATCGCGAACCGGAACGCCCGCGTCGCGGAGCAGCTTGGCGGTTCCGCCGGTGGAAAGAATCTCGATTCCGAACTCCCGCAGTCCTTGGGCGAACTCGCGGGCGCCGGTCTTGTCGGTGAGGCTGATGAGGGCGCGCTGGATCTTGGGCATGGCCTTTCAATCTTCTCATAGGACGTTGCCGGTATAATGCGGTTGTGCCCCACACGGTAACACTGATTCCCGGCGACGGGATTGGCCCGGAGGTCGCGGCCGCCACCGTCCGTGCCGTCGAAGCTACGGGCGCGGCGATCCAATGGGAGCGCGCCGAACTTACCGGCAAAGTCCTCGAGCAGTCCGGCGGCGAAATCCCCGGCGAGATTCTGGAATCCATCCGCCGTACGCGGGTGGGCCTCAAAGGGCCGGTGACGACCCCCATCGCGGGAGGATTCCCGAGCGTCAACGTGGCCCTGCGCAAGCAGCTCGACCTGTTCGCCTGCGTGCGGCCGGTGCGCATGTTGCCGGGTGTCAAGACCCGCTACAGCGGGACCCGCATCGACCTGATCATTTTCCGCGAGAACACCGAGGATCTCTACGCCGGAATCGAGCACGAAGTGGTCAAAGATGTCGTCACCAGCCTGAAGATCATCACCCGCGCGGCCTCGCACCGCATCGCCGCCTACGCCTTTGCCTACGCCCGGCGCGCCGGGCGAAAGAAGATGACGGCGGTGCACAAGGCCAACATCATGAAGCTGAGCGACGGTCTGTTCCTGCGCTGCGCGCGCGAGGTCGCCGCCCAATATCCGGAGATCGAGTACAAAGAGCTGATCGTGGACAACGCCTCCATGCAGCTCGTCCTGCGTCCTGAGACCTTCGACGCGCTGTTGATGCCCAACCTTTATGGGGACATCATCTCGGACCTGGCGGCGGGCTTAGTGGGCGGGCTCGGCCTGGTGCCGGGCGCCAACATCGGGGAGGACTGCGCCGTGTTCGAGGCGGCGCACGGCAGCGCTCCCGACATAGCAGGGAAGGGGATCGCCAACCCGACCGCGCTCATGCTGTCCACGGTCATGATGCTCGAGCACCTTGGGGAGACCGCGGCCGCGACTCGCCTGCAAGCCGCCATCGAGAGGGTCTACTCGGAAAGTAAGTGCCTGACCTCGGATCTGGGAGGAACGGCATCCACCGAGCAATTCACCGACGCGGTGGTGGCCTGCCTGTAGCCTCGGCTGGCTGCTGCCGCCAGATCTTCCTGACACTGTCAGCTCGGGATGACAACTTTCCCCGAGGTTTTGCCTCTCCTGGTGCTGAAGGCGCTTGACTTACGCTGATCGGCTGTTCGGCAGCTTGATTGCTAGGATCCCATGCGGAGACAGGTTCGTCATGATCAGCAGTAGATCAGGAAGTCTTATCAAATGGTCTGTGCCGTTGTTCCTTATCGCAGTGATCCCGGTTCAAGCGCAACCCCGAGCGGTTGAGCTCTTTGCAACAGGTACCCACGTGCGGTATGTCGACGACGCCGGCGACGAGGGACGCGGTGCAGCCGCGGGCGTCACGGCGGCGACTGCCGATCGTGCGGCGGTTTGCCATCGAGGCCGAGGCTCACACAAGCCGCATCGAGTTTGGGAACCGGCGCCGCGGCTACACCCAATTCGGATCTTTCTACACCACGCGAGTCACCATGCTGGCCGTCACGCCCGTTCTGCGTTTAGGCGCTGATCGGGTGTACGCTTTCGGCGGATTGGGTCCCGCATTATGGATTCGCCGTGAGTGGTCCGGTCATCGCTTTTGGCAGTTGCGAGGCGGCCTGGTGGTCAGTCCTGTCCGGCACTTCGTATTGCGAGGAGAATACGTGTACGGCACGAGCGCGAAGGGAGTGAAGTTCGGTGCTGGCTATCGCTTCTAATTTCTTCTTAGGCGCTGGCGTCAGGATTGAGACACGCAGTGCATGGTTTGTGCGCATCGAGGGGCGAGCCTGCGCTGGATGCGGGTGTTAGGACTTATGAAATCGACCATATTGCTGTTGTTGCTCATATTAGCGTTCGGCGCATTGCCGGTTTCGGCTCAGGCGCAGAGTCCCGCGAAACACTTTGAACTCTCCGGTCTCGCCGGAATTGGGAGCTACACGAGCGACGAGGGAGGGAAAGCCGGGCTTTCGGCCTTCGGCGCCTCCTTGGGATGGCTGTCTCACTCCATTCACGGTCTCCAGATCGATTACGTGTTCATGGACCTGAAGAGTGGATCCCGCCGGAGGTCCACTTTGTTACCGGCAGCTACGTGGTCCAATCCCGGAGGCGGCGAGTGCGGCCGTTTTTCCAGTTGGGAGCGGGCCCAGGTGTCGAAACGGTCTCCTTGCGGGACCTCACGGTGCCGCCCGGGATCCCGCCTCCCAGCAGCGTCCGCGAGAATCTGTTTGCCGTCGTCGCAGGGGCGGGAGCGACAGTGGACGTGAGCGAATCGTTCTTCATCCGGCCCAAGTTCGCCTTCTACGTGGCCGCCGGGCACGGCTTCATTAGCCTCCTGGGCATTACGGCGGGCTGGCGATTTTGACTGCCGATAGTCCGCGGCCCGCGGGATTTCCACGGGCCACGGACTTGCGTGCTGCGGGGAATCTTTACAGGCCCTTGCTGGCCAGGTACACGATCAGGTCGACGACGCGCATGGAGTAGCCCCACTCGTTGTCGTACCAGGAGACGACCTTCAGCAGGTTCCCGTCGAGAACCTTGGTCAACTGCCCGTCCACGATCGAGCTGTTGGGGTTGTGCAGCATGTCGGTCGACACCACGGGATCGTCGGTGTAAGCCAGGATGCCCTTCAGTTCGCCTTCGGCGGCGGCCTTCAGCGCCGCGTTGACTTCCTCGGCGGTGGTGTTCTTCGCCAGCAGCGCGACCAGGTCCACCACCGAGACATCCGGAGTCGGCACGCGCATGGAGTAGCCGTCCAGCTTGCCCTTCAGTTCCGGCATCACCAGGCCGATGGCCTTGGCGGCGCCGGTCGAGGTCGGGATCATGTTGATTGCCGCGGCGCGGGCCCGGCGCAGATCCTTGTGCGGGAAGTCCAGAACGTTCTGGTCGTTGGTGTAGCTGTGGATCGTGGTCATCGACCCCTTAAGGATGCCGAACTTGTCGTGGATGACCTTGGCGAGCGGCGCCAGGCAATTGGTGGTGCAGGAGGCGTTAGAGATGATGTTGTGCTTGGCAGCGTCGTACAGCTTCTCGTTGACGCCCAGGACGATGGTGATGTCTTCGTTCTTGGCCGGGGCGGAGATGATGACCTTCTTCACCGTCCCTTTCAGGTGGGCCGCGGCGGCCGTGGCGTCAGTGAACTTGCCGGTGGATTCAATCACGATCTGGGCGCCCAGGCTGCTCCAGTCGAGCTGCGCCGGGTCCTTCTGGGCGAAGACCTTGATCTTCTTGCCGTCGACCGAGATGCCGTCGGCTTCGGTCTTCACTGTATGCGGAATTGAGCCCAGTACGGAGTCGTATTTGAGCAGGTGGGCCAGCGTCTTGGTGTCGGTCAGGTCGTTGACCGCCACGAATTCGATTGCCGGGTTGCCGAGGGCCGCGCGCACCACGTTGCGTCCGATGCGGCCGAATCCATTGATAGCTACCTTGATTGCCATATGTTTATAGATCTCCTGTGACCCTGTTCGAGGGGGTTAGAAAGAACGGAACCCTCTATGATAACAGAACGTTGGGTGCAGGACCTGCGGGCTAGCGCGGAGACTCCAGCGGCGGCGCCACCGACCCGCCCGGCTGCGCGTAGGACTCCTTCACGCGGACCACCTTGTCGGCGTTGAAGGTGACAAACACGACCCGGCCGGGCGGCTTGCCGAAGATCCAGTCCTCGAGTTCCACACCGTCCACCGTCTCGCGCACTTTGCTGTCCGGCCGCCCCAGGGCCATCATCACCTGGTCCCGGTTCATGCCGTCGATGGCCTTCTTCTCCTTGACGGCCTGCTGGATTTCGGGGGGAAGGGTCTCCACGTACTGCTCCGAAGCGCTGCGCTTGTTGAAGTCCAGCAGCGGCGCCAGCACCGCCTTGACCTCGGCGGCCTTCAGCGGCGGCACCCGGCCGGGGAATACCAGCGCCAGACTCGTGCCGCCAGGGGCGATGCTCTGTGAGCTGCCACTGATCGGCGTGGTCGAGTTGCCCGTGCCGACCTGAATCCCCTGCCACCACTTGCGTCCGCCGCTCGCGCCGCCATTGATCTCGAGCAAGATGCGGTCGTCCTCCAGCGTGACCTTGGTGATCTTCAGGAGGTCCCCGGGCCGGGCCGCCGTGCCGTTCTCCTTCCCGGCCTGGATCCAAATCTGGGTGTCGAAGTAGCCCCGGCTCTCGAATACCAATGGTTTACTGGACCGGGGAAGAAATAACTCGGCGGTGGCGTACTCGGCGGTGAGACCGCGAATCAGCTCGATGCGTTCTTCGGAGGTCAGCTTGCGCTCCGCCGCTCCCGCCCCCCAGGGCGCGACAACCGCCGCCAGAAGCATCCAGGCAGGCGCCGAACGCATTCAATCCTCCCCGGGGCCGCGCAACAGCAGAGGACTTTGACGCCGCACGGGCGCTTTCCAGAGGTAGAGGAAAAGCAGCGCTACGATCCCTGAGGTCAGAATTCCGCCCTCGGGTCCGTAGTCTCCTCCGCTCCACAGCGGCCCGACGTTCCAGTGCAACGCGTACCCCGTCACATCCATTGTAAATCCGCTCAGGTTGACCCCGAACAAGGGCAGCGCCCAGTTCCAGCCCAGGTGCAGGCCGATGGGGAGCCAAAGGTCCAGGCTGCGCAGGAACGCGTACCCCAACAGGATGCCCCAGGCGATGGTATTGCAAACGGCGAGCGTCGACGCGCCGGGGTTCAATTGGTGGGCCAGCCCGAAAAGAATCCCGAAAGGCAGGATGGTGGCGAAAGGCCCCGCCTTGGACATGAGCGCCTGAAAGGCGTAGCCGCGAAACAACATTTCCTCGCCTACCGCGCCAAAGACCAGAATCACAACCACGAACAACGCCGTGCGCCAGTGCGGGTCGGCGCCAGGAACCGCCTCGAAATCAGCCAGGCGGAAGGCCACTGGCCCGGCCAGAACAACGCAGGCCGCGCCCGTCCCGCCCACGAGGCCCAGCAGGAGGTTGCGCACGGAGGCCGGGTTCCATCCCAGGCCGAGGTCCGTCAGATGCGCCCGCTCGAAGATTCTCATCACCAGCGCGTTGGCGATGACGGCGGCCAGAAAGACCCCCAGGGCGCTCGCCACGAGGTAGCCTCCGAAGGCTGCGGCCAGGATCCCGGGGAAAACCCACATGCCGGTAATGGCCAGGATCACATAAACCAGGATGCGCAGGACGAGACCGATGATCGTCCTTCGGTTCTCAGCGGCGGCGGTCATGGGGCGGTACCGGGACTCTGCCTGTTTTTCGTGGGGCGGGCAATCCTGCCCGCGGCCGGCCTTCTGGCCGGCTGGACCCGCTGGAAAGCGGGTCCGCAGGCTGAACAGCCTGCCCCACGGTCAATCACATACTCGCTGATCTACTTGCCGCAGACCACTAGCAACAATAGCACAGGCGCCCTCCGAGGTAAGATAGGACTCGTGGAGCGCGTATGGGCCAAGTTTGCTAGTCACGAGGATGCTCGCCGCGCGAACTGCGAATATTATCGCCGGTTGTCGCCCAGGCAACGACTGGACATTCTCCTCGAGCTGATCAGCGCCTACCGAAAGGAGAACGATGCGGCTTCCGAAAGACTTGAAAGAGTTTGTCGGGTCTCTCAATTCCAGCGGGGTTGAGTACGTGATCGTGGGCGCCTTCGCCCTGGCTTTTCACGGCTTTCCGCGTTACACGGGCGACATCGACATCCTAGTCCGGCGCTCCGCCGAGAACGCTGAAAAACTGATCGGGGCAATTGCCGCGTTCGGCTTCAACTCCACGAACCTGTCCGCCGGCGATTTTCTGGAGGAAGGCCGCGTCATTCAATTGGGCGTGGCTCCCAACCGGGTCGACGTGCTCACCTCCATTACAGGTGTGGAATTCGAAGACGTGTGGCGCGGACGCGTGCCGTCGGAACTGGACGGGCTAGCTGTCTCCTTCATCGACAAGGCTTCCTTCATCCTGAATAAGAAGGCCACGGGCCGCACTCAGGACAAGGCCGATATCGAGGCGCTTGGCGCGGAGTAGGTTGCCTTCCGACCCCATGCTATCCTGGTGAATCATTTGCCTCCCGAGGTTGTACCATGAAGCAGTCCAGGCATTCCACTCCCGGCGGGATCAGCGTTATTCGCAGCGTGTCGAAGATCCCTTACCGCAAGGGACTCGACCACCTGCTGCGGGACCTAGATACTTACCAAGGGATTTATCTTTCCTCGGGATATGAGTATCCGGGCCGGTACTCGCGCTGGGATGTAGCCGCGGTGCGGCCGCCGCTGGAGATCGTCGCGGGGGAGCGCTGGATGGAATTCCGCCCGCTCAACAAGCGCGGGGAAATTCTCAACCAGATCCTCTTTCCGCTCCTGGCGGAGCACCCTTGTTGGGAGTCGCTGGAAGCGCGCGGCGGAGCGCTGGTCGGGCGTCTGAAGCCGTTGCCCAAGCTCTTCCCGGAAGAGCAACGCAGCAAGCAGCCCTCGCCTTTCTCCATCCTGCGCACCATCATTGACGAGTTCCGCCCGGTGAAGGACGCTCACCTGGCGCTGGTCGGGGCCTTCGGCTACGACCTTCTCTTCCAGTTCGACCCCATCAATCTGAAGCTGCCGCGCGCCGGCGCCAAAGTGCTCCACCTCTTCTTGTGCGACGACATCTGGTTCATGGACCGCAAGAAGGAACGGATCGAGCGGTTCGAGTATGATTTCGCGCGCGGCGGCCTGTCGACTCAGGCCCTCGAGCGCACCGGCGAGCCCGTTCGCCCGCCCCTGGCCAGAGAGCCCGGCGAAGTCATCAGCGACCACACCCCCGCCGAATACATGTCGAAGGTGAAGACCGTCCGCGAAGGCATGAAGCGCGGCGACTACTTCGAGGTGGTCCTGCGCCAAACCTTCCGCACTCCTTACACCGGCAGCCCGTCCGCGCTTCTCCGCCGGATGCAGAAGATCAGCCCGAGCCCCTACGAATTCCTGCTCCAGTTCGGGGACGAGCAACTGGTCGGCTGCTCCCCGGAGAGGTACGTGCGCGTGGAGGGCGACCGCGTGGACACCTGCCCGATCTCGGGAACCGCCAGCCGGACGGGCGACCCGATGCGCGATGCCGACAACATCCGCGCGCTGCTCGACTCCCGCAAGGAGGAATCCGAGCTGACCATGTGCACCGACGTCGACCGCAACGACAAGTCCCGTGTGTGCGTGCCCGGGTCGGTGCAGGTGGTGGGCCGCCGCTTGATCGAGTCCTACGCCGGCGTATTCCACACCGTGGACCACGTGGAGGGAACGCTGGCTCCGGGCTTCGACGCGCTCGACGCGTTCCTCACCCATATGTGGGCGGTCACCATGATCGGCGCGCCGAAGAAGGCCGCGGCGCAGGCCATCGAAGATCTTGAAAAGGACGCGCGCGGCTGGTACGGTGGCGCGATCGGCATGATCTCGCTCAACGGCGACCTGAACACGGGAATCCACATCCGCAGCGCGCACCTGCGGGATGGCATCGCCGCCTACCCGGTGGGCGCGACCCTTCTATACGATTCCGTCCCCGAGTTGGAAGAGCAGGAGACCCGCCTGAAGGCGACCGTTTTCTTCAAGGCAATCCACGAGGCGCCGGCGCCGCCCAAGGCGAAGCCCGCGCGCAGAGCCCGTCCGGGCGCGGGGTCGAGGCTGCTCCTGGTCGACAACGACGACTGCTTCATCCATACCCTGGCCAACTACGCGCGGCAGACGGGCGTCGTAGTGACGACTTACCGGGCCGGCTTCCCGCTGGAACTGATCGCGGAGCTGGCGCCGGACCTGATCCTGATTTCGCCGGGGCCCGGCCGTCCCGCCGACTTCGGAGTGCCGGAGCTGGTCCGGCGCGCAGCGGACTTGAAGATCCCCGTCTTCGGCGTCTGCCTGGGACTCCAGGGCACGGTCGAGGCCTTCGGAGGGTCGCTCGGGATTCTGGACTACCCGATGCACGGCAAGCCTTCGGTGGTGACCCACAACCGAACCGGCATCTTCGAAGGGCTTCCGGAGAAGTTCACCGTGGGCCGCTACCACTCGCTGTTCGCCGAGAAGGCGACGCTCCCCGAGTGCCTGGAGGTCACCGCCGAATCCGAGGACGGCGTCATCATGGCGGTGCGCCACCGCACGCTGCCGATCGAGGCCGTGCAATTCCATCCGGAATCGATCCTCACTTTGGAGGGCGACTGCGGGCTGCGCCTGATGGAGAACGTGGTCCGGATTCACGCCCGCGCGAGGCGCTGAACGCCGACCATGCCTGACGTCATCGTAGCGGGCGGAGGGCTGGCGGGCATGGCGGCCGCGGCCGCGCTGGCCGAAGCCGGCTGCCGGGTCAGGCTGCTCGAGCGCCGCGGATTCCTGGGCGGGCGCGCGGCGTCGTTTCCCGTTGCTCCGGCGGAAGCGGATTCGCCGGTCATCGACAATTGCCAGCACATCCTGCTCGGTTGCTGCGTCAACCTGCTGGACTTCTATCGCCGCCTCGGGGTCCTGGACAAGATCCGTTTTCACCGCGAGTTCCACTTCCTGGAGCCGGGGGGAAGGATCTCCGTGTTACAGGCCGCGCGGCTGCCCGCGCCTCTGCACATGGCGGAATCGTTCGCCCGGCTGCGCTTCCTGAGTTGGCGCGACAAGGCCGCCATCGCGCGCGCTTTGGCCGCAGTCCAGCAGGACTTCGCCCAACGCGAGGACCTGGACCGCATCACCATGCTTCAGTGGCTGTCGGAAAAGAACCAGCCGGCCAGCGCCATCCGGCGCTTCTGGCGGCCGGTCCTGATCAGCGCGGTGAACGCGGAGCTGGACGCCATGGCGGCGCAGCATGGTCTGCAAGTGTTCCACCTGGCGTTCTTTGGCGAACCCTCCGGCTTCGAGATGGGAGTGCCGGCCGTTCCGCTGGCTGAACTGTATTCCTCCGGCCCGCCGGGCGTGGAGGTACAGCTCCGGACCCCGGTCGAGCGCTTCCGGTTCGAGGCGGGCTCGGTTGCCGGCGTCGAAGCCGGCGGAGAACTGCACCGGGCGGACTTCTACGTGTGCGCACTGCCCTTCGAGCACATCGGCGCTGTCGCGCCCGAACTGGGCCTGGATCTGACGGCGTTCTCCCACTCCCCGATCACTTCCATCCACCTGTGGTTCGATCGGGCGATGACGGAATTGCCTCATGCCGCGCTGCTCGACCGCACCATCCAATGGCTGTTCAACAAAGAGGGCGGGCGGCACGTGCAGCTTGTGGTGAGCGCCTCGCACGCGCTCGTCGAAATGAGCCAGGAGCAGATCGTCGCTTTGGCGCTGCGCGAGATGGCCGAGTTTTTCCCTGCCGCGCGCCAGGCGGCGCTGCTGAGGGCGCACGTCATCAAGGAAGTCCGCGCGACATTCTCCCCGGCGCCGGGCCTCGAAGCGCGCAGGCCCCGGGCCCGGACCGTGTACGCCAATTTCCTGCTGGCCGGCGACTGGACCAAGACGGGCTGGCCATCCACCATGGAGGGGGCGGTCCGCAGCGGGTATCTGGCGGCCGAGGCGGTCGCGGGCCGGCCGTTCCTTTTGCGATAATTCATGGTATGCGAATCGTTCGGGTCATGGTCGCCGCTCTGGCTCTGCTCTCCGCACCCCTGCTGGCGGCGGATCCGCCCCTGACCGCGCTTACCATCGAAGTCACCAATCTCGATGGGAAGCCCCTCGACCGCATTAGTGTTATCGTGCGATTCCTGAATGCGCGGGCGCTGGGCAAGTTCGCGAAGAAACTGCCCACGAGTTGGGAGACCCGTACCAATCTCCAAGGGATAGTCAAGATTCCGCGGGTCCCGCAGGGGAAGGTTCTGGTCCAGGTCATCGGCAAGGGCTATCAGACTTTCGCCCAGGAGTACGCTGTCGACCAACCAGAGCAGAAGATTACGGTCAAGCTGAACCCGCCGCAGCCCCAGTATTCCTCGCACTAACCGGCGGAGGCAATCAGGTCTATCTCGACGCGGGCGCCGCGCGGCAAAGCCGCCGCCTGGATGGTCGAGCGCGCCGGCGGGGCGGCGGGGAAGTAGCGCGCGTAGACTTCGTTCATCTTCCCAAAATCGCTCATCTCCCGAAGATAGACGGTGACCTTGAGCGCCCGTGCCAGCGAGGAGCCCCCGGCTTCGAGCACCGCCTTCAAGTTTTCGAAAACGCGCTCGGTCTGAACCACGATATCGTCCTCCACAAGCTGATTCGTAGCCGGATCGAGAGGGATCTGCCCGCTGAGAAAGACGAAGCCTCCCGAAGCAACCGCTTGGGAATACGGGCCAATAGCCTGGGGCGCCTGACCGCTCGCGATGATGGTTCTCATAACCCTGATTCTAAAATGGGTCAGCCTGAACTGCGCGATTTATTTGAAAGCCTCAGATGGGTGGCCCCATCGAGTATATGCTGTATCTTAGCTGGAACCCCCTGCCACGCGACGCGAAGCAGACGTCAGAGCCGGGGGAATCGCGTGTAGACAGTCGGCGGGCGGTGGGGGTAAAATGCCTTCCGTCCGAATGGGGGTTCTCGGAGCACAACCAACGAAATGTGGGGACGGAACTGGCTGGAACAGCTCTGGCAGGACGCGCGGTACGCGCTTCGTGGGATGCGGCTACTGGACCTGGCCGAGCTACGGGCACTTTCGCGACCACAACCACGTCTTCTCGGTCATGACCGGCACATCGGTCGACACCCGGGTCAACGTGCGCACTGAGGATTCCGAGCCCGAGATTGTGATCGGCGAACATTTTACCGGGAACTTCTTTCCGGTGCTCGGACTGAAGCCCGCGATCAGACGGCTGATCGGTCCCCAAGACGACCCTACGGCTGCGGCCGGTGCGGTCGCAGTGGTGAGCTGGCCCTACTGGAACACCCGGTTCCATCTGGATCCCGCGATTCTCGGCAAGCGAATCGTGGTACAGGACAGGCCGGTGACGATTATCGGAGTAATACCGCGAGCGTTCTTCGGACTCCGGGCGGGATCCAGGACTGACATTTGGCTGCCACGACGGCCCAACGCGAGCATGGGGCTATACCTTTCGGGAACAGCAAGGATCCGCTGGTACGGCGACTACAGGTGGAAGTGGAGCCGGCGGGCGCCGGGCTCTCGCCGGTGCGCGACCGCTACGGCAAGCCGCTGATTTTTCTTATGGCCGTGGGGGGCCTGTTGTTGCTGATCGCATGCATCAACCTGGCCAGCCTGCTGCTGGCACGCGCGGCCGGCCGCCAGCGCAAAATGGCAGTGCGGGTTGGCCTCGGGGCCGGACGGGTGCGCCTGGTGCGGCAGGTCTTAACCGAGTCGCTGCTGCTTTCCTTAGCGGGGGCGAGTTTGAGCGCATCAATCTTCAGGTACAGACCAACCCCAACGTGCTGGTTTTCACCGCGGGAATCGCACTGCTGATCGGCCTGCTCTTCGGACTGGCTCCGGCTCTGTATGCGGTTCGGTCCGCACCGGCATCCGCGTTGCGGCAAACCGGACGGGCCGGCGAGACGCTGCTCCGGCGTCTCTTCGGGAGAGGCCTGGTGGTCGCTCAGGTTGCCTTGTCGGTCTTGCTGTTGAGCGCTGCCGGCCTGTTCGTGGGCCACCTGTCGCAGCTCAAGAACCTGAATCTGGGCTTCCAGCGCAACCACATACTGCTGGTGACCCTGGATCCGGCGCCTGGTGAAATGCGTCGCAAATGATCCATCGACGGAGTTACTCCGATTCAGGGCGCGGGGGCCGCCAATTTTGTGACCGCCGAAGGCCACCAGGAACGGCCCGAGGATCGCCGCTCCTGGCTGGACGCGACTTCCGTTTCGAGGATCAGGGACGCCCGCGCGTCGCGATAGTCAACCAGGCGATGGCGCGCTACTATTTCGGCGGAGCCGACCCTGTTGGCAAGCACGTCAAGCTCGACGGCGACGATAAACCTTACGAGATCGTGGGTGTGGTGGGCGACGCGAAGTACTATGAGCTTCGTGAAACCCCGCGCCGCACGATGTACTTAAACATGTTTCAGGAAGACCGTTCCCGTCGGGAAGGTCATCACTCTGGCCGAGCAGGTGGACGCGTCAATCGTTCCTGAGCGGCTCATCGCGACGCTGTCCGGCCGATTCGGCGCTCTGGGGGCGCTGATCGCGGCCATCGGCCTCTACGTGCTGCTCAGCTACACGGTGGCCCTGGGCGCGACCCAAAGCACGATGGCCCGCATGGTGCTGGGAGAGGCGCTGGGGATGATCCGCCTGGGCCTGGCGATCGGAGCGCCCATCGCCTACTGGGGCCAACGGTTGGCCGCGAATCTGATCCCGGGCCTGGCGGTGAAGAGCGCATTCCCGATCGTCTTTGGGACGGTGATGATGATTGCGCCGGCTGTGGTTGCGGCATACGTGCCGGCGCGCCGGGCAGCTCGCGTGGATCCGATGGAAGCCTTGCGGTACGAGTAGGCGAGCAGCCATCATCCGTGTAGACCGTTAACTGCCCGCGATTCGACACGGCCGGCAGAACAGAGTAAGGCAAGCATTCCCCGTGGTCTTCGGGAAGGTGTCCGGAGAGATCGATGCCGAAGTTCGATCAATCATGTTCTTGCAGCTTGGTGTTCTGCGTGTTATAGTACACCTATGATTCCGTTTGGGCTTTCGTTCCGCCCGGGCGTCCCAGTTTACGAGCAGGTCGTCTACGCGGCCAAGAAGGCCATTGTTTCTGGGCATTTACGGCCGGGTACCCCATTCCCCTCGGTGCGCGCGCTCAGCAAGGGGCTCAAGATCAACCCCAACACCGCCCACAAGGTAGTGGCAGAACTGACCGCTGAGGGATTGCTCGAAGTAATGCCTGGCATTGGCACTACAGTAGCGGTGCCGCCCCTATCCTCGGCCGTGGAGCGCAAGCGCCTTCTGGGAGGTGAATTCGAACGCCTTGTCGTGGAGTCCAAGAAGATCGGCCTCGACCTCGAGGATATCTTGGCGGCCGTCAGCGAACACTGGGAGGCACTGCGCGACAGCGAATCGCCTAAGGAGCCCGCACTACTATGAACTGCCCCATTCGCACCGAAAACCTGTCGAAAACATACCGCGGCGTTGCCGCCCTCAGTGGCGTGAATCTCGAAGTCCCAGAGAACGGAATCTACGGTCTGATTGGCCCGAACGGCGCGGGCAAAACCACCACCATAAGAATCCTCATGAACATCCTCCGGCCGGCCTCGGGCCGGGCCGAGGTGCTCGGCGTCGATTCGGAACGATTAACCCGTCGCGAATTGGCCTCCATCGGCTACGTCGCCGAGGAGCAGAAACTGCCCGGGTGGATGACCGTGGAGTACTTTCTCTCCTACCTGAAGCCGTTCTACCCCACCTGGGACGACTCGCTGTCCACGGAGATGGTGCGTGAGTTCAACCTGCCGTTGGGCCGAAAACTGCGTCATCTCTCACACGGCATGCGCATGAAGACAGCGCTGGCTTCCTCACTTGCCTACCGTCCGCGGCTGCTCGTTCTTGATGAGCCGTTCACGGGGCTTGATCCGCTCGTACGGGATGAACTGATCGAGCGTATGCTGGCGAGCGCCGAACACACGACTATCCTGATCTCGTCTCATGATTTGAATGAGATCGAGAGCTTCGTCAGTCACGTCGGATACCTTGACCAGGGCCGGCTGCAATTCTCCGAAGAGATGGCAGCGCTGGCAAAGCGCTTTCGCGAGATAGAGATCGTAATCGACGATCGGTTGCCATCGCCGCCATCCTGGCCCGCCACGTGGATTAACGTCGAGCGCTCTGACAACTTAGTTCGCTGCGTGGATACCCACTTCCAGAACGACCGCACTCTGGCCGAGATACGCCGTCTGTTCGGGCATGCTTGCCAGATCGCGACGAAACCGATGCCGCTGCGGGCGATCTTCGTGACGCTGGCGAGAGCCGCCCGAGAGGAGGCGTAGAAGGACATGAGACAGGCATTCCACGTTTTCAAAAAGGACGTTCGGCACCTGTGGCTGGAAATCTCGATTGTGCTGGTCACCACCGTTGCGTTCACCTTCATGGTGGCCCGTGGGGCGCAGTCCTGGAACGACCCCGAAGCGGCGAAAGGCGTGGCATTAACACTGCTCACGTACCTGTTGCCGGCCTCGTGGTGGGCTTTGATTGCGCGCCTGATCTATGCCGAACCGCTGCTGGGGAATAGCGAGTTCTGGGTGACGCGTCCTTACGGACGTGGGAGCTTGCTCGCGTCGAAGGCGCTCTTCATCGCCATGTTTGTGAGTCTGCCGAAACTCCTCGGGGACGCCGTCATCCTACGCGCCTACGGTTTCCAGATCTGGCCTGAGCTCGGCGGATTGCTGTGGACTCAAGTCCTGCTCGCGTCCGTATTTGTGTTGCCGGTCACCGCGCTCGCCACCGTGACCACCGGGTTCGTTCAGTTGTTTGCGGTTACCTTCGTTCTGGTTCTGGCCGTCGTCGGATGGAATCTAGCGATCCCCGAGTTCGGCATTGGCAATTCCTGGCTCGCCCTGGAATGGACTAGGTCTTACTCCATCGGCCTGGTTGTTGTGATCGCAGCCCTAGCCATCATCCTGCGCCAGTATGGTCGGAGAGACACAGCCACCTCCCGATTCCTGGCGGGCGCCGCGGTCCTGATGGCCTTCGTGGCATTCGCGTGGCTTCCCTGGCCAGCGGCCTTCGCGCTCCAGGCCCGCTTCTCCACTCAGCCCCTCGACGTCTCTGCCGTGCGCATTGCCTTTGATCACGATAGGAAGTGGGCCGCCCGAGCGATCGCCGACCGGAACGACGGGGTGAACCTTGACCTCCCACTCCGCGTCACGGGAATCCCCGCGCCGCTGAAGTACAGTGTGGAAGGAATTGCAGCGAAGATTGAGGGCCCCGCGAACGCTTCGTGGCGAACAAACCAGAATCCAGCAAGCCACGCGCGGACCAGTTGGGATCTCACTTTGTTTCATGCTCGCGTGGACTCTGCCTTCTACCGCAAGATCAAAGACGGCCCAGTGCGGATCAGCGGCTCGATATATCTGACTTTGTACGGCAATCCCCGAAGCGCCGTTCTTCCCGTCCGGGAGCAAGCCGATTTCGTCCCAACGCCGGGAGCAGGGTTGTGTTCGGCGACCCGAACGGACAGAGGAGTCGTCCTGAATTGCCGATCTGCATTTCGATCGCTGCCGGATCGCTTGACATTCGGTCTCGTGACGATTTTCCGCTTGAGAGGGGGGGAGGGTATTTCCACAGTTTACCCTCCCCGACCGGTTTCCTATTCTCCCTTCCCGGCCGACCCCAACCTGTTCCCGGTGACCCAGTCCATGTACCTGGCACCGGTTCTCGGGCCGGTTACCGGCGTGAGCGTGTACGCTGTCGAGCCGGTCGCCCATATCCGCAGGGAGTTCCAGATCACGGACCTGCGTCTTGCAGACTACGAGCCGCACTGAGGAGCGTTAGTCCCGAATTCTTCGTGTGTCGCCGAGACGTGAGTTCAAGTTGGCGGGGACGACGGGACTCGAACCCGCGACCTCCGACGTGACAGGCCGGCGTTCTAACCAACTGAACTACGTCCCCGCAAGTGTCGGTGGAGTTTCCAGACCATCCTAGCATGCCGCTGGTCCGGGCACAATCTCACTACGGCACGAAGGTTCTGAGGAGGACGGCGCGGGGGTCTGCGGCTATGGGGAAAGGCCCGGCGCCGGCAGGTATGTACCAGGCTTCGCCGGGGACGAAGCGCTCCTGGCCGAAGCGGCCGCTGCCTTCCATGACCACCAGCAGGTGAAAACGCGCGGGGTCGGGCTGGTAGACGGTCTCCGTCACCACGAGCCGCTCGGCGATGAAGTGCTGGCAGGAGGCCAGCAGCGGCCCAGTGGGCTCGAACGGTCCGGCGACCGGTTCCAGCCGGGCGACATCCAGGGCTTTGTCCAGGTGCAATTCGCGCGGGCGACCGTAATCGTAGAGGCGGTAGGTGACGGGGCTGTTCTGCTCGACCTCGCACACCGTTATCCCCGCTCCCAAAGCGTGAACCATGCCGGGGGGGATGCAACACACCTGACCGGCGGTGACCGGAAACCAGCGCAGCAGGTGCTCGATCTCGCCCGAGAGCGCCGCTTCCCGTGCCTCGCCGCGGGTCAGCGGCCGAATGAAGCCCGCCGCGAGCTTTGCGCCCGGCTCGGCATCGAGCACATAGAACATCTCGGCTTTCCCGGAGCAGCCCTCGTTCGCCTGGGCGTAGGCGTCATCGGGGTGAACTTGAACCGAAAGGCGGCCGGAGGTGAACAGGAATTTCACCAGGATGGGGAACGGGTCCGGCATCGACAGCCAGACCTCGCCGATCTTCCGGTCCGACGCCGGGAACCAGGGCTGCAAGTCATGCACTCCCCAGACCTTCTCGTGGAACGTCGGTTCAAGTCGGAAAGGCTTCACTAACATCCTTACAAACCGGAAAGAAACTTGTGGAGGCGGTCCAGTCCGCGCTCCAGATCACGCATGGAAACGGCGAAAGTGATGCGGACATGCCCGGCCGAGCCGAAAGCCTCGCCAGGCACGACGGCGACTTCAGCCGAATCCAGGAGCCGCTCGGCCAGCGTCACCGTATCGTCGACACCGCCCCGGCCCAGAAACGCGCTGACGTTCGGGTAGAAATAGAATGCGCCCTTTGGCTCCTGGCAGCGGATGCCGGGAATGGCGCGCAGCCGGGCCAGACCGAAATCCCGCCGCCGGCGGTACTCCGCCAGCATCTCCGCGCGAGATTCCTGGGACCCCAGCAGGGCTTCGACCGCCGCCTTCTGGGCGATCGAGTTGGGATTAGAGGTCGACTGGCTCTGTAGTTTCGTCACCGCCGAAACCACCACCGGAGGCGCCAGGGCGTAGCCGATCCGCCAGCCGGTCATGGCGTAGGCCTTAGACAGCGAGCCCACCACGATCACCGAGCTCCGCGCGCCCGGCGTCGAGGCCACGGAGAAAGGCATTCCCTCGTAGAGCAGGTGGGAGTAGCACTCGTCGGTAATCAGCCAGATGCCGCGCTTGGCGGTGAGGGCGTATATGCGGCGAAACTCGTCGGGTCCAACGACCTCGCCGGTGGGATTGCACGGCGAATTGACGACCAGCGCCCGGGTCCGGTCCGTCAGATGCCTCTCGACGAGCGCGGCGGAGATGGCAAATCCCTCGGTCTCCTCCGTATGGGCCAGGACGCTGGTCGCGCCGCAGTAGTGTACGATGTCGTCGTAGGTGGACCAGAACGGCGCCGGGATGATCACCTCGTCGCTATGCTCGACCAGCACCTGCATGACGTTGAACAGCGCGTGCTTGGCGCCGGCCGACACCACGCACTCCGAGGATGTGTAGGAGGTGCCGAAATCCGCTGCGTGCCGCTGGCAGACCGCCTCCCTCAGCTCCATGGTCCCGCCAGCCGCGGTGTAGCGGGTGAAGTTCTTCTCCAGAGCCTGGACGGCCGCGAGCTTGATGTTGGACGGCGTGGGAAAGTCCGGTTCGCCGGGACCGAGGTCCACGATATCGCGCCCGCGGGCCCGCAGTTTGGCCGCATCGGCGGCGACCTTCATTGTGGCGGAGACGCCGATGCGCGAGATCCGCTCAGTCAGTCGGGGTGTCACCGGCATCCGCTCTCTACCCGCTCCTCGGCATGCGGGTCTTCAGCCGCCGTTCGACGACGGGCGGCACCAGGTTCGATATGTCGCCGCGCAGGGAGAAGACCTCTTTCACCAGGCGGGAGCTCACGAAGGAATAGGCCTCGCTGGACATCAGAAAGACCGTTTCGATTTCGGGGGCCAGGCGCGTGTTCATCAGGGCCATCTGGAGCTCGTACTCATAGTCGGATATGGCGCGGATGCCGCGTAGGATGAAGCCCGCCTTCCGGGCCGCCGTGTAGTCCACCAGGAGTCCGTGGAAGGAATCCACTTCCACGTTGGGAAAGGGGCGCACCACTTCGCGGAGCATCTCGATTCGCTCCTCGACGCTGAACAAGGGCTCTTTGGCGGCGTTCTCGAGGATGGCCACCACCAGCCGGTCGAAGAGTCTCGCCCCCCGCGCGATAAGGTCCAGATGCCCGTTCGTGATGGGGTCGAACGAGCCGGGATAAATGGCGGTCACGCTGCGAGTCTTATCGGTCAATGGGTAGCTGTCTGATCCAACGAATTGAGTCTACATTCTAACAATTAGCAGCTGCTCAAAGTTTTGCTGTGCTGCGCCAGTTGGAATTCCCGTCGGCTGCCGGCGACAGCATCGCCACGTTGATTACCGGCGGAGTTGAGTCCAGATCAGCAGCCATGAGCGGTAACGCCGCCCCAAGAGCGGCCACTAACCAGGCGGAAGCCCCCACTTCTCGATGTGCGTCATTGTCGCTTCTCCTGCCGCTCTACAGCTTGATTTCCCAACTCTTGCGGTTCGCCTCTGGCATTGTTTCACAGCCGCCTTCCTTCAGTGTGGACCGCGGCCTGCAGCCGGCTCTGGGACGGCAGCGCCAGTAAGGGCTGTACACTAATTTCAGAGGATAACCTTTTAAGAAAATGCCATTCCGACGCGCTCGATCCATGAACCGCCTCATTGTTCTATCTATCCTGCCGCTGGTGCTGGCCGGCGCTGCCTTCTCGCAAACACCGCGAGTGGAAATTGGGATGCAACTGAGCGGCATTCGGGAGAGCGTGTTAGGCGAATACCCGCCAGGCGGCGGCGGAAGAGTCACCGTTCACGCGTTTCGCTTCGTCGATGCGGAAGCAGAGGTAAACCGGTACCCGATTGGCGGCGGCGTGGCGCTCTTTCCGGCCACACAGGTAATATTGGGGGCACGCGTCGGCCGCCGCTTCGGCCCGCTCGGCATTTACGGGAAACTGAGGCCAGGGCTCATGCGATTTGACGCGAATGCCTACGTTCCGAACCTCGGAACCCGAGCTGCACTCGATTTTGGAGGCGTCATCGAGTTCTACTCGCGCCACCACATCGCGGGCCGAGTGGATTTCGGAGACACTGCCGTCTGGTATGGAAGCGACATCGTTATTCCGCCCATTTCAGGACCGGGTCCCAACGTTGTCCCCGGCACGCGGCATCAGCTTCAATGGAGCCTCGGCGTTTCCGTCTGGCTCTGAGTGGAAGAGCAGGTTCAATTGGCTCGGCGGCCCGACATCCCTTATACTGCAAAAATGCACCATAACATTTCCCTATACCGTTTTTTGCGTCTTACCGCAGTTGCAGCCCTCGCACTCATACCTCCGCTAGGCGCGCAGTCACTGAGCTTTGCTCCTGTCGACAGCGGCGTGCTGGAAGCCCGTCTCAAGCGCATGCCGGCCGACACCGCGGGGCGAGCGCAGGAACTGAAGAAGCTCTTCACCGAAGCCGGTTGCAAGCAGGTCGCCGAGTTGGCCGTCAAAGGGGCCGACACGCCGAACATCGTGTGCACGCTGCCAGGGACGGAGAAGACCACTGTGGTGATCGGGGCGCACTATGATAAGCCTTCCAAGGGCGACGGAGCGGTCGAAGGTTGGAGCGGCGCCGCTTTGCTGCCCAGCCTTTTCCAGAGTCTCAACGCCATACCGCGCCGCGTCACCTACGTGTTCGTCGGCTTCACCGACCATCAGAAGAGTCTTCGTGGTTCCAAGGCATACGCCAAGGACATGCAAAAAGACCAGGTGGAGAACACCAAGGCGATGGTCAACCTGGACGCGCTCGGACTCGGATCGTCGCAGCTTTGGGTCCTCCAGTCGGACAAGAACCTGGTTCAGACCGCGTCGCGCGTGGCACAGGCCCTGAAGGTGCCCATCACCGACGTCGATCTGGGCGAGGGTGCGAGCGTGGACTCGATGCCGTTTAAGGATCGGAAGATCCCGACCATCGACTTCCACTCGATGACCTCTTCCACTCTCTCGCTTCCCGGCAGCGACAAAGACAAGCTGGACCAGATCAAGCTGGACCAGTACGGCAACACCTACCGGCTGCTCTCGGGCTACATGGCGTTCTTGGACAGCACCCTAGACAAGCAGCCCGCCGCCGCCAAGTAGGCGCCGATCGTGGGGTCAGGCTTTTAGCCGGCAGCCGGGTTTCTGCCCGGCGTCTTGCGACGACCCGAACAACGCCGGCTGGAAAGCCGGCGGCAGGGTGAAACCCTGGCCCCACAGCCGCGATGCGACGGCTCCGGTGTCGTGTACGATAGTGGTTGACCCACAAAATGGCACTGAAAGACGTTGACCTGAAGAAGACCGTCAACCTGCCGCGCACGGACTTCCCGATGAAGGCGAACCTGCCCCAGGCGGAGCCGCGCATGCTCGCCCGCTGGGAAGAGATGAACCTCACCCGGAAGATCCGGGAGGCGCGCGCGGGCCGCCCCATGTACGTCCTGCACGACGGACCGCCCTATGCCAACGGCAACATCCACCTGGGCACGGCCTTCAACAAGATCCTCAAGGACTTCATCGTCAAGTCGCGGAGCATGGCGGGCTTCGACGCCCCCTACGTGCCGGGCTGGGACTGCCACGGGCTGCCGATCGAAATCAAGGTGGACGCCGAGCTCGGCTCGCGCAAGGCGAGCATGTCGGCCTCCCAGATCCGCGCCGAGTGCCGCAAGTACGCGCAGAAGTACGTGGAACTGCACCGGCGCGAGTTCAAGCGGCTGGGTGTTTTCGGCGAGTGGGACAAGCCCTATCTCACCATGAGCGCCGACTACGAGGCCGTCATCGCCCAGGCCTTCGTGGATTTCCTGGACCGGGGCTACGCCTATCGAGGCTTGAAGCCGGTCCATTGGTGCATACGCTGCCGCACCGCGCTGGCCGAGGCGGAGGTCGAATACGAGAACCATTCCAGCTCCTCGGTTTGGGTGCGGTTCGCCCTGACCTCGGATCCGGCGAAGATCGACGCCTCTCTGGCGGGCCGCCGCGTCTGGGGGCTGGTCTGGACGACGACTCCCTGGACGCTTCCGGCCAACATGGCCATCGCTTTCCACCCCAAGTTCGAGTACGTGGCGGTAGCGGAACGCGAGGATGTGTACATCGTCGCCCGCGATCTGCTGAAGGCCACGGCGGAGAAATGCGGCTGGCCGGACCCGAAAGTCGTGGCCGGCTTCCCCGGCGCCGCACTGGACGGGGCCGTTTTTCGCCATCCTTTCCTCGATCGGGATGCAATCGGCATTCTCGCCGACTACGTGACGCTCGACCAGGGCACGGGCGCGGTCCACACGGCGCCGGGCCACGGGCAAGAGGATTACGTCAGCGGGCAGCGCAACGGGCTGGCCACTTTCTGCCCGGTGAATGCGGAGGGCCGCTTCTACCACGCCGATGGCGCCCCGGGCGTGCTGCCGGAGGAGATCATCGGCAAGACGGTCTGGGAAGCCAATCCGGTTGTGACTGGGATCCTGCGGGAGCGCGGCGCGCTTCTGGCCGAGGGACGCCTGGATCACAGCTATCCCCACTGCTGGCGCTGCCACAAGCCCACCATCTTCCGGGCCACGGAGCAGTGGTTCATCGGCATGGAGAAGAACGATCTGCGGTCGAGCGCCCTGGAGGCCATCCAGAACGTGGAATGGCTGCCGGGCTGGGGCCGGGAACGAATCTCGAATATGGTGAGCACGCGGCCCGACTGGTGCATCTCGCGCCAGCGCGTGTGGGGCGTGCCGCTGATCGTGTTTTATTGCGAACAGTGCGGCGAGACTCTGCGGGACCGCAAGGTTCTGGACCGCGTCGTGGACCGGTTTCGCCGCGAGACCTCCGACGTCTGGTTCGAGAAGACCGAGCTCGAATTGCTGGGGCCGGAGGCGCGCTGCGGCGCCTGCGGCGGCGGCACGTTCCGCAAGGGGAGCGATATTCTCGACGTGTGGTTCGATTCCGGCTCGAGCCACCTGGCCGTGCTGGGCAATGCTACCTGGGGCCTGCCCTGGCCCTCGGATCTGTACGTCGAGGGCCCGGACCAACACCGGGGCTGGTTCCAAAGTTCGCTGCTGATCGGGGTCGGGCTGAAGGGCGGGGCTCCCTACCGGCAGTGCGCCACGCACGGCTGGACGCTGGACGGCGAAGGCCGCGCCATGTCCAAGTCGATCGGCAACATCATCGAGCCGGACAAGATCATCAAGCAATTCGGCGCGGAGGTGCTGCGGCTGTGGGTTGCCTCGCAGGAGTTCACCGAAGATGTCCGCGTCTCGGACACGATCCTGGCGCGGCTGTCGGAGTCCTATCGCAAAATCCGGAACACTTTCCGCTTCACGCTGGGGAACCTCGGCGATTTCGATTATGAGAAGGACGCCGTCCCGGCCGGCGAGCTGCTTGAGCTGGATCAATGGATCCTGCTGCGCGCCGAGGCCCTGGTCAAGGACTGCCGCGCCTGGTACCAGGAACTGGCTTTCCACAAGGTTTATCACGCGGTTTACGATTTTGCGATTTCGGAATTAAGCTCGCTGTATTTCGACGTGCTCAAGGATCGCCTCTACACGGCGGCTCCGCGTTCGCGAGCGCGGCGCAGCGCCCAGACCGCGCTCTACCGGCTCACCTATGCCCTGGTGCGCATGCTGGCCCCCATTCTGGGCTTCACCACGGAAGAGGTATGGGCGCACTTCCGCAAGCCCGCGGGAGAGGCCGAGAGCGTCCACATGTCTCTGTTCCCGGAGCCATCGGAGTTGTCCGCCGGGCTTGCGGCGCAGCACCGCAAGCGCGCCAGGAACTGGGACCGGCTGATGGAAGTGCGGAATCACGTGCTGAAGAGCCTGGAAGCGGCCCGCCAGGAGAAGTTCATCGGGGCGCCGCTGGAAGCCGCGGTCCATATTAAGACCGACGGCGACCTCTATCCGTTGCTGGAGCAATACGCGGCCGACTTGCCGGCGCTGTTCATCGTCTCCCAGGTTCACCTGGAGCGGCACGCCGACAAAGCGCTGTCGATCCACGTGGCGCGCGCCGAGGGCGCGAAGTGCGAACGCTGCTGGAAGTACACTCTGGACGTCGGCTCGGTTGGGGAACTGCCGACAATCTGCGCGGCCTGCGCGGCGGCCGTCGCCGAGATCGCGGAAAGCTGAATGTCCCGGCGTCTGGCGGCCTACGGACTGGCAGTGGCCTGGTTCGCGCTGGACCGCCTGACGAAGGCTCTGGTCCAGGGCGCCATGGCGCCGCAGGACGTTTTCAGCGTCATCCCGGGCTTCTTTGAGATGGTGTACACGCGTAATCGGGGAATCGCTTTCGGCCTGATGTCGGAGGGCGACTTCGAGTGGCGGGCTTTCTTCCTGATTGGGATCACCGCGCTGGTGATGGCCTTTGTGGTTGCGATCCTGTGGCAGAGCCCGCCGCGCGGCATGCTGGCCAGCCGGCTGACGCGGCTGGGGCTCGCGCTAGTGCTGGGCGGAGCGCTGGGCAATCTCTACGACCGCCTGCTGGAGGGATCGGTCACCGATTTTCTGTCCTTCCATGCCGGCTCTTTTTACTGGCCGGCTTTCAACGTGGCCGATAGCGGGATCACGGTGGGCGCCTGCCTGGTCCTGCTGGACCTCTGGCGCAACCGGCATAGACCCGTCGAGACCTAAATGCTGCCTCAACTTCTCAAGATCGGAAGCTTCTACATCCCCACTTACGGGGTGCTGGTCACGACCGGCTTTCTGCTGGCTCTATGGATGGCGTCCAGGCTCGGCGCCAAATCGGGCCTGAACTCCGAAGCGGTGCTCAACCTGGGCATCTACTGCGGGCTGGCGGCGATCCTCGGCGCCAAGCTGGCCATGCTGGTTTACGACTTCGGATACTACGTCCAAAACCCGCGCGAGATCTTCTCCCTGCAAACGCTGCAGGCGGGCGGAGTGTATCAAGGCGGGCTGATCCTGGCCCTGGTGGTGGCATTCCTCTATATGCGGAAGTCCAAGCTGCCGGGCTTGGCCACGGCGGATTGCTTCGCGCCCGCCATAGCGCTGGGACACGCCATCGGCCGGATGGGATGTTTCTCGGCGGGCTGCTGCTGGGGCTTGGAATGCAATCGGCCCTGGGCGGTCACTTTCACTAATCCGGTGACGGGCGAACTGTTCGGCACGCCGCTGAACGTTCCGCTGCATCCCACGCAACTCTACGAGGCGGGTGCCGAGGCGCTGATTTTCGCCTTCCTGTACTGGCGGTTCAGCCGGCCCCACCAGGCGGGCCGGATCATCGGCCTGTACCTGGTGCTGTACTCGCTGGCGCGATTCGTGATCGAGTTCTACCGCGCTCCCACCCAGCCCAACCCCTTCGGCGGGCCGCTGACTGACGCGCAGTGGATCGCGATGGGGACGTTCATCTTGGGGGCCTGGCTGGCGGCGAGGACCACTCACGCCAAGCCGCCAAGCCGCAAAGGAACAACGCTGTAGTTCCTTCTCACCCTGCCAGCTTGAAGACCACGTCGATGTCCGTTTCAACCTCGACGGGATTGCCGTTCAGCAGGGTCGGCTTGTAGATCCACTGTCTAACCGCGTTGATCGCCGCCGGGACCAGCAGGGGATGCCCACTGGTGGCTGTGAGATGCTCCACGCTTCCATCCGGCGCAATGAGGGCATCCAGCCGCACTGTGCCTTGCACCCGTGAGTCCTTAGCTATGGATGGGTAGATTGGCATGACTTCGTGCACCAGGCGGGCCTGCTCGACGTTGCCTCCCACCGTAATGCGCTTGATCACCGGGGGTGGCGGAGGCGCCTGAACTCGGACTGGAGGAGGCGGCGGCGGAAGTGTGCTCGTCGTTTCCAGCGTCTGAGGGATCCCCCCGATCACACCTCCGACTACACCCCCCGCTACGCCACGGGCGACTCCCAGATCGGAGGGCGGCGGCGCCACGTCCTTGATCATGGCGACCTGCCTAGGGATGGAAGGCGGTTCGAATAAGCGTCCTGCCCTGAACTGCCCTGGCGCCTTCCGAACCGAGTGCACCACTGGTGCGGGAGTTGGCGCCGGCGGAGGCGGGGGAGGGGGCGGGAGAGCGAGGACGAAGGTAGTGAGGTCCTCCACCGGCAAGGCTTGCACCGATGCCAGCGGCAATAATACCAACAGCCCCAGCAAGGCCACCTGCCCGAGAAACGCTACCGCAAAACCCCGAGACTGGTTGGTCCGTGCTCTGGGAATAAGGCTTTGTTCGAACATCTCCATCAAGCCTCCAATTATTAGATGCGGCGGGGGTCAAATCCGGGTTCAAAGACGTGATAGAGGAGGAAGCCCATGCACGCCAAGCCGCAAAGGAACGGAGCTGTAAACCAGCGGAGGGCAAAGGCTTCAGAACGCCACGAGAAAACCCGTATCCGCGATGGCCTTCACTTTCGGGAGAATCCCTTGCGGCTGGACAGATCCGCCGGTCCCGAGGCTGTGCCGGCCAGGCGCATAAATGGCTTCCCGCTGCCGGTCCTGACTTTCTTGATCTGCTCGCGCACAATCCTGCCTACTTGAATTGTAGTACAGAGGCCGCGGACCCTACCGCGCCTCGAAGACTCCCCGCTCCTTGTTCTTTCGGACGCGGTCCCAGGCGAAGCAGCGGCCGTTCATGGCGATGTAGACCCCGGGCGGCAGGGTCTGCACCAAAGCCAGGGCGCTGCCCAGGTTGAACAACCCGTCCGAGCTGCCGAACTTATAAGGGACCATGGCGCCGGTCAGCACGATGGTCTTCCCCTGAACCCGTTGGGCGACGTGAGCCGCGGTCTCGACCATCGTATCGGTGCCGTGGGTGATCACAATCCGATTCTCGGGGGCCCGCTGGCAGTGTTCGGCAATGATCGACCGGTCGTCATCGGTCATCTCCAGGCTGTCGATCATCATCAGCTCGCGGATCTCCACCGGGAGCAGGCAGCGCCCCAGGCGCAGCATCTCGGGCACGTGGGAGCTATGGAAGAAAAGCTCCCCGGTGAGCTCGTTGTACTCCTTGTCGAATGTGCCGCCCGTGACCAGGAGGCGGATCGGTTCGTCGGGCGCCATTTTAGCGTTAAGTCCCTCGCGCAAATTCTAACAACTTATACTGAGTGAATCCATGCCAGAATCCGGTCAACCCAACCCCCTGCTTGAAATTCAGTTCCGCATTCCCTTCGACCGCATCCGCGCCGAACACGTCGAGCCCGCGATCCGGGCTCTGCTGGACGATGCTCGCTTGCGGCTGGACGCCCTGGGGAGCGGCGGTCAGCCTCGAACCTTCGAGAACACTCTGAAACCCCTGGACGCGCTGACCCTGCGGCTGGACTATGCCATGGGGCTGGTCCACCACCTGGAGGGCGTGGCCACTTATCCGGAGCTGCGCGAGGCCCACAACACCGTCGAGCCGCTGGCGAGCGAATTCTACTCGCGGCATTCCCTTGCACGAGGGGCTCTGGAAGGCCCTGAAGGAATACGCCGGAAGCCCCGAGTCCGCCGCCCTGGAGGGCGTCCGCCGCCGTTTCTTGACCAAGACCATGGACAGTTTCCGGCGGCACGGCGCGGATCTGGACGCGGCGGGCAAAGCGCGCCTCGCGGAGATCGACGTCGAGCTGAGCAAGCTGACCACGCGCTTCGCCCAGAACGTGCTCGACTCGACCAACGCTTTCGAACTGGTGATCGCGGATGAGGCCCGGCTGGCGGGGCTGCCGCCCTCGGCCGTCGAGGCGGCGCGCCAGAGCGCCGAACAAAAGGGCCTCGCGGGCTGGCGCTTCACCCTGCAAGCGCCCAGCTACACCGCCGTCATGACCTACCTGGACGATGCCTCCGTCCGCGAGCAGGTCTGGCGCGCTTATTCGACCCGAGCGGCTTCGGGCGAGTTCGACAACCGCGAGAACCTCCGCCGCATTCTCGAACTGCGGCGCGAGAAGGCGCGCCTGGTCGGGTTCCGCGATTTCGCCGATTTCGCCCTGGCCGACCGGATGGCGCACACCGGCAGCCGGGCCCGCGAATTCCTGGTCGAACTGAAGCGGAAGACCGAGCCGCATTTCGTCCGCGAGAATGAAGAGCTGCGCGCCTTCCGGCGTGAACTGGATGGGCCGGACGCCCCGGATCTCCAGCCCTGGGACGTGGCCTACTACGCCGAGAAGCAGCGCCAGGCGCGGTACGACTTCGACGAGGAGGCGCTGCGGCCCTACTTCCCGCTGAGTCAGGTCGTCGAGGGGTTGTTCGAACTCGCGCGGCGGCTGTTCGGCGTCCGCGTCGCCGAGCATGCGGGCGTTCCGGTGTGGGATCCGCAAACGCGTTACTACACGATCACGGACGAGGACGGAACGCTGCTCGGGGGCTTCTACGCGGACTGGTATCCGCGCGAGAACAAGCGGGGCGGGGCGTGGATGGACGCGTTCATCACCGGCGGGGACGGTCCGGAGGGGTTCGAGCCGCACGCCGGCGCGATTTGCGGCAACCTGACTCCGCCGGCCGGGCGCCAAGCCGGCGCTGCTGACGCACCGTGAAGTCGAGACGATCTTCCACGAGTTCGGCCACCTGCTGCACCACTGCTTGAGCCGGGTGGAGGTGCGCAGCCTGGCGGGAACCAACGTGGCCTGGGATTTCGTCGAGCTGCCCTCGCAGATCATGGAGAACTGGTGCTGGGAGCGCGAGGCCCTGGCACTGTTTGCGCGGCACTACGAAACCGGCGAGCCGATTCCGGAAGATTTGCTGGCGAAAATGAAGCGCGCCCGGACCTTCCGCGGCGCCAACTCCCAGATGCGCCAGCTTGGCTTCGGCTGCGTGGATATGGCGCTGCACGTGGACTACTCGCCGGAGACGGAGCCGGACGTGGTGGCCTACAGCCGCCGGATTCTCCAGGAATTTTCGCCGGCCGCGCTGCCGGAGGAGCACGCCATGATCGCGGGCTTCACCCACCTGTTCGCCGACCCGGTCGGTTACGCCGCGGCGTATTACTCCTACAAGTGGGCGGAAGTGCTGGACGCCGACGCCTTCACCGAATTCCGCGCGCACGGCGTTTTCGACCGGGCCACCGGCCGCCGCTTCCGCGAGACCATACTGGCCAGGGGCGACAGCGAGGACCCTGCCGTGCTCTACCGCGCCTTCATGGGCCGCGACCCCGACCCCGCCGCCCTGCTGGAGCGCCTGGGGCTGCGCTCTGGCGAGAGGAGTTGACAAACGGCGGGTTGTGTGCTACAAGTTGTAATGCTACCATGTTTAGCGACCGCAAGAATCGAAAACCTCTCAGCGATTTGGAGCACCTGGTGATGGATTTCGTGTGGGCATCCGGCCCGGCGACTTCCGAACAGGTTCGGGAAGCTCTGGCCGAGCGTCACCCGATGAAAGAATCAACCGCGCGAACGATTCTGACGAGGCTCGAACAGAAGGGCTACCTCCATCACCGCGTCGAGGGGCGAACCTACGTTTACAGCGGGGCCGAGGCGAGGCAGCACGTGGCCGCCGGCGCTGTCCGGCAGATCATCGACCGCATGTGTGGCGGATCAGTGGAACAACTCCTGGTGGGGATGGTGGACAACGAAGTGGTGGACGGGCAGGAGTTGGCGCGGCTCGCTCAAAGGATTGCGCAGCGGAAGCGGCGCAAAGCGGGAGGCTGAAGTGGAACTCAGCGTGGCTGCTCTTTTCCATCTGGCGGATGCCTCGGTGCGGCTGGCGATTCTGGTCTTGGCCGCCGCGGCAGGGCTGTGGATCTTCCGGGTGAAATCGGCCTCCATGCAGCACGCTTTGTGGACGCTGGTAATGGCGGTTACACTGCTGCTGCCCGTGCTCGGATTCGTGCTTCCTCCGATTGAGGTGAGGATTTCGCGGCCAATCCAGTTTGCGGCGCCGCTGGTACAATTACGCGAGGAAGCCCCGCCTGGTGCGGCTCCGGCGACAAGCCTGTCTCCATCCCCAGTCCGTCGCTGGACGCCCGCCTGGCAGCAGATGCTCTTCGCCTTTTACTTGGCCGGCGCGAGCTGGTTCCTCTGGCGTCTCCTCAGGGGGCTGCACTTCGCGAGGAGGCTGGTGCGCGGAAGCAAGACTCTTGCGGCCGCCTGGGCGATGCCCTGCCTCGATCGCATCCCCGCGGGGCGCAGGGTGGCGTTGCTCGAATCGGATTGGATCGCGGTGCCCCTGACGGTGGGCTGGTTGAAGCCGAAGATTCTCCTGCCTGCAAGCTGGCACGATTGGGACGCGCAGCGGTTGGAGGCAGTGCTGGTTCACGAGTTGATGCACGTTGGACGCGCGGATTGGCTGGTAGCCGTGCTCATGGGGCTGAACCGCTGCCTGTTCTGGTTTCACCCACTGGTTTGGTGGCTGGAGGGGCGACTTGCAAGCCTCGCCGAATTCGCGTGCGATGACGCGGCCGTACTGGCGCTGGAGGATCGCGAGCCGTATGCGCGGGCGCTTCTCGATATGGCCGCGGCAGTAAGGCCCGGCCAAGGCCGGCTGGCATGGGAAGCGATGGCAATGGCCAAGCCGGCGCAGGTGAAAGCGAGAATCGAGCGGATCCTCGACGAGACGCGCCAAATCCCGCGAGGGCTGACGAAAGCCCGATGGCTCGCGGTCCTGGCGTGCGGCCTACCGCTTCTATACGCTGCTTCTGCGCTGCAGCTTGAGCCGTCTCAGACTAGGATAGGCTCAACCTCCTCTGGGGAGTCTCCCGGCTTCCCGGATGAGCTGACGCGGGGTTGGGCTCTCAAGGGCGCTGCCGTGGGCGAGATGGAGCGACGCCTGGAGGATAACCCGGAGGACTTGACCGCGCGGTCGACGCTGCTCGCGCACTACTTCCTGAACGCGATGCGGGAGCCTCGGGTGAAGCATGTCTTTTGGCTGATCGAGAACCACCCTGAGGCGCCCTTGCTGAGGTCGAGGACGGCGGGGATGATGTCCTCGTGGGATCCGCTGGAACTGCTGAACACACCGGCGGACTACGAGCGGGCCAGGGCGCTGTGGTTCGTGCAAGTCGACCGATACGCCAACGATCCCCGGGTTCTGAGCAACGCGGCTACGTTCTTCGGGTACACCAGCCGGGATTGCGACCAGACCGAACGCTTGCTGAAACGGGGGCGAGAACTCGAACCCGGAGAACGGGAATGGGTGCAGCGCCTGGCCATGCTTTACGCGGCTGCGGTCACGACGGCGTTGGCCGACAACCCAGGGGCGGGTCCCCGGATTGCGAACCCCGCATTCAACCAGCGGGTGATGGCGGAGATGACAAGTGCGATGGACCCGGCTCTGCTGAAGGCCGTTGGCGACAATCTGGCCAGGACGGCAACCTTCCGACGCCAATTTCGCAGCGACGATGTCCGGCTAGATCAGGTCCAGGAGTTTGGCGAGCGACTCCTGGAGCGGTCAAGAAACCTCAATTGACGCGGCGGAGCGCTCTGGTATCCTGGAAACCTACCGCCATGGCCGACATTTACCCTTTCCGACCTTATCGATATGCCGCTAAAGCGGGCCGCCTGGATGACGTTGTCACCCAGCCTTACGACAAGATCAGCCCGGCGATGCAGCAGCGCTACCTGGCGCTGAGCCCGTACAACGCGGTCCGGATCATTCTCGGCGAGCGCTTTGCCACGGACGCTCCCCAGGACAACGTCTACACCCGCGCCGCGCGCTATCTGAACGAATGGATCGCCGGCGGCATTCTGGAACGCGAGCCGGAAGAGTCTTTCTACGCCTACTACCAGGAGTTCCAGGTGCCGGATACCGGCGAGAGACTCGTTCGCAAAGGCTTTATCGGACTGGGGCAGGTGGAGGACTACTCGGCGGGCGTGGTCCACCGCCACGAGCACACGCTTAGCGGCCCCAAGGTGGACCGCCTGGAGCTGCTGCGGCACTCGCGGGCGCACTTTGGACAGCTCTTCATGCTGTACCCCGATCCGGAGGGCGCGGTTGACCAGGTTTTGGACGAGGCGGCAGCGGAGGCGCCCGCGGCCTCAGTGACGGACGAGTACGGCGCGGTGCACCGGCTCTGGAAGATTTCCGAGCCGGTCCTGATAGCCTCCATCCGGCACGCCATGCATTCCAAGAAGCTGATCATCGCCGATGGGCACCACCGCTACGAGACGGCCCTGGCCTTCCGCAACGAGCACCCGGAACTGGCCGACGCGCAGCGGGTGATGATGACCTTCGTGAACATGGACTCGCCGGGGTTGCGGATTCTGGCAACTCACCGCCTGGTGGAGACGGCTGACGCGGAAACCTTCCTGCGCCAGGCGCAGGCGGCCTTCCGCTGCAAGGAAATCGCCTCTCTGGACGCTCTGCGGCAGGCTTGGGCCGAGCCGCATCCTGGCCAGATCCGGATCGGAGTGGCGTCGGGAGCGGGGCGGCTGCATCTGCTGGAGACCGGCCGCGAGCCGGACCAGTTGGATGTGCCCTTCCTGCACGACAGGATTCTGCGGGACATGCTGGGGATCGGCGAGGAACAGGTCCGCAACCAGAAGGGCATTCGCTACATCAGGGGCGCGGACGCCGCTCTGGAAGAGGTTCGAGGCGGGCGCGCGGCGCTGGCCTTGCTCCTGGAGCCGACTTCCGTCCAGGACGTGGGGCGGGTCGCTTTCGGCGGCGGCGTCATGCCGCAGAAGTCGACCGACTTCTATCCCAAGCTGCTTTCGGGGCTCACTATTTACCGCGTCGAGAAGTAGGGCCCGCGCCTGTGGTAGAGTGACACTTTCGGTAGGGGTCTGTCCGCATGTCGGTCCAACTCTTTCTCCAGGGTAAGATCCTGGGCGTCCAGGATTTCCTCACCGCCCCGTCGCGGGGGCTCGAGGAGTCGGCGGGCGCCGCGCGCGATAAGCTGGTGGCCGGGCGTTCGCGCTGGGTCACGTTGCTCGGCGAAGTGCTGCCGCGAGCGCTCCTGGCGGAACTGGGCCTGTCAAAACTCTTGTTGGGATCGAGCGGCGGCGGTCAGTTCATGGTGGTCCTGCCTTCCGAGGCCGGAGAGGCCGCCGACCGGTTCCTGGATGCCGCTCACCGCCAGATCCAGGACCTCAGCGCGGGCTTGCTGCACCTTGTGTGGGCCTCCACGGAGAACCTGGGCGACTGGATAGTGGTTCGCAAGCGTCTCAGCGAGGCCATGCAAAGGAAGCAAGGCGCGCCCGCTGCGGGCTTGGCGCCGGAAGCGTTCCACCCTTACACCCAGCTTCCGGCGGATGAGCAAACCGGCTACTTCACCCAAGAGCTCGCCGACGGGCTGCAATCCGCCAGTGCCGTGGGCTGGTCGCCGGAGACTCCGGGGATGGTACTGGTGGGAGCGGGGAAATACACTTGGCCGCTCGCCTCCGTTGCTTCGCCGGACGCCATTGCAGTGGCGCGGCACACCGCCATGACGACCGACGGCCACGCCACGGCCAGCCTTCCGGAACTGGCGCGAGGGGCGCAGGGACGCCCGGCCTGGGGGGTCCTGCGCGGCGACGTGGACAGTCTCGGAATCCGGTTCCGCCGGGTGCAGACGATCGAGGAGCATCTCCAGCTGTCGGTGATGTACAAGCAATTCTTCGCCGGTGAGATGGAACTGGTTTGCTCCCTGCCGGACTACTGGCGCAAAGTCAGCATCCTCTACACGGGCGGGGACGACTTCGCGGTGTACGGCTGTTGGGACGCCCTGATCCCACTGGCGCGGGAGATCCAGCGCCTGTTCCATCGCTTCACCGAGGAGAACCTCAAGGATTTCCCCGGCCCCGAGGGCAAGACGATCACCATGGCGATGGCGATCGCCTCCGACGCGGAGGTCGAGCTGGCTTCCGTTTATGAGGAGGCGGGCCGGCTGCTGGAGATCGCCAAGTCGACGGACAAGGATTGCATTTTTGTTCTTGGACACACGCTGGAGTGGAGGCAGTTGGCAGCCGCCTCCGACCTGCGGGAGACCATGCGGCGCATGGCGGCGGAGATCGATTCGCCGCGGCGCTTTTTAGCCGGCCTCGCCGTCTTTTACCGGAAAGCGGCCACCGGGCGCAAGGCCGGTGTGGCGGGGCGGTACTTCGAGAAGCCCTGGCAGGTGCAGCGGCACCTGAACCGGGCGCTCGGCGAAACGCGCGACAAGGAGCTTCAAAAACTCCGAACCCATTTGACCAATGAGATCCTGGCCAAAGGCGCCAGCCAGATGCGAGTCCGCCCTGGCGGACGAGTGGCGCTCGAGTGGGCCAGGCTGTTAACCGAGGTACAAACCGATGCCTGAAGTTCAGCATGATGCGAAGCCACGCGAGGGCCGCGAGCAGGGGCCCGCGCGAGGGAGGACCGAGGGAGTCCGGAGGCCGCGGCGACGACCGCCGGCCAGACCGCGGGCGCCCCGAGGGCCCTCCGGAAATCGACCTGGACAAGCTGATCGCGGACAGCCTCTACCTGGACAACCAGGCGCACGGCGTAGTGAGCCGGATGCGGGACATGGACTCCGCCACCAGGAGCCAGTTGCGCCGTCTCTACAACGCGGTGCGGCGGGCCTGCCGCGCGCCGGCCGGCGAGCGCCAGCATGAGTTCGTCATGCTGCGGGCGCGCCTGGCTTACACCATCGCGCGGCACTCTCTGCGCAGCCTGGATACGCTGGAGAGGCTGCTGCTCCAGGTGACCCGCAAGAACGACCTCAAAGGTTACGAGCGGTTTCGGGACCTTTTCGAGGCCATCGTGGCTTACAACGAATAGCGAGGAAGCATGAGCGCGCACACAGGCGACACCCAATTGAAGCTCATCGGCAAACTGATTCTGGAAGGCGAACTGGTCTGCGAAACCGGCCTGCACATCGGTGCGGGAAAAGGTTCGCTCGAGATCGGCGGCGCCGACAACCCGGTGGTGAAGGACTCCTCCGGGCACCCTTACGTTCCGGGAAGCTCGCTGCGCGGGCGTTTACGCTCGCTGCTGGAGCAGGCCCGCGGCATGGCGGTTCCCTCCGAACTCGTATTCCTGTCGCGGAGAAGAGGACAAGAGGTCCGCATCCATCAGAGCGACCGTCGCGAATGACGAGATCTGCCTCCTGTTCGGCCGCAGCTCGGGAAGGATGGAGAAAGCGGACGGGGCGATGCTGGAAGGTAACTTCGCCAGTCCGGCGCGGCTCACCGTCTGCGACGCGCCGCTGGACCAGGACGAGCATCACGCCCCAGATGCGCGAGAACCTGGACGACGAACTGACCGAGGTGAAGAGCGAGAACGCCATCGACCGCATCACTTCCCAGGCCAATCCCCGGACCCTGGAACGGGTGCCGGCGGGGGCGCGCTTTCAGGTGCGCATGGTGGTCGACGTCCTCTGCGAGGAGGACAAGTGTCTGCCCGCGCTGGTGGCCGAGGGCATGCGCTTGATCGAGGACGATTGCCTGGGCGGCGGCGGTTCCCGCGGCAGCGGCCGGGTGCGCTTCTCGGGACTGCGGCTGGTGTGGCGCGGCCGCGGATTCTACGCCTCCGGCGCGCCGCAGCAGGAATTGCTGGCGGGCGCCGACGCGGCGGCCTTGCAGGCCCTGGTGACCGACGCGGAGTTCCCGGCGAAGCTGGCCGAATAGATCATGCAACCGGCCTTTCTCGTTCGCTTCCCAGCGGCGGGGCCTTGGCGGATTGGGCCCGACTCCGGCGCGCGCGACCGCGTGGAGAGCTTGCTCCACAGCGACGCGCTCTACTCGGCGGTCTGCGCCGCCATGGGCCAGTTGGGTCTTCTGGAGGACTGGCTCGACGCCATTTTCCGGCGTCCGGAGGGGCCGGCGCTGCGCCTGAGCTCCTGCTTCCCGTTTCAAGACGACACGCATTACGTCGTCCCTCCCCAGAGCCTCTGGCCGCCCGCGCCTTCCGGCAAGATCCGCTGGAAAGGCGCGCGGTTCGTGCCTCTTCCGGTGGTGGAAGCTCTGCTGGCCGGCCGGCATCCGAACGAGGATCGCTGGCGCGTGGACGGCCCCAGCCGGTGCCTGGTTCCCGCCGAGCGGGACGAGGGGCCATTCCGCGCGGCGATCCGATCGAGCGCGGCCGTCGACAGGCTGACGCGGCAACGTTGTGGCGCACCGGACCGCTTGTCTGGAGTTCAGTCCCGGAGCCGGCATGTGGGCGCTGGGGCTTTGGGCGGACGAAAGCGCCAAGGCGCAATGGGATGGCTCCGCCCGCGCGGCGCTGCGGCTGCTGGCCGATTCGGGCTTGGGCGGAAGGCGAAGCCTCGGATGGGGCCGCTCGCTCGAGCCGGAGTTCCGCGATGGCGCGCTGCCGGATCTCATTTTCGATTCAATGCCGGGCGTCCAGGCCGGTTCTGACGCGGAGCCGCCGGCCGCTGCCGAAACCGCATACTGGATGCTGTCGCTGTTCAACCCCGGCGAGGCGGACACGGTGGATTGGGGGCGCGGCAGTTATTCGCTGCTGACCCGCGGCGGCGCGGGAGTCCGCCGCGCCAGGCGGGGTGAAGAAGCTTTCGCGCATGGTGGCCGAAGGCAGCGTGATTTTCGCCGGGGCGCCTCCGGCCGGGGCGGCGCACGATGCGGCGCCGGAGGGCGCCGGCCATCCCGTGTACCGGGCGGGCTTCGCTTTGGCCCTGCCGATGCCCTGGAGGGAGGCGCCAAGGTGAGATACCGGGTCACGTGCCTGACGCCATTGCTGGTGGGGGACGGCGGGAAGCTGTCGCCCATCGACTACATGGTCTGGAAAGACCAGGTGAACGTGCTGGACCAGCGGCGGATCTTCCGCCTGCTGGCCAAGGGTCCGCGCCTGGAAGGCTACCTGTCTCAACTGAAGCGCGCCGAGAAGCTGGACTTTGCCTCCTGGGGCGGATTCGCCCAGAACTTCGCGGGCCGCCGCATTCCCTTCGAGCACCCCTCCTGCGCCGTCCATTGGGAGCGCGCTCCGGCCGAGAGCCTGCACATCCCGACCTTCGCCACCGGCCCGCACGGCCCGTATTTGCCGGCGAGCGCGATGCGGGGCGCTCTGCGCACGGGCATGCTTTTCGCCGGGCTGGAGGACAATTCCCTCGAGAAACTGGCGGCCATGTATCAGGGCGAGCGTCCGCCCCGGCGGCCGGGCGAGGCTCTGGAGGAGAGAACCCTGGGCCTGGGCGGAAACAGCCGGCTGCGGGCTGTCGGCGCTTCCGATTCCGACCCTGTGCAGACCTCGGCCATGAAGGTCTACCTGCTGCGCGTGGCCTCGCTGCGGGGCCGGAGGCGCGAAGGTTTCGATCTGGGCTGGAAGCAGAGTCCCAGCGGCACGGCGGACGGCGCCAGGCCGCAGGACGGGTATTCGACTGTTTGCCGAAATGGCTTCGCCGGGCACGGTCTTCGAAGGCGTCTGGCGCGAGAGCGCGTTTCTGGCGCGGCCCGAGATTGTGCGGGCGCTCGGCTGGCGGCGGCCGGTGTCGCGCGGCGCGGTGTTCGAGGCGGCCAATCAGTATGCCGCGGCGCTGATCGAAGCCCACGAGAGCTACGCCAAGGGCGCCGGACTGGACCTGGTCGCCAAGAGTCTGGAGCAAATGCAGGAGCAAACCAGCGCGGCGCGTGCCGGGTGGAAACGCCTGTCTTCTATCCCTGGGGTGGGGGCCGGGGCTGCTCTCGCATGTGGCCTGGCTGAAGACGGACGACCCGGCCTACCGGGAGATCCTGGGGCGGACGGGACTTTACTCGCAAGGGTCTCTATCCCGGTTTTCCGTTCCCGAAGACGCGGCGCATTGTGTTTCTCGAGGATCGCCCCGCGGTCCTGCCGGGGTGGGCGCTGCTGGAAGTTTCGGACTGAGCAATGTATAGCGCCTTTTTCGGATTCACCGGGGACCCTTTCAAGCTCAGTCCCGATCCGGCCTTCCTGTATCGCAGCCCGCAGCACGAGGAGGCCCTGGCCAACCTGATCTACGGGATCCGGGGCCGCAAGGGATTCGTCGTCCTGACCGGCGAGGTGGGCACCGGAAAGACCACCCTGCTCGAGTGCCTGCGGGACTACCTGGACGAACAGGGCGTCGAGTTCGCCTCCCTGGTCAATTGCCGTCTGACGCCGGAACAGTTCTTCGGGATGATCGCGTACGATCTGAACCTGGGCTGCGCGGTGGACTCGAAGGCCGAGGTCCTGCTGGCGCTCCAGCACCTGCTGCTGCAACAGGCGGCCAAGGACAGCACCACGGCGCTGATCATCGACGAGGCGCACGACCTGAGCTGGGAAGTGCTGGAGGAGATCCGGCTGCTCAGCAACCTGGAAAACCAGCGCGGCAAGCTGCTGCAGATCATTCTGGCGGGCCAGCCCGAGCTGGACCGGAAGCTGGATGCTCCGAATCTCCGGCAATTGAAGCAGCGCGTGGTGCTGCGCTGTGAACTGCGGCCGTTCGGGGAAGCCGATACGCTGGGCTACATCGGCAGCCGGCTGGCCACGGTGGGCGTGAAGGAGCAGACGGTTTTTTCTCCCGGCGTGCTCGCCGCGATTCATGCGCGTTCGCGGGGCCTCCCGCGTTTGATCAACATTCTTTGCGACAACCTGCTGCTCACGGCCTACGCGCTGGGCGAAAAGAGCGCGAGCATGGAGATGCTCGACGAAGTCACGGCGGACCTGCGGCTGGAACGGAAGGAGTGACCCGAATGGAATCGCACGACGGCGTGCTGACCGAGGCGCTGCGTGGATTCCTGCTCTCCCAGGGGGCCGACCTGGTGGGTTTCGGTCCGTCCGCTCTGCTAGAGGGCGCACCGCAAATCATGCGGCCGAGCCGCTACCTGCCGTCGGCGCGCTCGCTGGTGTCGATAGCGCTGCACATCAACGAGGCCGTCTGCGACCTCATCGCCCGCGGCGTTAGCCAGGACACGGCGCCTCCCTCCTATCACTCCTACCAGTGGTTCACGCTCTCGATGATCAACCGCAAGCTCGACGAGTTCGCCTATTTAGGAGCGAAGTTCCTCGAAGACCGGGGCTGGCTCTCGTACCCAGTTCCGGCCAACCTGCCGCACGACATCCGCCCCACGCCCGAGTACCCTGGCGGACCGGGCGACCTGTCGCACAAGCACGCGGCGGTGGCCTGTGGGTTGGGCGATTTCGGCTGGCACAACCTGGTGCTTACGCCCCAGTTCGGTTCGCGGCAGAAGTTGGTCACCATCCTGACCGAAGCGCCGCTGCAGCCCGACCCGCTCTGTATGCAGCAGCTCTGTGACCCGGTGGCCTGCGACTGGGCCTGCGCGCGGGCTTGTCCCACCGCGGCCATCCCGCGGAATGCGGCCAAGAAAGCGTCTATCCGCATCGGCGAAAAGACGGTCGAGTACGCGCGCATCGTTGGCTGGCGCTGCCGCTGGGGTTGCAGCGGCATGCTGCGCTGCGCGGGCGGCGCCATAGACATCCCGATGCCGAAGGAAGAGCCCACGGCGGAGGAACTCATCGCAGTACAAGGCGCAGGGCGACCCGTGGCAGGAGCGTATGAAGCGCTACACCGGCCTCATCCCGTACTGCGGCCGCTGCCTGTGCGTCTGCCCGGTGGGGGCCCGCGGAATGCGGCGATGAGAGTCGCCTCTGACCTGGCGGAAATCGCCCGGCGCCAGTTGGCCGACTATGATGCCCACCGGCCCGGGAGCTTCTTTCAAGACGCTCCGTTCCGGTTGACGCTGGCACAGGCTTACGAAGTGCAGAGGCAGGTTGCGGCGCTGCGCGTGGCCCGCGGCGAAAGGATCGCCGGCTATAAGACCGGCTGCGTCAGCCAGGCGGTGCAACGCCAGTTGGGTATTGACCGGCCGGTCTTCGGCCACCTGTTCACGACCGAACTCCACGTTTCCGGCGTCGCCCTCGATCCGGCCGGGTTCGAGAACCTGGCGATTGAGGGCGAGTTCGCGGTGCGGATCGGGGAGGATGTTCCCGGCCCCGACTGGCTGGCTCAACACCCCGAGCGAGCGATTGCGGCGGTCGAGGCGGTGATCGAACTGCACAACAATGTATTCCGCGGAGCCGCGCCAACAGCAGAGGAACTGATCGCCAACAACGCCCTGCATGCCGGTGTGGTCCTGCCGCTGCCCAGAGATTCGAAGGAACTGGATGACCAGATCTCGGTCTTCAAGAATGGAGAACTGATCGGAACCCAGACATCCGGCTCCATTCCCGGCGCCCTGCTCAGCGTCGCCCAACACCTCGCATCGACGGGCCGTCGGTTGAGGCGAGGCGACCTGGTGCTGACCGGGTCCCCGCTGCCTTTATATCCCGTAGGACCGGGCGATTCCATTATCGTAAGCACGCCGCATTCCGGTGAAGTCCGGGCGACAGTGTTCAGTGATATTTCGCTGACCGGGAGGGAGCGGCAAACACGCGGGCGACATTCTGAGCCGCGCGCGTAAGCAAGCGGTCGTCGGCCAGTTTCCGCAGCCTGTTAGAAGTGCGTTGAGGAGCCATGTGTCCAGGATGCCGGCGTGATCCGAGTGGTTCTGTTCCCATTCCCGCCAGCCTCCAATGACGTACCATTGCCAGACACGTCAAACGTTAAACTCAAAAAGGCAGGCCTGAAATGATCGCGAGAAGGTATCCGATAGTCATAGAACAGACAGGGGGGACGGGCTACTCCGCCTATTCGCCCGATGTTTTGGGATGCGTAGCCGTTGGCGACAGCGAGGAAGAGACGCGCCGGAACTTCCAGGATGCCCTGATTGCCCACTTTGAGGCCATGCGTGAAATTGGCGAGCCTATCCCGGAACCGCACACTTCTGTCGACTACGTGGAAGTGGCCGCGTAACGGCCGAATTTGCATCCATTTCGCCACACAGATCGCCGGATCGCTGCCTTCTCTGGTTTCGCATTCGATTAGAGCACCGTGGCCATCCCCTGGCACTTGTTTGAAGGCGATGACCCGTTTCCAGTCGCAATCGAAGCCATACCGGTTTGTGGTTTTCTTGAATTCGAGCACCACGAGATTCGGCCCGCTGGTGCCACGGCGATTAACGACCAAATCAGGCGCCACCAGCGGGTCGCCATCTTCGTTGCGGCACTCGTGGTTGCCACATTTATCCGACAGCTCCAACTGCTTCGGTGTTCGACCATCCCGGTTGTACTCAACGTTGACGCGGTCGTCATTCTCGACGAGATATCGGTCGGCTTCGTTGAATCTGGCCAGAGCCGCCACGACGCACGTTCGCACTTCGTTCAGATCCGTTTCCGGTCTATCCGGAATATTCAAGACCACTAGCTTACTCTGAATCCAATCGCTGGATAGCTTCGAGGCAATAAGCGACCAGGAGAGCGATTCCGTTGTGCTTAGCTCCAAACTTTCGTCTGGCATCTACCGCATTCGCCAGATCCCGAAAGACGTCGAGCATAGCCTGCTCATCTTCGGGACTGTAGAGGCCCAGATCGATGTCGCCGCCGAACTCGTCACTTAGCCAGGAATACAGGGACCCGTCTTCAATGTGCGTGATCGTTTCGTCCCGTCCGAGCTTTCTTCCTGCAACGTCGCGGCTGCGCGCCTTGACCTCATCTCACTGGTGCCCGGTTAAAAGTCGAACAGAATCAGCTGGTTGCCGGAATCGCCTAAGTCGCACTCTCGAAGTCCTGCGATTGAAGTGCCCGTAAAATGGGAGCTTTCTCGAATGTGCCCTTGACTCGGAGGTTGCGCGGGTGCTTGTGATATACTCCGAACCGTCCAGGAACTCCTGGGACACAAGGACGTCCAGACCCACGATGGTCTACACGCACGTATTGAATCGTATTCTCGTTCTTCAGCAGGGAGGTTATGAATGTCCGCACGTACAAGTCTTCTGGTCATCCTCGGGCTCTTGGCCGCTGGGTGCTCATCCAACACTCAGACGGCCAGTAGCGGCGCGAACTCCGCTTCGAGCGATTCGGCAACAGTGCGGACCGCGATCGAGGCAACGAACGCTCGATTCCTCGACGCTTTCAAACGAGGAGACAAAGCCGGTTTGATGGCAAGCTATGCCGACGACGCCATTGTGATGATGCCGAACGAGGAAGCGTGGCGGGGTCGAGAAGGGATCGACAAGGGTTTTTCGGGCTTCCTGAGCCAGATGTCCTTCAAAGACGGTTCAGCCAAAACAGAAGACGTCATGGTCACCGGTGATCTGGCTGTGGAGACTGGCGCCTTTGCGTGGACTCTGCAGCCGAAGTCCGGTGCGGAGGTCAAGGACAAGGGCAAGTACATCACTGTGTGGAAGCGCCAGGCCGACGGATCGTGGAAGATCGTGCGGGACATCAGTAATTCGGATCTCCCGGCAAAGATGTGATGCGGGCCCTGGGTGAGCCGCCTGACAGGCGCTGCACTTGACGAGCGCGCGCGGGTAAGGTGGACGCGCCCTCGCAAGTGAGTGCAGGCTTTAGGCTTCTGAACAAGGTTAGGTCGTCTATCTAGGATGGATGAGAAGGGGAGGAAGCGTATGTCAATGATCCGGTCTCGTTGGTTGTTCTCTCTGTTGTTCGTGTCGGCGACGGTTGCGGCACAGACGCCCGCTCAAGCGCCCAAGCCGGGTCCAGAGCACCAGCGCCTGGAGATGTTTCTTGGAAAGTGGACTCAGGTGGGGGAAGCGCAGGCCAGTCCGTATGGGCCAGCGGGCAAACTGACGTCCACGGACACCTACGAGTGGATGCCTGGCGGGTTCTTCATGCTCCATCGTTGGGAGGCGCGACAGGGCGCCGTCGATTTCAAGGCGACGGAGATTCTCGGCTACGACGCCCGCAATCGGGTGTACACGTCCCACCTCTTCGACAACTTCGGCAATTCGGGCTCGTACAAGGTCACGCAGCAGGGTAACACGTGGACCTCGACTGGCGACTCAGAGGTCGGAGGCAAGCTGCTGAAAGAGCGTTACACGATAGTCTTTCGAAGCCCAGCAACCAGCTTTTCACTTAAGGCCGAATACTCGACCGATGGGGCGAAGTGGTCGCCGAATTTCAGTTTGACAAGCACGCGGGCGAAATAGCGCGTCGCTTCCGTAGGAAGCCTAACACCGGACTGGAGCCGACGACCATCGGCGGTGGTGCGACCACCGTAGTAAGTCGCTGAGACTCGCAGGATTGGCCTCCGATTTCGCAGATCAGTTCTGCCTTGTCGCCTCACGCTTGGAAATGGCGTCTCCGACGCGGGCACGCGTTTACTCGGCTGGTAAACGGCCAAATCAGGCGCCACCAGCGGGTCGCCATCTTCGTTCAGCGCCGTTTCGGGCCAGTTTCCGGAAAGCCCACATATCGCCAGACGTTTGCTGACGGTGGGCAGGGGCACGCCATCGCTGAGGAGTTGGCTCCCGCGGGACGACTGAAGAGACGGCAACAATCGCTTCACAAGGGCCTCACCCGGGTTAGCGCAGGCGCAACAGCCACAGCGGCACAATTGCCGTGGCCACCGATCCAGCCGCCGCGCCCAAGCACCAAAGCCATTTGTCCGCGACTTGACCCTCGGTGGCCACCTCGGGCTGGACGAGCAACGCCGCAAACCCCGCAACTAGGGCCAGCGCGATCCACAATGCCCGGCGCCAGGGAAAGGGAATCGGGGGCGGGGTCGAGGCTTCCTGGCGTATCCGGCGCATTACCCGCGCCTGGAAAGCGGCCGATGGCTCGACCGGTTCCAGGAGGAGGCCGCGCTCGATCTGATCTTCGGTCATCGTCTCCCTCCTGCCCACCTTCCCAGGCGATCCCGCAGCAACGCCCGGCCTCGGGCGAGCCGCGATTTGAAGGTTCCCTCCGGCATTCCCAGCACGGCAGCCGATAACGCCAGATCCTGCTCATGAAGATAGTAATGCATGATCGGGTCGCGATACTTGCCAGGCAGCGCCGCCACCGCCGCGCGAACGGCCGACGCGATCTCCCGCCCGCCGAGCAGCGCTTCCGGGTCGGGGCCCCCGGCCGCCACAACCCGGTCGAGGGATTCCGCGCGCGGCGGCAGCCGCTTGAGCTCCGTGCGATACAGGTTCGACGCCAGCGCGAACAGCCAGGTTGAGAACGCCGCGTCCCGCCGCCATGAGCGGAGGTGGCGGAAGGCACGCAGAAACGCCTCTTGCGCCAGATCCTCCGCCCGGCTGCGGTCGAGGCAATACCGGTAGGCGAGATTCACTAGAGGCCGCTTCCACCGTTCCACGATGAATTCGAACGCATCGATATCTCCGTTCAGGACCGCCTGCACTGCCGCTAGATCTTCTGCGCTCGTCAAGGTTCAGCCTAGCATCGGTACGACCGCGCCGGGCCCGCCACAGTTGCGTTTTCTTGCGGCCGTTTTGCATCCCACATTTTGCAACCCGCCCGACCGGCCGGAGGTCTGACCGTTTGCGGCCCGCAGATCGGCCGCTTGGCAAAAGGAGCCCCGCACAGCTATGGCTGACACATTCATAGTACCGGCGATTGGCACAGTCGCCGTCTTCGGATGGCTCGCCGTCCACGAATGGGTGGAGTCCAGGCGCAAAGAGCGCGAAGAATTCTACAGGAGTGAGACCCTGCGCCGCTTTTCCGAAGGCAACCAACCGGACATGCTCACGCGGTTTTTGGTGGAGGAGAAGGCGGCCCGCCACGAAATGAGGGTGCAACAGCGGGAAAGTCTGCGCCTCGGCGGGCTGGTGACCATGATGGCCGGCATCGGCCTTGGCGTGATGATGGCCGGCATTGCACCCGGGCAGAGCTACTACCTTTTCGGCTTGGTCCCGTTCCTGGTCGGCCTGGCGATTCTGATCTATGCCTACCGCCTGGCCCCGAAGTTGCCTGCCAGCGAATAGCGACGGAGCCGCCTTCTATCCGCGCTCTGGCGGAGTGGGGAGCAAATCACCCGGGAGCGTGCCGCGGTCAGCATTCAGCGTCCGCTCATGTCACTTGTGACGGGTCATAGAAGGCTGACCGTGCCGAGGGCGTCTGGGCCCGCATCACAGCCGATCCGAAAACCGTACCGCTGGCCGGCAGCACTTCTCTGGGATGCCTACTCGGGCAAGTGACGCGAATCTGGATACCCGGCAATTTCGGCCGAAGAGCGTAGCTGTCTGGGGCGCTCGAAGCGACCGCTGGCCGGCGTGGCGAATCCCCGAAAATAACAACAAAAAGAGACAACGTAAAGGATGCGCCTGCACTCTCTTGCAGTGTCAGGAAAATCTGGCGGCGGCTTCTCCAGCCGGGACTTCCCCGATCCTGTTCAGTACAACCCCAGCCGCCATCCTCTGGTCCTGCGAGTTGCATTTTCGACTCACATTACGCAGTCCGTGGTCCGTAGAAATCCCGCGGGCCGCGGTCTATCGGCAGTCAAAATCGCCAGCCCGCCGTAATGTCCAGGAGGCTAATGAACCCAGGCCCGGCGGCCGCGTAGAAGGCGAACTTGGGCCGGATGAAGAACGATTCGCTGACATCCACTGTCGCTCCCGCCCCTGCGACGACGGCAAGCAGATTCTCGCGGACGCTGCTGGGAGGCGGGATCCCGGGCGGCACCGTGAGGCCCCGCAAGGAGACCGTTTCGACTCCTGGGCCCGCTCCCAACTGGAAAAACGGCCGCACTCGCCGTCTTCGGGATTGGACCACGTAGCTGCCGGTAACAAAGTGGAACCTCCGGCGGGATCCACTCTTCAGGTCCATGAACACGTAATCGATCTGGAGACCGTGAATGGAGTCAGACCGCCATCCCAAGGAGGCGCCGAAGGCCGAAAGCCCGGCCTTTCCCTCCCTCGTCGCTAGTGTAGCTCCCAATTCCGGCGAGACCGGAGAGTTCAAAGTGTTTCGCGGGACTCTGCGCCTGAGCCGAAACCGGCAATGCGCCTAACGCTATTATGAGCAACAACAGCAATATGGTCGGTTTCATAAGCCCTAACACCTGCATTTAGATATCACAAAAGTTAGAACTCAGAGCGTCCGCCTGACCGTGACCAGGGGAACCAGCGCAATACTTAGTCCCCCAGCGCAAGCTCGCCCCTCGATGCGCACAAACCATGCACTGCGTGTCTCAATCCTCACGCCAGCGCCTAAGAAGAAATTAGAAGCGATAGCCAGCACCGAACTTCACTCCCTTCGCGCTCGTGCCGTACACGTATTCTCCTCGCAATACGAAGTGCCGGACAGGACTGACCACCAGGCCGCCCCGCAACTGCCAATAGCGATGACCGGACCAATCACGGCGAATCCATAATGCGGGACCCAATCCGCCGAAAGCGTACACCCGATCAGCGCCTAAACGCAGAACGGGCGTGACGGCCAGCATGGTGACTCGCGTGGTGTAGAAAGATCCGAATTGGGTGTAGCCGCGGCGCTGGTTCCCAAACTCGATGCGGCTTGTGTGAGCCTCGGCCTCGATGGCAAACCGCCGCACGATCGGCATCGCCGCCGTGACGCCCGCGGCTGCACCGCGTCCCTCGTCGCCGGCGTCGTCGACATACCGCACGTGGGTACCTGTTGCAAAGAGCTCAACCGCTCGGGGTTGCGCTTGAACCGGGATCACTGCGATAAGGAACAACGGCACAGACCATTTGATAAGACTTCCTGATCTACTGCTGAGCGCGCCCATTGATTCTCCTGTCCAACCTCCGGCTGTTCATCCCGAGCGACTCCAGCGGCCTTGTACGACGGGCTGGCCGGCAAGACGAGACTCAGCTCCACGGGAGCGGCCGTCACCGTCGCTTCGCACGCTGGCCCGGTCAGCGCCCACGACGACCGCTACTTCCGTACTGCTCCGATGATCGCACCCACGGCCGCGCCCGCCCCCGCTCCTACTCCGCCCAAGATCACGCCGTTGCCTAGCGCGGAATAGTCGTAGATGATGCCGTCTTCACCTGACGCGTACCCGATCAGGAATCCACCGCCGAAGCCCACCAGAGCACCAAAAAGAGCGGGGTGGCGTGCGATCCAGCCGCGTTTCCGCTCGGCGCCCTGCTGCTGAGGCGGCTGAAACACGGGCTTGGCGAAGACCCTGGGCGCTCTTTGACGGGCGACCTCGCTGGCACTAAGCCAGCCCACAGTGGTCGGGGCTAGCGGGAGGCTGGTTCCGGCAATGGAATCCTCGCGTGCTCTGTCCAATGCTAAGGCAGGTGTCTGAGTGTCAACCTCATGAGCGATGCCAGACTGCGAACCCTCCCGGCCCTGAATCAATGCACTGCCCTTGTCAGCGGATGCCAAGCCATTCTCAGCCGACAAGTGCATGGGGAACTGAACCAGCGGCACCACGACTAGCAGCACAGACCGGCAAAGGAAGAACCTCACTCGCATCGTGAGCCAGATCGGCACTTTCACTGTGGATCTCCTTTCAAATGCAAATCAAATGCCAAGTCATGATCGCGGGCTCAGCCTTCCGGCTTCGAGAGACCATCCAGGATTCCCGTTTTCGCAACCTGGCCGTCATATATTGTAGATCCAACCACCTGCATTGGACCCGTTTTCCCACAATTCCATCCCGAGCGGCTCCAGTGGCCTAGTACGCCGGGCTGGCCGGCAAGACGAGATTCACCTCCACGGGAGCGACCGTCACCGTCGCTTCGCTTCGCACGCTGCCCTGGCCAGCGCCCACGACGACCACAACTTTCCCGGCAGGAACTCCCTGAAAGCGGAAAACACCCTTCGCATCCGTGATGGCCATCCTATTAACCATGCGGTTGAAAGTGATCGACTGTCGTTCTTCGAGCGAGTAACCGCCGTTCCGAGCATCGGCTATCAGGCGCACACGCGCTCCGGATACGGGTTCGCCGGCCAAGTCAGTTACGCGCCCCTGAATCACCTGCGCTCGCTCTGAAAGGCGAATCTCGGCGCCGGTAAGCGCATTCCCGTGCGCAATCAGCGACCAGGAGGAGGACATCGGCCTGTCCTCAGTTATGGCGTCAAGGACGAACGGCTTGCCTTGAGCGACAAATGGCAACTCAAAATAGCCATAGTCGTCCGCTTTGACCTCACCAACTTCCTGAGCGAACATGAACGTGCGCGAATCGCCAGGATAGCGTGCCCGAACGACCGCTCCCCCTACTCCTACCCCCGCCTCGTTCACGACTCGCCCGGAGACTGCGACGGCAGGAGTCAGAACAACGCTTAAGGGCGCGTTGGTGTCCTGGATGTCGCCCGGCAACGTCATTTCCGTCGAAACGAATCCGTAGGCCTTCGCAACAAGGCGTCTTGCAGTTCCCTGGTTCGCGGTAATGCTAAACCCGCCAGCCGTGTCCGTCGGGAAGCTCATTATCCGCGCCCCGCGACCGACTTCCACGAGGGTCACATCGCCCTGGATCGGCGTGCCATCCTGGCTGACAATCCTCCCACGGATGGTCAGCTCCTGGGCGAACAGGATCCCCGAGACCATCGCGCCCGCCACCGCAAAATACCCAAGCCGGCTCAGAATCGATGTAGTCTTGCACATCTCCTTACTCCCTCTTGCAGTGCTCAGTTGCACTCGTATTCTGGGAACCATTGCGCTGCTTGAGCGCAGATGCCCCCGAAGTCGATGAGCGATCCTGTCGACAAGTCAACCGCCATCTGCGCGTCAACGAGCTGTTGCCCGCTTGGATCATCGTACGATACTGGGCTGACCCATTCACTCAGGCCCTCTCCCCAGCAGCCCCAGATGTCACAACCCAGCAGCGGCCGGTATATGTCCGGGAAGTACAGAGTCTGAACGTGGTCATCCCATTCAAGCTTGTCTAACTCCCACAGACTCATCCAATTCCCGCTGATGGTGATCCCGCCCAAACTTGACAAGCTCAGACAGCCGCCGGTATCGCATATGCCATCGTCATCCGAATCGTAGGGGCAGTCGACAGCGAGAAGCGCATAGGCGCCGCCGTGGTAATTGGTGCCGGTAGTCGACACTTGTTGCGTACACGACTCGGCATTGTATAGCGTGCAATTGGGTGCGGAATAATTTGGGTCGTCGCCCGTGCAACTGTTCCATTCATACCATCCGTGGCTGTCATTGCAGCTGAACTGCCACTCCTGCGTAACGCTGTCGTACCACCAATGGGAATGACACCAACCGTCAAACTGATGCCCATCCTGTCTCTCGCCGAAGCTGGAA